>JAQTQX010000036.1 GCA_028712075.1 Desulfuromonadaceae bacterium
AGGAGACCGAATCAACCACTATCAGCTCTTCCATTCCCTGGAGATCATTCAGATAACTTTTTATCGCCGCGTAGCTGCCGGTTACCGAGAGTGTTAATTGATAGGAGAGTAACGCCTCTTCCTTGATCTTCACCGGTTTATAACTGATACCGATAACTTCAACAGCACTGTCCGTAGCCGCTTCGTAAAGTTCGCTCAAAATCCTGCCGAATTCTCTCTTTTCCGGAATCCTGCTATTGACTGTTTTAAGATCCGTCTCCGCTTGCCTGTAGAGAGTCGCCCCATCCACCGCGCCGACCGTAGCATCCTGACGGCGCAAGGCGCTCCATCTGGTCTGCAGGTCAGCCAATGCAGGTTGCTGATAAAAAACAACGACGGCACCAAGTGCCACGTTAAGTAGTAACAAGGCGGAAACAGTGAAGATCAGCCGCATTTTCTGACGGATAAGTTCCATAATCAGCTGTTTCATCGCTCCACCACTGTGCAGGAAATGGAAAATTTCACGCCGCGCACTTTATCATCAGCCGCCATCTCTTGATGAGACAGCAGCAAAACATTTGAAAATCTGTCTGAAGCTTCCAACTGTTCAAGATACTGCCGCACAGCCTTAAATGATTTGGCGTGCCCTTCAATCTTCCACTCAAGCCGGTTTTTACCCGGAGCAAGGGATGAGAGAGATATGCCAACCGGTGTGACATTCTCAAATACGTCAAGCTGATTGAGCCAACTAAAACTTTTTCGGCTGATAATTTCGTTAAAGAAACGGATCTGTTTTTTTTGAAGATTTGTCTCGGTTTCAGTAACAGCTGGAGATTTAGCATTATTCTTACGTTGTATGGCGGAAATTTCCGTTTCCAGACGACCGTTCTCATTACTTAGAGTGACAACCCGACTGATATTCCACACCAGCACAACAACAAGCAGGGCGATTGAACTGTATGCAACTCTGTTAACCAAATGATGATCAAGGTAGGTGCGCGTTGCAAGGTTAATTCGATAACGCATCAAGAACTCCTCACGGCTGCACCAGCAGCAACAGTGTATGGGAACAGACCTGCTTGATCGCCAGGTGCCGAATTGCCAGGTGCCACGGCACCTTTAGTTTCGAGCAGCACCGGAGCCAGACCGGTTGCTTCAGCAGCCATCTCCATAAAGCTTCGCGAGGCATCAGGGGAAGCGACGCAGAACACCGCCTGGACGGGGCGATCCGGAAAACGTTCCTTATAGACCAGAAGAGAGCTGTTAATTTCGGTGTACACCCGGCTGTCAGTTGCCACGGTACCCGGCAGAAACTTGCTCCGGAAAAATTCCGGAATGCCGTTCGAAAATGCCACTACCGACAGGGTATCGTCATAAAAAGTGAGCAGGAGACAATCTTCCTGAAGAGATAAGCGCCGATCAAAAAGACGGCATATACTAAACGTATGGCATTCAATGCGTGCGGGAGACAGCCCGGCTTGCGTGATCAGATCTTCATACTGGGAGATAACCGAACGCGACACGATAGCCACCAATAGCGCAAGATCACCATTTTCCCTGACCGCAAGCTGCTGATAATCAAGGTGAGTATCGGCCGCATCAAGAGGGATGTTCTTCTTTAATTTCCACCTGATAAGGTCCAAAGCCTCGTTACGACTTTTAAAGCGTCCTTCAAGGTCAACCAGCATAATCCTGCTGACGGCATCCGGCAGAGACACTGCAACCCTGTTTGTACTGCAGAGCAGCTGATTATAGGCCGACTTCAGAGCTGCTGTGAAGGCGCCCGGATCGAGGATATTATGCTCACGCAACGACACCTGCATTGTTCCTGGAATAAAGGGAACATGTACAACACGCTCGACACGTGGTGAAGCAGCTGATCCGCCCGTCAACGCGCAGGTAACTCCGTGCGGACTTATTTCAACACCGATCAGATTACCGGAAAAAAACATGGCTTGTCCCAATCCGGCTATTCAACAAACGTGACACGATTTATCTCCTTGAGCGTTGTTATACCGGCTTCCAGTTTTTCTTCGGCTGAATCCCTCAGAAACAGGACACCTGCGTCGCGGGCCGCTTTTTTCAACTGCGTGGAGGGAACTTTCGCAATAATAAGATCGCGAATCTGGTCGGTTAACTCCAACAGTTCAACAATGGCTACCCGCCCCCGATAGCCGGTCCCGTGACACTCATCGCAGCCGTCCGCTTCATACAGTGTCGTGCCACGGAAACGTTCCGGATCAACACCACCCTCGACCAACTCTTCGTCGGTATATGTAACCGGTTTGCGACAGGCAACACACACTTTTCGTACCAACCGCTGAGCCAGAACGCAGTTGAGGCAGGATACAAAATTGTAGGGATCAATACCCATATGGATAAAACGACCTATCACGTCGAACACATTATTGGCGTGAACCGTTGTGAAGACCAGATGACCGGTTAATGCAGACTGAACAGCGATCTGAGCAGTTTCGGAGTCACGAATTTCTCCAACCATGATTTTATCCGGGTCGTGGCGCAGAATCGAACGTAACCCCCTGGCAAACGTCAATCCTTTCTTCTCATTGACCGGTATCTGCAAAACACCGCGCAACATATATTCCACCGGATCCTCAATCGTAATGATTTTATCCTCTCCGGTATGAATCTCGGACAATGCAGCATACAGCGTTGTCGTTTTACCGGAACCGGTCGGGCCCGTTACCAACACCATTCCGTATGGCTCACGAATTTTTTTCCTGAGACGCTTGATTTCCCGATCACTGATACCAAGATTTTCCAGCGTCAAACCATGTAAATCACTGGCAATACTTTCTTTATCAAGAATACGGATGACGGCGTCTTCACCGAGCGAACTCGGCATAATTGATACACGAAAGTCTATTGATTTTTCACCGAAGCGGATTTTGAAGCGCCCATCCTGCGGGATGCGCCGTTCAGAAATATCCAGTTCGCTCATTACTTTTAACCGTGAAATGATTGGTGCCTGGAAATGCTGGTCGATGGTATCGTTCGCTTTATACAGAACCCCGTCAATACGGTACTTGATATCAACACCATCAAGACTGGTTTCAATATGAATATCGCTCGCTCTGCGGCCTAACGCGTCAAGGATGGTCGTATTTATCAGTTTGATAATCGGGCTGGTATCATCGGCAAGAGATTCAACTGACAAGACCTCTTCACCTCGGTCAGTTTCCTTGACTAGCTGAAGCATGAAGTCTTCGGAAACTTCGCGCAGAACCCTGCGCGTTCCCTCGCCCGCCTTGGTTGTCGCCGCTATAGCAGAGTCAGTGGCAACCCGAATCCGTACCTGTCGACCAAGCTGCAGCTCCAACTCGTCAAGATTGACAACATCTGTAGGGTCGGCAACAGCAACGACTATCGTACTCGAATCGATCTCCAGCGGCACGAAATGAAACCGGTAGATCGCATCCGGTGGCAATTGATTGAGCAGTTCAGTATCCATTTTGAAATTGTGCAGGTCCACATATTCGACATTAAACTGTTCAGCCAACGCCAGCGCCAGATTCTCTTCGGTAATAAAGCCTTCATGAATGGCAATCTCACCAAAACGCTGCCGAGTCGTGTCCTGCTTGACAACAACAATCTGGATTTGATCAGATTTCAGGTACCCCCGGTCCAACAGGATCGTGCCGATATTTTTTCGTTTGTATGGTTGCATCAATACCTTATCCTACCGTTCCGGCAATCTTAAAAATAGGCAGATACATGGCAATAATAATCACCCCGATAACGATGCCCATTATCAACATGATGGCCGGTTCTATAGCCGTTGTCAAAAGATGCATCCGCTCTTCAAGCTCTTCCTCCAGATACGTGGAAACATCCAACAGCATGTCTTCCAAAGCTCCGGTTGTTTCACCGACTCCCAACATACGAAGAGCCAAAGGTGGCATAATGTGAATACGTTCAAGTGCCACCGATAAGCGTCCCCCCTCTTCAATAAAGCGAACCGCCTCAAACAGGCGTTTTTCCATGAACACATTATTCAACGTACCTATCGACATGCGCAGCGATTCAATGATCGGGATACCGCTCCCCAGAACTGTTGCCAGAGTGCGTGTAAAACCGGCTACCGAATATTTTGAGAAAACATCCCCGGCAATCGGAACCGTCAACTTGAAACGGTCAAAGGCATATCGACCAGCTTCCGTACTTTTCCAGGATCTGAACACAAAAAGCAGGCCGATGCCAGCAATAGCACCAAAAACAAAAAATTTCCTGAGCAATCGAGTGCAGGTAATCAGCAACTGGGTCAGGGCAGGCAGCTGGGATCCCGAATCGGTATATACTTGGCTGAAAGTCGGCACCACATACGTCAGCAGGAGCGTGATTGCTATCAGCGCAAACACAACCAGAATGGCCGGATAAAAAACCGCCGCAATGATTTTTTTTCGAAGCGTTCCAACTCTCTTCAAATATTCAATATAGCGCCTGATTGTCTGTGGAAGATCGCCCGTGCGTTCACCCGCACGAATGGATGCAATATAAAGGTACGGAAATGCGTTGCCATGTTTTTCCATCGCAACCGACAGCGCCGCACCCGCCTTGATATCATCTCGTACCTGCAGCAGAACCTCATACAGAACGCCGGAATCATGACGTTCCATAATCGCATCCAACACCTGCATGATCGGCATTCCAGCCTTAATCAGCACTAGCAGTTCCTGATTAAAAGTCAAAAGCGCCTTGTTATCAACCCGTTTACGCTTCAAGCCCTTATCAAGCAAAAACTGAAACGGCTTCTTTTTGACTTCAAAGACAAAAAAGCCCTGATCTTCAAGATTTTTGCGCAGAACACTACTGTCTGCAGCTTCAAAATCCCTGATGATAATTCTGTCGTCAGATGCGCCAAGCTTACAGGAAAAGAGTGCCATAACCGAGCCTTGATACCACAAACAGTGACATTTTAACATATAAAAACCACCGGCAAAACGCCCGTGGTCGTCATCGTTATCTTGAAATAATCATAATCAGTCAGGCATTTAACAGTGCAACAACCCATACAAAGAAAGATATAAGTGCCGCCGATCCCCACCGGATTCCGCACGATGCACTGAAAGTACCCCTCTCTGGAAATGCTTTTAGCATAAACATGATGCTGGAAAAGATCCAGCCGACCAAACCGGCGATAAGTATAACAGACCAAAGGTCATCAAGCATGGTTATTTCCCTAGCAGTCGCGCAAGAATAGTCTGCAGGCGGAGCTTCCAAACCATCAGGACCGCTTCCCTGACAATAGCCCCTGACATTTTAGAACTACCTGCATGACGATCAATGAAGATAATCGGAATCTCGGCTATGCGAAACCCCTTTTCCTTGCAGCGGTAATTCATTTCAATCTGGAAAGAATATCCGTCTGATTTTACAATAGAAAGATCTATCGCCTCAATGACCGAACGGCGAAAACACTTAAAACCACTTGTACAGTCGCGCAGGTGAAGGCCGGTAATCAATCTGGTATACACACTTGCAAAATAACTTAACATCAGGCGTCTGATCGGCCAGTTGACGACACTGACTCCATTGATGTAGCGGGAACCAATTATCAGATCACTTTCTTTAATAGCAGACAAAAAAAGCGGCAACACTACGGGATCGTGAGAGAAATCAGCATCCATTTCTATCAAAAAATCAGCCCCCATCGTCAGGGCCGCCTTAAATCCCTCACGATACGCCGACCCCAAACCGAGTTTCCCATCACGATGCAGTACATGAATACGGCTTTCTTGTGCCACCAGATTGTCAATAAGCGCACCGGTACCGTCCGGGGAATTATCGTCAACAAACAAAATCTGGAGATCAGGGTGCTGCGCAAGGACTGCATGCGCCAAAGAAGTGACGTTGTCCTTCTCGTTATAGGTAGGAATAATGACAAATGCCTTCACTGCATCTCCACATAGTTACTAATTTTTGATATTATATTACAATAATTACTTTGGATCGGGAAGAATACGAGAAGTAAACAACAAAAGTCAATGTTCGATAGAAAAATCAGGG
This sequence comes from Desulfuromonadaceae bacterium, assembly GCA_028712075.1. Classification (GTDB taxonomy): domain Bacteria; phylum Desulfobacterota; class Desulfuromonadia; order Geobacterales; family Pseudopelobacteraceae; genus JACRCG01. The sequence continues at coordinate 6,007 of JAQTQX010000036.1, forward strand.
TTCATTCCTATCAAGGACAACTGATACCGCCCGACGCTTTATTGCCGTAATCAGACGAACCTGGCGCTCCTGGAACCAATATGCATACGTCCAGTTCATCATAACAATCAACCGGTTCCGGAATCCAATCAAGTAATAGAGATGCAAGAGCAACCATGCTACCCAGGCAATAAAACCACGGAATTTGAAGCCAGCCGCGGTCGCCACGGCAGAGCTTTTGCCAATAGTAGCCATTGCTCCTTTATCTAAATAGTGAAACGCGGGAAGAGAGCGCCCCTGCTCACGAGCCATGATTGCCCGCGCCGCATACTCTCCTTGCTGAATTGCGACGGGTGCCATCATCGGCAACGGCACGCCATCCTTCGTGCAACACGCCATGTCTCCGACGACAAATACTTCCGGGTGGTCATGAATAGTCAAATCAGGTTGAACCATGATTCTTCCGCCAGCACCACTTTCAACATCTCGCAGGTATCCCGCCAGTTCCGCAGCAGATACTCCCGCAGACCAGAGCAGCGTGTGGGAAGCGATTTCCGTGCCGCCATACAGCTCTACCGAAGCGGCAGTCGCACCAACAACACGGCTCTCCAGCATGACTTCCACGCCCATGGAGCGCAGTTTGTCATACGCATACCGGCGAAGATCATCCGGCATGGCGGTCAGTAACGAATCAGTTGCCTCCATCAGAATGATTCTGGTATCCGAAACTGCAATATCAGGGTGATCCTGAGATAATACATATACAATCAATTCTCTCAACGCTCCGGAAAATTCGACCCCGGTCGGTCCCCCGCCGACGACCACAAAGGTCAGCAATGCCGAACGAAGCTTTGCGTCAGGTTCATGGGAGGCTCGCTCAAACATCAACAAAATGTGATTACGCAAATCTTCCGCCTGATCAAGACGTTTGAGATCGAATGCATGGGCCACAACACTTTCCATGCCGAAGAAGTTCGTGCGGCTTCCGGCAGCAACTACCAGATAATCATATTGAACTGGCCCCGCATCTGTCTGAACACACTTATCAGCAAAATTGACGCCGCAGATTTCTGCAAGTAAAAATGAGGCGTTATGCCAGCGACGCACAAGTCCGCGCAAAGGATAGGCAATTTCTTCCTGCTCAAGGCCGGCCGTCGCCACCTGGTACAATAGCGGCTGAAACAGGTGGTAATTATTCCGGTCGATCATAATTAATTCGACATCACTTCCGGCAAGTGCACGTGCGGCGCGTAGCCCGCCAAACCCCATGCCGGCAATAACTACCCGTTTTTTTGGCATATCAGCCCCCCCTGACATCCGGTCTGCGCCGCAGGTATCGTCACTTGAAGTATCTTGTCACTGTTGCATTTAACTCGCAGTTACCTTATAAACCGAAATACCGAATGAGGCAAATTCCTATTATACCTCTACGTTCACGCAAATATCGGGGCACGATGTTCTCGTTCATCAACAAACTTAAACTTCATGGCAAACTTCTGACACTGGTTATGCCGCTGGTTACCATTCCGATCTTTATTGTGGCCGGAGTAATCGGCTATATCGCTAACGAGCAGGCCTACCTCGGCATAACCAAAACCAGCAAAGATGACCTGCAACATCTCTCCGAATTCTGTGTCGACCTGCTCAATTCTCATCATCAGCAGTTTCAGGTTTACAAACAGGATAAGAGACGCCATCTCAACAATGAATTGGCAACTCTGACGGCTCTTGCATATAATCTCGTAGTAGCTGAACAGAACCAGCTTAAACAGGGCTCTCTTGATATAAAAACTGCTCAGATGGAAGCCCGTCAGGCGCTGAAAAAAATAAATGTTGGAGAAAGCGGCTATATCTATGCCATGACCAGTCGTGGCTATCTCCAGGCCCACATAGCACGAGAAGGTGAAAACGTATATGACGAGCGTGATGAGAATGGCCGCTACTTTATAAGAGAAATGTGCGCAGCAGCACGAGCCAGCAAACCGGGTGAAATATTGTTCATTACTTACCCATGGCGTAATGCGGTTCTGGGGGACACAAAACCCCGTACGAAAGTGGTTGCCTACAAGTATTTCCGTGAATGGGACTGGATCATCGCCTCCGGCAGCTACCTTGATGAAACAGTCAGCGATGCCGCATTTGAACGGCTGTCGTTTGCCACACTCAAAGAGCGCATCCGGGCCAAGAAGGTTGGAGCAAGCGGCTATATTTTCTGTATGGACGGCAAAGGAACGTTCACAATCCACCCTGACTCCGAAGGAAAGAATCTGATAAACTCACGAGGTATTAATGAGTACGGTTTTTTGCGGGAAATGGTCCGCAAAAAAAACGGGTGGATTCGGTATCCGTGGAAAAACAGCACCGATTCAGCCCCCCGCATGAAAATCGTCCATTACAAATATTTTGAGCCATGGGACTGGATTGTTGCCGTTGGGTCGTATGAGGATGAATTTTATCAGGAAGCATACAAAATAAAGACGCATATTTTGTTCAGCACGGCACTCTTGATATTGGTTACTGGCGCATTTGCAACAGTTTTTGTTTATTGGGCCTCAAAAATTTTCACCCGCCCGATCACCCACATGATGTCTGTTATCAAGCGGGTCAAACGGGGTAATTTTGACGAACGAATGACGGTTACTGGTGAAGATGAGCTGGCAGAAATGGCCAATGCCTTTAACCGCATGACCGATATTATCCAGCGGAACAAGGAAATTGAGTCCAGCCTTGCCCAGCAGGGTAAAATGGCATCGTTGGGCATATTATCATCAGGAGTAGCCCATGAAATAAATAATCCGTTAGGTGTCATACTTGGCTATGCCGGGTACCTGGAAAGCAAGATGACAGAAGATGATCCCAACTATCAATACATTCACGAAATCAAGAGAGAAAGTAAACGGTGCAAAAAAATAGTTCAGGATCTGCTTTCTTACGCCCGCACACCTCGTCCGACTCTTCAACAAGCCGACCTTAATGATCTGTTGCAGCAAATTGTCGACTTTGCCGCCAACCATACCGATATGCGAGGGGTAAAAATCACCGCCAAGCTCGCAAAAAACCTTCCGCTGGTTGAACTGGATGGCGACCAGATGCGCCAGGTAACCATCAACCTTATCCTTAACGCGGGTGGAGCCATGCCGGACGGAGGAGTTCTGACCGTCAGCTCCGAGGCTGCCGATGCTACGCACGTTCGTATAATTTTCAGTGATAACGGATGTGGCATTCCGCCGGACTCTCTGGAAAAGATTTTTGAACCGTTTTACACGACCAAAACCCGTGGTACCGGGCTTGGACTTGCCATCACCCGACAAATTATTGAGCAGCACCATGGGGATATTACCATTGAAAGCACCGTTGGTACCGGAACACGCGTGACCGTCACACTTCCGACTGAGCGAGAGGAATTATAAGTGTCTGACAAAAAACGTATTCTATTGATTGATAATGAGGCCGGACTCTGCCGGATGATGGAGCAGATTCTTCTTGATCATGGTTATCTGGTGCGCTTTTACACATCGCCGCAAAAGGCGGTTGAAGAGTTCTCCGCTTCAGCGTGGGATCTGGTCATAAGTGATATAAAAATGCCGGGCATGAGCGGGTTGGAGGTTTTACAGGCGGTCAGGGCCAAACAGCATGATATCCCGGTCATCATGATTACCGCATATGCGACGGTGGAAATGTCGATCCAGGCACTCCGAAAGGGCGCATACGATATGCTGACCAAACCGTTTGAACCGGATGAACTCGTCTATCGAGTGAAAAATGCCCTGCAGCAACGGCAACTGCTCGCAGAAAACCGTGAACTGCGTGCCGAACTTGAAGATAAATTCCGCTTTGAAAATATTATCGGTGCCTGCGAAGGACTTAAGAGTGTCCTTGACCGTGTCGGCAAGGTCGCTGTTCGCGACACCTCCATCCTCATAACCGGAGAATCTGGTACCGGCAAAGAACTGATTGCTCAAGCGGTACATTATAACTCACCGCGCCGGGAGAAACGTTTTGTAGCAATCAACTGTGGAGCATTACCGGAAAATATTCTGGAAAGCGAACTGTTCGGCTATAAAAAAGGGGCCTTCACCGGAGCCTCTGAAAGTCGTATCGGTCTTTTGGAAACAGCCAACGGCGGCACGCTCTTTCTCGATGAAGCAGGTAATCTGCCGATGAATGTCCAGAAAACGCTTCTCCGCTTCCTTCAGGAAAAAGAGTTTAACCGCTTGGGAGACACCACACCGACACGTGTTGATGTGCGCGTACTATCAGCAACAAACTCCGACCTGAAAGAGGCCATCAAATGCGGTTCCTTTCGTGAAGATCTGTATTATCGGCTGAATGTTGTCAACATCCACCTACCCCCATTGCGGGATCGATGCAGTGATATACCGCTGCTTGCCGCCCATTTTATCCAGCTTCAGAATCAGAAATTCACTACATCAATCAAAGGATTTGAGAGCGAAGCACTGCGAATTTTGTCTGATTTTTCATGGCCGGGCAATATCCGCCAGCTTAAAAATGTTATTGAAGCATGTATGGCAGTTGAGGCTGGGGAGTATATTTCTCGCGACACACTGACTCAGTTTATTGAAACAGATTCTGTTATTTCACACCCGCATATTGAGGCGGCAGCAAATGCTGCTATACAAGACATCCCCTACACTGCCGCACTGGAGCATTTTGAAGCTGACCTGCTGAAAAACCTCCTGAAGAAACATGGCGGCAACATTGATGCAGCTGCACGTGAAGCCGGCATGAACATGGTAACCATGTATCGAAAAATTAAAAAATACGGCATCAGGAAGGAGGAGTATTGAGCGAGGTTAGAGCTCAAAACAACAATTATAACGTGTTACATCATTATCTTCAGGAAATGCTCTCACTGACGCAGCGCTCGTTTTCACGCACGCGCGATCTTACCACGACCAGCAGCACATTCCCGACCGTAAACAGCAGTGCACCGGCCAGCGCCGGCATGGCTCCCGGTTCGCGGTGAATCTCGAACAAGGCCCTTTTGATCGGGTATGCCTCCGCCTGCTTGATATACACACCATACCCGTTTAAAAACCAGGGGTGATTTGGAGAGATGATTACCCTGCTGTCAGGATTGTTGAGGTTGGTCACTAATTCACTACTGAAAGCAAGCGGCATTCCCTGAGAAGAGGTTGTAACAGCAATTGACGAAATGCCATATTGTGTGCCGTCCGGCAGTGCTGCAAGACTTTTCTCCCTGACCTCAAATGAATGAATTGATGATCCAATGGCACTCAACAGGTGTGCAAGGACGATCAGCAAAAAACCCGCATGCATCAACTGTGGCGCAAGAAGCGCAGTCCACCCTCCCCGGCCCCACCGCATCCAGAGCGTGTCAGAAGAACAGAGCACCGTGTTGAGAGTCAACAGCACCAATAGAACAAGCGTTGCCCAGATCCACCAGGAAAAGAACAGAGGTGTTTCCCGCAGCCAGGCAAACAGCGCCATTCCGTTGATTGTGACGGCATATTCACCCCCAAGACTGAATGAGCCAAGCGACATGCAAACAGCTACCAACGCCAGTAATACCAGGCAAAGCTCCAGCGAGATCAAAGCACGCCACAGCTTCATAACCGAATCAGGTCCTCATGTTCTTCATCATGCGGATTGATATGAATCATGACATCTCCGACACCCGGATAGGTGTCGAAAATCCGTTTCTTAACGCAGGTTGCTACATCATGCGACTGTTTGACCGTCATGTCCGGGTCCATTTCCAATTTCAAATCAACAATCATATACTGTCCTGACCGGCGGGCACGCATTTCATGCACATGTTCGACATGCTCGACGCTTTCGGCGAGGATCTGGAGGGCTTCAATAAAATCAGCCGGTGCGGTACCATCCATCAGATCATGGGCCGCCTCACGAAATGTCTGATAACCGATATGCAGGATAAACAAAGATGTCAGCCCTGCTGCAATCGGATCCATAATACCGAAGCCGAAAAAAGCACCTATAACTCCTATCAGTGTTGCAACTGATGTTACGGCATCCTTGCGGTGATCTTTGGCGATGGCAAGCAGTGCCGGGCTTTCAAGTTTTTTCCCCGTGCGTGTCGAAAAGCGGTACAGCCACTCTTTGATAATGATTGTCACGAATGCCGCTGCAACGGCAACCGCTCCAGGTGAAGTGAATTCGCCCGCAATAATGGTGCTCGCAGCACTGTACAGGATCCAGCCGCCTGTAGTACAGATTACCAGGGATACCAGCAGCGCCGCCAGACTTTCAGCACGCCCGTGACCGTACGGGTGGTTGGCATCAAACGGTTGGCGGCCGAGCTTCAGGGCCATCATCGTGGCAAAAATCGCTATAAAATCGCACGCGCTCTCAATACCATCAGCAAAGACAGCATCAGATCGTCCCCAGTAACCGGCAGACAGTTTAAGAATCATAAGAGCGGCATTTACCCAGAAACCAATCTTTATTATCCTGTCCGCACTATCAAAACGTTCGTTCCGTTGCATCAGTTTTCAGCCTTTCGTATGCCTTTTATGCGCAACTGCAGCGTTGTTGTATTATTCCAGATGTTGCACTCCGGATAAAAAGCGATGTCAAGCACTCCATCGGTTACGCAGTCAGCCTGCCGAAACGCAATGGCACTGAAGGCAATACCGCCGGCGGTCACCCGCAGTTTGAGATGCCCATCACCGACAACCCGGCGTTCCACCACCGTAACACCTCTCATCATTAAGACCGGTTCCGGGTTTCCGGCACCAAACGGCTCAAGTCTGCTTAATTCAGTTGTAAAATCCAGATCCAGCTCAGCAGGTGACACAACAGCATCAATATCAAGCAGAGGTACAAGATCAGCATCAGTAATAATGCGGCAGGCCTCCGCTTCAAATGACTCTGAAAACCTGTCGATATTTACCGCGTTCAAACCGACACCAGCCGCATACCGGTGCCCCCCGAACCGTTCGAGGTACGGCCTGCATGGTTCAAGCGCTTCCAGAAGGTGGAAACCGGGGATGCTGCGACCGGACCCTTTTGCGTACCCCTGATCGTCAATTGCAATCAGGATCGTCGGCCGATGGTAGCGTTCAACCAATCGCGATGCAACAATACCGACTACCCCCTGATGCCAGTCAGGTGATGCCAACACAATGCTTCTACGAGATGGATACGCACCGTCGCCCTCTATCATGGCTACAGCCTGCTCGAAAATCGCCCGTTCAATAGCCTGGCGTTCAGCATTTGCGCTATCCAGTTCTTCTGCAATCAGTGAACATTCATCCATACTCGTACCGAGCAGAAGCTCAACCCCAGGTACAGCACTTTCAATACGGCCGGCAGCATTCAGTCGAGGGGCAAGACGAAAGCCTACCTGACCGCACGAAACAGTGTCCTTGATTCCGGCCACTTTTTTCAGCGAAGTAATGCCCGGTCTGAAACTGTTTTCCAGTCTTTTCAGTCCGTATGAGACATAGATACGGTTTTGATCAACCAACGGCACGACATCGGCAATGGTTCCAAGTGCCACCAGATCGAGCCAGTTACGCAAATCCGGTTCGTCGCCTGTGCTGAAAAGCCGTGCACTTCTCATGCTGCTTCGCAGCGCAATCAAAAGATTGAACGCAACACCGACACCTGCTAGTGATTTAAAAGGATAGGAGCAATCGGGCTGGAGCGGATTTACAACTGCAGCTGCCTCCGGCACGATGTCGCCGGGAACATGATGGTCAATGATTATCAGATCAACACCGGCCTGACGACAAAAAGCGGCTTCATTTACTGATGTTATGCCGCAGTCGACAGAAATGATGAGCGTTGCGCCCTCATCAATTATCCGTTCAATAGCGCCTTTGCTAAGACCATAGCCATCATCAAAGCGGTTGGGGATGAAATAACTGCAGTTACAACCAACTTGTCGTAAAAATGAAACAAGGAGTGCCGTGCCACTGATACCGTCTACGTCATAATCGCCGTAGATACAAATCTTTTCAACTGTTATGTGAGCACGCAGCACTCTGTCTACAGCGGCCTGCATACCCTTTAATATAAAAGGATCGTACAGCGATGAAAGAGAAGGAAACAGAAACCGTTCAGCTATGTCACCGGTAACTATCCCTCTGCCGGAAAGAACCCGCGCTACCGCAGCAGGAATCCCGAGGGTTGCCGCAAGTTCCAGACTTTTTTTGTCATCAGCAGATTTGAGTCGCCACTCTTTTTTCATTCCATCATACCGTACAGGTAAAAAAAATCCCCCGGCAGGCGGGGGATTTTTTGTTATTTAACCGGCGCCATGGGCTTTCCCGCTTGTTCAATCATACCTTTAATTTGCAGGGCGGTCGGACTGTTTGAATCAATCTTCAGATAACTGTTCCAGTATGGAAGTGCCTTTTCAGGCTGTTTCAAGTCAATTGCATATACAATTCCGGCGTTGTATAAACTCTGTAAGTGATTCGGAGCAATTTTGCTGGCCTTATCAAAGTTTGCCAGTGCCTTATCATACCAACCGACCTTCTTGAACATTACTCCCTGGTCTGTCAGAACATTCGGGTTATTCGGATCAATTTCCAGTGCTTTACCGTACGCATTGATCGCTTTCTGTACCTGCTCAGTATCAAAATAATCATTACCCAGCGATATCCACACGTTAAGGTTTTTGGGATCCTGGGCAACGATCTTCTCAGCCTGGGCAATGCGCTGTGCATAGTCAGTCGGGGATCCGGCTCCCGCAGGTATTGAGGCATTTGTCTGCAACACCTTACCGGAATTGCTGATACTGAATATCAAGTATCCTCCCAACAAGCCTACTATCATGGCAACGACTGCTATCAAAATCGCATCTCTTTTCACTGGACACCTCTCCGTATTTTAAAAGTTTTTGCAGCGAAATCAGCTGTTTCTTGCCAAGGCGCGGTTTTCGAGAATCACCACAATCGGACTGGCGACAAAAACAGATGAATACGTTGCGACAAGAACGCCAACTACGAGCGCAAACGAAAAGTCATGAATAACCTCTCCACCGAAAAAAAACAGCGAAATAGCGGCGATAAAAGTTGTCAGTGAAGTTACTATGGTACGGGAAAGAACTTCGTTAATGCTGTCGTTAAAAATCGTATGCATTGCACCTTTCAGGTTTTTATGCAGGTTTTCACGAATACGGTCAAAAATGACAACCGTATCTGTCAGTGAATAACCGGCAATTGTCAGGACAGCAGTTATGAACAGAAGATTTATCTCCTTGTTCATCAGGTAGAAAACCGCAAACATTGCCAGACAGTCGTGCATCGTGGCAAGAGTGGCTCCTACACCGAATTTAAAGTCAAAACGCCAGGCGATATACAAGATAATACACAACAGGGAAAGCAACCCGGCGATCAGTGTGTCCTTGCGCAGTTTATCACCGATGGAAGGTCCGATTTCTGTTGTGCTCTCAACGGTAAACGCATTATCAGCAAACTCTTTTTTAAATGCGGTCTGCACCATTTCCGAGGATTTTCCGACTGTGGCGCCTGCCATTTTTACCAGCAGTTTGTTACCATCCTTGATTTCCTGCAGGTCAGCCTTGGCAATACCGTTATTATGCAGTGCGGCCCTGGCATCAGCAATTGAAATTGGTTTGGCAAACTTCAACTGCATGGCGGTTCCACCGGAAAAATCAATGCCCATGTTGGCGGCACCTCGGGCAACCTGAATTACTCCGATGATACCGATGATCGATATAACAGCCGATATGACAAAGGAGATTTTACATTTACCGATAAAATCTATAGATGTTTTTCCAAGAAGTTCCATGAACGATGTTTCCCCCTTATATGCTCATTTTTTTAACAGTGCCCTTCTGAAGAAACAGGTCAAAGGTCACCTTGGTTCCGATCAGTGAGGTAAACAGGTTGATGATAATTCCCAGACTTAGGGAAACGGCAAAACCTTTTACCGGACCGGTGCCAAACTGGAAAAGCACGGCGGCCGTAATCAAGGTCGTCACATGGGAATCCATAATTGTCAGAAAGGCCTTGTCATAACCGGCATCGAGAGCTGCTTTGGGAGATTTGCCCAATTTGAGTTCTTCACGGATACGTTCAAAAATAATGACGTTCGAGTCTACCGACATACCAACCAACAAAACGATTGCGGCAATACCAGGCAGGGTCAATGTTGCCCCCAGCGCCGCCAGTGCGCCCATCAGGTACAGTATGTTTAAAATCATCCCCAGATCAGCAACCAATCCGGACAGTTTGTAATAAATTGCCATGAAAATGACGACCAGTAGTACCCCAATGAGGCCGGCATATAGCCCTTTATTAATAGAATCCTGTCCTAAAGAGGGGCCGACAGTCACATTCTGAATGATTTTTACCGGAGCCGGCAATGCACCGGCCCGCAGTACAATCGCAAGATCAGCAGCTGTTTTTTCAGTAAAATTGCCAGAAATCTGGGCACTACCGCCAGAAATCCGCTCACGTATAACCGGAGCCGAATGAATATTGTTATCCAGAACAATGGCAAACCGTTTGCCGACATTGGCAGCAGTTACCTGATCAAACAGCTTGGCACCAAGAGAATTGAACTCAATACCGACATATGGCTGGTTGAACTGTGAATCGATTCTTACCTGAGCGTCCGTCAACAGGTCACCGGTTATCATCGATTTTTTCTGCACGACAATAGGAATCTCCGTAACGGCGCCAGTAGTGGGATCAACGCTCTTTTCCTTAAGTAGTTCAGCATCTTCAGGAATCACGCCGGATGTCGGTGAGATATCCTCCCGCACCATTTTAAAATCAAGGCGAGCCGTACGGCCGATCAGGTCGATGGCCCGCTGAGGATCCTTGATGCCGGGCAACTGAACGACAATGTGATTGATACCTTCTCGCTGGATGGTCGGTTCCGAAACACCAAACTGGTCAATCCTGTTGCGGATTGTTTCCAAAGCCTGTTGCACAGCCTTGTCCTTGCGATCCTGAGCATCCTTTTCGTTAACTCGCAAGGTAAGAGCAACAAAGCCTCCTTCATCAAAAGTGGGGCTCTGCTCGTAGGAGGGGTATTTGTCCTTGATAAGCTTTTGAACGCTTTCAGCGGTACCTTTCTCATACAGCACCACAGAAACCTTATCAGAGCCGCTTCTGGCAATACGCTTGAAGCGGAGATTCTTGCTGTTAAGTGTATCTTCCAGATCCGTTGCGACGAGGTCAAGAGAACCTTCCACCGCCTTTTCGGTATCCACCTCCATGACAAGATGCGTTCCACCCTGCAGGTCAAGCCCGAGGTGAATCCTGTCCTTTGGCAAAAGATTACCCCACCATGCCGGCAATTTACTTGCCAGAGTCGGAGTCAGATACAGAAATGACAGCACAATAAAAGCTGCTATCATGCTTATACGCCAGCCAGTTCCTTTCGGCATAAAGCTTACTCCCCCTTCAATATATTGAACTAGTCCTTCTTGATTGCAGCGATATAACTTTTAGTAATTTTGATATTAACTTTATCTGCAATTTCAAGGGTGACAAGATCATTTTCAACAGCAGAGACTTTACCATGAACCCCGCCAGCCGTAATGACATTGTCCCCTTTTTTCATTGATTCAAGCAGCGCCTTATGCTCCTTTGCCTTCTTTTGCTGGGGACGAATCAACAAGAAATAAAAAATGGCAAACATGAACACCAGTGGAATAATTTGCTGAAATGCCGCCATCCCCCCACCAGCAGCTCCACCTGCAGCTCCTCCCGGAGCACTTCCCATAGCAAACGCCAATCCAAACATTTTGATATCCTCCCTCTATTCAGTTCGCATTGTTTCGTACCAATGTCGATGTAAAATTCCTGCGGAACTCGTCAAACGCATTGAGCGCGATAGCATCTCTGACTCTTCGCATAAGATCAAGGTAATAGTATAAATTATGATACGTGTTCAGCTGCGATGCGAGAATTTCACCCGCCCGATACAGATGCCGCAAGTAGGCACGCGAATAGTTTTTGCATACCATGCAGCCGCAGGCTGGGTCAAGCGGGCCGCCATCCTCCTCATATATTTTTGACTTGATGTTGACTCTTCCCTGGCTGGTAAAAAGCATCCCGTTACGGGCATTCCTGGTCGGCATGACGCAGTCAAACATATCATAGCCGTGCCAGACCGCCTCAACCAGATCCTCCGGTGAACCGATGCCCATAATGTAGCGCGGCGCACCGACCGGTAACAGAGTGGAACAGCACTCCATGACTCCATACATCTGTTCCTTCTCCTCACCCACCGACAAGCCGCCAAGCGCGTAACCGTCAAAACCGATTGAACAAATGTCATGTACGCTGCGTGCCCGAAGGTCGTAATGCATTCCCCCCTGGATAATGCCGAACAACTGCTGTCCATCACGAGTATGCGCGGCCTTGCAACGCCCCGCCCAGCGGTTCGTCAACTCAAGGGAACGGCGGACGTACTCATAATCAGCGGTCGCTGGCGGACATTCGTCAAAACACATTATGACATCGGCACCGAGCGCCTCTTGAATCTGTACGGCCAGCTCAGGCGTCAAAAGGTGGTGTGAACCGTCGATGTGAGATTGGAACTTGACCCCTTCTTCGCTAATTTTACGCAACTCACCAAGACTGAACACCTGAAAACCGCCGCTGTCTGTTAAAATCGGTCTATTCCAGTTCATAAAACGGTGCAGGCCGCCCATTTTCTCGACGAGTCGGTGGCCCGGCCTGAGGTAGAGATGATAGGTATTGGCCAATATAATCTGCGCGTGAACGGCAAGAAGATCTTCGGGAGTCATCGCCTTGACGGTGGCATTGGTGCCTACCGGCATAAATATCGGCGTTTCAACGTCACCATGAAGAGTTTTCAAAGAACCAAGTCGGGCCTTGCAGGAAGTATCACTATGGACAACTGAAAATGTTTCTGACACGCAACCTCTCAGGTGATGAACATGGCATCGCCGTAGCTGAAAAATCTGAATTCCCGGGCAACCGCTTCTTTATATGCCTCGAGCACTAAATCACGCCCGGCCAAAGCGGAAACAAGCATAAGAAGCGTTGATTCCGGCAGGTGAAAATTGGTTATCAGAGCATCGATAACTTTAAAGTGGTAGCCGGGATATATAAATATGTCAGCCTCGCCGCAACCGGCAGCCAGATGCCCGTTCTGCAACGCAGAATATTCCAGCGTTCGAGCGGATGTTGTGCCAACCGCAATAACGCGCCCTCCGGCAGCTTTCGTAGCACGTATCGCCTCAACAGTTGCATACGGTACACTGTAGCGCTCCGTATGCATCTGATGATCCTCAACTCGCTCGACACGTACCGGCTGAAAAGTCCCCAAGCCGGTATGCAATGTTATGAAAACTGCCTTAACGCCCCTTACTTGAAGCTGCGAAAGCATTTCGCTGGTAAAATGAAGGCCGGCCGTAGGGGCCGCAACAGCACCTGGTTTTCGTGCAACTACCGTTTGGTATCTTTCACGGTCTGCCGAACAGTCTTCCCGCTGCAGATAGGGAGGCAACGGGATGTGACCTGCGTGCTCCAGCCAACTATCGAACGGTTCACTACCGGTAAATTCGACCACCCAGCTATCTGAGACCGACCGGGACCGCACGACCGCAATCATATCGGACTCGAGTTGAATTTCCTGCCCTTCCCGAAAACGCTTTGATGATTTGAGCAGGCACGCCCACCGTTCTTCACTGCCGGACAACCGGCGCAGCAGAAATATTTCAACCCTGCCTCCGGTGATTTTGCGGCCGTACAACCGGGCAGGTATGACGCGGGTATCGTTCATGACCAGCAGATCACCCGGCTGCAGATATTTCTTGAGGTTGCTGAACAGATCTTCCGCAATCGTCTTTTTTGCTCGATCAAGCAACATCAACCGCGAACCGTCGCGTTTTTCCGGAGGATGTCGGGCGATAAGATTCTGCGGCAGGTTATAGGTAAAATCCTTGACGCGCATCAGAAAGGCATTCAGCGAATTTCAGAGAACTTTTTCAACGTAGTACCGGGATAATAATAGGAAAGGATCTCTCCAGAATCAAAACCGTCCAGCGCCCTCTGTTTGGCGCCCCATTGACACAATCCAACACCATGCCCGTTGCCCCTTCCGGAAAAGCTCACTTCGTCCTTTGAAATTTTAGTGGAAAAACGGGTACTTTTTATAACGCCATACCCGATAGCTTTACGAAACTGCTCCCCACTAACCGCACAGCCACCATGCGTCGCCTGCAGCACGACCTGCTTCAACCTGCCGCTCACATAAGCGGCTCCGCCCTTTATGCCATACAGACCTGAGACTTTGTAACCGGCAGCGCGTAGCTTCTCTTCAAGCTCTTTCAACGTAAGCGTGCATTCCCAATTCGTGGCCGATGGTGACGTAAGGCAGTATTGACAATCGACCCCTTTAAGATAGGGAGTCGGCATGCCCCACACGTTCTCGGATGGTTCGGTTCTCCCTCCACAACTGGAATGATAAAATGCCTGAATAACTGCACCACCAAATGTCAATACTTCACCCGCGGTTTCAAGCACTGCCCGACGCGCGCGGCTGTCTTCAATCAGGCATCCTTCATATACCTGATCCATTACAGATGACTCAAGATGGTACGGCGCCGTGGCTCGGGAAATTTTTCTGTTTATTGCGTACGTTCTGGCAATAATTGCCTGTGCTTTTACCGCCTCGATTGGCCATGCAGAAGAAATCTCACAATTAATCAAGCCAACAAGATATTCCTCAAGCGGTAACTGGTTCACCACCTGAATCCCCATATTGACCACAGACAACTCAGCAATTCCCCGGTACGGTTTGCTGTTAACGTACACGACCGAGGCTGCGGAGAACGACAATGTGCGAAAGACACGTCCTCCAACCAGCAACCCACCTTTTACCGGCTTTACTGTTGCGGGAAGCGATAGAGCAACCGCCTTCCCCGCATCACCGATGACAAGAAGCCCGTCACCAGCGACCACAACTTCAGTTGCTGACTTATGAATGGCAACACGGATGGTCTCGTCTGTAACAGCAGCTCCGATTCCATCGGAACCGGGCCACACCACAAAAACCGACAGCAGTGCCAGAATGAACGTTATGAGCGTACAATACAAGGGTCGCAAAACCTGAAGATAAGAACACATAATGCCTCGAAAAGTCAATTTTTATTGACCGAATGATCCGATCTGCGACAATGCATGCACATCATTATTGCACATTCTCCCTATCATGCTGTATGTTCGTACTTAATTCGGCCACGCATGCATCTTGACACTCCGGATGAAACGGTGCCGATTTCCGGTGTATGCAATGTTCCCGCTTTTGCAATGATACCGATTACATTGTGTGAGTATTCATGTCTGATCTGCTTTCAATATACGATCTGAAGGTTTCCTTTCCAACAGCACAAGGCATGTTTGATGCGGTTCGCGGTATTTCCCTTACCCTCACAAGCGGTTCTGTACTTGCGCTCGTCGGAGAATCGGGGTCCGGTAAAAGCATGACCGCCCTGTCAATACTACGCCTTGTGCCTCCTCCTGGATTCATCAGTTCCGGTAGCATCTTTTTTGATGGGAAAAATCTGTCAAATTTCCCTGAAGAGACCATGAGGATGATTCGTGGACAGAAAATTTCCATGATTTTTCAGGATCCGATGACATCCTTGAATCCGGTTCTGAAAATAGCTGATCAACTATGCGAACCGTTGATCCTGCACAAAAACGTGTCACGGCGTGATGCATTGGAACGGGCAATTGGCCTTCTGACAGATGTCGGCATATCGTCTGCCGGTGACCGCATCAATAATTACCCACACCAACTGAGCGGCGGCATGCGGCAGAGGGTTATGATTGCCATGGCTCTGGCCTGCCATCCCTCACTGTTGGTTGCTGATGAGCCAACAACAGCATTGGATGTTACGATACAGGCGCAGATACTGGAACTTCTTGATTCTCTGAAAAAGTTACGCGGCCTCTCAATGCTGCTCATCACTCATGATTTTGGTATTGTTGCCGAGCGCGCCGACCATACCGCCGTCATGTACGCCGGGCAGGTTGTCGAGTCCGGGCCGACCGACACGTTGCTGGCAGCGCCTCTGCATCCATATACGCAGGCTCTTCTTGCGTCACTGCCTCAACATGCAGACCCGGGCAAGCCGCTTCCCGCTCTTGCCGGGCAATTGGCCACCCGGGGTTACCCCACCGTGGGATGCAGCTTTGCTGAACGGTGTCCGTTTGCTGAAACAGTGTGCCGTGCTGAATCCCAACTCCTTCGGGAAATCGCCCCAGTGCATCTGGCGCGATGCTGGAAATGCCCATGAACGAAGCACCTATCCTGGCAGCAATTGGCCTGCAAAAGAAGTTCAAAGTTTCTGCACCCGGGCATTCCGGCCGTTTTCTGACGGCGCTTGACAACGTTTCTCTTGAGCTTTCATTCGGGGAAACTGTCGGCATTGCCGGAGAATCTGGCTGCGGCAAGTCAACTCTCGCAAAAGTTATAGCTGGACTGCTGATACCCGATTCGGGAAGTGTATTGTACCGAGGCACCGATCTTGCGTATCTTGAACAAGACGCCCGACTCCATTTCCGGCGCAAAACCCAGATGATTTTCCAAGATCCTTTTTCATCACTTAATCCCCGCATACGAATTGGTGAAAGCATCTCGGAACCGTTTAACCTAGCCGGCATTCCCGAACTGCAACAGCGCTCCGAACTTGCCCGCATTATGGCAGCTGTCGGATTATCCGGTGATACAGTGAACCGTTTTCCGGATGAGTTTTCCGGGGGTCAACGACAACGCATCGGTATTGCTCGTGCTTTAGCGGCTGCCCCGGAAATTCTGATAGCCGATGAACCGGTTTCTTCACTTGATATTTCGATTCAAGCACAGATAATTAATATTCTGTTACAGATGAAACGTGAAATGGCTGTTTCAATGCTAATTGTCTCGCACAATTTGCTGGTATTACGTCATATTTGTGACCGGATTATTATTATGTATCTTGGAGCAATTGTTGAGAGCGGCCCGGCTTCAGAACTGTTTCTCCGCTGCCGGCATCCTTATACGGAGGCTCTCATTGCCGCCATCCCCGGTCAGAAACCATTGGCAACCTCAAAGAACAACTTGCTGAGGGACGATGTACCTTCTGCTCTGTCGATTCCGTCAGGTTGTCGTTTCCATCCTCGGTGCCGTTACTCGAAAGAGCTTTGCCGCCGCGAAACACCAACAATGATGGAACATGATAATGGCCTTCAGTCGGCATGCCATTTAAGCAGCAAAATGTACGAACTGTCTGTACCGTAACGGATCGATGTTGTTTCGCAAGTTTTAAATTACGCTCTTTTAGTTTTACATTGACTCTTGTATAATCCATATATATGATAATAGAAAATTTCAGGGGACTTAAAACAATGGCCTTTAATAAAGATATGAAGTTTACAGCTGAGGCTGAAGTACTCAAGGTTCTCGGGCATCCGATCCGCCTCAAAATCGTCGCGGGGTTGTGTACCCAGGAATGCAATGTGAAACATATCTGGGAATGCCTCGGTCTACCGCAGGCAACCGTGTCTCAGCATCTGGCGCTGCTCAAGAACAAGGGGATTATTGACGGTAAGCGTGAAGGAGTGGAAGTCCACTACAGCGTTATAAATGACTTTGCCAAGAAAATCATAAATTCACTGTAATTAACTTTATATATTGATTTTAGTTCAACAAGAAAGGCCCGGTAAAGATACCGGGCCTTTCTTGTTGAGCAATTCATAGGCGCTATGCGCTGGCAGCAAGTGCCTTCTCAAATCCGATACTGAATGCCTTCTTGTTCAGTTCAATAAAGGCCTCTGGAACACTCGAAAGAACGGCCTTTTCAGCATTTTCACGACTTACCTGACCCGTCAGCGCTACCATTGCCCCGAGGGCAACGATGTTTGCAACGATTTCGCGGCCGACATCGTTTTTGGCGGTGTTGATAATCGGGAAGGAGATGACTTTAAAATTCCCTTTCGGAAGTTTCGTAACGAGATCGGAATCCACCAGCAGGATGCCGCCATCTTTCAGGTCGTGCGTATACTTGTCACACGCTTCCTGAGTCATCGCCAGCAATGCATCTACCGTAGTGGCTTTTGGATAGTCGATAGGACCATCTGAAATAATTACTTCTGATTTTGATGCGCCACCACGAGCTTCAGGGCCGTAGCTTTGCGATTGAACGGCCTGCTTACCTTCGTAGATCGAAGCGGCTTTGGCCATGATGATCCCGGCGGTGATCAGACCCTGTCCACCTGCACCGGAAAACCTGAGTTCATATCTTGACATGAATATATCGCTCCTTTTCCTGTAATTGTTACTTGGCTGCCTTGGCACGCTCGATAACTTTGGCGTACTCGGCAATGTACTCTGGTTTATCTTCTTTATAGAGAACTCCGGTCAGTACTTTACCCTGAAGCTGTTCAGCGGTCATCTTTTCGGCAGCCTTGACCGGTACAGCAACATCTTTCAGACGGTTCATCATCTCGATGACCGACTTGTACTTGTTACGACGACCGTAGGTAGTCGGGCAATCGTCCAGAATTTCAACCACCGAGAAGCCCTTGTGCTGGATAGCTTCAACGATCAGTTTGTCGATCTGGTTGGCATGGAATGCAGTACCACGGGCAACAAATGTTGCACCGGCGCCGATCGCCAGTTTGGCAATATCGAAGTTAGGATCGGGGTTTCCATAAGGTGTGGTGGATGCCTTGTGGCCGGTTGGCGTACAAGGAGAAAACTGACCACCTGTCATTCCATAGATGTAGTTATTCATGATGATGTACGTCATGTCGATGTTGCGTCTACATGCGTGGATGAAGTGGTTACCGCCAATTGCAGTTCCGTCGCCGTCACCACCGCAGAGGATGACATTCATTTCCGGCCTGGCCATTTTAACACCGGTAGCAAATGCTGCGGCACGTCCATGGGCTGTGTGCAGCGTGCAGCAGTCGATATAGCCGGGGAGACGCGATGCACAACCAATACCGGACACAATAGCGGTCTCCTCTTTCTTGAGTTTAAGCGTGTCCATGGCGCGGATCAACCCCTTCATGACGATGCCGTGGCCGCAGCCTGGACACCAGATGTGGGGCAGTTTGCCGGGACGAAGATATTTATCGTAATCAAAAGACATGGTTATTTAACCTCCTTGATCTTATCGAGGATCTGGTCTGGATTGATCGGCTCACCATCAACGCGGAAAATCCCAAGTACCGGAACTTTCCCCTGAGCGCAACGTTCAAGCTCAAGTGAGCACATTCCAAGATTCATCTCAGGAATTACTATGCCTTTGACTCTGCCGGCCAATGCTTTAATCTGCTTGTCGGGAAACGGCCAGAAGGTTTTGATACGGAACAGACCGGCTTTGATCCCCTGCTCACGGGCAACATTGACTGCATAACGTGCCGAACGGGAGGTGGAACCATATGCCACAACTGCCACTTCCGCGTCATCCAGCAGGTACTCTTCAAACTGGACGATGTCGTCAATATTTGCGTCAACCTTACGTACCTGACGCTCCTCCTCAGCCTGGACAAGATTAGCTTTGGTAGTTGGAAAACCGTCTGAAGCTTTGTTAAGACCGGTAACATGGAACTTGTAGCCGGAACCGAAGGCAGCCAACGGTGGAACATCACCGAAGCTGGTATCGTACGGCTTGTATTGCTCAGGCGGTACTGTCGGGGATTTGCGTGGAGTAACTTCAACTTCACCCGGTTCAGGGAAAACAATCCGTTCACGCATATGAGCAACAATTTCGTCAGGCATTACCATAACCGGTGTACGATATTTCTCGGACAGGTTGAATGCGCGAATTATCTCTTCATACGTTTCCTGAACTGAAGCAGGGGTCAGACAGATGGCAGGATGGTCGCCGTGCGTCCCCCATTTGGCACACATGACGTCTGACTGGGAAGGACCGGTAGGCATACCGGTTGAAGGACCGCCACGCATGACGTTATACACAACACATGGAATTTCGGCGATACAGCCATAGCCAACCAGCTCCTGCTTCAGAGAAAGACCGGGACCTGATGTGGAAGTTAATACTTTGGCGCCAGCCAGTGATGCGCCGAGTATTGCTGCCATAGCAGCAATTTCATCTTCCATCTGCAAAAATTTCCCGCCAATCTTTGGCAGTTCGATAGACAGTACTTCAGAAACCTCTGTCGAGGGGGTGATCGGGTAGCCTGCAAAGAAGTTGCAGCCGGCGTATAATGCACCGTGTGCGGCAGCCTCGTTACCCTGAAGAAACGCTACTTTTTTGGACACTGTTCATTTCCTCCTGTAGATTTATTCGGTTATGACTTTGATTGCGAAGTCGGGACAACGTAATTCACACTGCATACAGCTGATGCAGGCTTCAAGATTTTTCACAGAGGCATAAAAGCCTTTCATCTCAAGTACATCTTTCGGGCAGAACTCCACGCAAATGTGGCATCCTTTGCAATACTTTTCAATAATCTCAATTTTTGGTAATTTTTTTTCCATCTTAGAAAGACTCCTTTTCCGTATTAAAAGGTGGTAAATACAAGCTCCAAAAAGAAGCAAAAGAAGGGCGTATACTCCACCCTTCTTTCATCAACTTCCAGAAACCTGGAATTAAATGCTACTTCATGCTGCCAACCAGTTCCTTAACTGCAGCAACCGATTTATCAAGCATAGCCTGCTCGGTGGCATCAAGTTTGAACTGGATGATTTTTTCAACGCCCTTCTCGCCAAGAACAGCAGGTACGCCAACGTAGAAACCATTGACGCCAAATTCTCCCTGCAGGAAGCAGCAGGTCGGCAGCACTCGTTTCTGATCCTTGAGGATCGATTCAGCCATGGCAATCGCCGAAGAAGCAGGAGAATAGAAGGCCGAACCGGTTTTCAGCAGCGCAACAACTTCGCCACCAGCACCACGGGTGCGCTTAACCATTGCTTCCATTACTTCTTTACCTTTTTCAGCGCCGTATTTCTGCTCAAGCAGTTCGGTCACAGGAATACCGTTAACGCTTGCATAACGAACGAGCGGTACCATGTCATCGCCGTGACCACCAAGGGTCATTGCAGTAACGTCTTTAACGGATACCTCCAGTTCCCACGCGATAAAGCTGGCGAAACGGGCAGAGTCAAGTACTCCTGCCTGGCCGATAACACGGTGGTACGGAAAACCGGTAATCTTCTGGCAGAGAGTAACCATGGCGTCAAGAGGATTGGAAATGACAATAATGATTGAATTGGGTGCATACGTCTTGATGCCTTCGGCAACAGAAGTCATGATCTTTGAATTGACTTCGATCAGGTCATCACGGCTCATACCCGGTTTACGTGGCAGACCGGCAGTTACGATGACAACGTCAGAACCTTTAATGTCTTCGTAGCTGTTAGTTCCCTTGAGGTTAACGTCGTAGCGGTCAACAGGACCGACTTCAGCGATGTCAAGCATTTTGCCCTGTGGCAGGCCTTCAACAATGTCAAAAAGAACAACATCACCAAGCTCACGTAATGCACAAAGCTGAGCAAGTACGCCACCAATCTGTCCGCCGCCGATAAGTGAAATCTTTTTACGAGCCATACTCATTTCCTCCTCTTCTGTTTTTTTGGAAAATAAGGCAGGGGTTGTATCCCCAGCCACTGCTGACAACTGCTACATATTTTCAATCAAGGCATCGGCAAATCCAGAGCAGGTAAGCAGTGTCGCACCCTGCATCATTCGTTCAAAATCGTATGTGACCCGCTTTTGACCAATGGTTCTGTCAAGAGCTTTAAGAATCATATCCGCTGCTTGCTGCCATCCTATGTACTCTAACATCATAACACCCGAGAGGATAACCGACCCGGGATTTACTTTATCAAGATTAGCGTATTTCGGCGCAGTGCCATGGGTGGCTTCGAAGATGGCATGTCCCGTAACGTAGTTTATATTGGCACCCGGCGCTATGCCGATCCCGCCTACCTGTGCAGCCAAAGCGTCTGAAAGAAGATCGCCTTCAATATTCATTGTCGCGATAACATCAAACTCCTTGGCTCGCGTCAATACCTGCTGAAACATAATGTCTGCAATGGTATCTTTGATCATCAGCAGTTTTTTAAATTGACCGTTGCCATGCGTGGGCACAAGTTGAAGGGCAACTTCCACTTCACGACAGATACCATTCTGCTGGTGCGGCGACATCATATCATAACCCGGGTCAATCATCCGGGCGTTTTCTTCAATAGAAAGGTTTGGATTGCGATCATGATTGCTGATTATCCACGACTCGCGTTCCGTTACAACCTCTGACCGAAATTCCGATGTCGCAACCGCATACCCCCAGTCTTTGAAAGCTCCCTCAGTAAACTTCATGATATTGCCCTTGTGGACAATTGTTACTGTTTTACGCTTGTGACCAAGCGCGTACTGAATAGCCGCACGTACCAAGCGTTCGGAACCAGTTCGGGAGATCGGCTTGATACCGATCGACGAACATTCGGGAAATCTGATGTCACTAACTCCCATTTCTTTAACAAGAAAATCGACAATTTTCCCGCATTCAGCCGTTCCGGTCATCCATTCAATTCCTGAATAGATGTCCTCACAGTTCTCACGAAAAATCACTACATCAACATCTTCCGGCTTTTTGACAGGGGTCGGTACGCCTTGAAAGTAACGAATGGGCCGGAGACATACGTATAAATCCAGTAACTGCCGTAACGCAACATTCAACGAGCGAATGCCACCACCTATCGGAGTTGTCAGCGGTCCTTTGATGCCAACTAAAAACTCCCTGAATGCCAAGACTGTTTCATCAGGCAGCCAGGCCTTGTCACCCATTGCATTACGAAACAGGTTGAATGGCTTTTCACCGGCGTACACTTCCATCCAACTGATTTTTTTGCTGCCGCCGTAGGATTTCTCTACAGCGGCATCAAAAACGTGTACCGAAGCTTTCCAGATATCAATACCGGTACCGTCTCCTTCAATGTAGGGAATAATCGGGTTATCAGGCACTTTCAGCATGCCGTCACTTCCCATTATTATTTTATCCCCGGGAGGAACTGTTACGTATGTATATTCCATCCGGCTCACTTCGCAAGATCCAGAATAGGTTATAAAAGAGCTATTACAGCACGCCAGCTTTAATTAATTGAATCAATGATCTTGTTCAGTGTTGCACTGGGGCGCATCGCCTTTTCCGTTTTTGCCGGGTCCGGCTGATAGTAACCACCGATATCCTGTGGTTTGCCTTGGGCGCCAATCAACTCCGCATTGATTTTTGCCTCGTTTTCCTGAAGCTGCTGTGCAACTTTGGCAAAAAGTGTGGCAAGATCTTTATCCACAGTCTGTGCTGCCAAAGCCTCAGCCCAGTACATGGCAAGATAGAAGTGACTACCTCTGTTATCAATCTGTCCAACTTTACGTGCCGGATTTCTGTTATTTTCAAGAAACTTGGCATTGGCTTTATCAAGAGTGTCTGCCAACAGCTTGGCTTTGTCATTGTTGAATGAACTGGCCAGATGCCTCAACGATTCAGCAAGTGCCAGAAATTCGCCAAGTGAATCCCAGCGCAGATAGCCTTCCTTTACGAACTGTTGTACATGCTTGGGTGCCGAACCGCCTGCACCTGTCTCAAACAGGCCACCACCAGCCAGAAGCGGCACGATCGACAGCATTTTCGAACTGGTGCCCAGTTCGAGAATCGGGAACAGGTCGGTCAGATAATCCCTCAACGCATTTCCGGTCACGGTAATGGTATCCTGACCATCTTTCGCCCGCTGCATGGCAAATTGCATCGCCTCAACAGGAGGCATGATGCGTATATCCAAGCCTTTTGTATCGTGATCCTTCAGATAGGTATTAACTTTCAGGATCATCTGCGCGTCATGCGCGCGGTTTTTATCAAGCCAGAAAATTGCTGGTGCTCCGGTTGCCCGTGCCCTGTTTACAGCCAGTTTTACCCAGTCCCGAATAGGCAGGTCTTTTGCCTGACAGCCGCGCCAGATGTCGCCCTCTTCCACTTCGTGCTGGAACAGCACTGCCCCTGATTCGTCAACAACGCGCATCGTTCCATCAGCAGGAACCTTGAATGTCTTGTCGTGTGACCCGTATTCTTCAGCCTTCTGCGCCATCAGACCCACGTTGGACACACATCCCATGGTGGTCGGGTCAAACTGGCCGTTTTTCTTACAGAAATCGATGCACTCCTGATACCATTCTGAATAGCAGGTGTCTGGTATCACGCATTTTACATCGTGCAGCTTTCCGTCCGTACCCCACATCCCGCCCGAGTCACGGATAACAACCGGCATGGATGCATCGATGATGATATCGTTACTTGCATGCAGGTTGGTGATCCCTTTATCTGAATCCACCATCGCAAGCTCAGGTCTCTTCTTGTAGACCGCCTGGATATCGGCTTCGATCTCAGCCTGCTTGGCTGCCGGCAGGCTCTTGATTTTTACATAGAGGTCACCCATGCCAAGATCAGGATTGACACCTAGTTCTTTAAATGTTGCCGCATGCTTTTCAAAAACGTCCTTGTAGAAGACGGAAACGAAATGACCGAACATGATCGGATCGGATATCTTCATCATGGTGGCTTTGAGGTGTACGGAGAACAACACGCCCTTTTTCTGTGCGTCTTCTATCTGCTCCTCAATGAATTTACGCAGAGCTTTACAGCTCATAAATGTGCCGTCAAGGACTTCACCTGCCTGAAGGGCCAACTTTTCTTTCAGAACCGTGACCTTTCCGTCTTTACCGACTAATTCGAACCTGACATTTCCAGCCTTTGTCATCGTGACAGACTTCTCACTGTGGTAAAAATCCCCGGCTGTCATGTGTGATACATGGGTCTTGGAATCCGGAGTCCAAGCACCCATTTTAACCGGATGTTTCCG
Organism: Desulfuromonadaceae bacterium; assembly: GCA_028712075.1. Taxonomy (GTDB): domain Bacteria; phylum Desulfobacterota; class Desulfuromonadia; order Geobacterales; family Pseudopelobacteraceae; genus JACRCG01. The sequence goes on from JAQTQX010000036.1 coordinate 30,820, forward strand.
TGCATATTGCTTAACGGCATCAGCAGATCTTCTGTCGGAGTTACCTTCTCTCAGAACAGGGTTAACTGCACTACCGAGGCACTTTGCATAGCGAGCGTGAAGCGCTTTTTCAGCATCAGATTTAGGTTCTTCCGGATAATCAGGGAGCTTATACCCCTGCTCCTGCAATTCCTTGATGGCGGCTTTCAGCTGGGGAATCGACGCGCTGACATTGGGCAGCTTGATAATATTGGCTTCAGGCTTCTGGGTAAGCTCACCAAGCTCAGCCAAATAATCAGACATTCTCTGGGCTTCCGTCAGATAGTCGGGAAAGTTCGCGATAATTCTTCCTGCAACGGAGATATCCCGCGTTTCAACTACAACGCCAGCCGCTTTTGTAAAAGCATTAACGATAGGGAGTAACGAGTACGTTGCCAGTGCTGGCGCTTCATCGATTTTCGACCAGATAATCTTTTGTGTTGTCATACCATCTCCTTAGTTTTAATTCCTGGATAGCCTTAGGCTCCGTGAAAACAGTGCAGCGTACCCCACCGGATCAACTCCGGGTCAATCTTTCCACCGTAACCAGTAACCCATTGATTATTTAATTACATTTAAAATTTTAGCGGCACGGTAAAATCCTGTATACAGTATACAAAGCCCACAATGCTGTCAAGGAAAAATCAGTTCATTTTCAGAGATACTGATAAGCGGAATACTTCGTTACAAGTCAGTTTTTTTGACCGGAATGCGGTTTTATCCAAACCGCATCTTCACGGCTGAAGTTCCTGGGAATGACAAAGATTTGCCCTGGCCAGAGCCGTTTCGGATCCCGGATCTGGTCGCGATTGGCACGATAGATGACTGGCCAGAGAGACGAGTCATTGTATATTTCAGCACGAGCTGATATTTGCGGAAGTGTTTCACCACGTCGTACCGTATATGTGGAAGGCAGTTTAGGCTGGAATTCTTTTGATTTTTTTGGTTGCGTACGTGCTGCTTCTGCAGCTTTTGACAACTGTTGGGCTCGTAGCCGTAACTCTGCCTCTGCGGCGTCACGGAGCAACTGCTCCTCTTCGGCTTTTGCAGCAATTTCAGCCAACCGCTGAGCCTTTTCCATTTCCCGTTTTCTGATCACTCGCTGGAGTTCTGATTGCAGAACCCCGGCCTTCTGGAAGGCAAGCTGATAATAGATGTCAGCGCCATGATCATCTTCACGCACATGGTAGAGAGCTTCGCCATGTTCAAACGTTACAAGCAGACTGCCAAACTCTTGAGGAAACAGCGTGCAAACTTCCTGGCGTCCGAGCTCTTCAACCAACAGAGC
>JAQTQX010000037.1 GCA_028712075.1 Desulfuromonadaceae bacterium
GCTTAAGAAAAAGAAGGCTAACTGATAAGCAACGGATGAGAGATGAGGGATGAGTAAAGGCTGATGAGAGATGAGAGATGAGAAAACCGCCCTCATCCCTCATCAGTTTTTTACTCATCTCTCATCGGTTTTCCTGAAATTTGGAGTAGTGAGTGGCAAAACCTTTTTTTGTTTTCATCCTAACTATCATGGCGTCGGTCATGATTTCAGCAACTGCCTTTGCGGCTGCGTCACCCGGTTCAACTATGACAACCGGGGCGTTGGGTGGTTTCGCTTTAACACCGACTTATGGCGGTTATTTTTTTGACAGCCGTGAACCATGGCGGTCGGGACAGGGGTTTGGACTTAAAATCGGTTATGACAGCATGCGCAAGTCGTTTGTGGAAAACTTTGGCGTGGAAGGAACATTCAATCAGTTTACCACAACAGTAAAGTCTACCGGGGACGATGCCAAAGCATATCTTTTCCGACTGGATGCCATTTATCCGTTTATCGTGAAGAATAAATGGGTGCCGTTTCTGGCGGTTGGCGGTGGCGTAATCGGCTTGGATGATACTATTACCGTCAAAAGAACCCCGATATTTAACTATGGCGGTGGTTTAAAGTATTTCTTTCAAAATTATCTGGCAATTCGCCTGGACGTGCGTCATCTATTTGCTTATAAAAATGCCAACACAGCTGATAATTATGAAGCAGGTATCGGCCTGAGCTATTATTTTGGCAAGGAGCGCCCTAAAAAGATTGTGCCGCCACCGGTAAGCAAGGCTGTTTCGAAAATGCCGGCACTGGATGATATTTTAAAATCTGATGAACAAACTCCTGTCGATGAGACCGATGTGTCTGTTGATGAAGCGCTCCTTCCTGATCCTGATCCGGTCAAATTGGATAATCCCGCCACCACTGTCGGCAAAAAGAGCATTGGCGAGCTGACCGTTGAATTTGCTGTCAACAGCGCTGTTGTTCAAACAGTATATCTCGAAAATCTTAAAAAATTTGCCGATATCATAAAGGGTTCGCCTGATGCTACGGTAATTATTGAGGGGCATACCGATCCATCAGGTGAAATGTCACATAATAACCAGCTTTCCGAACAGCGGGCTGAAAACATTCGGAACAGCCTGATTCAACTGGGTGTTGATTCTGCCCGGATTTCCGCATTCGGTTTCGGCTCGGCGAAGCCTGTAGCTGATAATTCGATTGTTGACGGAAGGCAGAAAAATCGACGGGCTGTTACAACAGTCATCGTTCCTGTATATGAGCAAAAGTGATACTGCTGCTTCTCTGCTTTCTTTTGTTTGAGATATACAGTACGCTTTCATTTCATCGAATCGATTGGCGCGCCGTGACTGCGCCTGAGCGGTTGATAATTTAACTATTGGTAAGGAGTTTACCCATGCAAAAAGAAACAGGAGTAATTTCAGCAGGCCTGGTACTTGGAGTTGTCGTGGTGCTTTTGAACGGCTGCGCAAGTACTGGGAAAATCGCGCAACCGGCACCGGCTGCGACTGATGCTGAAAAAACTGCAGCAGTACAGAAGCCTGCTGAGAAAACTATACTTGAAGGTAAAGTGGTAGAAACCATGAATGCTGCCGGTTATACCTACATACACCTGGAAAAGGATGGCAAGAATGGTTGGGTTGCTGTTCCACCTGTACAGGTTGCTGTCGGACAGGAGATAAAAGTAAGACCGGGAATGGAGATGGGGCAATTTACCAGCAGATCTCTCAATCGGACCTTTGACAATATACTGTTCTCTGCGGGACTGGCATCGGATACCGCTACTCCCGCTGCCGGTCACATGCCACTCTTGCCACAGGGGCATCCGGCAATGAACGAGAAAATGTCTCCAGCGGCACACACCATGGGCAATATGGGACAACCCGCCACTGACCAGCCGGTTATTTCCGGGAAAGTACTGGAAACGATGGATTCTGGCGGGTACACGTACATCAACCTTGAAAGCGCTGGTAAGAAAGTGTGGGCTGCAGTGCCGAATACGGAAGTCACGGTCGGCCAGGAGATCAAACTGCAGTCTGGCCAGGAAATGACCAATTTTAAAAGCAAGAGTCTGGACCGGATCTTTGACAGTGTGATCTTTTCCGGCGGAGTGATCCCAGCAGCAAAGTAAATGAAGTATGATGTTAAATCGTACGAAAAAGTCAGGGGAAGATTGCTCTTCCCCTGACTTTTTTTACGAAGATATTTTTAGCTTTTACCGTTATTGAGCAATAGCCAGGCAGTTAGCGGCTATGGCAGTTAGTGCACTTGTCTGCCGGTCCAGGGAAATCGTTGGAGCTATCATGACAATTATCACAGCTAGCGCCTTTAATTGAGTATACGCCATTATGATCAGGTCCCATGTTTGAATGAATGGTCGGGTGGCATGAGAGTTGTGAGCAGGTCCTATTCCAGTTGCCGATCAAGGCATTGGCAGGTGGGGTGGCACCTGAATGGCAAAGCGCGCAATTTCCATTATGCTGGGTAACAAGGTTCTCGTAGTGACATACTCTACAGTCCATTTCTGTTGAAAAACCTGCAGCACCGTGATCTATGTTTTCATTGCTGAACACTAACACGTTACCAGTTGCTATCGCCGCAATATGGCTACGCCCCCATGTTGCGCTGGGGACACCTTGATGGCAATTGACGTTACTGCAGGTACCCCCTGTACTTGCAAACGTATAGGTAAAGGTAGTGCCGGTGCCTGGCGTTACGTCGTAGACACCGTTAGCATGTAGGGTGCTGTCCGCAATTGTTGTGCCATCGGTGGTAGTACCGGAATGGCAGGTAGAGCAGGCAAAATTGTGACTGCCATGGTTGTTGGCTTTAGGAGTGCCATTAACATAAGCGGGCGGATTGCCGTGGCAGGTAGCACAACCGAGTGTGCTTCCCCAGGTTGCGCTGGTGCCTCCGTGGCAGCTGATAGTGCTACAGTTGCCGCCTGTAGCGGCATACGTGTAGGTAAAAGTGGCTTCTGCGCCTGGAGTTACGTCGTAAATTCCGTTGACATGCAAGTTTTTGTTCGTAATTGTTATGCCATCAATGGTTGTGCCACTATGACATGTAACACAGCCGAAGCTGTGTTTAGCATGGCTGTTGACTTTTGGATCACCGTTCGGATAGGTGGGCGGATTTCCGTGACAGCCGGCGCATCCGAGTGTTGCCCCCCATGTTGCATCTCCGTTGTTATGGCAGCTGATACTACTGCAAGTACCGCCTGCATAAATGAATGATCTGCCAGTTCCAGCCTGAACATCGTATGCCCCATTCAGGTGTGTTGTGGTACCGGAAACCAGTGCTGTGTTTGATGCAGCGGTTGCGGCATGGCAATCCGCACAGCCAAAACCATATCCGCTGCCCAAGTGGGCCGGGTGGCTTGGGGATGCCGGAGTTGAAGCATGACAGCTACTGCAACTATTGCTGTTCTGATACGCTTTCAGACTGTCTGCCTGGGCCTGGGTTATGCCGTTACCAACAAGGCTATCCAGAGCAGTATCAATATCGCCGGTAATCATGCCGTTATGAAGGTAATCTATTGAATCAAAAACCAATTTTTTTGTATATTCCGCATTGTGTGCGTATGCTCCCGGCTCATTCAGAAGCAGAACGTAGTTGAAAGCAGCTCCCATGGTATTGGCCCCAGCCTGGCCACTGTCCCAGTTCGTGTTTGAGAAGTACGGATAGCTGGTTGAATAGTTGAATCCTTTAACGGCAAGCAAAGCTTTCAATGCGTCCAAGGCATTGTTAAAGTCCGCCTTCATGCTGTTGAGTTGGGTGTTGCCAAGGTAAGCTGCATGACATTTGGCACAGGCATCCGACGTAATCGCTTCTATGGTACCGTTTGCTGAAGAGATTGCCTGGAACAGGTGCTTCTCCGGAGAAGTCATGTGACAGCCGATGCATGGACCATTAGTTCCGGTGCCTTTGTTGTCTCCCATCCCGATGGCGCGATGGCTGTTGCTTGAATAGAAGGCATAGGTCTGGCCTGGGAAATTATAGCCACCCTTGCCATGGAGCACTCCACCGGCAGCCAGATAGTGGGGTGCAATGAATGCCTGATTGCTGAAGTCTCCAGAAACGACACTCAGGCCGTTGTTCCTGCCGCTATGGCAATTCATGCAGATATTGGACGGGCCGACATTCCGGTTAACATAGCTGTCATCAGCAAAGGGCTTGATCGGGGTAACCGTGCGCACTACACCGTTTGCAACATCGCTGTGGCAGCCGATACAGGTGAGTACTTCTTTGGTTTTGTCGGAGTCATTACCCCACGCTGCTGTTACCTTGGCGGTTGAGTAGGCGATGAAGCCGGTGGTGGTGTGGCATTGCACACAGCCGGACCTGGTTTTAAAGTCATAGTCTATCCAGGGAAGCGCAGTGGTGTCCGCGTGCCCCGTCTTCGACCACTGTTGACGTATTGACTGGTTGCTTGAATTGCCATAGTGGCAGTTGGTGCAGTCTGACCTGGATGTCATATATGAGGCAGGGTACAGTGCGCCGGTGATATTGTTGAAGTGAGGAGCTCCGGAAACCTCGATATTCACAGTACCATTATCGTGGTTAGGTTTGCTGCCGGCATTTGCGCCGTGGCAGGCAGCGCAATTTGTTGCGGATGTGTGGGCGCCCGTATGGCCGGATCGCAGTACAGTTAACTCGGTTGGCGGATAGCCATGACAGGTTGAACAACTGGCTGCCAAAGAGTGAGGATTGTGGCAGGTATTACATGCGGCATTGTCGGTTTCTAGCGGATGTCCGGCTGGTGGAATGTTGCCAGCGTGGCAAGGCGTGCACGTGATTGATGCCACCGCTTTGTACGCATGGCTGAGATTTCCATCCGGATTATGGCAAGAGGCACAGGTTTTACCAGCTGCTGCGTGAGCTGAAGAGGAGAAAACCCGTTGATCAGGTCCGCCGGTACCGTCGTGGCAATAGAGACAGACATTTACTGATGGCCGGGCTGTTATCGTAGCCGTTGTGGTGTTATTCATGCCATCAGCAGTGGCTTTCAGGGAGACAGTGCATGAACCGGTTGCAGGTACGGTGATTGCTCTGGTTGAAGTTGCGCCGTCGGTACCAACAGCCGAATTGGTGCAGGTGGTTCCGGTCCAATCGTAACTTACACCGGTCGTATATCCCGGCTTTGTAGTGCCAATGACGTCAAGAGTCGAACCCGCTTGCGCAGAGAGAGCTAGAGGAATAGATAGAATCGCATTCAGAGATTTGTTTGCGGTAAACACGCCTTGAATGGTGTGGTTTGCGCTTACAGCGGCAAAAGTATAGGTGCCGTCTGTGTCGGCTATCATTGCTCCACCATCGATTATGACACCCTCGAGTGTATAGCCCCGGTTTGCAATAATTGAAAATGAAGGGGTAGAGTTCAGTCCCACTGTCACGGAGCCGGAAATCCAGCCGCCAGCTGAAGGTATTGATTTTATTTTGAAGGTAGTATTGGCATTTGCGGTATATTTGGCCACGATGGAGTGGTTAGCCATAATCTGACCATTCACCATCTTGTTGACTACGAAATCACCAGTGACTTGATACGTATAATTACCCCACCATTTAGTTACACCGTTCACGGTTTCAATTTTCTCAACCGCACCAACTGGTTTGCCGTCAACGGTAACCATGGTTAATGTGTATCCGCCCGGTGCTTCAGCAGCAATATTAAAAACAACGCTTGTGACATTCGGGTCAGTCACATTTGTAACACGATTTGCCGTTGTGAAGCCAGCGCCAGTTGGAACAGGAGAGGCAACAGTCGACAAGCTTGCCGGAGTTGCGGACGAAGATATTGCCCAGTAGTTTGCGGCAGTTGCGAGGTTTGGTAATGCAAGGAATATTGACAGCAGGGTAACCGCAATTGTTGAAAACACAAACTTTTTGGTCATTGGTATTATCCCTCTCTTGTTCATTTAATATGATATTTATTCTGAATTAATCAAAGACTGGTGCAGGCTATAAATAGGCTAAATAGATGAAATAATTATGCAAAAAGTGAGCCAATATTCGTGATTGTTAATAAAAGCACAATGCAAAGGAAGCTTTTTTCACCGCTTAGTCCGAGTCTTGCTTTAATGCGAGAAATACAGTACGATTAGCACCTCATGCGTTGATGTAGAGTGGCTACCTGGATGCTTTGTGCTCATAAAGATAAGGTGGTGCAAATTATATGGCAATCGGTCATTTCGCGTTATCACGCCGCGATTTCGCGGCATGCTCTCCGAATTTTAAATTGTATACAGCTTTTAATGTTTAAAAAGCAACATAGAAATAAACCAACGGATATTAAAGCCTCCGCTTATTATCAAAAAAAAGGATTCATTAGCTTATGTTGCTGCAAGCGGTAATCTGGATGAACCTGGCGCTGGTTTTCTATACATGGGCAGTGTTCAGCGGGCGCAAACAAGGGCTGCACCGCAAACACCTGATAATTTTCGGCATCGGGCTTTTGTGCGACTACCTGGGTACTCATCAGATGAACCTGTTCGCTCTGACGTATGGCAAGGCTCCAGAATGGCACAATATCACCGGTATCGCCTCCCTGGCCGGGATGGCTTTCCATTTCCTGCTGGCGCTGATTGCCTCTCTTGCCCATAAAACAGAGTCGGTCAATCGAGTGTTTCACCGCGTCAGTCTGAGTATTTACACCTGCTGGCTGATCGCTTTTTTCAGCGGTGCCATATCCGGCATGATGCGGATGCGCTAACAACATTAGTCTTCACGTCTTAACCTTCAGCCTTCAACCTTCGACCTTCGACCTTCGACCTGCACAGCCTAACTCGGGAGCGTGAACCATACTCGCGTGTTCACTTCATCACTTTCCGCTCCGACTGTTCCACCGTGCGCTTCGATCAGCTCCTTAACAATAGCCAGCCCTATGCCTGCCCCGCCTGCTTCGCGTGATCGGGAGCGATCGGTTCGAAAAAAACGTTCAAAGAGGTAGGGGACATCTCTATCGGCAATTCGTACACCACTATTGGCAAAAATGGTTTTGATGCCTTCGGGGCACCGTTGGGTAGTGATCGTAACCGTACCTCGGCAAGGCGTATATTTCCAGGCATTGTCGGCCAGATTGCGAATTGCCTGCAGTAGCTTGTCACGATCTGCTATTATCAGGTCACTCTCTGGATCGCATTGCCACTGCACTTCAATTTCCTTTTGCTGGTAGTTTGGCCGATACAACTCCATTATCTGCTCGAGCAGTTGGTGAAGGGATAATTCCTGGAAATTTAGGTACGATCTTGCAGCGTCTGCCTTTGCCAGCTGTTGGAGATCTTCGACCAGACTCACCAGGCGTAACACTTCCTGTTCCAGCATCCGGTAGGTATCGGGAGTCGGGGCTATCACGGCATCGCTTAACCCCTCAAGATACCCGCGCAGGTTGGTAAGAGGCGTCCGTAGCTCGTGCGAAATATCCGCAACCATGTTCTTGCGTAGCCGCTCGATCCTCTCAAGGTTGTCGGCCATATGGTTGAAGGCATGGGCAAGTTGCCCTCCTTCATAGCGGGATATCGCGTTTACCCGTTCGGAATAATTGCCGTCGGCGACTTTCTTGGTGATGGCGGTGATCTGCAGCAGAGGACGCAGTACCCAGCTGGTTAACAGGTAGGTGAAGAGAAGTGTCAGCGCCAGAGCGATCAACACTCCCCAGAACAGATGATGATGAACTGCATCAAGGAACTGACGGTGCAACTCACCCGGAGCAACATGGTACTGTGCCTCCAACCTGCTGAAATACTCTGCCGCCTGTTGGTCAATAGCCCGCCAGGTCAACAGTGTGAAAATGGCAAAGACCGGGACAATATGACCGATCAACAGTTTCCAGAGCAGGCGCTGCCTCATCTGTATTTCTCAAAATAGATGAGAGATGAGAGATGAGGGATGAGGGCCAGTGTTTTTTTCATCTTTCAACTCTCATCTCTCATCGTCCTTAAAACGATACCCATGCCCTCGAACAGTCAGGATGAAGCGTGGCTGGGTGGTGTCGTCTTCAATTTTTTGCCGGAGTTTGCCGATGTGAACGTCAATGACCCTGTCAATGACGGTTTCGCCATTCTGGTAGCAATGGTCGAGAAGCTCTTCCCTTGAAAACGCTTTGCCGGGAGCACTCATCAGTGCGAGCAGGATTTTGTATTCAGACGAGGTGAGTGCCAGTGGGTGTCCGTCACGGATGACCCGGTGTTTTTCGTGGTCAAGTTCGAGACCATCACAGGAGATGGTTGTTGAAGCGGGTGGAGATGCCGCTCTGCTTCGGCGCAGGATTGCCTTGACCCGCTCCACCAATTCGCGGGGGCTGAACGGTTTGACCACGTAATCATCGGCTCCCATTGCCAGCCCGGCAACGCGGTCCACCTCTTCTTCCCGTGCCGTAAGCATGAGAACAGGAACTTCAGAGCATTTGCGCAGAGTAGAACATATTTCCCAACCGGTCATATTCGGTAGCATGACATCGAGAATAACAAATACGGGATTACAGTCACCGGCTGCCTGCAATGCCAGTCCGCCGTCATGGACAACCTTGGTGGCAAAACCCTCCCGCTCAAGGTATGCGGCGACAAGTGCGGCAGTGTTGCGGTCATCTTCTACAATCAGTACGGTGCCTTGATGTGACATGCTGTCCTCCAAAAACTGATAAGAGATGAGAAACGCTGATGAGTGATGAGAGAGCAGGGATGAGAAAAGATTTTTCATCTCTCAACCCTCATCCCTTTTTTACTCATCCCTCAACAGTCTTTGTTCATCCCTTACCTCTCCGCATCTCTTCAATTTTTGCCGGTATTTTACCGAGAATCCCGACCCCCAGCTTTTTCATAACGAAGGAGCTGCTCATGAACAGTTTGGTAATGCGCATCAGATAGTCCCGCTTGAAGGTGGCCTTCATGGTCATATATTCCATGATCTTGCCCATGAAGAATCGACGATATCCATCTGCTATTGCAACTTCAACCTGCAGGATACTCATACTTTCCGGCTCGACGACAGGGTCAACCATGTTGTATTTGCCATAATCGTAGATACGAATAAGGGGTTTGAGATCATCATACCCGTCAGTATACGGCCATGGAGTAAACGTAAAAAAATTTGCAATGTCCGGGTTGTACTGTTGGGCGAGTTGCATGGTTCTTTTTATGCTGTCAGATGTTTCACCGGGAAAACCGACCATGAAGGAAGCTTCGGATACGATTTCCTGCTCGCGGAGAATATCAAAAACCTGTTTAATGTCCTCTGTAACCTGTCCTTTTTTCAGCGCATCTAAGACAGTCTGGTCGGCACTCTCGATGCCGAAAGAAATATAGATAATGCCCGCTTTGCGGTACTTCCAGATGATTTCCCTGTCCCGGAGAATGTCGGCAGGTCTGGTTTCCATCAATAAATATATTGGAATATTTCTGGCGATAACGGCATCAAGAAACGCTTCCCACCGGTCTTTGTCTCTGGTGGGATACTCATCGGTAATCATGAATACAGTGACGCCATGGTTGGTATAGAGCTGTTTCAACTCATCGGCGACATTTAGAGGATTACGGGCACGCCAGCTATTTCCCCAAAACTTCTGCTGGGAGCAGAACGTGCAGTCATGATCGCAGCCGCGTGAAGTACTGACCGCGCCGAGGCGGGAGTCAGCAATTGCCAGACAGGCATAATCGTCCCAGTCAAGCAGATCCCAGGCCGCCGGCAGGGTATCGAGGTCTTCAATGAGGCTGCGTTTGCCAGTTTTGATGATGGTGCCATTGCATCGATAGGCTATTCCAACAACTTTTTCCGGGTTGCCGCCTGTTTCCAGCACCTCCAGTAGTTGGCGGAGCGTGGCCTCTCCCTCACCAATGACGATATAGTCGACGGCGTCAGAAGTATGCAGTAACTCTTCAAACATGAAGGTTGGGTGTATACCACCCAGAATAGTTATCGTATCGGACTTGATTTTTTTTGCCAGTTCCAAGGTTCTGACGGCATCGTTAACGGTAGCGGTTATGGCGGTGGAGGCTACGTAATCGGGCATGGATGTCAGAAACTGCTGTTCAATTTCGAGATACGAGCTCCCCTTGGCCATGGCGTCATATATGCCGGGCTCCAGACTCGCCTGGCGTGCAGCACCGGCAAGATACACCAGACCGAGCGGTATCCAGCGGCCGGCAATTTCATCCACACCACTATGGTAGGGGGGGGTAACAAAAAGAATCTTACTGTGATGAGTTACTGTATTGATTGGATATCTCCCTGAATGTTTGCCGTGTCTTCCAAAGAAATTGAGTGATAAAAACCACATTTCAGTGCATGAAAATAGCATGTTGACGCATTGAAATCCAGGCATTTGAAGGTCATACTCATAATTCATACCGAGTTATGAAGAAGAAAATGCAGGCTATCAGACATATACTGTATTGCGTGTATCAATGACATGAGCTATTCTGGCCACTCATTTAGTGCGGTATTTCTGCTTCAGCGATGCCTGATCAGACAGTTTTCAGAAATATTGGAGATGGTGGTGTCCATGGCTAAAGGTGGTTTTGATGCGACAGATCTGATTGCTCCCCTGATGATCAGAATTCCTCTGGGACTGATTTTTTTGGCACACGGCGCTCAGAAATTGTTGGGGCTTTTTGGCGGACAGGGATTAACGGGAACATTCAAGATGTTTGAAGAAAAATTTGGAATTCCGCCGATTTTTACGCTGCTTGCTATTATTGCCGAGTTCGGCGGCGGTTTCGGCGTTCTTTCCGGCTTTCTTACCCGCCTCTCTGCGGCCGGTATTTCTGCGGTCATGCTGGTGGCCATCTATAAAATTCACTGGAGCCATGGGTTTTTTATTGCCGCAAACGGTGTTGAGTATCCGCTGGCGCTGCTTGGTATGGCGCTTTATATTATGATTGCCGGTGGCGGCAGATGGTGCCTTGACCGCTTGGTGTTTAAAGGATAGCTTACAACTGTCACAACTTTTCGATTTCAGGCGGGCGTGCCCGCCTTTTGATTGTCTGCAAAGGAGCGTTACAGCGTGGAACTTTTTAACCAGCAGGAAGTAGAAAAACGCCGCACGTTTGCCATTATCAGTCATCCGGACGCCGGCAAAACTACCATTACCGAAAAACTGCTGCTTTTTGGCGGTGCCATCCAGCAGGCAGGTGAGGTTCGCGCCCGTAAAAGCGCCCGACATGCCACCTCCGACTGGATGGAACTTGAGAAGCAGCGCGGCATTTCAGTGACCTCATCGGTTATGAAGTTCACCTATGACCAATGCGAAATCAACCTGCTCGATACACCGGGCCATAATGACTTTTCTGAGGATACCTACCGCGTGCTGACCGCCGTTGACTCAGTACTGATGGTGATTGACTCGGTGAAGGGGGTTGAAAGTCAGACCAAAAAGCTGCTGGAGGTCTGCCGCCTGCGCCATACCCCGATCATGACGTTCATTAACAAACTTGACCGCGAGGGGCAGGAACCACTTGATCTGCTCGATGACATAGAAAAGAATCTCCATATCCAGACGGCTCCGATCACCTGGCCGATCGGGATGGGTAAGAGGTTTCGGGGCACGTATCATCTTTATACGAAAGAGCTGATTTTTTTCGACGCCGAGGCTGACAACGGTACCGGCGAGGTTGTGACGGTCACCGATCTGGACGATCCGCGCCTTGCAGGTTTGCTCGGGAGCCAGGTGGATGAGCTGAAAAATGACATAGAACTGCTGGAGGGGGCCGCCCATCCGTTTGATATGGCGGAGTATCTGGCAGGGCGTCAAACCCCGGTATTTTTCGGTAGCGCAATTAATACATTTGGCGTACAGCAGCTGCTGGATGCGTTTGTCCAGTATGCGCCGCACCCACTGCCGCGTGAGACGATCAGCCGCCCAGTTTCCCCCTATGAAGAGCCTTTCAGTGGTTTTACCTTCAAGATCCAGGCAAACATGGATCCGGCCCATCGCGACCGGATCGCTTTTTTCCGGATCTGCTCAGGAAAATTCACCCGTGGCATGAAGGTGCGTCACGTCCGTCTGGGGCGGGATGTACAGATTGCCAATGCCACGATCTTTATGGCGCAGGATCGTACCAACGTGGAAGAAGCGTGGCCGGGCGATATCATCGGCATTCATAACCATGGCACGATCAAGATCGGCGATACCTTTACCAGCGGAGAAGACCTCAAATTCACCGGCATTCCCAGCTTTGCCCCCGAGCATTTTCGGAAGGTGCGCCTGTTGAATCCGATGAAGTCAAAGGCTCTTGAAAAAGGACTGGTGCAGCTTGCGGAAGAGGGGGCAACCCAGGTGTTCAAGCCGCTCATGGGATCCGACTGGGTCATCGGGGCGGTTGGTCTGCTGCAGTTCGAGGTGGTCATGCACCGTCTTGAACATGAATACAGCGTTAAGGTTGCCTTCGAACCGGTCAGTTATGTGACCGCCCGCTGGGTGACCGGTGAAAAGAAAAGTATCGAGGATTTTGAAAAGAAAGAGATCATGCACGTCTATATCGATGGTGAAGGGAAGCTGACCTACATGGCCGGCAGCCAGTGGCGTCTGGATAATACCATTGAAAACTGGAAGATGCTGGAGTTTCATGAAACGAGCGAGCACAGCTGACATGAATTCCACTACGGAGTCGCGGAGTCACGGAGTAAAACAGGGCATGGTCTCCTGTAAGGCGACATGGAAGGCTCTATTGGGTATGTCATTTACTCATTTTCCATTGATCCTGCCGGGGGTTCATCCGCTTGTTGCGCCGCTTGTCATGTTCCGTTTGAAACGGCGCGGCTTCTCAAACTGCCGGGTGGAGGTTTCAGGATCCGGTCTTGTCGTGTACGCTGACCGTTAAAAAATGCCGAAGGGCGGCCAACTTGGCCGCCCTTCGGCATTTTGTGTATTTTTACAGCCACAGTTTTACATGAATTTTGATATTTCAAAGCCGATCTGCTCGAGCGGCAGCACTTCATCAGCAACGCCTCCATCGACACAGGCTTTCGGCATACCGTAGATCGTCGAGGTCGCTTCGTTCTGCGCTATCGTCACGCCCCCTTTTTGTTTGAGCAGCTGCATTCCCTTGAAACCGTCACTCCCCATGCCGGTCAGTATCACGCCGAGCATTGCCCCGTTGGTCGCCTCAGCCATGCTTGAGATCAGCAGGTCCACCGAAGGGATGTAGACATATTGCGGAAAGTCGCTGGTGGGCTTGATCCGGACAACCAGATTGCTCCCCTGTCGCACCAGAGTCGTATGAACGCCGCCCGGGGCGATCAGCGCTACCCCCGGCTTGAGAACATCACCGTCCACCGCTTCACGAATGCTCATGGAACATTTGGCATTGAGACGATCCGCGTACGGGCCGGTAAACGCTTTGGGCATATGGATGCCGACCATGACGCCATAGGGAAAGTTGACCGGGATACGGGAAAGTACCTCCTGCAGCGCAACCGGCCCACCAGTCGAGGCGCCGATGCCGACGTACTGGATTTTCTTTCCGGCAAATTTCGATGCCGTCGGTCGCTGTGTTGCTGCGGCAACCGGAGTAGTCGGGCGGACAACTCCCGGTACGATACCGGATGGTCGTCGGATGCGCGAGGCAACAGCCTCCTTGATCTTGCGCATCAGTTCTTGCCGGAAAATATTCTGGGCGTCTGAAGAGTCGGTAACGTTCTTCGGGATATAATCAAGAGCTCCGGCGTCAAGCGCCTCAAACGTGGACCGGGCACCCTCATTCGTCAGGGTTGATACCATGATGACTTTGGTCGGTGCCTTTGCCATGATCTGCTTCAGGGCGGCGATGCCATCCATGCGGGGCATCTCGACATCCATTGTGATGAGGTCAGGTTTCAGCGCGATGGCTTTTTCGACGCCCTCCATGCCGTCAGCGGCAGTGCCGACAATGTCAAAAGAGGGGTCTTTGGACAACACACTCCGGATAGCCATGCGCATAAAGGAAGAGTCATCAACAATGAGAATTCTTGTTTTTGTCTGCTGCGGCAGTATCATCAGGGCTTCGCCTTTTCAGGTGAGTTGAATATCGCTGAAACCAGAGCTGAAACGTCAGGTACAGCATCATCCAGTTCATAACAGAAACGCTCGATATCCATCTGTGCCAATCCCGGAGCTTTATTTTTCAGAATAGTCCAGGCCTCTTCTTCGCTCAAATTGAAGCTGATCCATTCCCGACCACCGTAGTTCAGGCCGCGCACGGAACAGAACAGATCAGAAATATTGACTATAGCGCATAGAATCGGATCAACAGTGGCACTGCCCGGGTTGTGATGGTGCTCGATTACATCACAGTAGGCATCAGGAAAGTTCCACTTGCGTGCCATGCTGAGGCCGATTTCGCAGTGAGTGGTGCCGAGCAGTTGCGCTTCAGCGTCAATGAGTTTTACCGGGTGTGCCTTGATATATTCAAGCACTTCCATAAACGGTTCCTGCAGGAAGTTGCTCAGGAAAACTTCGCCCAGGTCGTGAATGATGCCTGATATGTAGGCCTTTTCCAGGTCTTCGTAACCAATTTTCTGGGCGATAATTTTTGAGACCATGCCCACTCCGAAAGAGTGTTCCCAGAAGGCATTAAGCTCCAGTGCGCCCGACGTTCCGCCAAAAACGTCTATAACCGATGTTGTCAGTGCCAGTTCACGGACATGTCGCAGTCCGAGATAGACAAGCGCGCGTTTCAGGGAGGTGATTTCCTGTGTCGGCTTATAGACCGGAGAGTTGATCAGCTTCATAACCCGTGCCGTCATGACCTGATCAGACAGCATCAGGTCGGCAATTTCCTCGACTTGAACATCCGGATCATCAAGCAGCTGCAACACCTTGGTTGCCACAACCGGAATTGTAGGAAGATCATCAACCGCACCAACTAATATTTCTGCCCGCTCCATCATCTGATTCTTATCCATACATTAAAACCTCTCGGGCTATTTTTTGTAGCCAAAACCACCGGGAAAGTGAACTGTCTTGAATTTGTCATTAACCCCGTGCAGGGACTCAGACTGCCCGACAAAGAAGTAACCATACGGCTGCAGGTTGTTATAGAAGTGCTGAACGACTTTTGACTTTGATGCGGTATCGAAATAGATCAGCACGTTAGCGCAAAAAATGAAATCGAA
Source organism: Desulfuromonadaceae bacterium (assembly GCA_028712075.1). GTDB lineage: Bacteria > Desulfobacterota > Desulfuromonadia > Geobacterales > Pseudopelobacteraceae > JACRCG01. Next base: position 15,085 of record JAQTQX010000037.1, read on the forward strand.
GCTTTTCATGAAAATCATTTTTGAATCTTCATACAGATTCAGTTTGTTGAACGTGACAAATTTTTTCACATCCGGGGAGAGAATGAACCTGCCATTGTCTTCCTTGATATACTTGCGCTTGTACGCATCAGGGATATTGCGCACCGAATAGGCGTTGTAAATCCCCTCTTTTGCTTGTGCGATAACCGTTTCGTTGATGTCGGTGCCAACGATCTCTATGATCCAGTCCTTAAGCAGGGTTGCCCGTTTCTCCAGGAGGATCATGGCCATGGTATAGGCTTCCTCTCCCGAAGAGGAGGCAGCACTCCAGATGCGCAGTTTTCGGAAGCCCATTTTGTTTTTTATCTCGACGAGTTCCGGCAGCAGCTTGTTTTCAAGAGCTGTCAACTGAGGAACATTACGGAAAAAATACGTTTCATTGGTGGTGATTTCATCCATCAGAAACTTTAATTCTTCCGAACCACGCGGGGATTTAAGTAGCAGGTAATAGTCCTGATAGGTTTTTGTGCCGGTCGCTTCCATGCGGCGGGTGAGGCGACTTTCCAGGAAATATTTTTTGGTTGTGTGGAAATACATACCGCAAATGTTGTAAATAAAATCACGAAGCTGTTCAAAATCTTTATCGCTGATGGCCACGTTTCACTCCTTGGGCGTCATTTCCGTCATTACTGTGTGTGCCGGACATCAAAAGCTGCAGCAGATGGTCCGATTAATCGCAAACCTCTGACATCGCAACCGGGTCAATAATCAGGGCGACACGACCATCACCAAGAATGGTTGAGCCGGCAATGCCGGGGATGTTCGCAAGGTAGTTGCCAAGCGATTTGATGGCAACTTCCTGCTGGCCGACCAGTCGGGTGACCACAAGTCCCATCCGTTTTTCTGCGGCTCCGACTACGACGACATAGCAGAAGTTATCGCTTTCCCCGCGCGGCTGAACATTGAACACTTTCTGCAGCCGAATCAGCGGCAGTACTATGTCGCGCAACTTCAGCACTTCCTGTCCGCCGATAAGGTGGAACTGACGCTGGTCCACCCTGATTGTTTCCAGTACCGAGGAAAGCGGTATGGAATAAATTTCACCTTCAACTTCCACCAGCAGTGACTGGATAATTGCCAAGGTAAGTGGCAGGCGCAGGATGAACTCGGAGCCGAGCCCTTTGGTGCTCTTGATCTCAATAAGGCCGTTGAGTTTTTTGATGTTTGTTTTGACTACATCCATGCCGACGCCGCGACCGGAAAGGTCGGTGGTTTTATCCTTCGTAGAAAATCCGGGCAGGAAGAGCAGGTCGAATACTTCACGCTGCCCCATGGCGGCAAACTGTTCTTCAGTAATGAGACCTTTCTCGATCGCTTTTCGCCCGACCCGTTCGGTGTCAATACCGCGCCCGTCATCCTTAATGCTGATGATGATCTGGTTACCTTCGTGAACTGCGGCCAGAACAAGAGTCCCTCCGCGCGGTTTCCCTGATTCGAGGCGTTCTTCAGGGGTTTCAAGCCCGTGATCCATGGCGTTGCGGATAAGGTGTATCAAAGGATCACCGATTTCATCAACAACCGACCGGTCAAGTTCGGTCTCTTCACCGATAATCACCAGTTCAACTTCTTTGCCCAGATCGCGCGACATACTCCGGACGATGCGGGGAAATTTCTTGAAAACTTTTTCTACCGGGATCATCCGCATCTTGAGAACCTGCATCTGCAGTTCGGAGGTGACAAAACTCATCCGTTTCGTGAGCTTGCCGAACTCCTCGTTGAAATCAGGGCGGTCCGCGTCACTCTGTTGCAGGTCCTGATTGATCTGAATCATCCGGTTGCGCTCGAGCACCAGTTCGCCAACCTGGTTCATGAGGTCATCAAGGCGTTTTACATCGACCCTGACAGTGGAGTTGTCGGAAAGATCGTCACCTCCTTTGCCCTCGGCAGGTTTGGGTGGCGCAGCAGGTTTCTTGACTGCTGCCGGTGCCGGAGCTTTTTGAGCGGGGACAGAGGAGGCAGAGGCGGCAGGAGCCGTATCAGCCGGAGTTTCGGGTGCTGCCGCCGCTTCCGGTGGAGTTGGCTCTCCGGCTGCCGACACAGCGGTATCGGCTGATGCTGTTTCCTGGTCATTCGGTGGAGCGGTGGGCGTGGCCGGCTGTGCAGCTGTGGCGCTATCTAACAGGAGCGGCAACAGTTTGCTGATGGTCCCTTCTGTCTCCCTTTCCTGAATATCGCCCGCCTTTATGTCGCTTACCAAAAGTTTGACAAGGTCAGTTGCTTCAAGGATGACATCCATGATTTCCGGCGTGACCACCAGTTCACCCTTGCGGAGCCGGTTAAGCACATCTTCCGTTTTGTGGGCAACCTTCACAAGCAGATCAAAGCCGAGGAAGCTTGACGCGCCCTTGATGGTGTGAATCGACCGGAAAATCCGGTTCATCAGATCGGTGTCATCAGTCGACTTCTCAAGCATGATAAGGTCATCATCAAGCTTTTCAAGTAACTCGGTTGTTTCGGTAAGAAATCCGTCGAGCAGTTCCTGATCTTCACAATCAATTGGTGGCATGGTGTGCTACTCCCGGTTAGTTTAATGGAGGGGAAAACTTACTTACATCCCGGTGAAAAGATTTTTTTCATCACGGGAAAACATTTTCTCAAGGTTAAGCAAAACAAGCAGGCGGTCAGATTGGTTGATGACCCCGGCAATACATTCCTGATCGATACCGCCGGCCACCATGGCGGGGGAGGGTTGAATCTCGCTGCCGGAGATCCGGATGACCTCCGAGACGGCGTCAACAATAAAGCCCATGAGCTCGCCATCCATATCCATGACCATAATTCGGGTCTGCTTATCGTTTTCAGATTCGACGAGGCCGAATTTTTTGCTCATACAGATAATCGGTACGACCTTTCCGCGCAGATTGATTACACCCTCCACATAGTGGGGTGTGTTCGGTACACGTGTGACAATCGGCATGCGGATGATTTCGCGAACCTTTAGCACATCCACCCCATATTCTTCCTGATCAAGGTTGAAGCTTACCAACTGGATAAGTTCACCATGAGTGTCATCAGCCTTTACCGGCACCAGTGCGTTCTGCATTCAATTATCTCCTCAAAAAAGGGTAGCGAGCAAACGACGCTTCATACTATTAGGTTACAATCAAAGCATGCTGCGGTAATTTACCATGCATATTGATGCATATCAAGCGACATACAAAAAAAAATTGTATACGTGGTGCGTAGTTGCCAAGGTTGTTTTTTTCTTAAAAAAATCGGTTATTGATAAAGTCATTATATTGACATTTGAGATGATGCGTGTAGTATGGCCCCCATTGCCAATTCAGGAGACACTGCCCCGCTATGCATGAAAACGGCACTATTTTAATTGCAGACAGTGATGCGCGCACACGCGACCTGGCATCGGCATTTTTGACCTACCAAGGGTATAACGTCACTACCTCTGGTGTTGCTGCTTCGTTTTTCGACACGCTGCAAAAAAGTAATGTTGATATCATAATCGCTGATTCCGCGTATCTTAAAACGGTAGCGTCAACATTCAATGCACGCAGTTCTCATTTTGACCCGCTGTTGGTACTGATTGTGTATGGGAACAGTGCCCCGGCCGAACTGCTCAAGCCTGTCGGCGGTGCTGTTTTTACTCTCGCAAAACCGCTCAATCTTGATGAACTGGAAAGCCTTGTCATGCGGGCTCGCGAATATCAGTCGATGAAAAGCCACGACAACCTGATGGATAATTCGGCCAGAAACCAGATTTTCTCGAAGACAATCATCGGTACAAGTTCTCCGATGCGGGAACTCTTCGACATGCTTGTCAAGGTGGCCGATTCAAATGCCACTGTTCTGATTCAGGGTGAATCTGGTACCGGCAAAGAGCTTGCTGCAAAAGCGATTCACCAACTGAGCAGCAGGCATGCCAAAAACTTCGTGCCGGTCAACTGTGCGGCAATTCCGGACGATCTGCTGGAAAGCGAGCTTTTTGGCCATGTAAAAGGGGCTTTTACCGGGGCATATACCAACCGGGCCGGTCGTTTTGAGATGGCTGACAAGGGGACGCTGTTTCTTGATGAAATTGGCGATATGAAGGCAAACCTGCAGGTAAAACTCCTGAGGGTTCTGCAAAACCATGAATTTGAGCCGGTTGGTGCTTCGAAGTCACAAAAAGTTGACGTCCGTATTGTTGCAGCGACCAACAAAAATCTAGACGAGCTGGTGGTCAGCCAAAATTTTCGTGAAGACCTGTATTACCGGCTGTCGGTGATTCCTGTCACGATTCCTCCACTGCGTGAGCGGCGGGAAGACATTCCGCTGCTGATTGATACGTTTCTCACCCGCTTTAATGCTGACAAACGTCATGCAGTAAAGGGGTTTTCCCGTGACGTGCTTGATATTCTCTGCCATTATGAATGGCCCGGCAATGTCAGGGAGCTGGAAAATCTTGTTGAGCGGCTTGTCATACTGAAGGGGGGCGGCCTGATTGTTGCAAATGACCTTCCCGACAAGTATCTTTCCGGCAGGCACTCTTACTCTGTGCCTGCACCGCTTCAGCAATCGCTGCTGACGGCCGAGAGTCAGCTTCCTGACGAGGGGATGTGTCTTAATTCTGCGGTGGAAGAGTTTGAAAACAATCTTATCAGGCAGGCGCTTGTCCGATCAGGTGGTAACAAAAAAGAGGCGGCCCTGCTTCTCAATCTGAAACGGACAACCCTGATCGAAAAACTGAAAAAAAAGAATTTGCTTTTCAACGAGGATTGACCACTATGTCCATACCGGTTGAAAAACTTTCATTGTTGTGGGCACTTGAGCCTCTTCGTCAAAAATCTGAAAGTGGCAGACCTCCCCACGGGAGCGGTTTTGCCGAAACGTTCGACAAGGCGCTCGGTGGTACTGACTCCCCCGGTTTCACTGCGCATGAAAAGGCCAGGGAAACTGCCGAGCTGCTTACCCTGCAGATGCTGCAGAGCTCTCTTGCCCTGACCGGTGATGCTTCTGCAGAAGGTGCCGGGCAGTCACCTCTGACACCATCACCAACAGCTGTGCTGCTGCAGGCATTTCGCGATAATCTCGCTGCAGGCGAAAAGGGGCTGCCGTCACCTCAATCGATCGCACCATCGCAACTGCAGGACATGGCACATCAATCTGAACCGGCCGCTGCTCCAGCTGCTGCATTGTCTGTTCGAGGTATTGACTCCCGTGCCGATTCCTTCCGTCTTGATCCGATTATCTCCAAGGCGTCCCGCACGTACGGAGTTGATGCCGGCCTGATAAAAGCTGTTATCAAGGCTGAAAGCAATTTCAACCCGCAGGCGGTATCGCATGCCGGAGCACGGGGATTGATGCAGCTTATGCCGGAAACCGCCCGTTCTCTCGGCGTCAAGGATTCTTTCGATCCGGAGCAGAATGTCATGGGGGGCACCCGTTTTCTGAAGGATCTGCTCCAGCGGTACGGCGGCGATGTAGATGCCGCTCTCGCGGCCTACAATTGGGGGCCGGGTAATGTTGACAGACGGCCGGATCATCTCCCGCGTGAAACACGTGACTATCTGGTACGGGTCAAACAATTGTACGCTTCGTACAATAGCTAAAATGTGCCGCAGATACTATCTGCACCTGCCCGTTTATCCCCGGTAACGTGATGTATCTGCGTGTTCAACCCGGTTTATCCCCGTACTAAGGACTATCATGGCTTTACTGTATATTGTCAGCACCGGCCCCGGCGCTCCCCGCTTTCTGACTGAAGACGCCCGACACGCTCTTGCTGCATCTGAAATTGTCACCGGCTATGGCAGGTATATTGACCTGATCCGCCCGCTGCTGGCAGACAAGCTGGTGCTCTCCACCGGGATGATGGAGGAGGTGCAGCGCTGCCGAGAGGCAATCAGGCAGGCGCGTGCGGGGAAGATTGTTGCCCTGGTTTCAGGGGGTGATGCCGGTATATACGGTATGGCAGGGCTCGTGCTTGAGCTGATTGAGACGGAGAACAGGCAGAATCCCGTCCCCCCTCACCTTGATGTGCAGATAATACCCGGCATTTCTGCCGTACAAGCTGCTGCTGCACTGCTTGGCGCCCCTCTGATGCACGATTTTGCCGTCATTTCGCTCTCTGATCTGCTGACCCCGTGGAATCTGATCAAATCCCGCCTGGAAGCCGCTGCACGGGCTGATTTTGTCATAGCTATCTATAACCCGCGCAGCAAAAGTCGCCGCACGCAGATTGAGGAGGCGCAGCGCATTATCCTGGCGCAGCGGTCGCCTGATACGCCGGCCGGCATCGTCCGGAATGGCTGTCGTGACGGCCAGGCAGTTGTTGTGACCACCCTCGGGAACCTGCTCGACCATGAGATCGATATGACCAGCATCGTTCTGATCGGCAACGCCAGCAGCTTTATTGACAGTGAGAGGCGCATCGTCACGCCGCGCGGCTATGCCGCCAAATATGCTTCGCATAACAGTACGGGAGAGCCGGTCGCCGCTGCGGTGCCTCCTGCGCAGGCCGTCATGTTCTGCGGTACCGCTTCCGACGTGGGGAAGTCCATCCTCACCGCCGGATTTTGTCGCTGTCTGGTCAGACGTGGGATGACGGTCGCTCCATTCAAATCCCAGAACATGTCACTTAATTCATGTGTCACCCCGGAAGGGGGAGAAATTGGCCGTGCCCAGGCGGTGCAGGCTCAGGCGTGCGGCATTGATCCTCATACCGATATGAATCCGGTTCTGCTCAAACCGAATTCCGATATAGGCAGTCAGGTTATTGTGCAGGGAAGGGTGGTCGCCAACATGACCATTGCCGAATATGATGCCTATAAACCGGTTGCGTTTGAAAAAGTGCGTGAAAGCTTTGCGCGTCTTCGCCAGGAATATCAGTTCGTCGTAATTGAAGGGGCGGGGAGTATTTCGGAAATAAATCTGAAAAAAAGCGACATTGCCAACCTCAAAATTGCGGAAATGGCTGGATGTCCGGTGATTTTGGTGGCCGATATTGACCGGGGCGGTGTATTTGCCCAGATTGTTGGTACTCTGGACCTGTTGGAACCAATGGAGCGTTCCTGTACCAAGGGGATCATCATTAATAAGTTTCGCGGTGATGTCGGGATTCTGCAGCCGGGTATTGATTTTATCGAACAGCGCACCGGTGTACCGGTGTTCGGTGTCCTTCCCTGGTTCTCCGATATACTGCTGCCGGCCGAAGATAGCGTCGTTCTGACCAGCCGTGACACGCCGTCAGGCGCTGTATCCGGAGACAAGGCACTCTCTATCGGTGTCGTCAAGCTGCCGCGAATTTCCAACTTTACCGATTTCGACCCACTTCAGCATGAGCCGGATGTCCGGCTGAGCTATATCGAGAGACCGGACCAACTGGAGGGGCTGGATGTGCTGATCATTCCGGGGAGCAAATCGACCATCAACGACCTCACTTTCCTGAAAGAGCGTGGTTTTTACGGTGCGATATATGATTTCCCAGGGCATATTATCGGGATATGTGGCGGTTTCCAGATGCTGGGGAAGACTGTACTTGATCCGGACGGCATTGAATCGTCTGTCGGAGAGGCCCGGGGAATCGGCCTACTGCCCACCACAACGCTCCTGTTGACGGAAAAGGAGACTCACCAGGCGCGGTCATACCTGACAGAAGGTGGATGCCGTGTCGCCCCTGGCTGCAGCGGAACGGTCACCGGCTATGAAATCCATATGGGTGTGACTACGCTCGATGAGGGGACAATGCCGTTCTCACGGGTTTTTCAGCGTGGTTCCACAGAGGTTTTAGTCGATGACGGAGCGGTTTCAGACGACGGGAGAATCTTCGGTACCTACTTGCACGGTCTTTTCGATAACCGCACTTTCCGTGACTCATATCTTGACAGGATTCGCTGCGAAAAAGGGTTGCCACTCCGTAGCGGAACCGGCAGCGAGCCGGAGCTTGACCCCTTTGAACAGCTTGCCGACCGGTTGGAGCAGTATCTCGACATGCCGCGCATATTTGCGCTCTGCGGGGTGTAACGTGCTGTACCCCGATGCGCCGACCATCTTTCTGGCGCTGCTGCTCGATGTGATAATTGGCGACCCGCACTGGTTGCCGCATCCGGTGACTGCAATCGGGAGATTGATAGGAGCGCTTGATCGGGGTTTGCGCCGCAACTGGCTGAATGAACGCGTGGCCGGTGTGATACTGCTGCTGCTTGTTGGCATTGCTGCCGGAGGGAGTGTGTGGCTGCTGCTCCGGGTACTCGGCGTGCTGGCACCACTGGCCGGCTGGCTGGCCGCCATCCTGATCTCTTCCACCTGTCTGGCCGCCCGCTCCCTGCACAGAGAATCTGCACGCGTCGCGGATGCAGTGGCGGTCGGCGATCTTCCGGCTGCCCGGCGCTATCTTTCCTACATCGTGGGGCGTGATACGGACCAGCTTGATGAACCGGAAATATGGCGGGCCGTTGTGGAAACCGTTGCAGAAAACACCTCTGACGGCATTATTGCTCCGTTGTTCTGGTTAACGCTCACCGGGCCGGTCGGAGCAATGGTCTTCAAGGCGGTCAGCACCCTGGACTCGATGGTTGGCTATAAAAATCCCCGCTATCTCCGCATCGGCTGGGCATCGGCGCGTGCCGATGATCTGCTGAATTTTGTCCCGGCCCGTATTACGGCACTCTTGCTGGTCATGGCCGCCCCCCTGATCAGTCGCTCGGTTTCCAAGGCGGCCCGGATTGCGCTGCGTGACTGTCAGAAGCATCCTTCGCCCAACAGCGGGCATCCGGAAGCGGCAGCTGCAGGGGTTTTGGGTGTACGACTCGGCGGCCCTGCCAGCTATGGTGGTGTTTCATCTTTCAAGGAATATCTTGGCGATCCGTTGGAGCCGGTCGATGGATGCACCTATCGCACCATGATAGTGCTGATGTATATTTCAACCCTGTTGATGGCAGCCATGTGCATTGCTGCTGTTACCTGTCTGAGAGGATTCCGTGTCCCATTTGCATGATCACGGCGGCACCATTTTTACCGTTGCCCGCACGCTCGGGATTGATCCGGAGTGTATCCTCGATTTCTCCGCCAGCATCAATCCTCTCGGTATGTCCCCGTTTGTTCGAGAAGCGCTGGTTAATTCGTGTGACACGCTGCTTCATTATCCTGATCCCGGTCACTTTGAGTTGAAACAGGCGCTGTCAGAATTTCACGATCTTCCGCCAGACCATTTCACTATTGCCAACGGCTCGACTGAGCTTATTTATAACCTGCCGGCCATAGTGCCGGGGAAAAAAGCGCTGATAATCTCCCCATCATTCAGCGAATATGCCCGAGCGCTTCACCAACACCGGTGGGAAGTCCGGCATTTCACGCTGAAGCCTGCAGATGATTTCGCCATGGATCTTGATGCAGTTGTGCGGGCCCTGGCCTGCGGTGCAGATGCGCTCTTTTTGTGCAATCCGGGCAACCCTGGCGGAACCCTGTACCCACTGGAGGTAATTGAAAAAATATACCATCAGTGTCGGTTAACCGGCACGTTTCTGGTTCTGGATGAGGCCTTCATGGATTTTTGTGAGGAGGGTTCGGCAAAACGGATGATCGCGCAGGGTGATGGCGCCGTCGTTCTGCGTTCAATGACGAAATTTTTTGCTATTCCAGGTCTGCGTCTCGGTTATGCCATCGGTAACCCCGCACATTCCGGGAGGCTGGATGCATTGGGTGGCCCCTGGCGTGTCAATTCACTGGCGTTGGCCGCCGGAGCAGCGGCGCTTCGTGATATGGGGCACACGACGAAAACCCTGGAATATGTCCGGAGAGAGCGAAAACTTCTCGTAGAACAGTTGTCCCTGTTTTCGCAATTCAGGGTGTACCCTTCCTGCACGAACTACCTGTTGGTGGAAATTCTTGGGGGGGTATCTTCCCTGGAGCTTAAAGAACAGCTGATGTCGCGAAACATTTTGATACGCGACTGCTCAAGTTTTATTGGCCTTTCAGACAGCTTCTTCCGGATTGCAGTGCGTACCGGAGCGGAAAACAAGCAGCTTCTGGAATGTCTTGGCGGCATTTACAAATAGGAGAGCTTTAGCACTCCGGTTGAATCATTTGTCCTTGCGTGGAACAACAACAATACCTGACTCGGTTACTGTGTAGCCGTTGGCAATATCGGCGGCGGTATCGTAGCCGATAGTTGAACCGTCTGTGATGACAACGTTCTTGTCGATAATTGCCTTCCTGATTTTGACGTGTCGTCCGACGGTAACGTTTTCAAACAGGATCGACTCTTCCACCAGGCTGTAGCTGTTGACCTTGCAGAGCGGCCCGAGGATCGAGCGTCTGACGGTGCTGCCGCTGTTAATGCAGCCTGCACACACATATGAATCGATATTTACCCCACGGCGCTCGCCTTCATCGAACACGGTTTTTGCCGGCGGGAGATTCCCCTGATTGGTCAGAATCGGCCATTTATAATTATACAGGTTCAGTTGCGGAGATACGTTGATCAGATCCATATTGGCTTCATAGTAGGATTCGAGCGTACCGACATCTTTCCAGTAGCCGCGCTCTTCCGCTCTCATGCCGGGGATCATGTTTTCATTGAAATTATAGGCGAACACCCGGTCGCCGCTTTCCAGCATCATCGGAATGACATGTTTGCCAAAGTCGAGATCCTCGTAGAGTTTTTTCCCTTCCAACAATACCTCGATCAATTTTTTGGTAGGAAAAATATAATTACCCATTGATGCCAGGCAGGTATTTCTTCCCGGTATGGTTTCGGGAACAGCTGGTTTTTCATTAAAGGCTGTAACCCACGAATCGTCATCGACGGAAAAAACACCGAAGCGGTGCGCATCCTCAACCGGTACTTCGAGTGCGGCAATGGTAATGTCGGCGCGGTTCATACGGTGTGCGGCGATCATCTGGGTAATATCCATTTTATAAATATGATCACCGCCAAAAATTGCCACGTAATCAGCATCAGATGATTCGACAAAACGGAGATACTGCAGGATGGCATCAGCGGTTCCTTTGAACCATTCCTCGCTCTCGCTGCTTGTTTCGGGGGAAATTGCTACATAGAACTCGCCCAGACCGGTCCATTTCCCCCACGATTCACGAATATGCTTGTTGAGGGAATAGGCGCGGTACTGCGTCAGGATGTATACCTTCTTGATGCCGGAATTAAACATATTGCTGAGGACGAAATCGATGATTTTGTATTTTCCGCCGAATGCGACACTCGGCTTGGCTCTGCGAATGGTCAGCGGACTCAGGCGTTCACCCTTGCCGCCTGCAAGCACCATGGCGATGGTATTTCTGCCAACATTGTCAAGTGAATACATGTCCCCCCCCGATACACAAAAGTTATTGGCTGAACTTTAGCGTATTACAATACATTTGAATATAAAAAACATGCAGTTATCAATATAAAGTCTACTTGCTCTGTGCGCTGATGCTATTGTAACTCGCCGTCAGTAATTGGCTTGCCTGAATGCCGGCAAATATATATAGTACACAATTCAGTGTTCCATCAATTGTGTACGAAATGGGGTTGCTGTGGCGTGGCGGTCGATCGGCATATTTGATTCCGGAGTGGGAGGCCTTACGGTTCTGCGTGAGGTAATGCATACTCTTCCGCAGGAAGACACGCTTTATTTTGGCGACACAGCTCGCGTTCCATACGGGACCAAGTCTCCCGAAACCGTAACGCGCTATGCCGGAGAGATAGCTTCTTTTCTTATGAAACGGGACATCAAGCTGCTGGTTGTTGCGTGTAATACCGTATCGGCGGTGGCACTCCCTGCACTTAAGCGCCGCCTGGCCATTCCGGTGGTCGGTGTGATCGAACCTGGTGCACGCCGGGCGGTGGAAGTGAGCCGCTCCGGAAAGATTGGAGTCATCGGTACTGCAGGCACGATCCGGAGCAGTGCCTATACACGTGCTATCAAGCGCCTGAATCCGGACGCAGAAGTGCTGACTCGCGCCTGCCCCCTGTTTGTACCGTTAGCCGAAGAGGGGTGGACCGACAACCAGGTAGCGCGGTTGACGGCGGAGACCTATCTCCGTGAATTGAAAGAGTCGGCAGTGGATACACTGGTCCTTGGTTGTACGCACTACCCGTTGCTCAAGCAGATGATCGGTGATGTAATGGGATCTGATGTGATACTGGTGGATTCTGCAGAAGAAACCGCCCGGACTGTCGCGGCCATTCTGGGAGAAAAACGTCTGCTCCGCCCCGCCGCAGAGAAGGGCAATCACAGCTATTTTGTCAGCGATATACCGGCCGGCTTTGTCCGGGTTGGCAATCGCTTTCTCGGCGGCAGGCTTGGCGATGTGTTCCAGGTTACCCTTGATGAAGAAGATGGAGAGGTGTAGTGGCACCATACGAGCGTAAGAAAATATCTGTCGGTACGGTAGTGCCTTTTCTCGTGTGCGCACTGTTTTTCAGCATCATGATCTGGCAGAAATACAATTCCAGCCATGATCTTCCGGCACCTCCCCCTCAGCAGGGCGAGGAGGCTCGTCGTAGTGTGGCGCTTTTTTTTGCGCTGGATGGGTCCCGTCTGGTGCGTGAATCACGGGAAATCTATCCGTGCGAGAGCGAGGCTGTCTGTGTGAAAAGTGTGCTTGACGAAATTGTGAACGGGCCTGTCGGTGATTTTGATAAAACGGTGCCTGATGGCACCATGATTCATTCTGTGAGTGTGAGCGGAAATCAGGCAACAATAGACCTGAACGGTATCTTTTCCGAAGCGATGCTTTCCGGCAGTGCAGCCGAAATGCTGGCGGTCTACTCACTGGTCAACACCGTAGCGGTCAACTTTCCGGGGATCCAGAAGGTCAAGCTGAATATCGACGGCAACCCGGCGGCCATTCTGAGGCATCTTGATCTGACGGAGCCGCTGCAGCCCGACTACTCTTTGGAACAATCTCCCGCTCAGGGAGCTGGGCAGGCTCCACCCGGAACGGCTCCCACACAGGAAAAAGGTGTAAAATAAAGCGGTTTCGGGGCGGGGATCCCGGCAGATTGTTGCAGAATCGAATCCTTCAGGTGAATTTGTTGCCGAATGGGACGATTTTTGCCCCGAAGATAAAAGAGCACTGAAGAAAGCACGTTTCAGCAGGGTACACAGTCATGGTTCTCGGATTTAATCACAATATAACGTACAAAAGTGAAATCTTCCATGTTCAGACGGAGGATAGCGGCGTAGATAACCCGCATATCATAACGCTGCTTTATCGGGGTGGAGTTATTATCTGTTCCCAGAAGACCGACTATTCCGATATTCTCAAAACGGATAATCTTGAGACGGTTGTTGAAGAGTTGATGAAAGAACAGCATAAGCTGATGATGCGCCGTTTGAAAGCGGGAGAATTTGACGAAAAGGCCTTCTCATTCAAGGCTCAGCTGCTTGAAAATTATGAGATACCGGTGCTGGAGCCCCTGGCGGAAACGGCACACGAATCCGCTCCGTTTCCGTCGCAGCAAATCGAGGCAGATACCACTTCGCTGCAGTCGTATGGGTTGCTGGTGCCGTTGATGGGTGATACTCCGGTTGCCCAGAAAAATGAAAATGTACCGCCGGAGGTGGGTAAAAAAGTGGAAAATCTCGACGAAGCGATTCTTTCCTTTTTCGGTGCACGGGAAAAATAATGTTCATGTATGTTCATTTTGCTGCTGTGAAAGTTGCCGGGTAGTTTATGTTTCGTAGCCTTACGACACGCGTTATTGTTACGACCATCTCCCTGCTGGTAGGGGGGATATTTACCTATACGATTTTCAATGTCCGCCAGCAGCAGGAAATGCTTATCGGGACCGCCCGTGAAGCCACTGAACTGCTCCTGCACACGGTAGAAAGCAGTATCTACAATACGATGCATATTGGCAACGTGCAGGATGTCGGCATGATCCTGTCAATGGTTGGTCAGCATAATCAACTGGTCGGTGTCCGTCTTTTCCACCCGCACGGAACCATCATGCGCTCTTCGATTCCGGGTGAAGTCGGACGTGCCGCAAATGAAAATGATCTTAAAATCTATCAGAGTTCGAAAAACTACAGCATTTTTAACATTCCTCCCCATGGTGAAGTGCTGTCGATGGTCAAGCCGATCTACAACGAAGAAGCCTGTCATATCTGCCATGGCAATAAAGTGCGTGTTATCGGAATCCTTAATATCAATTATTCGCTTAACCGCACAAAAATGCAGATGCTTGAGGGGTCGCGAATTTTTATTGCATCTTCTATTGCAATAACGATTTTTTTGGCGTTGGCGATTTCATTCATACTGCTTAAATTCGTCAGAGAACCGCTCAATAATATGATAAAGACCATGGCGAAAGTAGAACGAGGCGATTTTGGGGCTCGGATCGAGTACGAGGGAAAAGACGAGATCGGCCGATTGATTGACAGTTTTAATTCCATGGTTGATCGGCTTGATGTTGCTCACCAAGAGCTTGAACAACTGCACTTTCAACAATTGGAGCGGGCTGACCGCCTTGCCTCCATCGGCGAGATGGCAGCGGGGATTGCGCACGAAATAAAGAACCCCCTGGCAGGGATAATGGCCGCAGTGACCATCATAAAAGATGAAATGTTGCAAGATGACCCGAGGGAGGCGATTCTTGGCGAGGTTGTTGATCAGGTCAAGCGATTGGATAAAACGGTTAACGATCTGCTGTTCTTCGGGAAACCCTCGCTTCCGGAACTTACCCTGGTCGATATCAATACCATCGTGACGACGACGCTCAAGTTTGCGGCGCAGCACCGTGGTGGCCCCAATATAGAGAAACGCATTGCCCTGACGCCTGATCTGCTGCCGGTGGTCGCCGATAGCAAACAGATGCAGCAGGTGTTTTTGAATATAGTACTCAATGCCTACCAGGCAATGCCTTCCGGCGGCGTTCTGACAGTCACCTCCTCCGCGACCGTCCGCAATGGTATCGCATATGTGCGCGTGGATGTTGCTGACACCGGTTCCGGCATTCCTCCCCAGATACTTGAAAAGATATTTACGCCGTTTTATACGACAAAGGCCCAGGGAACCGGTTTGGGCCTGCCTATCTGCGAAAAACTGGTAAAGCTGCATAAGGGCGATATTCGTGTAACAAGCGATGCGTCAGGAACCGTCTTTACGATCGAGCTTCCTTCGAGCACTATCGATTCCACAGAAATGATAGAGGTATAGAGTGAAAACAAGCAAACTATTGGTCGTTGATGATGAACATCTTATCCGCTGGTCACTTGAGCAGAATCTGAAAAAGCAGGGATATGAAGTTGTTACGGCGGGTACCGGTGAAGATGCCATGCGACTGGTGCGGGAAGAACAGCCCGATCTCGTTCTGCTGGATATCCAGCTGCCCGGCATCAGCGGCATTGATGTCCTGGAAAAGATAAAGGAGCATGACGACCAGATTATTGTCATCATGGTAACCGCCAACAGCGGCCTTGAGAATGCCGTCAACGCCATGCGCCTCGGTGCCTATGACTATATCAGCAAGCCGTTCAATCTTGACGAATTGGCAATTACGGTAAAAAAAGCGCTGGAAACATCCGACCTCAAACAGGAAGTCATCCGGTTGCGCACGGAGACCAAGAAAAATGGCCCCCCCAATATCATTGGTGAAAGCCGGCAAATCAAGAGTCTGATGGCTGTCCTTGAAAAAGTGGCGCGCAGTGAAGCGTCATCGGTGCTCGTGCAGGGTGAGTCGGGTACCGGCAAGGAGCTCGTGGCCAAATGGGTCCACTACAGCTCCAACCGTGCCGAGAAACCGTTCATTGCGATTAACTGTGCTGCCGTGCCTGCCGCTCTGCTGGAAAGTGAGCTGTTTGGGCACGAAAAGGGCGCCTTTACCGACGCCAAGGCCACCAAAAAAGGGTTGTTTGAGATTGCTGACGGCGGGACGGTGTTTCTTGATGAAATCGGTGATATGGAAATGGGGATGCAGGCCAAACTGCTTCGTTTCCTTGAAGACCGCTCATTCCGCCGCATTGGGGGGAGCCGCGTTTTCTCCGTCGATGTCAGAATTATATCAGCGACGAACAAAGAGCTGCTCAAGGCGATTGAGGAAAAGTCGTTTCGTAATGACCTCTACTACCGCCTGCAGGTCATTCCGATATTTCTGCCTTCACTGCGTGAGCGCAAGGATGACATTCTGCCCTTGGCCACCCATTTTATTGAGGGGTATAACAGGGATTTCAACAAGAAGGTCAGGGGGATTGACGAGATTGCGGGAAAAATGATGACTGAGTACAACTGGCCGGGCAATGTCAGGGAACTGAAAAATGTCATCGAACGCGCCATCATACTCGGCAATGACGACTCGCTGTTACTTGAACATTTGCCAATGGAAATTATGGCCAAGGCTACACCGCAGCCCGTTGTTTCGACATCAGTATTTTGCCTGCCCCCGGAAGGGATAGATATTGAGGAAGTTGAAAAGGAACTTATCAGGCAGGCGCTTGAAACAACGGAATGGAATCAGTCAAAAGCGGCGAAAAAGCTCAATCTCGGCGTTGACGCGTTCCGCTATCGTATGAAGAAATTCGGCTATCTCAAGTAGTTCCGAGCCACTCATTCAAAACGGTTGATCCGGTTCACTCTTTCACTTTGCCGCATATCCGACAGTTTTGCATGGATAGCGGCTTCTCCAGTCGGCAGGCAGCGAGAAGCGTTTCGTTTTGGAAAAGTTCATTCGTCGGCCCGTCGGCAATAACAGCCCCTTCATGCAGTATAATGGTCCGCTGACAGAGATCTGCCACCATATCCAGATCATGGCTGGTAATTATTTTCGTATGCTGAAATCCCAGCAATAACTATATCAGCTGCCGACGTGAGTACGGGTCAAGTCCACTGG
>JAQTQX010000010.1 GCA_028712075.1 Desulfuromonadaceae bacterium
CCACGTTGCGTGATGTGATGTGGGTGGCCGGGTGCTATGATGCGGGCTATTCTTGGCATGGGTGAGATAGTACTGTACGATTTTCACATTAGCAACAGAAATATGGGGAGTGTCCCTAGTTTTTTCCGTAATTGGGTTAACGGCTATGAGTGTGACCGGCGCGGCAGATTTTTCGCCGCGACCGAGTCCACACGAGAGTTGGGAAATCTCTTTTCCTCAAATGTGAAGATGTGAATGGCGTCCTAAGGTCCCTGCCGAATGTTCTCGGCAACCCCTTCACTTTTCTACCGCTTTCTCAAAAGCAGCTGAATCATGCTGAAGAGCCGGTGGAATATATAATCAAGGTGATCACTGTCTGAAATCCTCGTCTGAGCCATTTCGCTGTGCCGGATATGGAATGAATTACCTATTTCAGTCAGTTTTTTCGCCTCATCTTCAAGCAATTGTCGGACTTCAGGTTCTTGAGCTGCTTTATTTAACAGGAGTTCAATAGAAAGCTTCTTGTTGTCGGGTCTGTCTATAGTCTTGATACGTTCCCATGCGTCCCACAGTCGCTCTACAGCCTCGCGCCGAAGCGATACGTTGGGATTAAGGAACTTTCGACGAGCTTCCTCCAACATTTGATCAAGTGTGTGATCGCCAGTCCGAAAGATTGCATCAAAAAGGGTTTCTTGAAGAACCGGCGGTGCCAATCTAACTATGGCTCCGTTTTGATTAAGTTCATAAGCCAGGCCATTACGTGAAAAGAGAGTGTTAATCCTTTCGCAGAACTCATGACGGCCTACTTGAACATCGAAAGTAAGATGATGATGCTGAAAGAATGGATGTAAAGAGCCTTGAATAGGCTTTGCAGAGTTTTTGTAGCAAAACTGTATTATATCAAGTACCTGAAGCGTATCAGGGGCATAAGGTTCAGTACCCCAAGAATATCCGCCTGTTTCGCTTTTCTGAGTTTGCAATGGCCAGTCAATTCCTGGGATCTCCGCTTTTATTGCCATGGAGAGCGCTTCTTGATTCGTCCCTATAGGAGCTGCTCCGTCGGGGCACAATTCGGGGAACTGGTACCCCAACGCTCCCGTTGATATTAGAGTTTCTATGTAAGCCACTATCCCGCCCCACACTGCAGGGATAATTGACTGCTCAGTTCGTGGTCTAAGACCTCTTTCTTTATCACTGAAATATTCCATTTTACTCTCCACGACCAACGGTGCCGCGGCTGACCGGCACTTCGGGCCGGTCTTGCCGCATGTTGAGCTCATCATCTTATTTGTTCCAAAATGCAAAAATCTGGCAAGCCTTACAGTTCTGATTAGTTGGAATATTTTTCAATGCTGAGAGCTTTGTTGCAATGTTGGCTGGCACCATATAAATCGGGAAAAAGCGTCGCATGGTTAATATTCATCATGTTAAGCGTCCGAAGGCATTCCTCTCGACCACTATCAGGTATCTTTATTTTGATTAAGTGAGCAATATTTTCTTCGTCTTTGTCGTGATTTTCCTCTATCCAAGTTCTAACAGTGCTGCCAAGTGGCACACGGGTAAAAAGACCGCCTTGGTTCACGAGTCGAGTATTTTCGTCTTGTTGAGGGCGAATGTACGTAATCACAGAATCATCTGTAGCGCTTGGTTTGACTTTTCGTATTGCGGTGACAATGTTTTTTGAATCACCAAGAGCCCAAACTGCACGATAACCGGAAGAAGGTGACTGTTGTTTCTCAAATGCAAAGTAAAGAGCTACAAATGGAGAATGTGTCCAATCAAGCAGCGGTGTAGCAAGGCTATTGTGTTGGCCAATTGCCCACCATTCGTTTTCGTTTAAATCTCTACGAGGATTTTCTCCGCGGCGACCTCGTGATGCAAGTTTGAACTTTTCCATGTGTCGATTGAGTCGCGCAGTGGTCGGCTTTTTATTATGCTTTTTGAACAACCTATCAAGGCTCGTTTCTAGCCCCCATTCTGCGTCAAGCTGTCCTCTCCAAATGTATTGGTAGTAATCAAGCATCTCTGTTACTACATAATCATGGAAATGTTTCCAAGACGAGAGATTGACATCCATAACTCCCTTATCGACTGTAAGCTCTTCGTATGTTTTTCCTTTTTCCATAATATCCTCGTTCAACGACCATAAGCCTGACCGGCCAGCTTTTGGGCCGGTCTTGGCGCTGGTTAGCCATTTTTTGGCGTGACACCTTCAATCACCTCAACTCCAAGGATGTTTCTCAGCGGGACGAGTGATTGCGGGAAACTTGACTCCAGTACAAGCAAAGCTCTTGCATTTTGAGCCTGCGCCTCCGAAACCTGCACTGCCTCCATAACCGCCCGATACTTAACGCACTGAAACAGTCCCCTGACGATGTCGGCTTCTGAAGAAATTGCAGATTTGACTTCTGCCGCCACCCAACCCTTCATGTTAAAGAACGAAACATCGAGGCTGTCGCCTGACGGTAAGGGATGCTCAAGGATGCCGATTGGTGTACTTGCTTTTAGTCCAATTGATTCGGGATTTTTCGCCACATACTCCTTTAGGGCTTTATGATCCTTGCTTTCACCGCCCCCAAATCCTCCTCCTGAAGCCTTGGATACAATCGGAGTGAAATCTGCAGATGTCGGCTCAAGTGAAAAAAATTCAAGAACTTTTCCCCATCGCGGATACGAGAAAACATGTTGAAGTTCAGCTTCTACAATTGCGCGCTTTTGGCGTAGCGGCAAGGCCGCAAAATCTTCTTTCTTGACGAGGAACCAACCAATTCCTTCTCCGGGCAAACCAGTACTCTTATTGACAACAAGGCATTGGATCGGCGGCACCTTCTCTTTCCATTCCTTAGACAGTAGTTCCAGCGACTGTCCTATGCTACCAAGAACATAATTGAGATTGCGAGCGTTGGGCATTGCCAGTTCTTCAGCAAGATCGGAATAATAAATTGGAACACCGGCTTGCGCTTGACGGACAAGTAAGGGGAATGCTGCACGAGCTCGTTCTTGATATAGTTTGTCACCGGAAATTGGCTCAGAAATACTCGCTGTGCTCATAAGCTTCTCCTTGATTGTTCCTCATTTTTGTATTGGGGTAACGGCTTGGGAGAACAGCGGCGGTTTCAGGCCGCTGCTTCTTCCTGGTTAGGCTTCTCTTCCCATAAAAATTGCAACACGCTCCAAACCGGCGTCTCTGTGAGTTTGTCCTTTTACAAATTCATCGCTTTCAATGATTGCAAGTAAGTTGCGGCGCTGAGGATAGCGGACAAAAATAAACTTATCCCATCTATCTGCCAGCATACAGTTGTTCTGGGCTTCTAAGAGACAAACAGGCTTGCCTCCGTATACCGGAAACGCTCCTCTACGAAGCAACTCAAAACCAGCAATTTTAGCATAGCGGTCATAGGCTTCTTGACCGCTAATTTGCCTGCCGCCAGCTTCTGGTGTTTGATATTCTGCCACAGCTCTGTTCTTATTCAGATTGTAAACAAAGAGTGATTCATCAAGGTTTTGACTTCTTGCAACATCCATTTGATATTCATCAGGCCACACTGCAATATTTGGTGCTTTCCAATTTGCGCTGGGAATGCCGCAATCCTTAACGCCCTTGAACAACTGAACCAACCATGAAATGGCTTTTACAATACGAAATGTTGCGGACGGCTCGGGCACGATGGCAAGCACAGCAACATTACTGCAAATCAATTTCAAACCAGCTCCAAAGACGGACATAAACTCGATAGCTGATTTAGAGGATGGAAACTCATCAATAACAATCTCATCTATTTCCATTCCCTCACGAGGAACAGGATCGGCTTTTACTCTAAACATCCTTCTGCTTCCGAACTTACCTTTGCTTCCATAAAGCCAGTCATTATATCCTTCAAAGTCACTAATTTTTAAATGGAATATCAATGCAATCTTGTTTTTACCCGCGCATTTCTCCAACATTTCTCTTGAATTTTCTGCGTTTAAATCCATTTCAGATTTTCTCCATTGTTTATTTGCCTAACGGGGTGCCCCCATGACCCGCCCGCCCAGTCTTTTCGGGCGGTCGGCGTCCATGGGGCTGGTTATGCCATTTTCCTCTCGTCCAAAGGAGCCCAATATGGTCTGGGGAAATAGGAACAAAATCTTTTCAATTGTTTATCGTATTCGTCACTATCACTTAATTCAAATATCTTCTCTAAACACTCATTTGTTTCATTTTGCCATTTAACAAAATTCATATACTGGTTGGTGAAATAAAGATAAGCCCATTTCTCTGGTGAATCTTTTTCATAATATTCAACTTTTTTTACAAGCTTCAGAAAACAACCGTCAACGCTATACCAAATTGATTTAAATTTTGCGGACTTTTCTGGAGGGAGCCAAACATTAATACAATAGTCGGCTTCGTTATTTAACGCTAATTCAGTGTAAGTCTCTATTTCTCTGTCTATATCGTATATTTCTTCATTGCTTAAATCAGTGATGCTTGATAGTAACAAAATTTTATTGTCATCGACCCAGAACAGGTCTTTGCTTTTCAATGTGTTAAGGTTGCTTGGCGGACTTATTCTTGTCTTGAATTTTCTCAAAGAAATGGTCTCTAACTCGTCATCGATTTTGACTTGGTATTGAATCTTGTTGCTTATTTTTTCATAAATCTTTTGCGCCCTTGGCGCATAAATTTTTCTGACGGCCCATCTCATTCTTTCCAATTCATTGTCAAGCTTATTGCTTTTCCCAGAATTTAAATCATGAAATGTTAAGACGAAATTTTCGAATGAGTCTTCTCCACCCTTTGATTTTGGTATCAAGTGATCAATAGCCATGTCCTCTTCACTTACAGGTCTCCCGGTGAAGAAACATTGACCTTTGTATGCCCTATGAATAGCTTTTCTCACATGTGGGTCACTTATTGATATTTTCATTCTTTCTCCGTGCATAACTCGTACTTGACCGGAATACGGTCATCTTCCACTCATTTAAGACTCTTCAAAATATATAACAAAACAATATCGGCATAACTATTCAATAATTAAACATTTATACTTATGGATAATATTCTGTTTTACCTGTTGACCTGATTCCGGTCAATGCTCCTTGAGGTACTCCTGTCCTGTCGGCCAGGGGCGACATTTCGTAGCAAGTATAAAATTTTAATTTTGTTGCAATTGTTCTGACGGTGCATGGCAAGGGTAAAAAGGATCGAACGGTGCCGATTCCGGAATCGGTTCTTTCCGGGTTAATGGCTCCCCGTAGAACCGAATCCCCCTGCGCCCCGTTCGCTTTCCCGGCTGAATTCCGCTACTACGCTCAAGCCTACCTGCTGTACCGGTACAAACAACATCTGGCAGACTCTCTCCCCCGGTTCGATCGTATAGGGGGCACTGCCCCGGTTGAGAATCCCTATACCGATTTCACCCTGATAGTCAGAATCAATCACGCCAATAGTGTTCGCCAGCACAATGCCATGTTTGATGCCGAGGCCGGAGCGCGGCACCAGCAGCGCCACCAGGCCGGGGTTGTGGATGCTGATGGCAATGCCGCTCGGAATCAGTATGGTCTCTCCCGGCTGCACGGTTTTCGGACTTTCCAGACAGGCGCGCAGATCGATGGCGGCAGCGCCGTCCGTTGCGTATGACGGCAGAGGAATGGTTGTGCCGATGAGCGGATTCATGATTTTGGTTTCAATTTCGGGTCTCTTCATGTAAATTTCCCCGTCTGCGAGATGAGTTTCGATCAGGCACTCTAGCAGATCAGACCAGCTGTTCACAAGGAGCTATTTAACATGAAACAACGCGTTGTCAGCGGCATGAGGCCAAGCGGCCGGCTGCATATCGGTCATTATCACGGGGTACTGGAAAATTGGGTCAAAATGCAGGATTCGTATGACTGCTTCTTTTTTGTCGCGGACTGGCATTCTCTTACCACTGAATATGCCGATACATCCGGCATTGCCCAGAGTACCCGTGAAATGGTGCTCGACTGGGTGGCTTTTGGACTTGATCCCCAAAAATGTGTGGTATTCCGGCAGAGCCTTGTTCCGCATCACTCCGAACTGAATCTGATCCTCTCAATGATCACGCCGGTTTCCTGGCTGGAGCGTAATCCAACCTACAAGGAGATGCTTGACAACATTGAAGCCCGGGATCTCACCACTTTCGGTTTTCTCGGCTATCCGGTGCTGATGGCTGCCGATATTATCCTGTATAAGGCGACTCGTGTTCCGGTGGGGCATGATCAGCTGCCTCATCTGGAAATTACCCGCGAAATTGCCCGTCGTTTCAACCATCTGTATGGTGAGGTGTTCCCCGAACCGGAAGCACTGCTGACTGAAACTCCCAAGCTTCCCGGTCTGGATGGGCGTAAAATGAGCAAATCGTACAATAACTCGATCTATCTTTCCGACTCGGCAGAAGAGTCCAGCAAAAAAATCATGGGGATGATGACTGATCCGGCGCGGGTGCGGCGTAACGATCCGGGTGATCCCGAAATCTGTGTGGCATTTAACCTGCACCGCCTTTACGTGCCGGAAGAAAAACTGGCTGAAATTATGCCGGCCTGCCGCACTGCGGGCATCGGCTGTGTAGAGTGTAAAAAAATACTGGTTACCTGCATGAACGAACGCCTTGCGCCGTTCCGTACCAAACGTGAAGAACTGGCTGCCAACCCCGGTTTCATTGATGATCTGTTGCAGGACGGAAGCCGCAGGGCGTCCCAGATATCCGATGCGGTCATGGCTGAGGTAAGGACGGCGCTCAAATTCTGATATGAATACCGAGACGTATCCTCACAGCGAGGAAAAACTGCCTCTGCTGGACGGTCTCCATGAGCAGTACAACATCCACCTGGATACGTTTGATGGCCCGATGGATCTGCTGCTGCATCTGATCAGGAAAAATGAACTTGATATCTGCGCTATTTCGATCGCGGTCATCACCCGGCAGTATCTTGCTTATATCAAACTGCTGAAAGAGCTTAATCTGGAGGTGGCGGGCGAATTTCTGGTCATGGCGGCAACTCTGCTCCAGATCAAATCCCGACAGCTTCTCCCGCAGGACGAACAGGAAGAGCCGGAACCTGAGGAGGAAGACCCGCGCAGTGAACTGGTGCGGCGTCTGCAGGAGTATCAGCAGTACAAGGAGGCCGGGATGCTGATCGGTGCCCGTGCACTGCTCGGAAGGGAAGTGTTCCTGCGGACTGCTGCAGAGCCGGTACTTGTTGCTGCCCAGAATACTGAAGGCCCGCTTGAGGTGAGTCTGTTTGAGTTGGTGGACGCATTTCGCGCCCTGCTGCAGAGTATCCCTGAGGAACAGTTTCATGATGTTGCGCCGGGTGATTCGCTCAGCATTGCCGACTGCATCAACGAGATCCTGTCACTGCTCCAGGAGCGGGAGACGGTCCAGTTCGACGAGTTGGTCCGGGACGAACTGACCCGTGAGCGGATCATCGTCACATTTCTGGCACTACTGGAACTCTGCCGGCTCAAGTTGATCCGTATTTTCCAGGTTGACCACCATGGTCCGATCTGGTTTGTTCCTGCCGTTGCAATGAGCTCCGCCGAGGTGTAATCCCGTAATGAACAGCGAATTGCCAGCCATTATCGAGAGCCTGGTCTTTACAGCCGATTCCGCTCTTTCGACAGATCGCATCTGCGAGTTGCTTCCGGAATTCGACCGGAATGAGATAAAAACAGCCCTGTCTGAACTGGTCGAGTCTCATCGCAGGAGGGGAGGGGGCTTTGAAATTGTTGAGGTGGCCGGCGGATGGCATTTCAGGACACTTCCCGCATTGCACGGTTACATTACCCGCCATATTAAAACCAGACCGGCAAAATTTTCACAGTCCTCCCTGGAAACATTGGCAATTGTTGCCTATCGGCAACCGATTACCCGTGCTGAAGTAGAGCATTTACGGGGAGTTGACTGTGGCGGTGTCCTGAAATCACTGCTGGAAAAGCATCTGGTGCGGATCCTGGGCAAAAAGGATATTCCCGGGCGGCCGCTTATTTACGGTACATCTAAAGAATTTCTTGAAGTTTTTGGTCTTAAAGATTTGAAAAGTCTACCGACTCTCCGAGAAATACAGGCGTTGGACGAAGTACCTCTGTTCGAGCGTCAGGAGGAGTTACCGCTTGAACCGGAGAAGGCCGTTCCGACGGAGGGTGAGTTGCCATTCTCATAGTGTACCTGGAGGTCAATCATGCAGCGTCAGCCCGCCGTAGCAGGCCAGTTTTACCCCGACAGTGAAAGCCAACTGCGCGCCGCTCTCTCTCAGATGATACCGGAGCGTTCTGCACCACAAGCGACAAAAGGCATTATTTCTCCTCATGCCGGGTATCTGTATTCCGGGGCGATTGCCGGGCAGCTGTTTGCAAAAGTCACCCTTCCGAAATCGGTTCTGATTATCGGACCGAATCATCATGGTGTTGGCGCCGCTGCTGCGCTCTATCCGGATGGCGAATGGCTGACGCCGCTTGGCACAACACCGATCGATTCACGCCTGAACACCCTGCTACTGGAGCACGGGCCCTACCTTCACAGCGATACAGTTGCACATCAGCATGAGCATTCACTGGAAGTGCAGCTCCCATTTCTGCAGCATCTGCGCCCTGATGTTATCATTGCCGCGCTCTGCATCGGGCAGGGTAATTATGAGGTGCTGCGTGACATTGGCCACGGCATAGCTGCCGCTATTAAGGAGTATGGGGAAGAGGTGCTGATTGTGGCCAGTTCCGACATGACCCATTATGAATCTGCCGACGCGGCCCGCCGGAAGGATCATCTGGCGCTGGAGTGCATTTCTGCCCTTGACGGCAGGGGATTGCTGGAGACGTGTCGGCGACAGCAGATTACCATGTGCGGAGTCGCTCCGGCCACGGTCATGCTGGAAGCGGTACTTCAGCAGGGCGCCACACATGCGGAAATTGTTGCATATAACACTAGCGGTGATATCACCGGCGATAACCGGCAGGTGGTGGGGTACGCGGCGGTACTAGTGCGGTAATGGCTTCCGGTTAGACCTGTCGAAGGTCAAGCGGCAACACAATTCTGAAGGTAGTGCCGCTTGATCCATCGCTTTCGACGGATAAACTGCCGTGATGTTCTTCAATAATCCGCTGGGTAATCGAAAGTCCAAGACCGGTACCGGCCCCTTTCCGGGTGAAAAACGGCTCGAAAATCTGCGGCAGGTCCTGCTCACGTATTCCTGGGCCGTTATCATGAATGAAGATGGTCACGGTTGTTTCGGTAAATTCGGTTGTAATTGATATTACCCCTCCTGAATCAAGCACTTCCAGGGAATTTTTCAAGATATTGATTAACGCCTGGCGCATCTTTTCCGGGTCAAACCTGAACGACGGCAGCGGAGCAGTGTGTACATTCAGCGTGATACCCTGTTTCTCGGCCTGTCGCCGCATCAGTAAAAGGATATCCCGTATCAGTTGGGTAAGATCGCCCTCCCTGAAATCGGTCCTGACCGGCGACGAATAATTGAGAAGCGCGCTGATAAGCCGCTCAACCCGCTCAATTTCCGCAAGTGCCTTTGAGAGCATCTCCCTGTCTTCCGGGCTGAAACCCGGCTGGTCGTGCAGATCATCAAGCAGCAGTGAAATACCGGTGAGCGGATTACGTACTTCGTGAGCTATGCCGGCTGAAAGCTTGCCAAGAGATGCCAGACGGTCAAGGCGAACTGTTTCCTCACGCAGACGCTCCCGTTCCGTTTCATTGCGCAATGTTACGGTCAACCCCATTTCGGCGCCGGCACCGATTGGAAACAGGCCGAAATCGTAAAAGGTCATCTCCCCGTCACTCTGTCGGTGCAGTGGAACCCGCCCGTACCCCTGACCAGTGAGAAGCGCGGCTTCTATCCGGGTACAAACCTCCGGCCATGAGGAAAAAACCGTGTGATAGTCGCTGTCGAAGCGGGCTGAATCTGCAAGGAACTGCTGTCCGACACCGTTGATCGAGGTCAGAGTCCCGGACGGTGATATGGTAATAATTGCGCTGGAAATACTTTCCAGGATGCTCGTTTTGAAATTGCGTTCGGCGATAATATCGGCCCGGGACTGCTGCAGTTCATCAAAAGTTGCCAAGAGGTTGTTTTTGCGCGTCTCAAGCTCATCGGCCATTATGTTGAACGTTCGAGCAAGCTCGCCTATTTCATCGCCTGACGAAACATCCACCCGACTCTGCACATCCCCCTCGGCAAGTTTGCGGGCGCCGTCAGTCAGATGCTGCAGCGGCCGGGTAATGCCCCGCGATAATCCCCACGCCGAAAACCCGGCAAGCAGCGAAGTGATCAGAATAATGGCGGCACTCTGCGTTCGGTGATCACCAAGCTGCCGGTTGATCAGGCGGCTGCCTCTCCGGGCGGCGTCCTGGAACTGGTCCAGCTGAAAACCGATGGTGATGCCTCCGAAAATACCATGCCGGTCATAATCACCTCTATTGTACGGGATCGGGGCATACGCCATGATTTTTCTGGCGCCGCCAACGTTAGTCGTATCAACAAATCCTGATTTGAGCTGTCGCACCTGAGCGGCAACCACCGGGTAATTCGGGTGGATGAATCCGGCATGGTCCAGATTGAACGGTATTCGACCACGAGCTATGTCATCTTTCGACGAAGCTGCCGTGTAGGGGGGGACGAGTTGGCCAACGGCGTCAAGCCCCCTGATATCCCAAAACTTCGGGTGAGTGATGATCCACCCCTCGTCATCGAACATAAAAGCGTAATTGCCGCTTTTGTAGGAAGGAAATACAGTGGAGAAGTTATGCCCCGGGTCGATATGTTGGGTAAACGACATCAGATGGCGATGGTCAAGCGACAAAACAATCACGCCGTTGAAGTTGCCCCGGCTATCAAACAGTGCCGCTGCAAACCGAATCACACCCTGATACATTTTCCCGTCCAGGGCATGTTCCGGTTCGTCAGCGCCGTTCAACTGCTCCTGCTTTGAAAGATGAAACCCGGTAAGATGCGAAACATACATTTTGCCCGAATGCATGCGAACCTGCTGAAAATAAT
Organism: Desulfuromonadaceae bacterium; assembly: GCA_028712075.1. Taxonomy (GTDB): domain Bacteria; phylum Desulfobacterota; class Desulfuromonadia; order Geobacterales; family Pseudopelobacteraceae; genus JACRCG01. The sequence continues at coordinate 10,990 of JAQTQX010000010.1, forward strand.
CTTCCGTAAGAAATTCTGTATGTGCAGGGTCTGAAATGTTTTTCAACTCTGCAGGTGGTACGGTCATACCATCCTTTATTACCAGCTTTTCCTGGCCATTTTTGTCAATGACGGCAATGCTCCGGTAGAGGGGTACCTGCTCACGTATTTCCTCCGGTGCCGTTGCAATCCCGGTCCGGTACCATATTTCACCGCGCCTGCTGGCGTAAAAATTGAGCAGAGTCGCCTGGTCGAGCTGCGAACGCGACAAAAACAGCAGGTCACTTTCGCACTGGTTCAGGAAGTCAGCCACACTTTTAGCGACCTGAACTGCCCGCATCTGGAGCAATTCCGATGCCTGAAGATCTGCCGTACCGCCAATATCGGTCGTGAGGCGCGAACTGGTCGCTTCCAGATTGAAAAAAAGAATCATGGAAGACACCATAAGTGGCAGCAGCGACAGCAGCAGGGTGGTAACGAGAATTTTTTTAAAGAGGGTAAGGCGTGGCATGGTGCTCCACCTGAGTGCAATGCGGATTGTAATTACCTGAGTACAATGATACCTTGCGCAGGGTCAAGACATCTTTTCAAGGCTGGTTTTACACCATGGGTTACAGAAATCTTCAGGAATGTGTGGTGGATCTTGAGCGGCATGGCAAACTTGTCCGAATTACCGCACCGCTCGACCCACACCTCGAAATCGGGGCGCTGCAGCGGCGGGTGTATCAGGCGGGTGGTCCGGCGCTGCTTTTTACCAACGGAGCAGGCTGCCGGTTCCCGCTGCTGGGTAACCTGTTCGGGACGCTGGAGAGAACCCGTTTTATCTTCCGTGATACGCTGGACGATATACGGCGTCTCGTCGAACTCAAATTAAACCCGTTTGCACTGCTTAAAAATCCGCTCGATCTCGTAAAAGCCCCTTTTGCCGCGTATCATCTGCTTCCGGTAACAACAAGCAAGGCTCCGCTTCTGGAATGTTCGACAAACCTCTCCACTCTGCCGCAACTCGTTTCATGGCCGGGTGACGGCGGGGCGTTTTTGACTCTGCCGCAAGTCTACAGCGAAAGCCCTGCACATCCCGGTTTTGCCAGATCCAATCTCGGCATGTATCGCATTCAGATCTCCGGCAACAGCTACCAATCTGACAGGCAGGCCGGGCTGCATTACCAGATTCATCGCGGCATTGGCGCCCACCATGCCGAGGCGATTGAACGGGGTGACCTGCTTCGCGTCTCTATTTTTCTGGGCGGTGCGCCCGCCATGACCGTGGCAGCAGTCATGCCGCTGCCGGAAGGAATGCCGGAACTCTCTTTTGCCGGATTGCTGGCCGGACACCGAATCCCGATGACGAAAATTGCGGGGCATCTGCCGGTCTCTTCAGAGGCCGATTTCTGCATCAGCGGCGTTATTCATCCATCCGGAACCCTGCCTGAAGGGCCGTTTGGCGACCATCTTGGCTACTATAGCCTTGTTCATGAATTCCCCTATATCGAAATTGACCGGGTATATCACCGGCGCGATGCCATCTTTCCATTTACGACCGTCGGGCGTCCACCTCAGGAAGATACCAGTTTCGGCGCCTTCATTCATGAACTGACCGGACCGCTGATTCCCGCTGTTGTGACGGGAGTGCGGGAAGTTCATGCCGTTGACGCTGCCGGTGTACATCCGCTGCTGCTGGCGATAGCCAGCGAACGTTATGTGCCGTACGCTCCCGTGCGGCGCCCGCAGGAGCTGTTGACCGTGGCTAATGCGATCCTTGGCCAGGGGCAGTTGTCACTGGCCAAATATCTGCTGATAGCGGCTCATGAGGATGCACCGTCGCTGCATACCCACGACATGGCAGCATTTCTGGGACACGTTCTGGAACGTGCTGACTGGCGCAGTTGTCTTCATTTCCAGACTGCAACAACAATTGATACGCTCGACTACAGCGGCACCGCTCTTAACGAAGGTTCCAAAGTAGTGATCGCCGCTGCGGGCCCGGTGCTGCGGCAGTTGGCAACCGAACCGCCTGCCGGTCTTGAACTGCCGGCGGAATTTGGACCCACTGCAGTGTGTCTGGCCGGTATTCTGGCAATCCAGGGGCCTCCATCAAGGCAGGGGAGGGGTGAATGTGATCCTCTGCTTGAAGAGTTCTGCTCTTTTTATGCAAGGCGTCAACAGTTCGACGGCTTTCCACTGATAGTGGTCTGCGACGACAGCCAGTTTACTGCAGCCACCATGAACAATTTCCTCTGGGTGACATTTACCCGTTCAAATCCGGCAACAGATCTCTACGGCATCCATCCCGAGACCCATGGTCGGCACTGGGGGTGTCGCGGACCTCTCGTTATTGACGCCCGGATCAAGCCGTTTCATGCCCCGCCGTTAGTTGATGATCCTGCTGTTGAGAGGAAAATTGAAGCACTTGCCGCACCCGGTGCGCCACTGCATGGAATGTTCTGAGGAACCGGGATGAGTGTCTGGATAGCTGGAAGTCTCCTGAATTTTTAAGCAGTCATAGCGCAGGATAGATGCTCTGCCATAGCAATGCCCCCAAAGGATATCGCTGGATGCCTCTGCCACGGATTACCAGAAAACGCCAGTTTGTCCAATTCTTATTGCTTGCCGCCGCACTGCTGATCCCCTTTGTCTCATTTTCAGGAAACCCGCTTCTGCGCATGGATATTGGGAAGATGACTCTCTTTATGGCAGGGGTACCGTTACGGATTGACCAGTTTTATCTCGTACTGCTGGTCACACTGCTGCTCGTGATACTGTTTCTGCTGATGACGGCAGTGCTCGGGCGTGTCTGGTGCGGTTGGCTCTGTCCGCAGACGGTGTTCAATGATATGACGGAGTTGGTGACACTCCTCTTTAACAAGAGAGTCCCCCCGTACGTTGCACGAGTGGTTGAACATCTTACCGCCCTGATTATTGCCAAACTGGTTGCTTTCAATCTGTTCTGCTGGTTCATGACACCAGAGCGGGTATTGACAGATCTTCTTCATTTTTCCGACCATCCGGCCATGCTGTCTGTATTCCTTCTGCTGACAGTGAGCGGCTATCTTAACCTGATACTGGTAAAGCGGAGTTTCTGCCGCAGCTATTGCCCGTATGGCAGGTTTCAAACAGCATTGATGGATGCCGGCACACTGAATATTTCGTTTCTGGAAGAGGTGCGGGGCCGCTGCCTGCGGTGCAACGCCTGTGTCCGTACCTGTCCGATGGGGATTGATATCCGGGAGGGATTCCAGATTGAATGTATCGGCTGCGGGCGCTGTATTGATGCCTGCCGCGGCGTTATGGAGCGGAAGCCTGACGGATTCGGACTGATTGATTACCGTTTTGGCAGCGAGAAAGGGGGCGGTTTCCGATTTGGCACCACGACCATCGCTCTCCTGTTTGCGACGGTGCTTCTGGTGGGGGTGCTCACCTGGGGAGTTGCAGGCAGAAGCCAGGATGCTTTTGCCGTGCAGCGGGTTGCAACCGCCGAGCCACGCCGGTTGCCGGACGGCAGCCTGGCTCAGCCATGGCGTGCCGTTATCGGCAATCGCACTGAAGCGCCCCGCACCTATTCCATACGTGTTGCCGGTGATGCCGCCTCTGGAGTTGAACTGCACGGCCAGACCCGTGATATTGAAATTGCGGCCAATCAACACCGGGAAATTATTTTTATGATCCATCCGTTAACAACCCGCCAACCGGGTAAATTTCAGCTGCAGCTGGTGAGTGGAGACCGGATAGCTGCTACGGTGACTATTTCACCATGAACATGTCACCGGAGCAGGTCTGCAGCCACTGCGGCATCAGCTTTCGCTGGAAAGCGATCATAGATATCGCTGCTGACGGCAGTAACGTGGTCTTCTGCTGCCGAGGCTGCCATGGCGCGTATCATCTGATCTGCGCGGCCGGACTGGACAGTTTCTACCTCCGCTCCGACCGTGCAGTGCCGACGGTTGGTGAAGCAGACGTGTCACGATATACCGAAGCAGAGCTCCTGAAACATCTGGTGCCTGAAGGTGATGTATGCCGTTTTGATATTCTGATTCACGGCATCACTTGCCCCTCCTGTGTCTGGCTGCTTGAGCGGATGATGACCCGCATGACAGGTGTTGAATCTGTCAGCATTTCCTACAGCGGGGGCATCGCCTCGCTTCGTTTTGACCCTGCACAGGTTACGCCGCTGGAACTGTTCTCCGTCATAACCAGTCTCGGCTACACCCCGCGACCGTATTCAGCTGACCAGTCAGAAAAAGATGCCAAACGGGAGCGCGATGACCTGCTGCTCCGTTTCGGGACAGCTCTCTTTCTGACTATGCAGCTGATGGCCTATTCGTATGCCCTGTATGCCGGTTATTTTCAGGGCATTGATGGTGCCATGAAGCAACTACTGCAGTATGTGTCGCTGCTGGTAACAACGCCGGTGGTTTTTTACTCCGGCTGGCCGTTCCTGGCCGGCGCCTGGCGCTCCATCAAAACCGCTGCCCCCGGCATGGATCTGCTTATCGCCCTTGGAGCTCTCTCGGCATGGCTCTACAGCGTCTGGGCACTGTTCACCGGCCAGGAAACCTACTTTGAGAGTGCCGCCATGATCGTGACGTTTATCCTGATCGGGCGGCTTCTTGAAATATCGGTTCGCCGCAAGGCCATGTCCGGGATCAGCTCTTTGTATGCCGCTGCACCTCAGCGGGCAACGCTGGTAGAGGAGGAGGGCGACCGCACCATTGAAGTTGATGCTGTGCGGCCGGGCGATCTGCTGCTGGTCAGGCAGGGGGAACGCTTTCCGGTTGATTGTCTGATTGTTGAAGGGGCGACGGAGGTCGATCAATCGCTGGCTACCGGCGAAAGTCAGCCGGTCCTTCTCACAACGGGCGATGAAGTTCGTTCCGGCTGTGTCAACGTGGCGGCACCGGTGACGGTGCAGGCGCTCCGGCCGGCCGGTCAGAGCTACCTGATGCGGGTAGCGGCGCTGGTGCAGATGGCACAGGCAGGAAAACCAATACTTCAGAAACTGGCCGACCGGGTTTCCGGGTGGTTCGTACTGGCGGTTATTTTTCTTGCTCTGCTGGTGGCTGCTGTGCGGCTCCTGCTGCTTGGAGACAGTACCGGTACTGCATTCATGGCAGCATTGTCGATTATCCTGATTGCCTGCCCCTGCGCCATGGGGTTGGCTGTTCCGGCGGCGGTGCTGGCCGCCTGCAGCCGTTCTGCTACGCTCGGCATTATCCTGCGGGGGGGTGATGTCATTGAGCGCCTGGCGTCAATCAATAGCGTGCTGTTTGATAAAACCGGTACGGTGACCTGTGGTCTGCCGGGTGTTGTTCAATTTGATACCTACCCGGGGCATGCCGGCACCTGTGTCCTCCAGTCGGCTGCAACTGTCGAGGAACTGGCATCACATCCACTCGCCCGTGCTATCGTCGGTTATGCCGCTGAACAGGGATATCGACCGGAATCGTGCCGTGATTTCTGTTCCATTCCCGGCAGGGGCATTTCGGGGGTTCTTCCGGATGGCAGGCGTGTTCTGTGCGGCAGTCTCGATTTTCTGCAGGAGCAGGGAATTGTCGCCGATCTCGACCAGCAGCATGACGGCAGCGCAAGCGCTGTTCTGGTAGCCATTGACGGAGAGCTTGCGGGACGCTTCCTGCTGGTGGATCAGCTGCGCAAAGGTGCCGGTGATGTGATGTCAGCTCTCGTTGCGGTAAACATGTCCATTGCTCTGATCAGCGGCGACCATCAGCTGACTGTGGAGCGCATTGCGGCGGAAACAGGTATTGCTGTGGCACGCGGCGCAATGACGCCGAACCAGAAGCTGGAATACGTCACCGAACTTCACGAGCAGGGTCGTCGTGTACTGATGGTTGGTGACGGCATTAACGATGCGCCAGCGCTGGCCGCTGCCACGGTCAGTTGCTCGCTCTCGGATTCGAGCGATATTGCCCTTGAAAATGCCGATGTTATTATATCTGAAAACAATCTGATGCGCATAGCCACGGCATATCACATCAGTCGGGCCACCATGACGATTATTAAACAGAACCTTGCCTGGGCTTTCGTGTATAATATCGTCGGTATTCCGCTGGCGATGGCCGGCATACTGACACCCGTGTATGCCGCTGTTGCCATGACCGCCAGCTCGTTGCTGGTATCGCTCAATTCGCTCCGTCTCATGAGGTTCAACCGTCATGGATGAAACCCTGGTAATCTTGATACTATTGTCGCTCTGTCTGGGTGCCGGCTGCTGGCTGGTGTTCATCTGGGCGGTCAAGAAGGGTGAATTTGATGATGTGGAAAGGCCGAAGCATCGCATGATGGATGACGATTGACGTTGCACTGGATCAGACTCCTGGGTATTTTGATCCGGTTTTCGTGATCACTTCGACTACTCTTCGCAAAATTCAAAAAACGTATGATTAATTTAAAACGCGGATTACATATCAAACATATTCTTAAAATTTCGGTGGTCATCGTTGCCGGCATCATGGCAACGGTATTGCTCTGTCTGGCATTTCTCCCAACCCTTGTCAGCACCAGCTTCGTGCAGACCCGTATTCAAAAAGCCCTTGCAGCCTCCATGAAACGTCAGGTGGAATGGTCGAACCTTGCCATGACCTGGTCCGACGGCCTGGTTCTTTCCGGCCTCAAGCTTGGAGATGGGCCTGCACCGCTTCTTACCGCAGACATTAGGCGGCTTGTCATTATTCCGGGAATCAGTCGCGGCACTGATGGACATCTCGGCGTTGATTTCGTGGTCAGGATACATACTGTTCTGGCTCAACTTGCTCCCGGCCCACCAAAAACGCCACCTCCACCGCCAACCAAAGATCCTCTGACAGTGCTGGCTGAGACAATAGAAAAAATGCAGGGGCTTGATTTTCCGCTGCCGCTCGATCTGCGTGTTCAGGTTGAAATTGCACCGGTACAGATCACCTATCGAGTCCCGGCCCCGGGGAAACAACTACAGCTTCAGGATTTTTCGTGTCGCCTGGCCATGCCGTCGCTCGCAGCAAAACCGGTTGCTGTCGAGATGAATGGTCGTGTCGTAGTTGATGGCCGGGATATGGGGATTGTCACTCTAACTGCCACAGTCAGTGATCTGGTGACGAAAGCCCGGAGGATTCATATCGCTTCAGCGCTCTTTGCCGTTGACGCCTCGGCGCCCGGTACGACTCTTTCGGTTTCGGGCGGTCTCAGTCACGCCGATGGTTTTGCTGCCCGTTGGCAGCTGGACCTGCCCCAGCTGCTGGCGATGGCGCATCCATTTGTTCCCGCCACAGTTCCGATATTGGCAGGAACTTTCGATTTGAATCTGAAGGCAAAAGCTGATGCACAGCGTGATCTGCATGCGACAGTGACACTTGACGGCTCCGGTCTGGTGGCACGCGGCGGTTCCCTGAAAACTAAGCAAATCGGGCCGCTGGATGTAAAACTTCAGCAGCAGATTGCCACCAGTCATGCCGAGCAGAAAGTCGTCTTTCCCGGTGGTTCTATATCCGTGCCGGGGTTGATTGATGCCGAGTGGAGCGCATCCGTCAACCGGCCAACCGCTCCTGACCGCTCAATTGAGGCCCGCCTTGGTCCCCTGCGGCTCGATCTGGCCCGGGCGCGTGCCGTGGCTGCTCCGTTTCTTCCGCCAGATACTCCGGTCAAGGAGCTGACGGGCGAAATTTTCCTTCGTTCCGCATCGCTCCGTCTGAATGGCCCCGAAAACAGCGGTGAACTTGCTGCTAGCGGTTTCGGTATTTCCCTTCCCTATGTCCGGATTGCTCTGCAGAAAGGTATGCTGACGGCCGATACTGTTGACCTGCTTCTTGAAAATGTAACCTGCCCGCTGACGGCAAAACAACCCAACTCTGTAACGGCGAAGCTGCGCTGGAGTATCGGGAGCGCCGTGCTGTCCGGCGCAGAACCGTTGATACTCAGCGGGGCACGCGGCGCAATCGGGGCTGTCGTCAGCAACCTTAACCTGAAGAGCAGTTCACCGCGCACTGTGGCTGCAACAATGGCACTGAGCCAGTCGTGTGATCTTGACCGCGTTGCAAGCGGTACGCAGTTTGTCCTGGAACATGTTCAAGAACAGCTTTCTCTGCAGGCGCAGGCGACCGAGAGAGGGACGGTTGAAGCAAAGCGTGCGGATTTTTCCCTGACAGCGGCATCACTAAAAGGGTCCCGATCAGGAAAACGGTTCGGGCCGTTGCCGTTTTCCGCTTCACTAACGGCGGAAGATACCGTTCTTGCCGCCGAAAAAGGAGCGCGGCCAACGGTTCGCCACGCCGCCGCCCGTGTCAGCGCCGGTGATTTTTTTCACCTGACTGCTGACGCTGCCCTGTCGTCAGTTGCTTCGACTACCGGCTCAATGCGGCTCGATCTGCAGCGTGCACTTCCCGCTGTTGCCCGGTTTGTACCGTCCGGACTGACAGCGGGCGGGGTGGTGAGCGCTACCTGGAACCTGGCAGCACCATTGACCGGCATGACCCCTGCGGACGACACCCATCTGCTGCGCAGAGCCAGAAGCTCTCTGGAGCGACTGGACAAACTGGATATTGCCATAAAACTGGATGATGTTTCCGCGACAGTTCCGTCGGCACAAGGGGCGTTTCGGATCAGCGGCCTGCGTACCGCACCCGACCTGCGGATTGTTGTGGCCAAAAAAGGTGAGTCAGCCCGATGTGCCGGAAATGTGCTGTTCTCCGGCTTGAGTGGATTAACGGGCCCGGCGGAAAAATTTCCGCCCCAGCATGGATCTCTGGCACTGTCCGGTGACCTTGCCGACTGGAGCAGACTCCGGCTGCATGAAGAACTGCGTATCGATCCGCTCGCGCTGTCGCATGAGGCCGAGTTGAACGTGAGTCGCCTCGACGCTCTGTTGAATGAGGAGCAACCGTTTAATAGGGGGACGCTACTCAAACGGCTCGACGCGACTCTGTTTGCTTCGCTTGATGCTACTTTTTCTCCTGAACTGAAACCGCTGCTGCCCGGTATAAATACAAGCGGACGTGCCGCCGCCTCACTGCGTGCCGATCTGACCGCCGGGCGTGAGCTGGCACTCCGTTGCGCACTGAATACGAGCGACTTCAGCGCACAGATGGCCAACGGCACGACTATAGAAGGGATGCGCTCTGATATTTCATTCAATCGAATATATGTATTCGACCGGAGTCAGGCTGACAGCTGGACGCCGCTGTCACGGTCTCTGGTCAGACCGGAGGCGGTATCAATCGTCAACACCGGCGCAAAGGAACTGGTTGAACGTGTTCATGACGATCTGCGTGGAGATGTTACCGGTTCCCGTTCGTTCTCGATCAGACGTGTGGTCACCATGGTATCCGGTTCACCGCTGGAGTTGACCGCTCTGGAAGGCGATCTGCTCCTCACCAGAGAAAAAACCGGCATCAACTTCTTTCAGGCAGACCTGCTCGGGGGAACGGTACTGGCAAGCTCTCTATTTGATCTGAAACAGGATGTTCCGGTCTTTTCTTCTGCCGGCTCCTTTTCAAACCTTGATATAACGTATCTGTTGCCTCCGGAAGCACGCTCCCGACAGGCAGATCAGGATGCCGAAATTACCGGTGAACTGGCCATTACGGCGCCTCTGACCGTCGAGCAGCGCACGCTGCTGGAGCAGCTGCACTTGACACTGAATGTGCGTAAAATCGGTGCCAACACCATTGAGAGAGCGCTGTTCGCTCTTGATCCATACGAACGAAACGAGCAGGTGGTTGCACAGCGAAAAATACTGAAATTGGGCCGACTCAAGGGGCTCCGGGCGACAGCGCGTGATGGCGCTTTCAGTATGGAAGGGGAAGCTCAGATCAAGGGAGTGGCGGTCGATCTGCCAAAAGTTGAACGGCTGCGGATTTCCGAGCTGCCGCACCGTCAGGAACTCGAAAAGAACAGCACAAAAATTGCAGCGCTGCGCGGCATTCTCGATCTGATGCGAGCTGATACGTTGGTGATTGGATCCAAAGGTGAACTATCGTTACAACGGAGGATGTATGAACAATAGAATATTGAAAAAATATTTGAAACACGGAGCAACGGAGCAACGGAGCACCGGCGGATTGCAATTTGTTAGAAACCATAATTTAAAAATATGCCGACCATTTTTTTCAGGAAATGTTTTGATTTCTCTGTCGCTCCGTTGCTCCGTGTTATTCAGCCTTGCACTGTCATTCTCCGGCTGTACCCTGGCCAAGGTCGATGTCAATGTAGTTAGCGAGCGGACCTCACTGGAAAATCAGGTACTTGGCACCTACAACAGTCTGAACCAGGACATGCTGCTGGTCGCTTCGGTACGAGGAGTATCACCGAACGGTAAGATCGAAGTGCCGCCGCGTCATACACCGGAACAGCGTGATGCCACCAGGGCGCTGGAGACAATTGCTTTTCATGCCGATGATATTGAAACCTTTAAACGGTTCGGCTGGATAGGGGAAAACCAGGATGGGCTGCTGACACCGTTTGCCCGGGAAACACCAAAGCTGCAGTCAAAGGAGTTAAACACGTTTGCCGCCAATTACAGTGAAGCGGAATTCCAACAGGTGGTGAAGGAGGTCAATCAGTCGCGCGACATTCTGATGATGCGCGTAGTACAGACCAATGAAAACTTCACGATCAAGGATCTTCCCGCCATTCGGAAGGTGTTTGCCCGGATCAACCGCCAGAACAGCGTGCCCGGTTCAAAAGTACAAGATGAAAGCGGAAAGTGGATAACGTTATGAAATGGCACATACTAACAGTTGTTATAACACGGAGCAACGGAGCAACGGAGAAATCAAAAGCCTTTTCCGTGATTGTAACTTTTTTGATGCTGTTGACCTGCTCTCTGCCGGTATCAGCCCTGCCGCTGGGTGATGAACTGCTTGCACCCGCAGCACCCCGCCCGGCGCCCCGTTCCCGTCCGGAAACCGTCCCCCAGCCGGCAATTTTCAGTTCACGTCAGGTTTTGTACGCCGCCCGCGCAGGAAACGGCTCGGCCATGGTTACTGTTGAACGGGGCGACAAGGGTGATGAACTGTGGTTTTACTCCTTAACGGGCGGAGCGGAACTGCCGCACCTGCTGCATACCAGCCCGGTACGCCTTGCCGCTCCGGCTCTCAATAATGACGGTACTCTCGTGGCATTTGTTGATGCACAGGATGATGTAAAGGGTGATATCTGGCTGTTAGATATAGTAAAAGCTGATCGAAAGCCGAAACGACTGACCGATCGGGAAGCTGCCGATGATGCCCCGGTATTTACCATTGACGGCTCGGCTGTCGTGTATCAGCGGCAGCGGCCTGGGTCAGACCTACGTGAACTGATCAAGCTGAACCTGAATGATAATCGGACTGAGCTGCTACCTGTCGGAATTGATGCCGCTTTTGCCGCACCGGCCCCGGACGGGCGGCGTTGGCTGTTCGTTTCGCGCACCTCCGATCCGAACGGTGATCTCTGGGTATGGAACGAGCAGGGGGGAGGCCTGACCCAATTAACGGGAGGCGGCGCGCGCGATTTGTATCCTGCATGGGAAAACAACGATTCAATTCTGTTTACCCGTCAGTCGTCAGCAGCAACGAGTGGCGAATCCGGGCAGATTTTCCGGCTGCAACTGCGGCGGGACGGTGCCGATGACCAGCCGTTTGCGGCTCCGCTGACGTCTGCTGCCCTGATGGCTATTGCGCCGATTCCGGGGAGTAACTGCTTTTATTTTGTGGCCGGTCAGGCGGGTGGTGGGCAGCTGTTGTCACTCCCTCTTTCCGGTGAAATTCCGGAACGCGAATCGGTGGCGGAACAGTGGGCACTGGCTCGCATCATTCTTGAACGTCAGCCTGCCGATCCTGCACATGCCAGACTAGCAGCCGCCCGAGTGTTGGCACGCGAGGATGCGCCAACCCGTGAAGGGGCGCTGGCCGGGCTGGCGTTGGCAGGGCTGATGGAGCAGGCGGATGAACGTGCAGCAGCAGTCGACCAGTATGCAGCGGTTGCCAGTCGCTACGCACTTTTTTCCCGGGAAGCGGCGTTGGCCGCTGTTGCAAAAATCAGAGTTCAGACCGCACTGCGCTGCAGTGATGTTGTTCTCGTCCAGAGGCGTCAGGAACTGATCCGTGAGGCACAGCAGGCCATGGTTGCCATTGCGGCGAATCAAAGAGGCGATGTTACCGCGCGCTCCCTGATTGACACAGCCCGGCTGCATGCCGAGTTTGGCGGCGGCGCTGCCGATCTGCTTGCTGCCGTTGGTTATACGGAACAGGCCGCCGCCCTCACCGACGCATCCCGCCCGTTCAGGGCTGAGGCGGCACTGCGCCGTGCCGAACTGCTTGCAAAACTGGAGAAAGGGGAGGGGGCACAGACGGCTCTGGTGCAGGTGATCACATCCTACGGCGATCAGGAAGAGTGGGCGGATGCTGCAACAACGGCGCTGCTTGATCTCGTGTCTCCCCGTGATCATGCGGATCAGGCAGCACTTGCGGCACTGGCTGAACGGTATCGCATGACGCTTCCCCGTCTGGCGATGGGAGCCTGGAACCGTCAGGGGGATGTCGCGTATCGTGCCAACCAGTGGGCCAAAGCCAAAGATGCCTATCGTACCGTGCTTGAAAAATTTCCGGTAATACCCACGCCGACCGCAGCTGCGCGTTTTGCGCTTGCCGAGGTACTCTATCGTGAAGAACGATACTCCGAAGCAAAGGGGCTGTACGAAACCGAAATGAACGCACAGCCGGAGGATACACCGCTCTACCAGCTGGCACGTGCCGCCTATATCCGCAAAACCGTAGCGGCCGGTGAAAACCTGTATCGCCTTGGCGAAATGGCTGCCGCACGCACCCTGTTTCTCGACCTGATCCGCTATGACGGACGGAGTGTCGAGGCGCATCGCGGGTATATCAAAACCGTTGCCGCCATGGGACAGGCCGCGGAACTGCTTGCTCTCTATCGCAAGATGCTTGCCTCCTATCCTGATGATCCGGTTCTGCTGTATGCCACCGGCCTGACGCTTACCTATCTGCCGGGAAAAGAATCGTTCACGGAGGCTGACCGCCTGATTGCCCGGGCGGCAGAGCGGATGCCGGCTTCGGAGTACCCCCCCCAGACACGCGGCTATCTTGCCGAAGTGGCCGAGACCGTACATGGCGAACGGGGCGGACTGGAGCGGGCGCTCGCTCTGTACCGGCGTGCCTGGCTGCTTAATCGACCATTGGAGCAGCCGGAAAATCGCGCCAACCTTGATCTTAACATCGGAAATAGTGCCTATCTGCTCGGCAGCAAGGCGACCGCCTGGGAGTTCTACCGTCAGCGGCTCGCGGCAGACATCCCTTTCGATAATCCTGATACCGAACTGATTTTCCGGCAGCGCTATGCGGCAACCGCTTTTCAGATGCACGAAAAGGAAGCCCCGGTCACCGGCTATCTGCGTGCGCTGCAGCTGACTGAACAACGATTGAATCCGTCCCGTCCGCTCGAACTGTTCGGTCGTCTCACGCGGCGCGTGACGGAGCGGCTCTTTTCCGGTTCGGAGCGCACCCCTGCCGCCGAAGTCGCCTTGACAAGGCAGCAGGAGATCACTGCCGGGCTTGAACAACTGGGTTCAACACCGCCGGAGGCACCGCCTTCTGCCGGATGGAGCAGTTTTGACTCTGCGCTCCGCGCACTGCTGCAGCAGCAGCGGGAATTACTGAGCGACGCGTCCTCCTGGCAGAAAGATGCGTCGAAAAGTGCCGCCGAGCTGGACGGCATGGCCCGCGCCGTCGAAAAAGAGCTTGATGCAACACCGCGTCTGGTGGAAACGGCAGCGGAGATTCATGACCGTCTCGGCCTCGCGTATCTGGAGGCGGATCGCTTTACTCCCGCCCGTGAACAGTTTGACGCTGCCTTTTCTCTCAACAAGGGGCTTGGCTTTACCGGCAATCTGGCCGCCAATCGCCGTTCCGCCAGCATTGCAACCTATAAGGAGGCACATACAGCATCTGGCGAGGAGCGGCTGCGTCTGTTGCACCTCAGTCGTGACGGCTTCACTGAGCTGTTGAAGCTGATCGACACATACCCTCCCACATCAAAGGCGCCGGCGAAGCGCAGCGGCGGGCTCTTTTCACTGTCTGCCAACGTAGTGCTCGACAAGATCGGCTCGACAGATGCCGCGTTCGGTTTTTCCGCAGTTCAGGAAAAGCGACTTGCGGAAATTTTTCTCGCCCGTATTCAGTCGGAACTTGGTGACCTGGCGGCGGCTTCCCTTTTGCTCAATAAACAGCTGCAGAGGTATCCTCAAGACAACACCAGGATAGCGCCGCGCGATTTGTATGGAGTAACACTTTTGTCACATCGCACCGCCCATCTTGAGCAGGCCTTGGGCAGCCATGATGCGGCCAGGGACGGCTTCCACCGTTCAACATTGTTATCACTACAGGGGGGTAATCCCGTTAGCGCCATGCTCAACCTGATCAACTGGGGAGAACTGCTGATCAATGCTAGGCAACCGATCGACAGAGCGCCATTCCTTGCTGCCACAGCCCAGGTATCACGCCTGGCTGATTTTTCTCGCACTGCGCTGCCGCCGCTTGTTTATAGCCGCTATTACAATGATCTTGGAGTGTTGCTGGCTCAATTGGCTGCCGATGCCGCTACTGATGACGGCAGCCGTGAGGCGCTGCTGTTCAAAGCGCTTGAACAATTTGACCGCCTGCTGCTGATTCCCGCCGACAGCAGCGATCCGGATGTGCGACATCAGCAGCATCGCCAGCTGGTCACCGCGCAACTAAACCGGGGGGCGCTGCTGCGCGCACTCGGTTTATCAGATGCTGCCGATGCCGCCTTTACCGCAGCGTTGACTGAAGCCGGTACATCAGCCGCCTTTTCGCTTGAGTGGCGCGCCCGTGCCGCGCTTGGCCGTTTTGATGAAGCACTGGTACTGATCAGTCAGCTCCCTGTGACTGAGTATGATCTGCAGCGGGGTGAATTACTGGAACTCTTTGCCCCGTATCTGGAAAAAATTGCGACACAAAATGCTGAACAGGGGTTCGCCCTGCTGGAAAAACTGAGCGAACTGGAACGGGTGCAACTGCTCGGTCGTGGCGCTCTCGGTCTCTCTGATCCGGCTACCTTCCAGCAGTTTCGAGCGGCAGCCCCTCACCTGGCCGAGCTTGACCGCTTGGAGGCCGCACGTGCTACAACACCTGCCGCGGATCGAGACTATCTGCAGCTGCGTCTGCAGCAGGAACAGGCGGCTGTTGATGATCTGTTTGGTCTGAAACTGGAGCGGCTTCCGCCGTGGTATGCCCTGGCCGGTGAGGCTGCGCTTCGCCTTGCGGCCGCTTCGGTCGATTTGAGTGAGCTGTCCCGTGCCGGTACTGATGCTCCATCGGCAGCAGGGGCCGTTGCCGTAGCGCAGCAGCGGGTCAATACGGTTCAGGCCTCCTTCAACAAGGAGTGCACAGCCGGCAGGGGGGGCAGACTCTGCCGGCTTATCTCTCCGCAACCGGTGGAGCTGATCGACGTGCAGGAAACTCTGTCAGGGAAAACCGTCCTCCGTTTTACGCCGTTGGACGAACAGCGCTGGCTGCTTTTTACCATTACCGGCAAAGGAGTCACAGCCGAAACGGTTGACAGGGGAACACTCGAAGCTCGCCTCGCCGCAACGCCACAGGTTGTCGCTGTCTTTGAAGCACCGGAGCAGTTTAGTTCCGCGCTGCCGCTTGCCTGGGGGCTAAGCGCCACCCATCTGGTTCAGACCGTGAGCAAACGCAAGCCGTTTCGGCGTCAGGTTATCGACCCATCCGGGTGGTGGCCGACCGGCAAACCGTTTATACGTCTGGCGACGCTTCGAATGACGGAACGGTTGAGCGATGCCCATACGCTGGTTTTGCCCGGGCAAGCCGGTCTGCTTGCTGAAGTCCCTGTGTTACCTGGTGGCGGCGGCTATTCTCTGCCACTTTGGGAGGATGAAAAGGGGGTGCGACACTTTTTTACGACACTGGCCGCCGCAGAAAATCTTTCCCTGATTGTCGCGCCGCATGCCGGTCTTGATAAGGCCTACACACTCGGTCATCTGACGGCACTCTATGGTGTACCGTCGCTGCTGCTGGCCGATGGATCGAGTCGTGATGTCAGGCCCTTTACTGCCGCATATTCCCATCAGGCGCTCGGCGCTGCCCGTAGCCAACTCCCGTCGGGATGGTTGCTGCTCGGTGACTGGGGACCGGATGCGGAGGAGGCGGCCAGACTGGGCAAGAGCCGATTCAATGATTTCGGAAAACGGGGTGTCATGGCTCACAATGCCGGGGAGTTTCCCAAGGCGCTCTCCCTGTTTGAAAATGCTCTGACAATCATTGATGAGAATCCTGCCCTGGCAAAGCAGCGTGCGACGCTGCACCGCTATGCCCGGGAAAGTGCCTATTCTGCAGGCTTTACCGAACGCGCCATTATCCATGCCGCAGCTCTTGTCAAGGAGATGGCGAAAGAAAAAGCATACTCCGCCGAACATGCCGATGCACTGCTCCGACTCGGTCTGTTGCAGGGAAATGCCGAGCAGTTTGCCGATGCCGCCACGTCGCTGAAAGAAGGGGTTGGTATTTTTGCCGATCTCGGCATGGTTAAGGAGCAGGCTTCAGCGCTGGCCGATTTTGGTGTAGTCATGGAAAATTCGGTCAACTTCAGTGCCGCGAAGACGTTTTTCGAGGAGTCTGCCGGCCTGCGACGGACTCTGAAGGAGGAAGTGCCGCTTGCCGAACAGTACCGCAACCTCGGCCGCATCTACGACCTGCGTCTTAATCAGTATGCTGTTGCTGAGCAGTATTACGCTCAGGCGGGGGGAATTTATGCCCGGTCCGGCAACGGCGCACTGGAAGCGGAAACACTTCTGGAACGGGGACGCTGCCAGCGGCTGCTCGGAAATTTCCCCGCTGCCGACAAGCTCTATCATGATGCTCTGTTAAAAGCCGGTGCAAAGGAACTGCGCACGACCATGCGCATTGTGCTGGAACAGGCCAATAACGCCTGGTTCCAGGGGCGCTACCAGGAAGCATTTGATCTGCGCGAACGGGTGGAAAAAAGCGCACGTGCCGAACAGTGGCCACTCGAGCAGGTTATGGCGAAAAATACCGGCGGCCTGATCTGGTGGACCCTCGGTGACAACAAACGAGCCAAGCTTGAACTGCGGGGAGCGCTGGAACGGGCGGAAAAGCTGGCGGTACGGCGCGACGAAGTGGCTACCACGCTCAACAACATCGGCCTGGTGCAGCGCGAATCCGGCGAGTACGCAGCGGCGCTGGTAACGTTGGACAAGGCGCTGATAATCGATCGGAAACTCGGCTCCCGCTGGGCGATGGCTTACGACCTGCGCAACATTGGCCAGACACGCCTGAAAATGGGAGATGCTGCTGCGGCAGTTCCGCTGTTTGGCGAAGCGATCGGTATGGCGGCTGATATCGGTGATAAGGTCAATCTGGCCAAAATTTATCTTGCCCGTGGAGATGCAGAAGCTGCGCTGAAACAGCCCGCTACTGCGGAGACCAGCTACCGGAAAGCACTCGGCATTGCCGATGCGCTGCTGCTGCGCGAAGTGCGTTGGCGGGCGCTGCTGGGGCTGGCACGGCTGCAGAACATGGCAGGCGATCGGCTTACGGCTGTCGCCTCATATCAGCAGGCGTTGAAAACTGTCGAGGAGTTACGGGCCGAAATAAAGCTGGACCAGCTGAAAGATGGCTTTTTGGCCGACAAAATGGATGTCTATGCCGGCCTGGTGAGCCTGCTGGTTGATCTGCAGCGCAGTGACGAAGCGTTTGCCGTGGCTGAGCGCTCCCGCTCGCGCAACCTGATTGACATCCTTGGGCGTCAGCGGTTATCGCTCTCCGGCTCGGTCGATCAGGAGTTGTATGACCGGCAACTCCGGCTGAAAGAACAGCTGCTGGATCAGGAACATCTCTCGGTGCAGGCGCCAACGGCGAAAGAGCGGGCCCGCTATGCCGACGCGCTGGAAAAGCTGCGCGGTGATTATCAGGATCTGCTCCTAGATATTGAACGGAAACGTCCGGAACTGCTGGCACTGGTAAAGGTTAATCCGACGTCCATTGATGATGTGAGAAACCTTCTGGAGCCGGGAGTTGTGCTGTTGTCATATTACCAGCTGCAGGATCGGCTGCTCTGCTGGAAAATCTCCCGTGACAAGACAACACTTTTCATTCAGAATATCTCCGCCACCGAGCTGGCAGGCAAAATAGCGTCGTACCGGCGCATGCTGCAAAATCTGGAACCGCTGGAAAAACAGTCTCGCGAACTGTATGATCTGCTCGTAGCGCAGCCACTGGCAGGGAGCGAAGCTCTCCGTGCGGTCGGCATAGTGCCTCACGGCAGCCTCCATTATCTGTCTTTTGCTACCCTGAATGACGGGCGCGATTATCTGGTTGACCGGCAACAGCTGTTTTATCTACCGGCGGCATCTCTGCTCAAATATACGCTGGCGCGGCGCAGCAGCGAAAAGAAGCTGCACATTCTTGCCATCGGCAACCCCGATCTCGGCAATCCTTCCCTCGATCTGCCTTTTGCCGAGCGGGAAGCGGGCACCCTTCGCTGGAATTATCCGGATGTAACGACCCTGACCCGCGAGCGTGCCACCGAGAGCTGGATTCGTGAGCATATCAGTGAATTTGGCGTTATTCACATCGCCTCGCACGGCGAGTTTGATCCGGTTAATCCACTCTTTTCAGCGATCAGGCTTGCAAAAGACAGCAAAGCGGACGGCAAGTTGCAGGCAGAGGAGATTTTCGGGCTCGACATCACGGCCGATCTGGTCGTGTTAAGTGCCTGTCAGACCGGGCTGGGGGATGTCCGAAGCGGTGATGACGTCGTCGGCATGAACCGGGCTTTTATCTTCGCCGGAACACACTCGTTGATGTCTAGCTTATGGCGAGTCAGTGATGTATCAACCGCAATCATGATGAAGCAGTTTTACCGTGATTATATGAGCCACGGCAAGGCAGAAAGTTTGACACGCGCCATGCTGCATGTAAAAAACCGATACCCGCACCCGGGATATTGGGGAGCGTTCGTGTTAACCGGGGATTATCAGTAGCAACAAAGATCACAAGGGGGAACATGATGAAAAAATGTGCGGGACTATTAGTCACCCTGGCCATACTGCTCTGCGCAACAGTGGCAGGTGCAGCAGAAAAACGCTGGGTATCAAGTGAAGGAACGTCGCTCAAGGTTGAGGCGTCGGCAGCGGCGGAAAACATTGCCGATTTGCCGGTCGGTACTGAAGTTGCCGTTATTGAATCAGGCGGTCGCTGGCTGAAGGTCAAAACAGTCGAAGGCAAGGAAGGATGGCTGTATGCGGGACGTATATCCGATACGCCCCCAGTCGGTGAAGTGAGCGGAGGTGATGACGGAATTTTTGGTGCCTCCCTGCAAAAAAGCCAGATCACTACCGCCAAGGCTGACAGCGCCCGCAGTATTCGCGGTCTTTCACCCGGTGCTGCCCAGTACGCCAAGGATAAGGGCACTCCGGAAATGTACAAAAAAGCACTTGATATCGTACTTGCACGAAAAGTCAGCGATAAAGAGTTGAAGGCCTTTTTGAAGGATGGGAAAATTGGCGAATATGCCCAGGTTCAAGGGGGTAAAAAATGAAATCATTATTTATGCTAACGGTGGCGTTGCTCTGCCTGACCGCTTCTTCAGCCTCGGCAAGTTTCTTTAACACATTACAGAAACTCACTGATCCGAACTCTAAAGAAGGCAAGATTCTGTCCGGCGCGACGCAGGTGGTTTCAAGTTCGAAGGAGATCGATTACCCGACCGAACGGACTATCGGTGAAAGTCTGGCGCTCGAAGGATTGCAAAAATTCGGCACTCCGGTGAAAAATGAGGAGCTTCAGAAGTATATCAATACGGTAGGGAGTGCGCTTGCCGTCAACAGCAAGCGGGCAACAATACCGTATCAATTTGCCGTACTGGACAGTCCGGTACAAAACGCATTTGCCGTTCCGGGCGGCGTTATCTTTGTCAGCAGCGCTTTGGTGTCGATTCTTGAAGATGAAGCGGAACTCGCCGCCGTTCTCGCGCACGAAATCGGGCATGTTTCTGCGAAACATGCCTTAAAGAGCACTCAGCGGGCCCAGTTATTTGAGGGTGTCGGCACGATAACCGCTGCCAGCGTTAAAGGTAATAAAGGTAAAAAGTTTGCTTCTGCCATTGGCGACATGCAGACAGTTCTGTTTGACAAGGGTCTTGATAAGGAGATGGAGTTCGAGGCGGATCTGGCCGCAATGGAAACGGCGTACCGCACCGGCTACGATCCTTCTGCCATGATCAGGGTTCTTGAAAAACTGCAGAAACTTGAGGCATCAAGCAAGGGCAAAAAGGGCTCCTGGTTTTCAACCCATCCGCCGTTGGCAGAGCGGATAGCGCGGTTGAAGAGTCAGCTCGGCAAATATCCGGACTATGCAACGCTGGCTGAAGTAAAAGAGCGATTTGCGAAAAACGGAAAAATTAAATAGCCGGTTACGCGCCCCTCATTCAAGGGGCGCGTTTTTTGTACCTGGTTTGAATTTCCTATACTACTGCTCAAGATAACTTGAATATAATGATATTTTATTGTACGCTACGTCAGACTTTTTGATGAAGGGGATATGCCCGCTCATGATCTCTCCGCCAGCGACCTGCAGAAAACATCCACTCCGGTTCGGACCAGACCGCGCCAACCTCTGCGAGTACGTACCAAAAAGGTTATTGTTTCATCATTTGATCTTTCTCCTGCTTTTTCTGTCACCTCTTACCTTCTCCGACGACAACACCCCGAATTTTCAGCCGGATTGCGAGGTAACTTCATCTCTTCGCGCCAAGACCAGGATGGTTGTCGCCCTGTTCCACCGGCCACACCGGGCTGCCCGTCCGGTCCGTGCTGTGCCGCCTGTTTCGAACTATGTTGTATGGATCCCGTCCATACCGGCTGTTGCTGATCTTCCCGCTTTCCATCCCAGTAGAGCCCCTCCCGCCTGACCAGCCAATACTGTTATCTGATTCCCTGATTAGCGTAGCTCTTCCGCCTCGACAATAATATGTCCCCTCTCCGTATGGGATATGTCGGGGTGAAGGGGAATATCCTTTCATGCGGCCTTCAGCCGTTTCTTCTCTATGGGAGAAGGATGATAGCGCTAATCAGGACTGATTTCGTCAAACAGAACCTCTCTTGGAAAGGAGTGTTACTTTATGCGAGATTTAATCGGGTTTCTGATTGATGTGTTTGAACCGGAAAAACAGATCAAACATAAAGGATGTCTCTGTTGCGGTCGATGTTGTGCGTCGTTTGGGGGTCATCTTCGTGCAACCCGGCACGATCTTGATCGATGGGACAATGAAGGGCGCGATGATCTGCTCTCCCGCGTCAACAGACTGAACTGGATCTGGGTAGACCCTCAGAGCAAGGAACCGCTTGACATGTGTCCGTTCATCGAAAAGATAAACGAACAGCAGGCTGTCTGCGCTATCCAGAATACCAAGCCGGAAATGTGCCGGGACTATCCGACCATGGCACATGGACATCGCTGCTTAAGCGGGACGTTTTTAAAAATATAGCGCGGTTAATCGGTGGTATCGATAATCTGTGGTATTCTTATCGTGCTGCTTATTCTGGATGTTTTCACCCTGGATACCGTGCATGGAATTCACTCTGTTAAAAGATCTGGTGCTGCTGTTCGGACTGGCGTTGATGACTGTGGTGCTGTTCCGTCAGTTCCGGCTACCGTCCATCATCGGTTTTCTCTGTACCGGTATTGTTGCCGGTCCCTACGCCCTCGGCCTGATCACCGATACCCGTCAGGTCGAGCAGATGGCCGAGATCGGGGTCGTGCTGCTGCTCTTTACCATCGGTATTGAGTTTTCCCTGAAGGAGTTGCTGCGGATCAAGCATCTGGTGTTGTGGGGCGGGGGACTTCAGGTTGGGATAACCATAGCCGTTGTTGCCGCTCTTGGAGTTCTGTCCGGTTTTTCCTGGCAGCAGTCCGCCTTTTTCGGTTTCCTGGTCTCTCTTTCAAGTACAGCGATTTTAATGAAACTGCTGATGGATGCCGGTGAGATGGACTCGCCCCATGGCAAGGCGTGCCTCGGCATACTCATTTTTCAGGACCTTTGTGTCGTACCGCTCATGCTGTTCACCCCATTTTTAGGAGGGGCTGGCAACGGCCTGTCAGGTGTTGTCATCGTAGTGGCAAAAGCGCTGGTAGTCGTGGTAATTGCCCACTTCAGCGCACGGTTTGCCGTCCCGTGGATTTTCAGCCAGGTCGTCAAAACCCGGAGCAGAGAGCTGTTCATTCTGACTATAATTTTTGTCGGTTTCGGCACCGCCTTTCTGACGGCACAAGTTGGTCTTTCCCTCGCGCTGGGAGCATTCATTGCCGGCCTGGCTATATCAGAATCAGAATACAGCCATCAGGTTATGGGGGATATCATCCCGTTCCGTGATGCCTTCATCAGCCTGTTCTTCATTTCGGTGGGGATGCTGCTCGACCCGACAGTGGTGCTGCGCCACCCGTTGTCGGTTATGTTGGTTATTTCCGCTATCGTACTGGTAAAGTGGGGAGTAGCAACCGGTGCTGCTCTGATTCTGAGATTTCCTCCACGTCCGGCCCTGATCAGCGGTCTGCTGCTGGCCCAGGTGGGTGAGTTTGCCTTTGTACTTTCCCATGCCGGGCAAAAGTTTGGTCTGCTTAACGGAGAACAGTATCAGCTTTTCCTGGCCGCCTCGGTTGCTACCATGGCACTGACGCCGTTCTCGATGCGCTTTGCCGAGCCGCTTGCCAACAGGATTTCCGCACTTTTACCCGCAGCACTCAAGCGGGGCACCCGGGTAAGCGGACTGAGTCACGAACGTTTTCCCATGGAGGATCATGTTGTCATTGTCGGGTTCGGGGTTAACGGTAGAAATCTGGCCAAAGTGCTTACCGGTAATGACATCAGCTATATTGCGATAGAAACAAACCACCACACGGTCAAGATGGAGCGCAAAAAAGGAACTCGCATCATCTTTGGCGATGCTTCGCGCCCGGAAATTCTCAGTCATGCCTTGATTGAAAAGGCCCGCGTCATGGTTGTAGCCATCTCCGACGCTACCGCAACCCGGCGGGTAGTTGCCCAGGCCCGCATCATGAAGCCAACAATTCACCTGATCGTCAGAACCCGCTATGTCGCCGAGATGGAGCCGCTCTACCAGCAGGGCGTTAACGATGTGGTGCCGGAGGAGTTCGAAACGTCGGTGGAGATTTTTTCGCGGGTACTGCGAAGCTATCTGGTGCCGATTGACAAGATAGAGGGCTGCATTGGCGATATCCGGCGCGATTCCTACCAGATGTTCCGCCGTATCAGCCGCCGACACAGTCACGCCACCGGCATTACCGGCTACCTCTCCGGGGTGGAACTTGCAACGTTCAGGGTGCAGGCAGGTTCTGACATAGACGGGACTCAACTGCGGGATGGTGTGTTGCGTGAGCGGAGCGGCGCATCGGTGCTGGTGATCCGGCGGAGGGATGAAATAATCTCGAACCCTGATCCTGTCTGGCAGTTTGCAGCTGAGGATATTGTGCTGGTGTTGGGAAAGGCGGATCAGCTGGCAGTTACTGCACGTCTTTTCAATCGGGAGTAGCCGGTTACCCCTCATCTGTCCTGCGGCTACCTTCTCCCCTTGGGAGAAGGTAACAATTCTACTTTAGTGAAACATTTTGTACTGGACGATATAGGCAGCAATCCCACCGAAATACCCTACCAGAGCCAGGCCGCTGATACGCTTGACATACCAGAAGAAATGGATCTTCTCCAGTCCCATTGCGGCGACGCCTGCCGCAGAGCCGATGATCAGAATCGAGCCACCGGTACCGGCACAATACGCCATGAACTCCCATAAAAAGCTGTCGGGCGGATACTGGGCCATATCGTACATCCCCATTGAAGCAGCTACGAGCGGTACGTTATCAACAATAGCGCTCACCATGCCGATGATGGTAACAATAACATCTTCTCGTCCGACAGTAGCGGTAAGCCACTTTGCCAGATTGGTCAGAATATGGGTATGCTCCAGCGTTGCTACCGCCAGCAGGATGCCGATGAAGAAGACGATCGAGCTCATGTCGATCTGTTTGAGGGCACGCACCAGGGTCAGATGTTCCTTGGCTTCATCCTCTTTATTGCTGTGAAGCAGTTCACCGGTCAGCCAGAGGATACCGAGACCGAACAGGATTCCCATGAAAGGGGGGAGGTGAGTAATGGTTTTAAAAATCGGGACCGCAATCAGGATGCCAAGTCCCATGGCAAACATCAGGTTCTGCTCGAATGGAGTTGTTTTGTGGCGATGACCATGCTCAACCGCTCTGATCGGGCCGACGACTTCGCGTCCTTTAAGGATATAGCTGGTAATTGCCAGCGGCACGATCATGTTTATCATGGAGGCGATAAAGACCCCTTTCATGATGGCCAGAGTGGTGATCTGGCCACCGATCCAGAGCATGGTGGTGGTGACATCGCCGATCGGGCTCCAGGCGCCCCCGGCATTGGCAGCGATTACTATAATACCGGCAAAGAACAGGCGGTCGTCATGCTTGTCGAGCAGTTTTTTGATCAGGGAGATCATAACAATGGTGGTCGTCAGGTTGTCCAGTACCGAGCTTAAAAAGAATGTAACAAAACCGATCAGCCACATCAGGGTGCTCAATTTGGTGGTCTTGATGCGGGAAGTGATTACCTCAAAACCGTTGTGGGCATCCACCACCTCGACAATTGTCATCGCCCCCATCAGGAAGAAGACTATCTGGGCGGTGCCCATAAGTGATTCATTCAACTGCTCGCTCACCAGGTGATGATCACCGGTTGACACTGCGTAGATTGTCCAGAGCAGGCCGGCCCCGATCAGGGCGGTAGCCGACTTGTTGACTTTGAGCGGATGTTCGAGGGCAATGGCCGCGTAGGCAATGACAAAAACGACAACGATGGCGGTAAGCATGGGTGATTCTCCGGATATGGTATTTTTCTGTCTTATGTAATTTCAGCGCTGGTTTTTGAAATAACTGAAGATCCCTAAATCACCGATACGGCCTACGGATGCATATGGATCATTTGGATCAGCGGGAGGGTCTCTCAAAGCATCACCAATAATCATACCGCCAACGGCACCATACAGAAGGCCCGCACCGCCACCGGTCAGGAAGAGATTCAGTTCGGTGCCGAGACCGACCCCGGTAAAAAGCAACCCTGTTACCAGGCCGACAAAACCAAGAACGATTGCTCCGAGTTTTTTGTCACCGGTTCGCTGCACCGCCCAGCCGCCGACTGCCCACGCCATCATGGAGTAGACGGCATAACCGCCCAGACCCCACCGTGCTGAAAAGCTGTCCATGGTCCCGCTAAACTCCATAGCGGATGGAATAATGGTGGTGGTCAGGCTCAATCCGGCAAAACTGCTGAGCAGCATCGCCCCTACGGAACGGAACTTGATACTCATGACGAATTTGACTATGCCTGCGTTAAACCTGCGAATGATTGCAAGGATCATGTTTTCCCTATTCCCTATCGTGTCTGCCGATGCACGCATTAATAACTCCTTTTTGCTGATACCTGCAACCATAAAAATAGCGGCTGTCGTTTCTGACAGCCGCTATGATGTACCTGCCTGTTAAGAACTGCAGGTCACTAACGTCAGTGCTGCGTCGGTGGAGCAACCAGTTTGCCAGGGTAGCGCAGACTGCCGACGAGATCCTGAATTTCCTGGGGAGGTTCAGGGGTGAACTTGCCGACCACCCACATGCAGACGAAGTTCAGCACTGCGCCAACGGTACCGATCCCTTCCGGGGAAATGCCGAACCACCAGCCCTTGGCATTATTCATGGATGGGTTGATGAATTTGAAATAGCTGATGTAGCCGGCAACGAAGACTATACCGACGAACATGCCGACCAGGGCGCCTTCCTTGTTGGCCTTCTTGTTGAATATCCCCATGAGGATACAGGGGAAGAATGAGGCAGCTGCCAGACCGAAAGCAAAGGCAACAACCTGGGCCACGAAGCCGGGGGGATAGATGCCAAAGAGCCCGGCAATACAGACTGCGCCGCCAGCGGCAAAGCGTGCCCACATGAGTTCGGCTTTTTCCGACATGTCCGGGGTAAGAATACCCTTCATCAGGTCATGGGAAATAGCAGCGGAGATAACCAGCAGCAGACCGGCAGCGGTTGAGAGCGCAGCAGCAAGACCTCCGGCGCCGATCAGACCGACTACCCAGTTAGGCAGTTTGGCGATTTCCGGGTTGGCGAGAACCATGATGTCTTGGTCGATCTTGACTTCGTTTGCGCTCTTGGGATCATCCCATTTGCCCTTGGCAATCGTCATGACGCCGTCGCCGTTCTTGTCGACAAATTTAACAAGTCCGGTTTTTTCCCAGTTTTTGAACCAGGAGGGAGCGGCTTCATATTTTACGTTATGAATGGATTTGACGAAGTTGGTACGGGCAAAAACAGCAATGGCCGGAGCGGTCGTGTAGAGCAGGGCGATAAAGAAAAGCGCATAGCCGGCGGAGGATCGAGCATCACGCATCTTCGGTACGGTGAAGAAGCGGATGAGGATGTGCGGCAGACCGGCAGTACCGATCATCAGCGACATGGTGATGAACCAGACGTCGATACGTGGGCGTATACCTGAGGTGTAGGCTGCAAAGCCGAGATCTTTCTGGATACCGTTGAGGACGTCCAGCAGGTATTTCCCTTGGTCAGCGGGGTTGCCCAGGATCGCCGCGCCTTCGGCGGTAATCTGTGAACCCATGCCGAGCTGCGGAATTGGGTTACCGGTGAACATCATCGAGATGAAGATAGCCGGAATCAGATAGGCAGTGATCAGGACGCAGTACTGGGCAACCTGGGTATATGTGATCCCTTTCATGCCGCCGAGAGTGGCGTAGAAGAAAACCAGTGCCATTCCGATGATAACGCCCATGTTAATGGAAACACCCATGAAGCGGGAGAAAACAACGCCGACACCGCGCATCTGACCTGCCACGTAGGTGAAGGAGACGAAAATGGCGCACATCAACGAAAGAACGCGGATGGAGTTGGAGTAGTAGCGGTCACCCATGAACTGCGGAATGGTGAACTTACCATATTTACGCAGATACGGTCCAAACAACATGGCGAGGAGAACGTAACCGCCGGTCCACCCCATGAGGTAAAAGGAGCCGTCACGACCCATGAACGAGATCAGGCCGGCCATGGAGATGAAGGATGCGGCCGACATCCAGTCGGCGCCGGTTGCCATACCGTTGAGGATCGGCGGAACCGACTGCTCGGCGGCGTAGAAGTCACCGGTTGATTTTGCTCGGGTTGCATAAGCGATGTAGATGTACAGGGCAAAACTGAGGCCCGTCAGAATCCAGGTCCAGGTAAGAATACTCATAATTTGTCACCTCGTGAAATTTTTGATTGTAATCGTGTCAACGCGGCACTCACGGGTTTATTACCCTTCATGCACATCATACTTCTTGTCCAGGTTGTTCATCATGTACACATAGGTCCAGATCAGGATAACAAAGATAACTATTGAACCCTGATTGGCAAACCAGAAGCCGACCGGGAAGCCGCCGATCATGTACTGATCGAGCTGATCTGCAATCATGATGCCGCAGAAAAATGATACGAAAAACCAGATAGCAAGGTGAACAGCGATGATGACAAGATTCTCTTTCCAATACGCCTGTAACTCTTTAGTTGCATGAACTGACATAAAACCTCCTCATATGTGATGTAGAATTCCTATTAACTGTTTCCGCGAGTCTGCTTGGCATGTTCCTCCTTTCCTTGCGGGTGGCTGCCGGCCATCCCAGCCCAATCTGCGCGGGCGGTTAAAGGTTTAACTTCAAACTTCGCCTCATTTACCAAAACTGTACTGCAATACATTCAACGGGCGGTAATTTTATGCGTATGCCCGTGAGTAGCCGAATTTCATCGAAAGGAGTTCTGCCCCCTCCAGCATGCAGGGGATCACCTCTTTTTCCAGCCGGTCCTGCAGCATCCGGAACGAAGGAGCCAGCAATGTGAGAGCTCCAACAACCTTGCCGGCATAATCGCGTATGACGACCGCTACGGAACAGATGCCTTCACCAAGTCCGTTGAAATCGACCGCGACACCTCTGCGACGAATCTCATCAAGTTCAGCTTCGAGCTGCTGCAGGTCATTAATTCCGTTTTTCTTGCTTGCCCTGCCGAAAAGATCAATCGAGCTGACCGACTTGATAACCTTGCCGGCGGCATTGGTGAAAAAGGGGAAACGCTTGCCGACCAGATCAGCTGTTTTAACCTGCTGGAAAGAATCAACCATATCGAGAAACAGTACTTCGTTGTTATTCGCCACGGTAAAGTAAATTGCTTCATCCAGCTTCCGTGCCAGCTCTTCCATTACCGGGTGCGCCATTCTGATCAGATTGTCACTTTTCAAAATATGCTGCGCCATTTCAAACGCCTGCAAGCCCAGATTATACGTGTTATTTGATTTATTACGCTCTACCAGACCCTTATCTTCAAGGGTCGCAAGCAGCCGGAACGCCTTGTTATGGCTCAAGCCAAGTTTTTTTTCCAAAACGGTAATTGATGGACTTTCACCGCTCTGTGCGAGCGCTTCAAGCAGGTCAATGGCCTTGACAACGGCCTGGACTGAATACACTCCTTTTTCTCTCATAAAGTTTGGTGCTCCCGGTAAAAGAAATGAGCATATAAAAAATAATTTCATCATTTTTAAAACAACTAGTATCAAATATTTAACACACCGTTACATTATAGTAAAGATTTTTTTTAGTTAGTAATAAATACTGTTATTATATTAACAAATCAATAAGTTATGTATAAAACAAATAAATATATAGCACCCAAAAAAAATGTAATCACTGTTTTATTACATAAATTATCTGTTATAATTTATGCCAAAAACAATGCATTTTGTTTTATGGTTATACTAATCAACAAACAGCAGCAGTGATGAAAAAAATTAGATTTTGATTCAATGGTGCGGTATAAGGAGAATCACTGAATAATTGAGGGTGGAATCATGCCAGGAACAAGTGAGGACAGTTTTTTCTTTATACCGGTTGAAGAGGTGTGCCATCGGCCGGTTGTTACCTGTTCACCCGCCCACAACCTGACTGATATGGCGCGTTTGATGAAGGCACACAACATCTCCGGCATTGTCGTTGTAGAAGATGAAAAGCCGGTCGGCATAGTCTCCCTTCGTGATCTGCGCAACCTTATCGCTGACGGTACAAATGCAATTTCAACCCTTTCCGTTCGCGATGTCATGAAATTCCCGCTTATCACCATTCATCGCAGCGATTACCTGTTTAAAGCCATTTTTATTATGGCCAAGCAGAACATACACAGGTTGGTCGTCGTAGACGACATGGACCGGCTGAGCGGGGTCATTACTGACACTGATTTATTGCGGATTCAGACGCGCAGCCCCCTGTATCTTGTGCAGGAGATAGAATCAGCCACCACCATTGAACAATTGTCCCATCTCGGTCGAAAAATGACCGGCATGCTGCAGTATGCAGTGAAGATTAATCCAGATACCCAGGGACTGATCCACCTTATCGCCCATTTCAACGATGCTCTGACACAACGCCTGATCTACATTCTTGATTGCACTCATAACGTTCGCCTGCCCAAAGGGGCCGCATATCTGGTATTGGGAAGCGAAGGACGACAGGAACAGACACTTCGAACGGATCAGGACAGCGCCATAGCGTATCGCGATGATTTGTCTGCCGAAGATATTGAGTTGGTGCGTGTTTTTGCCAGACATATTGTTAGCGCACTGGAAAGTGTCGGTGTGCCACTCTGCCCCGGCAATATGATGGCCAACAACCCGGAGTGGTGTCACAGCATATCTGATTGGAAGCAGCTGGTTGAACAGTGGATTTCACGCCCTACAACGGATTCAACGGTAAATTTTGGTGTTTTTCAGGATATGCGCGTGCTCCATGGCGATCTCTCGCTTGAAACTGAAATGCGCAAGCACATTGTTGAGTGTGCAAAAGCCACCGCAATTTTTTTTCCGAGCATGGCGCGCAATGTCGTCCGTTTCAAGCCGCCAATCGGTATGTTTGGCCGGTTTATAGTCGAAAAAAAGGGGAAGGACCGGGGCAAGCTTGATCTGAAAAAGGGGGGGCTGTTTGCATTGACGCGTGGCATTAGCCTGATTGCCCTTGAAGCGGGAATAGTTGGCGGGACAACATGGGAAAAACTTGAAAAACTGCACCATCTCCATCTGGTGTCGGATCGCGATCTGGAAACCCTGCAGGAGTCATTCACCTTTCTCATAAAAATGCGGCTGGAAAAGCAGCTGATTGCTGTTTCTTCAGGGAAAGAACCGGGCAATTACGTTGATCCTCTCGTATTGAGAGATTGGGATCGTGACCAGCTTCGCGCGGCGTTTCGCGGAGTTGATACGTTGCTGCATATTCTGAAGAGTCGCTACCAGCTGGATATGATGGCACGGTAGCCTTTGCACCTTTGCACCACTGACACAAAAAAGGGCGCCTTTATGAGCGCCCTTTTTTGTGTACTTGTACCCAAATTCAGTATCCGAGCATGCGTGGCAGCCAGAGTGAAATAATCGGCACGTAGGTTATCAGCAGCATGAAGCCAACCATGGCGATCAGCCACGGCAAAACCGACATGGTAAGTTCGGAAATGCCCATCTTGGTGATGCCGCTGGCCACATACAGGTTCAGGCCAACCGGTGGGTGGCACATGCCGACCTCCATGTTGACCGTCATCAGGATGCCGAAGTGGATCGGATCAATCCCCAGTTTCATCGCCACCGGGAAAAGGATCGGTGCCAGGATCAGGATTATGGAGGATGGCTCCATCACATTGCCTGCCAGCAGCAGAAGGACGTTGGTTACGGCCAGGAAAGCAACCATGCCGAGATGGTGATTTATGATCCAGTCCGCCATAATCTGCGGGATCTGCTCAGAAGTCATCAAGTAGGAGAAGAGTACGGCATTGGTAATGATATAGAGCAGCATGGCCGACATGTTGGCAGAGTCCCGCAGTACCTTGGGGATATTTTTGAGAGGCATATCCTTGTAGACAAATACGGCCACAAAAAAAGCATAGACCGCACTCATGGCGGCTGCTTCAGTGGGGGTAAACATGCCGCTGTAGATGCCGCCCAGGACGATAAAAATCAACAACAGACCCCACACACTCTCTCTAAAAGCCAGCAATCGTTCCTTGGTAGATGCCTTGGGAAGACGGGGGTAGTTGTTCTTGCGGGCACGATACCAGGTTACCGAACCGAGCAGGGTTGCCAGCATCAGGCCGGGGATAACCCCCGCCATAAACAGCGCTCCGACTGACGAGTTGGTGGCAACGGCATAGATAACCATGACGATGGAGGGTGGAATCAAAATCCCGAGCGAACCGGAAGTAGTGATGACACCGGCGCCGAAGCGGCGCGGGAAGCCGGCCTTGACCATGGCCGGCAGCAAGATGGAGCCGATGGCTACAACTGTGGCCGGGCTGGAACCGGAAACGGCTGCAAACAGGGCGCAGGCCATAACCCCTGCCAAGCCAAGTCCGCCATACCAGTGACCGATCATGGCAGTGGCAAAATTGATCATGCGTTTGGCAACGCCACCGTGGGTCAGAAAATTACCGGCCAGAATAAAGAACGGAATCGCCATGATCTCAAACTTCTCAATGCCGGTAAACAGCTTCATGGCGACCGTTTCTACCGGTACGTTCGACATGAAAAACAGGAAGGTCAGTACTGTTAGGCCTAATGAGATGGAGATTGGCATACCGGTCAGCATCAGTCCAATCAGCAGGGCAAATACAATCCCGGCACTGCCGAGTGATGCAATGGCAAACAGTGAGATGACAATACCAATTAGCCAGGCCGCCGCCCGTTTAGGTGTCATAAGCTCTTGAACTGCTGCAGGTGCGCTCATTTGACACCCCCTTTGTGTTGAATATCATCGAGTCTATGCTCTTCATACTCCTCCAGCATTTCAGTTGCGTTGACAACTTCTTCATCCAGTCCATCAACATGTGAATGATCATGTTTAGGGAGTTCGCCGGTACGGGCAAAGCTCCAGGCAACCTGCAGGAAGCGGAAACACATCAGGGATGAACCGAGCGGAATCGCCAGATAGACCATCCAGGTGGGCCATTCAAGATCCGGTGTTATCGGCCCTTCAAAGAGTTCACCCATTTCCATTCCAAACAGGTTGAACATGTAATAATGCATGCCGTTTTCCCAGACAAAGCGCATGCCCAAAACAGCAATAATGCAGGTAAAGAGCGCGCCGCTGGACAGGCCGATCAGCACGAAGGTTTTGCACCATTTTTCCGGCAGGCGGTTGATCAAGACATCCACCCCTACGTGAATGCCGGTACGTACACCGTAGGCTGCGCCGAACTTGGCCATCCAGACAAACATGTAGATGCAGAGTTCCTGAGCCCAAGCCATGTTGATGCCGAGAAGCCAGTCCTGCATAGCGGGAATGGGGATTCCCATGAGATAGCGGCGTGTGACGGCAACGAAAATAATGATCGTTGCGGCGCCGATGAGGAAGGTGATGATCCATTCCTCAAGGTGATCGAGGTATTTCATCATGGGATGTCTCCTGGACCCGATAGTCGGGATACGTGCTAAGTTGAAAACAGCTTCTGATTAATCAAAAAAATCCGTAAAAAAGCCGCTACGGGCATCCGTAGCGGCTTTACGCTTGAAAATTGAATAATTATGGCTTGTAGCCGGTTTCCTTGTAGACTTCATTGACAACATCGGCACCGATCCGGCTCATGCTCTCCTTGTGGGCCTTATCCATGGTTTTTTTCCAGGCAGCCCGCTCCTGCGGAGTCAGGGTAATAATCTGGGATTTGCCGGACTTCTTCACAGCAGCCATGGCTTCGTCGTTATCTTTTTTGGCAACACTGTTCGCGAAGTTGGTAGCATCCTTCATGCAGCCATCCAGGATGGTGCGGATATCAGCAGGCAAACCCATCCAGAATTTCTTGTTGACCAGTACGGCATAACCGAGATAGCCATGATTGGACATGGTGACATACTTCTGCACTTCAAACATCTTCTGGGTATACAGGTTTGACGGGGGATTTTCCGTGCCGTCGACAACGCCGGTCTGCAGCGCCTGATAGACTTCGGAAAATGCCATTACCTGCGGCATAGCTCCAACAGAGCGCATCTCGGCGTCAAGCACCTTGGATGATTGGATGCGCATTTTAAGGCCTCTGAAATCCCCTGGCTCCCGAAGCGGTTTATTGGCGCTCATGACTTTGAAACCGTTATCCCAATATGCTAGACCCATCAAGCCCTTGGTTTCAAGTTTCTTGAGCATCTTGGCGCCAAGCGGTCCCTGAGTGACCTTGTGCAGTTCGGCGTAGTCATCAAAAATGAACGGCAGGTCAAAAACCTCAAACTCTTTCAATCCGAGAGGGCCGAATTTGGCCAGTGAGGGGGCGAGCATCTGCACGGAACCCATCTGCAACGCTTCCATCTCTTCCTTATCTTTGAAAAGCTGGCTGTTGGGATAGACCTCAACCTTTACGCGACCCTTGGTACGCTCTTCGGCCAGTTTTTTGAAGTATTCTGCTGCCTGCCCTTTGGGGGTGTGCTGGGCAACAACGTGGCTGAACTTGATGACAATCGGCCCGGGAGCAGCCATGACGGTAAAAGGCAGTGCTACCAGTGCAGCAGACAAAGCAAGACTTTTGAAACAACGATTCAGATTCATTCGAGTTCCTCCTTGTGGGATGGTTTACATTCAGATGCATGACGTAGTCAGTACAAAAAAATGCTGTTTTATGCCATTGCAACGCCGATGCCAATTCTGAATAATCAATAACTGGATGATTTGTAATGATTTTTTAAAAAATAGCTGGTGACGACAAGGGCAAAAATGGCTAAAACCGGCCAATTGTGATGGCGATTATTGGCCACAGCATGAGAACAGAGGAGGGGAGTGATTACAGAGTACAGAAACGATGAATTAATTCGGTAAGTCCAAGCTGTTCAAGAAGAGCATTCAGGCGCTCAGCAGGACGGCGACGCGGCAGATCTTTGTAGCGGGCAATGATGAGTTCATTTTTCATGGAATGCTCCCATCCAACCAACTCGGTGACGTTGACCTGATAACCATGCGCTTCAAGCTGCAGGCAGCGCAGGGCGTTGGTTGCGAGGCTGCCGAATTCACGGGTATGCAGCGGATGGCGCCATAGTTCGGTAAGATGGTTTTCCGCGAGCTGAGCTGACTTGTTTTTACGGAGAAACGTCGCAACTTCGGCCTGGCAGCAGGGGACCAGCACAATAAAACGAGCTTTCTTTTGTAACCCGAAGAGAAGTGCATCATCGGTGGCGGTATCACAGGCATGAAGGGCGGTCACGATATCGACTGTCGCAGGGAGCGCTTCGCTTTGAACAGAATCCGCGGCTGACAGATGTAAAAATGTCATGCCGGGAAACAGTAGTTTCGCGGCCAACTGACGAGATTTTTCAACAAGCTCGTCACGGGTTTCTATGCCGTAAATATGTGAAGCATCACTCTGGTGTTTGAAAAACAGATCGTACAGGACAAAGCCGAGGTAAGATTTGCCCGCACCATGGTCAACGAGCGTGATATCAGTGTGATCACGCTGAATTTCCTGCAAAAGAGGTTCGATGAACTGGTACAGGTGGTTGACCTGCTTTAGTTTGCGCCTACTGTCCTGATTCAGTTTGCCGTCACGGGTGAGGATATGCAACTCTTTCAGAAGTTCGATGGATTGCCCCGGTCTAATGGTATGTTTTTCGGCCGGTTCCGGCTTCTGTGGTGTCATAATTCGTATTTATCCATCTTATAGCGGAGCGTACCGCGAGGGATTTTCAGCAGGGCGGCCGTCTGCAGAACGTTGCCGCCGGTTTTGTCAAGCGCCTGACGGATGATGTTTTTTTCAAAGTTCACCACGGCGGCATCAAGTCCATTTTCAAGAGGCAGAAGAACAGCTTCTGTTCCCTGACAGTACCGGGCAGAACTGCTGTCTTGAGTAACGCCTCGTATTTCGAGAGGCAGATGCTCCGGCAGAAGCTTCGGCCCGTAATGCATAATGCAGATCCGTTCGATGACATTGCGAAGTTCACGGATATTGCCCGGCCAGTTGTACTCTTCAAGTAATAGTACCGTATCTGGAGATAATTCCTTAAAATCACGACCAAATGACCGGCTGAAGGTGTCGAGAAAATAAGAGGCTATGATGCTGATATCGTCACGGCGCTCCCGAAGCGGCGGGATTCGGATCGGGAACACATTGATGCGGTAATAGAGATCTTCACGAAATGTGCCGCCTGCAATCCTGTCAAGCAGATTGCGATTAGTTGCGGCTACGATGCGGACATCGATATCAATATCCTTGACCCCGCCAACACGGCGGATTGTTCTCTCCTGCAGAACCCGCAACAGCTTTGCCTGCACGCTCAAATCCATCTCACCGATTTCATCCAGAAAAATTGTGCCGCGATGCGCTTCCTCAAACAGCCCCGTTTTGCGCATGGTAGCACTGGTAAAAGAGCCTTTTTCGTGGCCGAAAAGCTCGCTTTCCAGGAGTGCCGCAGGGA
Organism: Desulfuromonadaceae bacterium; assembly: GCA_028712075.1. GTDB lineage: Bacteria > Desulfobacterota > Desulfuromonadia > Geobacterales > Pseudopelobacteraceae > JACRCG01. The sequence goes on from JAQTQX010000010.1 coordinate 46,561, forward strand.
TTGAAGCGCAGTTTATGGCTACGAAAGAAGCGCTGCTCCGATCTGAAAGATCGTGAATTGCCCGAGCAACGAGCTCCTTGCCGGTGCCTGATTCGCCGGTAATCAATACTGTCGAAGGGATGCGGGAAATTTCGCGCACCTGATCAACCACGTCTCGAAACGGCTGGCTCCTGCCGATCATCGGCGAACGCCCCGGCAGGCAACTATCAGCGCGCTTCAGATTACGCACTTCCCGTTTCAGGGTTTGGGTCTGCAGGGCCAGCTTGACGATAACTCTCAGGGCATCAGCTTTGAACGGCTTTTTCATATAATGAAAAGCGCCCAGTTTTAATGCGTCAACGGCGCTTTCCACTGACCCGAAACCAGTGATGATGATAACCAGCAATTCGGGATCAAGTTCCTTCAGAATTTTGAGGGTATCAAGACCATTTTCAGCGCCGAGATTCAAATCAAGCAGCGCCAGATCGACGTCACCGGAAGAGACCTGCTCACTCGCCTCTATAACGCCCGAGGCCTGACAGACCAGATAGCCATCTTCCGACAATATCCGCGTAACATTTTCCCGAATGAAAACTTCATCATCAATGATAAGAATTTTTTCCATAAGTCGGAGCCCGGCTCAGTTATCAAACATCAGCTTACGCTCAAAATCCATCGAATGAGTAAGCCTCTGGGCGTCCTGGAGCGTGATCATATCCTGACGGTACAGTTGGAGCAGGTGCATATCGAGCGTTTGCATCTGATATTGTGATGCGCCATTTTCAATGTGTTTTTCAACCTCATCAAGGCGCCCTTCCCTGATGCAAGCCTGAATGGTCGTAGTCGAGCGCATGATTTCAACAACCGGCAGAATGCTTTCCCCTGTTTTGTCCTTGATAAGGCGGATCGAAACGGTTGCGACCAGAATATCGGCGAGTCGGTGCCGCATGATTTCCTGGGAATCGGGAGGGAAATGTCCGATTATCCTGTTTATGGTGGAAACAGCCCCTTGCGTGTGCAGGGTGGAAAGTACCAGATGACCAGTTTCGGCAGCCTTAATACAGGAATCTATTGTATCCTTGTCGCGCATTTCACCGACCATGATGACGTCAGGGTCCATTCTGAGCGCTGCTTTGAGCGCGGCGGCAAAACTGTCAGTATCAATACCGATTTCCCGTTGAATAATACAGCTTTTCTGTGATGAAAACATGAATTCTATTGGATCTTCAATAGTTATAATATTATAGCTAAAGTTTTCATTGAGGTATCTCAGCATGGAGGCAAGTGTGGTCGATTTACCGTTGCCGGTTGGACCGGTTACCAGAATAAGACCATTGGGGGTCTGGGCTATTTCACCCAGCACCTTCGGCAGGTTCAAATCTTCAAACGTGCCGATAACGGGTGGAATTACCCTCATAACAACACCAAAGTGACCTTTCTGGCGAAATATGCTGACCCTGAAACGCCCCCCAGAGGTGAGAGAATATGAGGCATCACACTCCCTCAGATCGTCGCTGATTTTTCTGCCATTCTGTGCCAGCACGGTTTCAGCAATAAACAGTGTATCGGATGATGTCAGGTTTGGCATTTTGGCGCGAACTAACTGGCCCCGACCCCGGAAAAAAGGAGGGCTGTCAACTTCAAAATGAAGATCGGAAACTTTTTTCTGGAAGGCAATTTCCAGAATCTGGTGAAGTATGTTGGCATCCATGGTAACCCCTCCGGCAATAAGAAAATAAAAAAATTCGGTATCAGACTGATTTTTCGAGACTTTTTCGATACAAGGCGTTGTCAAGAAGTAATCCTGCATGCAGCGCCAACGCTTCAATCAGATGGACCTGTGGCGGATAGATCGACTTCGCCCCGAAATCGGCGTACGTAACAGCAACAACCTTGCTGCGGCAGATAAGCGGAATCGCCATTATTTTCGGATTGTGCGGCGCTCCGATCTCTTTATATAAAAAATTATCCAGCTCGGCATCGCGGCGCTGACCGTAGTAAAGGCGCCCTTTTTCAACAACTTCCTGCAGCACCGAATTGCGCTTGAGCGGAATATGAAACATAAGCGGCGCTGACAGCCCCTGTGTTTTTTCCGCAACTATCCCGATTGATTTTTCTGCAATCAATTCAGCCTGCGCAACCACCAGCGTCACAGCCCGTTCAAATTGGAGCGCTGCAAACTGCAGAAGAATCTGCGCAACTTCCGGTGGCTCGGAAAGCGACTTCAGCTGATTGAATGAGGCGATGAAGTGGTGTCCCAACCCTGGTCGCGGCGCGGGAGTGATTGTTTTCAATAACGGGCAAATCCCGGCCAGAAATGCAATCAGTTCGGTAATGTACAAATCATTGTGGCACCGACTGCAGGGGCGGGGGATGATGGATCGCGTGCCGACGCCAAGGGCGTTGATGCCGATGGTGTGCCACGTATGGCTGCAGGACGCCAGCAGCACTGATATTTGCGGGAATACCGAGGACTTTTGGCGCAGAAGTGACAGTGTCTGCACACCGTCACTGTCATGGGGAATGTCAATAATCAGCACCGGATGAAGATCTCTGGCCAGCAGTTGATCAATAACAATGTCGAGACCGTTCTCTTCATCGGTAGTAAAGACAAACAGATTCTCATGTTTGCAGACCGTCGTTACCGCATGGGAGAGGAATTCATTCTGGGTCAGCAGGATGATTGCTGTCACCGGCGGGGTTGTATCTGCCGGTGACGATGTTGAAATACCGGCCAGGAATGACACAAGCTGTTCCTGCTGTTCGACGGTCGCTTCGGGAAGAGTGCGGGAAACCACCCGGCGGTGTTCATCAACGGAGTCGTGGTCCTTCAAACCGATAAACACATCGGGAATTTTTTTAGTGACGGTGTCGAGATCTTCAAGTCCAAGCATGTCAGCCGTTATTTCCTGTATGGCTGGTTCAGAAGCTTCCGGAGCGGCATCACAGCAGTTTTCCTCGTTAAAGAAAATTTCGCTGAGTGAGCCATCACGGATTTTTTCATCATAAATGCGGAGAGAATCCATGAGAACTCCTTGGGCATTGAGCAATATCTCATGATTAAGCTGTTCCGGGAAATAGCGGTATTCATCAGAAATAGACACCTGTGAAACATCAAGAGAGAACGATCCGCTCGGCCAGGACATAACCTCGACAATCGTCATTTCAATCAATGACTCAAGTCCTCTGTATGCAGTGTCCTTATCGATCACACCCTGTTCAATCAGAGTTGCAATCAACGGTTTATGATTATTTCCCTGGTTTTTCTGTTCAGTGAGAGCCTGATTGAGTTGCTGCTGTGAAATGGCATCCATATCGATCAATACTTTGCCGATGCGGGGCTTATTGTTCAGATGATTGGCGCTGATAAAAAAGCCTTTGTTAAAAACAAGCTGGCACTCCCCTTTGGGACTTTTTAACTGCAACACTCCGGTTTTACTCGTCATATGAAGAAGCTGGATAACATCGACCAGCGGAAAATGTTCAAGCTCACCATTAAATGACATGCTACGTCCCCCTGGCAAATATCAAATCTTACGGTACTATAGCGCAAATCGATCAAATTTGTAGCAGATTGTTACAGTTTTTTGACGGTTTTTTCGAGAGCAGTGATGACATACGATAAATGTTTTGCTACAAGAGAAGCTGATTTCAACAGATCAAACCATTCATGGAGCCGTTCGCACATGAAGATATCCTGCCCGAAATGCCATGCCTGCGGCACCATTGCTGACCACGAAGTCCCTCAAGCAGGGCGTTATATCACCTGTCCCCGCTGCAAGGAGGGGTTCACCATTTTTAAGCCGCGCGCCGGTAATGACGGATACCTTGTTGACACCTGCCCTTCATGCAGCTTCAGCACCTTTGGCGATGAGACATTTAGTACCTGCCCGAAATGCGGCATCGAGGTCAAAACCTACATTGATCGTCAGCGCGACGAACAGCGGCTGAAACATGAACAGGAATTACTGGTAAAAAAACGCACTGTCGCGGCACACACTGAAGCCGCCGTTCATTTGACAACAACGCCACCAGTCGTCGCTCCGGTACCTTTATCCCAAAAAACGGTCGCCCCCGTTGCTGAACATGCTGCTCCTCTTGATATAGTAGATGTGATTAGTTTCGGGGTTGCCGTCGTGGCAATTGTTGCGCTGGCAATTGGATTGTGGGGGGCGGTCGGTTATGATACGTCAAAAATTCAGGCGATGCTGCTTGAACGAAGGGGTGAGCTACTTTCCGGTTTTTCGGTTTTTCTCCGCTACGGGCTGCTGAATTGGCTTGGAATTGCTTACGGCCTTGCCGCACTTGCCGTGTCAGCACTGCTTATGAAACGATTGCAATCGGGACTACGGGCCCTGATCAGACTGCTAAGGCTGACAATGATTCTTGTGCCGGGCTATTATATTTTTACCTACATTTCCTGGCTGCTTGCACCGATTCCGCATACCGTCAGCGGTCATCTGGTGGAACTTATTAATATTGTTGTCATGGGGGCTCTGCTGTGCGCGCCGCTCTATCTGTTTGAGCGTTTTCTGCACAATCGGAAAATCACATCGGTCGTTACACGCTAACATGACTGTTGCCGCATTTATGCACTATATTCCATGGAGTACCGTCATATTTCTGGTGCTCGGATCACTCTGGCGCAGCGGGTTAGTCATTGCCGTGCTGCTGCAGCTGTTTCATCTGCTTTCACGAGGGGTGGTACTTGGGCGTCTCCCGCTGCTCGGCCCGCATGATACACTGTTGTTTTTCAGTATGTCAGTTGCACTTATGGGGCTAATTGCCTCCTGCTCTCCGATTTTAAGGGGGAAGCGCTGGTTTATTGCGGCGATCGGTATGACTGCCACACTGTTTCTGTTTGGCGCACTCCCGTTCAAGCCGCTTAATATGCCGCTCCCACAGATTCTAGACACCTTCTGGTTTGAGTTGCACGTTGTTCTGGCTTTCTTTGGCTACGCTCTATTCACCATCGGCGCTGTTGCCGCTGCGGCGTATCTCATCACCAACTCTCGTCTCTATCTGGATATTCTCTATAAAACTTCGCTGGTCGGCTGGACATTATTTTCAGCTTCGATGGTATCGGGCGGCATCTGGGGATATTATGCGTGGGGTACCTACTGGCTCTGGACGCCCAAAGAACTCTGGACGTCCATCCTTTGGCTGTTTTATGCCATGGTTCTGCATGTCAGATTGAAAGGATCTCGATGGGACAAAGCTTTTGCCTGGCTCGGAATTATCGGCGTGTTCGTCATGTTGTTCACCTACCTGGGGGTCAGCATGCTGATGAAAAGCTCCCATAGCTTCTAAAGCTGTTTGTACCGGTCAATCCCTGAACCGTTTCAGTAAATCGCCGTACGCGTCTATCCTTCGATCACGCAGGAACGGCCAGATACGGCGTACCGCCTCACTATTTTTTCCATCAATCTCAACCAGTAGAATTTCCTCACCATTCTCTGACGCCTGCGCCACAAGTTCACCCTGCGGTCCTGCGACAAAGCTGGAGCCCCAGAACTGAATGCCGTTCGCATCCTGCTGTGACGAGGCTTCAAAACCGACTCGGTTAACCGCAAGCAGCGGCAGACCGTTTGCGATGGCGTGCCCCCGTTGAACGGTTACCCAGGCATCCCGTTGCCGCTGCTGCTCTTCAGGCATGTCGGCAGAGTCCCAGCCGATGGCAGTCGGATAGATGAGTATGTCTGCTCCGGCAAGCGCCATAAGCCGGGCGGCTTCAGGGTACCACTGATCCCAACAGACCAGAATGCCAAGTGTGCCGACAGATGTTTTGATCGGAGTGAAACCGAGGTCGCCAGGAGTGAAATAAAACTTTTCATAAAACCCAGGATCATCGGGAATGTGCATCTTGCGGTATGTTCCCGCAATGGATCCGTCTTTTTCGATGACCACCGCACTGTTATGGTACAACCCGGCAGCTCGTCGCTCGAACAGGGACGTGACAATAACGACGTGGAGTTCTTCGGCCAGTTCACCAAAAAAATGTGTTGAAGGGCCCGGAATCGACTCGGCCAGATCAAACAGGGGAGGGGCCTCAACCTGACAAAAATAGGGTGAGGCGTGCAACTCCTGCAGCACTACGAGTCGTGCGCCTGAGGCCGCTGCCTGGCGGATCATCTGTGCCGATTTATTCATGTTTTCTTCACGAATATTGCTGCAGCTCTGCTGAATTAAGGCGACTTTAAGTGTAGTCATGGCAATACTCCCTGTGGCAGTTGCATAGTCACGCAGTGCAGAGAACCATGCTGGTCAAGTAGCGGCAGGCAGTTTATTCCGATTATTTCCCGCCCAGGAAATGCCTGGGAAATATGCTCCAGAGCGGTCTGGTCATTTTCATGATCGTCATAGGTCGGCACCAGCACTGCACCGTTGATAATCAGGAAATTGGCATACGTTGCCGGCAGCCGATGAGCCTGTTCATCAAAACGCGCTTTCGGCCAGGGAAGCGGTAGCAGACGATACGGGGAACCGTCCGGGGCGGTGAACTCTTCAAGCTCACGTTTCATCTCCATCAGTTCTGCGAAATGTTCGTCAACCGGGTTGTTGCAAGCCTGATACACAATTGTATTGTCAGGGCAGATGCGAGCCAGCGTATCAACATGCGAATCAGTATCATCACCGGCAAGATAGCCATGATTAAGCCACAAAACCCGCTGCGTTCCCAGGAGTGACGTAAGCGCCTGTTCAATTTCACTTTTGTCCAATTGCGGGTTTCGATTCGGTGAAAGCAGGCATTCAGCAGTGGTCAGGATTGTCCCAAGGCCATCACTTTCGATACTGCCGCCTTCCAGAATAAATCCAACGGTATTCAGTTTGGGTTGAAACATTCCCTGTTGTTTGAGTTGTTTCGACACCAGATTGTCATAATTGGCCGGATATTTGAGTCCCCAGCCGTTAAAACCGAAATCGAGCATGACCGGGCTATTGTTAAATTGTACGGTAACAGGGCCGTAATCTCGGGTCCAGGTATCATTATACGAGGCGACGCATACTGTAATATTCTTCATGTCAGCGCCGGCCTTATGCAGATATTCGACAACAGATTCTGCGTCAACAGCAACAAGCAAAACACGTTCAAAGCGGCTAACAGCGCAAATAATATCGGCATACACTGATCGGGCATCGTCCAAAAGATAATTCCAATCGGTTCCTTCATGCGGCCAGGCCATCATCACGCCATCCTGGATTTCCCACTCAGCGGGCAAGCGTAGTTTCACGATATCAACTCCAATCTAGATTATTTAATGCATATATAGACCAGATACCACAACCCATGCAAGCCAGCTTTTTTGATAACACTTCTGGAATGGCTAAGAATTTTGTTATCAGTAATCCATACCCCCAAGATATATTATGTACAGATGCATTGTACTTGACATAATATATCTTATGGGCGATTATTTAGTGGATTTACAATTAGCTTGCATTTTCAATGCTCTATCAGTAATGTACGACCGTCAAGAAAAACGCATAATATTGAGGGGTCGAGCAAGAATGAGTAAAGAAGAAGCGATTGAAGTTGAAGGTACTGTTATAGAGCCATTGCCAAATGCCATGTTCAGGGTTAAGCTTGAGAATGAGCATGTCGTTCTTGCCCATATATCCGGCAAGATGCGTAAGTATTTTATTAAAATCCTTCCTGGCGATAAGGTAACTGTTGAGCTGTCACCTTATGATCTCAGCCGGGGTCGTATTACTTACCGCGCAAAGTAAGCGGCATAATTTCTGCTTGATATGTACAGGCCCGTCCATTCTGGAGGGCTTGTGTTGTTTCAAAATACACCGTGTGAGGATTACATGTATACTGTTGCAGATTTGAAAAAAGGTTTGAAAATCACCCTTGATGGTGATCCGTATCTGGTGGTGGCGTTCGATTTCGTCAAGCCGGGAAAAGGCCAGGCACTGTACCGCACCAAGATGCGCAACATGATTAATGGCACGTTGCTTGACCGCACCTATCGTTCAGGGGAAACCTTTGAACCAGCTAGCCTTGAAGAGCGTCAGATGGAGTATCTTTACAAGGAGGGTAACCATTATACTTTTATGGACCAACAGACATACGAGCAGGTCGTTATGGAAGAGGAAACTCTCGGTGATGCCAAAAACTATCTACTGGAGAACCTGAAAGCCGATGTCATGCTTTTTGGTGAAAAAGCAATCGGGATTTCCCTGCCAAATTTTGTCAACCTGCGTGTTACCGAAACTGAACAGTGGGCAAAAGGCGATACCAGCGGCAACGATTCAAAACCTGCAACAGTAGAGACCGGTTACGTCCTGCGCGTTCCCCCGTTTATTGAAGAAGGTGAATTAATCGTTATCGACACCCGCACCGGCGAGTACTCAACCCGTGTCAAAGGATAAACCATGAAAATGGACGCCTTGTGGTTACGGGCGCGTGTAATCAAAGCGATACGGGATTTTTTTTGGCAGCGGGGGTTTCTTGAAGTGGAAACCCCCCTTCTTATTCCTGCCAATGCCCCTGAAGAGCACATCAACCCAATTTTTGCCCTCCCCTCCCGACAGCTCCAGACCTCACCGGAAATCTGCATGAAGAGGCTCCTCTGTGGCGGTCACCACAAGCTGTTCCAGATTTCACACTGCTGGCGTGCCGAAGAACGGGGCAGCAGACATCTTTCTGAATTCACCATGCTTGAATGGTACCGAGTTGATTTTGATTATCAGAACCTGATGAACGATTGCAAAGATCTGCTTCAGCATGTTTCTGCAATCTGCCTGCCTGACCGTCGTAGTTACCGGCATAATGGGCTTCACGTTGATCCATTTCTGCCTTGGCAGCATATCACTGTGCAGGAGGCCTTTTTACGTTTTGGGCAGGTTGATGTATTGGATTGCCTGAGAAAGGGCTGCTACGAGGAAATTTTGACGGGGGTTGTCGAACCGGCTCTGGCGCGTTTTGACTCACCGGTAATTATGAAGGACTATCCCGTGGAACTGGCCGCACTGGCCCGTACGAAACCGGATGACCCGGAACTGGCGGAACGGTTTGAACTGTATGTCGGCGGTCTTGAACTGGCCAATGGTTTCAGTGAACTGACTGACCCGATAGAGCAGCGTCATCGCTTTGAAGAGGCTAATACGGCACGCAGAGGAGCCTTTCAGTCAGAACTGCCACTGCCGGAGCGTTTCCTTGAAGGACTTGCGACGATGCCGCCGTCAGCCGGGATTGCTCTGGGAGTTGATCGACTGGTCATGCTGACCGCCGGAGCGGACTGTATTGATGAAGTCGTCGCGTTTACTCCGGAGGAGTTGTAATATCCTGATACTGCACTACCTCACCGGTATATGTTCGCAGTGTCAACATTGTTCCGTCAATTTTCACATCATCCGGAAGGATCGCCACCTTCCCCTTCCCTCCCGGCAGATCAATGACATAGTGCGGCACCGCCAATCCAGAAACATGTCCACGCAAACCGCGCATGATCTCGATGCCTGTCCGGACAGAGGTCCTGAAGTGGGCAGTTCCCTGAACAAGATCCATCTGGTGCAGATAATACGGCTTGACCCGTATGGCGAGCAGTCCGGTCATCAACTCCCGCATGGTCTCCACTGTATCATTGACACCCTTGAGCAGCACGGTCTGGTTGCCGAGCGGTATTCCGGCATCCGAAAGTAATGAGCAGGCAGCGCGTGATGCGGCGGTGATTTCATCAGGATGATTGAAATGGGTATTGATGTAGAGAGGATGAAGTTGTTTCAGCAGCGAGCAGAGTTCAATGGTTATCCTGCCGGGGAGCGTAACCGGCACCCTGGTTCCGATACGAATAAGCGCAACATGGGGAATAGCCCGCACGCCACTCAGTATCCGTACTAATGATTCGTCGTCAAGCATGAGCGGATCACCACCGGACAAAATAACATCCTTTATTTGCGGATGTGCGGCAATATAGGCAAGAGCACTCTCCAGCTCATGTTTTTTCATCGGAGCGTCGCCGCTGCCCACATGACGTTTGCGCATGCAGAAGCGGCAGTAAACCGGGCAGCGATTTGATACCAGCAATATCACCCGATCAGGGTACCGGTGAATGAGGCCCGGCACCGGACTTAGGGCGAGCTCCGCCAAAGGGTCAGGTGCTTGGATAAGATCTCCCAGCTCGCGGACATCAGGCATGCACTGCTTCCATATTGCATCACCCGGTCGCTTGATAAGACCGGCATAATAGTCGGACAACCGGACCGGATAGCGTGCTGAAACCAGCGACGCAACACTGCAAATTAATTCTGGAATAGCACTGTTATTACAGTATGTTGAATTGTCATTTATAATGTAGCGCATTAATAGGTTCCGGCACCGGCAATCTGTTGATTTTCCTTGAAAATAGTCAGCTTTTGTGAAATACACAACAGCAAAATTACCCACGTCCGGTTCCGCTGCTCAATCGTACGCAACCTGTCTTCAAACGGGCCCCTGTCATGTACACAAAATACTTTGGATTTATCGAAAAACCATTCACGCTTACTCCTAATCCCCGCTTCATTTTCCTCAGTAAACATCACAAGGAAGCTTTTGCCCATTTACTGTATGGCATAAATAATCATTACGGCTTTATCGAACTGGTCGGTGAGGTGGGAACGGGTAAAACAACCGTTCTGCGAACACTGTTGAGCCAGTTAAATGAAGACAATTACCGGTCTGCATTAATATTTAATCCGTGCCTGACCGGTGTTGAGCTGCTGCGCAAGATCAACCATGAATTTGGGCTTAACGCTGAAAATGAATGCGCCAATGAACTGCTTGACGAACTTAACCGGTTTTTACTGAAAGAAAATGCTCGTGGTATTACGGTCGTTCTTGTTATTGATGAGGCACAAAATCTCACTCCAAGCGTCCTGGAACGATTGCGGCTTATTTCAAATCTGGAAACAGAAGATGACAAGCTCATTCAGATTGTCCTGGCCGGACAACCGGAACTGTCGGCACTGCTGGCATTGCCGGAATTACGGCAGTTGAATCAGCGGATCGCGGTTCGATACCGGCTTAAATCATTGAATATTGGTGAAACTAGGGCGTACATACGGCACCGGATGGTGGTTGCCGGTGAAACCGGCGGCGTTATGTTCAGTGGTGCGGCAATCCGGTTAGTTCATCTCTTTTCAGGCGGTTTACCCCGTTTGATAAATAATATGTGCGACAGAGCACTATTAGTCGGATATGGCAACGAACAGAGACGTATTGGCGCCGGAATGGTTTTTCGGGCCTTGCGAGAAATAGTCAACGAACGCAAGGGAAGAAAATTCGTGTGGCTTGTCGCATCGGTAATTACTCTGTTTCTGCTCTGCACGTGTTTTATTATGGCATCATATAGCACCGGTACGAGCAAAACTGATGCGGCCACCAGGAGCACAAAATGAGTTCCATTTTGAAGGCCCTTAAAAGAGTGGAGCATGAAAAAACGGAGCGTTCTCCAGAGGCTCTGAACATTAACGCAGACATTCTCAGGGTGACTGACTCTCCTCGCAACATATCAGTACGGTCAGTAGCGCTGCTGCTTGTGCTGTTTTTTGGTGGCGGAGCTGCAGTAGCGGTTTTTTTCCTGAAAGATGAGCCAAAAACGCTGCAATCAGCCGTGCGGCAACCGGCAACGGTAGAAAAATCAAACCCGGCCTCTCCCCCTCCGGTCATCAACTACGAAAAGACACCGGCAGAGATAGTTATTGTCCCGGCAGGTTCATCCCCCTCCCCCAAAAAAATCGTTAGACAAAAGGTGAACACTGCCGCAAGAAGCAATGTGCCAGCAGACGACAGTGTCAAAAATGCAGAGCCTCTACCACCGAAACAATCGAGCCATGTTGAAAAGGCGCCCATTCCCGAACTTCCCTCGGTACCGGTACTCAGAGTGAACGGCATCGCCTTCCAGAATAACAGCGCCGACAGTATGGCCATAGTCAACGGTATACCGGTTGCGACTGGTTCAGTAATTGAAGGCGTTACGGTGGATGAACTAAAAAAGGACCGGGTTGTTTTCCAACGTGACGGGGAGAAGTTTGAAATACGCATGGGACAGTCAAACGAATGAATAAAGGGTGTACATCAGCGGGCGATTACTTTGATAAAGCGGAACAGGTAGTCAACACCGGACCAGACGGTCAGAACGGTAGCAATCCAGAGATAAAACATCCCTACGTTATGCATGTTTACTGTCAGCAGTGAATGCGAAATGCCGAAAAACCAGTTATAATCGTAATGCAGTACAAGTCCGAGAATGGCGACAATTTGAAATATTGTCTTGTATTTGCCGAGATCACTTGCTTGGATGACTATCCCTTCGCTTGAAGCAATCCCACGCAGACCGGTTATGATAATCTCTCGCCCCAGAATAACAAGCACCATCCAGGCGGGCACCCTGTTGAACGGGAGAATCATGATCAGGGCAGCCATAACTATCAGCTTGTCGGCAATTGGATCCAGAAACTTACCGAAAATGGTAACAATTCCCATTCTTCGGGCAAGATACCCATCCAGCCAGTCCGTTATTGATGCAACCGCAAAGAGAGCAGCCGCCCAGAAACCTGCGGAACGGCTCGGCGACATCAAAAGAGCTGCGAGAAGTGGAATCGCAGCTATCCGTAGCATGGTAAGGATATTAGGCAAATTGAGAATCTGGACCGATTGACCGGCTGTCACAGTCATGACTAAATACCCCCCTCCTGATAGCTCTTCATGTAGGAAAGGACACGGTTTACGTAGGTTTTTGTTTCATTATAGGGAGGAATTCCTCCATATTTGGCAACTTTATTGAGGCCGGCATTATAAGCCGCTACAGCCAGCGGAACATCCCCCCGAAAGGTATCAAGCAGAAAACGAAGGTATTTAACCCCCCCTTCAACGTTGTCTTTCGGGTTGAAACGATCAGCAACATTCAGAGATTTTGCTGTTGCAGGCATCAATTGCATCAATCCGCAGGCTCCTTTACTGGAAACTGCATCAGGCCGGTAGCCTGATTCAGCGTGTATGACCGCCTTCACCAGACTTGGATTGACGCCATATTTATCAGAACAGGTCTTAATCAGCTGCTCATACACTGCAGGGTTGACTGATGCAGCATATTTTAGCTTTGTTCGTAGTTCTTTGTCTTTTTTCAGGTCACGCAAGAATATTTTAAAACGCTTGTCGGTTGGCGCATCGGTAAAATGGACAATACCTTCTTCATCTTCATACCGGTAAATATCTGCATTCACCAATCCCGGCACAAGAACGGCATACAAAATTGCTGTCCAAAGACAGTTTCTGAAGTTGCATATAGATGGCATACGCCGCGATATCATGTACTCATTAATGGCAAAACATGCGAATTTGTCAAGATAAATCCTGTTTATGCGCCTGTCAGCGCCAGTTTGAAATTGACATTTATCAGGCCTTGTTCTACAAAGATTGTCCGCTAGGAGGAGAACTTAGAATGAGCATAAAACCTGCAACATATAAAGAGTCCGGAGTAGACATCGCTGCCGGAAACAGCTTTGTTAACCTGATTAAACCATTGGTAAAAGCAACGTCCCGACCTGAAGTGCTTGCAGATATTGGCGGTTTTGGCGGGCTGTTTTCGCTTAACACAACAAAATACAAGAATCCGGTACTGGTTTCCGGAACAGATGGAGTTGGCACGAAACTGAAAGTTGCATTCCAGACAGATCGCCATGACACCATCGGCATTGATCTGGTAGCTATGTGCGTCAACGACATTATAGTACAAGGGGCTGAACCGCTTTTTTTTCTTGATTATCTTGCCACGGGGAAATTGTTGCCCGAAAAGGGTGCCGAAATTGTCAAGGGAATTGCGGAAGGGTGCAAACAGGCCGGCTGTGCACTGATAGGCGGAGAAACGGCAGAAATGCCAGGGTTCTATGCCGATGGCGAGTACGATGTTGCCGGATTTACCGTAGGAGTGGTTGACAGGGACAACATCATCGACGGCTCATGTATTTCTGTTGGCAACCGCCTGATTGGCATCGCTTCCAGCGGCCTGCACAGTAACGGTTACTCTTTGGCCCGCACATTGATTTTTGACCGGATGGGTCTTACCATCCATGACACGTTCCCTGGTGATGACCGCATCGTTGGGGATGTCATGTTGACTCCAACCAGGATTTATGTCCGCGCAATTATGAATCTACTCAAAGACTTTACCATCAACGGTATTGCCCATATTACCGGAGGCGGTTTACTGGAAAATGTGCCCCGTGTGCTACCCCGTGCCTGTCAGGCTCATATTTTCACTGATAAGTGGCCTAGGCCAAATCTGTTTACCGTACTGCAAAAGGCAGGAAATGTTGAACGGGATGAAATGTACCGCACGTTCAATATGGGGATTGGCATGGTGCTCGCTGTTGCTGAGAGTCAGGCCGAAGAAATCATCGATCGCCTGAAAGGCCTTGGAGAATCAGCTTGGGTCATTGGTGACATAGCAGAGTGCGGCTCCGGAGATGAACGGGTTGAATTGGTGGGTGCATAACTATGAGGAAGCATGTGCCGTGCCGATTGGGTATACTGGTCTCAGGGAGCGGGACAAATTTACAGGCAATTATCGACCGGATTGAAACTGGTGAGATTCACGCTGAGGTTGCCTGCGTCATCAGTAATAAAGCGGATGCGTATGCGCTTTCCCGGGCCGCCCGACATGGAATACCGGTTGTGGTTCATGAAAATAGCAGCTTCAGTGGGCGAAGATTATATGATGCTGCAACCGTTGAAATATTGCGCAGCTACAACGTGGACCTGGTAATACTGGCCGGATTTATGAGAATCCTGACCGACGTTATGGTTGATGCCTTTCCGCATGCAATCATGAACATTCACCCCGCCCTGCTTCCATCGTTTCCGGGCCTCCACGCCCAACAGCAGGCGCTTGCCTATGGGGTTCGCTATTCAGGCTGCACCGTTCATTTTGTTGACTGCGGAACGGACACCGGACCGATTATCCTGCAGGCAGTCGTTCCGGTAGAGCAGGACGACACGGAAGAAACTCTCTCAGCAAGGATTCAGAAGGCCGAGCATCGTACCTTTGCGGAAGCTATCAAGCTTTATGTTGAAGAGAGAATACAGGTGATCGGCCGGAACGTACTGATTTCAAACTGAAGAACGAGCATTGGTTGCGCACCCTCCCCCCTCCTGCCAAAAGAGCAACACGTTACCGTTTTGCTGCATACATCTACTATCGGAAATAAAAACGCGCACCAATGGCACCGTTGAGGCCTAAATCGGTACTTGGGGCGAGATCGAGTATCGGTACAAGTTCAACAAACAAATCAACCGGCGCTTTGGAGAACATATACGAAATACCGACCGGTATACGAACACCAAGCAACGCGTCATGATCGTTACGCCCGTTCCCGTGATCGTGGCTTTGCAGTTTCAGTCTGCCGCCAAATCCGAAATACACCGGAATACGCCCACCCAGATCGGCCGATCTCAGTAATCCGAAGTTATGGAACAGATAATCGGCATGAAACTGGAAACTGTCATTCTCCGTAAAGGACCACGCTGCCGCAGCATCAACGGCACGGTCAGCACCAAGCCATTTCTTGACGCTGATACCAGTCGGTTCACCAAGAATAACTCCCAGACCAAAACCATCTTCAGCTTTCACGTTCGTACCCAGAATAAACACTGAGAGCAGTGCAACACTAAAAATCCTTATATTCATACGTCATTGTTCCCCTTTGCCTCAAAGTACAGACCTCTGTTCACAGGGTGTCTGTTGTTGTAAATGCTGGTTGCATCACGCAGCAACACTGTCTCGCCAGGTAAAAGCATGTAGCTGTGCCTGCAGAAGATTTTCAATCGAGATACCTGACTCGGCCAATAACTCCTCTACCCCGCCAAAATTGGTGATTTCGAGAGTTTCCGCCAATGAGAGCAGCAAGCCAAGCTCGCCCTGACGATTTAACAGGGCGTCAGAAATCTCTTCTGAAAGACTCAAATTTGATACAATCACCTCCATTGACGTATCAAAGAGGACATCCAACAAGGAAAAGATACCGGTCATAAAAGCGGCATCAACCAGTTCGCTCCCCCGAAAAAGTTTATGGCGCTGCATGATGAGATGTTCAATCAAACGCCCGCGAACAGCAGCCATCTCTAAAAGCGGATTATTGACACCGCGTTCATCGGCAGTCGCAAAAAGAGCCAACTGAACCCAGCGGCGCAATTTGTCAATACCCAGAATGGTGATGGCATGACGAAGCCCTTTGATCTTCTCTCGTAGACCAAGAGAAACTGAATTCACCAAGGTAAGCAACTGAAATGACAATGCCGGACTTTGCCGAAATAACTCTTCTATTTCGCCAATATCGGCTTCGGTCATCAGTCGTCTCAGCAGTCGCATCATCTCCATCTGTGATGAATCAAGGCTATTACGCTTAAGAACCTCCGGTCGTTCAAAAAAGTAGCCCTGAAACAGATTTAACCCCAACTGTTTACAGTCATTGAACTGCCCGATCGTTTCAACTTTTTCAGCAACAAGTTGTATGGGGTAGTGGTTCAGAGCAGTGACAACAACAGGAATCAGTTCCGTGGGGATCTCTAAAATATCAAGCTTGATGAAATCGACAATCTGGTAAATTTCATCATTCTCAGAATTGTAGACATGATCATCAAGTGACAGCCTGAACCCCATTTTTTTGAGTTCCAGGCAACGCTCTTTGGCATGGTCATCCAAATCAACAAACTCCAGCAGCTCAAGCACTGTCTGATTGACCGGGAGCACTTCGAGAAGCTCAGAGAAGAAAATTGACTGATTGACGTTGATGAAACCGAGCTTATCTCCCAGAATGCTGTGCAGCCCGAAACCGGCCAACGCACTGGCGATGACTGAGGCTGAGGCAACACTATAATCAACAATAGTGGCATAATTACAGTCAGCGGCACGAAACAGCAGTTCATAACCAATAATCACTTGATCTACGTCCAGTACCGGCTGTCGACCCAGAAAATACCGACTGTTTTCAGTAGTCACTGCTACATGTCCCCTTCATGTAAATAACCAGTATTCCTTCCAGTCACCTTTATAATTGGCCCGGCATAGATGTCTTCAGGCCGACCCACTCTATAACAGACCATATCAGCTTAGCAAGATTCAAATGCTGGTTCTACATCCTGAACTGGGCTACAATTCGCTTAAGCTCTTCTGCCATTGCAGCGAGCTCTTGAGCCGATCCGGCAGTGTCCTGCGAGCTGTGGGATGCCTCGCTGACGACTTCGGTAATCTGGTGCATGCTCTTGCTAATTTCATTTGTGGTAGCAGTCTGTTGCTCGGCAGCTGTTGCTATCTGATTGATCTGGCTGGTCAGATCTCCAACCTGGTTGATAATTTCTTCAAGTGCCTGACCAGATCGGGAAGCATCCTCAGTACCACGTTCAACCTCTTTAACGCCATCCTCCATCGCTTCAACAGCTGACTGAGTCTCCTTCTGGATGGCTTTTATCATCTCGCCGATTTCCCGCGTTGCCCTGGTTGTGCGCTCGGCAAGTGCCCGGACTTCGTCAGCGACAACCGCAAAGCCACGACCCTGCTCCCCGGCTCGGGCAGCTTCGATGGCAGCATTGAGTGCTAACAGGTTGGTCTGGTCTGCAATATCCTCAATCGTGCCAACGATGTTGCCGATTTGTTCAGAACGGGTGCCGAGCAATACAACAGTTTTGGCACTTTGCTGAACTTTGTCGGCGATGCGCTGAATGCTTTGTACGGCATGGTTGACCACCTCAGATCCATTCAGTGCCGTCTGGGTGGCGCGATTGGAAATCTCCACCGTACGAATGCAGTTATTAGCGATATCTGCTGATGTTGCAGCCATTTCCTCACAAGCAATCGCTACAGAAGTAGATTGCGAAGCAGCTCGTTGTGTTCCGCTTGCAATGGTAGCTGACGTTCTGTTGAGATTATCTGCAGAGCCTGCAACATCGACAGCATTTTGACTGATACGAACGATTATTTCTTTCATGTTATCAAGAAAAAGGTTAAATGAATGGGCAAGGGAGCCGGTTTCATCTTCACGCTCGATCTTGAGGCGACGCGTCAGGTCACCGCCGCCTTCGGACATCTCTTTCAGGCTTGAATCAACATAACCAAGCGTTCTCGTTATACCTTTGCTGATAAAATAACAGAGTACGAGCATGAATAAAGCAAAAACTATGTTCAAAACCACTAATACCCATTTAACAGCCGCTATATCTTTTTTGACATCGTCGATATAGATGCCACTACCAAGTACCCAGCCCCATGGCTCATATTTTTGCACGTACGATAACTTGGTATATAACTCTGTTGTCGTTCCACCACCTGCCTTCGGCTTGGGCCACTCATAGTTTACAAAGCCGTTTCCAGATCGATCGACGACCTCGGCAAAGGTTACAAACAAATTTTTCCTATCAATTTTCTGATTTTTTCCGTTAACTCCATCACTCATGGAAGTGGCTTTATTGAATTTTTGATCGTCAAGAACTTTGCCATCCAATGCAGGAACAGTTGGATGCATTATCATTTTCGGTACAGGCTTACTTAAATCGTTGATCCAGACATACTCCACTTTTTCATAACGCAGCTTTGAAATACGTGCAGCAGCTTCTTTCTGCGCCTGCTCGAGTGCTATCTTTCCACCTTTAACTTCGGCGTCATAGTACTCAACAATCCCCATAGCCATTTCGACCACATGCCTGGTGGCATCTTTCTTCTCATTCATTATCCTCTTTTCGATCATCGGCAATAAATAGGCAAACATACCAAGCATCATAACTATAACGCTTATGATCGAAATCGACATGATTTTGTACTGAATTCGCCAGCTTTTGAACAGAATGATTCCCACTTTGAGCTCCTTCTTGATGTATTATGAATCAAATTACCCGAACATTTCTTTTATTTTGTCAGCAATACGGTCGGTCGAGAAAATATAATCTATGCATCCCGTTTCTGCAGCCGCTTTAGGCATGCCATATATGATACTTGTTTTTTGATCTTGGGCAATCGTTGTCCCGCCAAGTTGTTTAATATGGATAATTCCGGCAGCGCCATCAGCTCCCATACCGGTTAGAATGACACCGGCAATCTTGGCCCCAAACGGCGTGGAGAGAGATTTCATAGCCACATCAATCGATGGGCGAACTGAATTAACTTTCTCACTGTCATTCAAGTGAATCACCCTGTTTCTCACCAGGGTCAAATGCCTCCCCCCCGGTGCCAGATAAACGCGCCCGGCCTGAATATTTGTTCCTTCCTGAGCAAGTGTGATCGGCATCCTTGACACTCTGGCAAGTGATGTAACAAACGATTGATCAATCAAGGGAGTAATATGCTGAATTATGACTACTGCTGCATTCAGAACAGGAATACGGGGAAACAACTCTTCGAGGATTACCAATCCACCGGTGGAAGAGCCTATCATGACAAGATTGCAGGTCGGCATGTTTCAGTTTTTACCAGTCAACTGATCTAGAACAACCAGATATTTTCTGATTTTTTCAATAAAACTTTCCGGACTGAACGGTTTGGTTATATAGTCGACGATGGTTTCCTGCAAACCTTCCATTCGTTCATCGGGTATATCCAGAGCGGTCAACATGGAGATAACATTTCCGGGCTGAAGACCCGCTTTCTGAATTTCACGAATAGTCTCCCAGCCATCCATTTCGGGCATCATGACGTCCATCAGAATAACACCCCTGAACCCGTCCTTTAGCTGCTGCAGGCATGCACTGGCGCCGGCAACGGTTATAACATCAATTCCTTCGGATTCAAGTAGCATGGTAACAGTTTCACGTATACACTCTTCATCATCAACCAACATCACCTTGGCATCCATTATGTTGTCCCTCCGTAACTGTTTAAATATCAGTCAGTAAGCTTCTTGGTTGATGGTGAATATGATCGCGGCCCCCTTACCAAGACCCTGACTTTCGGCCCATATCCGGCCGTGGTGGTTAAGAACAATGCGTTTGCAGATTGCCAAGCCGAGCCCTACAGCATCGAGATCATGGCGAGATTCATCTACTTTGAAAAAAGCGTCAAAAATGCAATCAAGATGTTCGGTTCTCAGACCGACCCCCTCATCACGTACCGCCACGGTTACCGTGCCGTCCTGCTGCTCTGCAGTTACCCGGATAGTGGTATGCGGTGGAGAAGCGTCGACCGAATTGGTAATCAGGTTGGCAAAGAGAACCGTAAGCTGCTCCGAAACTGCAGGCACAATTACGTCAGGTCGTATATCATTTTGCCAGGTAACATGTTTCACTGCCATCACGTCGGCATTCTCTGAATATGCGATGTCAGCCGTGAGCGAAAGTGATGTGTGTGCCAGACTATCTCTGGCTATTGGGATGCTGAGATTGGCAAGGGCCTGTGCCCGATCAATCAACTTAGTAATGTTCGTGGTGCTCCTGCGGCAGATGTCCAGCATCCTTTCCAGCTCGGGGTTATTTGTTACCCGTTCCTTGATAAGCGGCAAAAGAGCAGTCAGAGGTGTCAACGGAGTTCTCAGATCATGTCCCAACCGCATCATGAACGCCTCTATGATTTTTGCCTGCTGCAGTCCCGATTCCAACCGTATCCTCTCTTCCTCCGACCGCTTGTATGCAGTAATATCACGAATCGACTCGATACCGCCGGACGGATTTACCTCTTTGTCAAAAAGCGGCGTTGCAGTAGCCCAGAAAGTGCGATTGCCGCCATTGCGGAACGAGGGGATAAATATCTCTGCAAAGAGGGTATTACCATCCATATTGAAGTGGGTAAAGTGCTGGCGCATCAGATCCGGTTCCTGGCCGAGAAGATCAATCAACATCGGTCGCTCTTCACCATAGAATGCCAAAGAACACTTGTGGCTGGGCTTTCCCAACATTTCATCCTTCCCGATGCCGCTCATCTTTTCAATTGCCCGGTTCCAGGCAATTATTTTATTACTCCTGTCCACAACGAGGGTGGCGTCAGGCAGAAATTCCACGATGTCAACTAACTGCTGATAAGCGCTTTTGGTTTCATCCTCTGCTTGTTTTGCCCGGGAAATAGCAGCTGTGAGCGAATCTGCTTCCAGATTGATTAACTCACCCATTTTGGCAACGATTTCACTTCCGGAATTCACTGCAGCGCGAGCGGAAAAATCTCCCTGGGAAATACGGTTGAGAATTTCATAATGCTCGCAAAGCCCCATCGCCATTTCCTGGGCAACGCTGTTTGTATCCTCGATGTAGGCGCCCAGGTCGTTGACAAGTTTCTTTACTGTTCGAAAATGGTCATGTTCGGCAATTTCCTGAAAACGGGCAGCAGTATCACCACTACATATCCTGGTGAGAATATCAGTTAACTCGGGAAGGGGCAATATCATACCATCCTGTCCCGAAATATGATTTGCTTCCTGTTTACGCATGAAGACCTACCACTTGTGTGACTCTCTCAATGAGTTGCTCTGCGGTAAATGGTTTTTTCAGGAAATTGACCGATTCTTCGAGGGTTCCATCATGAATGACCATGTCACTGGTATATCCGGAAATATAGAGCACCGCCATAGCAGGGCGTCTATGCCGCAGAATCTCAAATAATTCCATGCCGTTCATATCGGGCATAATGACATCGGTCAGCAACAGATCTATGTTCCCTCCAAATGAGTGCTCAATCGCCTGAGCGTCTTGAGGTGATGCAGCTGCAAGCACATTGAAACCAGCCGATTCGAGCAAGTCAACGGCCATTTCCCGTACCATGATATTATCTTCCGTCAGTAAGATTGTAGTAGAAACAGCATGATCAGTGTCGTTCTCAACGCTGATTGATTTCATGCCGCTCTGAATTAGTCCTTCTGTTGTAGTCGGCAGATATATGAGAAACGTAGTCCCTTTTCCAACATGACTTCGTGCCTCAATGTATCCTTCATGTTGTTTTACTATGCCATAAACCGTTGCCAGACCTAGACCGGTACCATGACCAACCGGTTTGGTCGTGAAAAATGGTTCGTAAATATGATGCAGCGTATTGTCGTCCATTCCACAACCGGTATCCATGAAGCCAAGTAAAATGTAAGAACCTGGCAGCATACCATGATGCTGACGAGCGTATTCATCGTCCAGCAACACATGACCGGTGTTCACGGATATGGTACCGACTCCGGAAATTGCGTCCTGAGCGTTCACCGTCAGGTTCAGGAGTACCTGCTCAAGTTGGCTGCGGTCGGCCTTGAGAATTACTCCGCCAGGTGCGAGTTTTACATCTATTGATATATTTTCACGAATGGTTCGCCGCAGAATGTCTTGAAAGGATTCAATAACCTCATTTAAGTCTATAATTTCCATATTGAGCATCTGTTTGCGCCCAAATGACAGCAATTTCTGGGTAAGATCCTTGGCTTTATTGGCTGCGGAAATAATACCGTCAATCCTCCGATTCAGTGGGTCTTCCGCAGGCAGACCTTTTTTTGCCATTTCGGCATAGACAAGAATCGGTGTCAGCAGATTGTTGAAATCATGTGCAATTCCGCCAGCCAATTGACCTATTGCCTCTATTTTTTGAATATGAAGCAACTGTTCTTCAAGTTTTTGACGCAGCTCCTCCTCACGTACCTTCCCGATGGCAATGCTGGCGAGATTTGCTGCCGCTTCAATAAACAGGATTTCTTCGTGTTGAGGAGTACGGGGCTCACGGTAATACATGGCAAATGTACCCAAAATAGTCCCATTCGAAGAGAGCACCGGTTCGGACCAGCATGCATGCAATCCGGCTTCCTGTGCCGGTTTAAAACCTTTCCAGAACGGATGCCCATCAATCTCTTCGACAATCACGCGAGTCTTCAGAAAGGCCGCCGTGCCGCAGGATCCCATCCCCTGAGCGATACGGAGTCCGTTCACAGCTGCATTATATTGATCAGGCAGGCTGGGCGCGGCACCATGTTTCAAGTGTGTACCATTTTCATTGGCCAGAAGCACCGAACAGAGTGATCCAGGGTTCTCCTGCTCAACAAAACGGACAATCATCTCCAGCAGTTCGGGCAACAAACTGCCGGTGGCCATGCGTTCCAGTATTCTGAGGCGAGTTTCATCACGAACAGCATCTTTTTTGCGTTGGGAAATATCCCGTACGATACTGAGTATATAGGGCTGGTCGTCACTGATCATGATTCGGGCGTGGCCTTCAATCGGCAGAGTAGTTCCGTCCTTGCAAATAAACGCCGATTCAAAGGTCATTTGGCCATTTCGCTGTAACAGCTGGATATTAGAGCTTATGTTATCTGAAAATTCAGGCGGTTCGATATCGTGCAGGCGAATACCGCTTAACTCTTCACTACTGTAACCGGTCATCGCACAAAGTGCCTGGTTAAATTGAAGCAGGCTGCCATGTTCATCCAATTGCAGTATGGCATCACTTGCCGCATCAATCTGGGCTGCTTTAATTTGGAGTTTTCTTTCCTGCTCGTTAATTTCGGTTCTACTGCCGTGCAGGCTGTCCATCTGGCGAAACAGGATTTTCGATAGAATAATTATTACGAGGCACAATCCGATTGTCATGATGGACTGAAACAGCGCTTTGCTCATCAGTGGGGCAAGAACGTCCCCCTTGTGCAGGGCGACAACGGCGATGACAGGAAACCGCTTGAGACGCTGATAGGAGATGATGCGGGGTTCATTATCAACAGTGCTGTGAGCTATCTGATAATAACCTGAGGGAGCTGCGGGGAGTTTTGTTGTGAATAACAGAGTGGAACTGAGGCTGGATTCATATGACTTGTCAGTGCCTGGCTCAAACACCAGCGGCATGCCGTCATCCCTGACCAGCACTATCCTGCCGCGAGGACCAAGGCTGGTTGCACCGAGAAAATCTTTAAAATAAGATACTTCAAACGCAGCCGCGATTATACCGCTAAAACCGCTATCCGTTTGATGAAGCGGACGCATCAGGTTGAACCGCCACCGGTTGACCAACCTGCTGATGACAGGTTGGCCGATGGTAAGGCCTGCCCCTGGAGTGTTAAGATAGTGTTTAAAGTAGTCCCGATCAGCG
This sequence comes from Desulfuromonadaceae bacterium, assembly GCA_028712075.1. GTDB lineage: Bacteria > Desulfobacterota > Desulfuromonadia > Geobacterales > Pseudopelobacteraceae > JACRCG01. The sequence continues at coordinate 70,545 of JAQTQX010000010.1, forward strand.
ACATTGATCGGTTTTTGGGGGAACTGATTGGTATTGACGAGCATGTTACCGGCGTTGTCGACGACAAAGAGGGCGCCAACCTGGGGAGCACCTTCCGATTGTTTAAGAAGAAGATCGTACAGGGCGTGCCGTTCAAATTGTTCAGCTCCGCCTTCCCGTTCCAGTTCATGAACAGTGTCCCGTAAAATGCGGTCAGCTTCTGCAAAGGCACTTTCACTATGTTCAGCAAGTGCCCGGACATAGCCTGCAGCCTGTCTTTCGGCAGAGGTTATGGCATTATCGTACTGAACATACATGCTCCATACCGAAATGCAGACAACTATTGCCACTATTCCGACAAGGTAGCGCATAATCTGTTTTTTTATGTGCGGAATTGTTTTTAACTCGGAAGAGTTCTTAACCCCGTATTCTGTTGACATCCTTTTCCCCGGATACCTGCAGGTTTGATTGCTGACGCGTTATACAACGGAATTCAGCCATTCCCGTATAACTTGATATCATTGCCACTGTTGGCAAAACTACCCATAATGACTCTGTAAGTATTTTTAGCATGATGTTCTAAATATCTCCACCTTAATCTCCAGACACTGCTTGGCACCGAAATATCCCCTCTCCTCATCAATATTTGCGGTAATTGAAAATATTATATTTGCGTGAAGAAATGTACCCCCCAAAATCACCCGCCATATATTGAAGTTCCACAACATATTGAGGCCAGGTAATTCATTACGCACTTACCAGGTACCCTCCTCAGACTGTTTAACTCCCTGATACTATGTGATTAAACCGATGGCCGGAATCTCTCTGATTAATGGCATACCAATTGCGTAGCTATACAAATAGCCATAATGGCACCGTCATTTACTGTGAATGACTGAACAGAGAGGGATGTAGATATTGTACTTAAATGCATCACCAAAGGAGAGAACATCATGAGAAAACTGAATCGCAGCATGCAATTATTGGTCTGTTTCGGGTTAATCGCATCATTTATGGGGTGCGCAACCACTCAGAAACACGAAAGCACCGGCCAGTATGTCGATGACTCCGTAATTACCACGAAGGTAAAAACGGCCATCTTCAACGAATCAACACTGAAAACGCTTCAGATCAACGTCAAGACGTACAAAGCGGTAGTTCAGCTAAGCGGTTTTGTTGATTCGGCCAAGAGCGTTGCAACAGCAGAAGAAGTTGCCAAAGGTGTTGAGGGTGTAGTGTCGGTTGATAACGCCCTGATTGTAAAATAATTGCGGAATTCCGCGTGTACATGAAGACCCGCTCCGGCGGGTTTTTTGATTCTGTAGAAAATCAACATGAGGAGGATGGTATGTTGTGGACAATCTGCATGGTCCTGATAGTGCTCTGGCTGTTGGGAATGGTATCGTCATATACAATGGGCGGTCTGATTCATATTTTGCTCGTGATTGCTATTATCGTACTGTTGGTCCGCATAATTCAAGGGCGGAGAGTACTGTAAATTTATATGACAGCGGTAACAAGGACGAGGTGTTACATGAGACTTTCTATGAACAGATACCTGTTTGCATTTTTGATGATTGCTGTGCTTGGCGTACCGCCTGCAACTGCTATGGCAGGCAACGGAGCAGACGTTTTGACTTCTGATATCTTGGCGGGCGTCGTACCACTTTCAGCTCTTGCCGTCGCCTTTTTTAAAGACGATACCGAAGGGGAGAAACAGTGGCTGCGCAACATCGCAGTGAATCAGATTCTTACGTCGGCCCTCCGAATCGGATTCAATGAAACAGGTCTGGGTGAACGTCCAAACGGCGGAAGCTATGGCTTCCCCTCCGGTCACACGGCAGTAGTAGCGTCAGGGGCAACCTTCCTGGGACAGCGCTACGGCTGGAAGTGGGGCACCCCGGCGTATCTGGCGACCGCAGCTGTTGCATTTATTCGAGTCAATGAAGACAAGCATCACTGGCGCGATGTTATCGCCGCCGGCACATTGTCGTACGGCGTGGCTTTGCTTACGGTCACTCCGGAACATGCGACGAGCCTGGCACCGATTATCGGACCCGATTTTCTTGGTCTGCGCTGGCAGCGCTCCTTCTGACAGTCCCACTCATCAGGATTTCGGAATCGTTCGACGTAACAAACATTGATTCAGGAGCTTTCACACGAACGCTGGCATACACTTTGGAGCGGGTACTGAAGAATAAAAAAGGGGTAGCACTATGTATTCAAAAACCATTATTCCATTCGTATGTTATTCACTGTTTTTTGTTGTACCGGTGTATGCAAACCCGGATAGCGTTATGGTACAAGGTGAACAGGGAACCCCGGGAACTGCCTTCACTGCTTTGAATCCAAGTGCTGCGGAAACCAACGTCATTTTATCCGAACACCCTGCCGATCCACCAAAACAGGCTGCCATTGCTCCGGAAAAGGTCGTCCCTTGGGAACATATGCCACAAAAAAGCTATCTCATTCCCGCCCTCGAGATTACGGGGTTTCTCGGCCTGCTCAACGTCTATGACCGGCTTGCCTACCCCAACCAGATGCAGGACGGAAAAAAGGTGTACAGTTCGACCCCCACCAGCACCTGGGACCACCTGAGAAAACAAAACTGGGTATTCGACCAGGATCCTTTTAACATCAATCAGTTTGCACACCCCTATCAGGGAGCGACCATGTACGGATTGGCGCGCTCTTCCGGCCTCGGTTTCTGGGAGTCGCTCGCTTACAGCAATGCAGGGAGCTTCATGTGGAAGATGGCTGGCGAGACCGATCCACCTTCCATAAATGACCAGATCACGACCGGCAATGCGGGAAGCCTTTTTGGCGAGGCGCTATTCAGGATGGCAGAGCTGGTACTCAAAGATGGCGGTTCCACTCCTGATGGCTGGCACGAAGCCGGCGCAGCAATAATATCTCCACCCACCGCTTTTAACCGTACGGCATTCGGTGACCGGTACAAGAGAATTTACCCAAGCCTCAACCCGGCTATCTTCTGGGATTTCCAACTCGGCTCCATCGTGAGTTCCAATACTCGGACGGGAGCAACCATGAACTTTGCCATGGCCTACGGTTTGCCCGGGAAACCTGGCTATACTTACACGCGCCCGCTGGACTACTTTGATTTTGAAATAAGCAGCCAGGCCAAATCGAGCAACCCCGTTAACAACGTCTTGCTGCGCGGCCTCCTATACGGCAAGGATTATCATGTCGGTAATGACTACCGGGGAATATGGGGGCTCTACGGAAGTTATGACTACCTTTCGCCGCCGGTCTTTCGCGTCTCTAACACGGCCCTCTCTCTTGGCACGACCGGGCAGTACTGGGTATGGCCGGGAATTGCGCTGCAGGGGTCTCTCCTTGGAGGTGTCGGCTTTGGAGCTGCCGGGACGACCCCAACCTCCGAAGGTGATCGGGATTACCATTACGGCGTTGCCCCGCAGGGGCTTCTCGCCCTTCGTCTGCTCTTCGGCGATAGAGCCGCACTCGAATTGGACGCGCGCGGCTATTATGTCACCGGTTCGGGTCAATTCAACAGTCTCAGCACCAGCAGCAATCCTGTCGATAGCGCAGGCGGCTCGGAGAAAATTGTCCGTATCAAGACAGGATTCAATTTTAGGGTTTACGGTCGCCATGGTCTCGGGCTCCAATACGTAGAATCGAGCCGCAATTCTCAATATGGTGGTCAGCCCAGCAGGAATCAACGCGACGAAACCATAAGCATCGTCTATACGTTTGTAGGCAGATCGCATTTTGGAGCTGTTGAATGGCGCGACAACGTCAACCTGTGATTGAGGGTAGCTCTCTCATATACATGCTCGAATACCACCAAACACTTCTTGATACGGCTCCGGTGAATATATATTTCCATGTCCACACAGGAAGAAAGTGCAAACATTACTATCTGAAGGGACTCATGCTTTTCAATTGTTAAAGAACAAAGTCGCGCATTGATTACTGTGACGAACCTGAAAACATATAATCTCAACTTGTATCGCTGCATGGGGCGATCTATCCATGCAACTACTTTGCACCGATTTGTGTGAGTAACCTAATATTATTTCAGACTTTTTCCAACCTGGCTACACTCTCCACATGCACCGTTTGCGGAAACATGTCAACCGGCTGAATTTCCCGGCAGTAATACCCCTGCTTACGAAGTATTTCGAGATCCCGCGCCAGACTCTGCGGGGAACACGATACATAGATAATTGACCTCGGCCCAAGTGCCGTAAGACGTTCCAGCACTTTTTGATCGCACCCCTTCCGGGGCGGATTAAGCACTGCAACATCAACGTGTTGCTTCTCCTCAGCCATTTCGTCAAGCAGATCAGCAACGTCGCCCGCCTCAAAACAGCAGTTCCTGATACTATTGATCCGGGCATTCATGGTAGCATCAGCAACCGCTTCCTCAACAACCTCGACACCGATTATCTCTTTGGCTGATTTTGCCAGAAACAGCGAAATCCCACCAATGCCGCAATACAGATCCAGCACGGTTTCAGAACCGGTAAGTCCACTCCATTCGTGCACCTTGCGGTAAATCAGATGTGCGCCACTGTTATTCACCTGAAAGAAGGAGCGGGGCGAAATCCTGAAGGAGACATCACCAATCCGTTCCGTCAACTGCAGTTTCTTCGTCAGGAAAAAATCTTTCTGCCCCATGATCACGTTACCTTCGGATGCGTTGACATTCTGGGAAATGACTTCAACCTCCGGCACCAGATCCTGAACAAAACGGCTCAAGTGATGAATCTCATTGTATGAGCGTTGTGCCGTAACAAAGACAACCATAGCTTTTTTCTCGGATGTCGAAACACGGACAACCAGGTAGCGCAATAATCCCATTTTGCTCTGCGGGTTGTACACCGGTACTTTTCCCTTTTTAATGCCCTTCCTGACCGCCTCAACAACCTTATTAATCAATGGGTGATGGATCGGACAGTTATCAAGATCATAGACATCATGGCTCGCGCGACGGTAAATGCCGATAAACGGTTCCGAGTGTTTGCCCGCTACGGTCAATTTTGCCGTGGTACGATAATGGATCAGATTTTCCGGCGAAAGCAACGGATGGACAACAGCATCCGCCAAACCGGGATATTTCGCCAGTTCAGCCAGAATCATGCCGCGCTTCCAGTTCTTCTGTTCAGTATATTTCATGGCAATCAGCGGACAGCCGAAACAGTCAGCACTCTCATCACACGGAGGATTTTTGCTCCGTAACAGAGAGGAGTTCAGCAGCTTTTTGACGTGACAAAAGGCGGTACCGCCGGCGACATGATCAATGCCTGCCAAAAGGGCATCTCCCGGCAGAGCTCCGGCAACCCTGAACGTCATGCCGTCTTCGTTGCGGGCAGTCCCATAGCCATCCTCATCAAGAGAGGTGATGCGCAGTTCCGGTACATTTTTGCGGGTCAACTGCACGAACTGCTTTTCAGGAACAACCTTATCAGCAGATTTCGGCTGTGCTCCACGTGCCACATGTGGCTGTTTGTATTCTGGTTTACCCTGTTTCTTCAAGAATATTTCCTCTATAAGCTACCTGTTAGCGACCGGGTTTCACCATCTCAAGATATTCACGAAACTGTCTGAACGCCTGGGCACGATGACTGACACTGTTCTTTTCCTCCAGAGTCAACTCGGCCATGCTCCGGTCAAAACCATCCACCAGAAAGAGAGGATCATAACCAAAGCCTCCCTCCCCTCTCGCAGCAGAAAGAATCCGGCCGGAAACTTTCCCCGTAAACAACCGTTCAGTCCCTTCAGGAGTGAGAAACGCCAGTACACAGACAAATGCCGCGTGGCGTAGTTCGCCAGGGATATTTTGACATTCATTCAGCAATAGCTCGTTATTGGTGGCATCAGTTGCCCCTTCACCGGCAAAGCGCGCAGAGTAGACGCCGGGGCGGCCGGCCAGGGCATCAACTACGAGGCCGGAATCGTCCGCCAATGCCGGTAATCCGGTAAAGTGAACCGCTTCACGGGCTTTTTTCAAGGCATTATCCGCAAATGTAACACCATCCTCCACTGTATCGGGAAAATATTCAAAATCAGTAGCGCAGCGAATCCGATCAACCAGGCCGGCCAACAATGCGTTAATTTCGATAATTTTGCCGCGATTACGGGTTGCAACAACAAGCTCCTTCATCCAGCCAGTGCCTCTCGCTGACGCGCACAAAGCTGCTGCACACCGTACACGGCAAGGTCACGCATGCTATCCATTTCAGCAGATGTAAATGGCTCCGCTTCGGCAGTTCCCTGTACTTCGACAAAACGCCCGCTGGAAGTGATGACAAAATTCATGTCTACTTCTGCGGATGAATCCTCAAGATAATTCAAATCCAGCAGAGCCTCGCCACCGACAATACCGACACTGACTGCCGCTACCGCTTCCTTGAGAGGTATTTCTGCCAACAGCCCTTTGCTCTTTAGGGTGGTCAGCGCATCGACAAGGGCAACGTACGCACCGGTAATTGATGCAGTGCGGGTGCCGCCATCGGCCTGAAGAACATCACAGTCAATATATATCGAACGTTCGCCAAGCCGATCCAGGTCGGTAACCGCACGCAGTGAACGACCGATCAGACGCTGGATTTCAAGGGTCCGGCCGGTCTGCTTCCCTTTTGCCGCCTCACGGGGTGAGCGGATATGTGTGGCACGAGGCAGCATGGCATACTCAGCTGTTACCCAGCCGGTTCCTTTTCCTCTAAGAAACGGAGGAACAGATTCCTCCACGGAAGCGGTACAAAGAACCTTGGTATCGCCAAACTCGATCAATACGGAGCCTTCGGCATGTTTGGTAAAATTGCGGGTTATGGTAATCGGGCGCAACGAGGTAGCAGATCGACCATCATTTCTCATATATACCAGCTCCTTGACTACGTTAAATTAAACCTGTTGTTTATGTTATTTTACAAACACCCGCTTCAGTGCTATTGCAGAATCGCCCCCGCTACTGGCCACCAAAGTTGCGACCGCCGTAAGAGTGCCGCCATAGGTAAGACGTACGACTGTCCCCATAGGGACGTTAAGGGGAATTTTTTTTACCGTCGCCTGCCAGGACGGGGGCTTGCCGAATGCGAGGCCAGCCATTCCTTCAGCTGTCAGTTCGATTTCAGACAAGTGATCCAGTGCCGATAACGGCGAGAGACAGAGCGATGCCACACACTCTTCACCAGCGGCAGTTGCCAGTTCATCCAGAGTAATCGCTTGCTCTATATGGAACGGACCGCTGGCAGTGCGGCGTAAATTCCGCAGGGCAGCACCCAATCCGCATGTCCGGCCGATATCATCCGCCAGACTTCGGATATATGTGCCCCGGGAACAGTGAACCCGGATAGATGCATATGGCAGATTGAATGAGAGCAGTTCAAGGGAGTGTATTGTAACTTCTCGCGCTTTGCGCTCAACTTCCACACCCTGCCGGGCAAGTTTATAAAGCGGTTGGCCATCTTGCTTGATTGCCGAATACATGGGTGGAGTCTGTTGTATGGTGCCGGTAAAACCGGCAAGAACTGCATTGAGCTGATCACGTGTTAATAGAGATGGGTCGGACTCGGAAAGAACGGTACCTGTCATGTCGAGTGTATCGGTTGTTACTCCAAGACGCATCTCCGCTTCGTACACTTTTGTTCCTTCGTCGAGGAACGGAATGACCTTGGTGCCGTCGTTCACTGCAACAGGAAGAACACCGGTGGCAAAAGGATCAAGGGTGCCGGTATGGCCAACCTTTTTAGTGCCGAGAATGCGGCGGACTCGACTCACAACATCATGGGACGTAATGCCGGCAGGTTTGTCAATAATGATAAAGCCGTTGATCAAAGAGACGCTTCCACAATTTTGTAGACTGCAGCCTTGACATCACCAAGTCCTCCATCAACAGTACACCCGGCGGCATTATGGTGGCCACCCCCGCCGAGCGCCGCAGAGAAGGCGGCAACGTTCACTTTTCCTTTGGAACGGAAACCGACCTTGTATCTGTTCTCTGCCAACTGGCGGAAAAATATGGCTACTTCAACACCACGAATTGAGCGGGGATAATTGACAAAACCATCTGTCAATTCGGCATCAGCACCGGTAGCAGCGTACATGTCAAGTGTTACCGTTACCGAGGCGGCCAGGCCGTTTTTAAATACTTCAAGTGTGGGCAGGCACTTAGCCAACAGTTTAAGCCGTTTTTGCGGCTGATTTTCATACAGTTTTTCGGCTACATCCCACGCATTGACACCACAATCTATCATTTCCCCCGCAACGGTAAATGCTTCACGGTTGGCGTTTGAATAACGAAAAGAACCGGTGTCGGTAATTGTGGCTACATAAATACAGAGCGCCGTATCCCGGTCAAAGCTGTAACCGAACGCACTAGCAATTCGGTACACCAGAACACCGGTTGCCGCAGCAGTGGAGTCAATGAGGTTATGGTCGGCGAAATTTTCACAGGCGAGGTGGTGATCGAGATTTATGGTCGTTCCAACACGGTAAAAACTGCAGAACTCGCTGCCGGCACGTTTCCGTTCACCTATATCAAGAACAAACGAAACGTCAAAGCGTTTATCCGGTATGTGAGCACAAACAGAATCTACCCCCGGAAGAAATGCGTACAAGTCAGGAACTGGATCCTTGTAATGAACAGTGACATCCTTGCCAATCTTACGCAGAAATGATGCCAAAGCCAGCGATGACCCAATAGCATCGCCATCGGGACCTTCGTGGGTAGTAAGTAAAAACGAGCTGTTGGAACGAATTACTTCAATTATCTGTTGAACTATTTCCGTCATGTTCAGTATGTATTTCCTTGAGGAGAGATTCTATCCGACTGCCGTAATCAAGAGAATGGTCATATTTGAAGACAAGTTCAGGGGTATGGCGGATCGTAAGTTTTTTGCCGATATCGCGCCGAATAAAACCTTTGGCGCTGTTCAGCCCGGCTTCAGTATCTTTTTTTACTTTTTCATCGCCAATAACAGTAAAGAAAATCCGCGCAAGACTCAGATCATCGGTAACTTCAACTCCGGTTATTGTGACAAAACCGATGCGTGGATCATTGAGTCCCCTGGAAAGAATGGAGCAGATAATTTCATGGATGGTTTCAGCAACTTTTTCAGACCGTTTGTGCTGCATGGGAGAACCTCAAAAAACAACGTTGGGGAATGAGGGGGTGAGAGATGAGAAAACTGCCCAGCTCACCTTTCTACCCTCATCCCTCATCAGGTTATAGTTTAGATGCTATTTTTTCCATCTCGAACGCTTCAATAACATCGCCGACCTTGATGTCGTTATAATTTTCGAGACCAATACCGCACTCGTAGCCGGATGCGACTTCCTTGACATCATCCTTGAAACGGCGCAGTGACGACATTTTGCCCTCGTATACGACGACGTTATCACGCAGCAGACGAACCTGGGCATTACGAACCATCTTGCCGTCAAGGACATAGCAACCGGCAACATTACCGAATTTCGGCACGGAAAACACGTCACGTATTTCAACTCGACCAAGGGATTTCTCCTTGAAGGTCGGATCAAGCAGCCCTTCCATAGCCTTTTTAACATCTTCAACCGCATCGTAAATAATGCTGTAGAGTCGAATGTCGACGCCTTCACGTTCTGCATGGCCTTGGGCTTTCACTTCCGGGCGGACATTGAAGCCGATAATTATCGCGTTTGAAGCGGCAGCAAGGTTGACGTCAGTTTCAGTTACTGCACCAACAGCAGAGTGAATAACGTTGAGGCGAACCGCATCGGTTGAAAGTTTGCGCAGTGAGTCACTGACAGCCTCGACTGAACCTTGCACATCGCCTTTGACAACAACATTGAGATCCTTGACTTCACCACTCTGAATCCGCTTGTACAAATCCTCAAGCGACAGCTTGGTATGTTTGGCAAACTCAAGCTCACGCTGTTTAATCTGACGGAGAGTGGCTATTTCCTTGGCCTGCTTTTCATCTTTCATGGCAACGAAAATATCGCCCGCATCCGGGACACCGGATAAACCAACCAGTTCAACCGGCATGGAGGGGCCCGCTTCAAGAACTTTTTCACCACGATCATTCTGCATTGCCCTGACACGACCGGAGTGGACTCCAACGACACAATAATCACCCGTCTTGAGCGTACCTTCCTGTACCAGAACGGTGGCAACCGGACCGCGTCCCTTGTCGAGTTTCCCCTCGACAATGGTACCTTTTGCCAGTTTATGCGGATTGGCCGTCAGCTCCATCAAGTCAGCCTGAAGCAGGATCATTTCAAGAAGACCGTCCAGGTTGAGGCGCTGTTTGGCTGAAACCTCAACCATTGTTACATCGCCACCCCAGTCAGAGGAGACAAGTCCCTGATCCGTCAACTCCTGCTTAACCCGATCCGGCTTGGCGCCCGGCTTGTCAATTTTATTGATAGCCACGATAATCGGCACGCCAGCAGCCTTGGAGTGGTTGATGGCTTCTTTTGTCTGCGGCATGACCCCGTCATCTGCAGCCACAACAAGGATTACAATATCGGTAACTTTGGCACCGCGGGCACGCATTGCGGTGAACGCTTCATGGCCGGGTGTATCAAGGAACGTTATCTTTCGACCGTTCAATTCAACATCATATGCGCCAATGTGCTGGGTAATTCCACCCGCCTCGCCGGCGATAACGTTGGCTTCACGAATCGCATCAAGCAAAGAGGTTTTACCATGATCAACATGACCCATGATGGTCACAACGGGTGAACGCTTTTCAAGAGTCTCAGGTGCATCAACCGTTGATTCAAGAATTTCATCAAGGTCAACAGCGACGTTTTCAACTTCGTAATCGTACTCTGAGGCCAGAATCACGGCCGTATCATAATCAAGCTGATGGTTGATGGTAACCATCATGCCCATTTTCATGAGGGATTTAATAAGATCATTGGCCTTGATGCCAAGACGTTTGGCTAGCTCGCCAACCGAAATGCTTTCCGAAATTTTAATAATTCGCTTGATAGCCTTCGGCACAGTAATTTCGGTTTTTCTCGTTTCAGCTACCCGCTCTTTGCCGCCACGTTTTTTTGACCCCTTATAGACCGGATCAAAAGCACGTTCCCGTTTTTCAATGATTTCATTTTTGCGCGGCTGCTCTTTCTTTTTAGCCGGTGCACCCTTCTTAGCGCCTTTACCAGCGTCACCGTAGCCGGGACCGTCTTTTTTACCGCCACGGCGGTTGTCACCACCAGGGGGTGCAGCAGGTGCAAGCTGCACCTGTTTCATGCGTGATCGATCCAGCTCGGTTGCCGGTGCAGAAGGCGTTGTTGATACGGGACGTTTCTGCTCGTATCCCGGTGAAGGACGGCGCGTATCACCTCCTGGTGCCGGCTTTCTCTGATCTTGTTGCGTGGCAGGAGCCGGCCGCCGCTGAGACGCGGCATCCTGGGCGGAGCGCACAGGAGCTGTTCTCGGAGTAGCGGGGGCGTCCTTGGTGACTACCCGCGTCGGGCGATTGGTAACCCCGGGAATTTCTATCATGCCAAGAATTCTGGCCTGGTTTGGCCCGGCTTTTACCGGTTCAGCCGGTTTTTCAGCGACGACAGGGCTACTTGCTGCTTCAACAGGTTTTTGCTCGCTTTCACTGATTGCTGCAGCGGCAACAGCCGACGCTACAGATGGAGCTTCAACGGAAGCCGAAGGAGCTTCCGGAGCTTTTGCCGGTTCCACCTCTTCAACAACAGTTTTTTCACTCTCCTCAATAGCAGGAACCGCCTTTGCCCGGCGTCGGATGATATTCGATGCGACCCTTACCTCATTCGTACCGGTGTCTTTTGGCTGGGGGGGGGTCAAACGATCAACGACTCCCTCATCAACCTGTGATGTGGCCGTTTTCGCGTCGACACCAATTTCCTTAAGCCTGGCAATAGCTTCTTTAGGCTCAATGCCTAATGTTTTCGCCAAACTGCCTACACTGATTTTACCCATATTCTCTATACCTCCCCCAGGAAGTTTCTGTATCTGTCAATAGCCTTTACCAGTTGCGCTACAAATCCGCCAGCTGCCACGGCTAATGCGCTTCTGGGAGCTTTGCCTAAAATTGCCCCGAAATCATCTTTTGTTGCAACTGATCGATACGGTACATGATGAGCGTCCGCAGCGTACATGATCTTTTCACCAATTGCCGGTGAAACATCAGTTGCAACAACAGCAAGCCCCGGCTTCGCCTTGCTCCTGAACGAATCACACACCATGGAACTGCCCGAAGTTACCACGCCGGCTTTATTGGCCAGGCCGATCAAGCCAATAATTCGCTCATGCAGCAATCGGCCAATATGCTCTATCAACTGTTCTGCCGGCATTACAGAAACATCCTGTTTGAATGCCCGCTTAAACTGACGCTTCTCTACCGCAACAGCCAGACACGATTTGTTGATGCACGTGTATGCGCCCCTGCCGGGAAGCCTGTTTTCCAGGTCTGGCAGCACCTCCCTTTCGGGAGACAGTACAAAACGGATCAGCAGCGTTTTGTCTTTACTGGTCCTGCAGCCGAGACAGCTGCGCTGTGGCACCTCGGTGCATCCTTTACCGGACATGTTTCGTATTACTCTTCAACCGTTGCTGTGACGTTATCAGCCACTGCCCCGGCATATTCTTCCTGAACGGGCAACTCGTCAGCTTCAGTGCCATCAAACGATGAAAACTCCTGAATTTCTGGCTCGGCAACCTTCGACTCGCTCTTGATATCAATACGGCACCCGGTCAACCTGGCTGCAAGACTAACGTTCTGGCCGCGCTTGCCAATGGCGAGCGAAAGCTGATCGTCTGCCACGATGATCTCAAGTGCACGTTTTTCCTCATCCACATACACTTTGGAAACCTGCGCCGGTGACAGGGCGTTGCAGGCAAAACGTGCGATATCCTCCGACCAGGGAATAATGTCAATTTTCTCCCCGCGAAGTTCGGAAACCACATTCTGAACCCTGGCTCCCCTCATGCCGACACAGGCGCCAACCGGATCAACATCACGATCATTGGATGATACAGCAATCTTGGCACGGCTGCCAGCATCGCGGACAATAGCATTGATTTCAACAATTCCTTCAGCGATTTCGGGTACTTCAGCCTCAAACAACTTGGCAAGCATGCTCGGATGGGTGCGGGAGAGCATTATCTGCGGGCCCTTGGTAGTCAGGCGGATATCGGTAATAATCGCACGGATACGATCTCCAGGACGGTATACTTCTCGCGGCATCTGCTCCTTGGCCGGCAATACCGCCTCTGCACGCCCCAGATCTATCAGCAGCTCACCTTTTTCAAAACGCCGTACCATACCGGTAATAACTTCCCAGACCCGGTCACTATATTCGTTGTAGATCGTTTCACGCTCAGCATCGCGCACTTTCTGGATGATAACCTGCTTGGCCGTCTGAGCCGCTATACGGCTGAATCCGCTTGCATCGAGCTTTTCACCGAGCGAATCACCGATTTCTGCTTCCGGGTCAACCTCATGAGCTTCTTCAAGGCTGATTTCCTTATAGGAATCCTCCACCTCTTCTACAACCGTGACAAACTCGAAAAGCTCTACTTCACCAGTTTCGTGGTTGTAATGAGCTTCAAGATCACGGGTATTACGGTATTTTTTATTCGCAGCCGTCAACACCGCCTGCTCCATAGCCTCAAGAACAACCTGACGGTCAATGCCCTTCTCTTTAACAAGTTGGTCGATAGCATGCTTAAGATTAATTATTGTATCCACGATTACTTCTCCTTACTGTGCATATATAGAGTACTTCGGATTATAATTCAAATTCAAGATTGGCCTTGGCAACCTGCTCAAGGGGAATGGAAGCTGTCTGCCCCTCGGTAAGAGTAATTTTAACGGCACCGTCGACAAGTCCATCCAGTTTTCCCAAAAATGTCTTGCGCTTATTGCCGCTATCATCAAGGAACGGCTGATAGGTCCTGACTTTAATGAGGCGACCGACAAAACGATCATAATCGGCAGGTTTTTTCAGCGGACGGTCAAGCCCGGGTGAAGAAACTTCCAGTGTATAGTTGCAGGCTATGGCATCTTCAACATCCAGCACCATTGATAATTCACGACTGAATTCGGCACAATCGTCAAGCATGACGCCGCCCTCTTTATCGATAAAAAGACGCAACACGGCATCACGACCGACTCTGCCGTATTCGATATCAACCAATTCAAACCCCATCGATGCGAGTATCGGCTGGGCAAATCCACTGACCACGGTGCAGGTATCTTCTTTTTGTGTCGCCATGCCAACCCCGTTTGGACAAAAAAAAGTGAGCCTTGCGAGCTCACGTACTGAGTGAACGTAATAATTGTACCTCTTGCTACCATGCTGAGGAAAGAAATGCAAGCGAATTATTGCGTGAAACGGTTATACATAAAGACTTACACGCTGAATAAATACCACGGATGTCACCTGCCTTCACCCCATGTTGGCAATGCCCCCCGAAAATGACCGTCAGTCGCGCGGCAGTTTATTTTTCCGCCTTCATCAATACATCACGCACCGTAACCTTTTCAAGGCCGGCCCTCCCCTCATTCCATCCCTGTCGTAACAGCTCTCCGGCACTCAGCAGAGCCAGAGGTGCTTGCCTCTGAAGCGAGACTCCACGAAGCGCCTCGATTAACTCGCTGATCCTGATTTCAGTCGGATCACGCGCAGGCAACCATCCCGGCTCACTTCCTGAGGCAACAAGCAGATATCGCAACTGCTGTAACTCGTCAAGAACTGGCTCAAGCAGCAACAGCGGCACGTTCAGCTCATCAGTCAGACGCTGGGCAGACGGCGGGACGTCCCCTTTCTGGAAATGGCCACTTACCTGCACCAACAGTGCAATAGCCAACTCCTCCCGGGCAGCTGTTGTCAAATGAAGGAGGCTGTTTCCTGAGAGGTAGTGTGCGCGGTGCTGATGAGCAAAAACTATTTCAAGCCCACACAGCACAATCAGCCAACTTGTATAGATCCAGACCAGAAAGACCGGAACTGCCGCCAGGGTTCCATAAATGGCATTGTAATTGGCCACCCCGACCTGAAAATGAAAATATCCCCACTGCGCCAGTTCCCAAGCGGTACCGGCCATAATCCCCCCGGTGACCGCTGATGCAAAACGGATGCGAGTATTCGGGATAAAGACATACAGGCAGGTCATGGCAGTCCAGACACTCAGGTATGGCAGAAAACGAAACAACAGTAACATTGCATCGCCAAAATACGTGTTCTGGATCAACCACTGCACCATCCACTGGCTCTGCAGCGATGAGGTCATACTCGTTGCAGCAAGCAGTAAAATCGGCCCGACCACAATAACAGTCAGATAATCACTAATACGTCGACGCACTGAACGGGTTTCATGAACTTCCCACACGGCATTAAACGCTTGATCAATGCTCCCCATAAGGGAGACAACCGTAACAATAAGCATCACCAGGCCGATTGCCCCCAGTGACTTCATATTTGTATTGTTTACGTAGGTAATCAAGCGAGAGACTGTATCTCCGGAGTCACCGGCGACTTGTTGCAGGAGTGGTTCCAACGCATTTTGCACACCAAAGCCCTTAAGCACCGCAAAGGCAAGTGCAAGGAACGGCACCAGAGAAAGAATGGTGGTATAGGTAAGAGCTGCAGCACGAAGCGGACCCTGATGTGAACCGAAGTTAGCGGCAATAGTATATCCCAGCTGGAGCAAAGAAAATAGATGGCCCTTTAGCCCGTTCCAGTCGCCGGGGGAATTAGTAAGCAGCAAATCGGGAATTTTCGGATGGTGCACAGGTACCCCTCATGTCACAATACTGGTGAAATTCAGATGGTAATTGTCTCTCCGGGGAGCAAGCGCCGCTGTTCATCCCTGACCGGAGCATCAAATGAAGAAGAGAGCAGATAAAAAAAGAAAAAAATCATGGCGCATATTCCGAAAAAGAGCGGTAACAGCCGGATTGTTGCATCGCCTTTGGCCGGAGAACGCACAAAACCGAGAACCATCACCATAACACCATAGCCGCCGATAGCAGCAGCCCAGAAAATTCCAATCCGGTATATCCTGCTCTCTGCCTCTTGAGACAGCGCAAAAAGATCAGACATCTGTACATGATAAAAACTTGCAATGATTATCAGAATCAGAGCGGTCATGATCAGACGCATACCATTTCTGACGCTGCGTTTACGCACTATTCCCCCCTGTCAACCACACCATGAAACATCTCCGAGACCAACTCGCAGCACCTCAGGAATCGAATGGATAAGGCTCACAACAGAGCTGACATCTGTTGTCAAAATGCCACCGTCTACAACAAAATCAAGCTGATTGCCAAAAGTTTCGGCAATTGTATGCGGGTCCCCCTCCGGCTCCTCACCGGACAAATTAGCGCTTGTCGTAATGATCGGGTTGCCGAGTGCAGCCACTAGATCGATGCATATCCTGTTGTCGGGAATGCGGATGCCGACTGTTTTCTGGCGGGTCAGCAACAAATCCGGAACTTCGCGGGTTGCCTCAAAAACGAACGTATACGGCCCCGGCAGATATCGCTTAATTATTTTAAATGCCGAATTACTGACCCGTGCATAGTGAGATATTTCCGATAACGACGAGCAGATAACTGAAAACGGCTTACGGCGATCACGCTGTTTCATTTGGTAGATTCGTTCGATACTCTTTTTACAGAAAATCGAACAGCCGATACCATAGGTCGTATCAGTCGGATAAGCGATAACGCCACCATCTTTCAGGCTGGCAACGACTCGTGAAAGCTGGTGCGGCTGCGGATATTCGGGGTTTATTTCAAGAATCATAACACACCTTGCGGCTCGCCTTTTTGCCTGACAGCATCTGTGTGTACTGCATCCGCCGCATGTCGTGACAGCAGTGCAAATTCCTCAAGAGAAAGCGTTTCCCCTCTGCGGCGACCATCAATAGCACATACCTCAAGCAGCGCCATCCAATCAACGGTTTTGGCAAGCTCAGTTGATTTGAGGCAGTTTGCCAAGGTTTTACGGCGCATAGCAAAGGCACTTTTCACGACAGTCCGGAACACATCCTCATCCCCGACCTCGGCTCGCGGTTCTGGCCGAGGAATGAAATTCAGGACTACAGAATCGACTTTGGGGCTCGGGTGAAAAGATCCGGGGTGTACGATAAAAACACGGCTGATATCAAACCAGAGTCCAAGCAGCACGGTTGTCACACCATAGGCAGAACAGTCAGGCGGAGCAGCCAAACGGTCACCAACCTCCTTTTGCAGCATGAGAGTCATGCGTGCCAAACGGTTATGCACCGCGTATAACCGGAACAGGACCTCGGTCGAAATATTGTAGGGAAGATTGGCAACCACGTTCCATTTTGCTGAAGTTTCTGAGAGAAGCGTATCAAGATCAACCTTCAATACATCCGCATCAATCACTGTCACCAATGAATTATCTTTGTGCTGATCACGGTAAAAGGCCGCCAGTGCATGATCAAATTCAACCAGCACAAGTCGCCCGCCACGCTTGGCAAGATGCTTGGTCAGAGCGCCACGCCCCGGTCCGATTTCAAGCACTGGCTGGTCTGGCTGGATATGTGCTGCCTGAATAATTTTATCGATAACATTCTGATCTACCAGAAAGTTCTGGCCAAGAGATTTTAAAGGGCGGCGGGCGGCACACATTTATATTGATTCCTTGATACTATCCATATCCCAGGTCGCAGTAACATCGAGCGACAGAGGGGAGAGCAGGTTATGGGAGAGATAATAGTGGCCGGGAACCGCCAACATAGCAGCATTATCGCCACACAGCAACGGATGCGGTATGGTAAGCTCAACACCCAGCTGCGTGCACAGTATCGACATCCGCCGGCGCAAACCGTTATTGCAGGCGACACCACCGGCAACTACCAGACGCACAGCGCTGCTCTGTTTAATTGCCGCAGCGGTCTTCACCGCAAGAACATCACAGACCGCCTCCTGAAATGAGGCACACAGGTCGTTGGCCTCGTCACCGGGAATGGTAACCGGGTACTTGGCCATATGTTGCAAAACGGCTGTTTTCAAACCGCTGAAGCTGAAGTTAAGCGTACCGTCATGGAGCAGTGGGCGCGGCAGTCGAACCGCACCAGGATTGCCGCCCTGCGCCATTTTGTCGATCAACGCTCCGCCCGGATAGGGCATCCCCATGATTTTAGCGCATTTATCATACGCCTCACCGGCGGCATCGTCGATAGTTCTGCCCAGAGTTGTGTAATGCCCGAAACCTTCAACATGATAGAGATGGGTATGCCCACCTGAGACGACCAGCGCCAAAAAAGGAAAATCAACCGGCTTTTCCAGAAAGGGGGCAAACAGATGCCCCTCAATGTGGTGCACACCGGCAAAAGGGATCCCCCGCGCAGCCGCAATCGCCTTGGCAGCAGAAAAACCGACCAGCAACGCCCCGGACAAACCGGGTCCACGGGTGACGGCAACCCCCTCAAGTGAATCCATGCCAACACCGGCATCCCGGAGCGCCTGGCTGATAACCGGAGCTATTGATTCCAGATGTTTTCGAGACGCAATTTCCGGAACAACCCCCCCGTACAGAGCATGGGTGGCAATCTGGGAGGAGACCACGGAGGAGAGGACTTCACGGCCGTCGCGGACGACAGCAGCGGCAGTTTCATCACAGGATGTCTCAATTGCAAGTATGATCATTACAGCAGGTTCGCCGCCAACTCCGCCAGTTCGGAACGTTCACCTTTGGTCAGCGTCACATGGGCGGCAATGCGTTGCCCCTTGAACTTCTCCACCAGATAGGTCAAGCCGTTACTGGAGGAATCAACATACGGATTATCAATTTGGTACGGGTCACCGGTCAGAACAATCTTTGTCCCTTCGCCAACCCTAGTCACAATCGTTTTGATTTCGTGCGGCGTCAAGTTCTGGGCTTCATCAACGATCAGATACTGATTTGGAATTGAGCGGCCACGGATGTAAGTCAGCGGTTCAATATCCAGAAGCCCCATTGCCATCAACTCCTTATACCCCTTGCTGTGCCGTTTCTCCGACTCATGCCCTGAAATCAGCAGTTCAACATTGTCAAAGATGGGTTGCATCCAGGGAGTCAGCTTTTCCTCTATATCACCCGGCAGGAAGCCGAGATCCTTTCCCATTGGAAACACAGGGCGAGATACCAGCAACCGGTTATATACGTTTTCCTCCGCAGTTTTGTGCAGACCGGCTGCGATGGCGAGCAGTGTTTTGCCGGTACCGGCTTTGCCTACCAGGGTCACAAGCTTGATACTGTCGTCCATGAGCACATCCAGCGCAAATGACTGCTCGCGATTGCGCGGGAAAAGGCTCCAGATTCCTTCCTTGGGAACCTTGCGCACAGGTACTATACGGGAGTTGGCAGGATCATTGCGGCAGATGGCGGTATGATTCTGATTGGCGCTGTCAACTATTGTGATAAACTCGTTGGGTGTCAGTTCAAGCGGAGATTCCAGCCACCCCTGACCGTAGAAGCGATCAACAGCATCCGGCGGTACCTCAATCGTTCGGGTTCCGGAATACAGATCCTGTATGTCAACCTTGTCCGATTCATAATCTTCCGCTATCAGTCCGATGGCATCGGCCTTGATCCGCAGGTTGGAATCCTTGGTAACAAAAATGGTGACGGCATCGGGAAAGCGATCATGAATATCCTGGGCAACGGCGATGATACGGTTGTCGCCATTGTCCACCCTCAGATCAATCGGCAGATTTTTAAAATATTTCTCGGCAAACATCTCTACCCGCAGCGTTCCGCCGCCCGGCATGGAAATACCGGCCGCAAGCGAACCCTTTTCACGCATTGAGTCCAGGATTCTTGATACCATCCGGGCATTCCTGCCGGTTTCATTCATATCTTTTTTGAAGCGATCAACCTCTTCAATTACAGTAATGGGAATGATGATGTTGTTATCCTGAAACTTGAACAGCGACTGGGGATCATGCAGCAATACGTTGGTATCAAGGATGAAGTTTTTCATGAGTCCCTTTCTGGCTACGAATTTTATGGATGCATTGTACAACGGCATCAGAAAAGAATGCAATATCTTCGCGTGTGTTGAACCAGCCGGGACTCACACGCAGCGAGCCTTCCGGTAATGTTCCCAGTGTCCGGTGCGCAAGAGGTGCACAGTGCAGTCCGGCCCTGACGGCGATATCAAAAGAATGGTCAAGCTCTGCAGCCAACTGCGCCACATCAACATCAGACACGGTAAATGAGAGTACTGCACAGCGATCAGTTGACTTTTCCGGTCCCAGAATCTCCACCCCGGAAATACCTCGTAATGCCTGCTCTGCCTGATCAAGCAGATCACACTGGAGACGATGCAAAGCAGCAAGCCCGACACCCTTGATAAATTCGACGCCAGCCTGCATTCCGGCAATACCGGAAAGATTAAGGGTACCGGCCTCAAAGCCATCCGGCATGGTCAGCGGCTGCTTTACAGCAGTTGAATTAGTACCGGTACCACCCTGCATAACGGGTATCAGTTCAACATGCGGCGCAACATAGAGCAAGCCGGTTCCGCTCGGCCCAAGCAACCCTTTGTGGCCGGGAACGGCCAACAGGTCAATATGATGATGGTCAACATCCAGCGGGATATGCCCGGCAGACTGCGACGCATCAACGAGAAAAAGCGCACCCGCAACGCTGCAGACCTCCGACAACTCCCGGATCGGCTGAATAGCTCCACAGACATTGGATATATGGCTGACAGCAATCATACGGGTATTTGCCCTGACTGCACGGCGAATGTCATCAACAAGAACGATTCCGTCAGAACCGGCCGGCACGATGGTGACTTCCACTCCTTTGCCCTCCAGCGCATACAGCGGCCGCAACAGGGAGTTGTGTTCCATGGTTGTCGTGACAACATGATCGCCGGTGGTTAATATACCGTACAACGCAAGGTTGAGAGCAGCGGTTGCATTGTGGGTAAATATAATTCTGCTTGAATCAGCGATCGAGAAGAAACCTGCAATACACTCACGCGCCTGGAAGACAATTCGACCAGCCTCCAGAGCAGAGCGATAACCGCCCCGACCGGGAGAAGCCCCGACCTCGCGTAATGCACGAAGCACCGCTTCATACACTGATTCTGGCTTGGGAAATGATGTTGCTGCATTATCGAGATACACGGGAAAGTTCCTGTTTACGGCATGAGCTGCGGCATTTCAGTTAACCAGGGAAACACCAGAACGGCACCGGCATTACCATCTCGAGCCGTATCATAAATCTTTTGCGCGATCTGCTGCTGGTTTGCGGACCCCCACCAGTTTTGTCGAGCGGCCACAACTTCATGACCGGCGTTGTAGATATTAAAGCCACCGTTAGAGCTGAAAGCATTATTCTGAAATAATGGCCGCCCACCCTCTGTTTTTATTGCATCCTGTTCATTTTCCACAAACAGGCAGCGCTGAATCTTGATTCGTGAGCCAGATAGAGACAGAGCCGTCTGCCCGTTTTTCAGAAAGCGGGACATGAAAATTTGCCCTTCTCCGCCTGTAATTCGAGCACCGGTTGCATTACCGGAAAACCCGCCACCGGTAATTTTGATCCTGCACTCATCAGCCTCAAAACCTGTATGCCGGTTATTGATAATTTTGGATGATGTCAAAGCAACCGCCGATTTGCTGAGCAGATAACCGCGCTGACAGGAGGCAACCGTTGTCTCCCGTGCATCGAGTTCACTGTTATGCATCTCAATTCCGGTTTCCGCATCGGTCACAGTGCCACCAGACATCTGCACTACGCTATCATGCGCCATAAGAGCAGTTCTGGTCTGTACAATGGAAACTCCTTGCAGAGTTAGGGTGGAAAACTGAAGATCGATGCCGGTTTCAGCATACTCGATTCGACACTGTTCCAACAGATTGCGTTTTTCAGTAGAGAGAAAAACCAGGCCGCCCCAGGAACCACGGCCTGCTTTAGAACGATCTGAAGTCAATATGATAGGGTGTTCAGCGGTTCCCGCAGCATGAATGCGGCCCTGCACGATAAGACTGGGCAGTTGCCGTGATGAGTCAGAAGCAAAATGTATCACTGTTCCCGGGTCAATACGCAGGGTCGTCTGCGGTGCCACAACGACAAACCCTCTAACTATAACGTATCCCCGCCAGGTACTATCTTCGTTAAGCACCACTCCATCATATTCAACCGCTTTCTGTTCAGCAGCAGATGCCACGGAAGACAGACAAATCATGATGATGCAGGCGGTAAAAAATGCTTTCACTCACTTATGCTCCTTTAATGGATTCCAGAAATCATTACCATGATTCATCCTGACTGTAAATTTAATGTTGTGCCCGACACTGAGGCAATTATGGATGATGTAAACGCTTTTCCTGTTCTTTCAAGAGGTTATATTTCTAACAACAAAACTGTTGACACCGCATAGATGTTGTGGTTATTTTCTCCGGCGCCACAAAATATTGTGGTCACCTACTCGTCAGACCATATTTTTAGATATATTGTTTTTACCAAATTTCCGAGCAGACAAGGAGAGCTTATGAAGAAAAGTACTGCCAGCAGCAGCACCATCACCGGTTTGTCGAAAAATGCACTGACCGTACTGGAAAAACGTTATCTGCGCCGCAATGAAGTGGGCAAAGTCCTTGAGACCCCTGCCGACATGTTTCGGCGGGTCGCTGATACGATTGCCGCCGCTGACAGGAAGTTCGACAAAAAAGCTGATATCACGTCACTGTCCGAAATATTTTTCCGCATGATGACCCGCTTTGAGTTTCTTCCCAACTCACCAACACTTATGAATGCCGGGCGTCCGCTTGGCCAGCTTTCAGCCTGCTTTGTGCTTCCGGTCGGTGACTCCATGGAAGAAATATTCGACGCTGTAAAGTATACCGCCCTGATCCACAAATCAGGCGGCGGTACCGGTTTTTCCTTTTCCCGTTTGAGACCGGCGAATGACGTCGTCAGCACCACCACGGGTATCTCCAGCGGCCCGCTTTCATTTATGCGGGTATTCGATGTTGCCACGGAAACCATCAAGCAGGGAGGCACCAGACGCGGCGCAAACATGGCGATACTCAGGGTCGATCACCCTAATGTCATGGATTTTATCATGTGCAAGGCCGATCAGAAACAGCTCAACAATTTCAATATCTCGGTCGGACTGACGGAAAAGTTCATGCTGGCCGTTGAGCGCGACGAGGAGTACAGCCTTATCAACCCGCGTGACAAAAAAGTCTGCGGCAGCCTGAATGCCCGCAAGGTGTTTCAGCGGATTGTCAAGCAAGCTTGGGAAAACGGCGAGCCCGGCATCATTTTTCTTGATCGGCTGAACCGCAACAATCCGACGCCGCTTGTGGGAGAGATTGAGTCTACCAACCCCTGCGGAGAGCAACCGCTCCTGCCGTACGAATCATGCAACCTCGGTTCGCTAAATCTTGGCGTTTTTGTGGCTGACGGCTCGGTTGACTGGAAAAGTCTCCGTGAGACCATCCAAAATGCCATACACTTTCTCGACAATGTCATTGAGGCGAACAACTATCCGTTGCAGCAGATCCACGACATGACCCATGCAAACCGCAAAATTGGTTTGGGAGTGATGGGGTGGGCCGATATGCTGATTCTGCTGGGAATTCCCTACTGTTCTGAGGAAGCGGTAAAACTCGGCAAGAAAGTGATGAAATTCATTAATGATGAAGGGCATCTGGCATCACAGGAACTGGGCAAAAAACGCGGCTCGTTCGCCAATTTCAAAGGATCTATTTTTGACAAGAAGGGTGCACCGCCACAGAGAAACGCAACAGTGACGACCATCGCTCCGACCGGCACCATTTCAATCATTGCCAACGCATCTTCAGGTGTTGAACCGCTTTTTGCAGTTTCCTATATCAGAACCGTCATGGATAAAAATGTTCTGGTAGAGGTCAACCCAATCTTTGAAAAAATTGCCAGAGAGCGCGGCTTTTATTCTGAAGCACTCATGCAGCGGATAGCTGAGCATGGCACCGTTGCGGATATTGCCGAAATACCCGCCGATATCCGTAACGTGTTTGTTACATCCCATGAAATATCACCGGAATATCACATCCAGATGCAGGCAGCCTTCCAGCAGTACACCGACAATGCCGTCTCGAAAACAGTCAATTTTTCCAACTCCGCCACGATTGAAGATGTAGAGAAGGTCTACATGCTTGCCTACGAAACCGGCTGCAAGGGCGTCACAATCTATCGGGACGGCTCACGGGACGAGCAAGTTCTCTCGACAGGTAAAAAGGAAGAGCATGCAGCAGTGGCCGCGACGCCGGTTGAAGAGGAGAAGAAAGCTGTCAAGCGTGAACGTCCGAAAGCGCTTAAGGGATGTACTCACCAGATGCAGACCGGCTGCGGTCCACTCTATATTACGATTAATGAAGATAAAAACGGCTTGTTTGAGCTGTTCACGACCATGGGCAAAGCAGGTGGCTGTGCGGCTTCACAGAGTGAGGCGATCGGCCGCATGGTGTCGCTTGCATGGCGTAGCGGCGTTCAGGCCCGCCAGGTTGTTAAGCAATTGCAGGGGATTTCCTGCCACTGCCCGTCCGGTTTCGGCGACAACCGTGTTCTTTCCTGCGCCGATGCCGTTGCCAAAGCGATTCAGAACCACCTGGTAGACAACGGTTATGACATTGAAGAGAACGTTACCGGTCATGAACGTGGCGCCTGCCCGGAATGTGGCGGAATAGTTGAACATGAGGGGGGTTGTTCGGTCTGCCATGTTTGCGGATACTCTGAATGTGCATAAAAAATTCGACCAATGTCATAAACTGTTTGACAGATGATCATAAAATATGAAATAAGTAACGGCTCGAAATGATCTGCTTATTTCGGGGTTGTAGCTCAGCTGGTTAGAGTGCCAGCCTGTCACGCTGGAAGTCGCGGGTTCGAGCCCCGTCAACCCCGCCAGATACGAAAAAAGGCGCCCTATAAAGGCGCCTTTTTTCGTGAGTGAAAGAACAATACCCGGCTAATTAAGGCTCGACCGCATCAAGTGACAGCGGTATAGTTATGTGGAAACAGGTGCTACCATTACCGCTACTGAAACCAACCTCACCCTTAATATACTTTTCACCGAAAAGTTTCATGCTATAGGTGCCTATTCCCCGGCCTTCGCTTCCTTTGGTACTGAATGATCGCTTGAACAGTTGCAGTTGGACTGACTCAGGAATCTCACCAGGATTGGTTACCTCAATACGGACATTTTGTGGGGTGCAGGTAGCACTGATGGTAATTTTACCACCAATGGGGGTCGCTTCAAGTGCATTAAGCGTCATATTTCCCACCACCCGGCGCAGCAGGGCACGATCAGTTGTAACGGCGCACGTATCAACATTGGCCACAACTACGGTGCGTTCCGGTGTGCGGACATGATTTTCGTACAGGCGCCTGATATCCTCCAGAAGTTCACCGACATCGATTAATTCCAGTATAGACACATACTCACCCCGCTCGACAGCCAGCAGTCGCCGCTGATGGGTAATGTCATCAACCAGATTGTCCGCAAGTGAAACCAGCCACTGTTTGTACTCTTGTTCCGCTGCTGGTGAGACCCCCTCGGCAAGAAGTGCGGCCACTCCGCTCAAGCCGCCAGCAGTGTTAAGTACATCATGGAAAAATACCCGTTCCAGAACATTACGCCGCTTTTCCGAACTAATATCTCTCATGGCACAAATGGTAAACGGAATAGTGTCAATTACGAGCGGTGATGCAATCACTTCCAGATCAAGAGAGGTCAGGTTGCCATCCTGAAGTGTTACCCGGCATTCTCCCGTTGTCTGCTGGTTGGTTGTCTGGCTTGCAAGAATGGTAAGCACCGCGCCGCAAACAGAACAATTCTTGGAAGTACCGCAACCGCCGGGTCCCTCGGTTAAGTGGATACAGTTGAGAACATCACCTGATCGCATACCCATTAATTGGTCGGAATATGTAAAGCCGAAGGTCTCCATCATGCGTTTGTTGATGGCGACAATCTGGCGGTATTTATTCAAAATAACCACAAAATCCAACATCGCATCGATGATAGGTTTCAGCAGGGAAGAATTGGCTATCGCTTCTTGATCGGCTTGCAATTCGGAAACTTCTGCACGCTCAGCCGGGGCAAAAAAGG
Organism: Desulfuromonadaceae bacterium; assembly: GCA_028712075.1. Taxonomy (GTDB): domain Bacteria; phylum Desulfobacterota; class Desulfuromonadia; order Geobacterales; family Pseudopelobacteraceae; genus JACRCG01. The sequence continues at coordinate 96,607 of JAQTQX010000010.1, forward strand.
ATGATAACATCATGGCAAAACTCCGATAGTAAGCATTAGATCGTTATAGTAAAACTAAAGTAATGCGTGTATATGTTTCATGCCAATTTACAGTAATATTATTGTTTTATAGTATGATTAGCTCTGCGGATACTCAGATTGCCGTCACTCTTCCATTTTCAGCCGCTTAATTTTTTCAACCAGAGTTGTCCGATTTATCCCCAACAATACTGCTGCTTTTGCCTTGACCCCCCCTGCTGAGTGGAGCGCCTGCACTATCAGGTTCTGTTCAATACGCGACAGCGTTGCGATCAGGTCAATCCCGTCACTCGTCATTTTCACACACAATTCATCTTTAGAGGGTTTTTCTCCCAGTATTTTTGTTGGAATATCGTCAACAGTAAGCTGGGTAGAGTCCGTTAACGCCACCATTCTTTCAACCAGATTCTCCAGCTCACGTACATTGCCGGGCCAGACATATCGCTCTAATACCTCGAGTGCCTGTTTGGTGATGCTGCAGAGTGGACGTCCCATAAGACGGCACTGCTTTTCCAGAAAAAAAGCGGTCAGGTGCAGAATATCCTCCTGGCGCTCACGCAGCGGCGGCAGGTGCAGCGGAATTACGTTCAAGCGATAATAAAGATCCTCCCGAAACAAGCCCTGTTTCACCAAAGTTTCAAGATCTGCGTTAGTCGCAGAAATGATTCTGACATGGAGCTTTACCGGTTTATTTGAGCCAACCCTTTCCACTTCATGTTCCTGCAACACCCGCAGCAATTTTGCCTGAAGGTGATGAGGCATGGTACCTATTTCGTCCAGAAAAATAGTTCCGTGGTTGGCCGACTCGAATTTTCCCGGTTTATCTTTTATTGCACCGGTAAAGGCACCCTTGACATGACCAAAAAGCTCACTTTCAAGAAGTGATTCCGGAATGGCACCGCAGTTCACGGCCACAAACGGGCGCTCGGTGCGCGCACCGTTAAAATGCAGTGCCCGGCTAACAAGTTCCTTCCCGGTTCCTGATTCACCCGTAATGAGCACTGACGAGTCTGTTTTGACGATACGGCTCATTCGCTCAAAAACACGATTCATCGCCGGAGAACTGCCGATGATATTACTGAATTCAAAGCGTCCTTGAAGTTGTCGACGTAGATAAATATTTTCAGACTTCAACTTCTGTTGCTGCAAGGCCTTTGTCACGACAATCTTCAGCTCATCGAAATCGATCGGCTTGGTGATATAGTCGAACGCCCCCTCTTTCATGGCCCGTACTGCAGATTGGGCCGAAGCATGGCCGGTGACGACAATCACTTCCGTGGCAGGAGCAACCTTTTGCACATTCTGCATGATATCGAAGCCGCTTTTATTGGGCAGGAACAGATCGGATACAACGACATGATACTGCTCGCGATCAATAAGATCGATGGCAATCTCTCCCGTTGCCGCAGAAGTGACTGTGTATCCGAGAGATCGCAGCAGCATGGTCAAAGCGTCACGACCGGAATCATCGTCATCCACCACCAGTATTTTGATCGCATCACTCATATCAACACCCTGAAATCATTATTTTTCAGTCACAGCCCGTATTGATTCCTGCAGAACACCTACCAGCAGATCAAGTTCATCGTGTGAAATAACCAACGGTGGAAAAATTACGATGGTATTGCCAAGCGGGCGGGAAAAAACCCCTAGTTTACGCGCCTCAAGGCAGACCCGAATTCCGACCCGCTCTTCCCACGGATACGGTGTACCGGTTTCACGATTTTCAACCAACTCGATGCCGGCTGCCAAACCACACTGACGAATATCGCCAACATGCGGCATCACTGTAAACTCTTCAAGTCTCTGTTTCAACAATGATATCTTCGATTGGAGTTCTGAAAGCAGATTATCCGACTGAAAGAGTTGCAGACTACGAAGAGCCACAGCACACGCTAGCGGATTTCCGGTAAAGGTATGGCCATGAAAAAACGTCTTAAGTTCTGCATAATCGCCCAGAAATGCCGCATAGACCATATCGCTGGTAACTGTTACCGCCAGTGGAAGGTACCCCGCTGCAATCCCCTTGGAAAGAGCCATGATATCTGGCACAACATCTTCATGATTACAGGCGAACATCGCGCCGGTTCTGCCGAATCCGGTTGCGACCTCATCGACGATCATCAGAATATCATAGCGGGAGCACAATTCCCGCACCCGCTTCAGAAAGCCGGCCGGCTGCACTATCATTCCGCCAGCTCCCTGCAACAGCGGTTCAATAACGAGTCCAGCTGTAGAAGCGGCGTTGTTTTTCATCAGTTCCTCGAGCGAATCAAGACACTCCATGCCGCACGACTCTTTTTTCAGACCACATTCGCAGCGATAACAATACGGTGCCGGCGCCTGATATGTTTCGAACATTAATGGTTTAAAGGTTGTATGATAAATACCTATTCCGCCAACACTTACCGCACCGATAGTGTCACCATGATACGCGTTTCTAAACGTTATGAACCGGCTCCGTTCAGGCCTGCCAGAGTGCACCTGGTACTGGTAGGCCATCTTTACCGCAACCTCCATAGCGGTGGATCCGTTGTCGGAATAGAAAAATCGATCCAGTCCTTCAGGAGTTATTTCTGCCAACCGCGCCGCCAGAATAATGCTCTGCTCACTCCCCAGCCCAAGCAAAGTAGAATGCTCAAGGAAATCAACCTGTTCTTTTAAAGCATCATTCAACTCTTTACGGCAGTGACCATGTACATTCGTCCACATTGAGGCAACACCGTCCAGGTAGCGATTACCGTCAGTGTCAATTAGCCAGCAACCCTCCCCTTTGGCAATTATTATCTGTTCGTCACGCTGCCAGTCCTGCATCTGGGTAAACGGGTGCCACACGTAACGCTTGTCCCACTGGCGAAGTTGTTCGGTAGTTATGCTGTCTTGTTTTTGCATAAAGAAGTTCCTCGTTTGTCCTACAAAAAAACCCACCAGAAATTTTCCAGTGGGTCATGTAACTACCGTATATTTGCCATTTACACAAGTCTGTCAGCGTATAGTGGAAATTTCTTCATCATTGCATTGACCTGAACCCTGATCGCAGCCAGTTTTTCATCATTGCCGATGTTCTCAACGGCAGCAGCAATAAATCCGGCTACTGAGTCCATTTCGGTTTCTTTCAGACCATGGGACGTACACGCTGGTGTACCAACCCGAATGCCTGAAGTGACAAATGGCGAACGGGTTTCAAACGGTACGGTGTTCTTGTTAACAGTAATGCCTGCCTTATCAAGCGCCTCCTCGGCAGCTTTTCCGGTAATTTCCGTCCCGGAAAAATTGATCAGCATGAGGTGGTTGTCGGTACCACCGCTTGTCAGTTTGAATCCCCGCTTGACAAGAGCTTCAGAAAGCGCCTTGGCATTCTTGGCGATCTGCTGCTGATATGTTTTGAATTCCGGTTGTAGAGCCTCCTTGAAAGCCACCGCCTTGGCGGCAATTACATGCATGAGCGGCCCACCTTGGATACCAGGGAAAATCTGGGAATTGATCGCTTTGGCAAACTCTTCACGGCAGAGAATCATCCCGCCGCGAGGGCCGCGCAGCGTCTTATGCGTTGTGGTGGTTACAAATTCAGCGTACGGAACCGGGCTCGGGTGGACGTCTGCGGCAACCAGACCGGCAATATGCGCCATATCAACCATAACCTGCGCCCCGACTTTATCGGCAATTGCGCGGAATGCCGGAAAATCGATGATGCGGGGATACGCACTGGCACCAACCACAATAAGTTTCGGTTTGTGTTCGTGCGCAAGGCGCTCAACCTCGGCATAATCAATTGTTTCAGTTTCCGGCGACACACCATACGGAACAACTTTGTAAAATCGACCGGAAAAATTAACCGGGCTGCCATGAGTGAGATGTCCGCCATGCGACAGGTTCATGCCGAGAATCGTGTCCCCCGGCTTGCAGGCTGCGAAGTAGACCGCCATATTTGCCTGGGAACCGGAGTGAGGCTGAACATTAGCATGATCGGCACCGAACAGTTCCTTGGCTCGGTCGATTGCAAGCTGTTCGACAATATCAACATGCTCGCAGCCGCCATAATAGCGTTTCCCAGGGTATCCCTCGGCGTACTTGTTGGTCATGACTGAGCCCTGGGCTTCCAGTACCGCTTCCGATACAAAATTCTCAGAAGCTATCAGTTCCAGATTGTACTCCTGCCGTTCCGTTTCGTGGCGAATGGCTTCCGATACCTGGGGATCAAATGATGTAAGGACTGACATGGGTTCTCCTTGTAAAAGTTCTGTTATCTACAGCGGTTTGCAAACAACAAACGGGACACGTGCCGCAGCAGGTCCCGCTTTGATATATCTTAAATTGTCCGCCGATCTATGGTGAAGAATACTTCTGTTCAAGCGCTGTTATCTTATCCAGCCTGGCTTGGTGGCGTCCCCCCTCAAAAGTGGCATCCAGCCAGGCGCCAACAAGGTCGCATGCCTTCTGCTCATCGAGGACGCGCCCTCCGAGAACCAGAATATTGGCATTATTATGTTCTTTGGCCATACGCGCCATAAATACGTCCGTCACCAGAGCAGCACGAATACCGGGAATTTTGTTGGCGGCAATTGACATGCCGATACCGGTTCCGCAGATCAGTATCCCCAGTTCAGCAGTACCGGAAACAACAGCTTCGGCAACCTTCTGACCAAAATCCGGATAATCAACAGACGCATCATTGTCTGTTCCAGCATCGGTGACTCCACAGTCCCGCCGCCGCAAATAACTGTGCAGCGTTTTTTTTAGTGCTAACCCGCCATGGTCACTGCCAATAATAATCACGTTGTCGCTACCGCCTATACTTTTTTGAACAGCAGAGTCGCATTGGTGCCGCCAAAACCGAGTGAATTGCTCATCGCATATTCAATCTTTGCGTCACGGGCAGTGTTCGGCACATAATCCAGATCACATTCCGGGTCCGTAGTTTCATAGTTAATCGTCGGCGGGACAACACCCTTTTCCATCGCCATACAGGTAAAGGCTGCTTCAACTCCACCGGCAGCACCGAGAAGATGACCTGTCATCGACTTTGTTGATGAGACCATCAGTTTGGAAGCGTGAGCGCCAAAAACAGATTTTATTGCCAGTGACTCATTCAGGTCGTTAAACGGCGTTGATGTGCCATGTGCATTAATATAGGTCACCTGATCCGGAGCAACGCCGGCATTTTTCAACGCCATTTTCATACAGCGTGCAGCGCCCTCTCCTCCTGAGGCAGGAGCGGTCATATGGTAAGCATCACCGGTAAGACCGTAGCCGACAACTTCTGCATAGATTTTTGCGCCGCGCTTTTTGGCCGCTTCGTACTCTTCCAAAACAACTATGCCGGCTCCTTCAGCAAGAACAAATCCGTCCCGTCCCATGTCAAACGGCCGGGAAGCTTTCTCAGGAGATGAATTATTGCTGTCCGACAGCGCCTTCATTGCCGCAAAACCACCGATACCAAGCGGAGTCACCGTTGATTCAGTGCCTCCGGCGATCATCGCATCGGCATCACCACGGGCAATAATGTGATAGGCATCACCAATTGAATGAGTACCGGTTGCGCATGCAGAAACCGACGAGAGATTCGGACCCTTTGCCCCGTACCTGATGGAAATGTGACCGGGAGCAAGGTTGATGATCAGCATCGGGATAAAAAATGGAGAGATTTTCTTAGGACCGCCCTCACCCAGCAAAGTATGGTACCGTTCAATTGACGGTAAACCGCCCAGGCCAGCGCCGACAAGGACACCTACCCGCTCTGCGTTTTCATCATCAATTACCAGGCCCGAGTCTTCCATGGCATAATGAGCGGCAGCAAGAGCATACTGAATAAAGAGATCCATTTTTTTGATCTCTTTTTTGTCAATGTACTCCTCTGCATTAAAATCTGACACTTCACCGGCAATTTTTACCGGCATGTCGCTCGCGTCAAAGCGGGTGATCAGCCCTACTCCGGATTTTCCTGCAACAAGTGAATCCCAGTTTTTTGCGTTGCCGCAGCCGAGCGGAGAAACAGCCCCAACCCCGGTTATTACAACTCTTCTCATAATATGTGGCTCCGTAAACCAATGGCTTCTGTTTATTGCATTAAGAAAAAGAGGGGCTTTCACCCCCCCGGCTTTAATGTATCAGCTATGCTCGGTAATATACTCAATCGCATCGTTGACAGTCTGGATTTTTTCTGCATCTTCATCCGGAATTTCAATATCGAACTCTTCTTCGAGAGCCATGACCAACTCAACAGTGTCAAGCGAATCAGCACCGAGATCATCCATAAATGAAGATTCATTTGAAACCTGAGCTTCTTCCACCCCAAGCTGTTCCGCAACTATTTCTTTTACCCGCTTAGCAATATCCGACATTTCTCACCTCCGTTTGATTTTAAACCTTTGCAGGTTCCGTTGTATAACGCGTGTGCCTAAATAAGCATGAAATCTTCAAAAGTCAATCATATTTTGCCACATCACCGCCGTGATGTGGCACTGTCATACATCTGAACAGCGCGCGGCTACATGTACATTCCGCCATTAACAGAAAGAACATGCCCGGTTATGTACCCGGATGCCTCAGCTGCCAAAAATGCGACCGCATTGGCGATATCGTCAGCACTTCCAAGCCGTTCCAGAGGTATCTGGGCAGTCAGTTCGGCACGCACCTTGTCGGAAAGTGCATCGGTCATGGCAGTGGCAATAAAGCCAGGCGCAACGGCATTGACCGTGATATTCCGTTTTGCCATTTCCCTGGCGTTCGACTTTGTGAGTCCGATGAGGCCGGCCTTGCTGGCACAATAGTTGGCCTGGCCAGCATTGCCCATCTGCCCGACAACGGAAGCGATGTTTATGATACGACCATAGCGCTGCTTGCTCATAACCTTGAAAGCGGCTCGGGTACAGACGAAAGCACCTTTCAGGTTGACGTTCAGTACGGCGTCCCAATCTTCATCCTTCATACGCATCAGCAGACCGTCACGGGTAATCCCGGCATTGTTGACCAGAATATCAACCCGTCCAAAAGCCTCGGTCGCCGCCTCAATCATCCGTTCTGCATCGGCTGTAACAGTTACGTTGCCAACCACTGCGAGTGCCTTTCCACCGGCTGCCTGCAACTCGGCAACCACCGCATCGGTGGACGTCTGATCCATATCAACAGCAACGATAGTCGTTCCTCGGGCGGACAGTGACAAGGCAATACTTCTTCCAATTCCTCGTGACGCACCGGTTATAACGGCAACTTTTTCTTTAGGCATAACAACCCCTTTCTTAATACAGTTTTAACTGTGCTTATCGGCGAAAGTCGCCTTTAAATCGGCTTCAGTGACAAGCTTCCCGTCAACAAACGCCTTGGCGCTAAAAAACCAGATTCCCCGTTTGCAGCCGGCCGCTTCGATTTCGAAGCGCAGTTGATCACCCGGCATGACCGGCTTGCGGAAGCGGGCATTGTCAATACCGGTAAAATAGGTAACTTTAGAACGGACACTCTCATCGGACGAGTAAGCAAGAATTGCCGCAATCTGGGCCATTGCTTCGATAACGAGAACACCCGGCATAACGGGATGACCGGGGAAATGACCGGGGAAGAATGGTTCATTGATGCTCACATTTTTGATGCCGACAATGCTTTTACCAACTTCCATCTCGATAATTCTGTCAACGAGCAAGAATGGATGCCGATGAGGTAATATATTCATTATTTCATTGATGTCGAGCATTGCATGTATCTCCCTGTTTTGATGGGGTTGTAAAACCTGATATTCAGGCTGTCAGCAGCTTCAAGGTGGCAATATTTTCAACATTGATCGGTGTAATTTCCTTGGTAATGCGCTTTACCAGCCCGGACAGAACTTTTCCGGGGCCGATTTCAACAGTTCTGGCCACGCCATGAGCCGCTAATACTACAACAGACTGTTCCCACAGCACCGGCGCACAAACCTGGGCCACCAAAAGGTCACGCACCCTCTCCTTATCTCTGTTGGCAGTTGCCTCAACATTACTGACAACCGGAATGGAGATATCTCTGACGGATATAGCATCCAGCTCAACGGCAAGACGGTCGGCCGCCGGCTTCATCAGGGCACAATGAAATGGGGCACTGACCGGCAACAGCATCGCCTTTTTGAAACCGCGGGTCTTGGCAATATCAATGGCACGCGCAACAGCAGCTGTTGACCCGGCGATAACTATCTGTCCAGGTGAATTAAAATTGGCGGGAGCAACTATGTCTCCTTCTGCCGCTTCACAGCATATCTCTTCAAGCATGTCACGTTCAATACCAAGCATGGCAGCCATTGCTCCCGTTCCAACCGGAACCGCTTCCTGCATAAACGTTCCACGTGCACGTACAGTGCGCACCGCATCCGCAAACGAAAGCGCTCCCGAGCAAACTAATGCAGAGAACTCACCAAGCGAATGCCCGGCGACATAATCGGCTTTCAGCCCTGTTTCCTGTTGAACAACCCGTAATACCGCAATGCTTGTTGCAAGTATCGCCGGTTGTGTATTGGCGGTTAACTTCAAATCGTCGTCGCTGCCTGCGAAACAGAGTTCGGATAATTTAAAGCCGAGCACATCGTCGGCTTCTTCAAAAAGGTGCCGGGCCACTGTAAATGTGTCGGCAAATTCTTTGCCCATACCGGAATACTGGGATCCCTGACCGGGAAAGATTAAAGCGGTTTTAGACATATCCGTTATCCTTGCATTCAAAAGTGCAAAACGTTACCAGTGAATCAACGCAGAACCGTATGCAAAGCCACCGCCAAAAGCCACCAGCAGCAATTTACTGTCCGGTGCAAGAAGCCTCTGACGGTTGGCCTCATCAAGAGCAATAGGAATAGATGCAGATGAGGTATTGCCGTACCGGTGCAGATTTGTGAACAGACGATCACCCTCAATTCCAAGCCGCTTGGCAGTTGCGTCTATAATGCGACGGTTGGCCTGGTGAGGAATCAGCAGCGCGATATCGGATGAGGTCAGGCCGTTGGCATCAAGAGCCTTGACTGCCGCCTCCTCCATAGCCCGAACCGCATGCTTGAACACTTCATTTCCTTCCATGTTCACATAGAGCAACCGTTCATCTATCGTGCGACTTTCAGAGGCCGGATTACGACTGCCGCTTCCCGACTGGTAGAGAAGTTTCCAGAATGATCCGTTACTGAACGTATGTGTTGAAAGGAGAGCGTGATCTTCACTCTCTGATGCCTCCAGAATTGCCGCACCTGAGCCGTCCCCAAACAAGACACAGGTGTTGCGATCCCGCCAGTCGACGATGCGCGATAACACTTCGGCACCAATGACAAGAATCTTTCGGGCGGCTCCTGAGCGGATATACTTCTCCGCAATGGACAATCCGAAAATAAAGCCTGAACAGGCTGCCGAAAGATCGAATGCAGTTGCATTCGTGGCGCCGAGGATATCCTGCACAATGCAGGCGGTGGAAGGAAAGGGGAAATCCGGAGTAACAGTGCCAACGATGATCAAATCAAGCTCTTCAGGCTGGATACCGGCCATCGCCATCGCACTGCGCGCAGCTTGTGCAGCAAAGGTTGAAGTGTATTCACCTTCCGAAGCGATGCGGCGCTCCTTGATGCCGGTTCGTAACGTAATCCATTCGTCACTGGTATCAACCAATTGTTCTAATTCTGCGTTGGTAAGTATCTTATCAGGTAGTGCAGAGCCGGTTCCGGTAATTCTGATATTCACGCTTGAATCTCCATTACTCTGCAGCTGCGGAAAGCTGGTTGTCCATTCGCATTGATACAGAATGATTTTCAGTCAGCTTTTCGGCCACGTGTTCCGATACCCCGCTTTTTGCGTACTCGTGTGCAAACCGGATCGCATTCTTGATCGCCTTGACGTTGGAACCACCATGGCAGATCATACCGACGCCGTTGATACCAAGCAGTGGAGCCCCTCCGTATTCGGCATAATCAACCAGTTTCTTGAAGCGGTCAAACGCACCGCGCACAAACAGATAGCCGATCTTAGACACCCAACTTTTGACTATCTCCCGTTTCAGCATTTTACCGGCAGCATCCGCGAGCCCTTCTGAAAGCTTAAGTACGATATTTCCGACGAAGCCGTCACACACAACGACATCGACAGCGCCGGCAAAGATATCTCTTCCCTCAATGTACCCGCAATAGTTCAATGACGTTTTGCGCAGTATCGAATTCGATTCCCGGGTCAGCTCGTTTCCTTTTGACTCTTCTTCACCGTTGGAGAGCAAACCGACTTTGGGCGAAGGCACTCCCATTGCGTAGCGGGCATAGACCTCACCCATGATGGCAAACTGCACGAGATGCAGCGGCTTGCAATCAACATTTCCGCCAATATCCAGAACCAGTGTCTGCCCTTTGAGAGTCGGAAACAACTGGGCAATTGCCGGACGTTCAATCCCTTTGATACGCTTCAGGACGAACATGCCGGCCGCCATAGTGGCACCGGAATTCCCGGCACTTACCGCTGCACACGCTTTGCCGTCCTTGACTAGTTCAAACGCCTGGCGCACAGATGAATCACGCTTTTTGCGCACAGCATCCGAAGCGGAATCGTGCATACCGACCACTTCGCTCGCATGAAAAATATCAATGTCCAACCCGCCAGTTGAGTGTTTTGCCAGTTCAGCCTCAAGACGCGCACGATCACCTACAAGGGTAACCGACAACCCGAATTCCCGGCACGCCGCAACAGCGCCCTCGACTTCAACAACAGGCGCATTGTCGCCTCCCATTGCATCGACGGCGACTTTCATCTGCTTCGGATATGACACGGCACGCTCTACGCTTGAGCAGCGGAAAGATCAATAACCTCTTTACCCTTGTACGTACCACAGGTTGGGCAGGCACGATGCGGCAGTTTTGCTGCCTTGCATTGAGGGCATACCGACAACGATGGCGTTGTCAGAAAGTCATGCGCCCTGCGCATATTCTTACGTGATTTGGATGTTTTTTTCTTGGGTACTGCCATGATGTTTCTCCTTTTTCCGGTGCTGCACGTGTTCGTGCCACCGCCCTATTTTTCGGCTATTTTAAAATTCTTCAGCGCCCCGAAGGCCAGGCTTGTCGGTTGTTCCCCACAGGCACAGCTGGAGGAATTCAAGTCAATGCCACAGACATGGCAGAGCCCCTTACAGGATTCACTACAGAGCGGCTTTAACGGGATTTCCATTGCAATCTGTTCTTCAACTTCGTGGGTCAGGTCAATTTCATCACCGGAGTACACGGATGAAATCAGATCCATTTCACCAAGTTCAATTTCATCTTCATCACAGGAAACTCCAGTCGTTTCCTTGCGAAAAAAAATGGTAAAGCTCGTATCTATACTGGACACGTACTCGGCCAGACAGCGTGAACAGGAAAGCTCCAGCGGAGCAACCAGCCTGCCGGCGACGCGTATCGTATTGAATTCACGGGTAGCAAAAATGTCGCCGGTAATCCTGCCGGTGATACAACAACCGTTATCGTTCTGCATCCCGGCAAGCAGTGGAAATGAATCCACAGCTTCATCCAAATGAAGCACGAACGGTGTATCCTTGATATGCTCAACAGTAACTTTCACGTATAGCCATCCCGGATAAACGAACCACAAATTTAAAGCAAATCAGTATAGTGAATAGAGCTGAATTGTCAAGAAATTAACGCGACGTCTATTTGTTCCGCTGATTGCATCTGCCATAGCACTCAACCTGTTCACGAATATGGCGGGGCATTTTCGGTTCAACCATATCCCAGACAAATCGCCACCCCCAATTGCCGAAGGCGGTACCAGGAATATTCATACGGGCTTCACTACCCAGATGAAGCAGATCTTGCAAGGGCAGAATTGTCGTATCCGCAACAGACATCAGAGCGGCGCGTATCAAACCGTCAACAGAGCGTCGGCACTCGCAGCCAATATAATTGGCTATACGCTTCTGCAGTGCATCTGAGATGGAGGCATGCCAACCGGCTGTTGTATCGTTATCATGGGTTCCGGTGTAGACAACTGAATTTTTCTGGTGATTGTGCGGGAGATACGCATTCTCAGCATCGGAATCGAAAGCAAACTGCAGAATCTTCATGCCGGGAAAACCATAGCGATCGCGCAGAGCAACGACCTCCGGGGTAATAATGCCAAGATCTTCGGCAATAATGGAAACATTACCAAGAGAAGCAAAAACAGCATCAAACAGGTCTGCTCCGGGGGCGTTGACCCACTCGCCCCGCACGGCAGTTTTTTCTCCGGCAGGAACATTCCAGGCCGCATCAAAGCCCCTGAAATGGTCAACGCGTACAATATCGAACAGCTCGAACATTGATTTGAAACGTTCTATCCACCACGCAAAACCGTGTTGCTTCAAAACATCCCAGTTGTACAGCGGGTTACCCCACAATTGACCCGTTGCGCTGAAATAATCGGGGGGCACACCGGCAACGGCTGTCGGCTTACCCTTCTGGTCTAGCAGAAAGATATCCCGCTGGCTCCAGACATCAACAGAATCGTAGCCGACAAAAATCGGTATATCCCCTATAAGCGCGATTCCATTATCTGTTGCGTACGAACGCAGTGCTCGCCACTGCCTGAAAAAGCGCCATTGTATATATTTTTGGATCCCGATTTCAGGGCCAAGTTCAGTGGAAAATTTTTCATAATTTTCCGGTGTCAGGAGCGCCACACCAACCGGCCATTTGTGCCATGGTTTGCCAGCATAGCGTTGCTGCAGAGCCATAAACAGCGCATAATAATGAAGCCACGATGTTGAATTGCAAAAATGCCAGAAATCCTGTTTATGAGGTGCTGAATCGTTTGCGAGAAAGCGGCTCGCCGCTTCTCGAAGCAGTGTTATTTTGACTGCGGCTACCGTCTCGAAATCAACACTCGCGTCATTTGTTTCGGCATCACAATGTGCAGTGGGAAGATCTCCGTCTTCAACAAGTTGCTCAAGATCAATCAGAAGCGGATTTCCTGCAAATGCCGAAAACGATGAATAAGGGGAATTTCCGCAGGCAGGGGGAGTAAGCGGCAATACCTGCCAATATGACATCCCCATCGACGCAAGCAGATCAATAAATCTGCGGGCATCCTTTCCCAGCGATCCTATACCACCCGGTCCCGGCAGTGACGTCGGGTGCAACAGTACCCCACAACCCCGTTCAGTAATCATCCACCCTCCCGTACACACTTGCTATTTATTTAACCGCCGGCACGATACGGTATCCACTACTGGCACTACCTTCCGGGTTCAGTGATTGATAGTGCCAATCCCTCCAGCAAGCCAAAATCACTGACCTTCATACATCTGAAACCAAACCTCTCCATAACGGCGGTAATGATCAGCATACCCGCAATAATCAGGTCCTCACGCCCTTTTTCAAGTCCCTTGACGGAGAGACGCTCAGACGGTGACAATTTCGACAACAGTGCAAAGATTTCATTAATGGTTTGCTTTTGCACAACAAAATTATTTACCTTGCGATAATCATAGTCCTCCATCTCAAGCTGGATTGCGGCAATAGTTGTCGCAGTGCCGGCTGTCCCCACAAAATCTGCGTTATCGAGAATGGTCATCTCCTCACGGAACAGATCTTGTTCCAGTTGATCAAGGGCAGAGCGGATGCGCTCAACCATATTTTCAGATGTAACAAAACCCTCGGCAAGGCGTACGACACCGATCGGCATGCTGCGTATGAAAACCGGCATGCCGCCGCGTGACACGGTGAACTCGGTACTCCCGCCTCCGACATCAAGTATCACAAGAGAATCACCGGCAGTATCAAGACCGGACAGAACGCCGGAGAGCGTCAAACGCGCCTCATCATCACCCGTAATGACAACCAGCCGTATCCCGGTTTCCTGAAAAACGCTTTCAACAAAGGCACCGCCATTTACCGCGTCACGCACCGCGCTCGTGGCAGTCGCTACGACCTGAGTCACCCCGTGGTCAGCAATTATTTTCGAAAAACGGCGCAGACAGGACAAACCTCGCTCCTGCGCATCAACAGACAACCCACATTCGTCAGTGAAACCGCCGCCAAGACGTACGACTACCCGTTCAACGCAAACGTGCCGAATCCCGCCAGCGGTATGCTCGGCAATCAGAAGGCGGGCAGTATTTGTTCCGAAATCGATAGCGGCGCAGTTAGCACTCATCAAAAAATCCTTTGTATCCTTAGCTAAGCGGCTATGGATCTTTCAGCATATGCGGGATAATTATCGCACAATACTCGGCATCGGGCATCACGGCACAGCCGGCAACATTAAAAGGAATAAATGAAGAAGATAATTAGAAAAATCAGGGGATGACTTATTTGGGTTCAGACAGCATAAACACAGGCTCTTTTCTCGTCCACGGTCACCATTGTGCAGACAGGAACAAACGCAACAACACGTGCAGTTGCGCATAATCCAGGCAAACAGCTTGTCATGTCTACACAGCAAACGGTGAAGAGATTTACTCTCCGAGCACCATTTCTTTCAGTTCTTTGCCGACTTTAAAAAACGGCAACTTTTTGGGACTGACTTTGATCGGTTCACCTGTCTTGGGGTTTCGCCCGGTATACGTCCCATACTCCTTGATAATAAAACTGCCCAGACCGCGAATTTCAATGCGCTCACCCTGAACCATCGCATCGCCCATGGATGAGAAAATAAGATTGACCAGCTCTTCAGCCCGCTTGACCGGTAAATCTTTTTTAACCGCCAATTGTTCAATAAGTTCCGATTTGTTCATAGAAAACCTCCGTAGACGTTGCCGTGACGGCAGATAATAAATCAAGGTTCATCTTAATGACAGGATTTTTTCATATATTTTTTAAAAATAACGGCGGCATCGCCTTCACGGCCCATTTCCATCAGAATTACACAGAGTTTTTCGGCAGCCGCCGAAGCCCATGGTGTCTGCAATAACTCAACATACTGATTCACAGCAGCGTCATGTTCTCCGGTCGCCACCAATATGTCGGCACGCAGCAGCAGTGCCTCCTCGGGCATGATACCATTTGTGATCATCGTTTCTATAACACTCAGGGTCTCTTGAAAACGATTCCCTTCACGAAGGACGAGCGCCAGATTTATCCAGGCAAGCGAGTGATTGGCATTATGTTGAACTGCTTGGCGAAGGTATTGTTCTGATTCTCGATCATTGCCCATCCGATGCAGTATTTTTCCTTTTTCATAGCAAAAAATATCCAGCGGCAATGTTGAAGAGCATCGCTCAAAAGCGGCCAACGCCTCCTGGTGCTGATCCTGGCTGGCAGCAACGTACGCGTGCGCAAATTCTTCACCCAGCAAACTGTAGCGCTGCTGCTGATCAGCGGGAAGCTGGTGGATCAATAACTCGTAATATTCCATCAATGTTAAGGTTTCAGAAGGGTTTACCGCCTCAGGACTCTCATGCGTTGAGGAGCCTGAACAGGAAGCACATGACGAAGAAGTGGACGGTTTTGCCGCCGGGATCTGTGGCTGCACCTGCGGTTGTTCGTACCTGAGCAACAACGCATCGGCCTGTTTCCGGACATCCAAATCATCAGTCAAGGTTTTTGCCAGTTCAAGATGATCGATCGCCTTGTCAACATCCCCCCGTGCGTGCGCATGCTCGGCTTCTTGCAGATTGAGCCCGGCCAGCTTGCGATTGGCAACAGCGATCCGCTCGAAAAAAACATCCTTCTGGGCAGAATCATCGCAATCAGAGAGGAGTTCTACTCCATCCTGATAACATGTTCGGGCATCAAAGAACCTGTCAGATTCCATATATTTGTCCCCTTTTGCCAATAAATCGACTGGAGACTTGGAAAAAAAACGACTAAAGAAACTCACAAAATCACCTTTCTATAACTTACTGAGCAACGTGACACTTTCAATATGGTAGGTCTGGGGAAACATGTCGACCGGGATCGACGTAACAACAGTGTAGCCATTCTCCGCAAACATTCCGCAATCACGTGCGAGCGTTGCAGGATCACAGGAGACATAAATACACCTGTTCGGCTTCAATCGGGCAATATCAGCAACGACATCACCGGCGCCGGCGCGGGGGGGGTCAAGCAGCACCGTGTCGAACACCCGCCCCTCGGCAACAAACCGACGCACGCCGTGCGCAACATCATCACAAAAAAACCGGGCGTTGGTACACGTGTTAAATAAGCTGTTCAATTCTGCTGAGCGGATGGACTCCGCATTCCCCTCAATCCCGGTTACCGAGGCAACTTCCGCAGCGAGTGGCAGCGAAAAATTGCCGTTTCCGCAATACAGATCGAGAAGACGCTCATGCTCCGAAAATTGTCCGAGGCGTCTGACAGCAGCCAGCAGGGCCTGATTCTGCGACTGGTTTACCTGGGCAAAGCATCCAGGGAGGTAGGAAAGCTGCACTGGCTTACGCTGTGAATCTGCTGAATCCATAGCATAAAAGAGTTCTGGGCTGCCAAATATTTTTTCAAACTGCCGGGTCGTTTCCGAGACAAGGAACAGTCCACTGCAGGAAGAAATTTCTCCCGAGCGCTCTGCAAAGTAATCTTTGTCCTGCGCCGTCACAGCTCCGCTCTGGTAGATAATGACAATCGTGCCATTATCTCCGGCATCAATGCTCAGCTGTGAAACTGACTCCACTTCCGGATAGGCCACAAGCAGCTTTCTGAAGCAGCCAAGCAGCTGGTTAATAACAGGGACTGCAACAGGACAGCCATCAGCAGCATCTTCCACCTGATGGGTCCCCTGCCGAAAAAAACCGAGCCGAAGTCCGCCACTGCAAGCAAGCACTTTAAACTGAAGACGGCTGCGGTAGCCATACGGGAGCGGTGCAGCAGTTACATTCTCAATTAGATTCGCCGGAACCCGCCCGCCCCGCCAGAGCGTCTCGGCAAAAATGGCCCTCTTCTGTTCAAGCTGCGCGCCATAGTCAATATGCTGCCAGTTACAACCGCCGCAGGTGCCAAAAAGGTTACAGCGCGGAATTGTTCTCAATGGAGACGGTGTTATAACCTCAGATATTGAAGCAATGCAATACGATTTTTTTTGAGCCGTTATTCGAAGAGAAAGCTCATCCCCCGGGCAGCTGAACGGAACGAAACAGACCTTCCCGTTTATTCGGCACACACCATTGCCACCAAAAGCCAGTTTTTCAATTGTCACAACCGAAAGTGTCTCAGTGCGCACGTATAGCCAGCCCACCGTATTTTTTCACACTCTTCTGGTACTCGCTTCTGACAAAACGGGCATCAAAATCGGGAGCAGACAGATACACTCCGGTCGAATCAAAAAAATCCTTTGTCAGTTGACTGCACACCGACTCTATTTCAGATTGCGGAACCGCCATTTTTTCGAGAACCCGTTCGAATCGGACCAATGTTCCTAGCATTCCAGTAGCATCCTGATATTCTGCATCTGTTGCAAAGAAATCCCGCTGCAGCGAAATATCACGGTAGGCGTGAATTTTTACATGAAAATAGCCGCCGAAGTAATGCCTGGTCTGATCCAGCAGAGTAATACCCGACGCACCCCCGAGAGATTCTGATTCACTCATCAGAGCGCCCCAAGCAGCTTGTGCATCTGTGGAATTACCCGGACATCCGGCAGACGGGCCGACGCAACTCCCTGAAGATGCAGGACGTGTGAGGCAGGGATACCTATTGTACCGTCCGGCAAAGACAACGGCTGCAGAAAAAGCGGTACTGTTGCATCAACCGCAGCGATCAGTTCACATACCTGCCTGATTTCGTTGTCAGGAGTCGTCTCACCGATCACAACTTTAACCGAAACATGTTTCCCCTGCGCACCCTGTAGAAAGCGGGCATGGTCGCCCCACAACGATTCGGAGCAGGCGGCAGTGGATGGCAGCTTCATATCCATGCTGATATAGTCCAGATATCGATTCACGAGCTTTAGCGCATCTGACAGCGTTCCGTTCGTTTCAAGGTGGATCGGAAGAATTTTTCTGAAGTCAGGCAACCATTGAACAAGAGTGTCGGCATGAATGAGCGGTTCTCCACCTGTAATGCTCACGGAATGGTGCGCGCCCGGCAGTTGCAAGCACCACTCTTCAATAAGAGCTGAGACGTTGTGCAGCGAAAGGGGAGGCGGATGATTGATAAATATTCCTGAACCGGGCGCTGATTCCACGTGACAGATGGCTGATGGTTCAAAATCGGTGTCACAATAGCGGCAACCAAGGTTGCATCCTGTCAGACGCACAAAAATCTGTCTGCACCCCGCAAGCATTCCTTCGCCCTGTATGGACGAAAATATTTCACGGATATGAAGCAGATCACTCATAGTAGCGGGCGGATGCGTTATCAGACTCCCAGACAGTTATTGAATCAACCTTGATATTGTCGTTATTCAGGCGCTCGGAGATTCGATGATACAGATATTTTGCAATGTGTTCCGATGAAGGGGAAATATCACGAAAAAACGGATTGTCGTTCAGATACTTATGATCAAGCTCGTTAATTATGCCACCTGCTTCTCGTTTAAGCACCTTGAAATCAATGCCGAGGCCGGCCTTGTCAAGTTCCTTGGCAATGACCGTCACCTCGACTTTCCAGTTATGGCCATGTAAATTTTCACAGTCACCCTGATAATTCACCAGATTATGCGCAGCAGCAAAACTGGTACGGATCGTCAGCATATACATGTTGGTAACTCCTTGGGGTAATAGTAAGGTACAGGCCTCTGAATTTTCGGGAGATACTACACAAATAGATGGGCAACCACAAGAGTTGCCCATCGAAAAACGCAAAAATTCAGGCAATATCAGCGTTGAGATGCCTCCAGCGCCTGTTTGATATCGGCAATGATGTCGTCTACCCCTTCGATACCGACCGAAAGTCGAATGAAATCGGCGGTTACTCCAGTGGCCACCTGCTCGTCTGCAGACAACTGCTGATGGGTTGTCGAAGCAGGGTGGATCACCAGCGATTTTGCATCGCCGATATTTGCCAGATGGGACAACAGCTTGACGTTATCGATAAATTTCTTGCCGGCTTCCATGCCACCTTTGATGCCGAAACCGATAATGGCCCCCTCCCCTTTCGGAAGATATTTAAGCGCCCGGGCGTTGTCCTTGTGACTGGAAAGTCCCGGATAATTAACCCAATTCACATCCGGATGGGCGTCAAGGAAACGGGCAACGGTTCTGGCATTTTCTACATGACGTGCCATTCTGACGTGCAATGTCTCCAGGCCCAGTATGATTTGATGCGAGTTAAACGGTGAAATACAGGCCCCCATGTCGCGCAGCAGCGACACCCTCATCTTGATGATGTATGAAATGTTCCCGAGCACTTCCCAGAACCTGAGGCCATGATACGAGGGATCCGGCTCAGTCATTTCCGGGAACCGGCCGTTGTTCCAAGGGAATTTTCCGCCATCGACAACCGCGCCGCCAATGCTGGTACCATGTCCGCCAATAAATTTTGTCAGCGAATACACGACAATATCAGCGCCATGGTCAAGCGGTTTGAACAGAAACGGCGTGGTAACCGTGTTGTCAACAACATACGGCAGACCGGCCTGATGGGCAACCGCCGCAATCGCCTCAAAATCATCGACGTTATTTTTCGGGTTGCCGACCGACTCGCTGTAGACCATCCGGGTGTTGTTGTCGATAGCTTTCCTCACATTTTCGGGATCCGATGTATCAACAAACTTTACCGTGATTCCAAGCCGTGGCAGCGTATAGTGGAACAGGTTGTAAGTGCCCCCGTACAGGTAGTTGGTAGAGACGATATTATCACCAACCTTGGCTATGTTGAGAACTGCATATGTGATAGCCGCCTGCCCGGATGCAACTGCTAATGCAGCAACACCACCATCCAGGGCAGCAAGGCGTTGCTCAAGAACATCCGTTGTCGGATTCATGAGACGGGTATAGATGTTGCCAAATTCCTTGAGCGCAAAGAGATTGGCGGCGTGTTCAGAATTTTTGAAACAGTAGGAAGCGGTTTGGTACAGTGGAACCGCACGCGACAGGGTTGTCGGATCGGGTGTCTGGCCAGCGTGAAGGGTAAGAGTCTCAAGAGACAAGTTGTTATCCGACATAAAACCTCCATGGAGCAATCCGTATATTTTTTAAATTTATCAGACTCTACATCGGCTACCAGATAATCGTCAAGAGGAGACATTGTTTATCTTTACAAAAACAGTCAAATAACCATTGACACATAATTTAATATAGTTTAGTTTAACATTAAGATATATGACATTGATCTTTAATGGATACAACGATGACATCTGAGCAAACATCATATCTCGCGCTTAACACGTACACAAAGCTGATGCGGGCGGCCGAGACAGTTACAAACCGGGTAAGCCGCACCATGGCAGAAGCAGGGCTTACCATCAGCCAGTTTGGCGTACTGGAAGCGCTGCATCACAAAGGGCCGCTCTGTCAGCGCGATGTCGCGGCAAAAATCCTTAAAAGCACCGGCAACATTACCATGGTCATTGATAATCTGGAAAAACGGGAACTTGTCACACGGGAACGAGCCAGCGAGGATCGCCGTTATCTTACCGTCAACCTAACCGAAAAGGGCAGGGAACTCATTAGCACCGTATTTGGCAACGTTGAAGCTGCAATTATGAACGAAGTGTGCGTCCTGACACCAGTGGAACAGAAAACGCTTGGGGGGTTGTGCAAAACGCTCGGCCTTCGGAATGCGGGTAACAGGCAAGAATAGAATATGTGTCAGGAATTTCAGTGAATACGATTACAGCAATGACTTTGTTCAAACAATCAAAGGAGAAAATACCCATGAAACGTATATTTGCATCAGCAGCAACCATTATTGCTCTGCTACTGCCGGTATTTGCCGGTGCAGCAACCTACAACATCGATCCTGACCACACGAATGTCGGTTTCAAGGTTCGTCATCTGATGGTCTCCAATGTAAAAGGAAGTTTTGAGAAATTTACCGGCACTGTGGATATAAACGACAAGGACATCACCAAATCAAAAGTAAACGTCACTATTGACACAGCATCAATCAACACAAACGTCAAAAAGCGAGACGACCATCTACGTAGCCCAGACTTTTTTGATGTCGCCAAATACCCGACCATGACCTTCACTTCTAAAAAAATAACCGCTGTCGACACGGGGAAACTTATTGTCACCGGAAACCTGACCCTGCATGGTATCACCAAAGAAGTTGCCCTTGATGTTGAGGGACCGTCAGCAGAAAGCAAAGATCCATGGGGGAATATGAGAAGCGGCGCTACGGCCACCACAAAGATAAACCGCAAGGATTTTGGGCTGCTCTGGAACGCAGCACTTGAAACGGGAGGCGTTGTTGTGGGGGATGAGGTTCAGATAATACTGGAAATAGAAATGATCAGGGCAAAATAGAGGGGCTGATGCATCTGATGACAAGCCTGCCCATCTATCGATGGGCAGGCTTGTTGGTTTTAACCATCTGCTCCGGTTCTATGACACTACTCACCGATAATTTTTACCAGCACCCGTTTCCGCCGTTTACCATCAAACTCCCCATAGAATATCTGCTCCCACGGTCCAAGATCGAGCCTTCCCTGTGTCACGGCCACGACGACTTCTCGCCCCATGATCGTCCGCTTCAGATGGGCATCGGCATTGTCTTCGTAGCCGTTGTGATTGTAGCGTGAGTGCGGCTGTTCTGGCGCCAGTCCCTCCAGCCACGTTTCAAAATCTTGATGCAAACCCGATTCGTCGTCATTTATGAAAACGCTGGCCGTTATGTGCATGGCATTGCAGAGCAGCAGTCCATCAGTTATGCCGCTCTCTTTGAGACAGCCGGAAATTTGCGGTGTAATGTTGACCAGCTCACGGCGATGCCTGGTTTCAAACCAGAGTTCCTTGCGAAATGATTTCATGTTTACGACTCCTTCAAGCTTTTCCCTACTACTTCATAGACGTCTCGCGGCAGACCGTCAACCGCCTGTATCCTCAGCAGCTGTTCTCTCATCAGGGCGCTCCGCCCCGCTTCAAACCTCTGCCAAGTAGTTAACGGACCCAGCATACGAGCTGTCACTTGTGGATTAACCGGAATCAGCCGAAGCAGTTGATCGGTTAAAAAACGATACCCGGCACCGGTCGGATCGTGAAAATGCACTTGATTCCGTTGACTGAATGCGCCAACCAGCGAACGAAACCGATTCGGATTACTCAATTCAAACGCGGGATGATCGAGCAGCGCATGCACCTCTCGTAAAGTTCCCGGCAGTATGGAGGTGGCTTGCAGTGAAAACCATTTATCCACCACCAGTCGGTCCCCCTGCCAACGACGATAAAAGTCATCGAGAAGCTCACAACGCTCCGGGCAATCACATGAAACAAGTGACGAGAGAGCAGCCATGGCGTCGGTCATATTATCGGAGCTACGGTACTGATCGAAGCAACGATCAATATTTTCCTGGCCGCCGCTGCTCATCAGGTACGCCAGACAGAGGTTGGCCAGACGGCGCTCCCCGGAACGTCCGTCATCGGGAGAGTATGGCACCACCTTCCGAACGCTGCTGCGCAGCTCAATGAATTCATTCCTGCAGCAATCTGCAAGTGTGCGGATCACAAACTGGCGCGCAGCATGAATTGCCGCCGGATCGATCTCCTGGACAAGTTCGGCAAGATATTTTTCTGAAGGCAACGTCAATGTTTCGGCCAGAAAAGCATAATCGGCAACCTCACTTAGAAGATTGGCACGGAACGCTTCAGTAAACTGCAGGTCCAGAGACAGTTCCCGGCCATTCTTATAGTTATCTACCATACCGAGAATCAGCCCTATCGCCATCTGCTGACCTGCCTCCCAACGGCAGAAAGGATCAGGTTCATGCGCCATCAGCAGGGCAAGTTGGTCATATCGGTACGGGTAGTCAAGTTTGACCGGCGCGGAAAATCCGCGCAACAGCGCCGGAACCGGCTCCTTGGTCAGGCCGGTGAAGCGGAAGGTTTCCACGGCCGCATGGAGATGCAGGATTCGCGACGTCCCCGTGCCGGGCGCCTCGCCGGCCAGGGTCACCGGCAATTCCGCGCCGTCCTGCCCGAGCAGTCCGAGCGCCAGCGGAATATGCAATGGCTGTTTGTCCGGCTGACCGGGTGTCGCCGGACAGTTCTGCCTGACCGTCAGGATAAACGTGTTATCCGCAGCGTTATACGATCCGCTTGCGGACAATTCGGGCGTACCCGCCTGACTGTACCAGAGCAGAAACTGCTCCAGATCAATGCCGCCCGCTTCGGCCATAGTCTGCACAAAATCATCTACGGTCACCGCCTGCCCGTCAAAACGGGCAAAATAGAGATCCATTGCCGTACGAAACCGTTCGGAACCAAGCAGTGTACGCTGCATTCGGACCAGTTCGGCCCCCTTGCTATAGACGGTGGCGGTATAAAAGTTGTTGATTTCCATGTACGAGTCGGGACGAACCGGGTGAGCCAGCGGGCCGCCGTCTTCAGGGAATTGGGAGGTACGAAGGTTACGGACATCCACTATGCGCTTCACCCCGCGCGACTGCATGTCAGAGGAAAACTCCTGATCGCGGAAAACCGTCAAGCCCTCTTTCAGAGATAATTGAAACCAATCGCGGCACGTTACCCGATTACCGCTCCAGTTATGAAAATATTCATGTCCGATTACCTCTTCAATAGCGTGAAAATCATCATCAGTGGCTGTTTCAGGGGTGGCAAGGACATAGCATGAATTGAAAATATTCAGCCCCTTGTTTTCCATTGCCCCCATGTTGAAATCGTCAACCGCAACGATCATGTATCGGTCAAGATCATATTCCCTGTCGTAGACCTGCTCGTCCCAGCGCATCGCCTTCTTGAGGGAACGCATGGCATGTTCGCACTTACCCCGGTTCTGGTGGTGAACATAAATCTGGAGCGAAACGTCCCGTCCGGAACAGGTCGTAAAATTGTCCTCGATACAGACCAGATCCCCCGCTACCAAAGCAAACAGATAGCTCGGCTTTTTGAACGGATCATGCCAGGTGGCAAAATGACGGCCATCCGGCAGTTCGCCCCGCTCGATGAGGTTGCCATTGGAGAGGAGCACCGGACAACGCTCACGGTCGGCGATGATGGTCGTGGTAAACAGCGTCAGCAGGTCTGGACGATCCGGAAACCAGGTAATGGCGCGAAACCCCTCCGCCTCGCACTGGGTGCAAAACATTCCGGATGAGCGATAGAGCCCTTCAAGAGAGCTGTTATCCTGCGGGCAGAGTTCGTTTTTCACCTCCAGCGTAAACCGATCCGGGATGTCCCTGATCGTCAGCAGTTCATCAGTCATGCTGTAACGTTCAGGATGGAGCGGCACACCATCAAGCTCTAACCCCTGTAAGTTGAGATGTTTGCCGTTCAACAGCAACGGCCGGACGCCGCCAGCGTCTTCATAGTTTCTGCGCAGTGCCAGACGAGAGGTCACGGATGTCGATTCATCACAAAGTTCGACACGAAGTTCGACTCTGTTAACAATATAATCAGGGGGTGTGTAGTCAGCACGGTACATGGTTCTATGGGCTGTTTCAGTCATTGAGCGTTCCGATCATTTTGTGGTACGTTGCTGCAGAACAGAGTAGGCAACTTTGATTCTGACTACATACCACACCATCCCCTGCATGTTGAAAATTTTATTGGTAAGCACGCCCCTATTCTGGTAACAGTTACCGGCACGAAATAGCGGAAAGGGAGAATAGCACGATGGAAGAACCACTTACATTCTGGCTTGACAACAAAATATGTTCCGGATTCAAGATCGCCGAAATCGGCACGCAGACTATGGTGTCATACCGCGACAAGTACTATATCGTTGTAAACGGCGCGGCCCTTATGAAAGGGGGCCGTCCGCTGCACTATTCAAAAACATCTCTACCGCTGCTCTGGAAAAAGGCCTTGAAAGGCATTTTCCCCGCGCCGACTGAACCCATTGAGCATGCTGATGACGAATTTCTTCCAGCAACAACCTCGACTAAAAGGGAGCGAACTGCCATGAATAAAAGTACTGCCCCGCTTACTGAACTATCTGAGGATCGACCACAGACAGTTGTGACCCCGCTGACGATCACAAAAAGATCCGTTACTGCAAAGAGCACTCTCGACGTAAAACCGGTCAAAATAATTCCGGCGGTCGTTGCCACAACGTGCCCCTACTGCAGCCACAAGCAGGAGATCCCTTTTGAAAAAGGGAAGAATGGTAAACCATTTTTTGCAACCTGCGTCAAGTGTTCAGTCGATTTTGCCGTACGCTTTGTGCCGGTCACTGTGTATCAGGCGCAGGTAGCAGCGTTCAAATAGCCTGATACAGGAGGATATAACGATGAACAACAACGACATATTGCGTAGGGTGCGCTACGCCCTTGATATCAGTAATCTCACCATGATTGAGATGTTCAGTCTTTCTGGCTGTACTCTTGAGTTGCCCACGCTGCTTAAACTGTTAAAAAAGGAAGAGGAAGAGGAATTCATTTCCTGCAGCAATCCCCTGCTCTCTTTTTTTCTTGACGGTCTGATCGTAAAAAGACGTGGCAGAAAGGACGGTGGTGACGGTCAGCCTCCCAAACCGGATGCCAGGCTCAACAACAACGCCATCCTGAAAAAGCTGCGCATTGCCCTTGACCTGAAGGAGGAGGATATGATCGCGGTCATGAAGCTGGCGGGTGTTATTATTTCCAAATCAGAATTGAGCGCACTGTTCAGAAACAAGGGGCACAAACATTTCAAAGAATGCGGAGATCAGTTTTTGCGAAATTTTTTACAGGGGCTGACCATCAGGAATAGGGGTGTTTCCGCAGGAAAAAGTGAAAGCATATAATTTGGTGTGTAACCAAATCGAGTCCATTGTCGGCATTCCGATTGACACATAACTTTTTCTATATTATTCTTCCCAACCCGATAAACCTTGGCCAATCAAAGGTTTATCGACATCAAACAAACGAATCCAAGGACATTTACATGCGCAGCGATATGATAAAAAAAGGGCTTGAGCGCACACCACACCGCGCCCTCCTCAAAGGAACCGGCGTCCCTCAGAATCAAATGGACAAGCCATTTATCGGCGTGGCAACCAGCTTTACCGATCTGATTCCTGGTCATGTCGGCATGCGTGACCTGGAGCGCTTCATTGAAAAAGGGGTGCACTCCGGCGGCGGCTACGCCTTCTTTTTTGGTATTCCGGGCGTCTGCGACGGCATGGCGATGGGGCACAAGGGAATGCATTATTCCCTGCCAACGCGTGAACTGATCGCAGACATGGTAGAGTCGGTTGCCGAAGCACACCGCCTCGACGGTCTGGTGCTGCTGACCAATTGTGACAAGATCACCCCGGGAATGCTGATGGCGGCTGCCCGTCTCGATATTCCCTGCATCGTCGTCACAGCCGGTCCAATGATGAGTGGACGCGGCCAGTCCGGACGCAAGTATTCGTTTGTCTCGGATACTTTTGAAGCGATGGCCCGCTACAAGGCCGGCGTTATCAACGACAAGGAACTGCAGGTCTGCGAGGACAATGCCTGCCCCGGTATGGGTTCCTGTCAGGGACTTTTTACCGCCAATACCATGGCGATTCTGACCGAGACGATGGGGATGAGCTTGCCGCGTTGCGGCACTGCACTGGCGGTGTCCGCACTGAAGCGACGCATCGCTTTCGCTTCTGGCGAAAAAATTATCGAACTGGTCCAGAACAATATTACTCCGCGCAGCATTCTGACCCGCAAAGCATTTGAAAACGCCATTCGTGTCGATCTGGCACTGGGCGGTTCCTCCAACACCGTGCTGCACCTCCTGGCAATTGCCCATGAGGCAGGCGTCGATCTGCCGCTCGAACTGTTTGACGAACTCTCAAAGGACACACCGCAGCTGGCATCAATGAATCCGGCCGGTGAGCACTTCATGGAAGATCTGGATATCGCCGGCGGTGTTGCCGGTGTTCTGAAACAACTTGGCAGTAAAATTCACGACACCCCCACTCTGTTTGGACTAACCACGCATCAGCTGGCCGAGAGCATTCAGAATGTGGACGAGGAGGTTATCCGCCCGCTTGGGAACGCGATTAAGAAGGAGGGTGGCATTGCCATCCTGACCGGAAACATCGCTCCCAAAGGGGCGGTTGTCAAGCAGTCGGGTGTTTCCGCAACCATGATGAACTTTGAAGGCACGGCTCGCTGTTTCGACGCTGAAGAGTTCGCAATGGCTGCCATCATGGAGGGGAAAATAAAATCCGGCGATGTGGTCGTCATCCGCTACGAAGGGCCGAAAGGTGGCCCCGGGATGCGGGAAATGCTCGCCCCTACCGCCGCTATCATGGGAATGGGACTAGGTGATTGCGTGGCCTTGATCACCGATGGGCGTTTTTCGGGAGGCACGCGCGGCCCCTGTATCGGCCACATTTCCCCCGAAGCAGCCGAAGGGGGACCAATCGGCCTGGTGAAAGACGGAGACCGAATTCTGCTTGATATCCCCAATCGGAGTCTGGAACTGCTGGTTGATGAGGCGACCCTTGCGGCCCGCCGTTCAGAATGGACGGCACCGCAACCGAAGATCAAAGGGGGCTGGCTGGCCCGCTACGCTAAAGTTGTTACATCAGCCCATACCGGGGCAGTGACAACTGCTGATTAACATGTAACGTCATATGCAATAGAACGCGGATCGAATTTGATGTGGGCGGATTTACAAAAATTCAATCGAATAAAAGTGGTTGATTTACGTAAATCAGCTCAATCCGCGTTCCATTGCAGTCCAGAGTCTGTTTTTTAACATTTTATCTTAACTTGAACACAAAGAGGTTTATATGAAAATGAACGGTGCACGAATAATATTGGAATGCTTGAAGAAAGAGGGGGTTGATACTGTGTTCGGTTATCCGGGCGGTACTGTTATCAACCTGTATGACGCCCTCTTCGATTTTAAGGAAATTCGCCACATTCTGCCGCGCCACGAACAGGCCGGTACCCATGCAGCTGACGGTTATGCCCGCGCTACCGGAAGGGTTGGGGTAGCTATTGCCACATCAGGCCCCGGCGCGACCAATACCGTGACCGGCATTGCAACAGCTTACATGGATTCAATCCCGATGGTTATTATCACCGGACAGGTACCGACGGCACTGATCGGCAATGACGCTTTTCAGGAGGTCGATATCATCGGCATCACCCGCCCCTGCACGAAGCACAGCTTTCTGATCCGCAACGTCGACGATATCGCCATTACCATGAAAAAGGCATTTTACCTGGCTCGCAGCGGACGTCCTGGCCCGGTTCTGGTCGACTTCCCGAAAGACATCCAAATGGCGCAGGGTGAATTCCATTACCCAGAAACGGTTGAAATTCGCGGTTACAAACCGAATCTTTCCGGTCACCCCCGGCAGGTTGAAAAAGCGGTCGACATGATTCTCCAGTCAAAACGGCCGGTCATGTATGTCGGCGGCGGCGCAGTTCTTGGTGATGCTGCAGATCCACTTACCCAATTGGCCCGCAAGCTCGCCGTACCTGTAACGACAACTCTGATGGGACTTGGGGCATTCCCGGAAAGTGATCTGCTATCGCTTGGCATGCTCGGCATGCACGGTGCCTACTGCGCCAACATGGCGATGACCCACAGTGACCTGATCATTGCCATCGGCGCCCGTTTCGACGACCGGGTTACCGGAAAACTCTCGACCTTCGCCCCGCACGCGAAGATCATTCATATTGATGTCGATCCGACTTCGATAAAAAAGAATGTCCCGGTTGATCTGCCGATTGTTGGCGACGTCAAGGATGTGTTGATCAAGATGATCAAGCAGGTAGACAAAAAAAAGAACACGGTTGCAGAATTTGTGGCTGCTCTGACACCCTGGCATACTGACATTTCCGGTTGGAAGGACAAACATCCTATCGGCTACAAACAGAGCAACACTATCATCAAACCGCAGTTCGTCATTCAAAAACTGCGTGAACTGTCTGACGATGATGCCATCATCTCCACCGACGTCGGCCAGCATCAGATGTGGACCGCCCAGTTTTTCCAATTCAACAAACCACGTACGCTGCTCACTTCCGGTGGGCTCGGCACCATGGGTTTCGGGTTACCATCGGCAATGGGCGCTCAGGCAGCGTTTCCGAATCGCCAGGTCATCACCATCTGCGGCGACGGAGGCATTCAGATGAACATTCAGGAAATGGCAACACTGGTACAGAACAAGCTTCCTGTTAAAATTGTCATTCTGAACAATAATTTCCTCGGCATGGTGCGCCAATGGCAGGAACTGTTCTTCGACAAACGCTACTCATCCACCTGTATGGAGCTGCCTATCGACTACATCAAACTGGCAGATGCTTACGGGGCTAAAGGATTCCTTGCGACGAAACCAAGTGACGTTGAATCGGTCATCAAGAAGGGGTTTAAGGAAAAAGGGCCGGTAATCATGGAGTTCAAGATTGCCCGTGAAGAAAAAGTACTGCCGATGGTTCCTGCCGGGGCATCACTCAACGAAATGGTACTGAACGCCTAAGGAGAGGACATAACGTATGCAACATACAATATCGGTTATAGTTGAAAACGACTTCGGGGTACTCTCCCGCGTCGCCACGCTTTTTTCCGGACGCGGCTTTAATATTGATTCTCTTACGGTTGCTCCGACCAACGAAGACGGCCTGTCGCGAATGACAATCGTCACCCGTGGTGACGACCAGATTCTTGAACAGATAAATAAACAGCTGAATAAATTGATAGACGTTATCAAGGTTCTTGATTTTACCGACGGCAGTGCCATCGAACGGGAACTTGCGTTGATCAAAGTTTCCGCCGAGGATGATGCCCGGGCTGAAGTGCTGAGGATTGTTGATATTTTCCGCGCGAAAATCATTGATGTCACCCCGAAATCATACACGATCGAAGCTACTGGAAACCCGCTGAAAATTGATGCCATCCTCGAACTGCTCCGCCCGCTGGGATTGAAGGAGCTTGTCCGCACAGGGTCGGTCGCAATCGGCCGGGGCGCCAAAGGGTGGAATGGGTAGAACGGCAGCAGGTATTGCGCATCGTATCAGCCGCCCGTAACTGGGCGGTTTTTTTTCGTTCTCACGGGAAAGAACTGCCCAGTGACTGAGGTCATAACAGCTATTTACGTTGACAGCCACGGTTGAATATAGTATCAATATCGCTGTTTTTTATGTATAAGATTAAACCGGTTAGCCGGACAATATTTTCGTGGAGGATGTGCAAACATGAAAGTTTTTTATGATCGCGATTGTGATCTCAAATTGATTAAGAAGAAAAAAGTTACCATTGTCGGATACGGTTCTCAAGGTCATGCCCATGCATGCAACCTCAAGGATTCTGGAGTTGATGTAACCGTGGCGTTGCGAAAAGGATCCTCCTCCGCAATCAAAGCGAAGAATGCCGGACTCAAGGTGGCAAGCGTTGCTGAAGCTGTTGCCACGGCTGATCTGGTAATGATCCTGACACCTGATGAGTTTCAGTCAGTTCTTTATCGTGACGAAATAGCACCCAAACTCAAAAAAGGCGCAGCTCTCGCCTTTGCGCACGGTTTCGCCATCCATTACAACCAGATTGTGCCTCGTGCTGACCTTGACGTCATTATGATTGCCCCCAAAGCCCCCGGTCACACGGTTCGCTCCGAGTTTGTCAGGGGTGGTGGTATTCCGGACCTGATCGCTGTTTTCCAGAATTCTTCCGGCAAGGCCCGAGAGCTGGCTCTCTCTTACGCCAGCGCTATTGGTGGCGGTCGTACCGGCATCATCGAAACGACCTTTCAGGACGAAACCGAAACTGATCTGTTCGGTGAGCAGGCTGTGCTCTGCGGCGGTGCAGTGGAGTTGGTCAAGGCTGGTTTCGAGACGCTTGTAGAAGCCGGTTATGCCCCAGAAATGGCATATTTTGAATGTTTGCATGAACTCAAACTGATCGTCGATCTGATGTATGAGGGCGGCATCGCCAACATGAACTACTCCATCTCCAATAATGCTGAGTATGGCGAATATGTCACCGGACCAAAAGTGATCAATGACCAGAGTCGTGCAGCCATGAAGGAGTGTCTGGCCAATATCCAGAGTGGTGATTATGCCAAGCGGTTCATTCTCGAAGGGATGTCGGACTACCCGGAGATGACGGCACGTCGTCGTCTCAATGCTGCCCATCCGATCGAGCAAACCGGCGAAAAACTACGCAGCATGATGCCCTGGATTAAGAAAATCGTCGACAAGACCAAAAACTAATTTTACGACGCGAATTCCGACACCCCTCTTCTGCCCGGAGAGGGGTGTCTTCGCATTTAGGCAGGTTCATGAATAATTCCCTGTTTGCCAAAGAAGGCTATCCGTTCATCGCGTATTCCTTCGGATTAACTGCGTTACTTGCCGTTGCTGCCGTTCGAATTTCAGCAGTCTTGTATTTTCCCTTCGCACTTTCACTTGTGTTAACTCTGTTCGTACTCTATTTTTTCCGGAACCCGGAGAGAGTCGCTCCTGCTGATAAAACTGCTGTTGTTGCACCCGCTGACGGGACGGTAATTGTTGTTGAACATGTTCCTACGACACCGCTCGGTGTTGAAGCTCTGAAAATCAGTATTTTTATGTCGGTATTTAGCGTCCATGTCAACCGGAACCCATTTGACGGCAAGGTTATTGACATATTTCACCATCAAGGAAAATTCTTTGACGCCCGTGATGGTCGCGCCTCATGCGAAAACGAGCGCAACGGAATTGTTCTGGAGATTGCCGGAGGCACCCGGATCGCCTATGTTCAGATCGCCGGACTTGTTGCGCGGAGAATCATAAGTTACCCGCTTATTGGAAACCTTCTGGTTCGTGGTGAACGCTACGGGCTGATCCGCTTTGGTTCACGGGTTGATGTATACCTGCCGACAGATGTTAAAGCGTTGGTAAAGCTTGGTGACAAAACTGTTGCAGGTGAAACCGTACTGGCCAGAATCAGCTGAATGGAGGGTGCGACTTCATGAGTGATGAATCAGCTATAACACCGGAAAAAAAAGAAAACATAAAGCGGGGGATTTACATCCTTCCCAACCTGATTACAGCAAGTAGTCTGTTTGCTGGCTTTTACAGCATGGTTGCCAGCTTGAATGGCAATTACAGTACTGCGGCAATCTGGATTTTTATCTCGGCAATATGTGACGGTCTTGACGGCAAGGTTGCCCGTTTGACCGGCACTACCAGCAAGTTTGGTATTGAGTTTGATTCTCTGGCAGATCTGGTAGCATTTGGCGTTACCCCTGCGCTCCTGATGTATTCCTGGGCACTTAGACCGTTCGGCCGACTAGGTTGGGTTGCGGCGTTTCTGTTCCTTATCTGTGCTGCACTGCGGCTTGCCCGCTTTAACGTGCAAGTTGATACCGTTGAAAGTAAACGTTTTGTTGGGCTTCCTACCCCGGCTGCCGCATGTATGGTTGCCTCTACCGTTCTGTTATTTTTTCATTTCAACTGGCCTAGTTCATACAAGAAACTGGCCATACTCGGACTAATTTATCTGTTGGCTTTCCTGATGGTATCCAACTTCAGATTCAATTCATTCAAGGATCCGGCACTGATAAAACGCCAGCCTTTTGGTTTTTTGCTCTTTGGCGTTGTCCTGCTGATTGTGGTAGCGGCAGAACCGGTTGTCATGACATTCACCGTTTTGTTACTGTATATATTGTCTGGACCGGTAGATTACGTTATTACCTGGCCAAGACGACGCAGACTTGAGAAGGCGGTTCACAAAGGGAGGGAGGCACACAGCAGGGACGGTGAAGCTTAGACCATAGGCCGGTTATTCTATATCAAAATGGTTGGCGAACATGTTCTCATACGTAATCACCAGAAGTGCATAACGACGCGGATGACTATGGTTTGCAAGTGAACCGGGGTTTACCAGCAGCATCCCCGAACAGTCTTCAAGCATCCCCTGGTGAGTATGACCAAACAGAACCGCGTCTGCCGCAACCTCCACCCCTCTCCGACGCAGTTTGTCAAGACCCGTTTTGACCTGATAGGCATCCCCGTGGGTCAGAAGAATTCGTCTACCCTCACACTCCCACACAAGTTCACGCGGAGCAATTGAACCAGTATCACAGTTACCGGCAACATTGATGACAGGAACACCCATCGCACAGCGCAGCACATCTGCATCAGCATGCCCATCACCCAAATGAATGATTATGTCGACCGGTTCTGAATTGGCACATGCGGTAAAAGCCCGCTGAACGTTTCCGTGAGTGTCCGAAATAACGAGAATATTCATGGCGCAACTTTAGCAGAAGCATTTGCTTCTCAAAAGAAATATTTCAAAAGGTTGTTAGATATGTCAAAAAAAATGATGGTTTTCATTACTGTCACACTGGTATCACTGTCACTGTTGTTTGCTGTTTCAATAAAAATAGCACAAACTATTATTGGCGAAGATGGTGCCACACCAATGAGCAAAGAAGGGGTAGGACTGATCGAAGTCAAGGGAATGATCCTTGATTCAAAGGAAACGATCCGACAGCTGAGATATTTTCTTAAACAGGATGCTGTCCGGGCGGTTGTACTGCGCGTTGACTCACCCGGCGGAATTGTCGCCCCATCACAGGAGATTTACGCCGAAGTGAAAAAATTTGCAGCAAAGAAAAAAATTATCGTCTCAATGGGCAGCCTTGCCGCTTCCGGCGGTTATTACATATCCGCGCCTGCAACCACGATATATGCAAACCCCGGAACAATCACCGCCAGCATTGGCGTTATCCTTAAGCTGTCAAATATCGAAACACTGATGGATAAAATAGGCATCAAATCCTATACACTGAAAACAGGCAAGTACAAGGATTCCGGCTCACCGGTCCGCGAATTATCTGCCGAAGATCGAGCCATGCTGCAATCGGTAATTGATAATACTCATGAACAATTTGTCCGTGCTGTTGCTGAAGGGCGTAAGCTACCGATCGACGACGTTCGTAAAATCGCTGATGGGCGGATTCTATCTGGTGAACAAGCTAAAGAGCACAAACTGGTTGATCGGCTCGGCACTCTGCAGGATGCCATTGAGGAAGCGGGAAGGATTGCAGGAATCGCGGGAGAACCCGAACTGCAACTGCCGCCAAAAAAGAAGGTGAATTATCTTGATTTGTTTGCTGAGGGGGCTGAAGGGGCGATCAACGGACCGTTGGGGCGTGCTGGAAGCGATATGAAGATGATGTACGAGGTGGAGTAAGGGGGGCGGCAATTGATTCTTCCGCCCCCCACTTTTTCCGGTTACTTTCTTTTTTTCAACCGGGCGTGGGCTTTGATCAGTATTTTTTCCGTAGTAGCCCAGTCTATACAGGCATCGGTTATTGAAACACCATATTTCAGCTGACCAATATCAACCGGTATTTTTTGATTGCCCGGTTCAAGGTTGCTTTCAATCATAACGCCGGAAATGGAACGGTTGCCGGTTAACAATTGATCAACAACACACTCAAGAACAGCAGGCTGCTTCTGGTAGTCCTTGTTTGAGTTGCCATGACTGCAGTCTACCATAATGGTTGGTAGAAGGCCGTTTTTGCTGAGCTGTTCTTCAGTCTGCGTAATGTCTTCCGGGTAATAATTAACTTTCCGTGAGCCGCCCCGCAGCACGATGTGCACATCCGGATTACCGCTGGTCTGAATGATTGAAGTTCGTCCCTCACGGTTGATACCCAGAAAGCTATGCGGATGCTGCGCCGCTTTCATGGCGTCTATCGCAATCTGAAGATTGCCGTCAGTACCATTCTTGAAGCCGATCGGGAATGATAGACCGCTGGCCAGTTCACGATGTGTCTGGGATTCCGTGGTACGGGCACCAATAGCGCCCCAGCTAATAAGATCGGCAACGTATTCGGGAGTGATTGGGTCAAGCATTTCGTTGGCAACCGGCACTTCAAGTGTAGTCATGCGGCTAAGCAGGCCGCGCGCAATTCCGAGCCCCTTGGAAATCAGATGGGTGCCATTCATGTCAGGATCATTGATCAAGCCCTTCCAGCCGACAGTGGTTCGCGGTTTTTCAAAATATACCCGCATGATCAGCAGGAGTTGATCCTCTACTTTGCGCGCCAGTGCAGCCAGCCTTTTTGCATATTCAATGGCAGCTTCAGTATCGTGTATCGAGCAGGGTCCAACAATCACCATCAAGCGCTTATCCCGACGCTGGATAATCTCTTTGATCTGCTCCCTGCTTTTACTGACGAACGCCCGGTCATTTTCCGACAGCGGAAAAACCTGTCGCAGGTCGGCTGGAGCAATAATTGGTGTAATTCCTGAAACTTTAAGGTTATTTGTCTTTATCACGATGCACGTCTCCTGTTTTAGATACGTGCTGTTATAGTTGCATAAGAGCCCTGTTGTCAATGGTTCTTCTATGAGATTGTTCAGGATATCAACAGGTTAAATATTATGAATTTTTTGTTTCGCAGGGGGCGGATGTGAATAGTGCCGTATTTCTTGATCGAGATGGTACCATTAATGTCGAAAAGGATTATTTGTACCTGGTAAGCGATTTCGAGTTTATCCCCGGAGCGCCTGAAGCGATTCGGTTACTTAACGATGCAGATTTGCTCGTTGTGGTCGTAACCAATCAATCTGGTGTTGCGCGTGGTTATTATACGGAAGAAGATGTTGAACAGTTGCACCGCCATATTACCAGCGAACTTGCAATATACGGTGCACACA
The DNA here is from genome assembly GCA_028712075.1 of Desulfuromonadaceae bacterium. Taxonomy (GTDB): domain Bacteria; phylum Desulfobacterota; class Desulfuromonadia; order Geobacterales; family Pseudopelobacteraceae; genus JACRCG01. The sequence continues at coordinate 132,198 of JAQTQX010000010.1, forward strand.
TCGATGCCTGGCTCTACTGTCCACACCACCCGTCCGGTCGAGGCAGTTACTCGCTCCCATGCAATTGCAGAAAACCTTTACCAGGCATGTTGCACGAGGCCGCCCGGCGCTATGACATTGATTTGGAACACTCAACCATGATCGGCGATAAACGGGCTGACATAGAAGCGGGTCAGAGCGCCGGCTGCAATACCATTCTGGTAAGAACCGGTTATGGAGAAGAAGAGGTATTACATGTTGGGCCAGAAACTGTCATTTGTGGAAATCTACTCTCTGCGGTAAAAAGCCTGTTGAAGACCACTTAATCAGATTTGACACCGTTCTGAATAACATGATACCTACACGGAATATAAATCCTTAGTAAGGGAGAAACAATGCCAAAAGGGATTCATAAGGGAATCATTCTTGCGGGGGGAGCCGGTAGCCGACTTTATCCTCTGACCCTTGTCGCAAGCAAGCAACTGCAACCGGTGTATGACAAGCCGATGATCTATTACCCATTGGCAACACTTATGACAGCCGGCATCAGGGATGTTTTACTGATTTCAACAACTCACGATACACCACGCTTTGAGGCGCTGATGGGAGACGGCTCCCGGTGGGGAATAAATATTTCATACAAGGTGCAACCGGAACCAAAAGGCATCGCCCAGGCTTTTCTGGTTGGCGAGGAGTTTATTGACAATCAGCCGGTATGTCTGATTCTTGGTGATAACATCTTTTACGGTAAAATGAATTTGGATAAAATCGTATCAGAATTTTCCTGTGGAGCCCGTATTTTTGGCTATCAGGTCACCGACCCGGAACGTTATGGTGTCGTTGAATTTAACACCTCCGGTACTGTGCTGAGCATTGAAGAAAAACCGTCTCAGCCAAAATCTCATTATGCAGTTCCCGGATTATATCTGTACGACAAGCATATCGTGTCAGTGGCTAAAGCTATACAACCATCTGCACGGGGCGAATTGGAAATTACCGATGTTAACCTGCATTATCTGCGGTGCGGCAACTTATTTGTTGAACGGCTCGGACGCGGCATTGCATGGCTGGATACCGGCACACACAAAAGTTTGCTGGAAGCCAGTAATTTTATTGAAACAATAGAGTCCAGACAAGGGCTAAAAATTGCTTGTCTGGAAGAAATTGCACTGCGTCGGGGTTTCATCTCCTGTCAGGAAATGGCGGCTGTTATCAATGCCACTCCCAACTCTTCATACCGTGATTATCTTCAGAGGGTCTACAACGAATCTGATTTATGCGGATTCTGAAACGAATAGAGCGAGTTAGATCAAATGGATTTTCTGAAGAAATATCTGTACCAGTTATTAACAGGAATCGGCATCGTGGCGGCCCTGTTGTTTTTTTCATTGAACATACCGCATAGTACAGAGGCTAATGTTGTTGAACGAACATTATTCAGTGCATTATCACCGCTCTTTCAGCCAGTTTCCCGGGCAGGCAAGTTTGTCGAAAACATCTGGAACAGCTATATTTACCTGGTTAATACCCAACAGGAGAATACACAGCTAAGGGAAGATATCCGTAATTTAAATACGCAAGTACGCGAAGGAAATGAAGCACTGTTGGCCAATAAACGGCTCCAACGGCTGCTGGACATGAAAAAGTACGTTAATGAGCCGACGGTGGCCGCATCTGTTATTGGCGAAGATGTAACCTCCTGGTTCAGGACTCTGGTAATTAATCGCGGCAGTTCCAGCGGCATCCGTGAAGGAATGTCAGTCGTATCTTCCGACGGAGTTGTCGGACAGACTATAAAGGTCTCCACTTCTTCAGCGCGAGTGCTCCTGTTGACAGATCACGCTAGTGGCATTGCTGCCACCATTCAACGTTCACGCGCTCGCGGAGTCATCAAGGGAAAAGGGGAGTCCCTTTGCACCTTAGAATTCACCACTCACGAAGAAGATGTAAAAGTAGGGGATGCCGTTATAACGTCAGGAATGGGAGGAGTTTTTACAAAAGGGCTGCCGATTGGTGAAGTCACCATGGTCAAACGTGGAGAATACGGGATTTTCCAGACGGTATTTATCCGTCCGGCTGTAAATCTATCCCATATTGAAGAAGTGCTGATCGTACTGAAGGGTGGCTATGAGTAGGCGTACTGTCATACTGCTACTTTGTATTATTCTCGCTGCCACTGTTATACAGGTAGCGCTACTGCCCGTGTTTGTACGTGCACCTTTTAAGCCCGACTTGTTGCTTATCATCATGGTATATATTTCTCTGCGTGGTTCATACGAAGCGCGAGCTCCCATTGCTTGGCTACTCGGCATTCTCAAAGACGTTTGTAGCGGCTTGTTCGTCGGCCTGAATGCTTCTACTTTTCTGATTTCATTTGTTATCATAAAGAGCGTTTCTGATCGATTGTACGCAGACAGTGCCATTTTGTTTGTACTGGCAGTAACCGGAGTGACGCTCGCCACATTCACTATGAATCTGCTTATGGTTGTCATGTTCACGAACTCACCCGATATAGCTTTTTCAATGATATACGATCTTTTTCCGCATATATTGGTTAACGCTTTTGTTGCATCACTCATCGCCTCTTTCCCTGGTTTTGAAGATCAAGTGGAAGCAACATGAAGGAGCACCGCTTTGTCAGGGAATTGCTCGATTCACAGCAGCGCGTACTGGTGCTTTCGTTTGTTGTTGGTGTTGTGTTTCTGCTGCTTATAATCAGATTGTGGCATCTGCAGATACTGAACGCAGATAATTATCACGCCATGTCTGAAAATAACCGGCTTCGATTTGTGCCAGTTGCCGCCTCACGTGGTGCAATTCTCGACCGTTCCGGTACGGTGCTGGTCAGTAACCGACCTTCATTCAGTTTGGCTGTCATACCTCAGGAAGTTACGGACAAGAATACACTGATATCGCTTTTATCGGCACTGCTCGGCCTAGACGAAACCGATATGGCAGAGCGATGGGATAAAAACAAGGGGCGTGCTAAATACTACCCGATTGTACTGGCATCAAATATCACTCGCGATCAAGTTGAAATAATTGAAGAGAATCGGATGCGATTACCCGGGGTTGAGATAGAAATGAAACCGGTTCGCGAGTACTCAAATGACCAGCTCGCCTCCCATCTGCTCGGATATATTGGTGAAGTTTCCGAAAAAGAACTCAATATGGCTGGGTATGAGAATTACAATCCAGGCGATTACATCGGCAAGAATGGCATTGAAAGGGCATTGGAAAAGGAACTGCATGGAAGTGACGGTGGCCGGCAATTTGAAGTTGACGCACGTGGAAGGGTTTTACGTACTATATCTGAAAGTTATCCGACAGTCGGAAACAGTGTGGTACTGACAATTGATATGGCCGTTCAAAAGCAGGCCGAACGTTCATTTGGCGACCAAGCCGGCGCAGCAGTTGTTATGGATGTAACGAATGGCGAGATCTTAGCCTTTGTCAGCAACCCTGGATTTGACCCTTCTTTATTCAGTGGTAAATTGCCGGAATCCGTGTGGAAAGGATATATTGAAGACAAACGTCATCCACTGGAAAACAAGGCACTGAGCGGTCAATACCCGCCTGGCTCTACTTTCAAAATCATAACTGCACTTGCTGGTCTGCAGGACAATAAAATCACCCCATCTACAACAATCAATTGCACCGGAAGCTATGAGGTAGGCACCTCAACCTTCAACTGCTGGAACAAAAAGGGGCATGGACCCACCAACTTGCATAAATCTCTCCGGGAGTCATGTGACGTGTTCTATTACCATCTAGGTGACCAGTTGGGAGTCGATAAAATTGCGGCAGCGGCTCAAGCTTTTAAACTCGGAGAGCCCCTTGGAGTTGAGCTACTAAACGAACGGAGCGGCCTTATCCCAACTACAGAATGGAAACTGAAACGCTTCGGAAAGCGATGGTTCCATGGTGAAACCCTGTCTGTTGCCATCGGGCAAGGTGCTGTTCTCATGACCCCGATACAGCTCGCTTCAATGACGGCAACGGTAGCCACTGAAGGCATAATTTACCGCCCGCATCTCGTCAAACGGGTTATTGATACTGATGGAAAAACACTCCGGGAGACAAATAGCGAAATCATTGGTACTGCTGCTTTTTCCAAATCGGCATTTCGACTTGTTAAACAGGGTCTACTTTCTGTTGTTAATGAACCGGGCGGCACGGGAGCAATGGCAAGACAGTACGATGTAAAAGTGGCTGGGAAAACCGGTACATCGCAGGTGGTGAAACTGCGTGACAGCAAACGGAGTACGCCATACCAGTACCGCGATCATGCACTTTTCGTGGCGTTTGCTCCCTTTGATAAACCAGAAATAGCCGTTGCTGTCGTTATTGAACATGGAGAGCATGGTGGAGCGGCAGCTGCCCCCATTGCCGGCAGAATTCTGAGAGCTTACTTTGACGGTAAAAGACCGGCACAAAAGGAGATTCCCGTTTCAACACAGGAAAAAAGTGAGTTGAACGGTTCCAAAAAGGATCTAATGGCCGTACACAAACCTGTTGGCAAAAACAATGATTGACCGCCGCCTTCTGACAAACATTGACTGGGTTCTCATTGGTCTGGTGGTAAGTATATGCCTAGTTGGCCTCGTGAACATATACAGTGCGACCACACCATACAAAATAGTTGGTACCGCCTACTATATCAAACAGTTCTATTGGATTCTGGCTGGATTGATTATTTCATTAGCGGTCTGCTCGATTGACTATCACATTTTAGAAGACATTTCTTACTGGTTCTACGCACTACTGATTATTTTGCTCCTTGCTGTGCTTATCATCGGTAAAAAATCGATGGGGGCGACTCGTTGGCTGAATCTTGGGTTCTTTAATGTGCAACCGTCTGAACTCATGAAACTCGTTATCATTCTCACTTTTGCCCGCTTTTTTAACAATTTTCAGTCTATCAACGGTATGTCAATAAAAGAAACCATTCTGCCGTTAACTCTTCTGGCAGTCCCTGCAGCACTTATTATGAAACAGCCTGATTTAGGAACGGCATCTCTGGTACTACTGATTGCTTTCTCAATGATTATGTATGTTGGTCTTCGGTGGTCAACAATTATCTTTTTTCTCTGCGTTACTGCGCCAATGGCATGGTTCAGCTGGTCGTTCCTGTTACGCTCATACCAGAAAAACAGAATTCTTGATTTCATGAACCCGGAGCGTTCTCGGCTTGGAAGCGGTTATCACATCATTCAGAGTAAAATTGCGATCGGTTCGGGTGGCATGGCCGGTAAAGGCTTTGTTAAAGGGACACAGTCACAGCTCCGTTTTCTTCCAGAGCAGCATACAGATTTTGCTTTTTCAGTCTTTGCCGAAGAATGGGGTTTTATCGGCTGTCTGCTCTTGATCATTATATATCTTTCTTTAATACTTTGGGGGCTCAATATTGCAAGACGTTGCAACGACCGTTTTGGTGGGCTTATTGCGGTGGGTGTAACGGCTATGCTTTTCTGGCATTCCGTAATAAACATGGGGATGGTTATCGGAGTGTTTCCAGTGGTAGGTGTGCCCCTTCCGTTTTTTTCCTACGGAGGCACTTCTATGATTACCTCAATGATCGGCATTGGCTTGCTGCAAAATATCAGCATGAGGCGCTTTATGTTTTAATTTTCTACCACCTGAACATGTTGCAATGAACTATCACCTCGTATCAAACGTTATCTTTTTTGGCACGGAACCATCTGTTTTTATCGTTCATATTTCACGTAGTTGTTTATTGTTGGACGTAAAAACGCCCCATCACATTTTCAGTGATGGGGCGTTCATGATTTATTCCCGGCGGCGACCTACTTTCCCACACAGCTACCCGTGC
>JAQTQX010000011.1 GCA_028712075.1 Desulfuromonadaceae bacterium
CGTTTGTCCGGATGGAGAAGATATTTGAAAGAGACCATGGACACTGCGGTTTCACATGCCCTATCGTGCGTATACTTCTGAAAGATGGCAAAGGCATCGTTCTCGGTAATTTGAGATGCTCCCAATGCGATGAAGACATCTTTCAGCCCGCTACTCTGGAGAGATGATCTGCTGTTCTGCTCAAAACAGTACCGATAAAAAGAAAGGATATCTATATTCGCATTGCCCATAATTATGAAGCTAGCACACTGGTCTCCGAAGACTAAAGATGCAAGCCTCGCATCAGCAACCGGGTCATTGATTGAGTCACGAACCAGTTTATAGTCCTTCACTAAGCGATGGTAAGGGTTTTCGGGAAATGCCAGAGGGGAAAGATACAGCGTGTCTACTACTGGCTTTTGGAGAAAAGTTAGGTTTGGGGCCAGAGACTCAAGCACCGGCAAATCATGACCCAGCAGATTATGTCCGAGAACGTATTCTGCGCCGTCAGCAAAACTGTCCAGCTCCTTCAGGACAGTTTGAGTATCGAAACGACCCTTCCGTTCAAATACCTGTCCGGAATACACAGCACCGATGTGGTAGAGTTTGCTACCATCGGTTTCAAGATCCAGTAAAAGGCATTTATCCAGAAATTCATTTGCGGTCAAATTCTCTCCATGCTAACCAGACGCATTTTTTATCGCAAGATCACATAATCCCCAATATCCAGCGTTCAATCTGGGCGAGTGTTCGCTCGGCTCCGCTCAGCGGAGGATTCAGGTAGGTTGGCAGTTTGCCGTCCAGATTGTTCTGCCGCTGCCAGTGCGAGACTGAATATGCATCATGTTGATCAGAAGTTCGGTCGCCAATGGGAATGCTGCGACTCCATTGGGACGGATTAACTTCAACGATTGCTGATTTACCTTTAGGAATAACCAACTGATATTTTTAAATTATCCAGAAACATCAAGCGCAAATTATTCTTGCCCTGGAGCAATTCTCTACGCTGACTCATACTGTGCTATCGTTAGATGTATCCTGCTTCTGCCCATCTTTCACCTCTTCTAGCAGCTGGAGCATCTGGCCCAAGTTCGTCGATGAATTGGCTTGCTATTGTGTTACCATACATTCCGCCGCCGGCACGAAGTTGCGCGCCGATTCTGTGTGCCAATTGTCGCTCCATCCTCACTATCGATGAAAGAACCAGAGTCTCAGTGCATCGGGTGATAGCAACATAAAAAAGTCTGCGCTGTTCCTGCAGAATAGCATTACGCTCTAATAGAGGTTCATCATCTTTTATGAACGGAATCATACCTTGCATACAACCTGCAACAATTGCGACTTTGCTCGTCAGGCCTTTCGATTTGTGCAAACTCATAACACGTACAAAATCGCCTTCTTCAGGCATTTCCGGCTGTGTAATATGTGTTCTGATGCGATCCATTAATTTAGCAACATCGCAATCATCGGTTACTGCGAGAAGTGCCACCTCGCGTAATACCGAGCACTCATCATTGCCATCAGGCAGCAAAACATTAACCACTGCATCAAGGTTTTGACCCTCTAGGCGAGCAAGTCTCTCCTTCAGTTCACGATATTTGTTTAGTAAATCATTAGTTCCTGGAATGTTGAGAGTTCTCTGAAGCATCATTTCAAGAGCATTTCTGGGTGAGACGTCTGTCAATTCGCAGTGTTGGCGAAGTTTTAGGTAAGCGTTTTTACGATTAGATGCACTTCCATGACCTAACCACCAGCGGAGAGCAACTCTATCATCCTGATTAACCATTAGTGTTAGGATTGCAAATGCCTGCTGTGCTGCATCTCCTTCTAATGCCTCCTCATGGTAGAAACTGTGAACTGCAATGTCACATTCTGTAAGCTGATCCCTTACCCCATAACCAATAGATCGTCTTGGCGTTAATACCAGAATGTCTCCTGGAGAATACCCTCGTTCACAAACTAGGGTGCGAACGAAGCCAGCTATTCCCCGCGCTTCATGAGCAACGTCGCCCCATTGAACTATGTGTACAGCTCCCTCTGGGTTTCCAGGAAGCGGTTGCAGTCGAGTGGTTTCAGATGCTGGATGATTATGGCAAATTAAGTAGTTTGCCATTGAGACTACCAGAGTAGGGCATCGTCGGCATTCATCAAGGGTTTCATCATGTGTATCTGGATGCTCCTGTCCAAACGACTCGATACCTTCTGGGTTCGCATAACGAAACCTGTAAATTGATTGGTCAACATCACCTACAATCGCCAGTGATCCATTTTCGGCTAATAAATCGATCAGTTCTTGCTCTGCTTTATTAAGGTCTTGAAACTCATCAACAACAACGTGGTCAAACGCAGTTAGAGCTTCTGATGCTGGGTTATTTCTCAAAAAGCGGTGTGCTTCTGGAACGAGTTCGCCGATTAGTATTGCTTGGTGGAATCGTAGCCAACTGATGAGTGCGCCTTGGAACTGACGGTCAATATGATCTTGCGGCCACCCTGGCTCCTCGTTCTGCAATCGCGCCCATGCAGCTTCGAAAGCGCGTATGCGTTGAGTACAGTCACGCTTTGGGCCAAAAACTCCACCAGACAGGTCGGTTAACATTGCACCGCCTTCAAACTGCAAAACGCCTGACTTGGAGAATGTGACGACAGGGCGAGGCACTCGTCCAAGATACTCAAAAACGTCCTGACGGCTCAGAAGCGAAAAGCAAAAAGCATGCAGAGTCCCTACTCTGACTCGTTCACAATCTTCAATGCCAAGAGCGTGCAGATCTGACAACAAGCTTGATGCAGCGTTTCTTGTGAAGGTTACTGCCAGAATTCGTCGAGGTTCTTGCCCATTTTCCAGAAGTCTCGCAATTCGCCTTTTCATGGCGAATGATTTACCCGTTCCCGGACCTGCCATAACCCTTAGCGGACTATCATTTGTAGCCGCAATGTTTCTTGCGGTTCCTGTCAGTCCATCGTCCCAACTCATAATTTCACCTCAATATGTATTTTAAGGAATTAAACATTTATTGATGCAAAAAGCTCACTCCACGTGGAAAATTTCTGCTCTTGTGCCGACCGAAAAACGACTTGATCAAAGTTTCGCTCATATCCCCTCTTGCTTGGAAATAACACCAGATTCTTGCCATCAGGCCGAACAGCGCTTGGATACGCAATCCCATCAAGTGGCTGACCGTTTGCTTGAAACCCCAAGGCAAAATATTCTGAAACCACTTGAGATGGCACATATTCAACATGTTCGCGGCCATCCTTTCTCACAGGTTTCGATATTTCTTCAACAAAACGATTGAGGAATAATAGACCTTCCCTTTGATCTCTGCACGAATCGTCAAAGATTGATGGCAATGGAGGTAGGGATGTCAAATCAAGAATGGTCAGATCTCTTTGAGCATCAAATTGCGCTATCGCGGCTCCACACGGTGGTCTTTCAAGTACCTCGGCAAGTGCTGTTTGCTGCTCAAAGGCTAGATACAGATAACTGATACCAGCAGGATTCATGCGACCCGCTGCTGCACGGACGGCAGGCGGTGCCCCCATCTGATCCAGATCAAGCTCCCAATCAGCACCATCTTCTCGCTCTCTTACACGATAATAATTGGTTCCCAATGGCAGAATGCTGATCAATTTCAATTCATTTGCCAAGTGGCTGATAATTGGGAGAAGTTGTGGTGGGCTATATTCTTGTGAGTCTGTTTTTTTTGAATTTGGGATTCGAGAGAAGAAATATCGTACCTCATGCTTCACAACATTAACAAAGTTGTTCCAAGAGGCATTCAGTATCTCGTTTTGATGGGATGATGCCCAATGACCATGAGCAGATGCGACCCAGCCGGTATTTATAAATGCGCTCGCAACGTCATCGAATAACTGACCATCACATTCAAGCCCTAAAGACTCCAACACCTCATGAGTATCGATAGGGTCAAAGATAAAACTACCACCATCATATGGCACGCCAGCACATGTCGGGTCATTATAGTAGTAAAAAACGGTATCTCGAATTGCTTCCATTAAGGTTTCAACGGGTGATGCAACATCATCGTCTGACTCTGTATCACAATAATCGCACTTTTGGTGACATGCATTATCTAAAATTATTGACTTGAGAAATTCATCCTCTACACAATCAGGACATACATATCCATCAGGCTCATTCCAACCACGGCTATCAGCCTCAATCATCTCCTGTTTGGCTCTACCCATTTTTCAACCTCAATTATAATAAAGTCGGATGCTCGTCAACTTCTGCTAAAGCAAGGTTCCGTCGAAGAAGCAAACCAGTTGTTACCGCCGCATCAAGCGGCATTTTTATAAATTCCTCAGTTTGGAGTTCTTTGGGGGGATCAGTAGTTGTTGTCAGCACATACTGGAAAGGACAGTTGTCTGCCCCTCCGTATGACTCTTGAAGTGAAGCAATTAAACGGATAAAGCTCCGATAAATCCTGCCACCAAGATCTGCTTCACGAGGACTGTCGTGAAGCAGGAATCCAGGGAAATGGGACTTTTCTGAAACCGTAGTAAAAATCAAACAAGAAATATCTGCCAGCAAAACTGAAAGTGTCTCAACTGCTTCTCCGGTCATTGCAGCACCATGCGTAATCATAAACGCCAGTTCGCGATTGTTGAAATCTACCTGGCCATCATATGTTCCAGATTGAAGCACTGACTTGACAGAACCAGAAAATATTGATGCCAAAAGCTTTCGGTTAGCATCATGCTCCGTGAGTAATTTGCTGAGCCCCTTTGTCAATGCATCAACATCTTTTGTGGTTTTATCAAGTTGCTGTTTGCAAATATCGATCTGAGGATATGCGTTTTGAACATTTGCTTTTTCAGACCAGCTGTTTAACTCACGAAGCGCGTGAGTGAGATCTCTAACAGATTCATGATGCTTACGTATGTCAGTTTGTATGCTATCTCGTCTTTTTTTCGCAGTATCCCTTTGGATCTGCAGGGCATTGATTTCTTTGGTTAATGACGACTTTGAATTGCTGATTTTTTCCTGGCATTTTGTTCGATCTACCTCAGCTTGCTGCATCGCTTTGGCATCTTGAAATTGCTTGAACTGTACTACAGCCTGACGCTCCTTAATATGGAGACATTCATCGAACAATAAACCAGCCAAAAGACACATTCCGTGGCCGTGCTCTTCATATAATGCTCGAAATTTATTCCTATGATTGATTTCAGGGTCTAATTCCGTTTTTGCAGCAGTTTCAAGCTTGAACATTATTTCAAGCTGATTCAGTGTATTTTCCTTCTCGAATATTTCACCACCGATATTGTCTATTAACTCTTGGAAATTAAGTTGTTCCTCTTCCAGGTCGGCAATCTTTGAATCGATTTTTTCTTTGGCCATTACCGCAAGGCGATCCAGGCCAGGATCTAAGCTGTCTGACCGAAGCGGAGCTATCTCAATGTTTGGTTCATCAGGAAGAATGTTTTTTATTCGACGGCGAAGTTCACGATCATAAAGATTGACTCTGAACTGTGGTTCCCTTTTTAACTCATCAAGCTCTTTTTCCAGGCTTCTCTGTTTCTTGAGCAATTCGGCCAGATTTTCTTCACCTTTTAGCTCGTCCTGAAGGAAAAGACCAAGTACAGCTCTCATGACAAATAACGGGGATGTTTTGGGGGAGCGGAAGATTGGAGATTCTGATTCACTGCGCGGGGATCGCCAATCGTAGATGTTTTGGAAACGTGCTTCCTGATCTCTCGTACACCAGGAGAGTATATGCCCCCATTCAATCGGTTCACCAGTTCGGACTATGGAAGCTGTTTCAAAATCATCCAATAGAGCATCAAGTCCGATCTTATGTGGGTAGTCGTCCTGATACGCGGCATAAATTTTGTTATTCAAGAGTTCTTCAATTGTTGCGTCTGGGAGGGTGTATGAATTCCGCCCATTACCGATTGGCCTGATTACCGCCCATTTTTTCTGTTTAACGAAAATTTCAGCTGCAACATAGGCGTGCGGAAGCGATTTGCGTATAAGCTCAGTATTCGATCTTGTGCCATAGGTTTTCTCACCCAATACGTAACGCAGAAAACGACAGAAAGTTGTTTTTCCGGCGCTGTGACCGTTTATTTCAGCACTTGCGTCCTCATCTTCGGGCTCTTCCGCCCAAATGATGTTCAAGCCTTTGTTGAGCTTTACTTCTCGAATGATGACAGGGGCTGGGATTATTCGTTCGTAAATTATGAGCCGACTTACCCATAAATCCGGTTCCTTGCGAATTGGCTCAAGTTTTAGATTCTTGTAGAGATTCACCTTGTGCCGCTCCTACGCTGCGAGTTTATATTCCTGATGTCGTTGATCAAAGATGTGAAGCAGCATTTTTTGCACTTCTGTTGCTGACTCAACTTGTTGCCGCAGCTTTTTAACTTCTTTGTGAGCATCCATAGCTATGGTAATAATGTTGTCAATACCACTAGAGAACAACTGCTTCACTTCCATAAAGTTCACCCCGCGTCTTATCGTCTGAGCGATGGATGCACGGTCAATGTGCAAGGCTTGGCGTTTTTCAAGATAATCTCGACAATCACCCCACATAATGGAGTTCTGACCTTCGGTGAAAAATCCTGAAGGAACACTCTTTTCTACCATTTCCAGTCGCTTCAAGCCGGTATCATCCAAAAATGACTTGCACCACTCTGGATGCGTAGCCAATAACAAAATATCGAGATGATCCATACTTGTTATGTCGCCAGTTTTTTCAATGATTGCCAGCGAAGCATCTGTAAGGGCTTTCTCTCTAGCAGATGTTGGAAATGAAACCTGTGAGAACGATTCTAAATCAAACAACGCTGGCTCTTCAGCAGATTTCTTCATCTTTACTGCCTTAGCTTTAGCTGTTTTTGTTGCCTTTGCCGGGGCATTGGCCTTTTCCTCTGCTGCCCGCTGGTGGTTGAGGGCGAGAAGGCGTTTCAGGAGTTCCTTGCGGGCGTCGGGGGAGACGGTATAGCGGACACGGTCGTTTTCGGGGAGGGTTTCGACTTCGTGGAATTCGTGGCCGAGGTTGAGATCAATCCAGCCGTATGCGGCGAGGACGGCTTCGTCCAATTCTCGGTGGAGTTTGCGGAGTTCGAGGATACCCTGGTATCCGGCTTCGGTTTCTTCCGGTTTACCGCTGACCTTGCCGACGATGGCCTGGGTGAGGTCACGGTTATGGAAGAGGTTGTAGATGTCGGTCAGGCCGAGCCATAGGCGAAGCATTATGGAACGGCGGAATTCGTGGTAGTGCTCACCGATGGCTTCCAAGGCTGAATCAGAAGCCTGCCATAGCCTTTCTGGGAATGGGAATGTTTCAAAGCAATCCGATGGAGAGTAGCGAAGCCTTGTTTCCAATGCACCGCTGTATTTGCGTGCCCAGACTTCATGTATGGTGGACTGAACCAAACAATAGTGATCCCACCGATCGGAGGTAAAGACGTAAAGCGCATCAGTAAAAACGTAGTTTGTAGGTGTAATTGAAAAATTTAGGTGTTTGGTCGTACGTGCAGCAACAAAACACCTACTTATCGGCCTTAGGTTTCTGTTGAGGCCAGGCCGATGCTCAGCATAAATCCACCAAATATCCCTATTCCGCTGCCTGTTTTGAGTTGCCCTAAAAGGTTTTACTTTCTCTTCGACTATTTGAAATGGCTCTATGTACTCTTCAGCTTTTTCAATATCCCAATCGAAGAAGTTAATGATTGATCGACCAGGCACCTGATCTGGATTGTTATTGATTTCCTGTCCATTGATAGCAGGGAAAATCACCTCCTGATTACGCTTATCTGTCTTAATCAGTTTTGTAGCTTCTTCGTGGGAGAGCATGAACCCGTCTCCGAGGAAAATCGACCCTTGAAATATTCGATCAGCATTTGCATGAAGAGCTACAGGGTCACCCCCGTCAAGACTATCCTCCAAGTATGAACTGATGACCTGAACGTCTTTGTTATCAAGAAAGCATTTTCCTTTCCATTGGCCTTTATGAAAACCAACAAGAGAGACTACCAAATTAGCTCTACCAGGCCATTTAATCCCACGCACTGCAAAGTTAATAGCCCCACCTTGTGATAAGACTTGGTCAAGTCCGTCTTTGCGAACGTCACCGTCTTTTATGGAGTTTGTAGTTATGAACGCAGCAAAGCCTGTAGGACGAAGCAACCCATATATTCGGCGAACAAAATATGCCACAAGATCGCTCAAGCCAGCTGGAACAAACTCCCACTTCACATAATGACAGAATGAATGACCATAAGTACCGCTGAGTGCTTGCCCCCCGAGATACGGCGGATTTCCAAGGATACAGTCAAATCCGCCCTGTTCGATAATCTCCGGAAACTCCAGAAACCAATGGAAGAACCGCTTACGGTTAGCCAGTGTCCACGCCATTGCCGTAGCCTGCCCCTGTGGATGGCGATTACCGTCCAGATAGCCACGATACTCTTCATCAGTAATTAGCTTGGGCTGATTTTCCTTAACCTTCTCAATATAGAACTGAGCCACCGGAATGGCAGCAACTTGATTCAGTAGCCAAGAATCCTGACTACCAGCAAATTCCTGGTAACGCTTTTTCTTGGACTCAATCTCAGCTGGCGTTCGCTCCGGTAGACCCGTAATGGTACGCCATCCCTTCAATACCTCTGACAGGTGCTTCTCTACCTCGGGGGTAAAAGCAAGACTGTCCTGCTTGCCTAGTCGTTTTTCGTGAATCTGGCGTTCTTCCTTGTTCCGCTTGCGGAAACTGGCGGCAATCTCCTTGTCATCCCCCGGCATGGTGGCAAACGCCTCATCGGGCACGCCACGCTCCAGTTCCTCCCTGCGTGCAAAGCCGACAATGGCGTTGCCGCACTTGATGTGATGATCGAGGAAGTTGAGTGGCTTGCCGGGAATGTGAGCCTCCAACCAGAGTGCTACCTTGCACAACTCTACCGCCAGTGGGTTAAGGTCAACACCGTAAATGCAGTTACAGATAACATCACGAATGGCGGTTCGGAAGGCAATCGGTGACGGCTGCTCTTCACCAGTCCGGACTACGGCCAGTTCAGTGGCAATCCGTCGAGCTGCAGCCAGCAGGATATGGCCGGAACCGCAAGAAATATCTGCTACCCGCAGTGATAACAGTGCTTTTTCTGGATCGCTCTCCTTGAGCTTGTCAGCAATCAGGTAATCCAGGGAGTGCTTTATCAACGGCTGCACCAGGTCATCCGGCGTGTAGTGAGAACCAGTAGCGGCACGTTCATCACCAAGAGCAAAGGCAAACTCAACGGTACCGTCGAGTCGGTTGAAAACCGGTTCGTATTCCAGTAACCCTTCATAGACAGAGCCGAACTCCTCCACATTGAGAGCCGCGTAGTTGACACGAATCACCTGACCATTGTTCGGGTTTTCATACAGACTCAGGGAACGAAGGCAGTGCAACAGGGTCTCGTTATTGAGGGCACAGCGGCCAAGCGGGCCGATGGCGTCAAAACGGAACAGGTCGCCAGCCAGCGGGGCGATACCGAGCTTGCTGCCGGGGCCGCCATCTTCAAACAGATTGAAAGTTGCCAGTAGGGCCAACCAGTGATCATCGTGTCGCCGGTCTGCCAGGTAGCGTTTTTCCGAAAGTCGACGCAGACGCATCAGACTGTAGTAACGGTCATAGATTTCACGCTTGGCAGCAACTTGTGAGAGCGGATATATAAGATTGCGCTCTTCAATGACCATCAGGAAGAGGAGGCGATAAATCAGCCGAAGCAGGTAGTGATAGTATTCTAAAGGCTCAAGTCTGCCGGAATTGATCTCATCCAATAACTCTGTGTTCTTGGGATGCATCAGAAAGCCATTGGCAAAGGTGCGGATAGCATTTTCTACAGCCTTGCTCAACCCATCGCGGATACGCGCACCGGAATCGAGCGAATCCTGATGGTAGCGTTCAATGATGCTGTCAGCTGAGTTTTCGAGCTGTGCAGGCAAGCGGGTAACATGCAGCAACCGATAAAGCACGGCAAAGTCGGCAAACAGGCCATCGCTGAAGATCCGGTCGAGGTCGAACTCCAGGTAGGTGAGCTTCACCAGGCGTGAACTGTCCCGTAACAGCCGCAACAACTTGCCATTGGTGACAATGCCATAGAGCTGTTCAGTGAGATTCAAGTATTCCTGCATCATGGCATGGGCCGACATCTTGAGGGCGGCCTTCTCAGGTTTACGATCCAACCCGGCAATCTCACGACTGCCGGTAATCTGAATGGCGGCATTGCCACGATTGGTGACACGGTGGGAAATCGGATACAGTTTGTTGTTCAGCTCAATGCTCTTGGCCTCATACTCGAGTTGATAACCAAGTAGCCCCAGCAACGGCACGACCCATAGGTTTCGGGTCTCGGTAGTGGCCGGGGAATCTTCTTTGAGAGTTTCCAGCTTGCGGTTGTAGATGCGCCAGTAGTCCTGAGCATCGGCCCACGCCCGGGCAATCTCGTCCTTTACCTTTACTGACGCTTCCAGCCCAAAATCAGCCGGGCGCTGACCGTTGGCATCATCGAGCTTTTCGAGAATGTCTGGGGAAAGGATCGAACCTTCTATTCGAATGGAGGGATAGTTCATGCGGCACCTCCAGTCTGTCCACCTTCAGGTAAGAGAACATATACCCCAAGCAAGTCCATTGGCAGCACCGGATGTACTACCTGGAACCGCTTGCCGTCCATGAGTGAACTGAATCGCTCGTGGGCCTCCACCAGTTTTTGTGACTGCTGTTCCGCCACACCATCGAACTCTGTCGTAAAGCTTTGCAGCAGCTTCAGTTCGTTATCGAGGAAACTCATTCTGGCCGGTGTAGGCAGATCGGAACTTGCCCGAGCTGATGACAACAGCTCACGAGCCTGACTGTGGTTGAGATATTCCTTCTGTTGAGGTGTGCCTTTCCAGCCCCACAGGATCATCTCTTCAGCCACTACCTGCTGATGCCCTTTACGATCTTCTATGACATTGCGACAACGGAAAAGTAACAGTGTGGTTTTGATTGAAACCTGGCGGGTACGGATGACGGCAGTACGTGCGGCACGCTTGTCCATTCGACTGACCGTGTTGGCCATGACCAACTGACAGAGCTGCTCCACAAAGCGGTGGTTACGCCCAATATAGTGGTAGCCTTCAGGAGTTGGAGAACTGAAGCTTATACTCACCACATCTCCGGCTGGCAAAATTCCACGCAACTGATCCGGCATATTGGCCGTGACAATACGGAAGCCTTTGGCCTCCGGCATAACTTGAACACCGAAGAGGTTATTCAGAGTAGTCGTGACAAAGTCTTTCACGGCATGAGGATCACCAATTGCTTCATCGACTTCTTTTAGGTCGGCTTCAATCTCATGTGCCTTGATGGCATGCTGAGCAAAGATACTGCGGGATGCCTCTTCACGCTTGGCAGCTTCTTCCACCTTGCGTGTGACGTTGATCTTGGCCTCTTCTGCCTCGTTGAATTCACCAAAGTCAAAGGCAAGTTGATTACGACTATCTTTTCTCTTGGTAATCTTTCGATCAGGATTGATGAGGAGCGCCTGGGTGATGGTGTCGATAATGCTCTGGGAGTCCTCGGGAAACGGGACGTTGATACCGGTGGAACGCTTGATCTCCCGCACCTTGCGCAACAGAACATCAAGCACGATACCGTCAATAGGGTTGTCAGCGCCATACAGAAGACAAGCTTTAACCTCGGGTGCAATCTGACCGAAACGGTCAACACGTCCTTCGCGCTGCTCAAGCCTGTTTGGATTCCAGGGGAGATCGTAATGGAGAACGGCGGTAAATTGGTCCTGTAAGTTGATTCCTTCACTAAGGCAGTCAGTAGCAACCAGTACCCGCAGCTTCGATTTCCCCATTTCCTCAATCTTCTGCTTGCGTAGCTCATCCGGCAGTTCGCTGGTGATAACCTGGATGTCGAGCTTGGGGAATTTCTTCTTTAGCACTGGAGCAAGCAATTCGCCTACATAGTTGGCAGTGGCAATGTAACGGCAGAAAATAACTGGGTTGAAACCGGATGCCAGCCATTCCTGCAGAAGAGCTTCAGCTGTGGCAACTTTTTTGTCGTCCTTGATTGTTGAAAGACCTGCGAGCTGTTGTGAAAAGGCCCGCAACTTCTGTCGTTGGGTTGCGCTCCAGTCATTCTGCTCAATTAACTGGATGGGGGTATTGTCTCCCTCAAACCCGAATTCGGTATCCCTGACCGGGTTTTCATCAAGAGCATCAACAGTCCATGATGTCTCGTCTGCGGCTGCCTTAGCCAAGTTGGAAAGACGTGTGTTCAGCATCTCGACCCCGGCAGCGGGGCTGGACATGACGCCACGTAGCAAAGCTAGGGCGGTCCAGTATTGTATCCTGCGTTGTCCTATCTTGCCTGGATCGACTGAAATAAGTTGCTTGGCAAAATCAAGAATTTCTTCAAAGAGGTTTCGATATCCCAGAGACAAGGAATAATCAGCCTCAAAGGCATCACGGGTCGGGAAAGGTGTATCTTCTCCCATCCACTTTTCTACGTCACCCCTTTTGCGTTGGATAAAATGGCGGGCCAGATCGCGGCGTTGGTTTTGTGAAGAGCTCGGCAAATCAAGGGTCTCGAATTCCGGCTGCAAAAGACCAAGCAGTGAATGGAACTCCTCCGGCTTACCGCTGTGCGGGGTAGCTGTAAGCAGAATCATCTGCTGATGGGCTTTCTTGGCCAGGCGACTGATCAGATGGTAGCGCTGCTGCTGGCTAGCTGAAGCTCCGGCAGGACGTGTGCAGGTGTGAGCCTCATCAATGATCACCAGCTCCGGACACTGTTCAACAAAGACGTCACGGCGATTATCGGACTTGATGAAGTCGATGCTGATAACCTGGAAAGGGTAGTAATCATAGACACTGGTATCACCCTGGATCTGACGATCAAGACGGGCCTGAGTATTGGAGCGGATAATAACCGCTTCAATATCCAGCTTATCTCTGATTTCATTCTGCCACTGTTCGCACAGATGGGGCAGACAGATAACTGCAAAGCGTTGGATCTTTCGTCTCTCCAGCAACTCTTTGGCAATCAGGAGCGCTTCAATAGTTTTACCAACACCAACATCATCGGCCACCAGCAGACGAACCGAATCCTGACGCAAGGCCATGATGAGCGGCACCATTTGATAGGAACGTGGGCGGAAGGAGAGTTTAGCCAGACAGCGGAATGGACCGGCACCATTGCGGAAAGCCAGACGTGCTGAATCGTAGAGCAAACGTGCGGTGCTGATGTCACCAAGATCATCTTTACAAGGAGGGAGAAAAACTGTTTCCTGAGGTTTGTCGGCAGGGATGTTCAGTGGTAGATAGATACCGGCAATTTCATCATCTGAGCCACCAAGAGGTTTAACGACCAATAGATCCGGATCAACCGATGGGAGCACAATCCAGTCGCGTCCTCGTAAAGAGACCAGTTTACCTGGCTGATAGGTTGTATTCATCGTACCTTCCGGAAGATATCAGGTCGAGCGGCCACGATTTCAGCCAAGCTGTCCCGGTAGTAGTAAACCCATACTTCATCACCCATGGCCATGATGGCCTGGCGTTTTTCATCATCTTCCGACCGTACCAGTGGATCATCGTGCGGGGTACCGTCACAGAAGACCCAGATGCGTGGTTCATAGTAGAAATCTGGCTGGACATAGAGACCTTCAACCCGTTTCTGTGCTGCATCTGGCAGACGGAGACCGTTTGCAAAGAGGTGATCTATCAACCGGCGCTCCGTTGATGAGTTTGGATCTATGTTGCGCAGCAGGGCCTGGTAGTGTTCATCGTAACTGCCGAAGCCCTGGTTTGACTGAATCTCTATAGTGCACAGCAGCAGCTTTTCCAGAGCATCTTTAATCAGATGACGGTCGATGATCTTGTGATCGCGCTGGTTGTAATAGCTGAGCAGGTCATCATAGGAAGCTGGTCCCTTATACTCGGCGTCATCATAGCGGCAGATAGCATAAGCCTGCTCTATCACTTTATGGAAGGCATGGATGTTTTCAACAAACTGGGAAAGAATTCCAAGACTACCCTCAGCCGACTCATACAGCAGAATATTGGGCGCTTCTGGGTCACCCATGGTGACAACGCCAATTTCGCTTGGTTCTACCTGGAAGACTGTCTCGATAGCCCGTTTCAGCGCATGCTGCAACGTGATAACACCTTCGGGCTTGAGACCCAGCGGTTGAATCGGCTCTATATAAAGAGCATCGGCCAGGTTCGAGGTCATGAGCTTTACGCGGCGATACGGCTCGGTAATATGACTACCTTCTTCAGGTACGGAGCTGCTCCAGTCGCCTGAAACCATGCCGATGGGGAACCCTTCTGCTTCCTGCGCCCGCCACTTCATATTGATATGGACAAGTCGTGCTGCCGGAATGTAGCGAATATTGAGTAGCTCGTTTTCGCTTGAATGAACGATTGCTTTTCGTACCCGCTCAATTTGCCCGCCATCGACGGAGAAGTATGTTTTAATTTCAAAACCCTTGGATACACGTTCCTCTTCTTCACAGGATATCCTATCAATCTCTCTTGCGCGGGATTCAGTCATCTCCAGTAAATCATGAATATGCAGTTTGTTGGCGTTATCACCAAGCGAAAGTCCCGAGAATGGACAGAACTCCAGGTCTTTCTGATCTGCGGGGAGGAAGTACCCAGCTTTCGTGCTGATCTTCGCTTCAGTGAGAGCGGATTCGGCATCCTGGATCACCAACTGGCAAATTTGAAATTTGCGACCGTTGTGATAGATAATGTTTTGAGGACCGAATTCACGCAGTGCTATTGAACGCGGGCGAGAGACAAATTCGCCTTGGGAATCTCCAGTAGGAAGAAATACGCGCAGGGGAAGACGGGTGAAGTTGTAGCCGGGCAGGAAGCCTTCGGATGCCAGATAGCGGTAAGGGTAAAACTCTGACAGTTCTGATGATCGCCCAGTAAGGTCATTGCGCAGCAGATCAAGCTGGCGGGTTGCCTGATCCAGATGACGCTTATATTTACGGTATTCATCACTACCAAGACTCAATGTGCCGCTTTCGATCTTCTGGGTGGCCTTGGTCAGAATCGTTCGGGCGGAACGGTAGAGCCGCCGCCAGCGGTTCAGTGAATCATCGAGGTTTTCAACAATCTTCGACAGGTTCTGATCAATCCATTGTTCGGAATACCAGGTAGTGGCCTTTATCACCAATTGATCGTCAAAGTCGCGAATAACCCGCTTGAAGGTTGCCTTCAGGCGGTCGAATTGAGCTGGTGAAATGGCCAGTCCCGCTCTGACACTGGCGGCCAGCGGCATGGTGTCATTGTCATCAGTGACCAAGTTCATAATGGATGGTTTGGCACCACCAACATTGTCGATGCCAGGTAGCCCGATTTCGGAAGCGACCATGGCATTGAGATGTGATAGCAGCAGTTCTTTGTTGCAGAGATCAAGACGCGGAGCCATGACTGTACCCGCCACCAACTCTCGTTGCTCTTTGAAGAAGTGACGATCATGAGGGGCATAACTGGAGCAGTAGGTAAAGATCAGTGCCCCCTGGCCACTTCGACCGGCACGACCAGAACGTTGGGCATAGTTGGCAGCGTTGGGCGGAGCATTCCGCAGATGAACCACACTGAGGGAGCCGATATCAACACCGAGCTCCATTGTGGGAGAGCAGAACAGTGCGCTGACTGATTGAGACCTGATCTTTGTCTCATCAAGCTTCGTCTTGGCATCATCCAGAAACCATTCGGCTCGGAAGCAATCTTCTCGATCCAGGCGGGTGTCTGTATTCAACTGGCCGGTGTGATCTTCACCCCGGAAGCGTTTCATTGTTGAGAAATCGCGCTGATATAGATTTTTGAAGAAGTCGTTGGGTTTCGGAGTTAAATCCTTGTAGGAACGGCGCTTGATGACATCAGCCTTGACAGTTGTACCATCAGCGTTTTTCCAGATGACACTTTCCAGACGGAGGCGGTAAATCTTGACCTCTTCATTTTTCTCACTTCTTGCCGGGAACGACTTCAGATAATCAGCCTGTTCAAGCATGTCCATGATCTGGAGGATGAGTTCACGATACCCCTCTCGCTTGAGGTCAATATCGAGACCTTCCCTTTTAACAAACTGCTTGATGAATTTACCCAGTGAACTGGCTGGTCCCATGCTTTTGGTGAATAGCCGGGCATTCTTGTTGAGCGGTTCGTAGCGGATGTAATACGGCTCTTTGAATTTTTCATTACGATCCAGTGACCAGGGGCGCTTGAGAAGTTCACCAAAGAGTTTTTCGTATTCCTTGAGCTTGGACTGAGTAAGGTAATTCTCGCTATGGATGGCAAATTCAAGACGGAAAAAATCAAGGATAGTGCTGATCAGTTCTTTTCGTTTCGCCTGGTCCAATGCACCAAACAGAGGTGAAGCCGACCAGAACTCATCGGTGGCAGCAATTTCATCCATGTCTTTATATTCAATAGCCAGCAGAGCGCACTGCTCCAGGTTCGGCAGTACCACACGCCAACTTCGTCGCAGATCGGCCACCGCTCGGTAGAACAGGAAATCCTGAAGCGCCTGCTCGTATTTACGTCGGATTGGTGCCAGGGCTGGTTCTTGATTCACATTGGCAAATTCGAGGAATGGGAGTCGCAGTGACTTGAAGACCGATTCGCCGATAGTAGCGAACGTGAGGCTGCCGCCAGGTGTTTTCTCTAATGCCTTATGAATTCCCGCACGAAGTCTGATGACCTGAACGAAATCGTTAAAGTGGCCCGCTTGGAGAGCGGCGTCCTGTCGATTGTCGGTAAAGCTGAGCAGCTTCTGGTCTTTGACAGAATAACCGGCATCGTTGAGCCGATTGAGGATGGAAAAAGCGGTGATGGTTGTGGAGGTGCTTCGACCTTCACTGCCAAGCTTGGTGAGTTTGGTTCCTTCGTTGGTTTTGGTATCAAAGAACACACCGGCAGTTGGATCGAACAGCAGTGGGGCTTTCATAAACCAGCCCCACCATTTCATCTCTTTTGTTTCTGAACAGTTCCCGTATTCATCAAACCAGAGCTTTATGGGGAAGTACTGCTTCTTCTTGCTGTCCACAACAACACCAGATTTCGTTACACGAAACCAGGACTCAGGCAGCATTTCGGCATCTTCGGTGAGATCCCATAAGTCGTCTCCCACAAACAGATAGCCATCATTTGTTTCTTCATCATCAGTGGTCTCTCTGAATTCCCGTGGTTCAAGTTGTTCCCCTGACCGTGAGACACACAGATATGGATGGCCGCTCGCACGGCTGAATACGTTGGGGAAGATCGGCTTTTTGTCCGCTTCATCTTCTTTGTACATGCCCGGTTCAAGTGTAATAAAGCGATTATCATCCTGATCGAGTGTTGTGTAAACCGAGCCGGTCTGGGATATGAACTGATGCAGCTTGAATGGAAGCAGAGTGTACCGCTCGCCGGATTCTTGAAGCCTGACATTGGCGAGACTGATCCATTGCAGTAGTTCTTGGAGAAAAGTACGACAGGTTTCCGATGGCATACCTGAATCTGCTGCCAATTCCTGGGCGATCTCTACCAATTGTTTCGGTTTGCCCCGAACGAGGATGCCTTCACGGACACCGAGGGCAATCTTGTTCTCCAACCAGATGGCAACCGGATGAACCTTCAATTTTTCTATATCGTCATTCGGATTGATACTGTCGGCGATCGCATCGGCCAGTTTGTTTTTGGGTGGAATCACGCCTTCCGATGAGAGAGAACGGGTTAGTTTTTCATTCACAACCTGCTCGGGAGTAAATATCCGTCCGAACAGCTTGGTAGCGACACCGGCAACTTCAGCTCTCTGCTCGGCAAGGTTGCCCGAAGTATCGGAAACCATGGTTGCGGAAGTGCCTATGCTGACAATCTGATGAGAGCAGTTTGAGCGGATTCGCCGAATAAGCATGGCAACATCTGCACCCTGGCGCCCACGATATGTATGGAGTTCGTCAAAAACCAGAAAACGGAGATTCTCGTATATGCCATCCCGGATTTCACGTTCACGGACTCGGGTCAGCAACAGTTCCAACATCATATAGTTGGTAAGCAGGATCTGCGGTGGGTTCTCCCGCATTTTGGCACGGGCATCCTCACCTTCCTGGCCGGTGTACTGGCCGAATGAGATCGGAAACGCCTTGCCGGTTGTATCCTCATAATTCTTTTTGTAACGGGTGAATTCTTCAAACTGGGAATTGATGAGGGCATTCATCGGGTAAACAACAACAGCAGTCACACCTTTGGAGCCAGGATTGGAAAGCAGGTGATGGAAGATTGAACCGATATAGGTAAGTGATTTTCCCGAACCGGTACCGGATGTGACGATGAAGTCTTTACCGGCAGTGCCAAGTCGGATTGCTTCGACCTGATGATGATAGAGCTTATAGCCTTTAAAGATGTCGCGAATATCAGGGTGGAGTGTGCCGGATGTGGCAAGATCTTCGAGGCTGCCGAACATCTCAAATGCAGGGTTAAACTGAAGGAGTGGTTCTGGCCAGAGCTTACCGCGACTTAACTCGCGGTTGACAACCTTGCGGATTTCAGGATCGGCTATAGATATGAAACTGCGAATGTAAGAGGAGTAGTCACCGACAATATCGGCATGAGTCTGGAAAACATTCATATGGGAAACCTTTGTGAGGAGTTTTGTCGCCAGTAACAAAAAAATATCATATAAGAAAAAAGCCGCCCGTCAGCTATGCACTGAAAAGGCGGCTTCTGTTCACATATATATTTTGAAGGGCACTGAGCCCATCGCTTTGCCCTCCATAAATGTTTGAAATTACGCCAAGTTAATACATCTTTTAGCCCCAAAAGTCAATTGATATGGATATTGAACAAAATGCAGTTCAGAAAGTTCTCTGTCCAACCAAGACTGTGCAATGCAATAGTCCGTTATTATTGCACTTTAGCAATATTTTGATTTGACAATAAATTTGAAGCCGGTCAAACTATATCAGGAGCCCAATCGAAGTCAGACCGTCAGGGAAAGGAGAAGTATGAGGTGAGAATGAAACTTAGAGCATTTGTTGTATCGGTTGTTGGAACCGTGCTCCCCTGTTTTGTTGCGGGAGCAATTGTCGGCATATTCTTTAGATCGTCATTCTGGTACTGGACACTGGGTATCGCAGTTTTGGCATTATTTTACGTATGCCTGGACCGTATCCCAGTTCGTTTGTTTGCTGGATCAATGCAGGGGTTATCGTTTTGGTCGCTCCTGAAGTACGGATTTGCAAGCACCGAAAAAAGACCGGTCATTTCCGCAGAGATGGTGAATGAAGAAAATGAATGGCGCACAATGACTTATAATCATTTCTACGGAGATGATCGGTAAACCGAAAACTCAAACGCTCCTTTTATTTTCAATATGGCATCCCTATTCAGACTTAAACTTCCAATAAATTCAGCAATCACCGCGTAAGGCGGTGCTTCATAAAAATAGATGTTTACCCCTTCTGCATTCTCCAGATGTGTCAATGCAACCAAGGGAATAGCTATTTCAAGGCCTGTTACGGTCAGTAAAGCCCCATATTCAGTTACTGCCAGTTCAATATCGTCATCATTGATTGTAGCTGGAAGAGAAATGACTTCCGAGGTTATGACGATTAGACCGTCTTGGACTAAAAGGATTGTGTTTGAAACCATTTATCGCCCCTTTTTTAATGGTGATGCCGGACCCTTTGGTAAATTGGATGACTTACTTTGATTCTGAAGGATTTTGCTGGTTCTCTGAAGACCTTGATAAACCTCTTGAGATTTCTCCGCCGCTGCACGACTAGAATCTCTATTAGCAGTTTCCTCTGCCCGCTGAGCTTTCTCCATCCTATTCTCACGGTTTTGCTTTAATTTCATATTGGGTCTAACGATAGCAGATGCATCATTTACCAGCCCCGCAGTCTCATGCAGTGCTCCCTGCCCAACTGCAATCGTAGTGGCTGCCGTGCCTGCATCAATAGAGCGTCCTTCTCTGAATTCCTGAGTAGCTGCACTCCCAGCCAGATTCTGCTTGGATTCAACCCTAGTCCCAACCACTTGCGAACTCGAATAATCCGCCTTGACCCCGCCATCGGCACGGATACTCCCGGTAATTCCACCACCAGACCTGGTACTGACAACCGCTGCCCCCTGCTGTGACGACTGAACAAATTGATCCTCGGTGATTTCAGAACGCTGTCCAGCAATAAGATTCCCGCTTCTGTCCATCTTCCCCTGAACCTGGGAGTAGTGCAGGTTGCCATCCTTGTCCTTGGCGTACATAAGGACATTTCCGTCAAGCCCGCTGGAGAATGAACCGCCGACTACCTCCATATTGCCGGTTTTCTGATTCTTGGCGTAATACCAGTCCCCATTGACCATCATCTGTTTGCCGCCAGCCTGGATCATGTAGCTGCCGGACTTCCGCGAGACATTAAGAGACTGGTTTTCGTAGCCGGTCTTGATAAAATCACCAACTGTTTTGCGCAGCCCCTTGTCTGTGGTCGACACGTTCCGGTCCAGACGCTCGATATCAGATCCGGTCTTGCTCTGACCAAGATCGAACTTCTGCACCCGACCACCCTGGTCAATTGCAAACGATGCAAGGTTGCCGTTCCGGTCGTAATCTGCCTTGTAGTCGAAGGCCTGGCCAGACAGTTTGGCGACATGAGCAGCGGCGCTTTGGAATCCGGCAGAACGCAGTTGTTTCTGCATTTCAAGAGCTTGTCCTCTGTCACCTTTGGCAACGGTTCCTGAATCAGACGAATTAACGATGCCGCCATCCATGCCGACATTGACAGCACTCTTGCCGTCAGATGTCGTGAAGTTTATGTTCTGCCCCTCCATCGCCTTCTGCATCTCGGCAAAGCCCCGTTCGGTCAGGTGGCCGTTCTGATACATCTCAGGATCGTTCTTGAGTTGAGGAGCAATCTTCCCTACCATTTGATCCGCTGCTGCGTGGACCAGCTGATTGCGGGCGATCCTCCCTGAAACATCATTGCTGGTGAGCTGCTGGTAGTTTTCATAGCCACCACCTGCATAAATTCCCTGGATCTTGCCACCGGTTTCCGTTGCCAAAACATGACCAGCCTCTGTGCCAGCAGCAACCGGGCCTCCCATTTGATTTGATAGCCCGGTTACCTCTGAAGCATGCTTGCTTTGCTGGAACTGGGCATTCATTTGCATGAGCTGTCCGGAAGAGATCCCGTATTTATCGGCAATCTTGTTCACCGCATCGGCATTGGCAAAATCCCCAAGGGCCGTAACCTCAGAACGCATGGCATGGAAATCTCGCCAATTTCCGCTGAAACCCAATGACCTGGCAGCGGCATATGCTCCCATTTCCCCCTGCAATTGTCCGACACTCTTGTTCATGTTGGCAGTCAGAAAGTCAGAGTAGTTTTCACCGGAGCCAAAGACATTTGCCAAGGCCCGGTCATTGGCAACTCCCATCTTGGCAAATGCCAGAGTGTCGCCACCATAGCTGCCTGAAACAACATCCTTGGTCGCAGCCGACTTGTCGAGTCCCAACCGGCCATCAAATGATTTCAATTCGTAGGCAGAGGACAGACCGCCTTCCCGCATGGCCCTGCCGCTACCACCGAAACCGATTGATCTGCCAATCTCGCTGTCGGCAGATATTCTGCTCGAAAAATCCATCCCGAAGTCCCGGATCATATCACTCGATGCAGTGGTCTTGGCCGACATCCCGACCAGCGATTGCGCCTGTCTCGCTTGGAAGCTGTGCTCGTTACTCCATGCCTGCGTCGGCATGGCTGTCACGTTGCGCTGCATGGCTGATGCTCTACCGGCTGGATCTTCCACCTCATGTGCCGCCCGGGTACCTGCCGACTGCACCTGATTGACCATCCCCCCGGCCATCATTGACATAGCGTGCCCGCCGAACCGAATCAACATCCCGGTAATAACTGTAGCCAGCATCATCCCGCTCATCCGGAGTGTGCCGAACATCCCGAGGATCTTTACGGTCTGATCGGGGAAGAAGTAGAGCGCATCCATGCCGAGCTTGTTCTGCCGCACCATCTCATAGGCCCGATTGGCATAGTCCACGGCAAATTGGTGAACTATGGCATCAGTGACACCCCAGGCAGTGAGCCAAATGAAGAAGCCGGCGATGATGCCCACGGCCTTGCCAATCAGTGGCGTGGGAATGAAGAGCGCCAGGAACGGCAACAAACCAACTGCAATGGCCGTGAGCGCCGCCTTCAGGATCGGCAGCCATTCGTTGGCTGATTTCATAGCCCCGGAGGCGTTGAGCAGGAACTGATAGTTGGTGGCGCCGGATGCGTTGCCACTGCGGAAAATCTCCTCCAGCCGCTGGGAGACGTAAGCCTGTTTCAGGAAGTCATCTATGCTCGCCGCTCCGAGACCGGTCCCGGCATTCACGTTGTTCAGCACCGTCTTGCATTGGGTCAGGGCAGCGGCATCAGTAACGTCGTAACCAAGATTGGCGCAAACCGATTCGATATTCTTCCCCAGATTGGCCGGAGTGAGCGCTGCCTTGATGTTGGTCCAGGAGTCAGTACAGGTAAGCGCCTGGCCCTGCGGGTTGGCGGCATTGAAGTAGACCGTCCAGATGGCCGGGTTGACAGCCTTGTCCAGGGAGCCAACAAAGTTGGTGGTAGTCTTGCGCAATTCATCCACCGTAAGGTTGGCATTGGGATTCATCAGTGCGTAGGAAACACAATCCTTGACGTATCTCCGCATAGAAGCGTCCAGATTGCTGTCCACTGCTGACAGGGGAATGCTGGTGAGTTGAGCGAGACCCAGGAATCCTTTCCCACCGGCCTGCGTCTGGTAGTTCAACGGATCACCGGCAGTGGTAACGATATCCACCAGACCCCGCTCGATCTTGTTCAGGATACCGGCCACTGCCACAACGCCGTCAGGTATTCCGCCCACTGCCTGGTTCTTATTGAAGACCGGATCATAGACATGGATAGTCCCTTTGGGGACGACCAAGGCGAGATAGACCATGACGCCGATCAAAGTCGGCACGGTCCAGGTCATGACGGAGCCGTTGGCTGTTCCCAGCGACTTGGCAAAGACAGTCACTCCGCCAAAGAAAAGCCCGGCGGTGATGACCACGAAATAGAGCGACTTGTAGGCGTTATCGCCGAAGATAAGTGCCAGCTTACCGAAGGCATTCACTACGGCATCGTGGCCTCCCCAGACGTAGAACTCCATGTCCAGAGCCAAAGCCATGGCTGGGATGAGCACCAAGAGTGCCGTAAGAACGAGCCTAGATACTGT
Organism: Desulfuromonadaceae bacterium; assembly: GCA_028712075.1. GTDB lineage: Bacteria > Desulfobacterota > Desulfuromonadia > Geobacterales > Pseudopelobacteraceae > JACRCG01. The sequence goes on from JAQTQX010000011.1 coordinate 23,228, forward strand.
CCGTATCGACATGTACTACTCCTGCATCAATCAGTTTAAGGTTGCGCCTCCATGCGAACAGCATGGCGATAATGGGAATGATGATGAACACCGCCGTGGAAATCAGGACAAAGTAGGCTGAAATAAGGAAGATCCCCTTGAATCCCTGGACCCAGTTATATATTGAGTAAACGGTGCTTTGAGAGGTCTTGGTGTAGTAGAGCTTGGTCACTGCCCACACCACGTTATTGTCTGTGAAAATTTTGAAATAGAGGAAATGGAAGGCAATGAAGGCCACAACCGCCTTGACGATGGCCCCGAAGATCATTCCGCCCAGGAGGTTTAGCACCATGGCACGAGTGTACTCGCCGATGAAACACGTGGAGGCCTTGGCCATGAAGATGGCGTAGCCCAAGGAGAACCCCAGCGCCAACAGGAAGGCGCTGAACTTGTCGAAGAAGGTCGGCGACGGATCACCGAACATGGGGATGTACTGTTCGATCACCCCTATGGCAACAGGAGTCAGGAATGCCGAAACAATTCCCGAGGCAAAGGAACTCCTGAATCCCACTTCCATGAATTCAAGCCTCTGCTTGGTAGTCAGGAAGCGGGACTTGATCATGCAGCCTCCCAGTTCGTTGGCGAAATTCTGATCGATGTACGAAATTGCCTCCAGGAGCCCTCGCGGGTGGATCTCATTGCTTGGTGGTACCGGCATGATATCCGGAGTGCTGTTACTATCCTTCGACACGTTCTCTCCTATCCCGTGAACGATCTGATCAGGTTCATGATCCCGCCGCCATAGGCGACGATTGCCGCTAGCAGCAGGCAGATGGCAGCCAGGGTAGGATTACGCTGTCGGACTCCTACCCAGAAGGCCGAGATCACAAGGGCAACGAAGAAGAAACGCCCCCAGAAACCGTAGAGCAGCGTCGCGAATAGTTTCTGCCAGAAGCCGGTATACGCAGCCTGCCCCATATAATGCAGGGGATTGAGTTTCTCAATGGGCACGGAATTCCTCTCAAAAGATCGGGTAGGCTTTCGCCAGGATGCGATTCTTTTCCACGAAACCGAAATAGCGGGAGTCGTAGCTGTCCTTGTGCTGTCCCATGACGAACATGACTCCCTTGGGGATTTGACCATTGAAGACGAAGTGCTGCAGCGGTTCCCCCTTCAGTGAGATGTCTTTGGCACGTACCAAATACTCGCCATTGCAGTAGAACTTCTTCTCCGCGTCGACGGTGAGCTGATCCCCTTCGTTGCAGCCGATGACCTTCAGCATCTCCTCCGACTTTTTCATACCAACCTTGGCCGCAAGTTCCTTATGGTGAAACAGTATGTAATCACCTCTCACCACCTTGTCCGGGTTACGCGTGAGCCAGTAGATCCGATGCTTGAGAGAAGGCGTGAGAGTGACACTGAACTTGTAGGGGATCAGAGTTCCCGCAATTATCAGGCAAGTGATAGCCAGCCAGAGCCGCCAGTTATGGAAATCAAGGTTTAACGGTTTCGGCATTGCGTACCACCGCGTCACCCATGATGATCACCCGGTTCTTTGGAATTGCCGTGATGACGTTTTCCAGTCGATCGAAACTCTTCTTCAATTCGTCATCATTCAGTTTGCCGGCCAGATAGTTGTCCCGCTGCTGAGCGATGTACCCCTTGATATCGACTGCAACTACCTTCTGGGCGAACCATCGGTCATAGCCAACTATGGTGGACAAAGATGCTCCTACAGAGACCGCCACACAGATCGCTATCATGGAAACTAGACTTGGATGCTGTTTTGGATGCTGTTTGGGATACTCTTTGGGTAACGAAACAGCATCCTTGTTGCTTTCCGATTCCTGAGAGACGTTAATCTCCATGTTGGTTTCATCATTCATGCGTAAGTTCCCTCTTTCCTTATTCAGTTTTTGTTTGCAGGAGTGGAAAGCAAATCGGCCAGAGACTGCGATCCTGTTTCCCTCTGGATCTGATCTAGTAGATATTCCAGGCGGGCATCACCGTATGCCGTATGGTAATCCGCAATAGTGGCGTTCTTGGCATCTCCCTCGCTCAAGCCGGCATCCTCAGCTTTGAGCCCCCGGGCATAGACCACGGCTGGAACCCGGTCAATCTGGTACCGCCGGAACAACAGGGGATCTACTGCAAGGCTTGCCGGTATCATCTCGCATTCTCCTTCCTGTGGGCGGCACGACTGGTCACGCTGCAGTACTGAGGCGATGAAGCTGATGGTCGGCTGGATTTTCGTCATCCCATCTACGAACCCGCGCATGACCAGGGTGACGTTCGGGTCTCCCAGGCGGGACACAGAAGCGGCATAGTTCCTGATCGTCTGGAGCGGCATGGCCGAAGAAACGAAAACATAGATGCGCTCGGAGTTGGTGAGTTTCCTTTTGCTTTCTTTTTTGGCCTTATCTGCGTAGTAGCCGGTGACCTTATCCCCAAAGACTTCTGTCTTGATTCGTTCTGTCTCACTCAATACGCGCAACTGAAATTCATCAGAGTGGTAGTAGGAATCAAGCGTTCCGGCCAAATCAGACATTTCGCGTTCGTTGCGGTTTTTTGGAATTGCCAATCGCTCTGCAATTTGGTCGGTCTTGGCCAGGGTATTGGCAAGATCCGGCACGCTCAGGCCTTCCACGTCAGTCTCCTTCCACAAGGTTCCATTCACAACGACCTTCACCTTTTTAAGCTTCGTCTGGATGAATGCTCTGCCGGGTTTGCCGCTACACGTGCCCACTTTATTGAGATAAACCGTATCCTCGACAATCTTGTCCACGATGCAGCAGGTATCGGGGGTAGTGATATATCCAGGATTACCGGCAGCAGATACAGCCCAGGGTGCAGCGATAAATAAACAGGACATCAATTGAGTGCATAGCCGACGCAACAGACCCTCCTTCGTGTCAGTGACCAGAGAAAATTGTCAGGAGACGTGTTGGTAGTCCCGAAAGGCGGGTTCTTTGCCGTTCCCCAGATCAGCGAGGGCCTGCCAATGGGTATGCAGTCGTTGCCACGTACCGGTCTAGCTATCTGGAGACGGTAATTGCTTTTGACGAGAATCGGCGTCACGACCCCGGCACTGGCGCACTGGTTGATGCCGGTATCATAGAGAAGCGTTTCTCGCCCGAGCTTGAACAGCATCCGGGCCGCCAGCCCGGCATTGACGTTGAAGGGATTGTTTTCGATCATGCTCCCTGACAGGGGATAGAAAGAGCCCCAGCTCCCCATACACCAGAACAGGGGATCAATCGGATACGTAACAGTTGCCGCCACGCTGTCGGCAACGCACGCCAACTGCGAAACCGGATTACCGAACAGGAGCGCCTCCGGGTTGATGATGAAGGACAGGCTGTCATCGTTCCACATGGGATCGACTTCTGTCATGTAGGCCAGGTCGAACGCCCGGTTCTCCGCGCAGGGGAAATCCATGAACAGCTTCAGGATCGACCAGGCTGGGAAGTAGAAGTAATGTGCCTGCTGGAAAGCAAAGTCCGAATCGCCGTACTCCTTGCTGCGGATCTCTCCGGATGAAAAGCCGGGCTTCGGGTTGGTCATGCCGGTGCCCATGACCGGGAAGCAGAACGGGTCCTTGACCGTCTCGATCAGACGGGCATGCTCCCAGAAAGCAGTTGACACGCCAAGGATCAGTATCCCTTTGCTGTCCGGACAGGCACAGACCGGTGAAGTGACGTTGCCGGGAGCCGGCTCGGCGCCATTGCCGTAGGAGACGCTCCCCATCTTCACCGGGAACATGCACTGCCAGCAAATATCGGTCACTGGGTTGAGCACCTTACCCTTGCAAGCACCGCCAGCCCCGTAGGCAACTGGTACTATGAGAAAGAGCGTGACCAATACGATGATAGTTATGTTATTGCTCAGGTTCATCCTCATACCGCACCTTGAATTCGGACCCTTCGTCCGTGATTATGATGGCCGCTCTGTTGCTTCCGGTCGGATATCGACCGACAGATCCTTTGCCACGATTGGAACTGCTGTTGGCCTCTAGTTGCTCTGGCGAAACAGCACCCCAGTCGTGGTCACGGAATCGACTCTGCACTGCCAGCAACTCTTCCATGAATTTCCCGTTACTGCTGAAGTCATCCATAACTTTTCGCGACAGGACAAACTGCTTGCCTCTATTTGTATCTGACGATTCCGAGGACTTGCTGGTGACAGCTCTCCCTGCTTTGGTTACCCAGTTGACCGGTGCCAGAATGGGTGCTGCCATGGACGGTAGCCGAGTAGTCTCTTCGATGTTCGTCCAGGATTCGTGTGAGCAGCCGGCGCAAAGCGCCAGGATGCCAGCCATACAGAGTGATTGAGCAATAAGTGAATTCATGGGGTCCCTTTCCTGTCTTGTGACGATCTGGCCGCTGCCTTTGTCTTACCAACCGGCAGCGCCACTTCAGTTACCTCCATCAAACGTCCCTTCTGCTTGATGACCGATGGCACGGCCTTCAGCTTGAGGCGTTCGATCATCTTCCTGTCGGCATAGAACAATGGACGGCTGATCCGCTTCGACACGGCCCCGAAACTACCCTCGGTCAGGAGGAGCGTTACATCGAGTCGCTTGTCATACTCGGAGGCGGCAAACCACTTCACCTGATCCGGGTCAGTGCCGTTGATGATCACCAGCGTTTTCGGATAGGTCACGTAATCGAGCGGATTGAAGGTGTAACCCTTGGGATAGAGAATGCTGCCCTTGCCGTCTGGTACGTCGATCTCGGTTGTATAGGTCATATCAACCGGGAAGCTCCGGTTCCGCTTCGCCCGCGGCAGGCTCGCCTTGTCCGGCGGTCCCTGGTAATTCTCGACCTTGCGTTTGTCCAGCACCTTGCTCCAATCCACTTGCCGGGCACGTTCCTCGATTTCTGCCAGGGCATCCCGTTCCGAGATTCGGTACGTGTTTCCGTAAGTACCAATCACCTTGGCCTGCACCGACGAAACACCAAGCACCAGAGCTGTCACTGCCAATCCTGTACGCCTGATCATTTCGGCGTCGCCTGGTACTTGTTGTGGATGTTTTGCATGATGGTCTGTTGTGAACCATCGATCTTGGTAGCAAGATCCTTCTGTACGTCTTCAAAGTACTCCGAAAGATCGATCCTCGAAAAATCCAGTGCCTGGAATTCGTCTGGCGTAAAGCCGCGGCAGTTGGGTGCTTCGGGTACACCCCAGCCGCCGTTCGGCTGAAATGATTGCAGTTGCGGTCTCCCTTGTTCATGTATGATCCTCGCCATTTTCGAGTTGAAGCAGCAGAAGCTCTTGGCCTTCTGCACACATCCCACTAACGGCCATTTTTTATAGCAATAGTCCCCCACGTAGTGGCACTGTTTGCCTTCTTTCTGCATCCCTGTCTGAATGTCACCTTGATCACATCCGCTTCCCATCAGCACCTTCATCACTACCAGGACGACTACTGCGATGATGATGGTGGCCGGGTTGAACAGGGCAGCGGCATACGCCTGCAATCCGGCTCCAAGGGCAGAAGCTCCTGTCGCTCCGCTGGCCATGGTTGCGTATGCACCTGTTGCTGCCGCTCCTGATAGAGTTGTCGTAGTTCCGGTGGCGGTGACTACGGTCATAGAGGTGACTGCACCGGTAGCGGTGGTCGATATGGCAGAAATCTGCGCAGCACCGGTCACCAGAGCGTTGCCGTAATAGGCGACCTGACCTATTTCATAGGCCATCTGAATGCCCTGAACCGCTGTCGAGATGCTGCTGCCGGTATCTTCCGAAGCCACCTTGTCGCTCTCGCAGCAGTTATTGAGGTACCCGACCGTCAAGCCGGGGGGACGGCAACGCGACGCTTTTCCATTGAAGATGTAGATCTGGCCGAGGCAATTCCCATTTGCATCTTTCGGCCCGTCATCCTGAAGCATTGACTCGTCGAGAGTGGTCGTCACCTCAGATCCGGGCGCTCCAGGATTGAAACAGGGGTTCGGGGAACACTGCATCTTGTTCTGGTATTCCATGCAAGCGTACTGAGTCCCGAGCGGACAGGTATTGAACCCCTCGAAGCAGCTGTCCTTCTGCGGATTGTAGATACCGGCGGCGCTGCAAATCGGCACCGCCTCGCACTTGCCGATGGGAAGCGGTGTGTATGTTGTTCCCGCCGGGCAGTCGTGCTGGACTTCGGAAACGCACTTATCAAGCGTGGTTGAAAAATTAGTGGTAGCTGCCTGGGAGAAGGTTGGGGCCTTGGGGCAGGTAACGGGTTGAAGGCACTTGAAGTCAGCCTGACTCCAGCCGTAGGTGCCGCAATTGCGCGTCAGCGTGGCCTGGCAGACGTTGAGGCTCGCGTCATAAGCACCATTGGCGCAAATCGGCGACGAGAAACAGAGATTGGCGGCAGCATCAAAGGAGTAGGTACCGCAGTCCCTGGTAATGGTTGCTTCACAGAGGTCAGTTGTGGTGTTCAATGTGCCGTTCGGACACGAAGGCGCAAGAATGCACTGCCCGCTGGCGCTGTCATAGGTCCCCTGGGTGCAGGTTGGCGTATAAGCGGCCCAGCAGACATCCATGTTCGGGTCGAAGTTGCCGCCTGAACAGGTCGGGTTGGTTGCAGAAAGGCACTGATTACCATTGATGAGAGCCTGACCGGCAGGACAGACCATCTGGGTCGAAGCCATCGTGAATGCCCCGGATAACATCCAGTCACTGGCCGGTGACCCATCGGCACAATAACGATCCATGAAGTAGTAGCTGCAATTGCCGACGCTATCGCATTGCAACGCTGACAGGGCATAGCCGGTACTGGTCAGCTCGGTTCTGGTCATGAGGCTGAGGGGTGACTGAATCGTGATAGCGTCAGAACCAAGGCAACAATAGTTTGCAGCAACACTAACCTGTCCCTGGGGACCGTTCGGGCAGGAAATACTTACATTGCAGCAGGAGTCGGCATACGGTGCGCAAAGAAATGATTGAGGACTGCAGGATAAAACCTGCTGTGCGCTGGCACCGGTGATGGCGTCACATTTGTTTGTGACCACATTGTACGTGGTGCCTGCCGGGCATTCGGGAGCTTTTTCGCAGCGCCCCCGGGTACTGTTATAACTGTAGCCGCCCGGACAAGATGGCACAAAGGGTTGAACGCAGAGATTGTACGAGGCGTTGTAGCTGCCATAGGTACAAATAGGCGACCGTTCGCACTTGCCTGTCGCACCGTTGTAGGCATAGCCATTGGCAGCGTCGCAGACCGGCATCCATGCTTTTTCGCACCGATCCTTGGCCGCAATGAACGCTCCTCCGTCAGTGCATGTTGCCGACTTCACACAACGGTCGTAGGTCTGGCTGGCCGGGTTGGCGTCATAGGCATAGCCAACGGGACAATCGTTTTGAACCAGCTTTTCACAGCGGTCGGCAACCGGATTGAATGTGCCGTTTTCCGGACAGGTCACTGCCTTGATGCATTTGTCGATACCAGAGTCCCAGGCATAGCCGCTGCCGCACAAGTTCTGAGCCGTGGCCTGGCACATATCACGGGTTGTCTCCAGAGTAGAGCCAGCCGGACAGACCGGGGCGGTATAAGTTTCGACGCATTCCGTGGAACCGACCGGGCAGAATTGTCCTTGTGTCGTCTGAATGCAGTTGGCTGTTTCTCCCGGGTCACCGGCATATCCGTTGTTATTCAGATCCTGACCGCACATGATGTTGTTGATGGCATTGGGGTCAGGTGGTGGCGGTGGAGGTGGCGGCGGTGGAGGGGTGATCGTGCCTGGATCAATGTACGACAGGGCACAGTCCAGCTTGCCGGGAAATTCGACTATCTGCGAGCTTCTTGTCCCATCGAGACCGCTGGCCCAAATCCCGTCACTCCCCATGACGACTGCCTGCGGGTCCTGTCCGGTATAGGCGCCAGCAACCGGCCATTTTGTGAATGGAAGCCCCGATCCGTCAATGGCGTTGAAGCCAACAGGCCCGAACTCTTTCCAGGCGTCGATGTAGGTGCTCTTATCCGAGGTTGATGTCCCCAGATACGCCCCATAGCGCTTAATCAGGAAATCCAGGGTCTGCTGGCTGTCCACGCTGACCGGCTTGGCCGCCCCGAACTGTCCGAGAGAGAGCATCCTCTTGAGCGAGGCCGTGTCGGTGCCGGTCATCAGATACTCCCGGCTGATGTTCGCCGAAAAGTCGAAATAGATGTCGGGAAGCGACTGGCTGCCGCTAACGGCTGACTTGGCGATGGCGTAGGTCTTGCCGTTAAATTCGGTGAAGAACACCAGGGCATCGCTGTAACGATAGGTGGTACCCGTCGAGATGGAGTCCTGGCAACTGACAACAGCCTGAGCCGTGGTGGTTATCCCGGAGAGGGAGAGCAGGAGAACGGCATAGAGAACTGAATAGGCGATACGGAATAGCATCTGGTTTTACCTCGACTGCATTGGCTGCTTCTGGCCGCTGGAACAGATATTGTCCTTGCCGGCCAGTCGGAGTGTCTGAATGACCGTGGCAGCCTCGGCAAACTCGTTGATGCACTGGCAATCGATGACGATTTCTTCTCCCGGGTCGGCAGGACAGCTGTTGTTGATGCAGGTCTTGTAGAAAATGTCATAGGACTGTGCCGGTACCCGCATGTCGGTGACATTTCCGGTCGTCGTCACCTGGGTGTCGGTCTTGGCGATGCGGGTTTTGCAGGCCACTTCACATTCGGACGCCGGGTCCCGTTGCGGCAGGTTGATGCTGCCGTTGGCAATGTTCCACCCCGTTGGGCCGAGTCGTGGGTCCTGGAACGTCAGATTCGCTGTGTTGTCGCTGGCAGAAGAGACCACCTTCCCGAAACGGGTTGCCACATCAGAGAAGTCGTATTGCTGGCTGCCGCAGACGTACGTACGCTTCTTGTGCCACCAGTCGCGGCAGATCTTGTTGGTACCCACCTGTCCGGTGAAATTCTTACAGGAAGGAAGTTGGTTGAAGCCGGTCGGATTGAAGTTCTGGTAGGTCACGACACCATCGATATCCTCTTCCTTCAAGCGACAGTCCGGATCGTTGGCCAAGGCGGCACACTTATCCTCAACGGCTTCCGTGTAGGTGTCCTCCTTGAAGTCGAAGAAATAACTCCAGTCGAACGAGACACCTTGAGCACCCTTTGCCGGACAGACGATGCCGGTCTGAACGGAGGTATCGAAACCGTTAATGACACCGTCCACGGATGCTGAAGCGTTATTGCAGCCGCCGCCACTCATGTTGTTCATGTTGAAGGTAGCGGACATGAGCTGGCCGAGCTTTGCCGGGTCTGGTGTGGACACGGTGACGGGTTTAACTGTATGCCAGCCATCTCCGCCCGGACTGCCGCCGCAGTTGTTGTGGGCCGCTCCCGGTCCTCCCGGGCCGGTATCCAGGTATTCCAATTGATAGGTTAGATCATCGACCTTATGAACCCGTATGTAGACCAGGTGATCGGTACAGAGTGCACTGTTTCCTGAGTCGTTGAAGGATTTGGTGGTGGTATCAACACGTCCAGCCCGGTCAACAGTGCAGATGCTTGATTTGCCCTGGGCCTCACGTGCCGCACCCGAGTTGGAGATCATGTAGTAGAAACTGCTCGGATCGGATGATTGGGAGATAGCGGCTGAATCCCGGGCTGCCGTCAACTGGGGCCAGTTGGTGTAATACCCCGTCAGGGTATCCACTGTTGGGGAAGAAGCGAATGCAGCGACACTCGTGGCGGCATTGTTCGTTTTGGTGGTCACTTGCCCGTAATAGGTAATGGTGGTGATGTCGGTATTGACGTTGGTAATGGTGAAGGAGGTATTGCTGGTATGAACTGCATTGACAATACCCCCACCGATATCCTTCAACACGATGGCGCTGTTGACCCAGACCAGGTTGCTGCCGCAACTGCTGTTGATGCAATAGCAGCCACCGAGATCGGTAATGGACGCCGGTGCTTCAGTGACCTGGCCATCAGCATCGGCGGCCCACGTATAATATTTGCAATTCGTCCAGCTACCGGCATTACAGGAGATGAAGCCGTTGGCGCAGACCCCTGACACAAGCGACGGCACAGCGTGAACATTGTCGATGGTGCCATCAGTGTTAAGATCCTGGCTGATGATGACCTGCTGCAGGTCACCGGTTCCTGACGGCTGTATCATCACCTCCAGGAATTTTGCCGATGAGGGGGCGTTCAGGGTTGCCGGGAAGCTGGTAGCGCCGTTCACCGTCTGCATGAGGTTCGATGAGTTGGTCATCGGCAACGAGATGTTGCTGTTGACAGAATTCTTACTGCCGAACCTGGAGAGCGCCGACTGACCGGCATTCTGGCCAGCGGTCTTCCCATCGATTCCGAAGGCAGACGTGCTGCCTAACGTCACAGACATCATCAGACTAACTGCGGTATTTCTTGACCATCTCACGGATTGCATCCTCATAACTCACTCCGCCATCAACCATTGCCTCTATTTCAGTTATCTCGCTCGCATCAGACGTGAAGACGTAGTAGGAGAAAGGATCTACGGCCAATCTGCCGACTCCGACGCCGAAAGGTGTGTCCATAAAGATCTCCGAGTACTTGGGCTTGTTGCTCTTCGTTGACTTGAGAATCCGCATGGTAAAGTCATCGTAGTCCATCAGCTTCTCGTCCAGCGCCTTCTCGAAGTCGGACGACTCCAGATAGAATTTGAAGGCCGAGTTATTCCGGATGACATCGCCAACCCCTCCGAAGAGCTTCATGTCGAGAACCGACTGGGTAATTATGGTGAAACTGCCATGGTATTTGCGGGCACGACGGTACCCTTCCTCAATGACCTCCTTCAGGGTCGAACTCTCTCCAAGGAATTGCCATGCCTCATCAAAAACGATCAGTCGCTGATCCGACTTGTCGGAGAGATAGAGATCCTGGGTTACGGCATTTATCACCTGAAGGGTGACTACTCGGAACAGTTCCTTACGGGACTTGAGGTGCTCCAGTTCCAACACCACGAACTCATCATTGGAGATGTCGAGACTGCTTTTGCCGTTGAAAAAACGGCCAAATGTTCCGTCGCTCTTGAAGTCGGCCAGGTTAAAAGCAAGCCGGGAAGCAGCCTCCTTGATCTCGCCACCCTCTGACGAGTAGTGGTCGAAATTGAACAGGTACTCGTGGACGGTATCGATATCTGCATCGTTGCCATTCTGCTGCCAGGCCCAGCGAACCGCTCCCTTGATGAGGGTCATCTCTGTCTCGCTGGGGATGGTTTTTCCGGTGGAAAAAACCATCTGGGCAACGATGGGAGCGATAACCGGGATGTCGTACTCGGGATCGATGATGTTGGTGAAGGGGTTCAGGCAGACCTGGGAGTCCTCGCTGAAGTCCAGGTAGCGGGCACCGAACAGCTTGGTCATCTTCTTGTAGGACCCGCCGATGTCGATGATCCGGATCTTCGATTTCATGGCGAAGTAGTTGTAGACCAGATAGTTGATAAAGAAGCTTTTGCCGGCGCCGCTGGAGGCGCAGACCATGGCGTTGTGGTTGTTGACTCCCTTGTTGAAGATGTCGAGACCGAACAGATTTCCCTTGCGTCCGGCGAAGAGCATTACCGGTTTGCCCAGCCCGGAGAAGTCCCCCTGCACCGGTAACATCACGGCGATACTGTCCACGGGGAGAATATGGTCCCGGTCAAGGGTGTCGATGTTGCTGCCATGGTCGTAGAGACCGAATGGCAGGGAAGAGATGAACAGGATGGGAAGAATCCCCTTATCCTCCTGCATGACATACCCTTGCCCCTCCCAGACCCGCTTGGCCCTGGTGACGGACTCGTTTACCAGCCATTCGTCGCTGCCGTAGACCCACATGATAGGAATTACCCGGTAGAATTTGGTGCCCCGTTCCAGTTCATCGACCGCCCAGAGGTACTCGTCTTTCTTTCTGGCCAGCGATGGGGCGAAACTGCCGACACCCTGCTGCTGCAGGACCATGTTGCATTTGGTGTGGAGTTTATTCTTCTGGTTCCTCAGGACGATATTCAGCGTAAAGAAGAATGGCGTCCGGATCTGATCGGAATCGGTAGCCATCCCCATGATTCCACCAAAGAGTTGGTTTGTCTGGATCGGGTCGCCATTCAGAGGGAATGACTTCGGGGTGACGCAGCGGAAGTGTCGGGAACCGAACTTGAGAGAAGAGAACCTTTTCTCTACCTTGGTACCGAGCAGCACCTGCTTGCGGATGATATTGCGATCGTCATAGTGGCTACTATTTGCAGACGGGTCCTCATTCAGCATGCGTCTCAGCCAATCAAGCAAGTTCCCCGGATTGACAACAACCGGTGATAAGCCGGCGCCACGCAGCACTTCCTGGATTGTTCCGAAAACTTCATCAAGATTTACATGAGCACTATCCTTTACCGGAAACTTGACCGTAAAGAACATCCTGAAGTTCCGGATCGGAATACCGCTCAGACAGCCGAGGCCTTCCACACCTTCCTGAAAGAAGCGGGACACGTTGTCAGAAACATCGCGTACCAGTTTGCTGTCGCGCAATTTCATGGAAGTGTATGTGTCCACAATCTGATTCACAAAGGGGTCGGCAAACAGGATGAACTGCATGATCGAGCCATCAGGCAGGTTTACACGAAACAACCCCTCCAGAGTTCTGATGGTAGTCTCACAGGCAAAAGCCAGGGGAGCACACTCCCACATCATCCCGAAGGTGTTGTCAGTGTTCAGATAGATCTGATTCTTGGGGTCATGGGCAATCCACGGGAAATATTCGGAAAAATTGTCCCGTTCGGTGAGGCGGCGCAATTCGCTCCTGGTGAAGCCTCCTCCACTTCCAAACAACGCTGACGCTACTCCCATGTCTACTCCTCCTCGCCGGATGTAACGGAGTCACCCATCAACCAGCGCGGTTCATCAACGAAGAAGTAGACATAGCGCAGCATGTAGAATTCATTGTCCTGGCCGGTGTATGGCAGAAGGAGCACTCGCATGGTTTTCGGGGGTGCAACAACCGGTGTGACCGGTTCCTTCAGGAGTCCGCTGAATTTGTCGAACAGTGCCGATTGGTAGCGGTTGTAGGTACCGTTCTCTTTGGCCGACGGATGCAGGGAGATATCCTTCTTGCCTTCGGTGCAGAGACCGGCTGCTGCATTGTCAGCATTGCAATCGTCTTCCTTGTGTTCTGCAGGTGCTTCGCTTGATTTGCCAGGACTTGCTGTCGATTCCTTGTAGGCGGTTTGCACCGAAACGCACTTGCCGTTGCTGGTTTCAGGGCAGCTAAAGCTGCTTTCGTAGGGGTTGAGCAGGGCACAGCCGCTCATTGTCAGCATTCCTATAGTAATAAGGGCTTTCTTCACTTTCCGCCTCCCTTGGAAATTTTCTTGATGTCCAGATTGATTCCTTCACTGATAACGAGAGTCACCGGTTTCGTGGCTCCAACCTCAATGACCGGCATCGTCTGCCTGGCCAGTTCCATGTAGAACTTCTGGATCTCTTTGAAGCCACTCGACAGGCCGGACCCAAGCCCAGACATGGCAATGTCTTTGGGGTCAACGGTTTGTGTTGTACCGAGAGGGCTTACGGACATGGTCGTGGCCGCAGACTTAATCGCGTCACCGGCACCTCCGAAGAATCCGGCCAACATGCTCCTTGCGATCATGGAGCCCATCTTGGCAACGACCCGGCCTCGCAGGCCAATTTTGCCGTCTTCATCAACGACGAACCCTTTGATCTTCTGGTCGACTACCGCCTGCCCCTTACGGTCGAGGCATGACAGGGAAACGAGCAGCAGTTCCGCACGCTCGGTTGCCAGGTTCCCCTTGCCGTCGGCGATAACAAAGCACCCCTTGAGGTTTGCCTTGACGCTATTTGGTAGTACCGCTGGAGTCTTTACCCTGAGAAGGACCGGAACCGGATTTCCTTTGGCTTCCGAAGTGGTTGGTGCGTCCAAGCCACTCAACAGAGTCGCCTCCATAAAGGAAGGGGGCAGATAAACCTGGACGGTCCCGACGTCTTTTTTTTTATCATCCACATCAGCCTTGGCTGATTTACCTGATCCGGGAGACGAAACGATGGCGATATCACCGATTTCGGTTTCGGGTGGAGACTGCAGCTGACCTGCTGCCATTCCTTGAGCTGTGGCAGGCGGTGGGGGAAGCGAGATGCTGCTGCCTTGCGGCATTGGTGGAATTGGAGGCAACGGTTGTTTTGATATTGCTGTCCTGCCAGAACCGGTCTTTTGCAATTGGCCCTGCTGCTGAGTATGATTGTCTCCCGGTACAGCGGGGGCTGTGCCGATCTGAGCCACCGGCGCTGTAGTCGGATCACCTTTTTTCTCACGGGTTATCTCATCGAGTCTCTTCGTGAGTTCGGCAACCATGTCGTCACGCTTGGCAATCTCCTTCTGGCTTTCGAGGAATTGTGACTTTTCAAGGAGTTTTGGCTCGATGCTCAAGGGCGCCTGCTTCACACTTTTATTGAGAGCAGGATCTTTCCCTTTGTTCATGACGTAATAGCCAATCGTAAATACGGCCACTAGAATGCAGCCAGTCATAATCCAGACAAGATTTCGGCGCTGACTGCCACTTAGACCGTTCCAGAAAGACAGGAGCTTATTTTTCATCGTCTGCCTCCTGTACATCTGACTCGGTACGGTTTTCTGAGGACTCTTTTGGGTTGCCAGATTTGTTGACTGTCAGACTCTGCGTTGGTTGATCCATTACCGGCAGGTCACCGGTCAGTCTACGAACTCCCTGTTTCTCGGCACGTTGCTCCACCACAAAAACTCTGGAAGTGTCTCCTGCTCGCAGAACGTGACGTTCAAGAGATACAGCTATGGGGTTCTCCACCAGTGCCGTACGCAGAAACATCTTCTCGTTCATCTTGAATTCGGGAGTTTCTCCCCGCAGTGATGCCTCGTACTCCTTGATCCTGAGACCTTCACCCTCGATATCTACAGTCCGTTTGAGAGTCAGAAGGATTTCACGGAACGTGAAGAAACGTTTTTCATTCTTGTTGATGCTGTATGAGTCTGGAATGTTCTCGGTGTAAACTTCCCTGATCGCCTTGAGCACTTTCTTCTCGAAGGGTAAACCGGCATAGAGAGACAGGTTCTCCTTGATCTTCTTCTCCTGGCCGGAAGTGAGGCGGATTGTTTGGGATGGCACTCTTTGGGGAAATGCGACCATGCTGAAAACCTTGTCACCGCAGACGACGTAGAGCTCGGTCGGTGTCGATGAGTAGGAAAACTTGTCTCCTTTCTTAATCACCTTGAACTTCACGAATGCATCTTTGCCGGTGATCTTGATCGTTACCCCCTTCTCGGTGGAGGTCAGGACTTCTCGAATGTCAGTTGGGCAGGAGATCCGATTTATGTCGGAACTCGACAGCCGAATACCGGTTGACGATTCGGGCAAGACAACGGTCGGAAACTCCCCTTCGACCGGCTTTTCAATAGCCTGGTCAATTGCAGCCTTCTGTTTCTGGAGACCACCTTGTTCCACTGCATGCGCCAATGTCGGCACCAGCAATGCGGTCAGTAAAGCAAACGTTTTACGCATCACGCCCCCTTGTTCTCGCCTTGCGCTGGCTTCTCATAGAGACGCACCAAGACGAATTTTCCGTTTTCGAAGCGGTATTCGATGAGGTAGACCTTCAGAACGTCCTCTGCCTTCTGATCCACCATGTAGGTCTTCTTGGTGCCGGTCACTACCAGTCGCCTTTTCTCGGCATCGTTGATGATTGAATGAATGTAAAAGGCGCTGGAGGCCTTGGTGCTTTCGATTTTGTCCGCCAGTTCATACAACTCTTTACGTGATGCCTGGAACTCGGCGGGGTCGTAGACGGCCAGCAGTTCGCTGAACTGCGACCTTACGTTGACAGGGTTGTAGGTAAGCGCCAGACTCAGGATGTAGCGGGTGAATTCCTTGAGATATTCATCCGAGGCTTTGTCACCTGAAACCGAGATCTTTGAATTGATGGTCGGCGGCACGAGAATCACCCGTTGACTGTTCAGAGCAGTGAACAAGCCCGCAGTGTTGATAACAACTGCGATGCCGAGCGCTACGACCACGAACTTGAGCAGCCGGTTCTCGGCAAATATGTTGGAACTTTTTTGCAGAAATATGTCGAGGTTCACTTCTTTGCTCCCTTTGTAGTGGTCATTCCAGAAAATCTCTTTCAAAGAACTGCGGGTAACCCTTCATCGGTGCCAAGCCAATGAAATAGAGTATGTGGCGCAGAAAACCACGTGGGTACTGTCGTTTGAAGCGGCTGTATGCCCACGGTACGATGATCATTGTCAGCCAGAGATATCCACCGAACTGTTGGGCTAAGATAAAACTCGCCGTCATGATTGCCAGGTCATCGGGCTCGAACCAGAGGACCTGAAACGGCTGCGTCAGATATTGGGGAAACTTGCGAGTCAAGTCTGTCTCCGTTCATGGCTACAAGATGGTGAGGGGGGCTTTCGCCCCCCCGGTTGTGGCTAGATGATCATCCCAAGCGAGGTGACGATCTTGTCCGAGTTGATGACGAGCACTCCTCCCAGGATGCAGAGGACTGCCGGAACCAGCTTTTGCTGGATCATGACGACGACGCCGGCAATGATGGCAAGAACCCCGGCAATGGCGCCGAAAGGTCCCTTGAGGATGTCGGTGATGAAGAAGTCGTAGGCCTCGAAGCCGAATGAACCGGCTACGGGGGCAACGAGGGCCATGGCCTGGGATGCCGCCAGCGTTACGATCATCGCAACGAGGGACATCAGAAGCATTTTCCGCTTGTGCATGCATTTCTCCTTTGAGCTGTTGGTGTGATGGTCAGACGATGTTGCAAAATAGATTCAGTGTGATTGCGGCTTGCTCACCTCCTTTCCCTTGTCCAGCAAACCGGTTATCCGTTGGATGTCTGCACCATTCACGTGAGCACCTTCGATCCAGAGTGCCGGTGTTCCTCGTACGCCAAGCCCAGTTGCAATCTTCTCCATCTCCTCCAATTGCTGTTCCTGTGCGCCATCGGCTATGGAGATAGGCTTTCCGTCCAGCACTCCCTCAAATACGTCACGGAATGCCTTGTCCTTGTCAGATTGCGACAGAATGTAGCGGGCCTTTTTCTCTGCGTCGGGATGTATCCTGCGTAGTGGGACGAAATAGACGTAACGGGTCACGTCAGTTCGCTTCGAGAGGAAGTTGTCAACCTTGCGGCAATAGGGGCAGTCCGGGTCGGTAAACTCGATTACCTTTTTCGGGCCGTTGCCGATTTTTAGGGCTTTCTCCAGAGGGAGAGTGTTGATTCGTTCTGCAACAACCTTCTCCCGCATCTCGGCTGTCAGGTTCTTGCCGTCTTTGGTCCAGATTTCACCAAAAAAGAGGTATCCTTCGGGGCTGAAGTAAAATACCTGTTCGCCTGCGGTGATCTCATATAGGCCTTTGAGCGGCGATTCCCTGAAGCCATCCAATTTCATATTTGGAAAGGTCTTCATCAGGGTCTCTTTCTCCATTCTCAGATTGTCGTTAGCCATAGAGAAACCCGCCGCAGTCACGATGAACATCATCAGCCCGCCGACCATAAGTTTCTTGTTATTTGCGATCTTCACATCTCCTCCTTTCGTAGTCCGATGATTTCTACTCTTCTGTTTTGTTGTTTGTCCTGCGAGGCTGGGCAGCATTTGCCTTTGCCTTCAATAGTGCCGATGTGCACCCCCTTGGCCTTCAGAACCGTGGCAACCGCCTCTGCTCTACTGAAGGACAGTTTTTTGTTGTAATCATCCGTACCGATTGTGCAGGTGTACCCAGTTACATCGACGGCATTACCTGCGGGAATATCCCTTGATATCTTTTCCAGATTGCCTTGCTCAATTAGGGAAAGCCTGGAACTGTTCAGTTGAAAGTGAACTGTCCCGAGTAGCCCCTTGTTTTCAGGCAGCTCATTTCTTGGTGTAACAGTGACAACGTCTGGTTGCGTAGCGGGTGGTTGTATTGTCATCGGGTCGCTCATTCTCACCGCAAGCTTGGCAATGGCAGGGAGGATGGTCAGCTTGTTGTCCGGGCAATCGGAACAGACAACAAAAGTGTCCCCACTCTGGGCTGATGCGGCATCAAAGGAATACGCGAATGGTCGTTGGCGTATCTCCGAAGCGAAACTTGACAGTGGAATGAGAAAAACGAGTGACGCAGTGGTCATGAACTTTGCCAGCATGAGCCCTCCGGAAATTTGATCTTCATATTGATTATCTTCTGGGGGGGAAGGTGCGAGGGTGGTCTTTGCGAATTCCTCTTTGACGAGGCAGGAAAATTCTTAAGATAGGTCACGCACTGGCGGCCACAGCCATACACTTGCCGTTACCAGTTGTGGCGGGAAAGCGAGTAGCGTGAATTGCTCAAATATGAGGAGTGGTGAAAATGATTGGGTTACAGCGGAAGGGGGTATGTATAAAAAAAGCCGCAAACTCCATAAAGAAGTTCGCGGCTTTCTGGCTCATCCTCGCTCGTGCCGTCTGGCGAGGTCTTTCAGGGGTCCTGGTTCCAACCCCTCGAAAACGTATGGATTCAATATCTGATTCCCCCACAGCAGATTTCGATCAACCTCGCTCAACGATGCATCGTCACAGACAGTCGCCCAATTCTGCTCGATGCACTGGATCTGTTTAGCGATAATGTTGACGGCCTCATCTTCGGTGAGAAGAAATTGCGGAGCGGCAGCAATGCAGGTGGTGATCCGACTTGAACGGTCGTCTCCCATGACCAGCATTGCTTGAGTGGCGATCTGCCCATGGCGAGCCTGTGGGCAGATATCGTATGCCGGGGTTAACGTCAGCATCTGTCCGTCCCAGAAAGCTGCATGATTGCGGGCGTGGTCGTCAGTATTGCCAACCAGAATATTGAACACGATGCGGGAAAACAGTTCGCGCAATGTTCCGGGAGCATTTCTGAATTTACTCCGGATAATTTCGGCCAACGTTTCATAACTTGCGTAACGGGCCATCATCTCATCCAGAGTCAACATCGTCAGAGCCGAAACAAGGCTCTTGCGCTGCCACCCATTGGCCGTTGCCTTCCGATCAAAACGATCGACAAGCAGCACATCCTTGCCGGCGGCACGTTCCAGAGAGACCGGCGCTACATCAATGTCAGCCATGGCAGCTAGTCTCATTGCGACATACTCTGCTTTGACGACGGAGTAGAGGTCGGTGGAAGTGGAAAATTTCGCTATGAATTTCCGGGATTCACTTTCAATGAGGGCCTTGGGTCGTGCTCCACCGATAGAGGTGCCATGCTGAAGTGCCTGGGCAAGCTCAGGAGTTAACGGTATACCCTTCTCGACACGCTCGGTCGCCTCAATCAGTTCTTCAATGGGGGCTCCGGAGGCATATCGCGGCTCGTACTGCGTAGGCGATAACTGGAAATCAAGGGCGCCTATCCGGTCGGACCCGGACTCAATAAGGTAACTGAGTTCGTCGAGTGCTGCCGGGTCGATTCCAGGCGCTTTATTTCCGAACTTCTTGTTGAGTATTACCCTGCGCCCCCAGGCATCAGGAGCTGCGTCCCGTAAACACCCCGGGATGGAAAGCCCAGATAGGAGAGGGAGTAGCCCCTGACGCAGGGGAAGTTCAGCGTCGTAAATCGAAATAGCATTGTCGCGCTGCAGGTAGCTTTTACCGTAGTTGAAGACATATGTCGTCCCTACGGTTGTAAGCATACCGGCCACCACCGGATCTGTCTCTCCAGGGAGCCAGATCCAGACATATAATTCTTTGTACTCAGAATTCATCGTTTACCTTCATAGAGCTGCGAACCAGCTGGGGCAGAAGAGCTAGCTTATCGTCAACCCGGCTTATATTTCTGGAGATATTCGCGTTCCCTTCATCCCCAAACAGGTTTACCCCAACCAGGTTGGCTACCTCAAACACCAGGCCTATCTCACACTTCGGATCGCCACGCTCGATCTTCTGCAAAGTCCTTCTTGAAATCCCTGCCCGTCCAGACAGGTCTTCCTCAGTCATCTTGCGCTCTTTCCTGCCAAGCCGGATGAGTTTGCCCAAGAGCTCTGCAGCATCCCGGGTCTGGCGGAGATATGTACGGTTGACTGGAGACGCCATAGATCACCTATTGAGCATTAACGTAGTCATGTAATAGCTTCATGATTACGATAATAGTCAAAACATATAAAGGCGTCAATAGAATTTACTGTTTAGCTGATGACCTGCCATGACTTAATGTCAATCCAAATGAAGCCAAATGTCATTCCAGTATTTTACCAAGTACCGAGGAACAATAGTCATCCGTAACTTCACCTGATGGGATGATATGCCTTTCTACTATCGCTGCCGGTATTGGTAGCAATTCTCTTGGCTGCTCCGTGGCTATTTGGGTTTTGGTACATGTAGGCGATGGTTCACGTACCATGAGATCCATTACCCTGCCACCTTGTTCAGATGCCAGAAAATATTTGAGGGCCTCGTGAGTATATGCCGACTGCTTGCGGCTTTTACGTAGCCGATCGAATGCGCTGACAATGCCGGGGTCGTAGGTTTTAATCTTGAGCGTGTACTGGGCCATGGCACACTCACTTCCCGCCAGCAAGTGAACGGAAACCTCGGGCATTGGCAAATTCCGGAGCCGGCAGAACGATAACTTCAATATTCTTTGCCGGGAATTCACCTTTCAGCAGTGCGGCTCCTCCACCGAACAGCAGCACCCGATCAAAGTCGGCGTGCATGCCGACATGTGCCTGCAGTTCTCCTTGAACATCCCGGATGATGTGCTCGATGTATGCAATGCCGGCTTCGTTTATTTCCTTTCGGACGTCATGCCGATCGAAGCCGTATTGCAGGTAACCTTTCTCGATCAGGAAGGAGATTTCCACCGGCGTGAATGTGCCTGAAGGTGCCAGGTCTTTTATCCGTGGCAGCAGATAACTGGTAGCCATCTGGTGCACACCCCTTTTATTGAGAGTCTTGCCGTAGATGATCTGTTTCTTCTGCGGCGAGAAGAGCGTAAAGATGATGGTGTTGAATCCGATGTCAATTCCAAGGACATTCCCTTCAGGCCGTTCTTCGACATTGTCCAGGTAGTCTCTTAGTCCGCCGAGTCCTTGCGGAAAAATTGCAACGTCTGTGATGAGGGCTCCTGTCAATGCTTTTGCAAGGGACGGAACCGCTCCACCAGGCTTATTCTGATCCTGCCAATAGGAATATGGCAGGCCGACTGCAAGGGTTATCATCCCTTCCACCTTGGCTGACTTGACACAGTGGCCAACGAACTCAGGATAGAACCTCACAAGTTCCTCCATCGTTTTCAAGTAGGACGAACCGGATGACAGGAGTGCTTCTTCTCCCACAAGCAGATTATCTCCGTCATACCTGAAGGCAGAGATGATCCTCCCCTGACGCTCCTCGTACATCCACTTAGCCGATGAAAACCCCAGATCGCAAACGAACACTCCCATACATGCCTCCTTGTTGGTAACTTATTGGGGGAATAAAAATCCCCCTACACCTATAATCTTGCAGGGGGGAAGGTGAAGGAGGCCGTTTGGGAGAATATTTTGGAAATTATTTGGAATCCGCCAAGATTGGTTGCGATTTGGGATGCTATACCCGATTGGACATTTTCTGTTCTCACGCTAAATAAACGGTGTGGTTGGGAAGTCGCTATTAATATGCTTTTATGCTGTCTATGTAGTTTCCTTAATTGTTAGGGAATTCGCTACAGACGGCTCTTGGGATTGCGTTATTCGCCATTCCAGACGCGTCAGCGCGTGCAAGAAACGCTGATCATGGCTGACTAGCAATAACGCACATGGACAATCGGCCAGCGCACTTTCCAGACATTCAACCGAAGGCAAATCTAAGTGATTTGTCGGCTCGTCCATGACAATGATGTGCGGCTGCCTTGTCATGCCAAGCGCCAGTAATAGTTTCCGAATTTCACCGGGGCTGGGTTCACGGCTATCCAATAAACGATGCGGACGCGATCCTAACCGGCTGATAATAGTCATCACTTGCCCTAATTGCTCATGCGGCAAAGTTTGCACTTCCGCAAGAATGGCGCGCGATTGCGCCGCGTCAATTTCCTGCGGCAGATAGATCAATTGACCAGCGGGCACGTTGAGTTGCGGCAGCAACCAGCGCAAAATCGTGCTTTTCCCCGCGCCATTCTGCCCAGTCAGGGCGATGCGATCCGTCGGGCGGATAACTAATTGCGGAAAGGCTAACAGTTTTTCAGTATTTAAGGGCAACGTGCCGGATACATGTTGGAACAGCACGTTCCGCTTCGACACCGACCCCGGAAGCCAGATACCGAGCGAATATTCTTTTTTGACTTTGATCCCCTCTAATTCCTTCTGTGCATGTTCAAACCGACCATCCAACTGTCTCAGAAGTTTCCCCCCGACAATGTCTTTGCCGGTCAAACGGGCTGCATCAATTTTCTGTTTGGCATCATGATCGTGTTTTGCAATGCCTTTTTTTGAGCGTTTGTGTTCGTATTGATTGGCTAAATCCCGGCGACGACCAGCTTCGCGGCGCAATTCTTTATAGGCCTGTTTCTTCAGGGTATATTCCTTTTTTATGGTTTGAGCATCCATGGCCGCGATTTGTGTGCCTTTGGAATAATTGCCGGGCCGTGCTATTACTTCTGGCGGCTCAATAAACAAGCATTGCTGGCATAAGATATCCAGCAATTCACGATCATGGCTGACTAGCAAGCCTACGCCGGAAAACGATTGCAATGCACGCAGCAGTATGTTGCGCGCCACAGCATCTACATGATTCGTGGGTTCATCAATAGCGAGCACTTCCGGTTCCAACCATAATGCTACTGCGATTTGCGAGCGTTTGCGTTCGCCGTGGGATAACGTTGGCCATCGTGCCAGCCAATCTTCCTGGATGCCCAACCGGCCGCGAATGACTGCCGCAGTTTTGGCTGCATCCTGTAACAATTCGGCCAGTTGTGGCGGCGGATCATCGGTGCGTTGGTCACAATAAACTAACCGCGGCGGTGCATCCACATAGCCGTCATCAGGTAGCAGCAGGCCGGTTGCTAATTTCAGCAGCGTGGTTTTGCCCGTGCCGTTCGCACCGACAATGCCCGACCAGCCCGCCGCGAAATGTAACGATACATCACGGAACAGCGGTTCATGAGCTGTTTCATAGGTATAACTGATGTGATGGAATTGTAGAAATGGTTGCGACATGCTTCCTTCTTCAGTCTCGTTACTGCAGAGCTCCAGCGGTGGTTTATCTTGCCGCCTCAGCGGCAATCGCTTTTCGCCTTTTCTGAATTTCAGGATTTATGGGAAAAGCCTGTAACACCGGATTATTCAAGACTTTGCAGTTTTTTCTGGATATTCTGCGTTTACAATCGTACTTGCCCAATCAGCTAACTTCTCCGGCACAAACCCGGCCCAGCATATTCGATTCTCATTTCTCCACTTGCACCGCGTGATCTTTAACTTCGGCGCCTCCACTTGCCCGCCGCGCTACTCCTCGGTTGTCTGCCTTTTCTGCCTTTTCTGTTTTCTTCTGTTCAACTCGTTATTGACCGGTTATACCGATGTATATACCCGTTGAAGCTTTTGCCGATTTCGCTACTTATCCAATGTATCTATATATATGCTTTACCACAGATTCAGAAATTCAGCATCCGGTCTCCAAAAATGATACTAAACTTATTCATTGTAGACTTCCAATCCCTAATCGGCATTGTCCATTTTTTAGCAATATTCTTCAAAACCAGATAGCGCAACTTGAACATAGCTTCGTCATTAGGAAAATGACCTCGATTCTTGGTGACCTTACGAAGCGACATGTTCAGAGACTCTATGGCATTTGTCGCGTAGATTGCTTTGCGTATCTGCTGAGGATAGCAATATTGCGGAATAATCCGTTCCCAGTTGTTTCGCCATGACCTTGCTATAGTCGGATGACTTGCATCCCATTTGGCGGCAAATGTATCAAGGTTTTTCTCTGCCATTTCTACGGATGGTGCCTGATAAATTGTCTTTAAGTCTGTTGCGACTTCTTTACGCTGCTTCCATGACACATAGTTCAAGCTGTGACGCACCATATGAACGATGCAGAGCTGAATCTGGTGTTTGGGTAAACTGCTTCAATTGCCTCTGGAAATCCCTTGAGTCCATCCACGCAGGCAATGAAGATTTCTTTCACCCCACGGTTCATCAATTCGGTGACAACTTGAAGCCAGAATTTAGCACCCTCGTTTTCAGAAGTCCAGATTCCAAGGACTTCTTTGATGCCATCCATATTGATGCCGATAGCAAGGTAAACTGCTTTGTTGATTACCCTGCTGTCATGGCGTACCTTTATCCAGATGGCATCAAGATAGACAATGGGATAGACCTCATCCAGTGGGCGGTTCTGCCAAAGCAGTACTTCTTCAATGATAGCATCGGTAACTTGGGAAACATCAATACCGTAAATCTCCTGTAGATGCCCTTGGATGTCACGGGTGGTCATACGGTCTAGTTGAATTGCTTCTGTGCAATCAACAGTTCTAGGCGTTTGATTTGCTCATCATAACGGAGCGCCACCTGGAAACGCTGCAGTGCATGCTCCAGATCGATGCCGCCGGCATTTATCGCAGAATTGCCGATCAACTCGGCAACGTAGGCATTGCGGTCGGGATGCCAGACGATTGTTACGGATGGATGTGGATCATGTATTCTGGTGGTTGGGACCCTCTGCGGCGGATCTTCGCCAAACATCCGCGCATAAACCGCAGGAAAGTCTCTCTTCAATGCTTCATGGACGTCGCCCTGTTCACCTAGTGCCAGTTCTCGCGCTGCTTTTAAAGGATCAAACCCCCATCCTATGCACCACCGCGGGAAGGAATACCCTATTTTCTTCAGTGCTGATTCCCACTTGTCATCGATTCCGTATGAACGGCGTAGCCCAACTTTTTCAAGGGTATCAATGTCGCCGGTACCCTTGAGCAGGTTATGGATATGTGCGACTCTGTTTTTGCTCACCGCTCTGCTTATTTCAATAACGCTCAAACCTGAGTTAAATGCCTCAACGATTCGCGAGTTAAGCTTTTCTTCCAGATTTTCTACTCTCATTCCGATTCTCCTTGAGTTGATGAGGTACAACATATCTAAAAGAACAAGTTCTTATAGATATGTTTAGTTGTCGACTCTGACAGATGTTTATGACCAAAAAATATCATGGTTACCCTCCAACATGGCCAGCTGGATCAAGGTATGTTTCCGGCTTCCGGTACGAGAATGACGGCGAAGGTTATATGCCGCCTGTCGAACCCGGTGGATTTTGAATTGCGGGTACTCGACCTCGAAGTGCTGCTGGATGCGACTTGCCATTTCTCTAACACTGAGTTTTGCTCCTGGTTTGAGATTGAGGTAGCTACTAAGGATGTATCGTTCAATTTTCCCGAAATTAGGGAAAGCCAGCATGACCGCTCTCTTGTCCGGTTTGAAGGTTTTATTCATCTGGGCGACGTACCATTCGTCTGTCCAGACTCGACAGAGAGCAGAAAGAAGCAGCTGATTACTGTCAGTAAGCGGGAATTCGATGATGCGGTCTTCAGCAAGGCGCCTGAGCACCTTCTGGGATAATGGCTTGAACTTCGTGATTGCTGCATTGCGTTTCATTATGGCTCCTTTGCGGGTTGTAATAATCGGTTGTTGCTGCCGTGAAGTGTCTTGTTCAGGAAGGCGGGCTTCTCGACGAGTAACCCAAAGGCGTGAAGTCCTGTATGGCTACACAGCCAGACATTATTTCCTGGTGCTGCTGGGTCACGAGCCTCATGCGGTCGACGACGATGGTCCCGTTGTCTGCGAGTTGCTTTATTCGTCTGAACGCCCGTTTCAAAGTGTCTCGGACATTGAAGTCAGAGCAGCCGTAGAGATCAGCGATCTCGTGTGTTGTTAGTTTCCCTTGTTCAGCTACCCCCAGGGAGAAAGACAGGGTTTCTCTTTCCCTTGCCGTCAAGTGGTGTGAAATAGCCTCGAAGATTGCCTCGATGTCAGCGCCTTCATCACTCCTATGACTCGTCTGTTCGACTGCCTCGATGTCGCCATAACAGATATGCGAAGGAATCGAATTGGAACCATGGGTAAAGTTAGGGTCAGGGGTGAGGACGCTGATCTTGTTTCGGAATGTGGTCCAGAAGGCAGCCTCGAACGGGATATTCTTCTCCTGACTACGTAGGACTGCTACCAGAGCGGCTTCGTATGCCTCTTGCAGAAAATCGCACATATCATAGGGGGTGAATTTCCGATACTGCCTAATCTTGCTCTTGATCGTGGGTTCGTTGTCCTGCACCCATTGCATTGCCTTGAAGAAATCCATGTGACCTCCGATCAAACAAAAAAAGCCGGTCACGGAAGTTTTCTCCGTAGACCGGCTTTGCCAGCACATTGAAGTGCCCGGCCGTGCCAGATTGAATCTGTGCTATTAGGTTGTCGTGCTACTACTGGAGACCGGTTGCTCCAGAATCATCTGACAGGTTCAGAAAGCCTTACTCCCAAGCATGAAGCGATACGGATAATTTCCTCCGTGGATGAGACCTTCCGAAGATGATCTTCGACTTTTCTCCTGATTCTTACGGTGTCCCATCCAGAAGGAAGGTAAATTCCAAAAAGATGAATGGTGCCGTCTTCAGCAATGCTGATGGCCTGTTCATGGAATGCCTTGATAACGACATTGACGTTCGGCAGTCCTTCAGCCAAGCGGTATGCATCACCTGCCTGGGTGATGGTGAGCCCTTGCTGTCGTAAATATGTGATGACGATTGTCACGGCGTCATCTGGAACTGGGCAGTTCATGGGGTCCTCCTCAACGGGTTTTTCAGCCCCTATTGGTTATAAAAGGTTAAAAGAAGGTTAGGGGGCTGTGGAAAACTCTGTAACGTCTCGTGCTGTTTAGCGAAATTCCGATGTGCCTGTCGGTCAAAGGTCAATAGTTCCGCAGGTCTAAAGTCAATAGGTTTGCCGGTCAAAAGTCAGTACCTGTAGGGCTAAGGTCTATACTTTGTCGGTCAAAAGTCAGTAGTTGGCCGGTCATAGGTCAATACCTTGTAAGTCATAGGTCAATGCCTCCGCGTGACGGATACCAGGTCTTCTCTGAACTCCCAGGATTCGAGGAAACTCACTTTGACGAGTACGTCGAGCGCCTTCCTCAATTCGATGCGAAAATGCCGCAACTCCATCTCGGAACCGCACAGTTTGATGAGAGTCTCCGTTTTTACCGGGAACGGTTTCCGATGGCTCGACCAGTAACCGAAGAGTTTTGATGCAATGCCGTCTGGGAGTGCTCGTCTCGTTTCCCAATTCACCCTAGTCAGGAACTCTTCGTCGAATAGAAGGCGCATTTCTTCGCCAACCCATACTTCCCATCGGGATAGGTTTTCATTGTTATCGTTTCTGGACCTGAACTTGAGGATCAGAGAAACACTGATGAAGCTATCGAGGCGTTTTGATTGGAAGCGGATCGCGGTTGCCTGCATTCTGCTGAGACAGACGCGGAGTCGGTCGTAGCTTTGGCCCTTGATTGGCCAGCCAAGCATTTTGATGAAGGAATAAGGGGTGAAGTCGATACAATCGCCAAGACGGGTCTTCTTTGCCAGATGCATCAGGTGCAACCAGACAAGTTCATCATCCTGGCGCAGTTCCTCTCCACGATAAATTACCTGGCCGTCTCCAATCACAGCTATTTCTGCGTCCTTCATGAAGAGACGAGTTTGATTACGGTTCCGGCAATTGAAAAGTGCCGAACGAAGGATTTCATTCGGCATTGCTCTTTGAGTATCAGGCCACTCTGGAAGATACTTCGGTCTTGCTGCGAGGCTTTCGAGAATGCGTTCGAACGAATCAACGCCGCTTCTATCGTTAACTGAACTTGCTCTGTGTTGGAGTTTATTATGTTGCAATGGCCACCTCCCGGGATCGCGGAGGTGGTGCCGGTGAAACTCTGATATGTTCGGTTTCGCGCACAAAGGCCTGTCGCTCAAGGTCCCGACGGATAATATCCATCACTCGATCAAACCTGGCTTCAGGGTCAGGTGATTTTTTGTATTCGATGGTTACTTTCACGGGCTGCTCGCAACAAACAGAAGATTAACTAAACATTTTGATGAAAATAATAAATACGTATGCTATAAATGATGAGTAAATGACGTTTGTCTGTTTCATATAGACGATAAACCGCTTGCAAATATCATCAGTCGGCCCAAAGTGCATCAAATGGCCAACCTAATTCTTGGGCAATCAGCCTTTGCAGGCGTTGTGATTTGGCTCTGCCGCTGATTACGTGATAGACCGCGGTACGATGTACCCCTGCTTTTTCAGCGATATGTGATCCTGATATTCCTTTCTGCATCATCAGGACCTTTATTTTAAGCGCTTTCCTCATCATGATGATTATTGTTGCATAAGGATGAAAACCATGTCAAGCCAAAATCTGCAAAATGATGATAATTTGATCGAAACTATCATCGAAAAGCTGAAAAAAGCCCTTGATCTGAAGAATGATACGGATGTCGCAAAAGCGCTAGAAAGCGACCCGAGGCTGCTTGGAACCTGGAAAAAGCGAGGAACAGTCCCGTACGATAAAATCATCAAATTGTGTATCAGGCATAACATCAATTTGCAGTGGATTTTCTCAGATGATAGTTCTCTTCCGACCGTGTGCCGTGACAATGGACTTGTCTCGGAGGCTGATGGCTACGTCCGAGTTCCTCGTTACGAGGTCAAGGCCAGTGCTGGAGGAGGTGCAATTATTCATAGCGAACAGATTGTAGATCACTTGTATTTCAAGACGGAGTGGGTAAAAAATGTGTTGGGAATCCCCAGGGATTTTCTGGCACTCATTTCAGTTCAAGGCGATAGCATGGAGCCTACCCTGAGCAACGGCGATCTGATCTTGATCGATGTCCGGACGTCGAAGGTTGAAGATGGCGCTATTTACGTTGTGCAATACGACGATGCCTTGCTTGTGAAGCGTCTTCAGAAGAAGTATGACGGCTCTGTTGTGATCCGAAGTGATAACACGCTCTATGAACCAGAGATTCTGCACGGGGAAGAAGCCATAAACCTCAAGATCGTCGGTAGGGTGGTTTGGGCCGGCGGGGTGATTTAGACAGGAATGACGGGATGAACGTTGGGATATGGATAAGGGTATCAACAGAAGACCAGGCGCGGGGAGAATCGCCAAAGAATCATGAAGCCCGTGCTCGGATGTATGCAGAACTCAAGAGATGGAACATAGTAGACCTGTATGACCTGTCAGGCGTTTCAGGCAAGGATGTCCTTGACAATCCTGAAGCCAAGAGAATGCTTGATGACGTAGCCGCTGGTCGAATACAGGCTCTAATCTTCTCAAAACTTGCTCGCCTTGCCCGCAACACCAAACAACTCCTCGAAATCTCCGACTACTTCCAAAAGCACGATGCCGCACTCGTAAGCCTTGAAGAGAGTATTGACACGTCCTCCCCTGCCGGCAGACTCCTCTATACCGTTATCGGCGCATTGGCTCAGTGGGAGCGTGAGGAGATCTCTGCCCGTGTCGCAGCATCAATTCCTATCAGGGCAAAGTTGGGAAAGAATACTGGTGGAAAGGGGGCCTTCGGTTATCACTGGGTTGATGGAAAGATCGTTCCCAATCCGGATGAAGCTCCAGTCGTCAAAAGGGCATACCAAATATTCCTTGAAACCGGCAAGCTGCTCACCACCTGTAATCAACTTAAAGATGAAGGGCTCTATTCAAGGAGCAAGAAGGTTTACAGGCCGACATCTCTCAAGCGGCTTCTCTCGGATACAATCTACAAGGGCATACGCAGAGCCAACTACGCAAAGAGTCTTGGTAACAAGAAGAATTGGGTGCTGAAACCGGAGTCAGATTGGGTTTATACCAACGTGCAACCGCTGGTGTCGGAAGAGGACTGGGACGCAGCGAATAAAATATTTGAGGAGACTGCTCGACGATACACATCATTCAAATCGGTTCCAAAGGTTGGAAGGTTTTTGTTTTCAGGAATATTGAAATGCCAGTGCGGAGAAAAACTGTACGTTGCTCCATATCCGTCGATGAAGATTCCCCGTTATGCTTGCAAGAAATGTGGGATGAGAATCAACGAGGACATCATCGAGGAGAACTTCCAGAATGCCTTGAAGGAGGTGGTTGTCGCACCTGAACAGCTTGGTGCCAACGAAGATCTGGAAAAAGAATTGGTGGAAAAGCAGGAGAGACTTGAACTGCTGAAGAAAGAGCAGAAGGAAGTAAACGGGAAAGTTGATGTTTTGATCGACTTGTACGGTAAGCAGGTACTTGATCAAAACGGGTTCAAAGAAAGATACGATCCGATTAAGACCAGGCTTGACAACATTACCCTGGAGATCCCCCGCCTGCAGGCAGAGATTGATTTCATCAAAACAAATGAGATTGCCAAGTCGTATGTAATCGAGAGAGCAACTACGCTGGCGTCACTGTGGCCTTCGTTGAGTTATGAGGCTAGGCAGCAAGTCGTGAAAGAACTTGTCGAGAGGATTGATGTCGGCGAGGATTCCCTTCATTTTGTCTTCTTTTATATCCCTTCGTTCGCGCCAGTAGAGAAAGGTTCACACATCTCCAGGGATTCATTGCGGCAACCAGCATGACACGGGCAGGATAGGTTAGTGACAGCAGTGAACGGGAGATGGTGACTTTGCCATCTTCCAGCGGTTGACGCAGGACTTCGAGGACGTTTTTTTTGAATTCAGGGAGTTCGTCCAAAAACAGGACGCCATTATGGGCAAGCGAAACTTCTCCCGGCTTGGGTGTTGTGCCGCCGCCGATAAGACCGACGTCGGAAATAGTGTGATGCGGGGAGCGAAAGGGACGTACGGCCATCAGTGCACGCTCTTTCTCCAGCATACCGCTGACACTGAATATCTTGGTGGTTTCAATCGCTTCGTCAAAGGACATCTGGGGGAGAATTGTCGGGATACGCCGGGCAATCATGGTTTTCCCGGAACCTGGTGGTCCTATCATCAAGATGTTATGACTTCCGGCGGCGGCCACTTCCAAGGCCCGCTTGGCGTGTTCCTGCCCCTTCACTTCGCTGAAATCTTCACCATATTCGCTGCTGCTGGAAAAAAGCGCCTGCAGATCAACCCGGCACGGTTCGATAATTTCCCGGCCACTCAGGAATTCAACCACCTGTGCAAGGCTTGTAGCGCCGATAACATCTATCCCCTCGACGACAGCCGCTTCAGGAGCATTTTCCGCCGGCAGAATCAGCCCGACAAGGCCGGCACGCTTGGCGGCAACCGCCATGGACAGCGCCCCGCGTATTGCCTTGAGACCGCCATCTAACGAAAGCTCTCCCAACAGAATATAATCATGGACACGGGGCCCTTTGATAACGCCGGTGGCAGCCAGAATGCCGATTGAAATCGGCAGGTCGTAGGCGGCACCCTCTTTCTTTATGTCTGCCGGCGCCAAATTTGCGGTAATACGCCGCGGCGGAAAATCATAGCCGGAGTTCTTCAGCGCAGCCTTGACGCGATCCTTGCTCTCTTTGACAGCACCATCGGGCAGTCCTACGGTGGCAAATGCTGGCAAGCCGGGGGCAAGATCAACTTCAACATCAACAAGAATAGCATCAATACCGATCAGAGCGCTGCTGTACACTTTGGCGAGCATGGCAACCTTCCTGATGAGAGATAAGAGTTGAAAGATGAAAAATCAACTCAACAACTACATCATTTATTTCAGCATGATAAATCCCATCTGGCGGCCTGACTCATCCTTGTCCCTGCGGTACGAAAAAAACTGTTCGCTGTGGCAACAGACACACTGTCCAGACACTTGGATGGCATCGCCCGGGACACCGGCCTGGAGCAACAATTCACGGTTGGCAACAGTCAGGTCGAGTTGCCACTTACCGGGGGCTTTCAGTTCGGTACAAGCATCCCATGTACGCCCTCCCAGCAAAAACGCCTTTTTGACCGGCTCGTCAACCTCGTAGCAGCATTTCTGAATGCATGGACCGATTGCAGCCTGAATACCGGCTGGAGTGCAGCCGAATTCTGATTTCATTCCGGCCACAGCTTTGGCTGCCAGTCCGGCGGCAGTACCTTTCCAGCCGGCATGAACGACCGCTATGACCTTTTTTTCAGGGTCACAGAGCAGAATCGGGACGCAGTCGGCCACGCAGACACCGATAATGACATGTGGCTGGTTGGTTATGACGGCATCCCCCTCCACGGTCAGAAAATGGCTGTAATCTTCATTCGCCTCGTCGATGACCAGGATGTCACTGCCATGAACCTGGCGCGGTGTGACGAGTGCCTCCTGATTAACGCCGAACGCACGGGCCAGCAGACTCCGGTTACCTTCGACATTTGCCTGCTGATCCTGCGTATTCATCCCCAGATTAAGGGAGTTATACGGTGGGCGCGAAACACCTTCATGCCGGGTGGTAAAACCCTGAACCGAGCACGAAGCTCCGGGGAATTGTACGTCGATATACTGAATACGATCGATTCGATGTAATTGCATGCGGTTTCCTCCTAAATCTGCTTCCTTCAAAAATACTTTTGCCTTCCGTACAGAATTAGGCTTTACTGTGGCCTGCTTTTTGTTTCCAAATATATAGCGCCACTAATATGATGCTGAACAGCACTACCCACAGCAGTGCCTTATGAGAGTACTGCATGATCAGTTGCTGGTTTTCACCAATGGCATAGCCGATTACCGTAAGTACGGTACACCAGATTCCGGCACCAAGCAGAGTGTAAAGCGAAAATTTAAGATGGTTC
Organism: Desulfuromonadaceae bacterium; assembly: GCA_028712075.1. Lineage (GTDB taxonomy): Bacteria > Desulfobacterota > Desulfuromonadia > Geobacterales > Pseudopelobacteraceae > JACRCG01. The sequence goes on from JAQTQX010000011.1 coordinate 55,907, forward strand.
ATACCTGCCACACCAGCCGGTATTGAAATAAGGTGACGGATCACCGGCAGAAGCCTTCCGATGAAGGTGGATATTTCGCCATGTCGCAGAAAAAAGCTCTCAACCCGCTCGAACTTGTCCGGAGGAATCAGCACATATTTACCGTATTTGAGAATCAGCGGCCGTCCAAGATAGTGGGAAGCAAAATAGTTTGCATACGCCCCTACCAGGCTGCCGATCGTTCCGCTTACTATGACAAGGAACATGTTCATTTTGCCCTGAAAGGCAAGATATCCGGCCGGCGGCATGACCAGTTCGCTCGGTACCGGGATGATCGAACTCTCCATGGCCATCAGGAGCAGAATGCCGGGGTACCCCATGGCACCAATTGTATCAAGCAGCCACTGGACAACGGTGTGTATCACGCAAACTCCCTTCGGTAACCTGATTGATGACCTTTATAACCCAACTGGGCCATTCGGGCAACAGCAGATAAGGTGACAGATGAACATATATTGGCGGTATGAAAGGAAAACTGTTATGACGAGATGGGCGCGCTTACTGCTCTTTTGCATGTATCTGATGCTGACCGCCTGTGCATCACAGATCAATCTGAATGAAGAACTTGATCGCAGTGTAAAGGCATACAATCGGATGCTGCGCTGGCAAGAGGTTGAACAGGCAGTGCTAACCTTTACTGCCGAGGAGCAGCGGGAGGAATGTTTGCGCCAGGCTGCTGCCCTCAAAAAGCAGGGGCTGTCAGTCACCGATTTCCGCGTGCTATCCACGCAATTTCATCCGGACAAGAAAACCGGCGACGTGTCAGCAGAATTTGATTATTACATTTTGCCGTCAAACAGGGTCAAGACCATTACCAACCAACAGCAGTGGGTCTACCGGGAAGAGAGTAAAAAGTGGAAACTTACGAGCCAGTTACCGGTATTTGAATAGCAGAATGATAACGTTAGGCCAGCAAATTCAGTTATTTGAAACCTATCTCAGCTCCGAGCGCAGCGTTTCTCCGCATACTCTGACGGCCTACCGTTCAGATCTTGAGCAGTTCCTGGCAGGTGCCGTACATGAGCACGGCGAATTGGTTTCTGCTGCGGACATCGGGCATCTGTTCCTCAGACGACATCTTGCGGGGTTGTCAAAACACCATAAAAAAAGTTCTATCGGGAGGAAACTTGCCGCGATCAGATCATTTTTCAGATTTCTGGTCCGCCGGGGCGCAATTGAAAACAATCCGGCCGAGTTGATAGCAACACCGAAAAAAGAACAGCGTCTTCCGTTCCACCTCGATATTGACCAGACCACAACGCTGATGGAAGCGCCGGATGACGGGCTGAAAAATGGCCGGAGAGACCGGGCAATTCTTGAATTGTTGTATTCGAGCGGTCTGCGAGTTTCCGAACTGACCGGCCTGAATATCGGTGAGCTTGATCTGTCTGAAGGGATGGTGCGGGTGACCGGCAAAGGGGGGAAAGAACGTATCGTTCCCGTTGGCAGCCGAGCTCAGGAAGCAATAACTGAATATCTTGAAGAGCGGGCTGCTCCGTCCACTGTCGAGCCACTTTTCCTTAACACGCGCGGCAATCGTATCAACCGCCGCAGTGTGACTCGCATCGTTGATGTTCACGTCATGAAAATTGCTGCATTCAAACGGATTTCACCGCATGTGCTCAGACATACCTTCGCCACCCATCTGCTCGAGGGGGGGGCTGATCTGCGTGCTATCCAGGAGTTACTCGGCCATGCTTCGCTCTCTACCACCCAAAAATACACTCATGTCAGCATCGACCGCCTGATGGAAGTGTACGACAAGGCGCACCCCAAGGCACATTCTAAAAGTGAGGCATAAAAAACCCCGCCGGCTTCCCGGCGGGGCAGTGAATCAAAAACACTATACGACTATTCGCAGAGATCGACTTTGACGTCCCAGTTTTTCAGCTTCATGGTGCCGTTTTTCTCAAGATTGAGGTGCATCTTGAATGCGCGGTCCCACAGCTGTGGCTCGTGCCCGACCTTACGCTTGAGGCAGTCGGCTTCGGCGATATTAAGATATTCGGTCAGTTGTGCCTTGTAGTCAGGATGTGCGCACTTCTCGATGATCCGACGGGCGCGATCCTTGGGAGCCAATCCACGCAAATCGGCCAGACCCTGCTCGGTAATGACGCAGTCGAGGTCGTGTTCAGTATGGTCGATGTGTGAGCAGTGCGGCACGACGCAGGAGATACCGGTCGGATCGGTCTTGGATGGACGTGACGACGGAGTATGCATCATTTTCAGGTAGCCGTTGCGCAGGAAGTCGCCGGAACCGCCAAGACCGTTGATCATACGGGTACCGCCGACAAGAGTGGAGTTTGCGTGTGCGTAGATGTCGATTTCAACCGGAGTGTTCATGGCGATGCACCCCAAACGACGGATCGGCTCAGGTGCATTGGAAATCGAGAGCGGACGCAGAGTGATTTTGTCGAAATACTTGTCCATGTTGGCAAAGAATTTCGGGAAACCCGGCTCAGCGGACAGGGAGAGCGAGCAGGAAGAGGCACAATCAAGTTTACCCGAGTCAAACAGGTCAAGCATGGTGTCCTGAAGAACTTCAGTGTAGACCGAAAGGTTGCTGAAAGGACCTTTTGCGAGGCCGCCGATAACAGCATTGGCAATGGAACCGACACCGGACTGAAGCGGCAGCAGGTTTTTCGGCAGACGACCGGCTTTGACTTCCTGGGTGAAGAATTCGATGACATGGTTTGCAATCGCTTCGGAGGTGTCGTCCTGTTCTGCAAAAGCGCGACCCTGGTCACGGAGCTTGGATTCGACAACGGCTATTATCTTGCTCGGATCACACGCGATGGAAGTTGAGCCGATCCGGGAATCAGCCTTGGTGATGTCAAACACCTGGCGATTCGGTGGTGTCAGCGGAGTAATCAGGTCGTGGATTCCTTCGAAAGAAGGTTGGCCGGTGTTGACCTCAACGATGATCTTGTCACAGATCATCAGAATTTCAGGGATAACGCCGCAGGATGAGGTTGGGACCAGGCTGCCGTCTTCCTTGATGGCAGAGACTTCAATAATTGCGAGGTCGAGTCTACCGCTTGCCGAATCTTTTGTGTAGAAACCGTAACCAAGATCCTGAGCAAACAGGGAAAGATGCTTGTCGCCCATGCGGATGCGGCCTTCATTGATGCCGGCAGCGATGTTCTTACCGGTCTGATACGGCCAGCGGCGATCGATCATATCGTTGACCGCCCAGCGGTCTTCGGTTTCGGCACCAACTGAAGCGCCGATAAACAGGTTGAATTTCAGTTTGCCCTGCAGGTTGTTTTTCTCTACATGCTCCGCCAGGGCAATCGGTACCACTTTAGGGTAACCGGCCGGGGTAAAACCTGACCACCCCAGATTCATGCCATCCTTGAAAAACGGGATCGTCTGCTCAGGGGTCATGACTTTGCTCATGAGGGACTTGCATTGTACGCGGTCTTGAAGAGTTCCGTAATCCGACATTTACTACCTCCAGTTTGTATATTGTGTTTACAGGCTGAAAACCTGCGCTGAAATTACATTCTTAATGGCGACAACGCCATACATTAACCACAGTTATTACAATATGTTATGGCATTTATTGTGCGCTGGCCTTGAAGTAGAACCGGATTTTACGCATACGGCCATCTTTCGTCAAGATAAATTATGTATACAACGTTTGCCTCAACTCTCGTAATCAACGGCGACGATGGAAGAACAGACGGATTTCATATGGGGCACAACTTCTCCGGCGTGGTATGGGTGGACTTGATATGCCTGCAAATCTTCCAGCGAATCAAAACGGGTCGTCAGGGCAATGTCACTGGAGCGCTCCGACCGTATGACATCGACACCAACCTCAAGGTGGCGCAGCAGATCAATCTTGCCATTCATGCTAAGCAGCTTGTCCCGTGTTGCCGCAAGGTTTTCAGCTGTCGGATCTGCAAGTTTGAACAGGACGATGTGAGTTATCATGTGTTATTTCCTTTCATGGCGTACATTCAATTTTCAGGGCTATTTGTATACAGCGCTGCAGCGGAGCTGTCAATGAAGTAGTCTGTCACTCCACTGGGCGTATTATGCTGCTGGTGACAGCTGCCGCAGAAAAACCACGAATGCTCCGCTGCCACCCATCGCACGCGGAGCAGGAGCAAACTCGAGAACAATTGCACGCCCAGCCTCGCGAAGCCATGACATAACAGCCTGATGCAGCACCGGCTCTTCGGCGGAATGGTTGCCTTTGCCGGTAATCACCAGAACGGCCTTTTGCCCCCTTTTCTGGGCGGAAAGCAAAAAACGCGGCAGCGCATCCAAAGCTTCTTCGCGAGTGAGGCCATGCAGATCGAGCTGATGATTGACTGAGACAACGCCTTTTTTTACCTGGCGTAAACGATTGCCGGAAAGCGCCAGCAACTCATCTTCGTCAGGGGTTGAATCGGTAAAGGTGGCATCCAGTCTCAGCCGACCAATCTCTGCAAGGAAAGTGTTCTCCTCGGTGGCGCGCAGCTCTTCAACAGCCTTTTTGGCAGCTTTCTGCAACGGATGCGAACCGGACGGCAGCTTTTTTTTCGCGGAAGAGTGCAGCGGCAGCACGTCAGCGACTGCTGCGAGAAACAGATTCAAGCCAGAGCCGGTCGGCTCCGTTTTTTCGGCTACCTTTGGTGGCCGTACCGGCTCTGGCTCCTTGTCCGGGACCGTCACTCCCTTGAGGGAGCTGAACGGAGCGATCTGAAATTCCTTTGGTTTGGGCGGGGGATGATTCACCTGCTTCTTGCGAGCCACGTTGTCAGTCCTTTGCTACCAGGGTAATTTCAATTCTGCGGTTTCTTGCCCGCCCTTCCTTGCTGCTGTTATCGGCAACCGGCTTATGTTCGGCAAAGGCAGCAGCGGAAAGATATTGCGGATCAATACCCTGCTGCTGGAGAAACTTGGTGACATTAATAGCCCGTGCCGCCGACAACTCCCAGTTAGTGGCAAAAGTCCGGGCCAATACACCGGAAATCTGCACTGCATCAGTATGCCCCTCAATCCTTATAGCTTTGTCTTTGGCACTTTTCAGCGTGTCTACCAGCTTGTCCAGTATCTCCATCCCTTCCGGCTTGATATCGGCCCGTCCGGAATCAAACAGGATAGCTGCCTCCATGTTTACCGTCAGTTTTCCCTTTAATTCAGAAATGGTGACTTGCCCCTGAGATATCTCGTTCTTCATATTGGCGAGGAGCTGCTCATATGTTCCGCTGACCTCTTTGACCTTTTCTTCTTTGGCCTTCTGAAGTTCAACGATTTCATCGCTCAATCTGCCGTTTTCCGACCTTAAATCAGCAACTTGCTGCCGCATCTCATTGATATTTTTTGACAATGTATCCGATTTTGCCTTGAGAATATCCTCCAGCTGTTTCTTGTCGGCAGTCAGGACGGCAGCATCTTCAGTAAGTCTATTGAATCTGTTTTTCAGTTCAGCATTTTCCTGGGACAGTTTATTGTATGTCTTCTGCAATTCAGCCAACTCTTTGGTCCGGCTGTCAGCTTCCTCAACCTTTTTCAGGTACTTACTTTCAGCTACCATACAGCCACTTGCAGACAACAGAAACAGACAGCTGAGCGCATATATGAGTACTCTTTTACACATGATGAAACCTCCCGTATCTGTTCATTTTGATAGGGCTGTATATCACACGAGCGTGGTTATTGTCATGCCGAATATGGCCGTACCCGCACTTGTGGTGCCCTAACGCTGGCACCGGCTTGACATGTCCATGTATTTAAGACTACAAACAGCATCGTTCAACTGATCTATCGCCTTGCTGGAGTGTTATATGTCGGCCAAAATTTCATTCGTCGGTGCAGGTCCGGGAGCAGCCGATCTTATCACTGTCCGAGGCGCACGTTTGCTGCGCCATGCCGATGTCGTCATCTTTGCCGGCAGCCTTGTGGACCGCAGGCTGGTGCACCAATACGCCACGCATGCTGATATATATGATTCAGCCGGCATGACGCTCACGGAGGTCATCACGGTCATGATGGATGCCGTGGAGGCTGGACAATGTGTCGTTCGACTGCATACCGGTGATCCATCGATTTATGGGGCTATTCAGGAACAGATGGATGCACTCGACAATCTGGAGATCGACTATCAGGTTGTACCGGGGGTCACGAGCGCCTTTGCAGCTGCCGCCGCCCTCAAACAGGAACTGACGCTGCCGGAACTTTCCCAGACGGTCATTTTCACCCGTGTCGAGGGGCGGACTCCGGTGCCGGAACGGGAACAGCTAGCCAATATCGCACAGTTAGGTGCCACAATGGTAATTTACCTGTCGGTCGGCATGGTCGAAAAAGTAGTGGATCAGCTCCTTCAAGGTGCATACACGACTGCTACACCGGCGGCAGTTGTCTGTCGTGCCTCCTGGGATGACGAACAGATTATTCAATGCTCCCTGGCCGAACTTGCCGATAACGTGCATGAAGCAGGTATTGACCGTCAGGCACTGATCATAGTCGGTGATGTGCTGGCGGCACGGCAGGAGGGGCTGAAAGCTCGGTCATTACTGTATGACAAAGAGTTTTCTCACGGTTTTCGTGAAAGGTGTCTCGCCTGAGATGCGCATAGCGCTCGTTGCCATAACCAGAAGGGGTGCCCAACTGGGACAGCGCGTACGTCGGGCCATGGCCGACTGTGATTATTATGTTTCCCGGCGCTATGCCGGCCAGGCCGGTACCGGTTGCAACTGCTTCGAGCCTGCCGAACTGTCGCCGCTCATTGCCTCCCTCTGGAAAAAATATGACGGGTTCGTGCTGATCATGGCGACCGGCATAGTGGTACGCATGATCGCACCGCTGCTGCAGTCAAAGGAGACCGATCCGGCTGTTGTCTGCATAGATGATTCAGGGAAATTCGCTATTTCACTGCTGTCCGGACATCTGGGCGGCGCCAACGAACTGGCCGAGCGCTGTGCTTTTGCCTCTGGAGCACGGGCAGTTATCACCACCGCTACCGATGCCAACGCACTTCCCTCTTTCGACATGCTGGCAAAGGAACAGGGGTGGCTGATCGAGGACATTACACAGGTAAAGCATCTGAACGCACTGCTGCTCGACAATGAAGAAATCGCTGCCGTTGACCGGAGCGGTCGGGTCCGGTCTTGGTTGCATGGCCGAGGCAACGTATCTTTTTTTAAAACGTATGCCGAGGCAGCCAACAGCACGGCACACGGTTTCCTGTTTGTTACTGACTGCAAACTGCCTCAACAGACCTGCCCGGAACCGCTCCTTGTCCTTCGTCCCCGCAGCCTGGTGCTCGGTATCGGCTGTAATCGCGGCACACCGGCTGATGAAATCGAGGCGTTTGTCGAGCTGCACCTTAAACGGCTGTTTCTCTCCCCGAAAGGTGTCCGCTGCATTGCGTCGATCACTGCGAAACGTGACGAAGCCGGCCTGGTCAAATACGCCGAACGTCTCGGCGTCCCGCTCCATTGTTTTGACAGCCATGAACTGGAACAGGTTGCATATCCTTCACCGCCATCCGAACATGCTCTGGCAGCGGTCGGTGTTGCGGCTGTTGCCGAGCCGGCTGCTCTGCTCGCTTCCGGTCACGGGAACCTGCTGTTAAAGAAGGTGAAATCGGCCAATGTCACGCTGGCAGTGGCAGAAATAAAGGAAGGGTGAGCGGCATGCTACAGCGACCGATTATTGCCATAACCATGGGTGACCCGTCCGGAATCGGCCCGGAAATTATCATAAAAGCATTGCACTCCCCGGAAATCAGAGACCTCTGCCTCCCGATGGTTATCGGCGACCGGCTGGCACTGGAGCGGGCTTCCGCCGTGTGCGCGTCAGCACTGAAAGTATATGAGGTTGCCGCTCCTGAAGAGGTACGTACTGCCCCGGAAGGAACCATTCCGCTGCTGCCGCTTTCACACCTCACAGAAACGGACATGGCATATGGCAAACCATCGAAGGCGGCCGGGGATGCTGTTTATCGATACATCTGCTGTGCCGCACAGTTATGCCTCTCCGGTCAGGCCGCTGCCATGGCAACCGCCCCGATCAGCAAGGAGGCAATGCATCGGGCTGGGCACGACTATCCCGGCCATACCGAACTGCTGGCTGAATTGTGCGGGAGTGATGATTTTGTCATGATGCTCGCCGGTGACGTTCTACGGGTCAGTCTGGTCACCATCCATGAGGCGCTCCAGAATGTCACTCGTCTGGTAACATACGCTCAGGTATTTAAAACAATTCGTATTACGGCAGATGGGATTGCGCGGCTGACCGGAATAGCAGCGCCGAAACTGGCGGTGCTGGCACTTAATCCGCATTGCGGAGAAGGGGGGAAGTTCGGTACGGAGGAAACGGAGATCATTGAACCGGCGATTACGGCGGCGCAACAGGAAGGGATCAATGCCGTGGGGCCGTTGTCAGCCGACACGCTGTTCCACTTCGCCCAGCAGGGTGCGTATGATGGTGTGGTTGCCATGTACCACGATCAGGGGTTGATCCCGCTCAAAATGCTGCACTTCGATGACGCTGTTAACATCACTCTGGGCCTGCCGATTATCCGTACCTCGGTTGACCACGGCACCGCATATAACCTCGCAGGCAAAGGCACGGCGTCCGAGAAGAGTCTGCTGGAGGCGATCAGGATGGCTGCCCGGTTAGTGCGGTAGCACTCCTTTCTCCTTGCACTCCCCGCCTCTTTTTCGTAGACTCCCACTCATGATAACCTTCGAATCCATATCCGCAAAAGTTCATGCCACTCAGCGTATTACCGCAGAAGAGGCTCTATTTCTGTTCAAATCGAATGATCTGCTTGCCATTGGCGAACTGGCCGCTCGCGCAAATTCACGGAAAAACGGCGCCCACGTTTATTTCAATGTCAACCGCCACATCAATCCCACCAACATCTGTGTCAATCGTTGTGCTTTCTGCGCATTTTCGCGAACTGCCGGCGAAGACGGTGCATATACTCTCGCACTGAATGAGATCTGCCGTCGGGCCCGTGATGCAGAGGGGGAAGGTGCAACTGAGGTGCATATCGTCGGAGGTCTGCATCCGGACCTTGCCTTCGAGTTTTACGAAGAGGCGCTGCAGGCAATCCGGCTGACTGCGCCACGTTTGCATATCAAAGCTTTCACAGCTGTGGAGATTGAATATTTTTCCCGCATTTCCGGCATGACCGTGGAAATGGTTCTCCAGCACCTGATCAGGGCCGGGCTTGGTTCCATGCCGGGTGGGGGGGCTGAAATACTGGTGGAGGATGTTCGGCAGAAAATCTGTCCTGAAAAAATTTCAGGGGGGCGCTGGCTGGAGATCATCCGTCTGGCACACCTGGCCGGCTTGAAGACCAACGCTACCATGCTTTACGGCCATGTGGAGACCTTCGCAGACCGAATTGCGCACATGGAGATGCTCCGCACGCTGCAGGATGAAACCGGCGGCTTTCAGGCATTCATTCCGCTCGCGTTTCAGACGGAAAATTCCAATCTGAAACTTGATATCAAGGGAACCACCGGCCTCGACGATCTCAAGACACTGGCGATTGCCCGGATTTTTCTCGACAATTTCAACCACATTAAAGCCTACTGGGTCATGCTGGGTGAAAAAATCGCCCAGGTGTCTCTCGCCTTTGGCGTCAACGATCTTGACGGAACGGTCATTGAAGAAAAGATCGGTCATGACGCGGGCGCCAGCACTCCGCAGTCATTGACAAAAGAAGGCATTATCCGCCTGATCAGAAAAGCTGGGAAAATCCCTGTGGAACGCGACACGCTGTATCACCCGCTTCGTAGTTACTGATGATTCCGGCGGCACCCTACAACGGTCCCGGGCATGATCCTGTTGTCTTTGGCGGGTTGCTTGCCGATGACGTTGACAGGACTTTTTTTGATGGCGCCATCCGGCGCCTGTACTACCTGTTCGATATCTATGCCCGCACTTGTCCCGTGCCGATCCCCGCTCAGGGGCTGCACATAACAACAGAAATTCGGGCCCAATGCGAGCGATATCTCCCCATTTCTGATATCGCCGCCACCTTCAACCACCTCTTCCACCGGGCATTGACGTATCCACCGATCCTTTCGAGCACTCCATTTTACTGTGCCTTGAGTTGGGCCGACGCTTTCGCCATCCTGCCGAAAAAATTTCAGTTCAGTGCCAACCCAGCACGATTGCTCGAGTCGCTACTCATTGACAGCGACATGTTGACCCGGTTTCTCTTCGCATCGTTCCTCCCCAACCGTTTTTATGGCGGGATCGGGCGCTATCCCGAACAACAGGGTTTCATCAGGAAGTGGCTGGCCAGGCGGAATGATAAGCATCTGAGCTGCCTCGACTCCGCCTGTGGCAGTGGTGAGGAAACCTACTCTCTCATGCTGCTTATCAAGGAGCAGGGTGTCGCACCCGTTCAGATCCTGGTAGAGGGCTGGACGTTGGAGCCACTGGAAGTCTGGGCTGCCACACACCGTCGGTTCCCCCATGACGTGCGTCGAGAAGAGCGGCTGCGTACGGCAACTGCAACTCTTATTTCGGAGGGATACAGCGACCGTGTAACTTTCAGTTGCCAGGATATTACTCAGCTGCACTTGGGAAAATCCGACAGACAGGCGGAGTTCAACCTGATTCTCTGCAACGGGTTACTGGGCGGCCCGATTATGCGCGACCAGGATGATCTGGAGCGCTCCGTGGCAAACCTTGCCCGGATGTTAGCACCGGGCGGTATCCTGCTGGCAGCTGATCATTTTCATGGCGGATGGAAACGACAATACCCGCAGAGCTTTCTGCGGGCATTGTTTGAACAATATGGGTTGAAACCGTTTGTAGCAGGCGAAGGTATCGGTGGCTTAAAATCTGATTAGCAGCCCACCCCAGGTCAGACCACCGCCAAATCCCATGGCGAGAACCAGATGGCCTGGTTTGATCGTACCGTTACGCAGGTTTTCATCAAGAACCAGAGCAACCGACGCAGCCGACGTGTTGCCGCACCGGTCAAGATTAAGCAGGAAGCGCTCCTTGGGAAAACTGCTCTTTTTGGAGATGAAATCAATCATGCGTATGTTGGCCTGATGAGGAATGATGTAATCCAGATCAACTGGCGTGATGCCCGCCTTTGTACAGAGGGTGTTGATAATGTCCGGTATGACCTCAGTGGCAAAGACGTATACCTGCTTGCCGGCCATCTGGAAATAAACATCTCTGGCTTCGATGGTCTCCGGTGTAACCGGACTGCGTGATCCTGAAGAGGGCACCTGAATCAGCTGCCACCCCTTGCCGTCACTCCGCATGTATGTGTGCTGAATTCCTGTGGTTGCATCTCCATCACGGGTCAGGATGGCAGCACCGGCGCCATCGCCGAACAGTGGGCAGCTGTTTTTATCATTGAAGTCAAGGATTTTGGAGTAGGTATCAGCGCCGATAGCCATAACGGTCTTGTATTTGCCGCACTTGATGAAGTTGTCGGCAATTTCAAGTGCGTAGACAAAGCTTGAACAGACGGCATTAATGTCAAAGGCAAAAGCGTTTTTGGCGCCGATATTTTCCTGAACGATACACCCTGTAGAAGGCAAACTCATGTCAGGAGTCGAGGTTCCTACGATGATACAGTCGATCTCTGATACATCAATTCCGGCAGCTTCCAGTGCTCTTTGTGCGGCAATTGTCGCGAGATCGGACGTTGCCTGGCCGGCATGAGCAAAACAGCGCTCACGAATGCCGGTACGGCTGAAAATCCATTCGTTGGCATTTTCAACCAAATAGTCGAAATGGCTGTTAGGTATCACCCGATCCGGTAAATATGAACCGCTTCCGATGATTTTTGAAACAATCATTGTTCTCTCCGCTTCAGCACGCTGTGACAAGTAAATTTTATTCGAATGCGTTCCACTTATCACATTAAATAACACCGTTTGTCAATATTGGTGCTCCATTAAAACGATTCCTTTGAAAAAAAACTCCGTCAGTCATCTTCGTACCTGTCGATAAACCTTCTCTTGTCCAATCGGTCAAGGCTTTTTGCAAGGAGGCGAAAGCCAAACATCATCAGGATAAGTCCAAAATAAGAAAGTATGGCGGAACGAGGCACCAGAGCCATGACACCTGCCGTCATGAAGAGAATTCCGAGTTTCTGGCTTCTCTCCTGCTGTCTTGTGCCTGAGCTATTAACCGAAAATGAGTAGAGCTGGTAACAGAGTACCAACAACGGCAAAACAATAACCATCTCTATATAACTATTCATAGATATATCCAAATATTAGAATTTACAAGGTTGTCCTTATACAACCTTATCTGCTGTGATTTCAACTATGTTAAAATATTTCTGAGTTAATTCGTTCGATAGGTGTTTTACGGGTCCGTATTGTTCTTGGTTGCTGAGAAATTTTATGTAACATCTTTTGCTTCTTGTGGTGCTTTATCGACTGACTGCTTCTGCCATTTTCCCAAGGCAATAGACTCAACAGCAGCTGCTGTACCAAAAGAGAAGATGCTCAAGACCAACGGCAAACCATGGGTTCCAAGCAGATCGTAGAAAAACACCTTGATCGCACCGACCAGAGTGACAAGAACGGCGACATTGCGCACTTCCTTGTCCCGACGTATATATGCGAACAGAATAAGTGCTATCACCGCTCCATTTATGAGCACCGATTGGCCGCACCGAAAAGCGTCCCGCTGTAGTGCAGGAGGAACAAACGGGAGCAGTTGAAAAATTGCCACTCGCATCATGAAGAAACCACTCGCCAATCCCCCCAAAAGAAGAAGAACTGCACTCCGGTCATTACGGTCAAATGTGTCAAAAAGAACTGAGGTTGCAGGGATTGGTGACCAGCGGCACCATTGATAGTGATAAATTAATATGAACGCCAGCAGCGCGGCAGGAAGCATGTTTATCGAGTCTGTTGCCCCCGTCCCATCTCCCCGCAGCAATAAAACAAGTGCTACGGCAGAATATGTGTTCATCAGGTAGGTTGTACTGCGTAAGCCGCCGTTCTCCCAAACGCGGGAAACAATTGCCAGGACAATCGCCACCACCGAGATGATCGGCAGTGACATGATATACGAACCGGTTACAGAAGGGAGCGCCACGGCAAGCAGTGCACTTCCGGCAAAAGCAAATGTATTTGTGCCCGGGGCACCGTCCGTACCGCGCCGGGCACACCAAAAGGCCAGGGCATAGAGTCCAGTTCCTCCGATCAAGCCGATCAAACCAAGCAGCCTGACATTCATCTGCCACGCCTCAAGAATATGTCCGGCCAGTAAATAGGCCCAAATTACGTTGAGGGTTGGCAGGCTAAAGTCAAATCGCGATATTTTTTGACTGCCGCCGCTGACGATTCCACGCAGTGATAGCAGGATAAATGTCAGAAAGAACAGTGCCAGCACCGGTAAAAACCACCCCTGCGCAAGCTCTGGCGGAACAGCCTCTCCTTTACGCAGCAGAATGCCAAGCCTGAGTCCCCACATTTGAAGCATCAGCATTGTCACGATCAGCACCGACCAGCGGAGCCATGAGCAGCGCTTGAGCTGAGCTGCAAAGTAACCGAGAACGTTGGCGGCGAGCAGTACCAGCGATAGGTACGGGAAGAAGGGGCGAGGATAATCGATCGCAGCGCCGGCGAAGCACATGCCGAGAACACCAACCGAAATCGGGACAAATGCATTGAAACGACGGCTCATGAGCGCCATGCCGAAACCGGTCGCCATGAGCGTAAAGTAGGCCGGAATCAGCGGCAGCGCCTTGAAATGCATATGCGTCTCCACGACGATGACCGACATCAACACCGCCCCGCATGCCGCAAATACCGGAGCGAGCGGGCTTTCTTTTGTGTACTTGAACCAGGCAAAGATCATCAAGCCTGCGGCGTAGCACATGCCGATTCCTGAACCGAGCAACTTTTCGACAAGACCGCTGTCAGTTATTGTTCGTAGACCGAGTGCCAGCACCAGCAGAAAGCAGACCGCAGCAAGGCGCGGCAATACCGAGTTGCGGGTGGCCCATCCAAGTACCTCCTCAGAAAGCTCAGGCATCTCTTCACCGGCGTAGACCTTGACAGGTTTCGGTTTTGCTCGGGATTCCGGGCGTAAGGCGGGCTGTTCAGCTGCAGATTCGCCTTCATCGCTGACACGATTGCTCAGGCGGTCCAGCTGCTGTTCAAGCATCTGTATGCGGTTGGCAAGCTCCCTTTCCCGTTCCTCAAGCGTGCTTTCTGTTGTTGGCATGGCAACCTCCCATGTGAAAAGCCGGCTTACTACAGCCGGCTTCTTACTGACTACTTCGATAACTCATTGTTCCGTATGGTTGCCGGCTTCATTGCGTGTCTTGATATAGTTGGTTCAGTGCGTTGAGTCCTCTTTCAGGAACGCCGGAATAAACATGTTAATGAAATAGAAAAGTACGAACGGAGTAACTGCAACCGTTAGCGCACCAAAGAGCCCCTCCTTGAACGTCTCAAAATTATGGGGAATTATCGGCAGATGATAATCCATGAAACCGGCAAAACTGAGGGAGAACGCCTGTCCGCCGATAACAACGTTGTAGCGCATCATGAACACGCCGAATAAAACCAGCACGGTCGCGATTGTTGTGCGCCGCACCGTACGCCCGGGCAGGATCATCATTATGAAAGGAAGTACGTTGCCGATTGCATACTGCAAAACGAATATTTTGACAAAGTCCCGTTCCATGATGACTTCGCGCAGAATATCCCATGACTTGACCTGCGTGTAACCTCTAAATATCAAGTCAAGGATTTCAAGGGTCATGGCAGCAATCATAAAATAAAGCAGGTAGTTGGAAGAAATCATCACTTCCGCATGCTTGCTTGCCTCCAGTTCCTCGGCATCGGGTGCACTTGCGTCCTTGGCCCAGCGTGACATTTTGCTCTTGGCCATATATTTGCGGATTTCCTGTACAACCACGTAGGTGAGAATACAGAGGGCAACTCCGGAGACTACTGCGGAACAGATAAAGATAACCGGCATCAGAGGAGTCATCCAGAGAGCATTCGCCTTTACCGAACCAAAGATAAAACCGGCGTAGCCGTGCAGAAAGCAGGCGACCGGAATACCTAACCCGGCCATTATTTTGCAGGCCTTGTGGTCCTTTTCTACGGCTTCATGGCTGATGTCCCATGCGCCAAGGGTCAACGCCTGAAAAATCATCATTCGGAAACTGTCGACGAAGCCACGATTTTTCATGGCCATAAGACCCTGAGCCGTTTGGACGAAATATTTGCGGTATACTAGCCATATTTCAGTTGCAACAATCGAAGCGTACGTCAGAAACACGATGCCGAACGCCGAAATAGCAGAGGTGAAATGCGGCGTCATCAGAACATTGATACCTCTGAATGGCTGCTGCAAATGAAGCATCAACGGCATCATGGCTACCGGCAACAGGGCAAATGAGAAAACCAGGGAAAACCGGGCAATCTCCTTCAATTTATCGACTCCGAAGACGTGGTACAGGGAGGAGAGTACGAAGGCTCCTGCAACGAGACCTGTCATGAGAGGGTACATAACAATCTGAATCGACCAGTAGATGTACTCATTTGGCAGGGTAAACAGTTCTTTGATCGTCCATGCTTCTCCATGAACTTCCATAGCATGTTGCGCGATTTGTCCGACCATGGCTAGCGTACCTCCTGGGCAAGGCCGATATAAAAGGCCTGGGGCTTGGTTCCAAATTCATCCTTCAGCACCCCGACCCGCTCGTTCATGATGATCTTGGTGATCGGGTCGTTTTTATCGTGGATGTTGCCCATCTTGCGGGCACCGAAGGGGCAGGCGTTCACGCAGGCCGAATCCAGGCCTTTGCTGAGGCGGTGATAGCAGAAGGTGCACTTGTCCGCGACATGATATACCGGATGGAAGAACCGTGCCGCATACGGGCATGCCATGATGCAGTAACCACAACCTATACACCATTTTCGGTCAACCAGAACTACGCCGTCATCAGTTTTGTACGTCGCTCCGACGGGACACACCTGAGTACATGCGGGTGATGAACAATGGTTACAGAGCTTCGGAACAAAGAACGCCTTACCGACATTATCAGGGTCAATCTCCTTAAATTCGCCACGGCCAAGATCGATACGGGATTCGGTAAATCCGTAAAGAGCGGCGTCAGGGCTATCGACATAACGCTTATCATCTTTCGTGTACACGTACCGTTCCACCCAGGTACGAGAAACGTGGGCATCAAAGGGGATGTCGTTTTCAGTCTTGCAGGCCTTGACACAGAAACCGCACCCGACGCACTTGTTTGTGTCAACCAGGAACGCCCACTGGATATCGGGATTGGCGGCCAGCACCTTTTCAGGATCGATCAACCTCAGGGCAGAAAGTGGGACTGAAGCGCCGGCAACGACCATAATGCATTTCTTAAGAAATTCTCGCCTCTCCATTATTTCATTCCCTCCAGACTGGGGTTATGCGGATTGTGGCATTTAACACACTCCAAACCAGTATTGTGTGTTTTAGGATCAATGCCGGGGATACGTTTTCTTTCGCTCGTCGTATAGGGGAGATCCGTGTGGCAACGCAGGCAAAGATCGCGACTCCGGTCAATATTCAGTTTCTCCGGATTTTCAGGATGGTTCATTGCCGGTCCGTGGCAGTCTTCGCACGGAATGATCCCATGCAGTTTTTCGGAACGAAGCTTGACTATCTCTCCATGGCACGCGCTGCAGTATTCATGCATTCTCTCACGGCCTGATGTGCCGTATTTCGCAGGCTGATTTTTCCACTCCATCTCGTTTGACTTGCGGTGGAAAGAATACATGAAACCCCTTTTACCCGATCCAAAGTCGTTGGGCACGTAGAAGAAGCGAAATACCAGTAACGCAACGACAAAAGCTATGACCACGTACAGTGGACGCCAGACATGACTTTTCACTCTCTCTCCTTTTTTGCCATAAGTGTGGCTGCTAAAATAGAAACAACACCATACCGGAAGGTTCCTTCTCTCTTCAGGTATGTCCGAATGTAGAACGGACCAGCTCCTGCTCCGATTCCGGATCCGACTCCTGCTTGACCAGGAACAGCTGGTCGCCGATGAAAGAATGGACGCCATCATCGGCAACATGGAAATCACCATTTAGGATCGGTATGGCCACTCGCAGCAGCATGGTATAGATAAACAGACCGGTAGCCCAGATACCCATAGAAAGCATGAGCTCCGTGTTGCTCGGTGAATATTCATATATCTCATGCAATGTATCGGGGATAAAACCGGGGATCACAAGCCCCATTCCCTTCTCGATGTAAACGCCGACAAAAACCAGGACGCAGCCGATGACCAACGTCGTGGTGTTCCTGCGCGTTGCCGGGACCAGAAAGAGAAAAAATGCAGTTATATTGAAAACCATCGCTGTCCATATATACGGAACAAGTGCCGAATGGCCATGAAGCCCCTGAAACAGATACTTGAACGAGTCCAGGTGAACAGAATCGGTATAATACTCCTTGAATAATTCTGCACCGAGGAGAAGAAGGTTGATAAACATAGCATATGCCATGATTTCAGCTATTTTCTGAATTGCCTCATCTTTGATCCTGAATTTGGTATATTTGCGTACCAGGAGGAAGATCAACAGCATGAAAGCAGGCCCGGAACAGAATGCCGAGGCGAGGAACCGGGGTACCAGAATGGATGAGTTCCAAAATGGCCGTGCACCAAGTCCGTTGTAGAGAAACGCTGTTACGGTGTGGATGGAGATGGCAGACGGGATCGACAGAAGTACCAGTGGTGTATAAAAATTATGTTTCGGCTCTCGCTTGTAGTAGAGACTATAGAGAATATATATGGATATTGTCAGGTTCAACGCCAGATAGGTATTAAGCACGACTACGTCCCATGCCAGCAAAGACTGTGGGAAATTGAGCAGGCCAAGCTTTGGAATAAGATGCCAGAAACGCTCCGGATGCCCGATATCGACTGTCACAAAGAGCAAGCACATGACAATTGCCGAAACTGCCAACAACTCCCCAAGGACTGCAAACTCCTTAATGGGGCCCCATTCATAGACATATGCAGGAATTACCAGCAGTACGGCCGCTGCTGCAACCCCGACCATGAAGGTAAAATTCGAAATATAGAAGCCCCACGAAACCTGATCACGCATGGCCGTGACGATAAGGCCCTGATCCAGTTGATGGCAGAAAGCAATACCGCCGATACACATCAATATCAGCAGAAAAACGATCCAGCAGTAATAGGCCGTGCTGCCTTTGGAAATTAGCCGTATCGTACCGGTAAAAAAGTTCCATATATTTTTCATTGTTACTCCCTACAGATGACGAACGTACGCCAGACGCATCAGGTTGCGTAGAAGTAGAAAAACTTCGGCTGAGTATTCAGATCCTCTTTCAGGATAAAGACGCGCTTGTTCTCTATCAGGTAGCGGATCTCGCTCTCTGGGTCGAGCAGATTGCCAAACTTGCGGGCGCCAACCGGACAGATTTCTTCACAGGCGGGATAGCGGCCCGGCTGTTCACGCGTACGCTGGATGCAGAAAGTGCACTTTTCCACTACCCCTTTGGGTCGGGGGCGGTTCCCAAGGTAATGGGTATCGGGATTCATTTCTGCGGCAGGAAGTCCCGGTTTGCCCCAGTTGAAATGACGCGCACTGTATGGGCACGCCGCCATGCAGTAGCGGCAGCCGATACACCAGTTGTAGTCGACGACAACAATTCCATCATTCTCTTTCCATGTTGCCTGAACAGGACAGACTTTCGTACAGGGGGGATTTTCGCACTGCTGACACTGAACCGGCATGTAAAAATGCCCCTTCTCGGGCACCTTTTCCGGGTTGTAGTAATGCTCGGCCCGTGACAGGTCGACCCCTTTTTCCTTGTCCAATTGCATGACACGAATCCAGTGAATTTGAGGGTCCCGCGACTGGTTATTTTCTTTCACACAGGCATATACGCAGCGACGGCAGCCGATGCAACGGGAGAGGTCAAGTGCATAGCCATAGCGAACACCCTCAATCGGCGGCGTAGCCTTGACTGTCACCTGCTTTGCGAACTGCTTGCTATACTTCTTTTCAAGGCGCGCCAAGACGGTTTTTAAGTCATCTTTGGAGAGTTCACGGAAATTTTTCTGAAAAAATTCTTCCCACACAGAGGCTGATGCCTGCTTATCAGGCAGGGCGATCAAACCAATCCCGGCTGCCAGTCCCTTCAAAAACTTGCGTCGTGAACTATGGTGGGCATGATCATACGGTTTGTTTTTTGACATGAACAGCTCCATGGGTAGATAAACATTTAGTGACTTGCAGCGTCAGGGCGCACCGGTGGCGGCATCGGCTTAAGCGGCTTGAATTTTGGATCGTGCGGATTGTGGCAGTGGACACAGAGAAGGTACTGCTTGTCACCATTCCAGTTCCCGGTCCGCTTTCCATGAACGCCAACTTTCCAGTCCCTGAATTTATCGCCATGACATTGGCCGCAAAGGCGATAGGACTCGGAAAAGTCAATCAGCTCTCCTGAGACCAGCCGTAATTTGTCACGGTTCAAAAGATTGTGACAATCTGTGCACCAGCGCTGACCTTCAGCATGATGCAGGACAATATCCTCATGATAATCTTTCAGGATGCGGCGTTGCGGATTCGGTTTCATGTAGCCGTGACATTGACTGCAGGGAAAAATCCCTTCAGAAAACGGGGGGCGAGGTACCGGAAAGACTTTTTCCGGAGATTTATTCTTAATATTATATGCTGGCTGCAACTCCGCTGCAGTTTTTTCGACTACTATGAGTTTTCCTGAGCGATCAAACTCCTTTATCCGTTCCGCTCTGCTCTGTGTAGCAAGCAAAAACTGAACAAATACCAAAGCGACGAGAACCAGCATGGTACTGACAAAGCTCAGTGTTTTCATCACACCCTCTATAATACGTACAAGTAGTGAAATATCAATCCAGTGTTCTATAAATTGCACCACCAACCAAATGATTTTCTCTTGAACAAGAGTGTTTGACATATTATTGTAAATGCGTTGGCTGTTTGTCAATACAAAAACTGTTTTATTTTGAGAAACAATCGATTAAAAACGGTTTGTTCCCTACGCGCTGTGTTTATTCTGGACATGCGTACACCAAAATGTGATGATTCTTTTCACAAATGGCCTTATGGAGTCTACTCAGTACTTTTATCACACAATCAAAAATATCCAAGGAGGGGGCAGATGATTCGTTTCTCGGTTGTTCTTGCCATACTGTTCTGTACTGTTTATGCAGTGAATGTTTCGGCGATTCAGCCCGGAAAAACAGTGCGTTGGGATACGCCTATGGGCAAAGTGGTTTTCGATGGAAAAAACCATGCGGCAGCCGGCCTCAAATGCGAGGCGTGTCACTCAAAAATTTTCAAGATGAGAAAAGGTTCGACAGATATGAAAATGGCGGACATATCTGCGGGAAAATTCTGTGGAAAATGCCATAACGGCACTAAGGCGTTTGCGACGACTGACAATTGCAATATTTGTCACCGAAAGAAATAGTGCTTATTGTCACCATGACTCGAGAGGAGCAGCCTATGACCATTCAGGATCAGATCAACCAATTCCTCAGTTCGCCCACTTTCGGGGTAGTCGGTGCATCTACAAACCGAGATAAATACGGTAACAAGGTTCTGCGTTGCTACCAGCAGAACGGCAAGAATGTTATTCCGGTCAACCCGACCGAACCGGAAATCGAAGGTCTCCCCTGTGTAGACACAATCAGCGACCTCCCTCAAGATGTTGAAAGTATCTCCATCATAACACCCCCGGCAGTTACCGCAAAATTGGTACCGCTTGCCATAGCAAAAGGAATCAGGAATATCTGGATACAGCCCGGTGCCGGGCACCCTGAAGCGATAGTGCTCTGCCTCCAGCATGGAGTCAATGTTATTGCTGACGGTAGCTGTGTGCTCGTGGTAATGGGGTATCATGAGCAATAACGTTTGATTTATGTACACACTTTTTGCGAATTAACTGTATAAACACTTGTCAGATCAACAAAAAGCTGACATAGTGCAAAATCATCCGACGGGCAGCAATGCCCGTCGTTTTATTTTGCAGAATTGAGGAGTTTTACCCATGCAGGAACGAATCAGAAATATCGCTATTATTGCTCATGTAGACCACGGCAAAACCACCCTGGTTGATGCGATGCTTAAACACGCCGGAGTTTATCGCGCAAATGAAACTATCACCGAGCGGGTCATGGACTCAAATGACCTGGAAAAGGAACGCGGCATCACCATTCTAGCCAAAAACCTTTCCATTCACCACGGTCCCTACAAGATCAACATCGTAGATACTCCTGGACATGCCGATTTTGGCGGCGAAGTAGAGCGTGTTCTTAAAATGGTCGACTCGGTACTTTTACTTGTTGATGCTCTGGACGGCCCGATGCCGCAAACACGATTCGTATTGAAAAAATCTCTCGATCTCGGCCTGAAACCGATTGTTGTTATCAACAAGATTGACCGTCCCGGCAGTCGTCCGGACGAAGTGCTGAACATGGTGTTTGATCTTTTTTGCGAACTGAATGCCTCCGATGACCAGCTCGATTTTCCGGTTGTCTACACCAGTGCCAAGCTGGGCTACGCCAAAATTGACATCAACATCGAATCAAGCAACCTTGAGCCGCTCTTTGCTGTTATTGAAGCAAATGTCCGTCCGCCCAAGGGAGATGTCAACGCCCCGTTTCAGATGCTGATCGCTAACATCGATTACAACGAATATATTGGTCGTATGGCAACAGGTCGAATTTTTAACGGCAAAGTCAAAGCCGGCGAGACGGTTGCCATGATCAAGCAGGACGGTACCGTTTCAAAAGGACGCATCACCAAACTGCTTGGCTACGAAGGGCTCAAGCAGATTGATATCGAAGAAGCTGGCACCGGGGACATCGTCACTGTAGCCGGTTTCGAAGAGGTCAGCATCGGAGAAACGCTGGCATCTGCAGAGAATCCGATTGCAGTTCCCTACGTTTCTATCGATGAGCCGACACTATCTATGAACTTCATAGTCAACACGTCGCCTTTTGCCGGTCGTGAAGGAAAGTGGGTTACATCGCGCAACATCCGCGAGCGCCTCACCAAGGAACTGCGTACCAATGTTTCCTTGCGGGTTGATGACACCGAGAGCGCCGATACATTCATGGTCTCCGGACGGGGCGAACTGCACCTTTCGATCCTGATTGAAAATATGCGCCGTGAAGGTTTCGAACTGGCGGTATCCAAGCCTGAAGTTATTGTCCGGATGAAAGACGGCGTCAAAATGGAACCGATGGAATATCTGGTTGTTGACGTCGCTTCGGAATTTCAGGGAGCAATCATTGAAAAAATGGGGCCGCGTAAAGGCGAGATGGTTGCCATGGCGCCGATGGGTGAAATGGTGCGGCTTGAATTCATTATTCCGGCTCGCGGCCTTATCGGCCTGCGCGGAGAGGTTCTGACGGATACCCGCGGCACCGCTGTTATGACCCACACGTTCCACGAATATGCCCCGTACAAAGGCGACATCCCGGGCCGTAAAAACGGTGCTCTGATGGCCATGGATCATGGCGAGACCACCGCCTACTCACTCGATGCGCTGCAGCCGCGCGGCACCCTGTTTATCGGAGCCGGCGTTGAGGTTTACGGCGGGATGATCATCGGGCAAAACAACAAAGATGGCGATCTGGATATAAACCCCTGCAAAGGGAAAAAATTAACCAACGTGCGTGCATCCGGCACGGACGACGCCATCAAGCTCACCCCGCCAAAGGTTATGACGCTTGAACAGGCGCTTGAGTTCATCGAGGACGACGAACTGGTGGAAGTGACCCCCACTTCGATTCGTTTACGAAAGAAAGAGCTTGATCCGATCAGGCGTAAGAGAGCTCACAAATCATAGTTTCTTGATACATCCAGAACATTCGAGCCGGGGACTTTTCTCCGGCTCGTTTTTTATGGGCTGGCATATCACCAAATTCAAATCAAAGATGCAATCGAGGCGGGTGGAGCTGAGGCACAGAGCCACACTGATCGGTACGTTGGGGTACCGAAGACGAGCCAACGATGATAGCGCTTTGATGTGGAACAGGAATAATCTGGTGATTTTTGGGTGGACGGGTGCTATAGTTCGCCAGAATTTAAGACTTTCAGGACGGGGTGCACATCATGGCACAGCAGACAATATATCTGATTGGAGCCGGCTTTACCGGCTGGGATGGTTTTCCGGCCAAGGCACTGGAAATTATCGGCACTGCCGATATCATGATCGGTCACCAGCGGCACTTGGACATTTTCCCTGACTTTTCCGGTGAAAAGCGTGAACTGGGCGATCTTTCAGAACTGATCGACTTTATTAAACAGACTGAAAAGAGAGTGGTTTTACTGGCGTCAGGTGACCCGACTTTTTTCGGTATTTCACGCTTCCTGCTGCGCAATCTTCCGAAAGAGCGGATTGAAATATTCCCCAATGTCACCAGCATGCAGTACGCTTTTGCCCGTATCAAAGAACCGTGGGATGATGGAATTTTTGTCTCGGTTCATGGACGCGGAATGCATCAGGCGATCGACAAGATCATTGCCGCCGAAAAAGCCTGCGTACTGACTGACACAACCAATACACCGGCTGCCATCGCTACGGAACTGATTGAGCGAGGTGCCGAAGGGTATGAAGCCTGGCTCTGTGAAGACCTTGGTATGCCAAGTGAAAAGTTTACCAAGACCACGGTTCGCGGACTCATTGAAATTTCATCCTCAGAATTGAATATTCTTATTCTCATCCGTACATATGAACCAAACCTCACTCATTATCCACTGATCGGCATTGATGATGACGAATTCCAAACGTCAAAAAGACTGATTACCAAGCAGGAAGTGAGGGCTGTTACCCTAGCAAAACTTCAACTGCAGAATGATCTGGTGTTCTGGGATATCGGTGCCGGGAGCTGTTCGATTTCAATTGAGGCCTCCAATCTGATGCCGGGGGGGAGGATTTTTGCGGTCGAAAGAAATCCGCAGTTCATCGGATTTATCAATGAGAACCTGAAGAAGTTCTGTGCCCGCAACATCAAACTGATTGAGGCATACGCACCTGATGGCCTGGACGATCTTCCGGATCCCGACCGGGTCTTTATCGGGGGAGCGGGCGGCAAACTGGACGAGATCATCGATATCATTTCTCTCCGCCTGAGGCCGGAAGGGGTTGTCGTTATCAATGCCGTCACGCTCGACACATTAACCAGAGCGGTGGAGTTTCTCGAAGACCATGGATTTTCGGTTGAAGCAACCTGTGTCAATATTGCCAAGACCAAAAGCCTGAGTGAATACAAAATGTTTGAAGCCCAGAACCCGGTCTATGTCATTTCCGCCCGTAAAGGCGGCAATTGATGGCGATCATATACGGCGTCGGAGTCGGCCCGGGCAATCCCGAACTGCTCACCCGCAAGGCTGAACGGATTCTGCGGGGAGTTGACGTTATTCTGGCGCCGGTTTCACGTCCGGGCGAGCCTAGCGTTGCCCTTGAAACTGTCCGTGAGTTTATTGATGAAGATCGACAAGAGCTCATTATTCACCAGTTTCCGATGACCTCCGACAAGGCACGGCTCGTATCAGCGTGGCAGGCCGCGGCATCTTTGATTGCGTCTCATGCCGAAGCGGGGCGCTCGGTGGCATTTATTACCATCGGCGACCCACTTTTTTATTCTACGTTCATCTACCTGCTGAGAATATTCCAACAGCAGTTCCCTCACCTACCCGTTGAAATTATCCCCGGCATTTCCAGTATCAACGCTGCTGCGTGCGAGGCGCTCCTGCCACTGGTGGAAGGAGATGAAAAAATTGCCGTGGTACCTGCGACAGCCGGCATTGAAATAATCGTAGACAGCCTGACCCACTTTGAAACGGTTGTGCTTCTCAAAGTCAAACCACTTTACGGCGAAATTATCGAACTGCTCCGCATGACCGGGAGAGAGCAGAGCACCGTTTTTGTTGAACGGGTTGGTAGCCCACGCCAGAAAGTATTGACCGATTTCGCCGAAATTTCTGCCCACTCACCCGACTATCTGTCGCTGATGATTGTCAAGTAGTCGGGTACACAACATAATGGCCTGTTTTTATAATATGGAAATCTATTAAATGATAGTACTACTCACTGTATAAACTACATCATATTTATAAAATTCAATCTCAGCCCCTCTAATTTTGATTCATTATTCCTTTAGCCTCTTCTTAACCGCTTCCGGTATCTCCCTGAAATTATCCCTGCTGGAAACCCGCCGTCCTGACTTCTTCTCCAGATCGACTCTGGCATTACCGGCAACCGTCCCACCTTCACCGGCGGCGGCAAAATTATCATCAAAACCTTGCGCATCCTTGTTGCGGGCGATTTCTGTCGTGGATGCCTCGCCAAGCATGGTGAAGATTAATTCAAGATCGGTCATATGATCACGCAGATTATCCCGCTGCTTGTCGAGCGCCTTGAACTCTTTGTACTCGGACGGTGTCATGTCGAAAGTCGCCCGACTGATTTCGGCGGTCAGAATGGCGTACTCAAGATGCTCCTTTACTCCGCGCTTTTTCCATTCGTTGGTCAACTCGTCCCGGACGGCGATGCCGCGCACGCGCTTTTCAATCCACTCGTCACTGTAACCTTTGGCCTTATACAGTTCACGCATCCGTTGTGCAGCCAGTTCCGGGTTTTCAATCTCTTTCAGACGCTCGTAACCGACCCGTGCCAGCCAGAGTTTAAATGGTTCGGCCTTGGGTGATGGAATGGATTGGATAAGCCGAAGCAACTGCTCAGTGTCGGCTACGTCATTCAAATAATACTTGCCGTCTGTTGCCTGAAGTTTCAGTTGACTACAATCTGTAGTCAACTGACTTCCTTCCTTTTTAAGACGCGTTTTTAAGACACTCCAGTATTTTCTCGGATTGGGACTGCCGGTCAAAATTTCTATTACATCGACGATAGAAAAAAACCACCTCTGTTTTTCAGCATCCCATACTGAACGAACTTTGTGTGTGTCGAAAAGCCTGATCGCTGTTTTCTGAGGCATAGCAGCTCTCCTTGATTCCAATCCGGATTTTGTACCATGAATCATACTCTCCGGCCTCCCCCAGCCAGCGCCCTACTCACCATATTTAATACAAATTCTCATTAAAATATTAAAGTTGCGAGAGTATACATGACCACACGGGAGACGTCAAACGACAAGGGCGATAACCTGGGGCAAGGGCCAGACTGACTGAAGAGAATAAAACGGAGTCTCTTCAATACAAGAAAGTCCGCTCTCTCTGACCAGAGTGAGCGGACTTTCTTATGCTAAGGTACGATGTTATTTGTTCGTGACTACTAGCCTAAAACCGCATGAGCCGCAGCCAGGCGTGCAATCGGAACGCGGAACGGTGAGCAGGAAACATAGTCAAGCCCGACGTTATGGCAGAAGATAACCGATGACGGGTCACCACCATGCTCACCGCAGATGCCGAGCTTGATGTTCGGCCGAGTTTTCCGACCAAGTTCGCAGGCCATCTTGACCAGTTTACCGACACCGTTCTGGTCGAGCGATACAAAGGGGTCTTCGGGAAGAATATTGTTGTCGACGTAGAACGGCAAGAACTTTCCGGCATCGTCACGCGAGAGGCCAAATGTGGTCTGGGTCAGGTCATTGGTGCCAAATGAGAAAAATTCTGCCTCCGTTGCTATTTCATCAGCAGTCAGGGCTGCGCGCGGCAGTTCGATCATCGTCCCGATCAGGTACTCCACCTTGACACCGTAGCGGGCGATGATTTCATCGCAGATTGCTACGGCATTTTCTTTGAGAACGCTCAGCTCCTTCACTGTGGCAATCAACGGAATCATGATTTCCGGCACGATAGTGAAACCTTCGTTTTTTACAAGTTGGCAGGCTGCTTCCATAATCGCTGTAACCTGCATGTTGTAAATTTCCGGATATGTGATGCCGAGACGGCAGCCACGATGGCCGAGCATCGGGTTAAACTCGTGCAGCGTTTCGATTTTGTGCTTGAGGGCGCTGACCGGCACTTTCATGGTCTTGCACAGCTCCTCGATATCCTTCTCCTCCTGCGGGAGAAATTCATGCAGTGGCGGGTCGAGCAATCGGATGGTGACCGGCAGTCCCTTCATCTCGCGGAACAGCCCGATAAAATCGCCTTTCTGCATCGGCAGAATCTTTGCCAGCGCGAGTTCGCGCCCCTCAACATCGTCGGAGAGGATCATTTCACGGACTGCGGCAATGCGCTCCGCATCAAAAAACATATGTTCTGTGCGGCAGAGGCCGATCCCTTCGGCACCGAACTGGCGGGCAACCTTGGCATCATGCGGCGTATCGGCATTCGTACGCACTTTCAGGCGCCGGATGCTGTCGACCCAGCCCATTAACGTGCCGAAATCGCCGGTTAATTCGGGCGATACCGTCGCTACCGCGCCGAGCATGACCTGACCAGCCGTTCCGTCCAGGGTAATCATATCGCCTTTGTTAACGACAACACCGTTCCTGGCAGTAAAGCACTGGCTGGCGTAATCAACCTTGATATCGCCACAGCCGGCCACACAGCACTTGCCCATGCCACGGGCAACAACCGCCGCGTGGGACGTCATGCCGCCACGGGCGGTCAGAATTCCCTGCGCGGCATGCATGCCGTGAATATCTTCCGGAGACGTTTCGACGCGCACCAGAATAACCTTGCGACCGGTCTTTGCCTCCGATTCCGCTTCATCCGCGGTAAACACAACGTGCCCGGACACCGCTCCGGGAGAAGCTGGAAGCCCTTTGGCAATGACGTTCTTGACCGCTTTCGGATCAAGCGACGGATGTAGCAGCTGATCAAGCTGTTCCGGTGCAACCCGTTTCACTGCGGTTTTCTGGTCAATCAGCCCTTCGGCTACCATGTCCACCGCAATCTTGATGGCGGCTGGTGCGGTGCGCTTGCCGTTGCGGGTCTGCAGCATGAATAGTTTGCCTTTTTCAATAGTGAACTCGATATCCTGCATATCCTTGTAATGTTTTTCGAGAATCGAGCGGATACCGGCGAGTTGTTGGTAGCATTCCGGCAGTACCTCTTCCATTGGCGGCAGTTTGGTTTCCTTGGCGCGGTTAATCGGCTGTGGCGTGCGGATACCGGCAACAACATCTTCCCCCTGGGCGTTCACCAGATATTCGCCATAGAAATAGTTTTCACCGGTTGAAGGGTCACGAGTGAAGGCAACGCCAGTAGCACAATCATCTCCCATATTGCCGTACACCATTGACTGGACGTTAACGGCAGTGCCCCATTCTGCGGGAATGTTGTTCAGGCGGCGGTACGTAACAGCGCGCTGATTCATCCATGAACCAAAAACGGCACCAATCGCCCCCCACAACTGATCCATTGGATCCTCCGGGAAGGCCATGCCAAGCTCTTCTTTGATCTGTGCCTTGAAAGCAGCAACCAGCTCTTTCCAGTCGGTGGCGGTCAATTCGGTGTCAAGGTGAACACCGCGCTCGGCCTTCTTCTGCTCCAGAAGATGTTCGAGAGAATGCTTGTCCATTCCCATAACAACATCCGAATACATCTGGACAAAGCGGCGATAGGCATCGTACGCAAAACGCTCGTCGCCACTCTGGGCAATGATGCCCTGAACGGTACTGTCGTTGAGACCAAGATTCAGAACCGTATCCATCATGCCCGGCATGGAGGCGCGGGCGCCGGAACGGACCGAAACCAGCAGGGGATTGGCCGGGTCGCCAAATGTACGGCCCATCAATGCTTCAACCCGGGAGAGGTGAGTGGCAACTTCCGCTGCAAGCGAGGCGGGATACTCACGGTTGTTCTTGTAAAACTCGGTACAGACTTCCGTGCTCAGGGTAAAGCCGGGAGGAACCGGCAGCCCGATGCTGGTCATTTCAGCCAGGTTTGCTCCTTTGCCCCCCAACAGATTCTTCATGTCAGCCTGGCCTTCAGCCTGACCATTACCAAAAAAATAAACAAACTTTTGCGCCATGATGCTTTCTCCTCTTTCACTAATGTAATGATGCGCTTTACAGACACTAAAAACATTTATTCATAATGAAAATAATAGCTTAGAGAGGTAGACTATAGCGCAGATCCGCAAAATATCAACCAATATATGTACGTAGCTGAAGATTATTTCATTTCATTTGGAAACACCGGGCAAAAATTATTTTGAATCCCAGCTGGTTATATCGACGTTCTTCCCTTCACCCCCCTTAACACCGTCAGCGCCAAATGAGTAAAGATCGTAGTCGCCATGCTCACCGGGCGAAACATACAGATAATCATTTGCCCAAGGATCCTTGGGAACCTTCTTGCTTTCCAGGTAGCCACCATCTTTGTATCCTTTTGGTATCACGCCGACAGTCGGCTTTGCCACCAATGCCCCCAGACCCTGCTCTGTTGAGGGATAACTGCCGTTATCAAGCTTGTACAGCTTGAGAGCGGTTTCAATGTTTTTTATCTGAACCTGTGCGTCGGTAACTTTGGCATCATCGGTACGCCCCATCAGTTTCGGCCCGACCAGCGCTGCCAAAAGCGCTAAAATAACGATGACAACCATGATCTCGATTAACGTAAAACCTTTCCTGTTTTTGGCACACATCATAAAGCCTGTTCCCCTTTCGAATAATTTCTCTGTGCGAACTCTACTCAATTGACGCCATGAATGGCAAGTTCTTTCCAGACCACCAATACTCCAAAAAAAACAAAGCTGCCGCATATAAGGTAAAAATACCTGCTCTCATGGGCGGCCGAGTAATAATTACTATGTAATCACGGCAAGTTACATTTGGCCTTGCAGATTGGCACCTGTTATGCTAATTAGTTCCATACAAATTTAAGTAGAACGTTGGTGTAAAATCATGTCTGCGTACCATACGCAGCAACAAAAAAAGGAGATCAATCACTATGAAAAAAATCACCGCCGCAGTAGCACTGTTTGCTGTAACCGCCTTTGCCGGAGCTGCATTTGCAGCCGGTCCTGAAACAATTGAGCTTAAGGCATCAATGGGGAAGGTCACATTTGCTCACAAGAAACATCAGGGATTGGTGAACAATGATTGCAAGAAATGCCACGAGAAAGCTCCTGGTAAAATTGCCGGTATTGGTAAAGACTGGGCGCACAAAACCTGCAAAGGGTGCCATTCCGACGGTAAAAAAGGACCAACCGGCTGCAAAGATTGCCACAAAAAATAATTTCCACTTAACATCACAGGGGGCAGATCGTATTGAGCTGCCCCCTGTTTTATTCTCGGTTTGTCTCAGTACTGTCCGCTATGTAGTAGCCTCGACTCCTCTTCACCAGAAAGCCTTCCCGCTGCAGCGCTGCAAGATTCCGTTCTACCGCCTCCGGCAACGCCGACACAACTGACTGAAGTTTTTTCAGCGTCATCCCCGCGTGCTCAAGCACCTCTCGCAGAATACGACTGCGCAGCTGCCGATTAGACCCTTCGAAGCGGCTCTGCTGCGCATGGTGCCTGCTGCGACGACCGGGGTTGGGACCGGTCTGTTTGAGCATGCCCCCATAATCCATCAGGGCATAGTACCATTCACGAGGATTCTCCCGATCAAGAGTTGCCGCAATCAGTGGCATAATTTCACGGTCATCAATGACAGCGCATCCATGGAAGAAATAATGGATGTAGACTGTGCGGATGTTGGTCTCAATGAGTGGCTCGGCAATACCGAACGCGAATGCCGCCACAGCCCGTGACGTATAAGGGCCGATGCCCGGCAGTGATTGCAGCTCCGCAACCGAGCGGGGAAATTTTCCGCCGTAGCAGGTAACAATCGCTTCCGAGCAACGCTTGAGAAAAATTGCCCGTCGATTATATCCGAGCCCCTGCCAGGCTTGCAGTACATCAGATAACGGCGAAGCAGCCAGCTCAAAAACAGTCGGATAGACATTCAAAAATTCTGCATATTTGTTCTTGACCCGCTCCACTTGGGTCTGCTGCAGCATGATTTCGGATACAAGAATCCGGTACGGGTCATTGGTCTCGCGCCACGGCATTGGTCGGGGATGTGCTCGAAAATACATATATATCTTCGTACGAAACGCGGTGACCAACTCTGGAGAAAGCGCATTGTTTTCTCGGCAGGCAGCCGTAAATGAGTGCGTAGTCAGAACACTCACCGAAGAGCCAGCTCCATATTTTCAAGTTTCTTCACCCGGTCGCGCAACTCGGCAGCCCTCTCGAAGTTCAATTCTTTGGCAGCTGCCAGCATCTCCTTGCGGAGCTTCTTTACCAGCTTCGGAATTTCTTTCGGCGCCAGGTACTCTTCACCTGCTTCGGCCACTCCGACAAACGGAGTAATGTAATCCTTCTCCTCTATCGATTCAAGAATAGTACGCAGACCCTTTTTTACCGTTTCCGGAGTTATGCCGAACTCTTTGTTATACGCAAGCTGCTTGATCCGGCGACGCACGGTTTCGTCCAGGCACGCCTGCATGGAGCGGGTCACGCTGTCGCCATACATGAGCACTCTACCGTTAACGTTCCGTGCAGCCCGACCACATGTTTGTATCAGTGACCGTTCGGAGCGAAGAAAACCTTCCTTGTCGGCATCAAGAATGGCAACAAGCGATACTTCCGGCAGATCAAGCCCCTCCCGGAGCAGGTTAATTCCGACCAAAACATCAAACTCTCCAAGGCGAAGATCGCGCAGAATCTGCATCCGTTCGATCGTATCAATATCGGAGTGGAGATACTTTATCCGCACCCCGAGTTCACGATAATAGTTGGTCAGCTCTTCAGACATACGCTTGGAGAGAGTAGTCACGAGCACCCGTTCGCCTCGGCTGACTACCTCGCGAACTTCATGAAGAAGATCGTCAACCTGGCCATACGAACTGCCCGCCGTCACCGGCCGCACCTCGATAAGCGGATCAATCAGGCCGGTGGGCCGGATAACCTGTTCAACAAAAACCCCGCCGCTTGTTTTCAGTTCATACTCCGCCGGAGTTGCAGAAACGTAGACGACCTGCCGGATACGGGCCTGAAATTCCTGAAAATTGAGTGGCCGGTTATCAAGAGCGGCGGGCAGGCGAAACCCGTAATTGACGAGGGTTTCCTTACGGGAACGGTCTCCCCGATACATTGCTCCGGTTTGAGGTATGGTAATGTGTGATTCATCAACGAACAGCACAAAATCTTCCGGAAAAAAATCAATCAGGGTGTACGGAGCTTCACCCGCTTGTCGACCGTCAAAGTAACGCGAATAGTTTTCAATGCCATGGCAGAAGCCCATTTCCTCCATCATTTCTATGTCATAACGGGTTCGCTGTTCGATACGCTGCTCCTCAAGGAGCATGTTTTGACTGCGGAACCAGCTGATCCGCTCGGTCAGATCAACACGGATCTGCTCCACCGCCCGTTCCAATGTTTCACGGGTGGCAACGTAATGCGATGCCGGGTAAATAGAACACTTGGCGAGTTTTTGCAGCACAACACCTCGAAGCGGGTCGATCTCGCTGATCGCCTCAATGTCATCGCCGAAAAATTCAACCCGCAGCGCGCGATCATTATCATACGCCGGGAAAATTTCGACAACATCCCCCCTGACCCGGAATGTGCCACGGTGGAAATCCATGTCATTGCGTTCGTATTGAATCTCGATAAGTTTTTTCAGTAATTCGTCACGGCCGTAGCTGTCCCCCTGATGAAAGAAAATATGCATGGCCTGATATGCTTCCGGTGAACCAATACCGTAGATACAGGATACCGATGCTACAATTATGACATCGCGGCGAGTCAAAAGACTGCGTGTCGCTGAATGACGCAGTTTATCAATCTCGTCGTTAATGGCGGAATCTTTTTCAATAAAGGTGTCACTGGTCGGAATGTACGCCTCCGGCTGATAATAATCGTAGTAGGAGACAAAGAATTCAACAGCATTGTCCGGAAAGAGTTCCTTGAATTCTCCGTAAAGCTGGGCCGCTAACGTTTTGTTCGGAGCCAGCACCAACGCCGGTCGCCCTGTACGGGCAATGACATTGGCAATGGTAAAGGTCTTGCCGGATCCAGTGACCCCCAGAAGAGTCTGATGAGATTCACCCCGCTCAATCCCCGCAACCAGCTCGGCTATTGCTTCCGGCTGATCGCCACGTGGTTCGTATGCTGTTGTAAGTGTAAAAAGTGACATTGCGTATCCGGCACAGACCAAGCTGTTTTTATGTGTAAAAAAAGGGCAGCCGGCACTGTATCGCGACTACCCCATTGAGTATCAGGTAAAGAGGGTCACTTTCCTGACAGGTACCCCTGCATTTTTTCTATCCGCCTGATCGTCTCGGTGCCACCAAGCACCACCACAATTTCGGCAATCCCGGGCGCCTGGGTGCCGCCGGAAAGAGCGATACGCACCGGCTGGCCGACCTGACCCATTTTCCAGCCGTTTTCACTGCACACCACTTTAAATAGGGCGTCAATAGGGGACACATCCGGCACATCGACTGCCGCAAGCTTTGCCGTGACGGCTGCAAAGACCGCCAGCAAATGACTGCTGTCAAACTTGGCCAACGCAGCATCATCGTAACTGGTTGGAGCATTGTAGTAGAAAACGGCTCTTTCCGCCATCTCCTCCAGTGTTTGAGCACGTTCCTGCAGTGTTTTAACCACCGCAACCAGATCAGGGCCGCCAAGCGTTGTAATCTCTCGTGAGGAGAGATGCGGTAGCAGCAGATGGGCCAACCGCTCGGGATCGCAGCTTTTGATATAGTGAGCGTTCAACCAGTTGAGCTTGTCCGGGTCAAACACCGAGGCAGAGCGCCCGATGCTGCCAATGTCGAATTTCTGAACCATCTCTGCGCGGCTGAAAATTTCGTCGTCGCCGCAACTCCACCCCAACCGGACAAGGTAATTCATCAATGCCTCCGGAAGGTACCCCATATCCCGATAAGCAATAACACTGGTGGCGCCATGGCGTTTGGATAGCCGTGCCTTGTCAGAACCGAGAATCATCGGAACATGGGCAAACTGCGGTACCGGGAAACCGAGCGCTTCATACAGCTGGACCTGACGGGGGGTATTGTTGACATGGTCATCGCCCCTGATGACGGTCGTAATCTTCATGGTGGCATCATCTATGACCACGCAGAAATTATAGGTTGGCGTGCCGTCAGTTCGCTGGATGATCAAGTCGTCCAGCTCCTCATTCGGAAAGGTGATGGTACCTTTGATCAGGTCATCGAATGAAGTGGCACCGTCACGTGGCGCCTTGAAACGGATAACATACGGGCCCTCCGGTTGGTCGCTCCGTTCACGGCAGGTGCCGTCATACTTCGGCTTGCGCCCCTCCTTCATGGCCAGTTCGCGTTTCGCATCGAGCACTTCGGCACTGCAGTAACATTTGTAGGCTTTACCGGCATCAAGCAGTTTCTGAACATACTCCTTGTACAGCGGGAAATAGTCCGATTGAAAAAACGGCCCTTCGTTCCACTCAAGCCCAAGCCATTTCATACCGTCCAGAATTGCATCGACGGATTCCTTGGTCGAGCGCTCAACATCGGTATCCTCGATACGCAAAATGAACGTACCACCCTGTTTTTTGGCCAGCAGCCAGTTAAAAAGCGCGGTTCTGGCACCGCCAACATGGAGATAACCGGTGGGACTGGGGGCAAAACGGACACGAAGTTCGGACATTGAGCAGCTCCTTTGGCTGAATACATCTCTGGTATGGTACTGAACGCCGTGACTATATCACTCTACACAACTCCAAAAAAGCATTTTCTCTCCGCAGAGAACGCTTTTAGCTTTGACAAAAGGCAGTGCAGCAATGATACTGTGTACCGAAAACACTGTTTGGAGGGAGACGATGCAGACGATAGATTCCTTGATCAGGGAAAGCTGCCAGAAATATAGTGACGCACCGGCGTTGTGCTACAAACTGGCCGGTACGTGGCATGCCATGACATACGGCGGACTGTGGGAACTCTCTGACCGGATTGCAGCCGGCCTGATAAAAAACGGCTTCAACGCTGGCGACCATGCTGCGCTGCTGGCACCGTCATCACCACAGTGGGTCGCCGCATATCTTGGCATTCTCAAGGCGGGCGGGGTTGTCGTGCCTATCGACAAGGAGCTGAAAGCGGCTGAACTGCGTCACATACTTACCGATTGCGATGCCCGTATCGTATTTAGCGCTCCCCCCTGTCTGGAGCTGCTTTTTGAAATATTCCCCGGCATTCCTGTCCTTGAACGTATTATAACCCTAACATCGTCCGCTGCAGACGGCTCCAACTCCCGAGCTGTTCAGGCTCTGGATACATTGATCGAAGAATGGCGTGAACTGGTATCCGAGGTGAACCTACCGGTAAATCGCCGTACCACCATGGAAGTGCTCGCCCGCCAGATATACCGTCAGCTATGCACGCCAGGGGCCGAAGATACAGTCGATTCCGATCCGTTTGACCCTGCCGAGCGGCTTCGCACAAAACTTACCAGAACGGGTCGCCTTCTATCACTGAATGCCCTCTGCCACTCCGCACCACTCCCTGAAAAACCCCGGAATCACACTGATACTGCTGTGATTCTGTACACATCCGGTACAACCGGGCGCTCCAAGGGCGCCATGCTCAGCCACGCCAATATCGTTTCCAACATCAAGGGGGCCGCCAACCACTTTCATCTCGACAACAGCATTCATACCCTCTCGTTTTTGCCTATCAATCACGTGTTTGAACAGGTATGCGGAGTCCTTCTGCCCCTATCTCTCGGAGGGAAAGTTTCTTTCTGCGAATCTCTGAAAAAACTTGGTGAGAATCTTGCGGAGGTCAAACCAACCTTTTTTCTGGCGGTGCCAGCCGTGTACCGAATGATACTTGACCGAATCACCAAAAATGTTAATGCCAAAAAACTGTCGCAACTGCTGTTTTCTGTTCCGCTTACGCGTGCACTTGTCACCTCGAAAGTCCGCCAGGCGTTCGGCTCCGGCACCATTTTCATCAGCGGCGGTGCAGCACTTGATCCGGCCATTGGCAAAGGGATGACAGAATTCGGGTTATCAATCTACCAAGGGTACGGAATCACCGAAACCTCCCCAATCATCAGTGCCGAACATCCGGGAGCAAAACGGCTCGGCACCATCGGTCGTCTTCTCAATGGAGTAGAAGTGCGCATTGACACACCAAATGACGACGGAGTTGGTGAAATTGTCGTTAAAGGGCCTAATGTTATGCAGGGGTATTACAAGAATCCTCAGGCAACTGTCGAAGTACTTTCAGATGGCTGGTACCGCACCGGCGACCTCGGATATCTGAGTACAGACGGCTTTTTGACGATTAGTGGCCGGGTCAAAAACCTTATCGTCACACCCAACGGTAAAAACGTCTATCCGGAAGAAGTAGAAAATGAACTGCTGAAGAGTCAGTTTATAGCGGAAGTTATGGTATATGGTCACCGGATCGGCACCACATCAGAGGAAATTCACGCGGTCATATTTCCTAACCAGGAAGCCTTGGATAATCACTGCCGTACAGATGGAAGTTGCCCGATGAGTGAAGCGGATGTTGAAGCACTGCTGAGACTGGAAGTTCAAAAAGCCTGCAACAGTCTTGCTGATTACAAACGTGTACGCAAATTTACCATTCGCGAAGATGAATTCCCTAAAACAACAACGCGAAAAATCAAGCGGTTTGCCGTGGAGGCCAGCATCTCAACTGGCCATTGAGAGGCATCCCTGTCGGGTGCCACGCCGAATCAACTCATTGATAATGGCATACCACATCTGGTTGTTTTTAAGTCCCCACCGGGGAGCAACGCAAATATCGAGAGGGGCGGAACCGTACAGGCGCTGAATGGCAATATGCTGCGGAAGCCGCTCCAGAAAGTCTGCCACGGTAGAAATATATGCCTCAATAGCCAACGGAACAAATTCTCCGCGACAATACAATTCTGCAAGTTTCGTCCCTTCCACTGCATGCAGCTGGTGCAGTTTTATCGAGTTGATTGGAAGCCGTGCCATGAGACAAGCGGTGTTTAGAAACGCTTCCGGATCCTCCCCCTGAAAACCATGGATAAGATGAGCGCAGATGTCAAACCCTCTGTCAGCTGCCCGATTCACTGTATCCAGAAAATCATCCAGAGTATGCCTGCGGTTGATACGCAGCAAAATTGCATCATCCATCGACTGCAAACCAAGTTCCAGACAAACATATTTTGTTCTGGCTATTTCAGCCAGTAATTCCAGGGTATCATCTGTCAAGGAATCCGGCCTGGTCCCGACTGAGATGCCGATCACGTCAGGGTGGTCAAGTGCCCGACGGTACAGGTCTGAGAGCAACCCTACCGAGCCGTAGGTATTGGTGTATTTCTGGAAATAGACGATGAATTTCTCGGAACCTAGCCGGCGTCTGTGATACGCCATCCCAGCAGCCATCTGTTCTTCCAGGGGAATGGCAGCGACAGTATTTCGCGGTGAGAACGACTCGTTGTTGCAGTAAATACAGCCACCAGTCCCTTTGCTGCCGTCGCGGTTCGGGCACGTAAAGCCGGCGTCAACATTGACTTTGCTGATCCGGCAGCCGAACCGGCGGCGCAGGTAATGGCCATATGAGTTAATATGCAGGTCTGGGTGAATGAAAGAATCAGCGGCCACAAACACACCCTGCAACTGTTGATAAGATAGTTTCCGATTCAGATCGGGGGTCATCAGTCCCGATAATGGCCGAAATCAGGGCAATCCCGTGGCAGCCGCTCGCCATGACCTCAGGCACAGAGATTTTTTTTACACCGCCGAGCGCAAAAACCGGTGATCTGAGTGATTGGACCGCTTCCGACAGCGTTACCACTCCGAGTGGTTCTCCATAAGTTGTCTTGGAGGGGGTAGCATACACCGGACCGAATGTAACAAAATCCGCACCATTGCGCTCTGCCAGTACTGCTTCAGCGATACTATGGGACGAATAGCCGATAAGACGCTTTGGGCCGAGCAGCCGGCGCGCTTCTGACACCGGAAGGCTGGAAACTCCCAGCTGTACGCCGTCTGCACCGACAGCCAACGCGATATCAGGTCGATCATTAATCAGCAACTGCGCCCCGTAGCTTCGGGTTATCTCTCGCAATTCTTCCGCGAGGTCAAATAGTTGCCGTGACGCCAAATCCTTTTCCCGCAGCTGTACGCATCTCACGCCTCCAGCCAGAGCATCTGCGACAACGGCAGGAAGTTGCCTTCCTGCCGTCTGCCTGCGGTCGGTTATCAGATACAGGTTAAAATCTACCATCTGCACACGTCACGAAATCATCCCATCCAGAGGGCTGGATGCGTTAGCGTACAACTTGCGCGGAATCCGGCCGGCTTTGTAAGACAAGCGCCCCGCAATAACAGCCAATTTCATCGCTTCAGCCATGGCTATCGGATCCTGCGCACCGGCAATAGCGGTATTCATCAGTACACCATCACATCCAAGCTCCATCGCGATTGCAGCATCAGAAGCGGACCCCACGCCGGCATCGACAATTACCGGAATCTTCACGTTCTCCAGTATTATTCGTATATTATATGGATTGCGAATGCCAAGGCCACTACCGATTGGAGCCCCTAACGGCATGACTGCCGCGCAACCAATATCTTCCAGTTTTTTGCAGACGATAACATCATCACTGCAGTAGGGAAGTACGGTGAAACCTTCTGCCACGAGTACCCGGGCCGCTTTGAGCAGTTCCTCGTTATCCGGGAAGAGCGTTTTTTCATCGCCGAGCACTTCCAGCTTCACAAAATCAGACATGCCCGCTTCGCGTGCCAGACGACAGGTGCGCACTGCATCATCGGCCGTGTAGCAACCGGCAGTGTTGGGCAGCAGGGTATATTTTTGGGGATCAATGTAGTCAAGCAGCGACTCTTTGCTCCTGTCCAGATTTACCCGGCGCACTGCGACAGTGATGATTTCAGCACCTGATATTTCAAGTGCTTGAGCGGTTTGTTCAAAACTGGCATATTTGCCGGTACCAACCATAAGGCGTGAAGAAAACTTCCGCCCGCCGATAATAAACGGATCTGCTGAATTCATATCACTTACCCTCCGCCAACAAAGTGAACTATTTCTATTTTGTCCCCATCCGCAAGCAGCCGCTTTTCATAATCAGCTTTCGGTACGATTGCAGCATTCAACTCAACCGCCACCCTCTCGCGCGCAACCTCCAGCGTTACCAACAGCGAGGCCACCGAACTTCCTGCAACACATTCCACAGAATCACCATTCAGCACAATCTGCATACACCCCCCACAAACAGAAAAAACCGCAGCGGCGGCTTTTAAAATTAATCGGTCGCGCTTCCCTACGCCGGCATTACCCGGATCAGGTACGAAGGGTCGCGGCAGGCACCGCTCTCAGTCGAAACTCCCCTAGCTTCGCGCCAAGGTAGATGATTGGTGCTGCTCTGTCAATCCAATTTATAGGGAATTTAAGGCACCTGTTCTGGGTCGGAAAAATGTGACACGTCTTCGCATAGTATTTGCTATCTATCGAAATTGAGGTATATTTCTGGCACTTTTCTTTGAAACCTAATGCATTGTCTGTTCTTGACTGCATCGATAGTTTTTGTTGCTGGATCTGGACTGTATCAGGAATCACCAGGAGGGATCCGTCTATGTGTAAAAAAATCTTCATTGGTGCCACGGGGCAGCATTGCGGAAAAACGACTATTAGCCTTTCTCTCATGCATCTGGCGCGTAAAAAGTACGATCGGGTCGGATTTATGAAGCCTCTTGGGCCGAAATGGATCGAGTTTGAAGGCAGCATCGTTGATAAGGATGCCGCTATGTTTGCCTCCGTGTTTGGCGTTGAACGGGACGTTTCCCTGATGTCACCGGTAACATTGACCCCCGGAACAACGCGGCAGTTTCTTGATGGTACTATTGCTTCCGATTCACCGCGCAAGGCGATTCGGGCAGCGTGTGAGGCGCTGGAAAAGAAGTATGACTACCTGATTATTGAGGGCGCAGGACACGGCGGGGTGGGTTCGGTAGTCGGCATGAACAATGCGCGCATCGCCGTCGAACTTGATGCCCCGGTGCTACTGGTGACCGGCGGCGGAATCGGTAATGTTATTGACTCTGTCGAGCTCAATCTGGCGCTTTATCAGCGCGAGAAAGCTGATGTGAGGATCATTATGGCCAACAAACTGGTGGCCAACAAGCGGGTAAACACGCTGGGGTATTTACAAAAGGCTTTTTCCGGAAGGAGTGTCATGGTAACAAGCGCCTTTGATTATCATCCGACTCTGGCTGACCCCACACTGCTCCACGTTTCCGAATTGCTTGGCCTGCCTCTGCACGGAGATTTCACAGAAAGAAGCCGAATATGCCACAACATCCAGTTGGGGGCGGCATCATCTCAGCGCGTCATTGACAACCTCGAAGAGTCGACGCTTTTGATCGTCACCAGTTCCCGGGATGAACTGCTTGTTACCGCGTCGTCGCTGCACCATATTCCGGAGTATACCAAAAAACTGGCAGGGCTGGTTATAGGCGGCCACGCCCCGGTATCTGCCATCACGCAACGGATTGTCGATGACAGCAATATCCCCTACATACGTGTCGAGGAAACATCCTCGGAAATTTTTCATACCTTGCGTGAGCATGTATCAAAAATCGGGCCCGAGGATCATGAAAAAATCGAACTTATTAATTCAATTGCCGAGCGTCATATTGACTTTGATGCAATAGATGCCATAATCTGACTGTGTCCGGTGTCGGAAGCAAAAAGTTCTTGACCTTATACGGCTTTTGATATTTATAGAAAAATATTCATAATTCTAGCGGAGTTTGCATGATAGCAGTGACACGCCTGGATAAACATCTGATGTACCTCAACCCGGATCACATTATCTGTATTGAAGAGACCCCTGACACTGTCATCACACTGTATAATGGCAATCGCTATATTGTTGTTGACCGGGCCAGTGCCATAATCGGTCGCGTGGTGGCATTCCGTGCCAGAATTTCGCGCAGGGCTTTGCTCCCTTCCGCCCGGCGCTACCTCGGTCGTTCACATTCCCGGCATATCAGCTGGTCGTCACAAGAGCATGAGACAGACACCTTGCAGGATTCTCACTCGACACGCAGCCATACTCCACTACACAGTCAGGATTACTAGCGTATGGATTTAGCTACTATTATAGGGTTAGTGATGGGGTTCGGCGCTATTTTTGGCGGAGCCGCCATCGAAGGCGTCCACATATCTGCGTTGATACAGCCTACTGCGGCATTGATTGTTTTGGGTGGTACCTTCGGAGCTGCCTTTGTCTCTTTCCCCCTGCCGGCGATC
Organism: Desulfuromonadaceae bacterium; assembly: GCA_028712075.1. GTDB lineage: Bacteria > Desulfobacterota > Desulfuromonadia > Geobacterales > Pseudopelobacteraceae > JACRCG01. The sequence continues at coordinate 97,157 of JAQTQX010000011.1, forward strand.
ATTGCTGCCTTCAAAAACGTCAAGATTGCATTCCTTCCAGCCAAAGTTGACCATGAACAGGTTGTAAAAGATATCATCAATTATGCCACCAAAGCGCGACGCAATGGTTTGATTTCATTGGAGCAGGAAGCTCAGTCCGCCAAAGACACCTTTATTAAGAAAGGGATTTCACTGGTAGTTGACGGCATCGACCCCCAGAAACTGCGCGAAACGCTTGAAGCAGATATCATGGCCTACGAAGACCACACAAAGCATAGCATCGAGTTCTACGAAGCGGCCGGAGGATATTCACCGACGATTGGTATTATCGGTGCGGTTCTCGGCCTTATCCACGTCATGGGTAATCTCTCGGATACATCAAAGCTGGGGGGCGGAATTGCGGTCGCGTTCGTTGCGACTATTTACGGCTTGATTGTCGCCAACATTATCTGCCTGCCGATCGGAAATAAAATTAAAATACGCATGAAAGAAGAAGTCTTGCGACGTGTCATGATTCTGGAAGGGTTGATTGCCATCCAGAACGGAGAAAACCCCCATTTTATTGAGCAGAAGCTGATGGCGTTCGTCGGCGGCGGGCACTAACTAGCCATGGCACTCAAGAGGCAACCGGAAAAACATGCCAATCACGAGCGCTGGCTCGTTTCCTACGCAGACTTCATCACCTTGCTGTTTGCCGTCTTCGTCGTGCTTTACGCTATGGGACAAAGTGACAAGAAGAAGGTTGAAGAGATCATGCAGGCGATTCAGCAATCTTTCGGCATGGCAACAACAGGTGCAACCGCTCCGAAAGTCAACGTAATCCCCTCACAATCGGTCACGATCATTCCATCCATCAAACCTGAAGTGAAAGTTTCGCCCATGGGGCGGGCGCGTAGCGGACAGAAAACGCGGGCCGAAGAGAAGGATTTCCGCCAGATCAAAGCAGCCGTCGAGGCGTACCTCGTCAAGCAGGGTGCCCAAAACAAAGTAACCCTGGAAATAACCAGGCGCGGTCTGATTGTCAGCCTCAAAGAGGCCGGGTTCTTCAACTCAGGTCAAGCGAATATTAAACCTGAGGCATACGAGCTGATCAATACCATCGCCGAGGTCATGACACAGTACAATAACCCGCTGCGTCTGGAAGGGCATACCGATAATATCCCGATCAGTTCCAGCCAATTCCCCTCAAATTGGGAGCTGGCAACCGCTCGAGCCACTAACGCAGTGAAATATCTGCTGAAAAATTTCGACGTCGAGCCGGGCAAAATTTCGGCCACCGGATTTGCCGAATTCAGACCGATAGCCGATAACGCCACCACCGAAGGGCGCGCCAAAAACCGGCGAGTCGATCTGGTCATGCTGTCAGGTGATGCCGAACACGGCGAACCCTGATACCCCGCTTACCAGCTACCTTTCTTAGCCACTAATCAATCCTTTCGTTTGAAAACATAGACAGCGGCATCGAGTTCAGGCGGAAGAACAAGGCTGCTCAGTTTACTATCTTCTTTATAGTCAAACAGTGACTGCTCTTGGTAGGCATTCCAGTTGCCGGCAGCAAAGCGGTGCCGGCTGCAGATAACGATATACTGCTGAACGCTCCTCGTTCTGAACACCTGTTGTTCAAAGCTGTTCCCGGCCGGAGGCCAAGAACAGATAACTACCTCGGGAGCGTATTTCCGCAACGCCCCCCGTGCGTCGATCTTTTCAACTGATGCAGTGTATTTCACTTCATGTTGCCAGCTGTAGTCATCAGTGGCAGTTATTTGGACGCCGCTGTCCGCCAAAAAACGCGTCAGCGTCCCATCTCCCGCAGCAATCTCCAGACAACTCCTCTTGTCAATCACCGCAGTCAGTTTACTAATCAGCTGCCGGGAATAGAAGCAATAAATACCCTCTGTTTGAACAAGCGGCATAAGAAACCGTTTTTGCCACAAGACCGGCCAGAACAGGCGAAACCAGAATAACGAAACCGGCTTGCGCTCAAGGTCTCTGGAAAATAACAGCTTTTGGGCAACAAACCCGTTCAGCAGGTTAAAACAGACTTTACCCTTTTCTATGCCGGTCGCCTCAGAAACCAGATGCTGTTTGGTGGCGAGGTATGCCATACGGGTGAGAACGGACTGCCGAATGTACGCGGCAACAATTTTTTTGTCTCCGCGCATGCCATGGCATTGTTTCTCCAGTAGTCGCTCTGACCGGGACAGCCGCTTAAGGTATACTGAGATATCCGAGGCGGTACCGGTGGCAACAATTTCGGCAAGATCATTCCGGACGGTTTCCCGCAGTTCCGGGAATTCCGCTGCGAGCATTTCAAGTGACGGTTTTGACTTCAACCATTGCAGCACGTTATCAGGCTTTTGATTCTTCAAAACTTCTTGCCCTTTTAGACTAATCCCTGAAAATTTCAATGGTCTATTTTTGAAACGACGTATTTTGACATGTCACCATGATATCTTCCTGACATACAAACTACTGGAGGAATTGACATGGAAGCAATCACGATAGCAGGAGTTTCAGTTGTGGCGATTGGTGGCTGGTACTCAGCCATTGACCTGCTCACAGATATGGGCATCCGGATCAAAAGAAGTGCCCGAGCTGACAATACCGACACTGGCGTTGTCAACTCCCGTCATATCGCGACGCAGCGTGGGGTCGAGCAAGTGGCGGGGATGAACATTTGAAAGGGCTTTCAGGAGACTGCTCTTGATGTTGGGGATATCTGCCTGCAGCTCCTTCAGCAGCCGTTTCATACGCTTGCGTTGCAGATCGGCCGTACCGCAAACCGGACAACAGCAGCAGACAACCGGCAGCTCTGCTTGGCGTGAAAAGGCAATAATTTCTTCTTCAGCAACATAGACCAGCGGCCTGATGACCGTAGTGACGCCATTATCAGCCAGCATGGAGGCCGCCATGGATTTGAGCGAGCCGACAAAAAACTGGTTGAGTAGCAGCGTCTCGATAAAATCGTCCTGATGGTGGCCAAGCGCCAGCTTATTGCATCCCAACGCCTGAGCGGCTTCGTAGAGCGCCCCCCGCTTCAGGCGTGAACAGATTGAACAATAGGAAGAGCCAGGACGACGCTTTTCCTGAATAATGGCGTAGTGTTCACTTGGAATCAGACGATAGTCAAAGTCGTTTTTTTTAAGAAAATATTCAATGATATCGGTCCGGTAACCGGTATAACCAGAGTCAATATTGACCGCAATTAATTCAAATGGCACCGGCGCTCTTCGCCGCAACTCTTCCAGTATCAGCAGCAGCACGTATGAGTCTTTGCCTCCCGATACCGCAACTGCAACGCGGTCACCCTTCTCAATCAGTGTGAAATCGGCAATGGCCTTACCAACATAGTGGCGCAATTTTCTGGGTAGTTTGTACCCGTCACATCCATCAGACATTTTTTTTATATCACGCATTTTCGGTGCCACTCACCTGAGCAAGGAACTTTTGCACCATCGGCGTAAACGTCTCATGTTCAAGAAGAAAAGCATCGTGGCCATATGCGGAAGTAATCAGATGATATTCCACGCTTTTGCCCGTTTCCGTGAGGCATGTAACCATCTCCTCAGTCTGATAGGGGGGATAGAGCCAGTCGGAGCTGAAGGCGAAAAACTGCAGCGGCGCCGTGACATTGTTGAACGCCTCGGCCATCGACTCATATCCCCAGGCGACATCATAAAGGTCCAGAGCCTTGGCGAGGTAAAGAAAAGAATTGGCATCAAAGCGGTCAACAAAATTGTAGCCATTGTAATTCAGGTAACGCTCCACCTCAAACTGACCAAAAAAATCAAACTTGCCGTCCCGGGCTGAAAAACGCCGGCCAAATTTGGCATTCATTGATTCGTCTGAAAGAAAGGTAATGTGGCCGATACCCCGTGCAAGCGCCAAACCGTCTTTAGGATTGTGCTTGTATTCGCCCTTGCGCCAGGTTGGGTCGTTGAATATTGCCCAGCGGGCAACGGCGTTAAGAGAAATTGCCTGTGGTGAGGGGCGAGGAGTGGTAGCAAGTATGATTGCCGAAGAAATGCTGTCCGGGTACTGGGTTGCCCACTCAAGCGCCTGCATACCTCCCATGCTTCCCCCCATGACCGTCAGCAGGCGCTCAATGCCAAGTGATTCGATCAGAAGCTTCTGGGCGCGAACCATGTCGCGAATGGTGACGACGGGAAAAGTAAGATTGAAGCGTTTGCCCGTTTTGGGGTTTATTGAGGCCGGACCGGTAGAACCGAAACAGGAACCGATAACGTTTGCGCAGATGACAAAATAGTGGTCTGTATCAAGTAGTCGGCCCGGACCAACTATTGCGTCCCACCACCCCAGCTTGGTTTCAGATTCGTTTCTTTTTCCGGCAAGGTGGGCATCACCGGTCCAGGCATGCTCAACCAGTATGGCATTGTTTTTCAGCGCATTAAGTTTACCGTACGTTTCATACACAAGTGTAATTGGAGCGAGGATGCGGCCACTGTCGAGGCGTACACCCGATTCAAACGTTATTGACTGTTCGACAATGTACATTTCAGACATAAAAAAACCCTTCACTTCAAACAGATGAAGAAGGGGCTGAAACTGCACAGCACACCTCTCATCTTTGCCTTTCGGCAGGATTTAGCACCTGACGTCACATGACCGGTTGCTGTGGCTTCGCAGGGCCTTTTCCCTCCACCACTCTCGATAAGCAGGTTTCGTAGCAAGACGATACGAAATATCGCCATATTTTGTCAATATAATTGAGCGAGTTGCGACAACGAGCCAATACATGCTGCAAGCGTTTCCTGATAATAAATCAATTTGAGTAGAATACGGTCGCGCTTTCTGCTATAAGGCGGTGTCTCATATATATATTCTCGGAGTTGAGCCATGAAGCGACTGATCATTAGAATTCTCAGTTTATTTTTAGTAGCCGGAATCTTGGGCGGATGCGCTCAGAATCATTTCAATATCCCGGTTGACAGTTTTGCCGAACAGGTAAAAGTGCTCGGGATCGCACCGATTTTAATTGATACCGATTCCGACATTATCCATCCGCAAAAGGAAATACTGTTTCCACTCATCGCCGATCTGAATCGAAAATACGAGCCGCTGCTTGCTCGAAAGCTTCAAAGTACCGGTAACTTTTTTGCGGTCCCGCTGCAATCTGATGAGCCAAGACAATTGTTCAGTTCACTGGTAGCTCGTCGAGAAAAAAGGGATGACGCCGGGACTCAGTACAACAAATATTTCTGGAAAAATGACGAAGTAGGCGCCTACATCAAGAAAAATCGTCTGGATGCAGTCATGGTGCTCGTCGTAAGCGGGCTGACCAAAAAAAGTAAAATATACTCCAGCAATCTGTTGTCAGCGCTTGAAACAGACTATAACTTTTTGACTATCTCGGCCCAAATGCTCGGCCCCGACGGTACTGTCCTGTGGGAGTATCCAAACTTTCGCGGACGCTTGTTGCTCCCCTATTATCCGCTAGTCAACCTTCAGTATCCTGATTTCAGCGAGTCCGAAGCGAATCTGTCGCACAAAACAGAGGTACGCTTCAAATCGCTCGACGGAATTCGCCGTACACTTGAGCAGAAAAAAAATGACTGGACTCTCCGCGAAACCCCTGATCCAGAGGTGTACGGAAGGCTTTTTGACGATATGGTCTCGCTGATCCAGCATCCTGTTGACAGGAAAGTGGCCGAAAGCCCCGCAGCAACTGAAAACGGGCAGAAGTCCCTGGTTACACCAGATAAACCCGCCCAAAAGGTGCCTGTGCCTCCAGCCGTTTCACCTCAGGCAGTGGAAGCGCCGATTCAGCCACCGATTTTTCCGAAGAGCACCGCCCCGGTTGACCCTTCGACCTCTGGACCGATCAAAATTGTTCCTGCGGCAGATTAGGAACCGCCTTCCTTTTGTTTTGACTTGGCACATTGATTTTGCGACAATCGCGCGCATGTTGGCAAAAAACGAGGCCTGAGTATTCATGATTCATTCTCCCAGCGACATAGCGCTCCCCCGTGGCGTAGCTGATTTCCTACCCGGAACTGCGGCAAAAATAGGTTCCATCGAAAACCACCTGTTGCGAGTTTTTGAATTGTGGGGATTTCGGCGCATCATCACCCCACGGCTCGAATATGAGGATGTGCTTTCCACCGGAATGGGTGATGAGCTTAAAGGGAGAACCTATCGGTTCGATGATCGTCAGTCCGGGCGGCTGCTGGCACTGCCGCCTGATATTACACCGCAGATTGCACGAATTGTGGCAACCCGCATGTCTGCCCTGCCGTTGCCGCACCGTATCAGCTATAGCGGAAGGGTTTTGCGTCAAACTGAAATTCAGGCTGGGCGCAGTCGTGAAATATTCCAGACCGGTGTTGAATTGATTGGTCTCGACTCACCTGAAGCGGATGCCGAGATGATTGCCATGACAATCGAGGCGTTGCAGGTACTGGGCCTGGATGACTTTACCGTTGATTTAGGCCAAGTTGAATTTTGCCAGGGAGTTTTTCAGGCGTCGGGATTGTGCGGCGAACCGCTTCAACAACTGCGCGAGGCGGTGTCGCGCAAAGACAGTTCGGCTGTGTGTACTCTGCTGAAAGAGCATAACGTTTCGCCGGAATCGGCCCGCGAACTGAGCGCTCTGCCTCGGCTGTTTGGCGGACGTGAAGTTCTGGAAGCGGCACGAGGACTCGTCACCAATGCCCGCTCGTGCGCTGCTCTGGATAACCTTCAGGAAGTTCTCGAAATTCTCGATATACATGGTGTAACCGATTACCTTTCCATTGATCTGGGTGAAACTCGGGGGCTTGATTACCACTCCGGCATTACCTTTGAAGGCTTTGTCAGCGGTTTTGGCGAACCGGTCTGCAGCGGCGGTCGGTACGACAACCTGATCGGACGCTATGGCTTTAATGCCCCCGCTACCGGATTTACGTTCAACCTGCTTAATCTGCTCCGCACAATTGAGCGACAGTCAGAATCACTGGAGTTTTCTACAACCGATTTTTTGCTGTTCAACTCCTGCCATGACCGAAGAAACGCGCTACTGGCGGCACGGCAGCTCCGAGCAACGGGACACACTGCTGCACGGGATATCATTCGGCGCGACTACGATCAGTCACATGAATATGCAAAAAAAATGAATATCAGCTACATGCTTGTTATCAGTGACGACACAGATCAGTATCGTGTTGTCCGGAGCAGAGACGGCGTTGTGATCCCGCTTGAAAAGGATATGCTTGTCCAACCGGGACTTATTACCTATATCGAAGAAAGTCAGGGAGAGGACTTAATATGGCAAACGTAGTTGTAGTTGGTGCCCAATGGGGCGATGAAGGGAAGGGCAAGGTTGTTGATATCTACACGGAATATGCTGACGACGTAGTACGTTATCAGGGGGGCAACAATGCCGGGCACACCCTGGTCGTTGGCAATGAAAAAGTTGTTCTTCACCTGATTCCCTCCGGTATTCTGCATGAGGGAAAGCGCTGTATAATTGGCAATGGCGTTGTACTCGATCCGGAAGTGTTCATCCGGGAAATTACCAAGCTTAAGGAATCGGGGCGGATAAAGGACGATTCCTGCCTGCTATTGTCCGAATCGATGCACATCATTATGCCGTACCACAAACAGATCGACATCGCCCGCGAAGCAAAAAGCGGCGACAAGAAAATCGGCACGACCGGACGCGGCATCGGCCCCTGTTATGAAGATAAAATTGGACGGCGCGGCATCCGCTTGATGGATCTGCTCGATACAGCCACTTTTACCCGTAAGCTGAAGGAATTTCTTGTCGAGAAAAACTTCTTTCTGGAAAAGTTTCTCGGAGAGCCACCATGCAGCTTCGATGATATATTAGCCGAATATCAGGGCTACGCAGATGTTCTCCGCCGTTACGTTGCCGACACCGCGCTGATCCTCAACAAGGACCTCAAGGCAGGCAAGAAAGCACTTTTTGAAGGGGCGCAGGGGACTTTACTGGATATCGATCACGGCACCTATCCCTTTGTCACCTCTTCATCAACCTGCTCAGGTGGCGCCTGCACCGGTTCCGGGGTCAGTCCCCGTGAAATTCACGAAATAATCGGCATATCAAAGGCCTATGTAACCAGAGTAGGAAGCGGCCCGTTCCCGACTGAACTTCTGGATGATGTTGGCGAAGAAATCCGCCGAATTGGCGGCGAGTTCGGCGCAACTACAGGGCGTCCACGGCGCTGCGGCTGGTTTGATGCCATGGTGATTCGCTATGCTGTCCGCGTCAACGGCCTGACCGGCATAGCGCTGACCAAGCTGGACGTATTGTCGGAATTCGACACTATCAAGGTGTGCACCGGTTATACCTGCGACGGTAAAGTGCTGGAGACTCTGCCGGCTCAGCTGGAACTGTTTGAAAGATGCCAGCCTGTCTATGAAGAGCTCCCCGGGTGGAAACAGGACATTACCTCAGCACGCACTTTTACAGAGCTCCCGGCAACGGCTCAGGCATATGTTCGTCGCCTCGAGGAACTGGCCGGTTGCCAAATCGTATTGGTGTCGGTCGGACCGCGCCGGGACCAGACGATCACTATCAAAAACCCGTTTGCCTGATCTCACGGCAATAATAATTTGAACGAAGAACGGCTGACAATTTTGTCGGCCGTTCTGCATCGTCTGAACCTGTAAATTCGGATCATACCACAGTTTTTTTAGCACCACGTGTACGCGGAGTTTCTGTTTTCTCCGTCAGTTCAACAAATAGTCTGCTGCGATACCCGACATCTTGTGCCAGATTCACTCCCTGACAGATAGCACGTTCTGCCTCATTCATTTTTGTTGAAACAAACCGTGAAGAAACGGCACCTTTACAGTGTTCCACCAGAAGCAGCAGTGCTTGCCACTCACACAGCTCTTCAAAACGTTCCTTGTTAAACCATTCAACACCGGCACTTTCGTGATGTTGCAAGAACTTCCGGCATGCCTCAAGTCCAAACAACTCCTGCGTCTGTTTCAGACAGCTTGCGGCGCTTTTCCGATCGGTAGTGCGCCACCATTCCAATAGCGCAACCAGCAACTCAATAGCTCTACTCTCAAATCCAGGTTCACCATCTCGTCGCAAAAACTTCCGTAGTGTGTAGTCAAGCCCCAGGCTGATTGGATTCAATTCAGTTTCACGAAGAATCAACCATGCAAACAGCAGTGATTGAGGCGCCCGGTCGGAGAACCCTGCGGCCAGACGAAGCTGGAATGAACGGGCTGCCATCATAGTTGATTTGCAAGAGAAAAGCTCGGTGAAGCCGGTATACAGTTCCAGTGCCTGGCTTTTTTTCCGATGTGATTTTCGTTTCCCTTTACCGGCCGCACTGCGAAGTTTACCACTTGGCTGGACTATCAAGCCGTCGACATCAACACACGTCAGAAACAGCTCTACCGCTTGCTGTAATTCCATAGCCGAAGCAACAGAAAATCCCACTTCCCTGTTTTCGGTCAGCAGTTCAAAGACAATTCGGAAAGCCGCATTCAGCTCCTCATACCGCAACTGTTTGCGCTCTTCATCAAGGGAGCTCACGCCGGTGCCGCTCAGATGTCGGTGCAGCAGCAGCCATGCCCCCTCTGCATCATCATGAAGCTCCCGAAAATCCATAAAAACGTGGAACTGGTACTCCTTGAGTTCGACATACAAACCCTGATCATAAAGTTCCCGGCTTGAGCGGATATATTCAAGGCCCTCGGTGTGATCACGGAACGCCACATAGCCGCGCTCCTTGTTTGCAACTCCGAGCGCTTCAGCAAGATTAGTTCGGACAAGTTGTTCGGTTTCTGCTCCACCTGGAGCCAGATACGATACTGACTCCCTTATCCATCCTGCGGTGGTTGCATGGCTGTTATGGTACAGCACCAATGCCCGATGCTCACCGCTCCGGTTAGAATAAGCGAAAACGTTCTCATCGATGCTGTCTCCGGCATTGAAATCATACAGGACAAAATTCTCCGAACCTGAAAAGAGCCAGCGACGGCACAACAGCGGAAAAATCCACATCTCATGGCCGCGTACCAGCCCTTCATCAATCTTCTCATCCCAATAGGCACGTTTGTACTCCATGCCGTATTTCTCGTGAAATCCCTCAATCTGGCCATGTCCGAACATCGGCAGGCCAGGCATTGTCGAAAGGAGCACACAGGCACCGAAATATTTACCCTGCGAGCCAAATTGGGCGACGGCCGTTTTTTCATCCGGATTATTCATAAAATTAACAAAACGCTTGAGAATTTCGTGGTTGAATTCCAGTACATTTTTAATCGTTGTCCGGTATTTGGCATTTTCCTCAGTTTTAAGCATGTTCATAAAGGCGCTGTTATACACACGATGCATGCCGAGCGTCCTGACGAAATACCCCTCCATCATCCAGAACGCTTCCGCCAGCAGCAGCGTATCTGGCGCCTCAATCGCCACACGGTCTACAACTTCGCGCCAGAATTCAACCGGGAAAACGGCATCGAATTCTTCCTTGCTCATGCCATACTCGGCACGCGACGGTACTCCACCCCCAAGTCCGCGCAACGGAAACCAAAGGCGCTGAAAATGCTTTTTCGCCAGAGTCATGGCGGCGTCGAAACGGATAATAGGAAAATTTCTGGCAACATGAATGATGGTCTGGATTACCGACTCGCGCAGTTCCGGGATCAAGTAATTGAGTTGAGCCGTGTCGTTCCAGGGGATGCTTGTGCCGTCGTTGCCGTGATACATGTAACGGGTACGCCCGCTATTCCGGTCATAATGTTTGAATACGACGGCAGCGTCACTTTTGTTCCAGTAGCCGTCCTCGACCTGAAGACACACATTCGGGTCATGCGATAGATCTTCGCCAGTGAACTGGTAGGTCGGAAAAGGGGGATAATCCGTCTGAACAAACCAGTCCGGATGCTGAATGACCCATCGCGAGTAGATACCGGTATGATTCGGCACCATATCGCTGGCCAACCGGATACCGCGGCGTTCGGCTCTTTCCCTCAGATTTGCCAGCGCATCCCAGCCACCAAGATCGGCGGCCACTTCATAATCATACAGTGAATACGCGGAGGCAATCGCGTCAGGATTGCCGCAGAGCTGCTTGATCCGCTGAGAAGCAGGAGAGCGTTCCCAGAGTCCTATCAGCCAGAGCCCGGTAAAACCACGGGTCGCCAGCCTGTCAAGTTCTCTGTCAGGTATCTGGTCAAGCCGCGTTATCGGATAGCCGTGCAGACGGCTGAGCTGATCGAGCCACACATAGACCATTTTGGCAATCATGACGACATGAGACATCCAGTTGGCATCTGGTGAAAATTGTTCATACTCGGGATAATCAAACCCGTGAAAGACCCCTCCCGTACCGGACGGTGCATGCAGAGTGTCTGCTCCGGTATGGTGAAATTCGAGAACCGGGGCAGGCCCCGGATCCCCACCACCGCCGCGTTCCAACTGTTCTTCACGCAGAATATCAAAAGCGATATCCACGTCATGCAGCAACTCAGGCGGGAAAACGTCCTGCCACTGGTCACGGAGATAGTTTACCTGACCGGCCAGGGAGTGTGGAGAAACGATAATTGCAGCCATGAGGGCATCAAAAAGGCTGTAGCCCTTGTTCGCAAGAATCGGCCCCTCTTTGAGGGTACGCTCAAAAGCCTGGCTGAGTTGATTGTACTGAGTCGTTTCCGCCAATGCTGAATCATCCACTAATTCGCGAAAGCTCTCAATTGCCGGATTGACTGCAGCCAACCGTAATAGCAGCATTTCCCGCAACAATTGATGCACGCAACGTTGGTCGTGTAAACCTTCAGCCAGCCAGCGGTCAGGAGTAATGTCCCCTTCCAGAACGGGTGCAGGAGGAAAGAGCTCCACAAAAAATCGTGCTGTGGTGAAAAGCTTTGTGCCTCCAGGGTCTAGTCCGGCATTTCTGGCGGCCTTTATCAGCAGAGAGGATGCCGCTGCCCGAGCCACGTCGTCAATAAGATAGCGCAGCGCATTTTGAAGTGTGGCATACAGGTTTAACTCGCCGGCATGAACTACAGGTGAACCGATCTCACGGCCACTGTTGAGTTTGAATGCAAGCTGCCGAAAAAATTGGATCCGAGGGATTCCTCGCTCTTTAATCGTGCGTGAAAGCGCTCCCAGGTTGAGGTTTTGCCAGTGGCGGGAAGAGATTTGAATGTCGTAGATGAAGTAAGAACCAGTACCGCTCGAAGCTGTCATGGTGTTTCCAGTCGCGGGGTGCAGAGGTCAGAATGCTCGGTTATCAGTTGGTTGCCATGCTGCAGTGTGGTGTTACTCCTTCTTCTTTGTGCTCTTTTGTGTGGCTACAGGAGCTTTCTTTGTTGTACCTGAGCTCTTTGCTTTATTTGGGTTTTTCTTGTTTTTTTTGCTTTTTTTGCTTTTTTTGGCTTTTGACTTTTTGCCTTTCGATATTTTTCGCGGTTCAGGGTTGAATTCATCACGGATGTTGCTGAGCAACACCGTCGTTTCTTCCATGGTTGGATCAGCTTTTTTTGCTGCTTCAAGCGTCTCTTTTGCTTCACTCAGCCGCCCGGTCTTCATGTACAGCCGACCAAGCGCATTTAGCGCCCTGGCGTTATCAGGCTTCAGCTCAATTGCCTTTTTGTATGACGTTATTGCATTGTCATATTCTTTTTTAAAGTCATACATCAACCCCAGCTTGTAATGATTCATTGGATCATCGGGGTTCAGCTCTACAGCCTCTTTAAGAAGTGCCGTGATTTCGTCATATTTCTTGCCCTTTACATAAAGTGATATAAGCGCAATGCGCGCATCACTGTCTTCCTTACGAACCGCGAGCGCCTTTGAGTAATGTGTTACCGCTTTCTCGATGTCCCCTTTTTTAGCATACAGAGCTGCGACTTCCCTGTTGGCATCACCATCGTCCGGGCTGTAGGCAAGCACAGCGCTGTAAGAGGAAATTGCCCGAGCAACCTCCTTGCTTTTGGCAAATATCCGGGCCAACTTCAGATGAATATCGGGGCTTTCAGGGCGCAACTTCAGAAACTCAACATAATGATCCACCGCTTCCTGAAACAAACCGCGGGAAAAGCGGATATCACCGAGCCTCAAATGAGCCTCTGCATTGGAAGGATTGACCTTGATTGCTCGCTTGTAAGCGACCACCGCTTCATCAAGCTGTGATTTTTGCTCATACAGAATACCTTGGTTAAGATAAACGTCGCTGTTGGTGCTGTTGCGATGAGCCGCCTCACGATACGCCTCTAAGGCCTCTGCGTTTTTACCGGCGACCTGATAAAGATGGCCGAGTTTTTCGTACAAAAGAGTGTCGTCAGGTTGCTCTTTTATGGCGGCCTTGAGGCTCTCAATTATACCATTAGCCTCACTTGCATCAGGCGTATCCGCAGTTTTTTGAGCTTTGCTCTTACCCCCCAACAGGAAGTGGTAGTCAGCTAACTTTACATCCCCCTGCTTTTCATAAATATCCGCCAACAGCAGGTGAATTTCCCGATTTTGCGGGGCAATCGCCTCTCCCTGCTTCAGTTGCTCAAGAGCCTTGTCGATTTGGTTGCGTTGCAGGTATATGGTTGCCATGCCTACATATGCCGTCACTGAGGCGGGATCCGCCGCCAAAGCTCGACGATACTCGTCCAGTGCCTTGTCAGGCAGGTTCAGCCCGGTGTACACCTCGGCCAAGCCGGTAAAAATGGAAGCATCGCCGGTCAGCACCTGCCCTGCCTCTTTGTAGTGGTAGGCAGCCAGCGGATATACTTTTTGTGCAGCAAAAATTTTCGCCAGAGCCTTGTGATAGAGGGGATTTTGCATCATAGATAAAGCCCGGGTCAGTTCGACCGATGCTTCATCGTTCATTCCTTTTTGAGCATAGAGAAGCCCGAGGTTACCGCTGGCCTGGGCAAATGTCGGTTCCTGTTGCAGCACCCGGCGGTACTCTTCGATGGCTCCATCGAAATTACTGACACGTTCTTGTTGTAATGCCATGACAAAGTGGGCAGCAGCACCATTCGGGCATTGCGCAGCAATTTTAGCTTCTGCCTGACGAAGCTGCACATCATCGTGAATCGTATTCAGCTCCTCCGCCGAGTCCAGTGCCTCTTTGCAGGGATCAGACGTGAAACCCCAGCTGAAACCTGACAGCAGAACTACAGCACTCAACAGCAACAGGTACGTTTGAAGGGTCTTCATAAGTAGTTGTTTCCTTGGCATCCGGCGATAGTTCGGCGGATTATACACACCATCTGACAACAATTCAATGATTTAGCTCCATACGAGGCGTTACGGCGGTCAGGCGGGTGGCATTGGGACATTTATCATCAGCGCAAGGCCCTGCCACTTATGGTATCAATGGTGACACGTATAACCAGCGTGCCTGCCACTGCCTGCTCGGTAAATGTCCATTCATCTGTACTGTACTGCTCCATTATGCAGGTAAGTGCGGCACTTTTTGCCTCGCTGCTTTCCAGTAATTCAGCTACGCCAAACCCGACAACACTTTCGTATTTCATACCCCAGTTGCATGCCTTGTCAGCTGTTGTTACAGCTTCAAGGATATCAAATTCGAAGCAGACCTGACTGTTTTTCTTGAGAATATCGACCTTCTTCCCTTCCAAAGCGGCATGCAGGTACAGAAAATTCCCGTCATATCCGAAACTCAAAGGTACTATGTACGGTTGGCCGTTGTCGCACATGCCAAGTCGGCACACCCGACACCGTTTTATGATACTGTCTATGGAAATTCGGTCACTTATGTGTAATTCACTTCGGCGCATCAGTACCTCCATTACGATGATTTAGTGCGAAACGTGCTTCATCATGATTCAGATATCTTACAGACGGAATGTCTTCAGGCTAATCACTTGATTATTTATCCTATATGTGGATAATACGACGGGAATGGTCTGCTGGCAATACAGGCATCAATAATTTTTTAAGTGATGCGGGGACGAAATGAACAAAGATCTTGAAGAAATGATCATGGCCGCCAGCGACTTGCCGACGATTCCGGTTGTCGCAATAAAGGTCATGAAACTTATCGAGAGCGAAGGTGCAACAGCCGAAGAGCTCGCCAGGATTGTCGCTTCTGATCCTGCAATTGCCGCCCGTGTCCTCAAAATTTCAAACTCCTCGTTTTATGGCTATCAGCGGCAAATTCAGACACTCTCACGTGCGATTGTTGTTCTCGGTTTTGGCACACTAAAGTGCCTTGTCGTTGCCGCATCAGTCAAGCAGGTTTATCAGCCGTATGGCCTGACAGAGAAAATGCTTTGGGAACATTCCTTTGGTGCTGGCCTTGCAGCGAGCATAATTGCTCGTGAAACCCAGTTTGTCAGCGAGGAGGAAGCATTTTTGGGAGGACTGTTCCACGATATCGGCAAAATAATCATGAATGCAATGAACCACACGCAGTTTCTGGATGTCATGCAGAAATGTTATAACGGCGGGGTTACCTTTGAAGAAGCTGAAGAGCAGGTATACTCGTACACTCATTCGGAAGTTGGCGGGCTGGTTATTAAAAAATGGAATTTCCCTGACATTCTGGCGCAGGTCATCCTGAAGCATCATTCGCTGCAGTTTGACGATAGTGAAGAGTCTTGCCAAGTTGCACTGACCTGCATTGTTGCGTTGTCAAACCTGTTTTGCCACAAACTGGGGATTGGGGTACGCGAACCGGATGATGAACTGAATCTTCCGCAATCCGCGCCGGCACAGATACTTGGTCTGGAGGAGTCGCATATTGCGTCACTGCTGGAACAGTTCGCCGGCGCGTATCAGAAGGACAAAGAAAGCTTCTCCTGACCCCGGCATCTTCCACATGAACATTCTGCTCACTTAAACAGTTCTTTCAGATACTCAAGAAGACCTTTCTTTTTTTTGATTATTGCACGGTCGCGGGCATCCCTGGATATTTCAACCAGGTCATCTTGCTGAGACACCGTCTCTCTCTTTTTATGATCTTGTGGAAAGCCGCCGCCACTGTAGCTTCCTCCTGCCAATGAGCCCCGAGCTCCGCTGATTTGCTTGACCGAATCTGTCATACATCACTCCCCATCGTTACCCTCAAGATGAAAATTGATTTTTTGTCTTACATAGTTTTAAACTATATAATCGCTTGGCAAATGGGCTGTTTTCCCTAAAACAGCCTGATGTCATCAAGCAAATCGTTTATATCTTCTTTACCGTGATACATTTATTTCTATCCATTGTGGATGATTTTATCACCATTTTATCACTATAGGGTCCGACTGGGCACCATTGGTGGCCAGCATTCGGTCAAAAATGTCAATTACCGCAAACGTTTTCTTCGTTTTCCTGGTTACTTATGTCCAAAAAACTACGTCTTAGGGGCTTGCACTTCATAGCACCTTTCCTCGTTTCATCCTCCCCAAATTTTGACTCCGGGAAATACCGTTGGGCACCAACCACGATGGGGTCTTTTTCTGATCGTCCAACGGGGCGTCGGTTTCAGGCCGCTGCTTCTGTCTGATTGGTATTTTGGCTGATTTTCAATCTCCGGTCAGTGAAATGTTAAATTCGACAATTTCATTCAACTCCAAGAGAGATTTCGATAACTTTTCAATATTTCCTTTATCTGTCGTCCGCAACGTCATGCGATATTCTAACTTCTCTCCTTCTCCCAGCAAACGGTAGCTGATATTGGCAGCGGAGAAACCATTCACTGAGAGTATATTTTTAACCTGCGCCTCGTTCATTACGTTATTTCGGTTAAAGAGAAGAGTGTGATTTGCAAAAACCTGTGAGGGCATTTTGCTTTCAATTTTTCTGAACACGGATAATACTCCGAGGGTTATTACTGAAGCCATAACAACAGCACTATAGAACCCAACGCCTGCAAGAATTCCGATGGCCGCCGTTATCCAGATTGAAGCTGCCGTGGTCAATCCACGAACGGTAAGTCCTTCTCGCATAATTACACCTGCACCAAGGAAACCTATACCCGTCATAACTCCCTGAGCCATCCGAGTCGGGTCAACTCTGACAGTCTCAATCGCTCCGGCAAACCACGTGCCTTGGTACATCGTAACGAGCATGAGAAGACTTGAAGCAACACAGACAAGAGTATGCGTTCTAAAGCCAGCCGGGCGGCCATGATAACTACGCTCAAGCCCAATCAGGCCGCCTGCTACAGTAGCAACAAAGAGATGCATAAATACGTTCAGCCACTCTCTATCCATGACAAGCGCCTCCTTTAGTCTTCGTTTTTGCTGCACAACGGGCCAGCAGGTAACCGGGTTCACCGATCTGCCTGCTTGGCTGGAACCTTGTTTTTTTACGTTTCCACTTATATCCCGTGTCAAGGGCTGATGCCTCTGTCTGCCCTGGTCACTCTTCAAAGTACTTGATAATGCACGCTTCCAGTTTTTGGTGCAACAATGCCTCTTCGTCGTTGCAGATCTCTGTGTACAAAGCCTCGGCATGATCCATAAACAGCTGTGCAATATCCGGGTCAAAGTGACTGCCTGAGGATTCCCTGATAATTTCTATCGAAACAGCAAAGCTGAAGGGTTCTTTGTAGGGGCGCTTGGAGGTCAGCGCATCGAACACGTCTGCTATTGCAAAAATTCGGGCACTGAGTGGAATAGTATTCTGAGCCAGGCCAAGTGGATAGCCGCTGCCGTCAAATTTCTCATGGTGGCAGGTAACCACGTCAAGGGAGTCCTTCAGCCAGTCGTAGCTATGGACCAGATCCTCGCCATGCAGCACATGACTCTTCATGATCTCGAACTCTTCATCAGTCAACTTGCCCGATTTGTGCAGGATAGTATCACTAATGGCAATCTTGCCCAGGTCGTGGAGAAAAGCCCCCTTGATAAGCCCCTTCATTGCGGTGTTGGCAAGCCCCAATTGCTCGCCGATATGCACCGAATAGAGCGTAACCCGGTAATTATGGATATTGGTGTCGCTGTCGCGTTTGGCGATGGCGCTTCCCAGTACCTTCAACAGTCCGATGTTGGTAAGCGCAAGATTGTTGGAATATGCAACCAGATTCCGGTTCATGCGAATGATCACAGGGTACAGCGCCAGAGTGGTGGCGAAAATGACCAGTACAACCAGAATTAACGACCAGAGAGTCTGCTGCTTGATCTGGGCAATGATCTCCGTCGGCGCGTGATAAATCCCCTCCAGATAACCGATTTTGGTTCCGGAGCTGTTCAGAAGCGGGACAAACACCCGCATATACGTATCACCATTCAGTGCAAGTTTGGTGCAAACAATACCGCCCTTGCCGGCGAATTCGCTGCCATGCTTGGGGAGTCTGGCCTCGAGCTCTTTGGCATTCGGTTTGACCGCCTCGATGATTTTATGCGAATCGGTATCGTAAAATTCAACAATAATCAGATGATCCCGTTCTATCTCCGCATGAATCCTGCGGTTGAGATTATCCAGGGCCTGAGGCGAGGGGGATTGCAGGTAAGCGGCCACCTGTCCGATATAGCTTGCCGTTTCTTCTTTCGCCATGTCCACGACATGGTTGTCCAGGCGGATGCTGCCGAGATAATTTACCAGGCCGCCAATCACCAGCGCCAGGATGAGGCAGAGCAGCATAAGTCTGATGGCAAGCCATGTATGAAGGTTCTCAATCATCTGCGTTACTGCTCCTTCCATCCCTTCAAAAACCCGGTCGCCTGAGGTTGGGAATTATGAAGAGGACCTCTTCAATCCTTCCCTTACAGTGGGCAGGCGGTGTCCAACGGCGTTGCTGGAGATCGTATTCTTAAAATATTCCCACTTTCAAGGGTTGACCCCTCCGGGGCCTCCCCTCAACATCCTTGTAAAGCCTCAAGTATTTGTCATGTTCAGAACCGCATTCAGAGTTGATTACCTCCGTCGCCCTCATGTGTATTTTTGCACAAAGTCGACAGCAATGCGTCATAAACAGTGCGCAGATACATCTCGTCACTTTCCAAAATCGATTTTGTCATGAGGTTACTCCTGCGGATTTGTTGTCGGCAAACAATCCAAAAAAGGCTCGATCCTTGTTCAACATGTGTCCGACCACGACTTCGGAAACCAGAAACTCGACGAGCTCACCGACCGAAACGCCGGATTCTTCAAATTGACGACGAAGTTTCATAGCCGACTCCACAAGGACACAATGCCGCTCGGTATGGTCCACCACCCTATCATAGCCATGTTCAAGAAGAATTGATTCCTCATGAGCAAAGTGCTTAACAATATGCACTTGCAGATTATCGAAAGCTTGTTTGAACTGGTCAGGCTCAGTATTTCCGGCCAACACTTTTTCCAAAAGGACGTTCGCCAGAAGAAACAGCTCACGATGCTCGTTGTCGATCGTTGGTTCACCGCTGTCGTAGGAGGTATTCCAGGTCAGACGTAACATGGACTCGCACACTGGATGGACATCCATCCCGTTCCATGAAGCGATGCGGTTCCGGCCTTCTGATTTCGCCCGGTAAAGCTGGCGATCAGTGATAGCAACCGCATCAAGCGGCGACTGGACTTTAGTGCAATCAAGGGTAACAACTCCAAGACTGACAGTGACGTAACTTTCGGTACCGGAATCGCAATGGGGGATGGCCATCCCGGCCACTTTGGCTCTGATCTTTTCTGCCAGGGTAATGGCACCACGGTAATCTGTTTCCGGCAGGATAGCGGCAAATTCCTCTCCGCCATAGCGTGCTGCTAAATCCGGTGCACGAGTGATGCATCGCTGGAAAACGCCGGCAACGTTCTTCAGGCATTGGTCACCCGCAACATGCCCGTACGCGTCGTTAAAAAGCTTGAAATGATCTATATCCAGCAAGATCAAGGAAAGCGGCGCTTTGGATCGATACAAGCGAGCAAATTCAACTTCGATAACAGCATCAAAATGGCGGCGGTTGGCAATGCCGGTAAGGCCGTCGGTTGTCGCCAGCAACGCGAGATTGTCATGCGCTTCGGTCAGTGACGTGACAAGGTCCTCTTTTTCGAAGGTTAACTGCCACGTGTAGCGGAGTGACCTGTTGAAACGGATTGCAATACCGACCATGAGAGCAAGGAACAAGAAACTGTATATGGCTAATACGGTATTCGCGACCCCTCCGCTAAATGCTAAAACAAAAACCATGGGAAGAACCGCAGGGAGCGCAAAGGCAATAAACGCGGGTACAAGAGTGCCAAGTGTCAAGACCCCGCCCATTACCATGGCCTGAATTGCCGTGATGATAACAATCATGGCTAACGGGGTGGCGCCTTTGATCAACACTCCGCCAATTCCCCACGCAATGCCGGACAAACCTGCGGTCATGGCATAACGAATGGCATCTCCGGCATCATAGCCGGTTGAGGCAAGGCGCGCCTGACAACGGCGGGTGAGCCAGATACGGATGCCAAGTGTCGCATAAACAAGCAATAACCAGCCGACGATTATATAACTTTCGATTGACCCAATCAGTGAAATGGCAACCAGCAAACTGGCCACGGCACTGCCGATCAACGGAATCGCAGAATTGGCAATCAATTGGCGTAATAATGCTTCCCCTACGCGTTTTTCCAATTTCATTGTTCAGTCCTCATATCTGCCGGGCAGTGCCATCGGTGATGATTCTTCTCATGTCAACGGGCATAAAGTAGACCCGCCGGTTTTTGTTTTTGGCGGGCCTGACTTATTATGGTTGGATCATTCTCCTTTTTCTGCTTTTGCTCTGTTTCGAGTATAGCAACCATGCGGATGATCTCCCGCATTTTCAAGTACTTACAACACCATATTCCTTATTATCCAGATGAAAGCTGACCAACTGGCTAAGTTCGTGTGAGGCGTCATTGCTGCCAGTTCTTACTGCTGGCAAGTTACTCATCAGTCACCTCTCAAGATAGCTTTGTTACAGCTTGAACTGCCGTACAAGACGCTGCAACTCTTCAGCGTTGCCACTTAGATGTGATGCTGCGGTAGCTGACTGATGAGCACCGTGGGAGGTTTGCTGTACTACTTCCGTTATCTGCTGCATGTTGCTGGATATCTCACTGGTGGTTGCCGTCTGCTCCTCAGCAGCAGTGGCTATCTGGTTGACCTGCATGGCAACATCATTCACCTGTTGAAGGATGTCCTGCAATGCCTGTCCTGATTTTGCAGCTTCCATTGTGCCCGCTTCAACCTGACTGACTCCTTGCTCCATAGCAGCTACAGCACCTTTGGTTTCTTGCTGGATCGCCTTTATCATTTCACCGATTTCTCTTGTTGCTCTGGTTGTTCTCTCTGCCAGTGCCCGTACTTCATCCGCTACAACTGCAAAACCCCTACCTTGCTCCCCTGCACGTGCAGCTTCGATAGCAGCATTGAGTGCAAGCAGGTTAGTTTGGTCAGCAATGTCTTCGATGGTGCCGATGATAGCCCCAATTTGGTCACTACGTGCCCCCAGGCTCTCAACTGTTTTGGCAGACTCTTGCACTTTCTCAGCAATCTGACCCATTACCCTGACAGTTTTCTCCACGACCTCTGAACCGTTTTGAGCAGCTTGGGAAGCACGTTGAGCACCTTCTGCTGCCATCTGACAGTTCTGAGCAATATCTCCGGATGTAGCAGACATCTCTTCTCCCGCTGTAGCAACGGTTCCCGCTTGGGCTGCAACTTCCTCAGCACCGGTAGCGATTTGTTCAGCAGTGGAGTTTAACTGGACTGCGGCAGAAGCAACCTGGGATGATGTGCTGGAAATCTGGCTAATTATGTTACGCAGCTTTTCAATGAACAGGTTGAAGCCGCCACAGATAGCACCAAGTTCATCCTTGCCATGATAGGTCAGGCGTTTGGTCAGGTCACCTTCACCTTGTGAGATGTCATCTACGAGAATCTGTATCTGGTCAAGCGGTCTCTTGATGGAACGAATCAGCAGGATGACCATAACAAATACAATTATGATGGAAATGACTACTAATGTAATTGAGAGAGTAATGGCGTGTTCTATCTCCTTGTCCAGTTCCTTTTTAATCGTCGTCAGTACTTCATCATTAGCTGTTGCGTAATCAGTGATATTTTTTTCAGCCTGATGAGTAAAATTCTTGTATTCTTCGATAGCCTTGTTGGCATCACGGGGATCAGTGATGGCACCGCTCTTTACCATCTCGATAACTTTGTTAAAACCAGCTTCATACCCCTCCATCGCCTTGTTGATTGCGGCAAGAGTCTCTTTGTGATTTGCCTCATCTTCAAGCTTTATCAACGCATCCATACGCTTTTTTGCATGTTCATGAGAATCAGCCCACTTCTTCTGATATTCACCAATCTTGGCAAGGTCGGGGATCGCCAAAAAGGCATCCTTCTCATAGCGTCGCATCATGTTGATGTTAGCTCTCATCCGCTGGGCGTACTCAACAACACTAGCGTCAACCTCAATGGCTTTGTCGCTCTTGGTAGAGACCTCTTTTAACTCATAAATCCCGACACCTCCCAACAGAAGCAAGAATAACAGACTTGTACCAAATCCCAGAATTAACCTTGAACTGATCTTCATGGTGTGGTTCCTCCCTTACCCTGTGAGTTTATATAAACGGATTTATATGCAATTAATTTTGTGGGCTTGTAACACATCTTTAACTAATGTCAATTTCCTGGAGACTGATTACAGATTGGCAAAATGTACAGTGTGCCGGTTTACATCTCTGACAGTGAACCCGGTTATATTCATATCATTTCAATTACGACCTGTTTAAACAGTATGGATGTAAAATAAGTGAAAGGAAACGGCCACTCAGGAAATCTCCTAAGTGGCCGTACTAATTGGCTCCCCAAATCAGACAAAGCAGGGCACTGGGTGGGACATCTCAAACTATAATTAACCCAGATATTCCATTAGCGGTTTTGTTTGTTTATGTTGACCATGCAGGCGGTCCTTCGGCATTTGCCCACAGTCCTGCAAACCATGCTCTTTTCCGCCTGGGAACTGACAGCATGAGGCGGCTATTACCTGGGCTGCCGTGCCATCTGCCACCAATTGCCAGTACCAAACCGTGTAGTGTTGACAGCGTGTGCTGAACACGGTTTCTCATAACAAACTGACGGAACAGACTCATCAGATTGTATGCCAACATGGCGACAGCCAGCGCCGCTTCAGTGGCCCAGAAGTCTCCCATATTGAAGGCATCGAGCCCGAAATCGGCTTTGAGTTCCTTGATCCGGTTCTCGGCATCGGCTCTGTCGCGATACAAGCGCCATACCTCTACGGCTGGCAGTTCTAGTGTGGTTGTATATGCACCGTACCGTCACCCTTGAACAGCAGGATCTTCTGCAAAAAGTTTGAGCGCTTTCCCGGGTGCCTCTTTGGTTGACTGCCGTATGACAATAATACGGCGTGCCATAGACCAATCGTGCGCCTGATACGTGATCTCCGCGAGCTCTATGCCCGGCTTCAGAGCCCACCAGGTCGCAGCTTGATGGATTGCTCGCTGTAAAGGTGACGTCAACTTCGCAGCAACAATATAGTTGATGCCCTTGTTCTCCAGTGCCGACATGAAGGCGTTATCGAAAAAACCGCTATCGGCCCGTAAGAGCCCGACTGTTTTGTCAGCCAAGTGGGCAAGGGTAGATTCGAGAAATTGCAGAACGTTATTCGCGCTATGGGTATCACCTGGCCGAAGCCAGAAGTTGGCGACCAATCGCGCTTCTGCAATAAAGGCCAACAACGGATGATGACTTACCCGGCCGTGCCGGCCAGGATTGTAACCTTGCTCGGCTCCCTTCTGGGAGCCGTTACGGGTTACCACAGTGGAATCCAGGTCAAGGGTTACTCGTGACAGACCTGAAAGCTTACCAAAGAGCCAGGAGTACATCTGCATCTGCACACGTTCATTGGTAAGCATATCGAAACGCTTGAACAAGCGCATGATGGCCTTGAACTCGGCAGCACATGGCCAGCCGAAAAGGCGGCATAGAACACTGTCCATGCGAACCACCTCGGTATGGGCAAACCGGCAGGCACCGCACCAGATGGAGACAATGAACTGCTCGATGAGTTGCAAGGCGTGATAACCGCGGTTCGATGAAGATTCCGGTATGCCAAATTGGGCAAACGCTTCACGGAACTCAAGACTTTCAAGCATGCGCTTGAAAAGGGCTAAACCGCCCCATGCTGTGACTTCCTGATTGGAAAAACCGACTGAGAATCCGTTAGCCTGTAGTTCATGAGACATATGTGCCTCGCAACCGTCTGAAATCAGAAGAAATATTCTAACGGTTTCCATTAGACCACATCAGGTCATTACGGGCAAGGGGGCACCTAATGGAAAATCTGGGATTAACATATATGGGATCTATTACGCTTGACGTAATACTTTGGTTGGGTTAGGATTAATCCAAATGATAAAAACCTTCCATAACAAAGGCGTAGATGCGCTTTTTAATGACCTCCCTGTAAAGAAATACAGGGCATTTGAGAGAATCGCACGTCGCAAACTGTATTACCTTCATGGAGCCAAAACGCTACAAGACTTATTGATTCCCCCGGGAAATCGCCTTGAGGGATTAAGCGGGAACAGGGAAGGTCAGTACAGCATTAGAATCAATGATCAATGGCGTATTTGTTTCAAGTGGATTGACGGCAACGCCTATGATGTAGAGATCGTGGATTACCACTGAAAGGAAATAATACTATGAATAATTACCTTGACCCCATACATCCTGGAGAAATCCTGCTCGAGGATTTCTTAAAACCCATGGGCATCAGTATTAATAGGCTGGCCCGTGAGATAAGTGTGCCGCCAGGGCGAATAAGTACCATCGTTAATGGTAAGAGGGCTATCACCGCTGATACTGCCTTGCGTTTGGGTGTATATTTTGGTGTATCGCCAGAGTTGTGGCTTAATTTGCAATCGGATTATGATTTGAGGATTGTACGCAGAAATACGGAGCTTCATATTATGCCTTTGAAATTGGCCGCATAACCCTGTCTATCACGCTGACAGGAATGCCGAATCCATGGTGCAGATCAGTTAGCTGTACAATAGTGAAACCAGCGAAACTTAACGGCAGGCTCGGGACCGGAATCCGGTAGGTGTTCACCTCAAATTGAAGCGCACTCGATACGCCATAAACGCCTGTCATTGCACCTAATCCGCAAAAATCGCCCAACTTCAAAAAACGCCGTCGGCTGAGTTCATCGTTCATGGAGACCCTTTTGTCTATTCCTTCGGACAATGTGTAGACATGGCCCCTTTTTCTTTTAGCAATTGTGTTTATTCTGCCAGCATGACCCGCCGGAGCTCTGTTTCCAGCACGGTCATGCTGTAAGGTTTGCGGATGAAGCCGGAAGGGGCTTGGCCAGTGAAGCGGTCACCCAGTTCATCCTTGTTGAAGCCGCTGGAGAGGATCAGCTTGACATCGGGTCTTATACTGTAGATTGCGTTCATAGCTGCTATACCGTCCATATTCGGCATGGTCAGGTCCAGCAGGACGACATCGATCTCTTCGGCATGTTCACGGAATCGGGAAACCGACTCAATACCGTCACTGGCAGCAATCACCGTGAAACCGCACAGCTCGACCATCTTCTTACATGTCCGCAGGACGTTCTTTTCGTCATCCACCACCAGTGCCACACCGGAAAGAGGTTTTTCTGCCGCAGTGATGTTTTCGGCAGGGGGTGTTCTCTCTTGCGGAATCATGATCGGCAGTGCCGTTTCGGGGGCGGGAAATAACGTTTTGAAGGTGGTCCCCTTACCCGGTGCACTCTGAACAAACAAGGCTCCGTTGTGCGTCTTCATGATCCCCATAACGGCGGACATTCCAAGGCCTCGCCCGGTAAATTTTGTTGTAAAGAAAGGATCGAAAAGGCGTTTCATGGTTTCCGCACTCATGCCGCAGCCGGTATCGCTGATCTCCAGAAACACGAAGCGCCCAGGTTCCGGTTTCTTGTCAAGCAAGCTGGCGGCCAGACAGGCTTGATCGCAATTTTGGATGCCGGTAGATAGCCTGACAAAGCCCGGTTGTACCTCAATGGATTCTGCAGCATTGGTCAGCAGATTCATGATTACTTGTTGAATTTGAGCTTTATCCGCCAGTATCTTTGGCGCGTCCTGTGAGAGGCATAGTTCCAACGATATTGCAGAACCGACTGTGGTTTTCAGCATGTCGGTATTTACCCTGACCAATTCATTCAGGTCCAGATCCTTTTTGGTAAGTAATCCCTTGCCAACATATGCCAGCATCAGGCCGGTAAGATGAGCTGCTGCTTCGCCGGAGTTCAAGGCATTGGTGATATAGTTATGCTGGTCTGTGTTCCGGGGAAGAGTTAGCGCAGCAAGTTCCAGATTGCCAAGAATCGACTGCAGCAGGTTGTTGAAGTCGTGGGCGATGCCGCCCGCCATAATACCAAGGCTCTCAAGTTTCTGTGCCTGCAGGAATTGCTGCTCCAGTTGCAGCCGTTCTTCTTCGGCACGTTTGCGTTCGGTTATGTCGTCAAATATGACGAAAACTTTGTCCGAGACCGGTATGCCAAAGATGAGTGTCGTCTTAACCGTACCGTCCTTGCAGGTGATCCGGTACTCGCTCCGTTCGATTTCGCTCTTTTCAGCAATTGCTTTTCCGACCAGCCCCATCCATTGAGCGAATACTTCGGCACGGTAGGCTTCATCGGGATATGCCTGTTCCCACCAGCACTCCATATTCGGAATGTCGTCCGGGTAATAGCCGAACGTTTCAATGGCCCGGCGATTGATTTGCTCTATAGTTCCGTCCATATTAACTATAGCCATTGAAATGGGACTCAGCTCGATTATTTCTGCAAGAAGATCTTTACCTTCCTGCAGTGCCTTTTCACCCTTTTTGCGCTCAGTAATGTCCTTTGAAATGCAGATAACTGAAGTCACTGCTCCGTCGGCACCTAATATCGGCTTGACCGTTGTCACATAAAAACGATCTCCGTCCGGCCTTGGTACGCGCACTTCGATGATCCTGGTCTGCCCGTTTTCAAAAACCCACTTGACCAAAGCAAAGCGCCGGTCTGCTTCCTCTCTGGAGAAGACGTCCCATATTTTCCTGCCAATGATGTCGCTTCGTTCGCAACCGACACCGTTTGCAAATTCCTGATTCACATAACGGTATCGACCATCAGGGTAAAAGGCAAAAATAGGGTCACTCGACTCATCAAGTAGCAGTCGATATTCATTTTCTATCAACTGTAATGCCTGCAGTTCACGGATCAACTCGGCTCTGGTGATGTGTTTGCTCAGTTTGGATTTCACGAAAACAGCCTCTCGTCAGTATAGCCGCCACCGGTGGAATCATCCGCAAGAGCTGAAAAACCAGTCCCTGTAAACAAATTTATGCTTGAATGCAACTGCGTCTCGAACGTATTAATGAATTCCATCTCCATAAATTTCTCCTTTTATGACTTAACGGTGCCGCACTTGACCTGACGGGCAGCCTTATCGTCCGGACACGGTCCAAATGCACGTTGAAACATCGATTTTCGTTACAGTTGCTTTAAAAGTGAATAATGGAATAAAGGGCAGCTCAATTAACAATGAGTTGCGTTTTCTGTCCAGTACTTTTAAACTCGCCGTCGACGAATAGGATGGCTACAAGTCAACTCAATGGACAAAGTCAGCCGGGAAAGAGAAAATCTTCGACCGGAACACCGGATCACGGCTGAGGAAGAGAGTTATTCTCACTTTCTGTAAACCTTGGTTACAAGAAGTTTTGTCTTTGCCATGTATACTGGGCTTCGGAAGACTGAAAACCTGAGAAGTGGCGCCGAAGCACTTGATCGTCCAGGTTAGCACAATTCTATCACAACAGGAATTTGGTGCCCCTATTGAAAGAACTATTTGCTTTTCATTATAGTATGTTACAACGTATTTTTGTTAGTGATTTTATCTGCCTTAAATAGTATCATCACGACTTTACATCATGCAATAAAGGATGCTTGGCATAATGATTCGAACCATTCTTACCTACCCAAATCCCGAACTCAAAAAAAAATCATCGCCGGTAACAATCATCACTGATGCAACCAGAGAGCTTGTCCGGGACATGGTTGAAACCATGTACGCGGCCCCCGGTGTTGGTCTGGCAGCACCGCAGATCGGTGTCCATCAGCGCATTATTGCGATTGATATTTCAGACAAGAGTGAACCACCTGATTTAATCATCGCCATTAATCCGGTCATCGTCCACGCCGAAGGAGAATCCTACGAAGAGGAGGGCTGTCTGTCGGTCCCCTCGTACGCCGCAAATGTCAAACGCCATGCCGGCGTAATCGTCAAGGGGCTTGACCTTGACGGAAGCGAGCGCACCTGGAAAGCCGACGGATTGCTGGCTGTTGCATTCCAGCATGAGATTGACCACCTTGATGGGCTCCTGTTTGTCGATCACCTCTCCACACTCAAGCGCGAGCTGTTTCAACGCAAGGCACGGAAGGCTGCGGAGGAAATGCAATGACCGATTGGCGTATTATATTTATGGGAACGCCCGATTTTGCCTGCCCAACCTTGCAAAAACTGCTTGACCGGTGTGAGAACGTTGTTGCGGTTATTACTCAGCCTGACCGCCCAAAAGGGCGTGGCCAGAAACTGGCACCGCCACCGGTGAAGGAACTGGCCGAAAAGAACGGCATACCGGTATACCAACCGGACAGGGTGCGTAATCCTGATTTTGTCGACATTATTCACACGCTGCAACCTGATGTCATTGTCGTCGTAGCCTTTGGGCAGATTCTCCCCAAAGCATTGCTGGATATTCCGCCGCACGGCTGCATTAATGTTCATGCCTCGCTGCTGCCGCGCTACCGTGGTGCGGCTCCCCTCAACTGGTGCATTATTAATGGAGAGAGCGAGACCGGTGTTACCACCATGTTAATGGATGTCGGGCTTGATACCGGTGATATGCTGCTAACCCGGAAAACAGCCATTGACGAAGATGAAAACATTCTTTCCCTGCATGATCGTATGGCTGTACTGGGGGCAGAACTGCTGGCCGAAACACTCGATAGCCACGCATCAGGAGCTCTTGTTCCGCAAGCGCAGAACGATGCCGATAGCTGCTATGCGCCCATGCTGAAAAAGGAAGACGGGCTTATTAACTGGCACTGCGACGCGCTTTCCATACACAATCAGGTGCGTGGTTTGGCCGTCTGGCCGGGCGCTTTTACCACTATCGACGGCCAGACGCTGAAAATATTCCGGACCGGACGCGGTACCGGTTCAGGAAAACCCGGGACTGTATTACAGGCGGCAAAGGGGCTTTTTGAAGTAGCCTGCCAGTCAGGCTCGCTGTTTTTACAGGAGCTGCAATTGGCAGGAAAAAAACGGCTTGAGTGTACCAGCTTTCTGTCCGGATATCCGGTTGTAGTGGGAGCAGAGCTTGGTATTGCGCCACCAGAGGCTTGATCATCGTGGCTAACAGTGCCGAATCAAAAGCACCACTACCTCGCAAACGTCTTTTTGTTACCCTGATGGGCATTACCTGCCTGATTGTTGTTGCAGCAATCTTCCTGGCCTGGTGGATTCCCAATCGCGGCCTCGCCAACATTCATCCCAAATTGCCTCATATCGTCGGAATAATCATGGTGGTTCTGTCCGGGACAGCGATCCTCGGCACCGGCTTATTAGTGCTGACCACAGCGCTGGGCAAGGATATTTTCCTTACCCGCTTCATGCGCCTGGTAGTGATAAAATTTCTGCTTCCGGTAATTGAATTGGTAGGACGGGTGATGGGACTGGACAAGGATCGGATCCGGCAGTCATTTATTGCCATGAACAATAGCCTGGTGACGTCCCAGCGGATGAGGGTAAAACCTGACCGGATCCTTGTTCTTCTGCCACACTGCATCCAGTTGTCGGCGTGTGAAATCAAGGTAACCGGTGACGTTCTCAAATGCGTGCAATGTGGGCGTTGCAGTATAAAAAATATTGTTGCTCTTGGCAGAAAGTATGCCATCGACATTTCAGTTGCCACTGGAGGGACATTGGCTCGCAAGGTCATCGTAGAGAAAAAACCTAATCTTGTGCTTGCAGTAGCCTGTGAGCGGGATTTGACCGCTGGCATCAAAGACTGCTACCCGCTTCCGGTCATTGGTATTCTCAATGAGCGTCCGTCCGGCCCCTGCTTCAATACGATTGTTGATGTATCCGTAGTTGAAACCGTATTAAAGGGGATCATCCGTCTCGACGACAGATCAGAGATGTTGCCGGCCTGAGCCGGTACCCTCAAAACAACAAAAGCGCATTACGCGCCCGCACTGTTCAATTCCCACCAACAGGCAATACTAAAAGGCAATGCTGAGAAAGCGCACCCCGATTTTATTGCTCTCAAGTCGTGTAATTTTACTCGTATACCTTCCCGGATTCGCCATTACATCGTTACTTAATGACAGGGCACAGGTATCCCCTATCTGAATGGCCTCCGGAGGGAAATTTTCCGCACTGACCAACGCGCCGGATATTGAAATATTTTTCATCTGGCACGCATACACAGCACCATTATGATGCAAATTACATTCATGTTCGCAGGCAAAACGGGTCCCATTTCGTTTACAATCAACCTTAACGGAGTTTTTTTTCAGTGAATACATGCAACCTCACTCAGTGATGGTGGCTTGACTACAACCCGCATTGTCCTTGTTTCCAGCAATCTTGCATGCAAAGCAAAAAACGAGCCATAATTAAAATCGTTTTTAATATAGTATGTTATGTTTTTCAATATGTGCAGATGACGCCATATAGCCACGTCACGGTGTTCAAATGACGGAGATTCGGTTTTTCACGGATCCTCATTTACAAACAGCCGATCAAAAACATCTCTGATTTTTCCAGTAATCTCCTCATAATCACAAATCATCGTAATACCTGGGGTTTTAAGCTTTGAATCATACCCCAAACGGCGGGCCAGCCTGTTCAGGTAGATTTTTGTGCCGGAAAGATCATTCACCGAATAATCATGAATAATCCTCAAGCGATTTTCGAGTTTGCGCAGAAACTTGTATCCATCGAGGAGCGTCTTGGCATGATCATCAGGTATCAGTCTCAAGGTACTGATTTCCTTCAGCGCAATTATGGTGCTGTTGGTGCGTAGTTCCGGGAAATGGCGCCCTTCTTTCAGCTGTAGATACTGGACGGCAAACTCGACGTCAACCATCCCGCCACGACCGGTCTTGATGTTATAGCTGCCATCCCTCTCCCTGGCCAGTTCATTTTCCATTCGCATCCGCAGCCGATGGATCTCGGCGCGGCCGTTCTCGTCAATACTGCACCCATACACCGTCTGGCGAATAATATCATACAGCTGTGTTGCCAGCGTGTCATCCCCGAGTACAATCCGGGCCTTGGTGAGCGCCTGTCGTTCCCAAATCTGGGCTTCCGTTCGATGGTAATCAAGAAATGATTCCAATGAAGTCACGAGCGGGCCGGCATTCCCCGACGGTCTCAGGCGGGTATCGATTTTGTAGACGTACCCTTCTCTGGTCTGCATGGTCAGAATTGAGATAATTTTCTGCGCTAGTTTGGCAAAATACTCGTGGTTGGAAATCTGCTTTTCACCATCCGTAGTTCCCTGGTGATCATAGACAAAGATAATATCAAGATCCGAATGATAATTGAGCTCACCCCCACCCAGCTTTCCCAATGCGATAATAGCAAGATTAGCTTCAGCAGGAGTCCCGTTATTCTGCCAGAGCGGCCGCCCAAAACGACTTAACTCAGCAACCGCCAGGCGGTATGCCCCTTCAAGACATACTTCGCCAAGCAGGCTCAGTTGCGATGCGACCTCTCCCTGCAGCATCCTGCCATGAATGTCGTTCAGGCCGATGCGCAAAAATTCTTCATTTCGGTACCGCCGTATTATGTTGAGATGGTCCTCGAAATAGTCGCTCTGTTCCATAAGAGAATTCAGCTCTGCCATCATTATCTCCCTGCTTTTCGAGCGAGAGGCATCGCCACCGGCAATGAGGCTTTCAAGGAGCTCCGGGTGACCAATAAGGGTTTTGGAAAGAAATTCTGACATGCCGAACAGTGAAACCAGCAGTTTTATGGTAGTGCGGTTCTCGGCGAGCAGGGCATAGCATGAGGAACGGCTGGCTATAATGTTCATAAAGCGATCCAGATGAGCCAGCGCCAGATCCGGGTCGGGTGATTCGAAGAGTTCCTGAATCAGAAGTGGCGCAATTTTCCCCAGCGTGCGCCGGCTTCGCTCCGTCAGATTGGCCTTTACCGGCCCCCTTCGCAACGCAGTCAGGTTGTCGTACGCCCGGTCCACATCCTCAAAGTGGTGCTCCGCCAGCAAATCCTTGACTAAGTCAGAATCGGCCTTGGGATCGAGAAGAAACAGGGCATGAGGATGGACTTCCTGTTCCAGCTGTGTGTCGCGAGAGTGGAACAGTGTTCCGTAGATAAGGGAAACGTGGCAGCGATGCTCCTCCAGTACCGTACGGAAACGTTCAAGTCCTGCGACACGTACGTAGCCGCAGCGTCTCGCAAGCGCCAGCATTTCTTCTTCTTTTGTCGGCAGATTGTGTGTCTGACGTTCCTGAACCACCTGAATCCGGTGCTCGACTGAGCGAAGGAAGCGATATGCTTCGCGCAGTTTGTCGTGGTCGTCATCACTCAGAAGATGTTCGGCGAGAAGTGAGTCCAGGGCGCGCAGCGAGTTACGCTCCCGCAACCGGGGATTTTTCCCTGCATACACTAACTGCAGAGCCTGGATAAAAAATTCAATTTCACGGATTCCTCCGCGCCCCAGCTTTAGATTGATTTCCCCCTCGTGGGAACGGGCGAGCGAGGCATCAATTTTCTGTTTCATCTGCTTCATGTCATCTATCAGATTATAATCGAGATATTTTCGATAGATGAATGGCTGTAAGGTTTTGAGCAGTTGCTCGCCCAACGCGATAGAACCGGCCACCGGCCTGGCTTTCAGCATGGCAGTCCGTTCCCAGGACTGCCCCCAGGATTCATAGTACACTTCGGCTGAACGGAGGGAGGTTGCCATATCACCCGATTTTCCTTCGGGGCGTAGTCCGACATCCACCCGAAACACAAACCCGTCCTCAGTGATTTGTGACAGCGCCTTGCTAATCATCTCTCCCAACTTGTTGAAAAACTCATGGAGCGAAATAACTCCTTTTATCCCTCCCGAACTGGTCTGCACCCCGGCCGTTTCGCCCCTATCAGACTCATAAAAATAGATGATGTCGATATCGGAAGAAAAGTTGAGTTCACGGCCACCCAGTTTGCCCATACCGATTACGGTCATCTCTGCTTCACGTCCTCCGGACGGCTCTTCAGCCAACAGCGGAGCACCGTGATCTCGAATCAAAAAACGCCGGCACACCTGATAGGCAATTTGTAGTGACGATGATGCAAGATCGGCAAGCTCCGCCATGATTTCTTCCAGCGGCGCCAGACCATTCAGGTCACGGGCGGCAATTCGGACAATTTCACGACGCTTGAAACAACGTAATACTTTCTGTAATCCTGCAAAATCAGTAGCCTCATGAACTGTTTCCTGCAGTGCACTGAGCATTTCATCGACAGTACGGCCACTGTCGATGTTGTCTTCAAGCAAAAGCCAGTTCAAAGTATCGGGAGATTTATACAACAGATTCACCAGGAACGGTGATGAACCGCACAGCATAACGGATTGGCCGAGGCGCTTCTTACGATCTGCCAGTTGACTCATGCTTTCAGGAGGTATAACCCCGGTCAGTCGTTCAAAAGAATTTAGCGCATGATCCGGTGATGGTGTTGTAAGCGCACTGACAACAATGCGGTGCAATGTTTCAACGGTAAAAATCCGCTTCAGAAGCAGTATGTTATCTGCGGTACGAGCTCCGTACTGGAAGCCGTGGGCTTCCAGAAATGACGCCAATATCGGTATCTGCAGAACAGGATCGGGTCCGGCGAGGATTCTGGCGAATTCTTGAGAGAAACGTTCAACGTGCATGGCGCTCAGTTACCTGCTACTTTGCGCAGACCGCTGCGGTATTCTCCGGCAACAATTCCGTTTTCCGTTATAATAGCAGTTATCAAGCGAGCTGGAGTCACATCAAACGCCGGGTTACGCACCCGGATACCCTCCGGGGCTATCGCTATCCCCTTGATATGAGTCACTTCACTCGTCGGGCGTTCCTCAATCGGTATTTTGCTCCCGTCAGAAAGAGTCAGGTCAAGTGTTGAAACCGGCGCGGCAACGTAAAAAGGGATGTTGTTCTCTTTGGCCAGCACGGCAACAGAGTAGGTGCCGATCTTGTTGGCAGTATCACCGTTGGCGGCAATCCGGTCGGCCCCGACGACGCAACAGGTTATTTCTCCCCGGCTCATAAAGAATCCTGCCATATTGTCGGAAATCAGTGTTGTCGGAATATTCTCTTTCATCAACTCCCAGGCGGTCAGGCGGGCCCCCTGCAGCCAGGGTCGGGTTTCATCGGCAAAAACCTGAATGTTTTTACCCGCCTCATGAGCAGCACGAATGACGCCCAGCGCCGTTCCGTATCCGGCCGTGGCAAGGCCCCCGGCATTGCAATGAGTCAAAATCGTTGCTCCTTCAGGTATCAATGTAGCACCCCACTTGCCGATGTTCCTGCAGATGGTCAAATCCTCCTGTTCGATCCGGATTGCCTCCTTTTTGAGAGCATCGCGAATGGCATCCAGACTCTTGCTTCGATTAGACTCAGCAATCCGTTTCATCCGTTCCAACCCCCAGAACAGGTTGACCGCCGTCGGCCTGGTGCGCCCCAAGACATCGCAGACATTATCCAGCTGGCGAAAGAAAGATTCATGGGTATCGGCAATAATCGCCCGCGCTCCAAGAGCAACCCCCATAGCGGCGGCAACACCAATTGCGGGCGCTCCACGAATAATCATCCCCTTGATCGCCTCCGCAACCGACTGAAAATCGGTATAGGTGTTATATATCTCCTCACCGGGCAGACGGGTCTGGTCAATCATGATGACACTGTCATCGGCCCATTCAATCGTGCGGAAGGACATGAGCGACTCCTTTTCAAAGAAAATAATGTTCATTTATGTACCACGGAGCTCCATTCAAGGCAATTTTTTCCCTGCCCATTTTCCCTTGCCGCAATAATAACTGCCTGATATATATACACACCATGGCCAACTCCCTGCAAAAAGTGCGTTTAAGCGAGATATTCCTGACCTTTGCCATGATCGGCCTGACCGGCTTTGGAGGCGGCATGGCAATTGTGGCGCTGGTAGAGCGGGTCTGTGTCCGGGAAAAGCAATGGATCACGGCAGAGGAATTTCTGCACGGCCTGGCATTCGGCCAGATACTGGGACCTTTTTCACTTAACGTCTGTACGTTCACCGGTCATCACCTGCGCGGTATCTGTGGCGGGATTACTGCGGCCGTCGGATTCATATTCCCTTCATTCATGTTGATGACACTGCTCTCCTGGCTCTATTTTACCTATAACAAGTTACCCCAGCTGCAGGCGGCACTCAAAGGGACCAATCCAGTGATTATCGGACTAATCATCGTCGTTGCCATTGAAATGGGTCGCAAACAGATCAAAGGAAAAAACGGCGCGCTGATGGCATCTGCCGCATTTACCGCCTCGGTGCTCCTCAAACTCAATGCCGCCTGGATTCTTCTCGGTGCGGCTCTCTGGTCGTTAGGCAGTTCCTGCTACTACCGGAGGTCCCGTTGATAGCATCTTTACTGACAATTGCATGGATTTATCTGCGTATCGGCCTGATCTTCTTCGGAGGAGGCTATGTACTTATCCCGCTCCTGAACCACATCATGGTTGAACAATACCAGTGGTTGACACTACGGCAGTTTCTCGACGGCCTTGCGCTCTCGCAGCTTACCCCCGGCCCGCTGGCTATGCTCGCCACCTTTACCGGTTTCCGTGCAGGTGGTTTTCCCGGTGCATTGATTGCCACGGTCTGCATTTTTATCCCCTGTGTCGCTCTGATGTTGATAGTCGGACGCAATTACGAACGACTGAAAAGAATCGACATCATCAGCAGCACCCTCGACGGATTGCTACCTGCGGTGGTCGGCCTTGTTGCTGCAGCAGCCTGGAACCTGGGGGGCTCATCGCTTGCAAGTGTAAAAGAGTTTGTCGTTCTCGCGGTCGGGTTTGCCATCTTCAAATGGACAAAAGTCACCCCGATGTTTGTCATCTTGGGGGCGGGGCTGGTCGGCCTGCTGATCAACTGATTTGGCACCCTGAAGCAGGGACATCCCGCCATGAAAAAAATCATCTCCATCTCCCGGCGCACCGACATTCCGGCCTTTTACGGAGACTGGTTCATGCACCGACTTGAGTCAGGCTTTGCCGGCTGTGAAAATCCGTTCAGCAAACAGAAGATAGTGACGTCACTCAAAACGGAAGATGTCAGCGCACTTGTCTTCTGGTCAAAGAACTTCCGCCCGTTCCTCCGCCACCTGAAAACCATCAAGGAGCGTAATATTCCGGTGCTGTTTAATTACACCATTACCGGATTGCCCCGAGTCTTTGAGTGCAACTGCGTAGAGCCGGAAGACGCCATTGACAGCCTGAAAGAGCTGAGCAGGATGTACAGTCCGGAGTATATCAACTGGCGCTATGATCCGGTCATCATATCGGATGTTACCGATGAACAATTCCATCTGGAGCGTTTCCGCTGGCTTTCCGGTCAATTGAAGGGGTATGTTACCCGCTGCCTGTTCAGCTTTGTCACCAGATATGGCAAGGTCATGAGGAATTTTAGAACCTTCAGGCAGCAATACCAGATTACCGTTACCGATCCGGATCGCGCGTGGCGCACTTCCCTGGCGGGAAAATTGGCTGATATTGCCGAAGGGCATGGCATCAGGATGTTTAGCTGCTGCGGTGATTACCTGCAAACCGAGCCAGGAATACTGAAGGCCCACTGTGTAGACGGAGCGCTGCTTAAGCAACTCTATCCCGACTGCGGTGTGGGAAAAGAAAAACCGGTCCGCCCGGAATGCGGCTGCACCGCAAGCAGCGACATCGGCAGATACGACACCTGTCCGCATGGCTGCATTTACTGTTATGCCAACATCAACAAGGAACGGGCGATACAATTGATTTCAGAGCACGATCCCGATTCTGCGTTTCTCGGATATGCCAAAAATGAAGCGGATCAGTTCCTGAGTGAAATCAAATCAAAGGGCACTCTCTTATGACGCAACGCCGAACATCAGATCCTTATGCGTAAGCACTTCACCGAAGACGCGCTACTGCTGATGCGCCACGAGATCAGGCAGGCCAAGGGGAACGAGGTGTTCTTCATCGGCCAGACCAATATTGATGGAATTATCTATGAAACAGAGGCCATCGCTCGTGGCACCAAAGTAGCCGTCCCAGCTATCGTCACCCGCGCCTCCACCGGCGATGTAGTCATCCACAACCACCCTTCCGGCAAGCTGGAACCATCCGGCGCCGATATGGATATCGCCTCGGTCTGCGGCAATCAGGGCATCGGCTTTGCTATTATTGATAACGAATGTACCCGCTGTTATCAGGTCGTTGCACCGCATACCGAAAAAATAGGTGAGCTTCTTTCTCTGGAAGAGATCGGCTGCGTCTTTGCCGACAACGGCATGATGACACACCTCAGGGGATACGAACAGCGCGAGGAACAGGTGCGCATGGCCTTTACCGTGGCCGAAGCGTTTAACAATGATCGGGTGGTGCTGGTGGAGGCTGGCACCGGCACCGGTAAATCTCTGGCCTACCTGATTCCGGCGCTTCTCTGGGCGGTACGCAATAATGAGCGGGTCGTTGTCTCCACTAACACCATCAATCTTCAGGAGCAGTTGATCAAAAAAGACCTCCCATTTTTGGCACGCAACTCCGCCCTTGAATTCAAAGCGGCGCTGGTCAAAGGGCGGGGCAATTACGCCTGTCTGCGCAAGCTGGAACATGCCGAGGCGGAACCGTCACTCTTTCCGGATGAGGCTGCTGCCGAGATGACAACACTTATCGAGTGGAGTCGCGCCTGCCAGGACGGCTGTAGAAGCGACCTCGCCTTTACCCCGCGCGCCAACACCTGGGAAGAGGTCTGCTGCGAAGCGGATCAATGCGGCAGGTCCCGCTGCAAACACTTTAACCGCTGTTTCTTTTACCGCGCCCGCCGGGAATCCTCAGCTGCCAGGATTCTGGTGGTCAATCACGCTTTGCTCCTGTCAGATATTGTCCTCCGTAAAGAAACCGGATACGATGCCACGGCTATTCTCCCCCCCTTTACTCGCCTGATCTTTGATGAAGGGCATCATCTTGAGGATGTCGCCACCAGCCACCTGTCATTGTCGATTACCCGCAGTGGCATCCTCAAACAGTTGCAGCGGCTGGTACCGGAAAAAACCAATCGCGCCGGTCTGCTGACCATCATCTCCTCCCGAATCACCCGCGAACTGCCGGAATCACAGGAAGAGCTCTATGCCGAACTGTCTGGACTGCTGGAGAGCCATCTACTCCCCAAAGCACACGATCTGGCCGGGATTACAGAACAGATCATGGATTGGCTGGCACTGCGTGTGGAACAGGAGGGAAATGGGGAGGCCGGCCGGGAACAAAAATTGCGCATCACTCCCGAAGTGGAACGCACCCTCTTCTGGCAGGAGTGCCGCCTGCGGCTCCACACCCTGGCGGATGCGCTAAATGACTATACATCCGCTTTGAGAAGCCTGCTGTTCCGCGTAAAAGATCTGCCGGAGAAACTGCAGGAAAAGCTGGCGG
>JAQTQX010000012.1 GCA_028712075.1 Desulfuromonadaceae bacterium
GACCCGCTCTTCCAGGCTCTCGTTCAGACGCTCCAGCTCATCCTGCGCTTTTTGGCGTTTTTCGATCTCCTCTTCCAGCAGCAGCGCCTTTTCCTGAAGATTCTCCTCTGTCATCTGCCGCTCTGCCACCTCTTCTTCAAGCTCAATCGTCTGGAGATGAAGTTCTTTCTCGGCATGTTTGCGCTCGGTAATGTCGACGAGCGAGACGATGACTTTGTCTAACGTCTTCTCGTAGCCCGGACAGACCGCGAAATAGACGGTCACGTCCCGTTGCTCGCCCGTAAGCGTCTTGACGACGGCGTCACGCACCATCACGTTTGTTCCGTTCCAGATACAGATCAGTTCTTCGCGGAACGTGTCGAAGGACTCCGCAGTGAACGTTTCGGTCAGACCTGCGAGCAAAGCATCTTTGTTCGCGGCGCAATGCAGGGCAAGCGCCGCTTCGTTCATGTCGACTATCTTCACCATCTGCGCGCATTGCCGTATGATTTCCGGATGTTGTTCGAAGTGCACCTCTATTTCGGTTACCCCATTCTGCTTCAGGCCGTCCAGCAGCGCCTTCACTCCGGAGAAGTCTTCTTCCCAGATCGAAACCGGCGAGTTCTTGAATACGAGGCGGAAACGCTGCTCGCTTTCCTGCAGGTCACGATAGGCCAGCATGGCGTCGAGACCGTCTGCCAGCCGCCGGGCAATCTCCCGAAAGAGCCGTTCCTCTTCCGCTGTCCAATGTCGTACGCGGGAGCATTGATGAAGGCCGAATTCCCATGGGCTGCCGATCTTGGGGCGGAGGGCCATGGAGATAAAACTCTTGAAACCGAAACGCGCGGAAACATCGACCGGTAACGGGTGCTGCGTGCCCGGTCCGAACTGGACCGGACCATCTGCCTCCAGCAGTGTCCTGAATGTCTGCGCAGTATCGCTACTTGTCGGTACATCGATGCCGAGTTCAAGGACGCCCGGATATTCCGCCTTGCAGCGTTCCACCGGAACGCCCCAGGAGCCCGCTTTGGGATCGCACGGATAGAGCAGGAATGCCCGGTCGCAATCGAAGGTGGCCAGCACGACATCAAGCAGATCGTTCAGCATTCCTTCCAGGTCCGTCGCCCCCTGTATGGCACGGTTGACCCTGTCCATGTTCTCGAAATACCTGAGATTCTGCGAGCGTTCCTCCTCTATGCGTTTGCGCTCGGTAATGTCCTGAACGGTTCCCGCAGAGCGGATCGGCTTGTCATTCTCATAGAATGTTTCACAATGCTCATGGACATGCTTTATCCGGCCTCCGGCCAGCAGCAGGCGATGGTCAATGGAGTAGGAGGTCCGGGTTCTGACTGAATTGGTATATGCAGCATCGACAGCCTCCCGGTCATCAGGATGAATCGCCTGCAGAAAAGCGTCATACGAAGCGCCGAACGCCTGCGGGTCGATCTCGAATATGCGATAGATCTCATCCGACCAGAAAAGCCGATTTGTCAGGAGATCCAGTTCCCAGCTCCCTATATGGGCAATACGCTGGGCTTCGTTCAGATCTCCGGCCGTCTTTCGCAGCTCCTCTGTGCGCTCTTCAACCCGCATTTCGAGATCTTCGTTCGCTTTGCGAAGTTCCTGCTCCAGACGCCTGAACTCGGTAACGTCGTGCATGATGGCAACCGCCCCGAGCTTTTGTCCGGTCTCGTCCAATATCACACTACCGTTTGCGAGAATGAACCGGACCGGCTGGCCTTTCGCCTTGATCGCCATCCCCGCATCCCTGACGATCTCCCCCCTGAAAGCACGGGCAAGCGGTATCTCGTCCGTCAGAAGCGGGGTGATCCCGTCCGGATGGAACAGGTCGAAGTGCTGCGCCCATTCTTCAGGGGGGAGTCTCAACGGATCAAGCCCGTGCCACTCCCGCGCCGACCGGTTGAACAGCGTCAGAGTTCCGCCCGCATCGCAGGCGACCACGCCGTCAGCCATGCTATCAAGCAGGCTGTGGCTGAATTCTTTCTCCCTTGTTACCGCCTGCTCCGCCCGCTTCAGATCGCGGAAAATAAGATCGAACGGCTCCTGAAAACCGGTCACGACAAGCGCACGGTAGATGAGGTAAAAGGCGGCGAGCTTCAGGAAATGTCCCGCCATGTTGGCGGGGCCGTATACGCTCACATAGGAGGTAAAAGCCAGTTCCGAGCCGATCGTGCAGAGTATGCTGACGGCGATAAACGTAAATACCCTGATGTTGAAGGATGTCCGAGTACCAACAAAAAGAAACAGCGCCACGAGGAGAAATGCGGATATGACATATTCGCTGACGATTTTGAAAGTGGTGAGTCCCGTGCCCTCGATGAAGCAGTCGGGAAAAACGCCCGAGTAGACCAGCATCGTGCTCGCCGAAACCGCGGAGAGAGTGAGGCCGAAGAATATCCGTTCGTTAAGGTTTCGTCGGGCGAAAAGGGGCGCCAGACAGAGAAGGAGCGCCTGCAGGGAACGAGCCTCTATCCAGAGCTGAGTTGGGAGGTTGGCTCCATATCCCGGGAAGACCCCCATCCCTTTATAAGCCAGACTATGAAGCAGATCAACCAGGGCGATGAGGCCATAGCCGATGCCGAGAACCTTCAGACAGCCGCCGGTCAGGAAACGACGCGCATTCCAGGTCAGGGTGAAAAGGGTGAAGCCAATGGCAATGGTCGTGAATTCTATCAGGCTGTGGAACAGAATATAGCTGTGGAGGCTGCTGGCATACAGTCCCAGAGCGACGGCCATCACAACAGCGGTGCGAAAAATGATGTCGGATGGACCACTCCCTGGCAACATCATTCTTTTCCATGTGTGGCTTTCATGTGAAGCATGCTTTGTCGGCATCACGTCGTTACCTCCCACTCTCCAGCTCCTTGATCTTTACCTTCAGTTCAACCATCCGCAGTTCCCGGTTGACGAAAAGCCGGTTCATCTGCTCAAGGTCCGCATTTTTGCCTCCAGTTCGGCGGTTCGCTCTCTGACACGTTGTTCCAGTTCGCTGTTGAGTATGCGGCCTGTTTTTCACTGTCACTCTCCGTATCTCGGTAAACATCCTCCACGGCAAGGATTCTCTGATTGAAAGGGCGGCAAAGATGGCCTGAATGTGAGATGTAAAACGGAATATATAAATGGAATTCAAACCTCCGTCTCATTAGTGTTGAGTGTAGCCCAGTTTTGAACTAATTCAAGCGGTGCAAAAACATACTATTGACGGGTACTTGCCCAAGGAGCCTCGACTCTGCCGCTATTATTGCTCGCCCGCCGAGCAATAAAAAGTTCAGATGGTTAATAATTAGGCATTGGCAACGTGCAACAGTTGGCACGGGAGAACGTGCGGTAATGCATACAGCAATGATTTCGGAATGATAGCTATTGGCACGCCATGTGCTAACCAGTATGTCAGGGGACATGATTTCCGCCCGGTGGGCGGTTTCACACGAACTCTGGCAACGGCGCCATTTTCCGCATGGAATGATGCCGTTTTTTATTTTTCGGCACGAGTAATCTCTCCCATCTCACTCCTTACTCCGCCCCCCTTGAAGGGAGAGTAATGTAGTCAAGATGCCCTCCTCTCCAGAGGGAGGGTTAGTGGGGGGCTAAAGGTTGAAATGTCAGAGTATAAATAGATGCAGATATGAAACGGAGGACTTATGAAAATCGCATTTACCACCTCAACCGGCGAAGTTATCGACCAGCATTTCGGGCAATGTCAGAACTTCCATATCTGGGAGGTAGGTCCGGATGAGGCGGCCTTTCTGAATACGGTCAGCGTTGGTGAGCATGGCAGTGATGAAGAGGATCGCATCGCTGCACGTGCTCAGCTTCTTTCAGACTGCGCCATTGTCTATACCATGCAGATCGGCGGGCCGGCAGCTGCAAAGCTGGTAGCCCAGAGGATCCATCCCATGAAGACGAACGCGGAGGTTAATCTGCGCGAGACCGTTGAGCGTTTTCAGGAGGTGCTGCGCGGCAATCCTCCGCCATGGCTGCGCAAGGCAATGAACAAGAATGTCACAACATCATTTCTGGACGATGAGTCCTGACAACACCCGAAAAGGAGAACGATTATGGCGTATATTACCGGATTGACACGCGACAAGCATGAGTGGACCCCGCAGTTCATAACCTCAATTGACGATGAAATCTGCATCGGATGCGGGCGCTGCTATAAAGTTTGCGCTCACGATGTACTGGAATTTGAAGAGCTGGACGGAGATGATTCCGCCAAGATGTACATGAGAGTTGCCAACCCCGGCAACTGCATCGGCTGTCAGGCCTGCGAACGTACCTGTTCGAAAAAATGCTTTTCTTTTGAGCCGGTTGCAGCGTAGTTGTCGCGCCTCCGGCTGTTGCGGCCGGAGGCTTTCGCAGAGGAGGTGAAGCATGTTGATTGCAGTCGCATCCAAAGATGGCAAGGAGATCAACCAGCATTTCGGTCATGCCGAGCGCTTTCTGATCTATGATGTGGAAAACAGCAATGCCAAACTGGTTGATGAACGGAAGGTGGAGCGTTATTGCAGCTTTGACCCTGAGCACCCCTTGCGTGGACACCTGCTTAAAAGTATCGCAGAAGCTCTTGACGGATGTCGCGCTGTTGTGACCGCCCAGATGGGAGAACATCCGAAAGGCGAACTGGAAAAACTCGGGGTCGAACCGTTCGTAGCCAGCGGATCAATCAAGATGACACTGGTTGAGCTGGCAAAGATTCTGTAACAACTTCGGATGAGAGGTGAGGGATGAGGGATGATATTCTCATCGTTTTTTCCTCATCCTTCATCGGTTTAAACTCATCCCTCATCTGTATTTTTTCACAACGAGGTGAATACCCGTCATGCACAACGGTTCTTTTAATTACTGCAATCTGCCGCCGTGGGTCATCGCTTCGCGTCACTTCAATGACAACCCAAAGCCAATAGAGATTCAAGGCGTCCTGGAGGCCAACCGCTTTCTGTTTCAAAAGCTCGATTCCTCCAGCATCCAGGAAGAACGCGCCCTTACCTTCAACGATTTCATGTCGGTCAAGTTCCAGCTTCATCACTGGCAGGATCAG
Source organism: Desulfuromonadaceae bacterium (assembly GCA_028712075.1). Lineage (GTDB taxonomy): Bacteria > Desulfobacterota > Desulfuromonadia > Geobacterales > Pseudopelobacteraceae > JACRCG01. The sequence continues at coordinate 5,042 of JAQTQX010000012.1, forward strand.
ACCGACGGTGCTCGCAGAAGTATCAAAAACAGCTATCTTCGCTTCCTGCGCGGCTGGATGATGGATTCCAACTCGGTTGAAGGTGCCGTCCTCAAACGCTGGGTCGAAAGTCGCATGGGAATCACCCCTACCTTCCATCGCGCCAGAATTTCAGACATCCATAGCGAAAGTTATTTTGACTTTTCAGTGGATGTCATGAAGGGGAGCGCCCGCACCAATGCAATCCAATCCCAGCTGGATCTACTGTACCACTACTGCCAGTACGAACTTGGCCTGAAATATCCGTCTGCAGAACAGATCACTCTGTATCGCGGGACCTATGATGCCAGCGAGCATGATATTATAGAGCAGATCGACAGACGAACGCAGATTGTCCGGCTGAATAATCTGGCATCGTTTACGTCTGATGAAGAACGGGCCTGGGAGTTTGGTTCAACAGTCTGGAAGGTTAGCGTGCCGCTGTGCAAGGTATTTTTCTACAATGATCTGCTACCTGGCAGCATTATGAAAGGTGAAGGTGAATATCTTGTCATCGGCGGAGAATACCGGGTGTGCAAGGTTCTTTGTACTGTCGGATGAGCAGAAACGCCCCGCTGATACACCGCAATCCGCGAATCCAGGTGGTAACTTATTATATCGGCAACACAAGCGTAAAAGTGGTGCCCCCCCCCGCTCTGCTTGATACCCTGATTTTCCCGCCCATGTTCTCAAGAAGATTTTTTGTCACAAACAATCCGAGTCCGGTTCCTTCACCGTCCTTCTTTGTTGTGTAATACCGGTCAAATATTCGCTCGATCGACTCATCTGCAATGCCGGGACCGTTGTCTGTAATAGTAACGCACACTGAATCGCTATCTTCATGTGCAGTTTCGATCAGAAGTTTGCCGCCCCCCAGTTCCATTGCCTGCAGAGCGTTCATTATTATGTTCAGAAGAATCTGTTTGAGAGCGTTTGCATCAAGCCGGAGAAACGGCAGGGAGGAATCAAGCTGCGTAAGAACCGTTATTGAACGTCGGGCCGCCTCGAAATTGAGAAAATCGAGAATAAAGTTTATGGTGAGGTTGATGTCGACTTCACTGATAGTTTCATCGTGGCTGCTGAAATGAAGCAGGCCTTTGGTCATCTGTGAAAGGCGCAGCGCCTCAGAACTGATACGGGAGATCATTTCGAGAACGTTCTCCGGCACCCCGTCTTCCCGCATGATCAACTGGGCTGCCGAAACAATAACAGAGAGTGGAGTATTCAGTTCATGCACAACACCGGCTGATATTTTACCCAGCTCCGCCATTTTTTCATTGTACGCAAGCTGCCGCAACAGTTCCGGAGAGATTGCAGCATCACTGCTATGCCTGACTGGTGAATCGTTCATGGATACTCCAACTGAGAAGGAAGCCACCCAAACTGGTTGGGCGGCTTCCTGACGTATTACAACATTCTGCACGCTACATATTGTAACCGCTTTCAGAGTGTTGTGTCTGGTCGAGACCCATGATCTCGTCTTCTTTCTCAACACGCAGGCCGATCGTTTTCTCAAGAACAAAAGCGATTATCAGCGTTACGAAAAAGGCGTAGGCGCCGGCAGCAACAACGGCGATCAGCTGTGTCATCAGCTGATTGAAATTTCCTGCCAGCAGACCGGTGGCGCCAACGGTGGCAAATACGCCGGTCATGATCGCGCCAAAGGTACCGCCAAGTCCATGTACGCCGAAGGCATCAAGTGAATCGTCATACTTTAGTTTTGCCTTGAGGAGTATGCCGCCGTAGCAGACGATGCCGGCCATCAGCCCCATCAGCAGTGCAGCGCCCGGCTGCACGAAGCCGGCAGCAGGAGTAATAACAACCAGGCCGGCAACAACACCGGAGCCAAATCCGAGAGCAGAAGGTTTACCGGAATGGAGCCATTCTGCAATCATCCAGGACAGTCCGGCAGCAGCCGGTGCTATTGTTGTGGTGGCGAAAGCCAGGCCGGCGAGGCCGCCGGCAGCATCAGAATTGTTTACTCCAACAATGGCGGAACCGGCATTGAAACCAAACCAGCCGAACCAGAGCAGACCAACACCGAGCAGAGTCAGTGGCAGATTGTGCGGTGCCATGCGCTCGTTGGGGAAGCCGTGACGCTTGCCGAGGAATATCAGGAATGCCAGGGCGGAGATACCTGAAGAAAGGTGAACGACAGTGCCGCCGGCAAAATCAAGTGCCCCTTTTTTGAACAGCCAGCCGTCGCTCATCCAGACCCAGTGAGCAAGAGGGTCATAGACAAGCGTCGTCCAGAGCAGAACGAACACGCAGTAGGCTGAAAATTTGACACGTTCAGCCATGGCTCCGGAGATAAGTGCTACGGTGATAATGGCAAACATCGCCTGGTACATCGCGAACACGAGCTCCGGGATCGCGCCCGGTTCCTTGGTATAGTTCTGGAAAAGGGCAAACTCAACGGTGCCGCTTGCGGCATCTTTCATGATAACCAGGCCATTCAGCATAAATTTGCTGAAATCTCCGACAAACCCCATGCCGCCCAGATCAGGTCCGAAAGAGAGTGAGTAGCCGATGACGGCCCACTGCACTCCGACAATGCCCATTGCAACAAATGAATGCATAAAAGTGGAAAGTACGTTTTTCTGGCGAACCATGCCACCGTAGAACAGCGCCAAGCCGGGGATCATCACCAGTACCAGAGCCGCTGAAACCAGCATCCATGCGGTATCTCCGGTGTTGAGGACCGGTTTGACATCAGGGGGTGTCGTCGGTGCAGCTGGAATTGCAGGGGCTGTCACTGTTGCTGACTCGATAGTTTTGCCGGGATCTGCTGAAGTGGCTGCAGCAGGAGCAGTTACAGCTGGAGGCGTGTTACTCTTCTCATCTGCCAGAACTGTCTGGGGAAACAGTATGAAGAGCGCCAAGGCGGTTATTATCAATCCAGGGATAAAGCGTTTGAACGTTGCGGTTAGATTCGTTTCTGAAAGACATCCTTGTGCCTTCATCTTGTATCTCCTTTGACAAGTAAGATGACGTTAAACAGTTCGGCTGTTACTCCATGGTAACAGCCGAACAGATATGATTGAATTTATTTGCTGTTGCCTTCATCAGGGTTAAACATTGATCCAAAGTGAACTGTCTGGAAATCAGGATACGCAGAGGCACCATGTTCCGCCATGTCAAGCCCTGCCATTTCTTCTTCACGGGAGACTCGCATACCAATAACCAGGTCGATCAGCTTGAAGAGAATCAGGCCGCATCCGAATGCCCAGACAAAACATGCTCCCATACCGATCAGCTGTACTCCGACCTGCTTCATGGTAAAGCCACTGCTGTTGAAAAGACCGGCAGCCAAGGTTCCCCAGGCACCGCAGACGCCATGAACCGATACTGCACCGACCGGATCATCAACCTTGATTCTGTCAAAGAACATGACAGAGACAACGACAAGTACACCGGCGATCAGACCGATAATGACGGCGGAGAGTGCAGAAACATTGGCGCAGCCAGCGGTTATTCCAACCAGACCGGCAAGAGCACCGTTCATGGTCATGCCGACATCAGGTTTGCCAAATTTGAACCAGGTAAGGAACATGGCAGCATTTGCACCTGCTGCTGCAGCGAGAGTCGTCGTTACCGCGATAATGGCAATAGTGTTGTTGCCGGTTGTCGTCGAACCGGGGTTGAAGCCGTACCATCCGAACCAGAGAAGGAACACACCCAGACCGGCAAGCGGTATGTTATGGCCGGGGATCGGCCTCATATTACCGTTCTTGTCCCATTTGCCGATTCGGGGTCCCACGATGATCGCGCCTGCGAGGGAAAGCCAGCCCCCCATGGAATGGACTACGGTCGATCCGGCAAAATCGATGAAACCCATACTTGCCAGCCAGCCGGTGCCTTTATAGAGGTTGCCCCATGCCCATGAACCAAAGATGGGGTAGATCACTGCGGATACAATGAATGAATAGACGATGTACGCGCTGAATTTGGTGCGCTCGGCAACCGCTCCCGAGATGATGGTTGCTGTGGTAGCGGCAAAAACAACCTGGAACATCCAGAACGCGTAATTCCAGGGCTGATCAGCCTCACCAACACCGGAGAAAAAGAAATGCGTTGTACCGAAAAAACCGTTGCTGACGCCGAACATCAGGCCAAAACCGACTGCCCAGTATGCAATGGCGCCTGCTGAAAAATCCATCATGTTCTTCATCAGGATGTTGCAGGCGTTTTTTGCACGGGTGAAGCCGATTTCCACCATGGCAAATCCGGCCTGCATGACGAAAACCAGAAACGCCGCGATCAAGGTCCAGACAAAATTCAGGTTGGTCTGAACATCATCGGCTGTAAGCGGTTTTTTTGCATCAGCCGGAGCAGCTTCAGCTGCAGGAGCCGGAGCGGCAACAGTAGCAGCCGGAGCAGCAGCATCTGCTGCTGGAGCAACTACTGCTGCGGCCGGAGCCGAGACATTTGCTGCTTCTTCCTTTTTTTCTTCGGCCATTGCCGCTACCGGAATAAGCCCGGCCATAATTATAAGCATCAGTGATGCCATGTATAGTTTGAGTTTCATAAAAGTGCCCCCGTTATCGATTATGTTCCTGTTATGACCTTGAATCAGATTGCTTCATCACCATTCTCACCGGTCCTGATTCTGACCGCCTCTTCGAGCGAGATGATGAATATCTTGCCGTCGCCGATCCTGCCGGTTTTTGCACTGTTTTGTATCGTTTCAACAACCTTGGATACCAGGTCATCACTGACGGCGATTTCCAGTTTAATTTTCGGTATAAAGTCCACGACATATTCGGCACCGCGATACAGTTCCGTATGTCCTTTTTGGCGGCCAAATCCCTTGACTTCACTTACGGTTATCCCTTCGATGCCGATGGCGTTGAGGGCATCCTTTACTTCGTCAAGCTTGAACGGTTTAATTATCGCTTCGATAAGTTTCATTGTGCAGACCTCCTTGTGTGCGTTTATGGTTTGACTCCGTAAAAAATGGGGACGGGAGGCACCCCACGCCGCCCCCGAATTACAGGAGGAACAGCTAGGGAAGATTCATAATTACCTGGGTAGTATAAGATGGCTTACTTACATCGGTGTCATTGTAAAATGTTGCACCAACCAGAACTGAAATTTGCTTGGAAAAGGTCCAGGCACCACCGATTCCAATGCCACCAAAACCATTGTTTCCGCTCATATAATCGACAGCAAGCCACAGTTTATCAGATATTTCCGGCATAGAGCGATCCCAGGAAGCGAGTACGCCGGTGTTATCTTTTTTGCCATTAGCATCTGTAAGAGCGTCCTTGTCACCAGTGTAGCCACCAATGCTCAATCGACCGATAACCGGAAGTGTTTTGGCTGCAAGGGCATATATGATGTTAGGTGCACCATCTGATGAGTCGAGGGCGAATCCACCAATCGCGAAGGCAGGAAGCCCGCTGACAAAGGCATCTTCAGGCGTGGCGAGTTTGGCGTTGAAGTTGAAGGCATTGTTTGTTTGCGATGTGTAGTCGGTACCGACTTCGATTTTGAGTTTTTCAAACGGCAACAAGCCTGTTGTGAGGCCAATTCCGTAAACATTCCACTTATCCGCATCATCCGTTGTAAAAGTGGCGTAGTTGTTGATCCCGATTGTCACCTCTTTTAAGCCTTTTGCGTCGGTGGAAGGAATGTTAATCTGACCTGTAGGGAACGCCATTGCCGAACCGCTTGCCAGTGCTACGAGTACTGCTGTAACTGCTGCCATTTTAATGCTTTTCATCTTCTTCTCCTTTTCATCGTTGATTTTGAACGGTGATAAGATGAAAGCTTCGTTGGTTCCATCGCTGCACGTTCTGTTGAAGTTGATTATTTAGTTGGTATCAATCAATTTAATAAGTCCCATTGCAGGTGCCGTAAGATATTTTTCAACTGAGCAGAGAGTGTGCCAACTTAAAAAAATAGCGTAACTACATGTAGTTATATTGGCATATGGACATTTGCTACTCTGACTCCAGAGTCTTTTTTCCCATAATTGCCTTTTATTTAAGCAGTGCTGCTATGAAAATATTTATTGCGCGCCATCAATAATTGACGGTTGAGGTTATTTTAGGTAGTTTTTGTCTGGAAACGGCTGGGTACACCATGCCGCTATCCAATGTATCAAAAGGAGATGACAGCCTATGGAAAGCGTCGCTAAAATTTCAGAACTCCCTAATTTCGGGAAAAAAGTGGTGAATGCCGCCGGGCGGGAAATCCTGCTGGTTAACATCAAGGGAGCGATATACGCCGTGGAGAATGAGTGCCCGCACCAGGGAAGCCCGATGAATACGGCAGTAGTGAAGGATGGCTATATTGCATGTCCACGCCATGGGTACCGTTTCAACCTGACCGACGGCAGCTGTACGGAGCATCCGGAGTGCACCCTTGCAACATTTCCGGTAAAAGTGAATGGTGATGACATTTTTATTGAGGTCGGCAATAGGTGAGAGGGAATGGTTTTACGGTCTTGAACAAGGTCGTTTTCAATCATGTGGTGGTTTGCTGTGATTCGGACGAAATTGCAAATCCAAGTGATTGAGAAGTTTCAATCACTCAGAGAATGTTGGGCTGGAGGTTCAGATTGGTGAGGGTAAGCGAGTGATACTGATAAGCGTTTGCTTATAGGCGACAAACCCGATGACATTGCCACGTCGATTCGGTCGTTTGCTAAAGCACATTCTATGGATGAAGGATACGTAGAGTGGACTACCAATCTGAGGCTATATGCAATGCTGGCTATTTATCATAATAACGGAATAGTGCCAGATCACCGATTCTTCCGATCGAAGCTGTTGACTTATCAAAATCTGTACTTGGGTTTCTCAATGCATCTCCGATAATCATGCCGCCAATTGCCCCATACAGAAGAGCCGCACCGCCGCCAGTCAGGAGAAGATTACTCTGGGTACCAATCCCAATCCCTGTGAAGAACAGCCCGGTAGTCATTCCTACCAGACCGAGAATAATGGCACCCATTTTTTTGTCGCCGGTTTTTTGAACTGCCCAGCCACCCACAGCCCAGGCCATCATGGAGTAGACGGCAAAACCGCCTAAATCCCAACGGGCAGAAAAACTATCTGTAGCTCCTGAGAATTGCATTGCTGATGGAATAACGTTAGCGGTAAGGCTTAATCCAGCAAACCCTCCGAGCAGCGTTGCGCCTATCGAGCGGAACCTGATACGCATAATATGCCCGGTTACGGCTGCATTAAATCTTCGAATTGAGGTCTGAATCATATTTTGTTTACTTCCCACTGTGGCTGCTGTTTCGTGCATAGGTAATAACTCCTTATATCAAGCACCTGCAATATAATTACGTGCAATAATTTATACCATAGCGGCTGCCAACTTCTGGCAGCCGCTATCATCTTCCCATCTGCTTTAAACTAACCTCAGTGCTGTGTCGGTGGAACAACCAGCTTGCCAGGGTAGCGCAGACTGCCGACCAGGTCCTGAATCTCCTGAGGAGGCTCAGGCGTAAATTTGCTAACCACATACATGCAGATGAAGTTCAGGACGGCACCAACCGTACCGATACCTTCTGGCGAAATACCGAACCACCAGTGATCCTTGTTGTTCATAGCCGGATTAACGAACTTGAAGTAGATGATGTAGCCGGCAACAAAAAGGATACCGACTGCCATACCGACCAGCGCGCCTTCCTTGTTGGCCTTCTTGTTGAATATCCCCATGAGGATACAGGGGAAGAAGGATGCAGCCGCCAGACCGAAGGCGAAGGCAACAACCTGCGCCACGAAGCCTGGGGGATAAATACCGAAGAGGCCGGCGATACAGACCGCCACACCGGCAGCAACACGTGCCCACATAAGCTCCGCTTTTTCTGACATATCCGGAGTGAGAATACCCTTCATAAGGTCATGTGAGATAGCGGCGGAAATAACCAACAGCAGACCGGCAGCGGTTGAGAGCGCAGCAGCCAGACCACCAGCACCTATCAGACCAACAACCCAGTTCGGCAGTTTGGCGATTTCAGGGTTGGCGAGAACCATGATGTCGCGGTCAATTTTAACTTCGTTGGCACTCTTGGGGTCTTTCTCGGAACCTTTTGCGATCTGCATGATGCCATCGCCGTTTTTATCTTTCCAACCGACCAGACCGGTTTTTTCCCAGTTTTTAAACCAGGAGGGGGCATCTTCATATTTAACATTATGAACAGACTTGACAAAGTTGGTACGTGCGAAAACGGCGATTGCCGGAGCAGTCGTGTAGAGCAGGGCGATGAAAAAGAGTGCCCAACCTGCTGACGAACGGGCGTCACGCATCTTGGGTACAGTAAAGAAGCGGATGAGGATGTGCGGCAGACCCGCTGTACCGATCATCAGCGACATGGTGATGAACCAGACGTCAATACGGGGGCGCTGACCGGAAGTATAGGCGGCAAATCCGAGGTCTTTCTGAATACCGTTCAATACGTCAAGCAGATATTTGCCCTGAGTTGTTACGTCATTAAGTTTTATTGCGCCCTCTGCGCTAATGGTTGACCCCATACCGAGCTGTGGAATCGGGTTGCCGGTCAGCTGCATGGAGATAAATACCGCAGGAACCAGATACGCACAGATCAGAACGCAGTACTGAGCAACCTGGGTGTAGGTGATTCCTTTCATGCCGCCGAGAGTGGCGTAGAAGAAAACCAGCGCCATGCCGATGATAACGCCCATGTTGATGGAAACACCCATGAAGCGGGAGAAAACAACGCCAACACCACGCATCTGACCGGCCACGTAAGTGAAGGAGACGAAGATGGCACAGATCAGCGAGAGGACGCGGATGGAGTTGGAGTAATAACGGTCACCCATGAACTGCGGAATGGTAAATTTACCATACTTGCGCAGATACGGCCCGAAGAGCATGGCGAGGAGAACGTAACCGCCGGTCCACCCCATCAGGTAGAAGGAGCCGTCACGACCCATGAAAGAAATAAGACCGGCCATGGAGATGAAGGATGCGGCCGACATCCAGTCGGCGCCGGTTGCCATACCGTTAAGGAGCGGCGGAACCGACTGCTCGGCGGCGTAGAAGTCGCCGGTGGATTTTGCCCGTGAAGCATAGGCGATGTAGATGTACAGGGCAAAACTGAGGCCCGTCAGAATCCAGGTCCAGGTAAGAATACTCATAATTTGTCACCTCGTGAAATTTTTGATTGTAATCGTGTCAACGTGGCACTCACGGGCTTATTACCCCTCATGCACATCATACTTCTTATCCAGATTATTCATCATGGTTACATAGGTACCAATCAGAATAACAAAGGTGACTAGTGAGCCCTGATTGGCGAACCAGAAGCCGACCGGGAAGCCGCCGATCATGTACTGATCGAGTTGATCAACAATCATGATGCCGCAGAAAAATGATACGAAAAACCAGATACTGAGATGAACAGCGATGATGACTAGATTCTCTTTCCAATACGCCTGTAACTCTTTAGTTGCATGAACTGACATAAAACCTCCTCATATGTGATGTTGAATTCTTGATAACTGATTCCGCGAATCTGCCTGGCATGTTCCTCCTTTCCATGCGGGTGGCTGCCGGCCAACCCTGCCCAACGGTATGTGGGCGGTTAATGGTTTAACTCTCAATTTCGCCTCATGTATAAATCCCCCCCCTCGATTCCCAAAAAAGCTAAGCCTCCCTTGAAAAGTGGAGGTTTGGAGGGGGTTGTTTATGCGTATGACCGCGAGTAGCCAAATTTCATCGAAAGCAGTTCCGCCCCCTCCAGCATGCAGGGGATCACCTCTTTTTCCAGCCTATCCTGCAGCATCCGGAACGAAGGAGCGAGCAGTGTAAGTGCACCAACCACTTTTCCTGCGTAATCACGAATTGCTACTGCCACCGAACAGACCCCTTCTCCAAGTCCATTGAAGTCGACCGCTACTCCATTGCGGCGGATCTCCTCCAGTTCAGTCTCAAGCTTTTGAGGGTCTGTAATACCGATTTTCTTTCCGGAGCGGCCAAAAAGCTCAATTGAACCGACAGATTTAATCACTTTGCCGGCTGCATTGGTAAAGAAGGGGAAGCGCTTCCCGACCAGATCAGCCGTTTTGATCTGCTGAAAGGAGTCAACCATGTCGAGGAACAGAACTTCATTGTTGTTTGCTACAGTGAAGTAGATCGCTTCGTCCAGTTTACGCGCAAGTTCTTCCATTATCGGGTGCGCCATTCTGATCAGGTTATCGCTTTTCAAAATATGCTGCGCCATTTCAAATGCCTGCATGCCGAGACTGTATGTATTGGTGGTTTTATTTCGTGCGACAAGTCCCTTGTCTTCCAGCGTGGCAAGCAGGCGAAATGTCTTGTTGTGGCTCAACTCAAGCTTCTTTTCCAAAACAGCGAGTGACGGGTTTTCACCGGCCTGCGCAAGTGCCTCAAGTAGATCAATGGCTTTAACAACAGCCTGTACGGAATAAATACCTTTTTCTCTCATATCGTTAGGTGCTCCTATCCAGTGAAATGAGCCTATGTCATCAACTGATTCAAATCTAGTGTGCCCGTCCATGCGTTAAGCAATAGACTCATAATCACGTGTATGACCTGAATACTGACAAGACCTCAGCATGAAGGTCACCAGGCAAAGACGGGTTAACAACTGTTTCTACAAGTTTACAGTGGACTCAATCGAGTTTATACGGAATGGACAACGGGTGGGGATCTGCCTTGCTCAATGATGATAGACTTATCTGGCGTTGGTAAAGCCTGGAGAGTTATATAGCGTTGCTTGGGGGAAACGAGACAAGCCGACATTGATAACGGCAGTGCGACACGATGAGCAACCGTGATACAAGCGCGCCGCGACAACTCCCAGCGCAAAAATGCGATAAACAGCCGCCGAAAGTTTCTTGATGTCACCAAGATACTTTTGACGGCTGTTCTTGTCTACCAGTTTCTATATATCAGTTCCTGCCTATCTTTACCTTTTCCTCCCCCTCCGATCGTATAATTAATCTTTACCGGCTGCATCTTGAACCCCTTAAAGATTCGCCGCATCTCGGGATGATCGTTGATGGTCAATATAGAGCTGCCCTTCATCGTTCTCATAGCCTCGGCGATCAGATGATACTGCTCGAGCTCAAAGGGCACTCCGTAGCCCTCGGTCTCGTAATACGGTGGATCAAGGAAATGCAGGGTATAGTCACGGTCCCATTTACGCAGGCAGGCTTCCCATTCCAGATGTTCAATCCAGGCTCTAGAAAGTCTCATATGCGCCTGGCTCAAATCGTCCTCGAGACGCAGAATGTTAAAGCGAGGGGGAGAGCTGGGGGAAGTGCCAAAGGTAGGGTTGGACACCTTACCGCCAAAAGCAAGCTTCTGAATATAGAGAAACCGCGCGGCCCTTTGGATATCGGTCAGCACATGGGGCGGGGTTTCTTTCGATAATTCAAAGAGCTCCCGGCTGGCCACTGCGAACCTGAATTGTTTGGCAAATTCGTCCAAGTGGTTTTTGATCACCCGGTACAGGTTGATGACCTCGCCGTTGACATCATTGAGTACTTCGTTTTCTGCAGGGTGGCGAAGAAAAAACATCGAGGCGCCGCCGGCGAATTCCTCGACATAGCAGGTATGCGGACGGCTGTTGATGAGGGGTAATAAAACTTTAGCCAGGCGGCGTTTTGCACCTGGCCATGCAAGAACGGGATGATGCTTTATTTGCTGGGTCATTTGTGTGAGCTCCTTGTTGTCAAGAATGTTTTGACGTGGTAGGCTCCCCGTGCTCTGTACAGGGCGGGGCAGCCTTCGGTTGGCTCACAGCACACTCTGTGGGTCGGCGGCCGGATCATGCTGATAACATGGTCCGGCCGCTGCCTCTTCTTGTTATTGTTTTTCTACCTCCGTCGGGCTGAACTCCGGTGGCAGTTGCCGCCGGTTCAGTTCCGATTCGTAGGCCGCGCGGCAATGGTCCGGCTGCCAGAAAAAAATAGTATCGACCACCCTTCTGCCTCTTTCCCACCCGCGATCCGCTCGCAGTCTCCAGCATCGGCTGGAAATGGTTTCATCCGCCCACCCTCTGAACAGGGTATTAAATAGCTGATCAATCCCTATGAGGATTTGTTCGAGATAATTCACAGCGGCCAGCCGACGGTAACATCATAGGCTCTCGCCTCTGCCGCCGTGGCCAGAGCGGTTATGGCGTCGTTATGTTTGCCATTGATACCGGCCAACTGCGCCTCGATATAGGATAGTTGGTTTGCCTTGGCCATTACCTTGTCTACAAGCAACGACAAGGTAATTTCCCGCGCCTCGGCCTCGGCCTGTAAACTTGGTGCGTCCGCAGCATTTAATGACACCTGATACGCCAGCGCTTCCGTCCGTTTGATGGACCAGCTGGCCATTTCACCTGCAGCTATGGTTGAGGTAAACGCATCCCGCTTGCTCTTGGCCAGCAGATCGCACTCGCGGGTCTTAGCGGCTTTCACATCGGCTATGATTTGAGCGATCGTTTCAGGTGTGAGCGCAATAATCTCGTGCGTCACAATAACAACCTGCCGATCTACATCAACAGTCAGAATTTCCGCGCTATATTGCTGTGTGTCAGCATCGATCGGTCCATCAGCGTTTTCCTCCGGCCACCACGCGCAATCAGATACTCCGAGCGCGGGATCTGTCCAAGAAAGATCAAGCAGCGATTCAGGTTGAAGGCCCCGGAGAAATTGAGGAAGCGGATCGTTACCCACTTCGTATGTTGTAAGATTGATTTTTTTCATCGGTTATCCCCCGCTATGAAATTACAATTACTGGCTCTAATACATAGAAATATCCATAAGTACTACTGGCAGCCGTTTCTGTAGCGAAGCCACAGAAACGTGTGTTGAACTCATCAAAACTAATGCTCATGGCAACAAGAGTCGTCGTTGTGACAGTTGTTGTTGGGCCAATGGCCGAATAGCCGGTAATAATCCAACTTTCGTTCACGCGTTCAAATCTCGCGAATTTTATTATAGGATTATTTAGGTAGTACATATAAATTTCGCCCGCGCCTGTTACTGCAATATCGGCATGTTCATCAAGCTGGTCTGGCCCAAATAACCCCGATGGGATATTTGTGGTCGCCGTGAGAGACAGATTTGTCCCGGAAATGGTTAAATCATAAGCCGCGAAGACATTGGCCTCGGTCCGATGAAATACAACCACGGAAGACGAAGATACTGCAGCAACCAATGCACCTTGGGCGTAGGTTGTATAAGCGCTAGATTTGACTGCCAAAGGAGTATTTATGGTGGCAGTGGTGTCTGATATTGTTATAGTTGCCGCATGCAATTGGGTCGACTCTTCATATACCACCACAGCCATTGAATCCGATATTAAACAAAGCGACTGCCGCGGGACGCCACTAAATTCGCTTGTAAACCCAATTGCTGCACCAAATGTGGGAGCTGCTCCCGATACGTTTAAAACGGCGACAACATTAGCTGTAGCTGACGTTCTCCATAACGCGATTGCCCGCGATCCGTCACTTAATATCGACAGGCCTAAAACTCCGGTAGGTGCCGTCGCTGGTAATGCTGTACGAGCCGAAAATGAAGGGGTAGTTCCCGACACGGTTATGATCCATGCTCCATAGGCACTAACAAAAAGAGCCTTATTTTCACCTATCTTCTCAAGTCTTTGCAGAGTCGTGCTTCCAAAAACCGTACATGCAGCCGTAACCATTGAATCATAAGTAATGTTTTTACTTCCTTGACCATCCAACCCTAGAGTCCCTATTCTAGCAGACACACCATTGGAGTTCTGATCAGTATGCACAACCAGCACTCGTGTTGCATCAAGGTTACACACTAAAAAATTTGTGGTTATCGCTGTACCTAATGTAATCTGAGTAAGCAAGACATCTGCCTTGATATTATTTGATATGGTGCCAGTTGTGAGGGTACCATCATCGGTGGTTCTCCGAGGTGCTCCCCCCAACCCCACGAACGCGCTGGAACATCCTGGTAGTTTCAATAGATGAGTCATGATCAATACTCCTGGCGGGCAACATTCCAAACCACCCCAGATGCCAGCGCAACCTGATTGCCACCCCATAATGAGTCACCAACCTCCATCAGCAACGGGGTGGTCAGAGAGATTGTACTGAATGTGGTTGTTGTGATTTCGGCGGTGGCCGCTACAGTCAGGGCTGCCATTTTTACAGACCGTATTAACCGCTTTGTCGCACCACCATCCTTGGAGATAAACAACAGCAGTGATGAATCCGTTACAGTTGCCCTGGGGGCTGCAGTTATGGAAACAACCGCTGACTGTTTGGTCAATGTTGGCACGATTTCAACGGTATTTGTTGGCGCATCTCCGGTGAGTGCAGCACACGCTGCCGTTGTGACTGCTGTGGTCGTCTTGATGTCCTGCGCATATGGCACTAAAAACGTATTCATAGTAGATCTCCTTTTTTAACTATTGTATGCCGCTGTTATGGCGTGGATCTGAGCTAAAATTGTCATATTGGAAAATGGTTCCGGATTTGGGAGTGTTGCTATTGTTCCTGCGATCGTACCTGCCAAGGTATCCACGGCATCATCTACATATGCCCGAGTGGCCGTGACGACGTAAGGGTCGATCACCATATTAACAACGTCGGAGGCGAGCACGTCCAGCATGCCACGGATGACAATATCGAATAACGTGGGTCCGCCGGGCGCCGGCAATTCGATTATCTGATGCATGCCGATGGCGAACAGAACACCGGTGGATGACAGCAGCCCGAACTCGCGGAGAGTGAAACCGCCGACATCGGGAGGGAGGGGCGCATCGCAGATAATCCGGTTCGGATGATCAGGGGCATTGGTGATTGCCAGCAACGGTATGCGCTCACACTCATTGAGCAGCGCCTCTTCAGCGCCGGTGACCTCGTACCATGCGCCGTTGGCATCACCGAGTGCCATCTGCGTGATGTCTACAGTTCGTTCCTCCACAACGGCGTTCACAAATTCCGCTTCGCCTGCAGCTGTTAATTTTAATCCGAGTACGATTGGCATGGTCCCTCCTTAAAGAGCGTGCGGCTGGGTGGTCACGGTCATGCCGGTCACACAGCCTGTTGTTATATGGATACGGGCGGGCGGTTGAAAGCTGGGTTCAGGGTGCGCCGGGGTCGTGACGGTCATGCCGATCGCACTGGCAGCCGCGATATGCATGGTGCCCGGTGTGGCGAATCCCAGCGTGGCCAGTTTTGACCGGGCCGGCTTTACCTCATTGATTGCCCAGATTATTGACGCCGCACTGACGGATGGGACCGTGATGGATTCACACATCAGCCATACCCTAAATGAGGCCCAGCGGGCGGGATCCTCGGCACGCATATTGACCACGTCCGCTTCGGTAAAACCGAACCCGGCCGTAAGCGCCTCGGTCATTGCCGACTCCCGGCCGCCGGAAACCCACCAGACATAGGCAAAACGGATGCGCTCCGCCCAATGTTCAGCGGGCTCCAGGGGATGGCGGACAATGCCGCGTGCGGCCGCGAAACGGTACAAAAACGCATCATCACATCTGGATGGAAAGAACTGATCGCGCAGGGCCAGCATATCGGTGCGCGCGGCATCAAGGGAGTCCGCGCCACCCTCGGCCAGCATGGCCAGCGGACCGGGCCGTTGGATGAACGGCAGGCGCAACGTCCGGCTGAAATAGTCCCAGAAGATTCCCATATTACGCCTCGGCTGCCCAGATCGACGTCAGGGTAATGCTGTCCAAGACGGCAAGACCATCATCCGGCACGGCAACATCCGCAACCGGCAAAATAACGTTTAAGCGCTTGACGTTAGGCAGCATCATTGCCCAGCGGAGACGATCAAGCGTGACATCGTCGGCGATATTCAGCGGAGATATTCCCTCCACGGCAGTCACTGAGGCAAACAACGCGCGTACCCGGTTTTCGGCCAGAGCCAGGGTGGCGGCCTGATCACCGGAGGTCAGTTCCAGTTCCACCTCGATAGTTACGTTGACCGCCTCCGGACTGCGTATTTCCACATCGTCGTTGATCGGTATCTTTTCGTCGCCGGCGCCGGTGCCGAGAATATTGGCCGTAACGGCAGCGAGGAGAGCTTCGGTCGGCATGCCGGCGGTACCGACGACCAACACATCCACCGTACCTTCGCCGCGGGGATGCTGATCAAGCACCTTCACCCGCGCCACGCCCGTCACCTCCAGAGCCCACGCCTGGTATGCGTACTTTGTGCAGCCGTTCAACTGTTTCCAGGCCAGCTGATAGCGCAGGCGCAGCGAGTCATCGGTTTCGCTGTCGGTCCCCTCGGTCATCAGCCATCCCGCCCGATTTTCCACGCCGTCGACGCCGGGAATGACCGTGACGATTTCACTAATCTGCCCGACGCTAACGTTGGCGGCGCCGCCGTACTCTTCGGCCTCGACTGTGACCGCCACCTCCAGAGTACCGTTGGCAAGTACAACCGCATCCAGGGTAACGAAGCGGTACACCCGGCCAGTGCCGTCCGGCAGGGTCCGCACAACCCGCCCGGCAGGGATCGGGACATTGCCCCCCGCAGCCAGCCGGGTTAGATGGATTGTTCCGGTGGCCTTGGTTTGCGGCCGCCGGGTAATACCGACCGAGCGGCAATGCAGATCGAGCCAGAGGCCGGTGGCGCTGTCCGGAATAGCCTGGACCAGGATGACCGCCAGAAACTGATAGAGCTGCCACAGTCCCCAGCACCACAATTCGATCAGGCCTCGCACGATCCCCTTATTGAGATTCAGACGGATCGGGAGCCAGCCCGAGGCGGCATATTCTTCCTGTTTTACCGCCAGCCGGTCAAACATCTCTTGACGGATCTGGTCGAGACTCTTAGAGACCTGTTCTTGGATTGACATCGTTGATCACCATTGTTTTTTTAGTGCTGTCATAGGAAAACACCAGGTTAAATACAGTATCTTCGTCGATGAACGTCCAGGCGGCAGTGGCGCTGAATCCGCGCTCGTTGGTCGATACGACGGTGCAGGTCGCGGACCCCAAAACCACGCGGGGATCCTGCTCGATACGCTGCTCCACTTCCGCCTCGAACCCGGCCGTTTTGCCGGGTGCCAATTCATCGAGATAGAACTCGTGACAGAGAGAGCCGAAAACGGAATCATAGAACAGTTCACCCAGGGGACTCCCCAGGCGGAGGCGTATATCCTGGACACCTGTTTCAACCCCGTCAGTCAATACCAGCTCGCCGTTGGCAGCCACCAGCGCCTGCCCCTGATCATCCAGCTTTATGTCCCGGCCAAAGAGATCCGCCATTACAAAATTTTCCCGGTGTGCTCGCCGTCAGGCGCTCCCGACGTTGTTTGTACTTCCGCATCGGCTTGCAGATGATCGACAATGGCGTTGGCGATCGCCTCGGCCATCAGTGACGCCTTGGCGTGTTCACCTTGGGTCACGATCCCGAGGCCGTTCAGTTCGGTGATGATCAGCGCTTTCAATACACCCTTGCTCAGTGCCATCTTATACTCCCGCCGTAACTGTCGATGAGCCGTCGCCATGGTTACCGCCGGTATAATGGCATTTATGTCCGGTGGTAACCACATTTGAGCCGGCGTTGAGATGGATCGCCGTGGCCGTTATGTTGGCGGTACCGCCGACCTCTATATTCCAGTCTGCGGACGTCTTGTTGATAATGTTTCCGCCAGTTTCTATCTTGATATAGACATCCGGGCTCTGCTGGATGATGAATGCGCCCAGCTCGCAGTTTGGTGCCGTGTTCTTCGCCCAGCGGAAGTTAGAAATACGCGGATAGTTCGGATCGCCGTCGTAATAGGTAATGTCGCACAGCGTACCGACCGTAGGGGGACAGACAACCCCGCGCTCCGGACCGCCCCAGAGGATGGGGATCTCGATCCGCGGGACAATCGGCTCGTTGTCATCGACGCTGTCATCGTTCCGGAGCGGCTGCACGTCCGCCCAGTATGACCCGTCGCTGGCATAGGACTTGACCACCTTCCCTTTGCGCGGCGGGCGGTAATAGTGGCGCAGGTTCGGCATGACCAGCTCGACAACCCGCTTCAATAATGATTTGAGATCCACGTCAGCCATTTTCCCTCCCGTACCAGACAAACGTCCGGATCTTGTCCGGCGTCCCTTCATGCCGCACGCGCAGCGCACGGTGCGTAGCGGCTACCTGCCGGCGCTCGTCCTGGAGATGAATCAGGCGCGAATGGGACAGGTCGGCCGTCAGAAACGTCTCGATCAGCGAAATGCCGGTGGTCCAGTCGGTCGGAGTATGCGTGATCAGGTTCTCGAACGTTGCGATCGTCACCACGTCCCCCGGTTCGTCAAAGTCTCCCCAGTTGACGCCGTCCCGCCCCAGCCATAACGCCCACTGGCTCATGTCCAGGGCGAACGCCTCGCTGCAGGACAGTTTCACCTGCTGGATCAGCTGCCACACTGGAATATTGGCGGCGGAGAAGCGGGGGAGCACCATGCCGGTTTCACCGATCTTGCCGACCTTCAGCCCGGCCTGGCGGATGGCGAAGGCGACGATCGCCTCCGGAGTCTCATTCTCCCATGCCTGTTTCACCAGGACGGTGGAGAGCGGTTTGGATTGATCGATCGCCCTGATCTCCAGCTGATCGGTTGTCTCGCCCGGATATCTCCGCGCGACCGTGCCGCTCCATTCCACCGGCGGCAGGTCGCGGTACCCGAAGGTGATGACAACGGGCGCATCGGCGGCGATCGCGTTATAGAGTTCGCCGCCGGGATCGGGCAGGGTTACTCCGGCCCGCCCCAGGGGATAGTGGCGGAGCGACTCTATCCACCAGCGGGGACAGCGGGTGATTTCGTAATCGCCGATCGTAATCTGCAGCTGCAGTCCGGATAGTTCCATCAGAAGTTATACCCCGCATTAAAGCCCGCAATAAACGGGTTGGTCGTGTCCTTGGTGATTGACGGCGCCGCCGGCGGGTCTTTTTTCGCTGTTTTCGGCGCCGCAGATGGGGATGCCGGACTCGCCGCGGTTTCCCGCTTTACCACTGCCGGTACATGTTCGACGAAGGTCAGTACGGCGCGGATCTCGTCGCTTTGATCATCCTCGTCGGATTGCAGGCCGTAGAATACCAGCCGGGTCACGCCCCTGGCCTGAAGATGCCGGTTATCAATGTTGTAGATCTTCGGGTGCGGTTTCTTCGGACCTTCCGAGTTTTTGAAAAACTTGTTGATGATTTTGAGCTTATCGTAGCAGGTGCTTATCTCCTCGGTAGCCTCGTCCTGGTCACAGAGCAGACTCAGCGTGATTTTCACTTCGGTATCGTCCCATCCCATCGGCACCTTGGCCTTGCCGCTCATGGCGTCACGCTCCGCCCGGTCGAACTTCACTCCCGCATTGGTCGTCATCGAGACGAAGATTCCGGGGAGCGTCTCGCCGCCCAGCTTGACCTCGCCGTCCTCGAAGCTGAGAAACATGTCGATCAGGTTGGATTTTTTGGCCTCGACGGGTTTAGCGGCCGGTGAACTCGTGACAGTCGGCGGCGCGGGAATATCAAGCGGCATCGGACCCCTCCACCAGCGCCTGGAGCTGGGCGATGAAATCCCTGGCGTCCGAGACGCCGGAGAGTTGCACGGTCAGGCTTTGGATCACTATCGATTTCCCGCCGGATTGCGTGCCGGTTCCCGACTCGGCAGCTGCCTGCCTGGCGAGCGCGGGGATGTTGAGCGTAGGGGCCTCCAGAGCCGGGACGGTGATTTTCGGCGGTGTCAGTGCGTTGATCTGCTGGATCTGGCCGGACATGGCCGGCAGCGCCGGTATATTGGCCAGGGCCGGGGTCACGGCAACCGACGTGGTCAGGGCAGCGCCCGCCAGGGCAGTGGCCATGGTTTGGCGCAGGCTGGAAGCCTTGCCGGTGATCCCCTCGCCCAGGGTAGTCATGATCCGCGATCCGGAAAGGGTCAGCTGGGAGAGCGGACCTTCCTTGGCGTCGGAGAAGGGGAGCAGGTTCCGGACCTTTTCAAAAATATCCTGAATGGCGTCGACCGGGCCGGTGGCGACCGACTTGATGCCGTCGACCAGCGTGCCGATGATCTTCTGTCCGGAGGTGTAGAGCCCTTGGAAAATCGGCGCGATCGAGTTTAAAACGCCCGCGAATACGGTGTATATTGCCCCGCCGATCTGAGCCGAGATCCCGGCGATCGCATTCAATATGCCGGTGTACGTGGCTAAAATGGTCGGGCCGATTTGGGACAGGAAACTGACGACGGCGGTGTACGCGGAGGCGATCAGCGTCGGGATGGCGTTGAGCAGCCCGGCCAGCGCATCGGAAACGGCCGTGGAGATCCGGGGGACGGCTTCCCAGAGGCGACCCATCACGTCCCAGACCAGCGAAAAGGGGAGCATGATCCATTGCGCCAGGTTCGCCCATCCCTTGGCGATCAGGCCGATGCTGAACCCCATAAAAAACAGAAAGGCATTGATTCCGGTCTTGAACCACTCCACCCGGCGGTACATCCAGACGAACATCGCGCCGAGCGCCACGATTGCGGCGGTAATGCCGGCCACGATCCAGGTGATGGGATTGGCCAGTAGCGCAGCCGTCATGCTCCATAGTGCCGGAGTGGCCGCAAATGCCGCCAGTTTGATCATCTCGATCGCCTTAACCAGCAAGCCAAATCCGACAATCATCTTGGTCACCAGCGTGCCGCCGATGCCGATCGCCAACAGCAGGCCGCCGACCGCCAGCGCCGTGGCCGTCAGGGCGATGGCAATGCCGCCGATGATGCCGGCAGTCCTTGGATGGGCCAGGATCCACGTATCGAGGCGACCGGCCAGATCGTTCATGGTTTTCATGATACCGAGCAGCCCGGCGGTTTTGGTCACCACCGCGCCGATATGGGCTACCACGTTTGCAACCGTGCCCGTCAAGGTCTCCCACTGCATCTTGGTGCCGGACATGATCTCCTGGATCTTGGTCTGCATGTCCGCCTGGTTCTTCATCCGGAGGGTCATGGCGTCGAAGCCGGCCACTCCCTGGTTGATAAATACGGAGAGCGGCCTGGATGCTTCCTGACCGAACAGTTTGGAAAGGACCAGCAGCTGCTCCTGGGGATTGATGCGGCGCAGCTTTTCCATCTCCGCCATCATATTCCGGATGCCGATGAAGTTGCCGGCGCCGTCGAAGAAGTTCAGCTTGATCCCCTTGGCGTCCAGGATCGGGCCGATCAACTTCTTGATTTTTCCCGCATCGAGCCTGCTGCTGATTTCGGCCATGCGCGAGAGCGCCATGGCGAAGTTTGTGCCGGCCTGGGATCCCTCGATACTGGAGGTGGCCATCATGCCGATCGCGGCGGATACATCCTGCCCGGCGGCGAGTCCCTGCACGCGCAGCGCCTTCAGGGACGCCCCGGCGTACTTCAGCGATTCGGCCAGGTCGGTAACGTTGACCCCGGCCGCACCCTTCAGGCGCTGCAGGATATCCATGAACGGCACCGCCTCGGTATCGGCGATGCCCAGGGCTTCGGTGAACTTCGCCACGTGGGTGGCAGCCTGCACGAACGGCACCTTCATCAGAACCGCGAACTTGGCGGCCGCTTCCCCCATGCCGCCCAGGATCACGTTGGTCTGCACTCCCTGCTCGCGCAGGGCGGTGAACATCTCGATCATGCCCTGGGTAGAACCCGGAAGCGCGGTACCGAGATCCTCCGCCAGCTTGTTCAGCTTGGCGTATTCGGCCCCCACCTGACCGGTGGAATCCATCAGGAGGGTGCGCAGTCCGAGTTGCGCCTCCTCCAGGTTGGCAAACTGGGTCACGGCCACGCCGAGGCCGAGCGCGCCGGCCACCCCGGCACCGGCAATCCACGCCCCGTAATTTTTGAACTTGTCAAAGACCGGCTGCAGCTTTTCGGCCTTGGAGGCAAGCGAATCGATACTCTTCGAGATCGCGTTGACCGGTCCTGAGACCATGTCCATGACCTTGAGTAATATGCCGAGTGCGAAGATCGATTCCATTTAGAGCCTCACCATGAAATTTTGCCGTTGCCCCATGCTTTGTTGATTGCTCTCACGGCCCTTACAACTACCCCGATGACCAGCAGCACAATCAGTCCCAAAATATAGAGAAGCCATATTGGAATTGTTATTGTCATCACTTTCCCCCCAGGGCCCTGCCGATGGCCGTGGCCATCACCGTTATCTGCCGCTCCTCCAACCAGAGCGCCTCTGCGTATTGCTGCTGCAGCATGTCGAGATCCTGATCCGGCTCGGTTTGCAGGTATTGCCGGATCAGGAGCCCCATCTGCAGGATGACGTTGCCCTTCAGCTCCTCACGAAGCTCTACAACTTTTTTGTCGCGAAATCCTCATTCATGCCGACCGCGCCCTGCAGCGCCGAGTTGAGCGCCACCATGCGGCCGGGTTGTGCCTGAAATTCAGCGGACAGCTCCTCGCTGGTAGGGGCGATCGCCATTTCGATGACCAGGTTGCGTGCTGCCTGGGCAGCTTTCCCCTTGGTAGCCGTGGCGATAAACCGGTTGATATCGGCGGTGCCGGGCTTCTGAAAATAGTACTTTTCTTCGTTGTCGCCGGTCAGCTCCAGTACGGTGATGCCCTTGCTCTGGGCGTCAATGACTGATTTCGGAAGCGTAGTTGGTGCCATGCGTGTTTCTCCTTTTGATTTGGTTGATGTGGACCTTACCACCCCCAGCCCCTCCTAAATTAGGAGGGGGGCTTTAAACTCCCCCTCCTTGCTAAGGAGCGGGCTGGGGGGTGGTAGTTACAGCAGATTTTTCGGCACCAGGGCCGGTATATATCCCCAGAGGATCGGGGCGATGACCTTCAGGTCGTATTTGCGGACGCCGGCATTGTCATCACCCTGTTTCGCGCCGGATGACGTCTTGACGATCTTGCAGAGCGGCAGAACGTCGGTAATCGTCGGCATCCCATCAGCGGCATAACAGACGATGATCGGGAACGGCATACCGTTGTAGATCCCGCCGCCGCCCGAGGCCGCCAGCAGAATACTCAGCCGTTCCGCTTCGTCCAGATCCAGCTCCATCTTTGCTGTGGCCTTGTAGTTTTTCCGGCCATAGCCCCTGGGGAGGCTCCCCTTGCCGTAGCGCTCCTCGATGGGGCGCTCGTCGTCATAATCGATGTTGGTCACACCGATCGTCACACCGCTGGGGAGCGTGATCGTCACGCCTTCCCAGTCATACAGAGTTCCATTGATCATTTTTTAATACCTCCTGAAATCGTGAATGGTGGACCACCCCCGCCCTGTCGGGCACCCCCTCCTGATTCAGGAGGGGGCCGGGGGGTGGTTATTTCAATCGCGGGTCAAACGCCGAACCGCTGTAGGCATAGTTGGCGAACAGCTTGATGCTCCGGATGATCGGGATCCCGATCAAGGTCATCTCCACGGCGACGCCGTTATTGACGATGTCCTGGCCCTCGGGAATGGCGACCTTGTGTCCGGCCATCTCCTGCGGTACGGCCCTGACCATGACGTTGAGGGCGTTCTCGATGTTGACCCGGAGATACGCCAGGCCGGACGCATCGGCCCCGAGGATGGCGTCGCCGGCTTCGTCATACATCGACTTGAGCGCGGCGATCCGCGACAGCCGGACCCCTTTGAAAACCACCCGCAGCACCGTCAGAAACTGGTAATCGCTGGTCGCATCGGCCATGGTCCGCTCATCGCCCCAGTAGACTCCGGAGAGACCGGCGTACCGCTTGGCGGTGATGTATCCGGCGGCTTCCAACACCGCCTGGTGAGCATCGGTGTACAGGCTCGGCAGGGATAACTGACTGATGCTGCCGTCCCTGACCCTGCCCAGCGCCCGCATGACCGGAATAGCCATCAGCCGCCCGGCGGCCAGACCGGCGCCGCTCCGTGTAAGCCGTTTGCCCGTGCTGTCCGATATCTCGCCGAACGCCGAGACCACGGCGACAAAGCGGCCGGCGAACCCCTGTCTTTCGGCGACCAGGGCGGCGGCCCACTCGTCGATGGTTTCATCGTCAAAGGGGAGCCGGGTCTCGGTAATGAAGTAGGTCGGACGATGCGCATTCCAGAGGACATCCGCTTGCGCCTGCAGTGCGGCCCAGTCGCTCGAATCCGACGGGGCGGCCACGTAGATGAACTCCACGTCATAGAGGGAGAGCGGCGTCTCCAGGGCATCGAGCACGCTGGTGACAGACGGTACCGGGGCGAGTATGGTGAAACTGTAGGTATCTCCGGCCACGGCGTTCTCGGCCGGGTGAGTGATGGTAACGCCGGTGGTACCGACAAGAATCGCGCCGTCGACCGGAATTGTTTTCGTCACGCCCCAGCTATCGCCGCCGTCAAGAGACAGCCGGTAGGTGCCGGAATTGAGGCCGCCGGCCGTCATTACCTGGAAGATAACATCGGCAGCCGCCTTGACCGTTCCGGCGGCGGTAAGCACCGGCCCGGTACCGACCCTGGTGATCGGCCCGATCGGAGCGCGGACCGTGAATGCGTAGACATCATCTGCCACCAGATCTCCGGCAGCCAGGGCCAGGGTTGCGCCGGTGGCGCCGATGGCGATCTGCCCGTTTTCAGGTACCTCGGCCGTGGCCTCGTAGGTAGCGCCGCCGTCGAGACTGACCTTGGCGGTTGCCACGCCGATGGCGCCACCGAGCACGATCATGACCTTCACGTCGGCATTGTCGACCGGAACGCCGCTCCCAGTCCCGACCGGGCCGTCGCCGGTCAATTCCACAGGAGTGATATAGCCGCCGTCCGCGCCGGTGACCGGCACGGCGATAACAACGGGATTCTGGCCGGCGGCGGCGAACAGATCACGCAGTTTGTCGACCAGGGGGCCCACGCCCAGCAGGGCGGTCAGGTCGCTGGATTTACCGAGGAGATAACCTCTCCCCACCTCGCCGGTCGAACAGACCCCGGCCACGATACAGGCTCCGGAGACTCCGCCAGGGGCGATGCCGCTCGTGCCGTCAACTAAAAATTCAAGTACGTCCTTCATTTAGATCCTCCCCCCGCCCATCGGGCGATTTTCGAATGCATCCATGGCGCTGGTAAATTCGGCCGCGGTAACCTGTTTTCCCTCGGCCCACCCCTTGGCGCGGCAGAGACCGGCAAGGTGCGCGCGTGATAGGCCGGATAGTTCGGCCAGCTCGGTAACGGGGTGCAGGGTCTCGGCCGCTTCCGGTTTTGGCGCCACCATTGCTGTGGGCCGCCTGTTCTTATTTTTCATCGTCGTCTCCTTTTAGTGCGATAGCGGCGCCATGCGCCTACGAAACCGTGGGTGTTATGGTCACGCCGGGGATGATCGGCGTTGTGGCCGTTTTCTGGATGCCGCCCAGGAACTGCACCCTGACGATCGCCAGAATCGGCCGGGAGAGCTTGCGCGCCATTTCGACATCGGAGTCCCAGGGGCGGGCGATTTCCTGCGGTTCGACCAGGATCGCGCTGTTGTCGGCATCCGCGAATAGTTTGTGATCCGACACCCCCTGCTGAAACTGTTCGGCCAGACCGATACTTTCACCGCTGCCCCAGATCTCCTCTCCGGCCAGGCCGTAGAGGAGGCAGCGGAAAGTGATTTCCCTGGTGAAGCGCCGGCGGATCCGCGTGTATTTCGCCAGTATGGTCGGCTCCCCTTCAACCTCGACCGCGGCGGTCCGGATAGAAGAGATCAGCTTGCCGAACTTCCGGCTGCGATCGATCAGCGGCAGGCAGCAGACGGCGTAATCGTTGTCTTTCAGGAAGTCCCTGGGGAGCTCGTCGAAAAAGATGTTCCGGCCCGGATCATCACCCCGGTACGGCGTGGTATAGCCGTCCGCGAGGAGGAGCCCGGTCAGGCGATCGCTTAAATATTTTTGGCAGGCTAGTAACATCTGAAACCCCTGGAAAATCCGGGATCAGGGAACAGGGATCAGTAACGTCAAAAAAGATTTTACCGATCCCCGGTCCCCGTTCCCCGGTCCCTATTTTTTAAAGACCTCGATGGCGATTCCCTTCAGCGCTTTCACGATTGAGGGCTTCATCTCTTTAAAGGTCGGCTCCCACAGCTTGCGCGGCGGGATCTTCTTGCCGTCGTTTTTCGGTTGCTCGTGGATCAGGGCAATATCGGTCAGGTCGCCGCCGTCCTTGCTCTTCACGCCCCGTTTTACTCCCACCGCCCCCTGAAAATCGTCGGGCTGGTGCGTGGTGATGTTGGAGTACATCTGGTTGGTGGCGCGGAGAATGTCCGGAGACAGTTTTTTTCTCGCCTTCTTGTCCGCGTACTTCTCATTCAGCTCCGGCCAGTCGAGATCCTGTTTGTCAATATGACCGAGCACCTTGGCCTCGACCTTTTTTAACTGCTGCCCGATGGTGCGCCGGCTTTCGCTTCGCAGCTTCGGGTTCGCCTGCTTGAGCACCTGTTTCAGCCGGTTCCAGTCGCCGGTCAGTTCGACCGACTTGCTCATCGCTGCACCGTAAGTTGCGCCAGGATCGGCACGCCCCGAAAGACCCCCTTGTCGGTAATCTTCACCAGGACGAAGCGTTTCCCCTGGAAAACCAGCTTGTCATCCTCGCTGATCAGCAACTTGTCAGTGGCCGGGTCGATCAGCTCTTTCT
Source organism: Desulfuromonadaceae bacterium (assembly GCA_028712075.1). GTDB lineage: Bacteria > Desulfobacterota > Desulfuromonadia > Geobacterales > Pseudopelobacteraceae > JACRCG01. Next base: position 31,561 of record JAQTQX010000012.1, read on the forward strand.
CGGCCAGGTAATCGCGGTTGAAGCTGACCACGAAGCGTTCAACCGTTTCCCGGTGTGCTTCCTGGACATACGCCTCGCCGTTGACGCCGCCGTAGCTTCCGGTGTCATCCGGTTTCCACCCGGCCAGCAGTTCGACCTCCTCGCCGGATTTCCTCCGGAGTATCACCGGCGTTTTGAAAAACGTGTCGGTCACGCTGCGCATGGCGGCGCGGAACTGATCAACATTTTCTTGAGAGAGGAGATCCATCTATTCCACCAGGACCATGGCCACGCCGGTATCTGATGCGGTAGAGAGGGCGGCCTTGCGATCAGTGATTGATTTCTCCAGGTCTTTTTTCATCTCCTGCAGAAATTTCAGCTTGTCGGCAAACTTGGCTTTACCGGCGCCGTCTCCCTCGGCTTCCTCCAGGGACGTCTTGTATTTCGACATGGCCGGGGTGATGAGTGCCTTGGCGGCCAGATCGGCGACCAGCGACTTTTGCCGGATGGAGAGATCCGCCTCGAGAATCCCCTCGTAACCGGCATCGGCCTGGGCCTCTAGGATGGTGACTTCCAGCGAGGCGGCGAATAATGCCGCCTCGTCAGGGAGCCTGTTTCTAAGCATGTCCAGAATGGTGGCCATGATTACTGCTGTGTGAAGACGTAGGCGGCGTCGGTAAAGATACGGGAGAAACCGAGCACAGTGCTGATGACGGTCTTTTCGAGCTGTTTGTCGATAACTTTGTCGGTCTCGATCAACTCGGCACCGGATTCCTTGACCAGTTCAAGAGCCGCATTCTTTGCCACGGCCACCAGGCGCTTGTCACCAAGGGTCGTTTCGGTCCAGTTGAAGCGCTTGAGGTTGTTACCAAACGCCGGGGCGATATGCCCGCTTTTGGCGGTATCGAACAGCAGCGGGTCCTTAAACTCATTCAATTTCAACACTGTTTTCAGGAGGGCGGTTTTGGCGGTCCAGACAGTTGATTCCCAGGTTTCCATGTCAAGGAAAAAGTCGAGCAGCGCATCGTAGGAAATGGCGGCGGCCTGGGTTGCCGGAGCAGCATTGTCATTGCCGTCGCCGTTGAGGATGTTGTACATCGCGTAGGCGACATGACGCTTGGCCAGGCGCTGGCCGATCAGCTGCATGTGAATGGCGAGCAGCGGCAGCTTCATACGGCGTAGCACTTCGTAGCTGACGTCCAGGCCGATCCCGAGTTTCGCCAGTTTGATGGTGGCTTTATCGGTCGTGATAGAGACGGTCGGGAACGGCGCGCCTTCGGTGACTCGCTTGAAATCGATCTTTTTGGCGTCAAACTCGGCAGTGACCGATTCGTAGACGCCGCTGTCGATAGTGGTAGTGGTAGCGATCAGTTCATCAAGGGTAAGGTCAAAGCGCCCCAGCCCGGCGATACCGATCCGGACGTTGCGGTTGATGAACTCGGGAAAGAGAATCGAATCCTCGGTAGTGCGGTAGAATCTTTCCACCGTGTCTTTTTTGAGGTTTATATCCCGCTCCATCAGCGCGAACTCGAAGGCGTCAAGACCTTCGTGCGTCGATGGCGCCTCGATCGCGAGCAGCTCGGAAAACGTCATCCCCTGCTTGCGGGCCTGCTGGTACATCTCTTTTGCCAATACTATTTTGGGCATGGTGAAACCTCCTGAAATCGTGAATGGTGAAGGGTGAATGGTTTGTTGCTATCCCAGATCGACGGTCAGTGTCCCGGCGCCGGCGTCCTTGCTGACAACCCAGAGTTTACGGCCGACACTGGCGTCGGTACCGCCGGCCAGATCGGTTTTTGCGACTGCGACCACGGCGGCCGCGCCTGTACTGGCGCCGGTACTGGCTGTCGTTACGAGGTCGACGGCGGCGCTGGCGGCTACTGCCGCGCGAACTTCGGCGGCGGTTGAGGTAATGGCGCCAGCCACGCCGGTTGCCAGGCTGACGATGATGTCACGGCCGACCACATCGACGGAGAGCGCCTTGTCGTTGCCGGCGGGGTCGAGCAACTGGACGCTGATATCGTTGCCATCGGCGCCGGCCTTTTTGGCGGTGAAAGTGATAGCGTTATTGTTGGCAACCACTCCGGTGGCCAGGGTTGACGCCACGGATGCGGCTGGCGGCTTTACTCCGCCGGCGCCGTTGGCAACCAGTTCCTGCCACCCGAGGTTCGGAGCTCCGGTGTAGGGCAGGTCCTCGACATAGCCTCTGTCCTGCACACTGGCCGCATTCATCCGGCCGTCGAGATCGATACAATCCAGGACGCCGTTGAAGTTATCCTCGGCTTCGCAGAGATCGACCGTGCCGTTGTCGCTCGGCTTGCACACCTTGCCCTTGTCGCCGGCAACGATACCCGCAGCCACCAGAAACGTTACAATGCGTACCCCTATTCCTCTAAATCCGACTGTCCACATGTGCTACCTCCCTTTTAAAATCATGATTGGTGAAGAGTGATGTTGTTAGAGTTTGTAATCTTCAGTCCGTTTGCCGGTTGCTGCGAGCTGGCCGTCGTTTTCCGGTACCGACGAACGCCGGGAGAGTTTCTCCCCGCACTTCGGGCAGGCCAGCGGGATCGACTCATCCACGGCCAGCTGGTATTCCTCGACGAACGCGCGGGCCGTGGCGAGGTCGGCTTTTTCGATGACGCCGGTGATGAATGTCTCGACGACCTTTTCCCCTTTGGCGGCCTTGTACAATGTGACCGCTTTTTCCCGCGTTTCCTTCAGGGTCTGGACGCCGACCGCGGCATCCGGCTTCAGCCCGGCTATCTCACTCTGCAGCGCTTCGATCTTGCCTGACAGGGCGGCTTCAAGCGCGGCTTCATCAATATCCGCCCCCACGGTCAGGGCCAGCAATACGGCCATTTTCTGCGTAACTTTCATGGTTTCTCCTCCTGTTGATTGATGTTGCTCGTCGGTCCCTTCGGGAACGGAAAGTGATTCGGGGGCACTGAGCGCCTTTGCGTGGGGGTCCTCTCCCTCCCATACGATCGAGACCTCTCCGGCGTTGGTGATCTTGGTAACGATCAGGCGCACTATCTCGCCGTCTACCACCTCGCCGAGGCGGCCCCAGAAATAATCCAGGTTGGGGTGGCTCTTCTCGTAGTCGAACCAGATGGTCACGGAGCAGGACCGGAGCGCCTTGGTCTCGACGCCGCGGGCGATCATCGGTGCGACAATCCGGTCAACCGCCAGCAGGGCGTTTATCCCGGGGGGATCGTTCTGCTCGTCCCAGACCGGCCCCTGGCAAAGCCCCTTCCATTTCTCGACATTGGCATCGTGGTTGCCGTAGAGGGTTAGGCCGTCGAACAGAGGGACCGCGGCTTTCAGCACACCTGGCTTGGTAAAGTCGAAAAACCGGTACGGCGTCATGGCGGCCGAGAGAATCCGGAAAAAGCGGGCGACATACTCCTCGGGGTTGAGTCCGCCGTTATCGGTCCCTTCCGGAGTCGCGAAGCTGAACGGCGTCGCCGCCCCTGGGAGCGGGCAACCTGAAAGCGTCCCTCCGAACTGCGCTTTTGCGAATCCCTCCCGAATTACCCCTAATTGCTTTTTTATTGCATCGCTCATTTTACCTCCCTCGTTACTGTTTAAATCGCGCCGTGAACCGCTCAAATTTAGTTTATAAACCGGGTATCAGACCCCGCGACGTATCCTTGCCCCACTTTTGGCCCTTATCGCCTCACAGGGGCACAGATTCGTTTTTACCGTTTTTCAGTCCACCGCCGCTTTCCGGTGGCGGCATTTCGGGTGGTATGGAGGGGTCTCGAACCCGGCCGCCTGTAGCTCGGCGTCGCTCATTTCCCCTTTGTCTATCTGGTCGGCGGTGTACTTGGATGTCAGGAACGGCGGCAGGTCATCCGGCTTCTCGAAACCCTTATCGAGCACCTTGGCCAGACGCTCGGCCGCGACCTTGACCTCGAACACCCTCCCCAGCATGTTGAGACAGTGCGCACAGATCGGATAGGTACCCGGTCCGACGATGGCGTAGCGCTTGATCCCCGCCTCGTAGAGCGACATGGTCTGGCCCATGTTCTGGATTCGCCCCATGGTTGTACTGACGATCTGCTCGATCTTGGCGAAGCTGGTCTCGTTAACCAGGTTGGCGAACGTGGTCTTGAATTCGTCCCACGTGGCCGCGTCTTTGATGTTGAGGCCCTTGCTGATGTACTCATCCTGCAGCCACGAAATGAACTGTTTGCCGGTAGTCTCGCTGTTTGCCAGGTAATTGCCGCGACCAAAGTAGAACTGTTCGACGTTGGTGATGTAGTTGATGGCGGACTTATCGATTACGGCGATGTCGATACCTTCACCAAGGGACCGGGAACCGGGGATCGGGAATCGGGAAAGGCCTTTACTGATCCCTGATCCCTGATACCTGCTGTACGCCTTCAGATGATTCTTATCCTCATACCGCCAGCGGCGCCATTCGTTGCCGGTGAATTGCGTGCAGACCTTCATGATCGCGGTCTTTGCGATCCCGGCGCGCAGCGTGTCGGCAAAGGCGGTATAGACGAATATTGCAAATTGTCCGGCCGTGGTCTTTTCTCCGGCAACGGCTTCGGCCTTTGCGATAGCCCTGGCGATCGCCGCTTGTTCCGGGCCTTCCAGTATTGCCTGCAGCGCGGCCATGTAATTCTGATCGTTGCGGTCATCGGCGGGAGTCTCCAGCCTGATCACCTCGGGCACATGCACGTAACGGCCGGTCTGGCGGTTGAACCGAAACCGGACGGGAGCGGCAAGCCCGGCCGAGCCGAAGAATCCATCGGGGGGCGTATCGCCGGGGCGGCGGCCGGTAGCCTTCTCATACCCCAGTTCCTGGGCCGCTTCGTCATCGCTGATCAGCCCGGCGTCCCGCTTGCTCAAAACGTTCTTGATCCGCTGCCCTTCGGCTTCGGCTTTCTCTTTCTGTTTGAAGGCGCTGTGCTCGTTAAAGCTCACGCTCACCTGGGCATCGATGCCGCGCAACAGCAGGTCCAGGGTGTAGCCCTTCTCCAAAAATCTTTTGATCATACGGCGACCGTTGATCAGCTTGGTGCCCAGACGCTCGAAGTCCACTTCGGCGTAGGTCTCGGTTGTGCTGTACGAACGGCCGCACATGGAAGGGGGGATATCGATGGCGGAGAAAATCTGCTCTTCGTTTATCTCCCAGACGCTCTTCGCTCCGGCGGCTGCCCCGGCGTTGGTGGCGTTGTGCTTGATCTCCTGATCTTCGTAATGGACGGAGACTCCCTTGGAGAGGTTGCCCTTGTACGCCGCAGCGTAATCCTTCAACCGCCTGGCGAGACGGTTCCGGTATGCCTCGTCGCTCTCGCCGGGCTTCGCATCGGGTATGGTCATCTTCACATCGATAAAGCCGAGCAGCCCCATCTTGCGGATGATCGAGCTGATGTTGTCGGTCGCGTCCAGCTGCACCTCGATATTCTTCAGGGCGGCCAGAAACGGCGGGATCGCATAGGGGCTGCCGTCGTTGGTCATCAGTGGCATATAGCTGTAGGTGACCGGGTTGAGCCGGATGCTGCCCATGTTGCCGCCGGTGATGGCGTTGGTCAGTTGGACCGGCGTGAAGATACCGTCGACTCTTTGCCAGCGGATACGCTTGACCGGAACGGTCACGCAATCGGTCAGGCCGTCGTTGATGTTGTCGGCTACCACCCACTCTGCGGAGAGCGCACCCATCAGCGGAATCTGCCGCAGGAAGTGATTGACCAGGCCATCGACGCCGCCGCCGGTCTGATAGACGGTGGCAGCCAGGGCATTGATCCGGTCGAGTACGGCCTGGGGATTGCGCCCCTCCACCTCGACCTCATGACCGGTATTCCCCAGATTGACCCAGATGGAGAGCGCCTGGCTGATGTCCGGATTAAGCATGCCGAGCAGCTCCAGCACTTCAAGTGCTTTCAGGTCGAAGGGGGCCGCGCTGAAGTTATAGAACCCGGCGAGCTTACTGATAATCCCGTTGATGTTATCCTCGGGCAGGGATTCCTGGCCGGGGCTAACGTCTGGTCGAGTTTTGGCAAACGGTTTCCACCAGCTCATGCTGCACACTCCCCAAATTCCGGCAGACAATCGGCCACGCGGATCCCCGAACCCTTCTGCAGGAAGCTGATCGCCATTTCCGAGGCGTCTGGGCCGTCATCGTGTACCGTGTTGTTTCTGATGTAGACGAACTGCTCGACCAGGGTCTTCTGGTCGGAGTGGCGTTTCTCGAACTGCATCTTCTTATGCTCCCAGAGATACTCGCAGGTGCCGATGATGCGGCCGTCAACCTTGTTGGTGTGGTGATGGATCGGCGCCCAGGGGAGATAGGAGCCGACCTGCTTGGCATAGTTCTGGATCGCCTCGTGTAGAAAATCCTTCAGCATGTTCTCCTCGATCGGAACACGCCCGGGATACTGCTCATTCTGGGCGTAGGCAGCGGCAAACATCTCGCCGATCGAGCGGCGCTTGATCCAGGCGTGCATGCAGGAAAACACCATGGCCTTTGTGTCGAGGCCCCAGGTGACCACCCCGCGGAAGTCGCTCCCGGAGGTGGCAGTCGCGGACGGATCCACGGCGGTGGCAAAGAGCAGCGGGCGATTGATGACCTCGATGCGCTGGAAGTACGTGGCCGTTTCCTCCGGGAAGGGAGAATCTTCCTCGGTCGACTTGTTGCGGTATTCCTTGTTGAAGATCCTGGTCGTGATCAGGCTCTTGCGCCGCATCAACTTTGCCCAGGGCCAGCGTGACGGCCAGAGGGTGATATGCTTTTCTTCATCGACGATCGCATCGTAGATCTTGGCGTTGTAGAGCTTCTCGCCGATATCTTCATCCTCCATGGCGATCAGCTGCGACAGCGCGCTCTTGCCGTGAAACACGTTGCCGACCATGGTGGCCGAACAATCGCCCTCGATGCAGCCGAGCACTTCGCCCTGGATGAACTCAATGATGGCCTTGGTAACGGTCGGGCTCTTGACCGTGGCATTATCCTCCAGGTCATCGAGGCCGATATCGTCGGGACGGTAGGGGCCAAACTTTTTGCCGCGCCACTGATCGCCGCGCCCCAGGGCCTCGACCATCGTGCCGCCCTTGGTGACAAACAGGTCGTCTGACCAGGTCTTTGTCTTGCCGACCACATCGGGGTAATCGTGGCGCAGACGGGGGTTATCCTCCAGCTCGACCTTGATCGAGACGGTGAAGCGCTTGGCCTGGTCATGGATATTGGAGCCGAGCATGATGTATTTGCGCAGCTTCTTGGCGATACGGTAGACGCGCAGGCCGAAGGTGATCACGGTGGTTTTGGCGTGGTCACGAGGAGCGCCGATCAGGTTCAGACCCGGTGCGTCGGCAATCTCGCACCATTCGGCATGACAGGACGCCGGCTCGGACGGGAAATAATGCGGCAGATAGGTGCGCATGAACTCCAGAGGATCATTGCAGCGTTCGATGCGCTCCCGCTTTTTGGCCGGGGTGTCACCCTCGAACGGCGAGACGCTGTCGGCGATCAGCTTGCGGAGCGCGGCGACGTAATCGTCGAACTGCAGCTCTGATATGTTCTGTTTCTTCCGCATCGCCATCAGGTTGCTCCGCCGAGTAATTCGACTTTAAACTGCATCATCAGGGCATCGAAATCAGCCGCCAGGGTTTTCAATCCTTCCGGATCGTTTTCCCGCAGCCAGGCAATAATCCACTGCAGGTTTTCCAGAAACACCTTCCCCTTGTCATAGCCGCTGCCGGTGTTTTCAATTGTTTTGAATTTGACCACCAGCGCGCCCAGCTTAGAAAGATTGTCCAGGGTGCCGCCTTCCACCGCTCCGGCCAGCCGCTCCTCGGCATAGGTCAGCTCGCGTTCCAGCAGCGTCTCCATACGCAGGCCGAAGCTGCTCTTGCGCTCGCGGGCCTTGTCCCATTCGTCCAGGGTTTCCCCCGGCTTTTTGGTGCGACCCTTCCAGTCGGAGGCGGACTGGCGGGAGACGCCGTATGCTTCGGCAGAGAGGGCCAGATTACCGGTCTCGATATATTTCTGCCGGACCAGCGGCTCCAGCTCTGCGCGGGCGCCTTTCTCGGCCATCAGCGCAACTTCCTTTCAAGCTGTTTGATGTCTTCATTCACCATCAGCAGCTCACCCCAGGCACTCTTCAGCGCATCCCATTGTTCATCGAGCAGCGGGATCTCCAATTCCTCGTGAGGAGTCAGCAGGGTGTTCAGTCCCTGGCAGATCTGGCGGGCATCGCCATCCATCTTCAGCTTCAGGCGATCGCGCTTCTGTTTGGCTTCAGCCAGCCTTCCCTGCATTGCGGCGCGTTCTATGCTCATTTCGATTTCCCCATGAGGTCCCGGACCTGCGGGCAGAATGTGTTGTTTTTGATGGCATCTGCCAGATGGCTCGTGCTCTGGGCATTCAGGGCTATTACCCCCATGACCTCGCTGTTGAGCCGCTCCAGGCGATCGACGGTTTTGTTGTAATCGGTGATCAGGTGTACGTTGTTTTCGTACAGCTGCTTGATCGCCGCGATATCCTCGCGATAGCGTCCCATGACCAGATTTACCTGCTCCCGGTCTTCTTTATGTTCCTTCTCAAACGACTCCCGCAGCTGGCGTTGTTCTTTTTCGTAGACCTCACGCTGCAGCCGTTGTTCCTTCTCGTATTCCATCCGGGCCGCTGACATCTGGTCCTGAAATATCTGCCACTGCTTATCGAGGCGCTTGTTATCGAAGTGCCAGACGATGAATATCAGGCCTGGTAGCCCCAACATTTGGATGAACAGCTGCATCATTGGGAGCGTCAAGGAATCCATCTACACGTGCCTCCGAAAGTTCATTTCAAGTTTTGTTTGACACTCGATACAGTGGGTGCAGCTTGGTTGCGCCTTACGCCGGGCCGCGGGGATCTCCTCACCGCATGATTCACATTCACTCGTCCCGGGGCCTATCTCCTGACGTCTACGAGTACGATCTCGAACGATCTCATCATTAAGTTCATCCTGGAGCGGCTGGGCGCGATCGGCATCATCGGCCACTACGGTTTGAAGTCCAGTTCCGGCCAGGTGGCGGATTTGGATAATTCCAGAGATTTGTTGATTTGCTCCTGTGTCAGATTTTCGCGATAGGTGGTGATGATCTTATTGCCCTCGACGATGATATCCTTGGCGATCGGCGCGAGAATGATGGCCAGTTGTGCTATTTGGGCGGCGTTCAATTGGCACCTCCGGAAACCGGCACGGAAGGCGTCGCACCGCCCGTGCCGCTGATTGTCAGGATGGTTGCCGCCAGCTCTTGAGTCCGCTGTAGGGTGGCCGCAAAGGCGGCCGGATCACCCCCTTGCGACATGATCAGATAGGCATCAACAGCGGCGTCGTAAAAGAGTTTGGCTTTTACATAGCTGTCCTTGGCCAGGGCACATTTGTCGGCGGCGAGTTTATCCGCTTTGCAGAGCCCGTCCGTGGTCAGGGCAGCCATGACAATGGTTGATTTAAGCGCCAGCAGCGATTTAGCGGCGGTTTGTTGAGGTGTGGCCGCTGGTCCACCCGGATTGGTGGTAGCGCAGCCGGCGGCTAACATCAGCAACAAACATCCGACCAGAAACAACTCCACAAGGAAGCGCAGGTTGATGAAACCGGCATTAGCAGACGACTGATTAGTCCCGTCAGCGGTCAACGTCAGCGGGGTTTTAGTAACGACGCGTAGAATCAGGTTGATAACGGCCAGGAGCCCGGCCTGAGCTTCCGGATCAAGGATGAACCCGGTCTGTGTTTGGACGATGAGTGCGATGGCAGCAAGAGCGTTAACCCAGAGGGTTTTTGACGTGTACCAGTTTTTTGTGTTCATTGAAGCCTCCTGTGGTGTTTGTATTTGGGGTCATAGGTGAATTCATACGTACAAAGAGTTTGCATGATGCAATCAGCCAAGTGACCTGCAATTGCTATGTCATTACGGACACGATGGACAGTCCGCTCGCTGGTGCCGGATTTATGAGCCAGCGCGGCATTGCTGGCACACTGGCGCCGCATCAGGTCATCCAGGCCGTGGATGCGTTTTTTGAGAGCAGGGCGCATCAGTAGGTATGCACGGCGCTATAGCTGCCGAACGCTGCATGGGGCGCGTTTGCGTCAGTGCGTCGGTAGACCTGCGTATTGTTGATGCCGTCCGAGACCGCGATCGAATTAACTGCCCAGGCTCCGATACGGCTGTATTGCGGCCAGGGGAGCGTTACCGTGTAGGTGCCGCTGAGTGCCGTGCCGGACGTGCGGTTGGTCGCGTTGAATCCGACCATGACGAGTTGTGACGACAGGGGGCCATAGAGGGCAATTGAACCATGGTTGAACCCGGTCAGATCATCGGTAATGGTCAGAGTCGCCGTGACGGTCTGGGCTCCGGATGATGTGTCGATGACGGTCGGAGACAGGCTAAACCCGGTCAGCACCGGCGGTGCAACATCCTCGGTCGCGAAACAGCCGAGGGCGTAGCAAAACAGCAGGGCAGAGATGATTGTCAGGATGATCGGCAGGTGTCTCATGGTTTCACCTCATTCCATTCCGGCTTCAGGAAGTTGACGCTATTGTGTATCCCGAGTCCCGCCTGCATGGCGTCAAGTTCCAGAAGCAGAGCGACAATGTCTTCAAAGCAGGTCAGATTCGCGACAGAATCAAGCTTGGCTTGCTGCTGGCCGAGAATCTGGCCGGAGACGGTGCGGAACAGATTGACGTTCCCCATGATTTTGTCCACTAGGGCCGCGACAGTAATACCTCTGGCACTGGCCAGGGCGGTCAACATCGGTACGGCAGCGGTATTGTCCGCCAGATACGTTTCCGCCTCGCGCTGCTGGACATGCCACGTCTCCCGTTCAGTCGGATAATACGGGGAGGCGATATGTGCCAGCTGGCGGCTGTATACTTCACGGATCTGGCCGTTGGCGCAGTGAATAAGCTCGGGAAAGGCCGCAAGGATTTCCGGCCAGGTCGCTATCCCTTCGCTGTCTTCCCAGAGTTCCGCGCGTTTGTAAGGGTTGTCATAGCTGCCGTAGTAGTCCATCTCGCGGGCGTAATACACCCGCCGGATGAAAGTAGACGGGTAGTTCGGCGCGGGAATTGGAGTCTGCCGGTGTTCAGGATGGGTTGGCCCATCAGTCCCGCCCATGTCATCGTCCGACACCTGCACGATATAGAATTTCGGCGTTACCAACTCGCGGACAAAGATTGTCAGTTTCATGTTTTCCCCTTACTCCGGCGGGTTGAAGAGTCGGATTGCGCCGGACGCTGTGATGATCATTTGCAGCACACCGTTTTTGTCGCGGACTTCCAGTTTATTGGCGGTTGCGGGCTCGGTCGGACCTTGTTGCAACGCCAGGGTTGCTCCGTCTGCAGCGGTCCCTATTTTGCCGAGGATGTCGCTCTGCGTGTCCGGAGATCCGGGCGGACCCGGCGGGCCGGGAACGGTTGAGTCGGCACCATCGGCACCGTCTGCTCCGGGAGGGCCGGGAACGGTTGAATCGGCTCCATCGGCACCCGCCGGGCCCGGAGGTCCTGGGATTGTGGAGTCGGCACCATCGGCACCGGCAGGGCCGGCCGGACCCTGGGGACCTGGTACAGCAAGCAGCTCCTTGATCTTCTGACCGGTAATGTTCCTGGACTTCTTATTGGTATCATTGGCCGGGAGCGTCGGGTCATAGACCAGTATCCGGGCGCTGTCGGGCAGTACCGTGGCGTCCGGCATCGCAAAATAATCCTTGGTAGCGGCTTGGGCCATGGACGCCGTCAGGATCAGCAGTGATATGTAGATACGGATTACCATGACAGTGTCTCTCCGCCACCGGCGCTCAGGAACTCACCGCCGCCGGCCGTCAATAGATCATCAGCCGAGGCCGGAAATATCGGCAGCCGGAGCAGGCCGAGCGGCCGGGGCGAAAGGTCGAGCCTGCCGGCCGGGGCGCCCATGTTGATGGTGCCTAGTGGAATGCAGTCGAGCGACAGGCGACCCAGAGGTCTATGCGTCATATCAAGCCGCATTCGGGAGCCCCCTGTTGATAGTGAACGGGCCGTATATCGCTCGTATGCGGTAGGTGCCGGTCGGGCATCCGCGCACTGCAAAGACAAACGTTTTAGCTTTTTGGTCGCTGGGAAGTGCCTCTTTGAGAATTGCTTCGTCGACAACAAGTGTCAGTTTGCCCGCCTCGACAGTTACGGTGCCGATAAACGCCGCCTCGGTTGCCAGCTGGGATTCCGCGATCACAAACTCCAGACCGGTCCAGCCAGACCAATCGTAGGGCTGGCCGTTTACCACGGCCTCCCAGAATTCCTGAAAGGTCGTGTCGGTCCAGGCCGTGAGGGCCTGATTTAGAGGCCGTTCGTTCATGCCGTGAAGACCGCTTTGGCCTGCGCATAACGGGCGTTCCGATCGGCGAGGCCGTTATAGCCGCCGTTGATCAGCTTAGTCATAATATCGTTCCGACCGTTGTCGGCCTGGGCATTGAGATTGTTGTTTTTCCAATACCAGCACGCCGACTCGACCGCGCCGACAGGTGTTTCGAGATACGCCGCGATCTCGGCGTATGGCTTGCCGGCCGACCTGGCGAAGTTGATGTAATTGGCGCGGCCGGTGCATTGGATGGCGCCACGGCCACGGTGAGCCCAGCCATCTCCGGTCGCCTCATTGCCGTTGCCCAGGCGATTGGCGTAGCAGTTATTGGCGATTGCTTCCGGATTGCGGGCGAGACGCTTGGCCAGTTCGTTCGGTGCCTTGGTCTTTGCTTTGGGATCCACGGCGTAGCGATTCGGCCAGGTGGCAGCCAGGGCCTCGGCGCTGTAGTTGAGGTTTTCATGCAGCGCAGTGAAACCCTCGCTCTCGTGGCCACACTGGGCAAGGAAAGCGGAGATCCGGAGTGGTGTGTCGATGCCGTACTTCGGCAGGATGGCATTGAGGGCTGCCGCCCAGATGTCGGGCTGTTTGTTGTTTGGGAAGAGCGTGTGGAACTGAGCGGCGGTTATCATGCTGAAACTCCCTGCAGCGCCCCGATTCTCTGGCTATCGGGGCGCTGACTTACGCGGTTGCTGCTCTCGCGGGTGGTATCTCGGTTGGGTGCTGCAATGGATGGGAACATAACGAAAAACGCGCCGGGGGGCGCGTTCGTTTGGGTCTGTTTGGGACGGCATGTGGGGGGGATGCGAGAAAGTTTGGGGGTTAGGGGGTGATTCGCCCCTGTTTACTCTTTTCGAAGGGGGATGTCAATCCCGCTAGAACAAAAACTACGTCCTGCCCATCTGGGCGGGAATCTGAATGACAACTGAAATCAGTCCGCGTGTAGCACTCCATCAAATCCCGTACATGACAGTGGTTGCAGGCGTTGCCGAATGGCAGTTCGTCGGTCGATTTCTCGATGTAGTTTTTACCGTCGATGATCATGCGTTCAACGACACTACGCTATAAAGCTGCTTGTACTGCACGGCCGAGATCAGTTTACCCACCGGCCATGTGCGCAGCTGGGGGGCGGACAGGACACATGTGTTATGCATCAGCGCGTGACCGGTCTGGATCTCTTCAACGGCTTTCTGTGGATCTGTAATCAATTCCCCACGGCGATGTCGGTTCATGCGGCCTCCTCCTCAAAACAAAATCCCATCTGTTTCGGATCCACTGCATTCTGTCGGGTGTAGCTGTTGTTCCTGGTGAGGAAGGCCACCAGCTCGCTGTAAGTTACCCGGCGCTGCGAGCGGAGCATGATCGAGTCGAGACAGTCCGGATGCACGATTCGGCCCGCTTCATCTTTCTCGAAGCGGTTTACCAGCCTCCAGAACGTGGAGCGGCCAATGCCGAGGATGATGCAGACCTCGCCGAAACGGTAACTGCCGCGCGCCGGTAATCCGGCGGCGGCGAGCATCCCTTTCAGTTTTTCCTCGCTGGTTAACGGCATGTGATGGTACCGGGGACCGGGGATCGGGGATCGGCAAAATCTTTTGACGTTACCGATCCCTGTTCCCGGATCCCTGTTCCCGGTTTTAGCAGGTTCATCGCCATTCCTCCGGACAGTGCAGTTCGATATATTCCCGCACCTCCTCGCTCGCGAAGCTCATCTGCCACCATGCCTTTCCGTGCTTGGCCTTCATACCGTTCTCGAACATCTTTTTCAAACCCTCGGTGGCGGTGTATGCCTCTCCGGATGTCCGCACCTTGCCCTCACGGATCCCCATGCGTTTCTCCAGGAAGAGCGCCAAGCCATTCACCTCGCGCCATTCGATCAAACCCGCCAGCGCCGCGATCTTGTCCCGTTCGTCCTGGGTGACCAGGGCAATGACGTTGGTGCCGGTGCGGGCAATCGGACGGCGTGGGCCGGTGCGCGGCGGTAGGGCCTTGGCTTGACCTTTCTTCGGCTTGATCACGAAGCCCTTCTTTTCGAACTCCGCAATGAAGTGCCCGGCCTGATCGGAGGTGAGGTCACTGCTGGATGACTTACCGTAGCGTTCCTGCAGCATCGTGGCCCGGTCGGCTTTGGATATCTCGAACTGCGCGCAGATCAGCATGATGACAGTGCGCTGCGCGGCGCTGATCGGCAGGGCCTTACGATGGTTGGATTTGGTATAGGTTTTGGTCCTGGTCATGTCAGGCTCTCCAGTATCGCGTCAATTGCCTCGGCCGATCGCTCGTGCTGGCCTTCGTCTACCGCCGCCACGTTCACCGACCCGGTTTGCGGTTTCACGATCCTGCGCGGTAGCCGTTTCAGCAGTTCGGCCGGTTGCGGCCAGCGGCGGCACTCCCTGAATATCAGCTTGAACCCGGCAATGATCCGCTCCCGGTCCTGCTCCTCGGTCATCCCCTCTCCGACGATATCGATCCAGTCCGCGGCCACGCTGTCAATCACATCGGCTGCAGGAGCATCCTGCATGCGACGGGCGATCATGCGTTTGAATGCCTCGCAGATGATCCCGCGCAGCCAGAAATCCGGGCTGTCGCTGCCGGCATTGCGCCACTCGATCAGATGCTGCTGCGCCTGGATGGTTTTCGGGACGTAGGCGCCCATGCGGGCCGGAAAGCCCAGAACGGTCAGCTGCGGGGTCAGGCAGTTCATCGGTTGCCTCGTATGGCCCTGGCGATATATGCCAGGCGATTTTTAGCGAGTTTCTCCTCGATCGCCGAGTGAATAAACTGCTGTACGCTGCAGCCGCCCAGGGCGTGGCTGATGCTGTGCTTTGTATCGTCGCTTACGCGGCAGGACAGCACGTTGTATTTCGGGTGTTTTTTCATGCGGGGCATGGGGCTGCCTCCTTTTTTCTCCGGCCTGCGCCAGGAACCCGACCCGTGGTTCTAAAGCCAGCCTTAGCTTGCAGTTTCGCCAGAGCAAGGACCGAAGGCTTCAACTCATCAGGCGTCTCTTTGTAGTTGAGCAGGTTCAGTGACAAAAGCTCTGAACGTGTGATCAGCATCAGGTTATCAAGCTCACAGTGCAGCTTGTTCGAGTCGATGAATGACACGGCCATCCCTTCGGGTACCGGGCCGTTCGCCTGCTCCCAGATCCATACGTGCTTGTGTTTGTAGCGGGTCGGGAAGCCGGTGTGCGGATCCCGCTCTGGCACCTTCATCAGGATAAAGCCGTCTTTGGAGCAGATGCGCTCGTCCCAGAGAGGTTTCCTGTTTGGCGGTGCGGTCCCAGGCTTGAAATTTCCCGAATTTGGTTTCACCACGCCTTTTGTACCGGTATTCCACGGCACGATCCCTTTTTCAAAGCATCCAGTCCTGCCCGTGTTGAGGCCATGATTGCCGATGAAAGACTTGATTTGCTCCACGGTCTTGTTGTCGTTGAAGAGCGCATTCAATCCCGAAGCGATCTCAACATAACTCCGACCGACAACGTTTTCCCGCAACCACTCCACTTGTTCCGAAGTGTAGATCAGGCATTTGCCGGTCGGATTACCGACCTTTCGGCCGCAGGTAAAGCCATGATTGGTCAATGTCGACTTGATTTGCGTCGCCGTTTTATTCTGGCGGAACCGCTTGTTGAAGGCGACGGTAAGCTCCGGTACCTGCATTTTGATGTAGCCGCGCTGCAGGAATTTTATCTGTCCTGCGGAGTATCGGTATCGTGAGAAATGCCGATCATCTCCGGTGTGCTGTTGAGCTTGTCCACCAGTGCGATCTGCGCTTTCAATGCCAGGGAGGCGTTGTCTATGATCGACTTGGCTATCTTCCCGACCGCCTCGCTGCGCTTGATTTCTTCCTTCAACGCGTCGCCTGTTGTATCCTCGTCTGACAGCCGCTCCAGCTGGGCAAACAGATGATTGTTCAGATCGATCAGCTTGTTCTTCGTGTTGTTCTTGGCCATGATGCACTCTCCCGTTCAGCAATTGTTGTACGCGCAGCGTGATCTCTGCAGCGATTTTTGGTGTCAGTTGGTGTGCCATCTCACCCCTCCGCACAGAGAATGCCGACAAACGCCGAAACAGCGGCATGGACGCGGGTCGGGTTGATACAGATGTTTTTGTCCAGCCGGTCATACAGAGCCCGGAACGTCTCTATCTGGATGCTGGGAATATCGAGGATCTCCAGGGGGCGCATGGCGGCACAGCCGGGGATGTCCGCTGCCGCGTTCTGCTCCGCGTGGACTTCTTCCATGATCACGTCCAATAGCTCCAGCGGATCGTTCTCCAGGGCGGTGATCATCAGCCGCTCAAACTGGACCAGCCGGGCCAGCTGCATAAGGATAGCGTCGAAGTCGCGGGTCGGTAGGACGCTGAGACCCTGCCCTGCAAGCTGTTTCGTCAGTTCTATGTATTTTTCTGGGGTCATGGGTTTAACTCCTTGTGAATGGTGAAAAGTGAAACGTTAATCGCTCAAAGACAGGGCGGACGCGGTCCGCCCCTACGTTCAACGATCAATCAGCGAAATTCGACGTATGCCGGGGATTCCGGCTCTCCCTCACGCGGTACCGCCTCGTGATAGCGCAGGTACATGCCGCAGTTCATGCCATCCTCCAGCGGCGTATCATCCGGAACAGTGGCGATTGCCCGCTTCAGATCGCCGATGGTTTCGATGAAATCGAGTTCTTTCTCAGTCATCAGCATGGGTTGCCTCCGGCAGCGCGTAGCGGGGTAAAAAACAATTTATTAACTGGCCCGATCTGCGGTCAATGTGCCGAATGATCCCAATCACATCATGGAGAAAATTGGAATCATCCGCTGCGAGGAGCTTATCAAGGTCGAGAGGACATCCGTTGGCGTGTGTGGCGGTGATATCCATCTTTGTGTCCTCTTCGTTTATGTGCGGGTAAATACCGGTTGCCCTCGCTACTATTGCAGCGATCTTCGTGGCCTCTTCTGTTGTCGTTTTAAAACTGACAGGCTTTTTCATCGCTCGATCTCCATATCATCCAGCTCATCAACCTCGCCGGACGCTTCCTTCAGCATGGCGGAAACAATCTTGTCGACGTCGGAATTGACCGGCTTGATCAACACCACATCCCCGGTCCCCTGGACCGTAACGCCGAGCTTCTTGAGGGTGGCGACGTCCAGCTGCGCCAGGGTTTTCTTGATCAGCTTCTCGATTTTCTTGATCAGCAGATCTTGCTGCTCCTCGGACAGCTGCTTGCGGATCCGCCTGATCACGGCGGCTTCCTCGTCATATTCGAGCCCGCCGGTACCCTTGCGCAGGCCGACCTGGATACCGCTGATGATGATCGAGCGGGGCTTCACAAACAGCAGCCGGCTGTCATCGATGACGGCTTCCAATTTGCTCTTTGCATTGGCTGCCACTTCGGCCGCGAATTTGATGGCAGGGAGGCGCTCCCGCTTCAGTAGCTCGATTTCGGTATTCAGATCCTCCACCCGCAGAATCAGCAGCTCTCTGCGGTCGGAGTACTCTTTTGTCGCTGTTTCAATTGCTGCCAGTGTGCTCATGTACTTCTCCTTTGATGTCGTTTAGCTCCATAAAATTACCGGTGCAGGTTATGCAGGTAACCGCATTATGGCCGTAACTGCCGAAGCATTCGCAGGCCCATTTCGGCCCCTCGCCGGGGATCTCGTCGGCGGCGTTGGCGCCCATGGAGCGGCACAGCGCCGCATCGGCCGTCTGGGCGATCGCGTTCAGGGTCATACCCGCCTCCGGACCATGCCGTTGTCATGGAGCG
Organism: Desulfuromonadaceae bacterium; assembly: GCA_028712075.1. GTDB lineage: Bacteria > Desulfobacterota > Desulfuromonadia > Geobacterales > Pseudopelobacteraceae > JACRCG01. The sequence continues at coordinate 49,625 of JAQTQX010000012.1, forward strand.
CCACGATCAGCCGCCCCTCGGCCCGATCGCGCATCATGCGTTTGGTGCGGTTCCAGCTGCGCCGAGCGGCCAGGTGCTTCAGTATCCTCCTGATAAAGTTTCTCATGGTCTCTCTCCTTTCAACATGGTTACGGATACCGCTTCAGTGCGGGCCATCCAGGGGGCGCCCTCGCCCACCAGATCCCGCAGCGTTGTATGCAGATAGTCGATCGTGCGGGCCAGGCGGATGATCATCACCGAGCTGTCATCATCCAGCAGCGCCGCGCGCCCGGCGATATCGCAGAGGAGCCGGGGGAGGCTGGCGGGAGCCGGGAGGGGGAGGGGGAGGGTGTCGGGTATTTCCTCCCAAACGTCCTTGAGCAGCGCGTCCATCGCCAGCCCGTTTACCTCCAGCCATTTTTTAAGGGGAGGGTTGTGATTAACGAACATGACCACGTCGTTGGAAAATTTTGCCGAGTTGGCGGGCAGTTTGCCGCTATTCAGCGTCAGGCTGATCTGGGTTTTGCTCCACCCGGATGCCGTTACCAGGGCCTGCTGCGGGATTTTGCATTCATCGAGTGCCAGTTTAAGCCTAAGCATTGGACACCCCCGAAAGTTGTTCAATCCGGCCCTGGCGGCGATCAAGAACCGATGACAGTGCAGTGGCGCCGGTTGCCGGGGCTACTGTTTTCTTGAGGGCGCTGCGGGGGATCGGAGCGGAGGCGGGCGGGTGGATGGTGTGCACATCAGCGACGGTCACCTGGTCGCGGCCGGCGGCCAGGGCGGTATTGAGCAGCTCTACGCAGAGCGCCTGCAGCTCCAGGTAGTTTCTGGCATTGGGAAGTTCGGCGAGCAGCTCGATGGCGGTCTCTTCAAAGTGTTTGCCGAGCGCCTCGCGGACGTAATGGGCGGCCTCGTTGGCGGAGAGCCCCTGCATCCGGACGATGTCGCTCCGCAGTTTCACCTCGGAAACGCCGGGGCGGTTCATCGGGTCGGATTGCGCCACCAGGATGATGGTGAAGAGCTCGGTCTCGCCCATCCACTCTATTTCGCGCAGTGTTTTAAGGCTCTTGAGCGTGGAGGGGTGGAGGCGCTGCGCCTCTTCGATGGCTATCACGATCTTCTGTTTGCGGCTGGCCTCACCGATGACCCGGCGCAGCTGCATACTGCTGACGATGCCGCCCCGCTTCACGTTCTCGGCGGAGAGGTTGAGGATCATCGAGGTCTTGATATCGGAGATGGTGAGCTTCTCCTGATCCCCTCTGCTGACCCATACCGTTTTGACCGGCTTGTCGGAGCCGACCAGCTTTTTGAGGGCGGCATTGACGGCTTCGGACTTGCCGCAGCCGCGCTCGCCGACGATGCTGATCATGGCCCGGCTCTCCACCGCCATGGTGAGGATGCGCCGGGTGCGGACCATGTCCCCGGTCTCGTACAGGTGCCCCTTGAGCGGGTCTTTGGTGTAGCCGAGGTTGACAAACGTTTCCAATCTGGTCATATTACTCATTGATGTTCCTCCTTTCTGGTTATGGCCTCCGGTGTTCGTGCACCGGGGGCCGTTGTTTTTGTGCCTCTGATAATTGCGCAAATAATTTCAAACTTTCCCAGCGTCGAGCGATGATCGACATATACGACAAGCTCTCCGCCCCACCAAAACTCCTCTATCAGAAACCCATTAATCGTTTCAGTCCGCTCAGGTCTCACATCGCCACCTGCATCTGCTCTGCCTGTATCTCACCCGCCAACTCGGCCACAAAGCGCCGTGACAGTCCGTTTTCCGTAATCAGCGCCGCCACCTCGCCCCGCATATCCCGCGATAAAAAGAACCCGGCCAGCGTCTGAAACTCCCGCAGGGCCTCGTCGATGGTGTGATAGCTGTCGATGTTGAGCGGGTTGTCGATCTGACGTACTTCCTTGACCCTGGTAGACAGCGTAAGTACCTTGCGGGGTGCCGTCTCGCTTTTCTCCGCTACCGTCTCAGTCAGATAGAGCATATTTTTAACGCCCTGCAGCTCTGTAGCTTCCTTGCGGATCTTCTGGCCTTCCGTCTCCGGAGGTGCCGCAAACTCGCCCAGACTGTTGGGGCGGAACTCCGTCAGCTCGTACTTGAGGCCGGTTTTCAGGTCGATCACGCTTTTGCGTTCATCGAAGATCCCGCGATACACCCACACCTTCGCATCATGGAGCCCCTTGACCTCGTAGGCGACGTTATCCAGCCAGACGACACCTTCCTGCGTAACGGTGCGGGGATCCCGTTTGGCGAAAGCGGCCAGGGCATCTTCCGGCAGGGCCACGGCGCCGCCCCGCCAGTTGATCCGCTCCCACACCTGGAGGCGGCTCTGCTTGCGCTCCCAGCGGTGCGGCCGGGCGTTGTATTCCGCCTGGTAGAGCAGTGCCCGGCGGTTCAGCTCGGTCTGGGTGATCTCGAATTTCTTCCAGTTGGACTCCATGAAGAAGGGGAGCTCGAACGATTGCCAGAGGGTGCGCCAGGGACGCTCGATCTTGCCGTGGGCTTCCTTGTTGAGCGGGGTGGAGGGGTCTGTTTCGACGCCGCACAGAGCGAACCAGGCGTTGGCGGCTTCCTCGCTCATCATCGGACCGTGATCGCCTTTGATCTTCTCCGGAAGACCGAAGAACGGCTTATCCTCCCGGTTGCGCCATGCCCAGTCGAGGAAATCGACGTTATCGGCGCTGCATTCACCCAGGGCCGCGACGTATCGGAAGCAGTGGACGCCGCTGTGATCGTCGGTCATTCCGTAGAGCCAGGGGCGGAGCCGGATCGGCACCGGCTTGTTTTTGTAGTCTTTGAGCCCCTTGTGGATGCGGTAGACGTATTCGCCGTTTTCCTCGCGGTGGACATAGAAGCATGACGAGGTGGATCCATCCACATGGTGCATTTGGTTGGGATAATCGGCTTGGAATCTGACCACCCGGCGCCGCTCGTCCAGATTGATCGTCTCGCGAATCACCCGGTCAAAGGTGCCGATAGCGACATCGGCAAACTTTGGGTCAAGCAGAGCGTTTTCCGGATGGAGCGCATTCTTCACGGCCTGGGCTGTGGTAATCCTGCCCCGGTGATCGGGAGGTGTGCATTTGAGTTGAGCTATCACCCGTGCGGCCTCCTCAATCCCCTCGATCTTTCGCTCTCCGGTACGGACCCGGCCGATATCCAACTGGCGGTAGATAGTCTGCTTGCAGACCTTCAGCAGCTTTGCCCATTTCTGCGCTACGGCGGTTTTGCCGCCGTGGCCGACCCGTTCCATATCGCGTTTTATCATCTGCAGTGTCGTTGGTTCGATCATGTCAAGCCTCGTTCGGAGCGGGATGAAATTAGAAAATCTGGAACTTTGCCGACCAGTCCCGGCGCAGATCTTCAACCAGGCGCTCCGCCGAGGCGATATTCCCCTCGACCTTGGCCGCGACCAGCGGGTTCTCGTGCAGCCCCTCTATCATCACCAGCTTGCCGATCTGGCAGGCCAGGGTATTGATCGTGTCATGGATGGTCTGGTATTGTTCCTCGAAATGGCTGTCATCCATGTTCGCGGGTTCGTATTTCTCCAGTTCCAGGATGCGCTCCACAAAGGCTTTTTCCTTGCTGTGAAACCCCAGGGTCTCCTCTTTGACGGCGCCCCTGAAATCCTTTTCCAGCCGTGTCAGTCGCTTGTTCATCTCGGCCCGGTCAGTAATGATCCGCTCAATCGCCGCCTGCAGTTCCTCGGCATGGTCCTGGTCGATGGGGATGGGGGATTCATCGGCGATGACGAGGCAATCGCCGTCGATGATGACGCTGCCTTCGTGGGTGAGTTGTTTCAGCTTGCGCATATCGCGATAACCGAGAGAAAACTGCTGACACGTCGTCAGAAATTGTTCGCCGAATGTTGCGAGATTTCTTAAATCTTCGTCAACTTTCTGCCGTGTTAGTCCTATGTAATCACAGTACTTTTCCCATGTTCCTATGTTCGGGAGGTCGCGGTATACCTTTGATTCCTTGATCTTACTCAGCTGTACCAAACTGCTGATTGTCGTCACTTTTTCAATAAAAGACAGAGCCTGAACTCGGCCGATAATTTCATGAGCTTCGGCAATGCGCTTTTCCCGGTTGCACTGATCCATGTCCCTCTGCAGCTCATCATCCCGCCCGGCCTCATACGTGGCCACATCCATTTTTAGGATTCCGTCATGATGGTCATTGGTCTCTACCGCGATAGCCAGGATCTGCTGCAAGCGAGCCTCAAGCGCCGCCTTGATTTTTTTGTTAGCGGGGAGATCGGGCGTGTCATCAAGGATCATCCGCACCGTGTGTTCATCAGCCTGTTTGAGTGCATTTTTGAAATCAACGTCACTCGAGGGTAGCGTATTCAAATATCCGATTATTTCATCTTGAGTCAGTTCTGCCATCGTGGTTGCCTCCGGTTTATTATTGGCATGTGCCAGCCGTACTAATTCTTTTTCAGTCATATTTCGGTAGCACTTCTGCGCACCATTGCATTGTTCGCTGCATTTTTCACAACAGCGCCGGCACCCTGGACGGGCGGTCCAGCAGAGTCTGCATGCCAAGAGCTGCGATGCGAGCGAGAGCGGCGCCATTGCTATGCTTCCAGTGTTTTAAGTTCGCTCTGCAGCGTGTCAATCTTGCCCTGCAGACCCATTTTATAAGCCGAGTACATCCCGACGATCCGCAACCCCGGCTCGTATAGGTCGCCGGTCTGTTTTATCCATTTGCGCTCCACGGCGGTGATCAGGTGGCTCATCACCGTGGCGTGCGGCATCCCGAGCGCCCGCGATATCTGTGTAGCCGTGACCGGCCCGGTCTGCTGGTGGATATGCTCGATCAGGTCGATGAATTTGTAGTTGGACTGTACCGGGTTGTAGGTTTTGGTGCTCATGGTGTTTTCTCCACTTCCGCTACCCAGGCGTCTATTGCCTGACTGTATTTTTTCTTTGCTTTGGCGAAGCGGCTCGACGCCGCTGATAGCTGTATCCGGGCCGCACACATTTCTTCCTCTGCAGCGTTCTTGACTGCTCGTAGTTCGTCGGCTTTGCTCATTGTGTTACCTCCGTATTTTACATTGTGCTTCTAACTGAGCGCATTCCTGCTCCAATCTCTCCAGCTCCATCCGCTTGCGAGCCAGCCGGATCAGCGGCATATCCTCTGCCGTGAGCACTCCTGCCCCTAATTCCTCCAGGCTGAATTCAAACGGGTCAAAGCGTCCTGCCAGTTTACAGGCGGCAACCACCTGCACCATGGTCGGCTGATACTGCGGGTCGCTGGAAAGAATCTTTTCAAACACCGATCCTTTAACTTCTATCCCGGTAGATCTACTGATCATGGCCGCTACAATATAGCGGTCACGTGGCTGCAGCATTTTGGATAGCCGCTGCTTGATACCCAGGCTGAGATGCTCCAGGGAACCTGCTGATAATTCGGTATCAAACAGGTTCTGCTGCGCGGACATTCCTTTGTCTTTTTTGGCTGATTGATTGGACATGACATCCCTCTAAAAACTGTTACTCTCAAGAAAAGTTTGATATATTCTCGCATCTCGGAGGTACAGGATGAAAACCATAGATGATTGGCTCCGTGACAACCCAACTGCATTAATTAATATGATGCGCGGATACATAAGCGCCTCACACCTGATAATCATTGAAGAACTCAGAGATATTCAATCCCAGCCGTTTGACGCGGATGCCGAGACAAAGCGGCTCTACGATTTTCAAAAACTTTTGGCAGAGCATTTCGATCTGGATTACGAGCGAGCCCAGGTCCAGGCAATGAAAGAAAAGCGTGAAGCCCGGCAGCGGGAGCGGTAAGCTCCTGAAAGAAACTGACAGCCTCTTCAAGCGTGCCGAAGGTCAAGGCGTTCATGCGGCCTCCAGATATTGAGCTGGTGTGTCGGGAAAAAAGGTTTGTACCGGGATCTGGCACTTTTGGGCAACCAGGAGCCGAACTCGATAACCCTTACGCTGTCCGGAAAGCACCATAAATACATACTCGCGAGATACGTCGGCCTCATCGGCTATTGATTTATTGGTAATGCCTCTCCGAACCATTTCGGAACGAATAAAGCGGTAACGCTCCTGTGACGACATAGTGGCTACCTCCTCTTTTTTTTGTTTCATGGCGTTAACCCTTGTTAAGTTGTTTTGTGTGAACTGTTAACAATAGAAATATTGCATTTTGCGATACAAGTCAACAAAAAAATAACGCAAATTGCGTTATGGGTGTTTTTATGCGTACAGCCAACGAAATACTTGATGAAATACGGGCGCGAAAGGGCTTAGGTTCTGATACAGCCCTTGGCGAACTCTTTGGAGTCAAGCAATCAACCGTAGGATCGTGGCGTGCGAGGAATACTTTACCTTTCGCAGACGTTATTGCATTTTGCGATAAAGAAGGTATCTCTACTGATGTACTGTTTATAGAATGTAAGCCAAATCAAAAGCCGGTACTTTCTGCCGAGCCAGCCCCTATCTACCTTACAGAGGTGAGCCCGGAACGGAAGAAAAAAATGAAACTGAGGAACATGTTGGACCGGATCATCGATGAAGGGGATCAGAAAAAGATCAAAGCAGTGGAAGCACAGCTTGACCTGTTAGATCCTGGTGAAAAAAAGCAGAGCGGAACTCATGAGAATGATGGCGGCGGCGGGTATATGGGTGGCAGTGTGGCGTGATGCTTGATAAATAATGGTGTGAGGGGAAAATTTATGAGGAAATTAGTTCTGATACTAAGTTTTTTGATGTTGCTTCCATTTCAAGTATTTGGTGGCGATGCCGTAATCAACGATACCATAACCAAAATCGAAGCAAACATCATTGGTGCCGATGGAAATTTCAAGGGAGATTTCAAGGGGGCTAAAGAAGTTTTAAAAGCCTCGCAGATGTGGAAGTCTGATGAAAAATTGTATCGCGCACTATCGGATGAAATTGATAAATATGAACAGTATTATGAGCGCTGGGAGGCTTTCTATAAATTGGCCCTTGCCAAAGAAGATGAAACTGCGGCGATCGCTAATTATCCGTACTTGGTTCAGGCATATAACGACTTACCCGACAAGTATCATTTTTCTGAGAGATTTACTCGCGGACTCAAAGGAGGCGCGGAATCATCTATTAACTGGGCCGAGAAGTTTGTAAGAAAAGAGTGTGGTGATGACTACCAGAAGATCAGGGTAGGAATGAAGCTCGCCCAGGTGCAGAAATGCGTCGCAGAGTATTTTCTACATGGCCAGACAGGTTTTGGTGGAAGTGTTGTCGATTATTACAAGCGGGGCGGGGCTTACCTTTATGTAAGGAATGGTATCGTTGAGGGATGGGGTGAATGACCTCCAATCGCACATCTGAACCGCGCGATTTTTGGCCGCCGCACATCTATCAAACTTTTCTTGATGGTTGTCGGTTTTTCCCCCGATGTAAAGCATCCGTCAAGAATCGTCGCGGTGGTTTATCGCATGTTCGTATAGTTAAGTATCGTGCCCCCCTTGTGATGCTGTTTTTTCGTGATTCCTGTAGCGGGACGTTAACTGTGACAAAAATATAGAAATTCGGAATACTACTCGTGGAAAAGGATACGGGCGACATTATCAGCAGTGCAAAAATTACTATATGTGCCAGTAATCGTTTCATAGTACCCCGTAATCAGTTAACACACAAATCTCACTGCAATCGAAGAGAATAAAAGTGAATTTTAAAACATGGTATGAACCTACTTTTAATACATCGTTTCATACTTGTCAACATATTATTTGTGTCATAAACTATTTATTTATTAATTGTGTAATACAAGGTATATACAGTGATATAATATCATTATTTATTCGATTAACACGTAATTTAATTCTTTCATAATATCAATTTTATTTCGTGAATATGACTGTTCTTACTCATAAATATTATATTGTTGTATTTCAGTGACGTAACAAAAGTATATATTTACCATGCAAACAAATAGATTATATATTTCCTTTGGGGTATAGTGGCGACCCGAATCATCGGTTCTGTACGGCAACCCGCCAGTGATTCGGGTATTTAGAACAGGAATTAAAATTTCAGGTGAATCCATATGATAATGAAGCCGGTTATAGTTGCTGATATAGTAGATAATGTACGCAGGATTTTTCAGGTATTGACCCAGCAATCCTGGAAGGTAGAGAGTGAGACAAGCCTTACAGGTCCTCAACTGTGGGTTATAAAAATATTAAAAGAAGCTGGGGCAATGAAAGTTTCTGAGCTCGCACGACGTATGTATTTACATCCTGCAACTATGGTAGGATTACTTGATCGACTTGAAGTAAAGGGTTTGATAAAGCGGGAGAGGTCAGAAAAGGATCGACGCGTTGTGTTTATCAATTTAACCGAGCAAGGATTTGAATTAGAACGAAAATCGCCTGAAGTTGTGCAGAATTTATTAGTCAAGGGCCTTGAAACTTTGCTAACAGAGGATTTAAAATTAATTTCTGACGGGTTGGATCAAGTGGTAACTATTTTGGGTGTCGAGAACGAACCACCAAAACTAATTATGACGTCTGAAACCAATGTGCTGAGAAGAAGGAAAAAACTTACGGCAGACGTAGTGTCATAGGCAAAAGTTATGAGGACTACAAAAAGACTAAAAGAGTATTTTTATCCTATTGACAAGTTTCACATTGGCTGGTATTAGTTCTCATCAGTAATTATTTTCACTTTTAAAGGAGAACAATCCCATGTGCCTTACAACTCTCGTAACCCAGCAGGCTCCCGATTTCACCGCCGAGGCGGTAATGCCCGATAACAGTTTTGGTTCAATTACGCTTTCAGCGCTCAAAGGCAAGTATGTTCTGCTGTTTTTCTACCCGCTTGATTTCACCTTCGTCTGCCCGTCAGAAATTCTGGCGTTCAACAAGAGGGTCGCCGAGTTCAAGCAGAAAAATACTGAAGTAATCGGCGTTTCCGTCGATTCAAAGTTTACTCATCTGGCCTGGAAAAACACTGCGATTGAAAACGGCGGCATCGGTAGTATCCAGTATCCGCTCGTTCAGGATCTCAATAAGGACATCGCAAAATCATACGGCATTCTTCTCAATGGCTCTGTAGCGCTGCGCGGACTGTTCCTGATCGACCCTACCGGAAAGGTTCGCCATTGTGTCATTAACGATCTGCCGCTGGGAAGAAGCGTTGACGAAGCTCTACGTATGGTTGACGCCGTCCAGTTCTCCGATACTCATGGTGAGGTCTGCCCGGCCAACTGGAAACAGGGGGAAGAAGCGATGAAACCGACCGCAGAAGGTGTCGCTTCATACCTGGCAAAACACAGCAAATAAATAATGTTGAAAATCTCTTGACTTCAAGAGTCTATTTTTCCTACTATGCTGAAAATGTAAAGGCAATGAAGAGGAGTAGTAGCCATTGCAATGCTTTTCAGAGAGCCGGTGGGTGGTGCGAACCGGTAAGCATCGTGGTGAACTCGCCTTGGAGCCACTCTGGTGACAGGTAGTCAGAGTCGTGAGCCTGCGTAAAAGGCGTACAAGGCCCGGTTTCCGGGTGAATTGGGTGGTACCGCGGAAGGTTCAAACCTCTGCCCCAAATATGGGGCAGAGGTTTTTTTATTTGTATTTTGCGGCTTGCGTGAAGAAACGCATGGAATTGCATCACATTGAAAGGGGTACATACAAATGGCAAAGGCAGTGAAAAAGGATGATCGGAAGGTAATCAGGGTTTTTGATACCACCCTGAGAGATGGTGAACAGGCTCCAGGCAACAGCATGAACATCGAGGAAAAACTGCGCATAGCCCGCCAACTACAAAAACTGAATGTCGATGTCATTGAGGCCGGCTTTCCGATTGCATCCGAAGGGGACTTTGAAGCGGTAAAAAAAATCGCCCAGATGATTAAAGGGCCTGAAATCGCAGGGCTTTGCCGCTCCAGTGAAAAAGATATCGATCGTGCCTGGGAAGCCCTTAAATATGCCGGTGATAAAGGACGCATCCACACGTTCATCGCGACTTCGGACATACATATGAAGTACAAGCTTCAGATGGAACCGGCAAAAGTCCTTGCTTCTGCCGTTAAGGCGGTCAAGCGTGCCGCCTCCTATACTCCTAATGTTGAATTTTCCTGTGAAGATGCGGTACGCACCCGTTTGCCGTTTCTTGCCGAGGTGGTCGAGGCGGTTATTGCCGCTGGTGCAACAACCGTAAACATTCCCGATACCGTAGGCTACACGATTCCGTTTGAGTATTTCAATATTATCACATACCTAAAGAACAACGTTCCAAACATCGATAAGGCAATCATCTCCGTACACTGCCATAACGACCTGGGACTGTCAGTGGCCAATTCCATTGCCGCGATTCAAGCTGGCGCCGGCCAGGTGGAGTGCACTATCAACGGCATTGGTGAGCGAGCTGGCAACTGCTCACTGGAAGAGTTTGTCATGATCCTGAAAACCAGGCACGACATTCTTCCGTTTACCACTCATGTCGTCACGGAGCAGCTTACCCCTGCAAGCCGACTCTTGACCTCTGTCACCGGCATTGGAGTACAGCCAAACAAGTCTATTGTGGGGGCAAACGCTTTTGCCCATGAAGCTGGTATTCATCAGCATGGTATGCTGATGGAAAAAACCACGTACGAAATAATGACTCCTGAATCGGTCGGACTCTCGGCAAGCGCTATTGTGCTGGGCAAACATTCAGGCCATCATGCGCTGCGCAAACGTCTGGTTGAGTTGGGACATGATCTCGATGAGGAGCAATTCCGTCGCGCCTTTGACCGTTTCAAGGATCTGGCCGATCTGAAGAAAGAAATTTTTGACGAAGATCTTGATGCGATCGTCACTGACGAAGCACGCGAAGAAAACCAGTACAAGCTTGACCATGTTACCGTCACATGCGGCTCTTTTGCTGTCGCAACGGCAACCGTGCAAATGGAAATCAACGGCGTCACTGCACGCACTGCTGAATTGGGAGATGGTCCGGTTGATTCAACGTTCAAGGCGATCAAGAAACTGACCAAATCAAAAGCAAAACTTACCCAGTACAATGTCGGCTCCATTACCGGCGGTACCGATGCCCAGGGCGAGGTAACCGTACGGGTAAGCGAAGGAAATTATACCGTTGTCGGAAAAGGGGCTTCGACCGATATTATTGTCGCTTCTGCCAAAGCATATATCCATGCCCTCAATCGCTTGAACAACAAACAGAAGCGGCTGATTGACGCGGTCTGATAGCGCTCGCTGAGTGAGAAAAGCCGGGCTTGCCCGGTTTTTCTTTGCGATCATTCAAGATCAAACAGATAATTATTATCTTATTTATTGATTATCTTGGAAAAGAAGCATACAATGGCGAACCACTTTTGTTAGACAGGAGTTCCCCATGAAGAAAGCGTGCTGTACCCTGCTCTGTGCAGTGTCACTTGCAGCCACCTCATCCAGCGTTCTTGCCGCTGAAGTGACCATCGAATCCAGCACGATGCTTGGAATCTCCCGTCTGGATGTTCCTGGAGCCGCGAAGGAGAATCTTCTCCCTACGACCGAGTTCCTTGGACTGACGGCAAATAATCTGGCTGACGGCAACCTGTCCCTCCACTTTTACGGCTGGGGGCGAGCCGATCTTGCAGATAACAGCTACAACAATGACAAGACCGCCGGCAGCCTTACCTACGGCTATCTTCAGTATCGTTTTAATCAAGCTAACGCCAACGCCCGGGCCGGACGGCTTTTCGTTCGTGAAGGCATTGTCAATGAGCAGATCGATGGCATCAGCGCCCGGGCTGACCTCCCGATGGGTTTTGGTCTGTCCGCCTTTGGCGGAGCAACCGTGCACACGTCGCATATCAGCGGCGAAAACAGTGACGGCAAGGGGGATTCACTCTACGGCGGTCGGGCCAGCTACCGCTATAAGGGATTGCTTGAACTGGGGGTATCGGGAGTCTATGAAAGCGATGCTCCGACACTTGTCACCCGTACAGCCGGCGATTACCGTCGGGTAGGCGGCGACGTCTGGCTTACACCCACACACAAAATCGATGTAATCGGGCACAGCAGCTACAATACTGAAACCGACAAGTTTGCCGAGCACAGCTACCTGCTCAATTTCAAACCGACCGAACAGCTGGTGCTGACCGGTGAATTCAACCAACTGCGTGACCAGAGTTATCTGTACTCCTGGACCATGTTTTCAGGCGCAGCCCTCAACCCGAACCATAAATCAAGTTCCGTCGGTGTAAAAGCGTCGTACACAGTTAACAACAATCTCGAACTTGCGGCTGACTTCAAACACTACAAACGCGAATTCGACAGCGCGAACCGCTTTGGCGGCGATGTTCGTGTCAACTACAAAGACAATTCCGTGCGCGGCGGCATCGGCTATCACTATCTTGACGCCGGAGCCGATTTTGCCCTTTCCGGCAACCCCTCTGCTTCCTACCATGAAGTGCGCTGCTACGCCATGCATGATTCAAAAAGTTATTTCGCTGCAATTGACCTCCTCGGCGACTTCTTCAAGGATAAAATTTACAATGAGAACAGCGCCTGGGAAGCTTCCGCTTCGCTCGGCTATCACATTACTCCGGCTGTTGCGCTTTCCGGAGACGTCAGTTACGGCAGAAATCCCCGGTTTACCGAAGAAGCCAAAGCATTGCTGCGCTTAACGTACAACTACACAACTGTAGGAGGGAAAAAATGAAATCATTCAAACTGCTGCTCCCGATTCTGTCCATAGCCGGACTGATTGGCATAGCAGTTTCCTGCGCCCAGCTGAAAACTATTCCCGGTCTCCCTGCATCGCATCCCGAATCGCTTGCAGTCGGTCAGCAGGTTAATTGTGCTGAGTGCCATGAAGACCAGCAAAAAGGGACGATGAAAGCCTTCAGTGCTTTCAGTCATTCACAGGCGTTTGTTAAAAATCACCGTTTCTACGCCACATCGGATGATCGCTTGTGTGCCACCTGCCACAAAAGCTCGTTCTGCGCCGACTGCCACACGAACAAGATTGAAATGAAGCCATCTACCCGCTATGGCGACCGTCCCGATCGGGAGATGCCGCACCGTGGCAACTTTATGACACTGCACAAGATCGAAGGAAAACTTGATCCGGCCAGCTGTTACCGCTGCCATGGCAGAGCAAACAACGAACGCTGTGTGGCGTGTCACAAATAGGAGATCTCCATGACGAAATTTAGAAACAGCGCCATCCTGATTATGTTCGTAACTTTGTGGGGCTGCAGCGATGCCAGTAACAGTACTGTTGTTCTCGATCCAACCGGTAAGCATCCTGGCGGCTGGATAGCCCCCTCGACCGGCGGCCTGCATCCCGCTGAATATAAGGCAAATCAAAGCGCATGCATTGAATGTCACGGCAGTGCTCAAAACCCGCTATCAACCGGCGGAATCACCGGCATAAGCTGTTTTACTGCCTCTTTCAACGGTATCGCGTGTCATCCAAATGGACCTTCCGGACATCCTTCCGGCTGGAATGCGGCCGGTAACCACGGCAATGCGGCTAAAGCGACGCCGGACTCTTCTCATGGCTTTGCATCATGTACACAATGTCACGGTGAGGAGTATAACGGGAGCGCTGGTACATCTTGCATGTCGTGTCACACAACAGCACCTCATCCAGCGGCCCCGTGGAAAGGAACCACATCTACCGGGACAACCCACACAACAACTGATCAGGCGAACGCGCCGGAATGCAGCCGTTGCCATGCCGGTGGCGTTGAACGTACCACCCCTGTGGCTGTGCTGGCCAATGCAGGGTGCTTTAACAACACTCTTTGCCACGGTTCTGTAAGCGGACATCCGGTCGGCTGGAGTGACACCGGGCACCAGAGTGCCGCAAAAGCCTCCGCAGGGGCGACATCAGGTCTGGACTACTGCAGAACTTGCCATGGGACTGACTTTAGAGGCGGCACCGCCGCTATCAGCTGTTTCGGCTGTCATACATCATCACCGCATGCCGTTCCATGGCTGGGATCCACCGGGGCAACCACGTATCTTCACAGCACAGCAGATGAATCAAATGCTCCTTCGTGCGGAAGGTGCCACGCCGGGGGAGCAAAACTAACAACACCGACACCACCACCGGCCAATGCGGGTTGCTTCAACAACACGCTCTGTCATGGAACGCCGGCATCTGGACACGCATTTCCAAATCCGGGTTCACTACACCTGTCCGTCGCCGGGACTACTCCATGGAGTAGTTGCGCTGTCTGCCATGCCACAACATCTGGTGGGACCTACCCTGCCACCACCGGAACCGCACCAGGCTGCACAAGTTGTCATTTGAACGGCTTCAGGACTCCGTCTGGCACCTCCTCATGCTGGGACTGCCATGGCGCAAGCGCGACTGATGGACGGCCTAATGGCTCGACCTTCCCTAACCGTCAGGGCAGGCACAACAGAAGTGAGCACAGAGTTACATGCACAAAGTGTCATCCTTTTTCAGCGGGCGACAGCCGTCATGGCTGGTCAAACCGAATAAAGAGTACTTCAGCACAAGTTGGCGGAACGGGAACCAGCATTAACAGCTGGAATTCGGCAACGAAGAGTTGTCAGCCCACTTGTCACGGGACAGAATCATGGAACTGACCTTGTAAACCAAAAGCCCCGCCAGATATCCGATATATGGCGGGGCTACTTGTCCAGGCAAAAACAGGGCCAGCGTATGGCGAGATATAAAGTCAACCGAGCTTTACCGTCTTATACAAAAAAGTCTTTACAGCCGTTACGTTATTGCTCAGCACCAAGTTCCTTCAATATAACAGCAAGACTCTCCGCTGACTCTCGAGTCTGCTCGAAATATCTGCCGCGCAGTTCGCAAATCAACATTCCATGGTAGGAGCAAATGAACCTGGCGAGAAGGTCACGGAAAGGGATGTCGCCCCAGCCAACCGGCATATGGGAATCTCCCTTGCCGAAAGGGATCTGATGGGTCTGCTGTTTCTCTGTGTGATAGACAGGATTCCCGAAGTTGTCATGCACATGACAATGCGCAATCAAGGGGGCTATAGCACCGACTTCGGCCACCTCTTCAAGATCATAGAATTTCGCAGCCATGTGGAGATGGCCAAAATCCAGGTTGATTCTGACGTTGTCCCGGTTGATCCTGTTCACTTGTGCCAGAAGCTTGCCGGGAAGCTCGGCATAACAGTATGGAGAGTGATGCAGATAGGGACGGGCATTCTCCATTGCGATGACCACCATTGGGAATTTGTCCGCCGCCTCCTGCAATATTGTCGCCTCCAGCTCAAGCAGCCGTTCTTCTTCGGCCCGTTCCAGGGTTATCGGCCCCCGCACTCCGAACTCCTCCTCCACAAGGAAGCGCCCCGGATGGTAGACCATCACTTCTGCGCCAATTTCTGCCGAAAATTCAAGAGAGGCCATCAGGACATCTGTATGCAGCCCACCATTGTGCTGATCCATCAAATTCAAGGAATTGGGGGCATGGACACTGTATCTGAAGGGGAAGTCATCCAGTAATGCCCTGGTATCTGCTGTTCTCCGTCGGTCAAGCCGGCCATTCCTGATGGCATCAAGGCCGTGAACTGTTATTTCGGCTGCAGAAAGACCAAATTCATGAAATGCCGACATGTCGCGGCTCAGAGCCTTCAGGCTGCCGTCAATTCTTACCTCGTTGATGTTGCTGCCAATGCTTAGCATAGTGACACTCCCTGTCGTTGCCCCGATTATTTCGAATAGCAGGGCACCCTGTTACTGTGAGCGCTGAAAACCGCGAGTCCTCGCACCCATACGTGCTCCACCTGAGGCAGCTCTCCGAACTGTTGTACCGCAATCAGATCAGCACGTTTACCAACAAGTATTTCACCTCGATCCAGGAGTCCAGCAGCACAAGCAGGGTTACGAGTTACCAGGGCAACCATATCATGCAACTCGCAGCCACTCAATTCGGCCAGCTTGAATACCGCCGGCAAGAGGGCTGCAGCTGAATAATCACCGCACAGACAATCTGCCACGCCTGCAAGGACTGCGTCCAAAGCACGCATCGATCCTGACTGGGACGCTCCCCGCAATACATTCGGCGCTCCGAAGAGAGTGGCAATTCCCAGATTCTTTGCCGTTCCGGCAGTCTCAATATTTACCGGGAACTCCGAGATGGACACACCCAGCTCGGCCATAACGCCAACGCGTTCGGGGCTGTCATCATCGTGACTCGCAAGCGGGATACCGTGCGCCCTGGCTTTTTTTGCGAGATTCCCGATCAATGCTGCAGCCCCCTGCACATTGGCTGATTTCCTCTGTAACAGGTCATCCAGCTCCTCTTCCGTTTTCTTGTAGGAGCCGGCGAGATAACTCCGATATGCGGCCACGTCTTTGAACTGTCCCTGTCCCGGGGTATGGTCCATGAAGGAAAGCAGGTGCACGGCATTCCTGTCGATCAACTCCGCAAGTATTCCCGGGGCTGTCGTGTCTGTTATCTCGCAGCGGGCATGGATCCGGTTTTCCACCAGGGCATGCTGCTGCCAGTCATGAATGGCATGGGCAATTTCGGCCGCGAAACGGTTGTTTCGCACTCCAAATTCATGATGCGCGAATGACAAGGCGTGAAAGACCGTTGTAACTCCAGCCATGGCATTACGCTTATCTGCCTGGGAGCAGGCGAAATTAAGCGGAAAATGCACGTTGGGCCGGGGCTCTACCTCTTTTTCCAAAGCGTCGCAATGCAGGTCGATCATGCCCGGCATAAGTATACGTCCGGACAGATCGATAACAGTCGCCGTACCGCTGTTAACAGGGTCTATGGCGACGATTACGCCGTCCTCTATCAGAACGGCACTATTTTCTGCAACCCTGTCAGGGAAAACGACTTTGGCATGTGTCAGCAAGGTTCGCCGGTTCATGATAAACACTCCTTATTGTAGTCTTTGACTAGCACTGGTGGGGCTAGTTCCACGACATCGTCAGCAAGACGCCTCACCAGATCCGGCTGATGGAAAATGGCTATCATCGCCACTCCATCCTCTTTCAATGTTTCGATCAATTTGACGGCAAGGTCGGTGGTTCCTGGGTCGAGACTCGCAGTCGGCTCATCAAGCAACAACAGGCGAGGTCTTGAAATGAGCCCGCGGGCCAGATTGACCCGCTGCTTTTCACCGCCGGAAAAGGTTGCCGGTGGTACACACCAAAGACGCTGCGGGACAGCCAGCCTAGCGAGCATCTCACCGGCACTTGTGCGCGCTGCAGTTCGATGGACGCCGGACGCAACCAGCGGCTCAGCGACAACATCCAACGCGCTCTTTCGAGGCAAGCAGTTCAGAAATTGGGTCACAAAACCGATTTCGCGCTGGCGGAGCCGAAGCATCTGGTGCTCGTCAGCACGTGCGAGATCCATACTTTGGCCTGCCGTGTCACAAAACATGATTTTGCCAGTGGATGGCAGGTAGGTGCGATAGATGCACTTGAGAACAGACGATTTGCCTGCTCCGGTTGGTCCCACGATGGCGGTGAGTTTTCCTTCCCGACTTTCCAGGTAGACGTTCGAGCATGACGGGATAGTTTCCCTTTGTTCGTGCAGAAAAAAATCTTTTGCCAGTCCTTCAACTATTAGTACCGGTTGCATATTTTCTCCTAAAGGTTTGAGGCAACCAACCGCTGCGTATAGGCGTGTTGGGGGTCTTCAAGTATTTGGTCAGTCAGCCCCGCTTCAATGATGCGGCCGTACTTCATCACCAGAGTGCGTCCGGCCAGAAGCCGTATTACGCCAAGATCATGGGTAACCACGATCATCGCGGTTTTCAGCTCCTGTTGTATTTCCAGAATCAGATCGAGAATTGCGGCCTGCACCGACAAGTCGAGTCCGGTGGTGACTTCGTCGAGGAACAGCAACGGTGGCAGGGTGGCCAGTGCCTTGGCGATCTGCACCCGCTGCTGCATACCCCCGGAAAACGTCTTCGGGTTCTGATCCATGCGTTCCGGCAGCACCTCGGTACGCAGCAGAAGTTCCTGGGCACGGCGCCGGATTTCGCCATAATGCGCCACATCGCTCATCAGCAGCCGCTCGGCGATGTTCCCCCCCGCCGAGACCTGAAAATTCAGCCCCAGATGCGGGTTCTGGTAGACCATGCCGAAGCGCTTGTTGCGCAGGCGGCGCTGTTGTGCCGCGTTCTGTTGGAACAGCTCATGCCGTTGGCCGTTGTCAAAAAAGTCGGCTTTGCCTTGCGTGGGAGCATCGTCAAAGTAGAGCATCTTCACCGTGCTCGACTTGCCACTGCCAGACTCGCCGATGATGCCGAGAATTTCGCCGCGAAACAGATCGAAACTCACATCATGCAGTGCCACCACGCTGCTGCAATGCGGGCAGATATTGGTGTCATTTTCCGGTCCCGTGGATGCAACACAGAGAGGGCATCCGTAGCCGTAAATACGGGACAGCCCGCGTACCTCAAGAATTTTGTTACTCATGCCGTGGTCTCCCTCTGCTGCAGCACCAGTTGCCCGCCACAGTAGGCCGAGTCGGAACATTGATAGATCTTGGCGTTTGTATCGTCACAGTACTCATCGAGAAAACTGTCGGTCGCCCCGCAGCGGGCGCAGGCGCGGCGTTCCCCACGCGCATCACGAAAATCCTCGACACGGAAGGGGACGTCATCAAAGACCAGCGGCTCAGCCACGGTATAGGGTGGCACGGCGTAAATCTTCTTCTCGCGACCGGCGCCAAGCAGGATCAGCGCCGGTGACTGGTCAAGCTTCGGCACGTCCCAGCGTGGAATAGGCGACGGGTCGATCACATAATGCCGATTGATACGCGTTGGATAGCGATGCGAGATGGTTATCTCGTCGAAGTGCACGATATCCTCATAGAGCTTGACCAACAGACGGGAGTAATCCGCCTCGGCATGCATGATCTTGCGTCGTGCTTCGGAAGGCTCCACCACCACAAGCGGATCAGGATACGGTACTTGCAGTACCAGCACCTGCGCTTCCGTGAGCGCTACTTCAGGGATACGATGGCGTGACTGGATAAGAGTCGCTTCCTCTTGCTTTTCCGTCACTTCAACCCCTGGGCAGGTAAGTTGCACGAATTGGCGCAGATTGACCGCGTTGACGGAATCATCCGAACCCTGGTCGATGACTTTGAGGGTGTCGTCCGGGCCGATCAGAGCCAGGGTTACTTGCAGGCCGCCGGTGCCGAACCCGCGCCCCATAGGCATTTCGCGTGAAGCATAGGGTGTCTGGTACCCAGGTATACAGATCGCCTTGAGAATGGTGCGGCGCACCTCTTTTTTGGCGTATTCGTCAAGAAAACCGAATGAGTAGCCAGCTTCCTCCAATGGCAATTCATAATGCATGTTCATGCCTTGACCTCCATATGCGGGGCTTGATCAGCAACACGAGCTTTTCCCTGCGTAGTCCGCAGACGATCCATATCGGATTGGAAGGTGACGTAATGGGGCATCTTGTAGTGCGAGGCGAAGCCCATTGAATCCACTCCGTCAACATGCAGCAGTACGAACTCGGGATCTTCTGAGGGGTTGCCGGGGCCGTCCCGCATCCCCTTTTGCAACGACCTGTCGAGAATCGCCATGCTGACAGCCTTGACCTCGTTATGGCCGAAGCAGGCGCCATAGCCGAGCGTGAACGTCGGCAGGCTCCCTGTCTTGCCCGATTCGTACATGGCCACCACCTCGCACTCGGTTACGAGCACCTCTCCGGCCTCCATCGGTTCGCCGGTAACCGGATGAGGCGCCATCACCGGGATGTATCCGACACGCAGCTCGGCAACGGTTGGGTGAACGTCACCGTAGCCACGCATGTTCGAATAGGCCATTGCCAGCAGAGAACCTGTTTCCGCACGAGCCATGGTTGCCAGCGCCGCAGAGCGCGGCACCGGAAAAACCAGCGGTTCACGGGTAATATCAAACGGTTCGCCCAGGCTTTCAGCTACCGGCGGCAGCAGCCCTTCGCTGCGCAACGCATCCAGCACTTTCGGGAAACTATCGGGCAGGTCGGCCTCGGGTAGTGCAGCGAGAAAAGTTCTTGCAACCGCCTGGAAGGCCTCCGGATTTTCATTGGCCAGGTCGAGTCGCAACAGACGCAGGGCGTAATCATAGCAGGGGCCGATCATCTGGCCGCCCGGAATATCCTTGAAGGCAGCCGAGATGCGGCGGATGCAGCGCATGTTGGCGCTGTCCTGCACCGGAGTGGCCAGCAGGCGTGGTTTGGTGGAACGATAGGCTCGAAGGGCGAAGGCTGCCTCAAGAGTGTCGCCTTGAAACTGCTTGATTGCGAGTGCTGCCAGGCGCGGATGGTACACCCCCCCCTCGGAGACAACTCGTGAGGTCAGCAGGCGCAACTGGTATTCGATGGCAGACAGTTTGAGCGGTTCACCCGAATCGTCATCTCCGCGCAGGAACTCGGCGGCAGCGGCTGCTCCGTCAATGGCAGCCTTGCCACCTTTGATGGCCACGTAACTCATATGATGTCTCCCGTTTTGATGTGTGTGGTTCTGGGCAGGGCCGCAAAGCGACGTTCGTCGCACAGCAACAGATCGACTCCAGGAGGAAAGGCGGCGACCAACCCGGCTCTGGCAAACAGCCAGCTTGGATGCAGGCCACTTACGGGAAGCTCCGTATTCCCCTGGATACCGGGACCTGATAAATTCAGCAGAACTCCACCCTCCGAATGTTCTCCCAGCGAGGCAACGCGCAACAACAATGTGGCGCCGGTTTCCGGGGATTCAAGCGACCCGGTGCATGGTTGAAAATCCATGGCCCGTCCTCCGTCAGCCACAATAAACGGAGCCGTTTCAGGCATGCCGGAACGCGCTTCAAGCCTGGGCCAGATATCGGCTCTGATCTGTCCATGCGGGTCGGCCAGGGCTACCTCGCCATCGGTGAGCGCTGCCAGCAAGGCAAGCCAGGTCATTGATCCCGCCGTACATTCAGCGACCCTGCCGGGATAACTGAATACATGGAGCAGGTCGCAAAATATCCGTTGCTGCATCGGCGGGAGCCATAATTCATGGGATGCTACGGGTGTTGGCTTATTACTCATCACCGTCCTCCTCATCCGCTTGACCAAGCAGTGAAAAGTCAACCCTGGTGGAAGCCAGAATATGTTTGCGTTCGGCTAACTTCCCGGCTCGGGCCGAATAGCCCCGCTCAACCAGAGCAGCGGCCGTTTCCCAGCCAGGCAGGCGACCTGCCAGCGCCCCGTCAATAACAGCTATGGCTCTGGCGATAGTGGCGCGATCGTCAATGATCACTGCCCCCCCGCTGCTTTCGTGACCGTCCGGAGTGCGCAGAACGACATGCGCCCGGGCAACCGGCACTTCGCCAAGATGAAAGGCTTCATGAAAAGCTCCGTCACGCAGCGTGAACAGCCCCAGGCCGGATTGCGGCAGAGTCACATCTCGAACGCCGCAACTGGACGCAAATGACTCAGCCGCAGCCTTGACTTCTTTGGCAGGCAGCGCCGAGAGTGCCGCAGCCCACTCTTTTCTCGGTATATCAATCAACGGAATCTCCTTCGGAGCCACGCCGAGGCGTAGTCGATAATTAAAATTGTTATCAGCAGGACAATGATCAGCGCCGCCGATTGCCCGTAATTAAACATTCTCAGTGCGTCGTGCAGGGCCATGCCGATACCGCCAGCCCCAACCAGACCGAGCACCGATGCCATACGTACATTGCGGTCCATGATATACAGCACGTAACTCAAAGCTTCGCGCTGAATGGAGGGCCAACCGGCGTACATGACGATTTGCAGAAAATTGGCCCCGGTCGAAGTGACACCTTCATAAACACCCGCGTCAACTCGCTCCAGACTTTCAGCGAAAAACTTGCCGAGGAATCCGGCGGTATGTACCCCCAGGGCAAGCGCCCCCGGCAACGGACCGAGCCCGAGGGCGGCGACAAAGATCAGGGCCAGCAGAAGATCCGGCATGGCTCGCATGAAATTCAGCAGTTCGCGAGCCGCACGATAGGCCAGCGGATATGGCGCAAGATTGCGGGCGGCCAGTGGCGCCAGAATAACTGCAACAACGAGAGCGAACACCGTACCCCACAGGGCAGTTGCCAGCGTGACCTTCATAAGATCCAGATATCCGGATAACTCAGAAAAGTCCGGCTTGCGGTAACGGCTGAAGTATTCACCCATGTCCGCCACACCATAAGCAAGTGTCTCGAATGAGATCTCCAGGTCGTGTACGATCAACCACAGCAGCGTCAGGAGAGCCGCCAGCCAGACCGGAAAAAGGTTGCGAGGTTTGGACGGCAATGCCGCTGCTGACGGAGCTGTTTGTTCATGCTTCATATGTTTGCCTCTGCCCCGTGAATAATGCGGCTGCGCAATTGACCCGAGAGGAAATCCAGCAACGTTACCACCAGATAGATAGCACCTGCGATCGGCAGCAAACGGTCGTACTGGAACAGGCGCATGGACATAACCAGATCGTATCCGATGCCGCCCGCGCCAACCAGGCCGAGAACAGTAGCCGCTCGCAGATTGTGATCGAGGATATACAGCACCGTGCCGACAAAATCCGGCAACGCCTGGGGCAGCATGCCGAACATCCGTACCTGGAACCAGCCGGCGCCATGGGCGGTAACGCCTTCCACCTGTTTCTGATCAACCACCTCAATAGTTTCGGCGAAGAACTTGCCCATAAATCCGACTGTCACGAAAGCCAGCGCCATCACACCGGGTAATGGTCCCAGCCCCACGGCCGAGACGAACACCAGAGCCCACACCAGTTCCGGCATGGCGCGCATAAGGCTCAGCAGATCCCTGACCAGACGGTAGACAATCAGATGCGGCGTTGCGTTGCGTGCTGCAAGTACACCCAGCGGAAGGCTCACAAACAGAGCAATAGCAGTAGCAAGGAA
Organism: Desulfuromonadaceae bacterium; assembly: GCA_028712075.1. Classification (GTDB taxonomy): domain Bacteria; phylum Desulfobacterota; class Desulfuromonadia; order Geobacterales; family Pseudopelobacteraceae; genus JACRCG01. The sequence goes on from JAQTQX010000012.1 coordinate 72,429, forward strand.
AGTCATTTCAATGGTTTCCAACATTTTGCCAAGCAGCCGGGGGAGATACTTCCACTCCGGCATGACAAACATATTGCCGGCAAAGGATGCCATGTTACCCAGTGAACCGGCGATGCGGGCTAAATCCACCTCCACCAGAGACGCAGTCAGCCACATCGCCACCAGCACCGTAACGACAGATGCGACGGCCGGCAGCGGCGGCAGTCCGTTACGCGTAGGCCAACGCCAGATCAAGATTGGTGTCATCTTCAATTTCATCCCGTTTATAAATAGTTTGCAGTGCCAGCGGAGAAAGTTCGGCGGGTGTGCCGTCGAATACCACGCGCCCACTGTTCATGCCGATAATGCGATCGGCGAATCGTTTGGCAAGATCAACCTGATGCAGATTGACAACAACGGTGATGCCGTCACGATCACAGATTTCCCGCAACAACATCATGATTTCCTCGCTGGAGACCGGATCAAGGCTCGCCACCGGCTCGTCGGCCAGAATCACTTTTGGCCGTTGGGCCAGAGCGCGTGCGATGCCGACTCGCTGCTGCTGTCCGCCGGACAATTTGTCGGCACGGCTCCAGGCCTTGTCGGTAAGTCCGACGCGAGCCAACGCTTCCTGGGCGATCTCCATATCTTCGTTGCGGAACAGGTAGAACAGGCTACCCAACCAGGAACGATGAGCCAGCCGGCCGGTAAGCACGTTTGTGACCACCGACAGCCGCTCGACCAGATTGAATTGCTGGAACACCATGCCGACGTGCGAACGCGTCTTGCGCAAATTGGCTTTTCCAAGTGTTTCTCCGGTAATATGGACCGTTCCACCGGTGGGGGTTTCAAGTCCGTTCATCAGTCGTAACAGGGTCGATTTACCGGCGCCGCTCGGTCCAAGAATAACGGTGAAGCTGCCGGCGGCGATGTCAGCGCTGATTCCCTTTATTGCCTCGAAGCCATTCGGGAAGCGTTTTGTTGCTGATTTAATTGAAATAATAGCCATACGTTCTCCTCTCTATCTATCAGGCATCCCCCGGCTGTGCCGGGGGATGCCTGCGCTTATTTAAGCATCTGCTCTTTGCGCAGGCCGAGTTCTTTCACCATATTGCGAATCAATTGATAGTCAGCAGGCTTGACTGCGTCATAGCGGATAATATTGCCGTAGCCGCTTACCTTGACATCCTTGTGTGCGGTTATAATGGCGTCCTGTATGTTATGCTTCAGATCGGCGGGAAGGTCGCTGCGGTAAACCAGTGGTGAACCGGGCAGATCTGAGGACTCCAGCAGTATACGGTTGGATTCCTTGGTGATAAGCCCCTTGGCGAGCATCTTCGGGTAGGTGATGTCGTTGTCGGCGGCAGCGTCCACCGTCCTGTTCCTGACTGCCAGTTCGGCGGCATCATGTGAACCGGCGTAGGTGAACTTGCCGAAAAACTGTTCCGGCATCATTCCCGTTGCCTTTTTCACCATATAGGTCGGCATCAGACCACCGGAAGTTGAAGCCGGATCTACGAAGGCAACGTTCTTCCCTTTCAGGTCCTTCAGCGACCTGGCGGGGGAATCGCCGGGCACAACGATGATGCTGCGATAGGTGCTCTTGCCCCCCTCCCGCACACCGACCGCGAATGCCTCGGCACCGGCCTCCTGCTCGGCCAGATAATACGAAAGCGGCCCGAACCAGGCGATATCGACGCGTTTCTTCTTCATTGCCTCAATAACCCCGGTATAATCAGTCGCAGTAAAAACCTTTACTTTTACGCCCAGTTTTTTCTCCAGATAGGCGCGCATCGGCTCGAATTTGGCGACCATTTCCTCGTTGTTTTCGGCCGGTATGAGTCCCATGATCAGATCCCTCGCCAGAGCCGTGCCATACATTGAAACCAGAAGCGACGTGACAGCAATACCTACAAGCATTTTTTTTACAGACATGTTCTTCTCCTTTGTGGGTTTGATGAAACAAACGTTGATTTTTAAAACATGATGGACAGTTGAACCAGATCAGCCCTGAAGCGGGTGATCGCATATTCGACCGGGACACCTGAGTCTCCTTCCACATTCAGGCTCTTCACCCGGAGCACCGGACGATTCTGAGGCATGGCAAGAAGCCGCGCATCGTCCCCTTGCGGCAGGCACGAAGTAACCAGGCTTTCGGTCCGGCGGAGCGTTATGGAATAATTGTCTTGCAGAAACTGATGTAATGAACCACCGGTGTAGCCATTTTCCAGTCCGGGATAGTTTTCAACCGGGAGGAAGTGCGAAATGACACAAAGTGGAGAAGCATCAGCCATGCGAAGGGTTTCGATCCAGAAGACCCGTTCACGGGGCTGAATGAACAGCTTTTTCGCCACAGCCTCACTTGCGGGAACGATTTGCTTGCGAAGAATCCGGCTTTCAGCCGTGACGCCCTGGGTAAGTAATGTTTCAGTGAAACGAGTTTCAACGCCTATCTTGTAATCAAATATGGAGGCGATTATTCGAATGCCCCGCCCGTGAAGACGTTCCAGAAGACCACCATCGACAAGATCGTCAATCGCCCGGCGCAGTGTATGTCGGTTAACTCCGAACCTGAGCGCAAGCTCCGATTCAGATGGCAGCCATTCGCCAATCCGGTACATCTGGCCGATCTCCTGCTCAATCTGACGTGCAATCTGGGCATATATGGCCGTGCCGCCTTCACGGCTAATTGCATACAAGCTCATTCAAGTCTCCTCATCGGATAACCGGTTATCTAGATATCCATCTCTGCTGTTGACGTTTATAGCAGACCATTATTACAGTGACGTTGAGACCATGTAGAGATTGTGTGAATATCTTGTTACAATTGATCGAGGGGTTGCGGAGGGTATTGGAATAAATGATTTGACTCGTAGAATGGTTTTAAATGGAGTGAGACTCTTGATTTTAATCGAAGATTTGGGGCTGGTGAGTTTGTTGGATAGTTCTTTATTACTTTTTATTACCTTTGATACATTGTTCTAAATCATTCATAATTTGACTGTTTTGTACAAAAAATTCTTAAAGCGAAACAGTTGACGTTGTTCTTCGTCCTTATCCATCCCTTCCGCAAAGGCTTTCAGGTAACGTGCTATCGCCGGCATGGTTTTTCCGGCACTGCAGCGTGACTTCTCAATGACCTGCCTGACTGTTTCCCGCGAAATTTCGTTGTGGGAGAACGGTTCATAAATATCTGCCCAGAAGTCACCTCCAGCGACAATTTTTCCGACAATTTCATCCGCCACCTGTTTGTCAAGGTCATGGACAGCTGATGGCGGTGTGCGTGCTTCGAGGCGAGCAGTTCCGGCAATAGCCTCACTTATCGCTTCTCCGGTGATGACCTGTTTGCGCCTGAAAAACAGCGCACGCAGAAGAATACTGCGCAATTCTCGAATGTTACCTTTGTAGCTGTGGCGCATGAGTATCTCTTTCGCTTCCTTGGTCAGGTAGGGAGGCGTTTCGCCGGCATCATTTTCTGCTCGATACGTTCGATACAGTTTGCCAAGAAAATGGACCGACAGGTCGGGGATATCCTCGCGGCGTTCATTGAGCGACGGCAGGCGAATGGAAAGCTCGGAAAGGCGATGGTAAAGGTCTTCGCGGAACCGGCCGGCAGCTATTTCATCAGCGAGGTTTTTGTTGGTTGCCGCAACGAGCAGTACCCTGCTGTACCGTTCAGCGTTATCACCGAGCCGCATAAAACCGCCATTATCAAGAAAGCGGAGCAGTTGTACCTGGGTTTTTGGATCGGCATCGCCTATTTCATCGAGAAAAACGATCCCGCCGATATTTTCTTCCAGGATTCCGTGCCGGTCGGAATAGGCACCGGTAAAGGCGCCTTTTTTATGGCCAAACAGTTCGGAATAGGTCAGGTCGCCCGAATAGGCGGCAATGTTGGTTTTTTTGACCGGCAGTTCACCGGTGGGGTTGACATCGCGCCGGTATAGTTCATTGAGTTTGTTGTAGAGATTGTTAAAGAAGAACTCCTTGCCGGAGCCGGTCTGGCCGGTTACCAGTATTGAGGGGAGACCGATCGTCGCCTCCTGAAGAATGTTGCGCGACCAATAGCGAATGCGGTTAAACAGAGGCGGAGAAACGGTGTTGATAAAATCAATTATTTCTTGTGATTTTGGACTGTTGCCGATGATATTACCCAAGCGATACGAGGATACGTGCGGATCCTTGTACGCCACATCAGTGGTGAGACGGTTGACTTCGCCCTGAAGGCGCTCGATCCGCTGCAAATCAGATATGTGACGTGCAGTCAGTGAGCCGATTATCTGAAGAATTCGGCAGTGCTCTTCACAGAAATAGTCATACTGCAGCGAATTAAGGCAGACAACTGCAATAACCTCGTCGTCACAAATGATCGGTACCGCAATTTCGCTCTTCAGCAGTGCGCTCATGGAGCGGTGAAATCCATCACCATGCAACTCACCTTCAACCCTGGCGGTAATCCTCGGTCGTTTAGTGGCAGCAACATATCCGGTCAAACTTCGCTCTTCCTTGGGTAACTCGGTGCCTCCAACTATGAGTGGCGGAATATATTTTTTCAGCCACTCTTTGTTCTTGGCGCCGATAATGGTGCCGTTCTCGTCCTCGACCACCAGCCACCGCATACCGTCCCGTTCTGTTACGACGGCGATACTGCCGGTGTCAGCTCCTATCAGTTCGGTCGCCTTTGAAAGAACACTGGTTAAGAATGGCTGCAGACTCTCCGTGCGCTCATTGAGAAGGTCGCTTATTTCCAAGAGTACCCTGATTTCGAGGTGTTCTCCGCCGACTTCACTGATGACTTTTTCGACCATCTCGGCATGCGTCTGCAACAGACCCATTTCAAAATCGTTGAACTGATATAAATCATGTGAGTAATAATTGAGCAGGCAGATAATGCGGCGTGTTTCCGGGTTAAAGCGAGGGACAACGTACAGCGAGCGAAGCTCCATAGATTCCGTCAGGGCACGTTTCTGGAGGTTATGCTTGGTCAGATCAGGGATGAAAAGCGGCTTCAGCAGGCGATCATCCGAGATTACTCCCTGGTCGTTTATATAATTAGAGATCAGAGACATACCCTCGCGCAGATCAAGTGTCCCCAACTGGTCATATTTCTTTTTCAGGTTTTCGTCTGTTGAGAAACTTGCCAGATTCTCCAGAGTGCCTGAACTGCCATCTTTATTTACCGGCACCAGCACTGCCGCAAGAGACACCTTTTCAATCAGTTTGACTGCCGATCTGACCATCATTCCCGCAGCTTCCCGTTTTTTGAATTCCTCCAGGCGGTGAGCCAGACGCACCTGCTGGTGATAAATCCGTGCGTTATCAAGCGGGCCGGCAACAAGCTCAGTCAGTTCGGCAACCAGCATTTTTACCTTGCTGCTCATTACCTCACCCGGATGGTCCTGATCGATACAGAGCACTCCGATTGACTTGCCAAGGCTGACAATCGGCATGATGTAGCTGGAGCGGAACCTGAAGCGACTGGCAAAGTCACTGTCAGCAGGCTTTGTACCCCTTTCGGCACACCTGAAATCAACTGGCAACTGGCTGGAAAAAACAGTGGAAACGTGGGTGTCCTGAGAAACGATGGGGAACGTTGTCTCGCCAAGCTCTTTAGCGAGTGGGCCGGTGGCATGAACACAGGCAAGCGTCCCCCGGGTCAGATCTTCAAGGTAGATGCGTACCTGCTCGCTGCCGGACAGCTGCATGCTGTTTTCGGCCAGTGCGTACAGCAGTTCGCCGAGATTTTCCTTGCCGTAAGGCGCGATTGCCGCGTGAAATTCCTTGATTCCGGGGGTAATTGACATGACGGCTCCAGAGCAATGCGATATCAACACGGATGAGTACAAAACCTACTCTGCGGAATGTAGCGCGGGGGAGGCGAGAGGTCAAGAAAAAGGGTCAAGCCCCAGGCATTACACCTCTGGATTCCTGACCCTTGGCCCTGATATGTGTTGTTTCTTCTATCCTTTAAGCACGTTCAGTATCTTTTCCGCAACATCCTTGCCGCTGATATTGTATGAACCTTCCGCCAGCTGCTGTCGGATAATATCCAGGCGCAGACGCCGGGCTTCATCTTCGGCCATCCGGGTTGAGTCCGGGGATAAATCCACTTCAACGGGAGCCCTTTCGGCACCGGCGGGTGGTTTAGCACCAGGCTTGGCCGGTTGGTTCTCCGACAGCGTCAGGTAATTGCAAACACGCTCTTCGATCTTCATAACAGACTCCGTCACTGCATATTGATGCAGGCCTATGATACGAGAATCGGCAGAATCCGTGCGAAACTTTAGCCGCTGTTTTCAAAAACGGGGAGAGGTGACCGGCGACGCCTAGTAGAGCCCCTTTCTGATCTGGTAGAGATCTTCGATATCCAGATCGTTCTTCTCATAATATTCGCGTTCCAGTTCCTCAACGTAAAACCGGTCAAGCCCCGAGTTCTCGAGAAAATCCTCGCGCAAGCCGACGTTGCGTTCTGCAATGATTTGCGGCAACAGTGAATGCAGGTACATCGCCTCTTTGTTAATGGTGAACACCGTCTCGTTGAAGAGGCGGTCCGGGATGTCGGCGTTGATATATTTCTTGGTCTTCAGCTCTTCAACAACTTCCCGGCGCAGTGCTTCCTTATCCGCCTTGGTTGAAAACCGGGAGTAGAAATTCCGGATACGGTCGCGGGCATGCTCGAGCAGAACAATTGAAATGCGCTCTTCCTGGTCAATGCCGATCAATTCCTGATGAAGCTCCTCGATGGTAAAACGGTTCGCTTCAATTACCGCCAGACCATCCATAAGAGCCCTAACTTTTCTCCTGCCGAAATTGCCGAGATAGGTGTTGGCAAACAGCTCCCTGATAAACAGCGCATGAAAACAGTTCGGGTGGAGATTATCGAAAGCGGCCTTATGCTCCATCAGACTGCGCAGCATCTCTTCGCTGACCCGGACGTTTTCCATGAATGCCAACTGATTTATCAGATTTGAAACCGTGTCGAAACGATCAAGATACGTGATGACATACGAAAAACCATCCATAAGGGAAGAATCGGCCCCGTCGCGGATTTTCTCATCGCAGGCCCTGCTGGCATCGAGCATCAATTGGTCAAAACCATGATCCCGATTCTCCATCGCCATTTTTTTGGCCAGAATCAGCTTCAGCATGTCATCACGGTCAATGTGGCTCTCTATCTGCATCTCCCGGAAAAAGATCCCCTCCAGAATTTCCCGGGTTTCAGCAATATAGTAACTTTCCTGATCATGCTTGAGATTGCGCCCGTTCTTTAACATTTCATCCAGAGTATAAAACAGCGCACCCGGAATTTTATTGCGTACAGAAAGTGTCTTCAGGCGGGTCAGGCGGGCATTGTCAATGTTGCTGATTTCACCCTTGCTGTTGCACGTCAGGAGTATATTGCGGTACTCGTCAACAATGCGCTTGTTGGCCGGACTGCGATACATGGAGTCGATCCTGATTCGCTCCTGCTGGTAACGGTCAATATTATGGGCTGTTGCAACGGCAACCAACCGGTTGAAATCATCATCGGATATTTTTTTGTTTCTGAAGTAGTAACTGCGGAACAGATCACGGTATTCCCGATGATAGCGGTTAACCAGCTTGATCACAAACAGCTGGGCAGAATCATCGTTCAACAACGGGAAAAATTCGGAAATGAGAACATCGTCGCGTTCATCACCGACCGCAGCAGAACGCTTTATATTTTTACCGAGCCGCCTGACCAACTCTTTTTGCTGGCTTTTTACCGAGCGGGACAACAGAGGCGAATTAACAAAGAAGAAATAATTACAGACCGCATTCCCTTCAAAGAAAATTGTGTCATACGTTTCTTCCCCGGACGTCTCTTCGCTGAAGCTGACCGAACCGGCAGCATTCGCGTGCGCTCCATACATGACAAGACGATTGATGATTTCCGGTTTGGCAAGATCGGCAGAGGGCTGATCGACTCCGAACATGTATTCGCAGAAATACCCGCCATTGCCATGGTAGCGAATACCTGCCGGCGAGATGATCATTTCGTTGCCCGGGGAAAAGATGCGTAACTGGTCATCGTCTTGAACAATATTGAAAAAAAACCGCTGGTAGGCATCGTTGCCGACTACTGTGACAAAATACTCGGTATGGTCTCCAACCATGCCATGTAACCGAATGTCCTTGGGCATCACCTTCTCCTGATACAGGGTCAGAAATTACTGCAGATCGAATTCCATGCCATCATACGCCAGTTCAACGCCACGTGGCAGCTTATCTTGCTCAGAATATGCAATTTCATGAGTAAGATGGGTAAGCACTGTGCGGGGGGCTTTTAGCAGCCGGGACACAGCAATCGCTCCCGGAATATTAAAATGAAACGGGTGCTCCGACCAGCGCAGGCCATCAATTATCAGCAGGTCGAGCCCCTGCAGCAATTGCAGCGACGCTTCGGGAATGGCGCTGCAATCCGTCAGATAGGCAAAGTTGCCGACCCGATAGCCATACGAAAACGATTTGCCATGGAGCAGAAGAACAGGAATTATTGTCTGCCCGAACAGTTCAAACGGAGCGCTGACTTCCTGAGCCGTCAGAAGCGGCGGATAGCCGGAATTGTCATGCTCGTTGAATATGTATCCGAAGCCGTTCTGCAAGATGTCAAGCGTTGCCCGGGATGCAAAGCAGGGGATAATCTCTTTATGGATGAAATGAAAACCACGCAAGTCATCTATGCCATTTACGTGGTCGGCATGGGCATGGCTGAAGAGGACTGCATCTACGCGGCGGAGCTGCGCTCTCAGTACCTGCATGCGCAAATCGGTAGACGTGTCGATCAGAACCGTGTGTCCGCTGTATGTCATAAGCAGAGAGGCGCGGGTGCGTTTATCACGCGTATCATCAGAAGTGCAAACCGGGCAGTGGCAGCCCACCATCGGCACACCTGTCGATGTTCCGCACCCAAGAATAGTAATGTGCATGCCGGCCAACTTTCTCTTAAGTAGCCAAAAAATACCAGAATCGGATCAGGTCGGCAAGGCTGATTTCAATTCAAATATTTCGAGTGAGTACAGCTTCATCGTGCCATATCAACCAGCAGCATGACGTTCAGTCCTATGACAATCGCGCCGGTTATCCAGAGGACCGCCGCTCCCAGCAACCTGTTGGCATATACTCCCATGACCGTGCGAGATGAGGTCAACAGGATCAGCGGAATGATGGTCAGCGGGAGTTGCAGGGAGAGCGCTATCTGACTCCAGAGGATTCCTGTAAACGGGTCGGGCAACAGGAAAATGGCGATCAGAGCCCCCAGGAGAGTTACGACTATGCCCGTCCGGGAATGTGCATCATTGATGTCGAATGGTTCGATAAAAATGCCCGCAAAAACGCTGCCACCGGCCATGGCAGCAGTCACGGATGAAGAAAGCCCCGCAAAGAGCAGGCCGAACGCAAAAACTGTAGCAGATGCCTTGCCGAAGAGCGGCTCAAGAGTCATAGTGACCTGTGGCAGATCGGTCACCACAATCCCCTTATTGTAAAAAACGGCAGCGGCCATGATGATCATGGCGCTGTTGATGGCCCAGCCGGCCCCCATCCCGGTCAATGTATCAAAAAACTCATATTTGAGCTGTTTTTTGATCACGTCATCACCCTGTTCGTTCCACTGGCGGCTCTGAATGACCTCCGAGTGCAAAAAAATGTTGTGCGGCATAACCACAGCACCCAAAACCCCCATGATAACGGTCATTGCTCCGAGCGGAATTGACGGAGTGACCCAGCCGGAAAAGGACTGGACCCATGATACATCGGCCAGCCATATTTCAAAGACGAATGCCAGGCCGATCAGGGAGACAAATCCCATGATCCACTTTTCCAGTCGTTGGTAGTTTTTTGAATAAAGCATCCAGACTGAGAAAACAGCCGAAAAAACGGCACCGACCAGCAGAGGAAGGCCGGTTAGCATATTCAGTCCAATTGCCGCACCCAACAGTTCGGCAAGAGCGGTGGCGGCACAGGCCAGCATGGCACTGCCAAGCATCAAAATCCGCAGCCATGGTTTGAAGAATTTTGATGCCGCCTCGGAAAGGCACAACCCGGTGACGATGCCGAGATGGGCGGCATTATGCTGTACAACAATCAATATTACGGTGGAAAGGGTGACGACCCAGAGAAGGCTATAGCCAAATTGGGAACCGGCTGCCACGTTGGTGACCCAGTTGCCGGGATCGATGAAACCGACTGTAACAAAAAAACCGGGACCGATATAGCGGAACAGTTCCAGGGAAGCAAGGCGCGAGGCCTGCTTGCCGATGTGGGAGAGCCAGTTCATGGAGTTTTGCTCCTCACCCGCTCTTCACCCACCTTCTTGCCAATGGAGAAAGAAATCCTTTTATCCTTTCTCTCGCCGGCAGAACGTGCCTCGGCAGAGCGAACTAGGAGGCAAAAATAATTAGTCGTTGATATACTGCAGTGCATACTTCACATAATTATCGGCCGATTTTGGGAGCCATGCGATCTCTTCCTGCGTAAGATCCCGTTTGTAGCGGGCTGGCGAGCCGACCCACAGGGTATGCGGCGGGATAATCGTTCCCTCCGTCACCAGTGCCCGCGCTCCAACTAACGCCCCCTCCCCCACAACAGCATGGTCCATCACCATCGCCTGCATGCCGATAAAGCAGCCATTTTTCAGAGTGCAGCCGTGCAGGGTAACACTATGGCCGATGGTGACGTCGTCACCAATAATCAGCGGCGCACCAGGATCATCGGCGTGCTTTTTGTGGGTGACGTGCAGCATGGAGAGATCCTGCACGTTGCTGCGTGCGCCGATGCGAATATGGTTGACGTCGCCACGGAGGACACAATTGTACCAAACACTGGCCTGTTCTCCGATCTCGACATCACCTATTATGACGGCAGTCTCTGCTATGAATGCGCTTGACTCAATAGTTGGTGTGATGCCCTGAAAAGCTTTGATCATAGTGTCATCCTTTGAATAAGTAGTAGAGGGGGCGGAGTATAACCGCTTGGCAGTAACTTGGCAATCGTAGCGATTGAGCGGTTCGAAACAGAAGATTAAACTACTTGTTGCCATGCGCTATTTTTGCTATGTTGCCTAGTCAATTTTAACCGGTGAAGGGATAGAATACGATGAAATTTACCAAAATGCAGGGTGCTGGAAATGACTACGTGTATGTAAACTGTTTCGAGGAGACGGTCAACGACCCGCAGCAAACGGCCATACAGGTTTCTAACCGGAACTTCGGCATCGGCTCGGATGGCCTGATTCTGATTATGCCCTCCAAGGTTGCTGACGTGCGGATGCGCATGTTCAACTCGGACGGTTCCGAATCGGAGATGTGCGGTAACGGCATCCGCTGCGTAGCAAAATACGCTTACGACCACGGCATTGTCGCTAAAACCGAAATCACCGCTGAAACCGGCGCCGGAATCCTGACGCTGCGGCTTTTTCCCGGAACTGACGGGAAAATCAGCAAGGTGCGGGTCAACATGGGGCCACCGAGATTGACCCGTGCGGCAATACCCATGACTGGAGATCCGGCGGCCCGGGTTGTCGCAGAAGAGCTGAAAGTACTTGATAAAACCTTCAAAATCACCTGTGCGTCTATGGGTAATCCGCACTGTGTCATTTTTGTTGATGATGTGGCTTCCTTTCCCGTCGCAACATACGGGCCGCTGATTGAAAACGATGCGGTGTTCCCGCGTCGCACTAATGTTGAATTCACCCAGATCATCTCGCGCACCGAAATTCGTCAACGTACCTGGGAGCGGGGTGCCGGAGAAACACTGGCATGCGGTACCGGTTCCAGTGCGGTGACCGCCGCATGCGTGCTCAACGGGCTGACAGAGAAAAAAGTCATCAATCATTTATCCGGCGGCGATCTCGAAATGGAATGGGCTGATGATGGCAACATTTATATGACCGGACCCGCAGTCGAGGTATTCAGCGGGGAAATCCCACTCTAACGCCATGCCTCGAATCGTCACCATCATAAATATTCTGCTGGGCGTCATCATTATTGCGCTGCTGGCAGCGATTAGCACCGGGTACATGGCCACACGCCTTGGCAAGGCATTTCCGCCAAAGGGCAATTCTGCCGCTCCCATGCCTAACTCATCCTCGCGCACCGAACAGCTCATGTTCTACGCACCGATCCTGACAAACGGCCTGTTCGGAAAAGCGACTCAGGGGCCGCTAACCGCTCTCACTACGGCACCTGCTGCCGGGCAAGCCGCACCGGTAACTGCGCCGGCGGAACTCCTGCTGTTGGGCACTGCGGTCGGATCATTCCGTGAAACGTTCGCCCTGGTACGCCATAAGGCAAAACAGGAAGAACGGGTATTCCGGCTCGGTGATATGGTTTTTGATGCCGGACGCCTCGTGGAAGTCGGCAGGGAAAAAGCATTTATCGTGGTTAACGACAAGAAGGTGGAGCTGTTGACACCCCTGTCGCCACCCTCCTCTGCCCCGACCGAACAGGCGGCCCCCGCAGCTCCGCAGCACGGCAGTCCTGTATCACGCACGGGAGCGGGAAGTTTTGTTATAGACCAGCGGGCACTTAACGCGACGCTCGACAATCCGGCCCAGGCGATGACTGATGCCCGCCTGCTGCCCAGTCAGAAAGATGGAAAGGTGGAAGGGTTCAGGGCTTCCGAAGTGAAGCCGACCGGGCTGTTTGCGATGATTGGCATAAAAAACGGCGATGTTTTGCTGCGACTGAACGACTTCCCGATGGATTCACCTGACAAGGCGCTGCAGTCTTTCATCGCCCTCAAAGGGCAAAGCCAGTTGAAGCTTGACCTGATCCGTGATGGACAGCCGCAGACATTCAATTACGACATCAGGTGATGTTGAAGACCAACGTATTATTTTGCAGCAATCTGGAGGCATACTTGACACGACACGTTCTAACCACCCTGTGCGCCGTTGTTCTGATGGGGGCGCTCTTGACCCAGCCCGCTTTCGCTGGAAGCAAAGGCGTTGTGCTGAACTTTAACGAAGTTGACATATCCACGATGGTCAAATTCATCAGTGACCTGACCGGGAAGAACTTTATTCTCGATGACCGGGTTAAAGGGAAAATATCGGTGTATTCCCCCTCCAAGCTTTCGATTGACGAAGCATACAACGTGTTTATCTCCGTGTTGGAGCTGAAGGGTTTTGTAGTTGTGCAAAGCGGCAGTGTTGCCAAGATAGTTCCCGGCACTTCCGCCAAACAGTCGGGATTCAAACTACTGCCGCAGGGGGAACAGGCTCCGGTTAACGAAAGCTACATCGCTCAGGTGACCAAGCTTGAATATATCACTGCCCAGGAGGCGGTGGCTTTTCTGCAGCCGATGATTTCCAAGGATGGTCACATCTCGCCATTCGGACCGGGAAACCTGCTTCTGATAGTGGACTCTTCACTTAACATCCGCAAATTGCACGAAATTCTCCAGACAATTGACACGGCCCGTTCCAGAGAGGGGCTTGAAATTATCTACCTTAAAAACGCATCTGCTGAAAGCACCGCTACAATCATACAGCAGTGGCTCAATGGGTCTGATGGCAAGCCAGGTGGTCAACCTGTAGCTCGGGGAGCTGGCGGTAGCAGTACGAACGTGCTCGCAGATAAACGTCTCAATGCCCTGCTGATCTTCGGCAATGAAACAACCAAGAAAGATATTCGCGAGTTGGTTGTCAAGCTGGATGTCGCGCCCCCCGAAGCAAGCAGCAAGGTAAACGTATATTATCTGGAAAACACCGATGCGGTGGAGATGGCAAAAGTGATGGATGGAGTTGTGAAGGGGATAACTGCTCCACCCGGCGCAGCGGTGCCACATGCCTCCGCTCTGGATAGCGGCAAAATCACGATCACCCCTGATAAGGCGTCAAATGCATTGGTTATTATGGCAACTCCCACTGATTATACAAACCTGGCCCAGGTCATAAAAAAACTAGACCGCCGGAGCAAGCAGGTGTTTGTTCAAGTGCTGATTGCCGAAGTATCACTTGATAAATCCACGGAATTTGGTTTGCAAACAGGTGCAATCGGTGGAGGTTCCCCCAACGGCAACCTGACGCTGGCCGGTATGTACGATCCGCTTGGGACGCTGGGCACCATCGGCAGCATTATTGCTGCGGGCGGCGCGCTGTCGCCTGACGTTACCGCCAGCCCGGTCAATGTAACGGCGGTCCTCAAGGCGCTTGACAAGAACGGTTTATTGAACATCCTCTCCACGCCAAATATCCTGACGTCCGACAACAAGGAAGCTGAAATCAATGTCGGTGAAAACGTACCATTCCAGGGATCTGCCACCCAGAGTACCATCGGAACGACAACCTCAGTAGAGCGGAAGGACATCGGTATCAACCTGAAAATCAAGCCTCAAATCAGCGAGGGTGATTATATCCGCATGGATATCAACCAGGAAATTTCTGCAGTCAAAGACAGCAAAGGACAGGCAATTGACCTGATTACCACCAAACGCTCGGCAAAAACCAGCGTTGTGGTAAAGGACAAGGAAACGGTTGTCATCGGCGGTCTGATTCAGGATTCCGAGGAAGAAACCATCAGTAAAGTTCCGCTGCTCGGCGATATTCCGCTGCTCGGCTGGCTGTTCAAGTCAAAAGCAAAAACACGCAAAAAGACTAACCTGATGATCATGCTAACCCCACATATCGTCAGGGATGCCGCTGATCTCGCCGAAATGACCCGCACCCAACGCCAATCGTTCGGTGAATCGACGAAAAGCAAGGATGCTGTTGACGTAAATAAAGAGATTTCCGGGAAATGAGTGCCACGGTGAGCGCGCCTGATGATCTGGCTATAACAGCCGCCAGATTGGGGATACCATTCCAGAATGAGGTCAGGATTGAGGACGTTGACCCTGCGCTTCTGAACCTCCTGCCTCTCGTATTTTCCCGCGCCAATGCGATTCTGCCGCTTCGTGAAGTGGATGGTGCGGTCAGGGTTGCGGTGTCCGGAGCGACAGGAATGCTGCTGTTGGATGAACTGCGCCTGCTGTTCGGAAAACCGGTGGAAGCGGTGCTCATTCCTGCCCCGATTTTGTCTGAGGCCATTAACCACGTTTACGCAAGTATTTCAGGAACTGCCCGTGAAGTACTGCAGGAACTGCAGGGTGAAGACCTCTCCACCGTTGCTATCGAACTGAACAACCCGACTGATCTGCTTGATCTCTCCGATGAAGCCCCGGTTATCCGCCTGCTGAATTCGATACTCTCCGAAGCGGTCAAGGAACGGGTCAGCGACGTCCATATTGAACCGTATGAGCGCGATCTCTTGGTGCGCTTCCGCATTGACGGCATTCTTTACGAAAAACTTTCCCCCCCGAAAATCATTCAGGACGCACTTCTCTCCCGCATCAAGATCATGGCCGGCCTCAACATCGCCGAGAAGCGGCTCCCGCAAGATGGACGTATCCGGGTGCTGGTCGCCGGACGCGATGTCGATATCCGCGTTTCGATCATCCCGACCTATTATGGTGAGCGGGCGGTACTTCGTTTGCTGGACAAGAAGAAAGGAATCCTCTCTCTGGCTGATATCGGCCTCGGGGAGCACGGCGTTCGGACGCTGGAGCAGATGCTGAACCGCACCAGCGGAATCATTCTCGTAACCGGGCCGACCGGCAGTGGTAAATCGACGACGCTCTATGCCGCCCTGAACCGTGTTAATTCCAGTGAAAAAAACATCATCACCATTGAAGATCCAATCGAATACCAGATTCGGGGCATCGGCCAGATTCAGGTCAATCCGAAGATTGAGCTGACCTTTGCCAGTGGCCTTCGTTCCATTCTGCGTCAGGATCCCGACATTATTATGGTCGGTGAAATCCGCGATACCGAAACGGCAGAAATTGCCATCCAGGCCAGTTTGACCGGCCATCTGGTCCTTTCCACACTGCATACCAACGATGCGGCCACCGCCGTAACCCGTCTGGTCGATATGGGTATAGAGCCGTTCATGATCGCGTCATCACTGTCTGCGGTCGTTGCACAGCGCCTGGTGCGTATCATCTGCCCCCACTGCCGTGAAGAGTATCAGCCGGTGGAACAGTATGCCGGTGTCACACTGCCTGCCACGCTGTATCGAGGTCGAGGGTGTGATGCCTGCTTTGGACTTGGTACTTTAGGGCGAACCGCCATCTACGAGATCATGCCGGTTGACCAGGAACTTTGCTCCATGATTATTCGCCGTGCTCACGCCGGAGAAATCAAGGAGTATGCGGTGGCACACGGTATGAAAACTCTGCGTGATGACGGAATTACCCGCGCTGCCGCCGGGATAACCACTATCGAAGAGGTTCTGCGCGTTACCCAGGACGATTATGCCGACGTTCCGCTATAAGGCATACAGCGCCACCGGTTCCTCGGTATCAGGTTCCATTGAGGCCGATTCCGAACGACTAGCCGTGCAGCAGCTTAAAGGCAAAGGGCTGCTGCCGCGTGAAGTCACTGAAACAGGGGGCATTGCTGACAAACCGGGAGCTTTATCGCTGCGTCGCGCCGTCCCGGCAGATCAATTGGCTCTGTTCACACGACGTCTCGCCACGTTGGTGGCGTCCTCCATTCCACTGTTTGAGGCAATGGGCTCCCTCTGCGAACAGGAAGAAAACGGGCCGCTCCGCCAATCACTGGTGCGGGTAAAAGAACGTATCGCCGAGGGCGCCGCCCTGTCGCGGGCGCTAGCGGCAGAACCAGCCATTTTTGGCGAAAGCTACGTCAGCATGGTGGCCGCCGGAGAGGCAGGCGGTGCTCTCGATGCCGTGCTGGAACGGCTGGCCGATTTTCTTGAGGAGCAGGAACAGGTGCGCAGTAAAGTCACCTCCGCACTGGCCTATCCGATCCTGATGGTTTTTGTCGGCAGCGGAGTTATGCTTTTTCTGCTGACGGTCGTTATTCCCCGTATCGTGACCATCTTTGAGGACAGTAAAGCCGCCCTGCCACTCATCACGATTATCCTGATCAAAGTCAGCCATTTCCTGCAAGGATATTGGTGGATTCCCACCACCCTGATCATCGTCTCGATTCCCCTCTACCGAAAAGCCATGAAACGGGACGATCTGCGTCTGAAGCGTGACGATCTGCTGCTGCGCCTGCCGCTGGCCGGTGAGATGCTGCAGCGCCTTATTCTCTCCCGCTTTGCTCGGGTGCTGGGATTGCTGCTCTCCAGCGGGGTGCCGATTATGAAAGCGCTGGAGATTACCGGTGAAGTGGTAGTCAACCGTGTTTTTCGCTCGTTTTTGCGTGGCGTAATGGAGGAGGTTGCTCAAGGGGAAAGTCTGTCCGGTAGTCTGAAGAAGAGCCCACTGTTTCCGCCGCTGCTCGTACATCTGGCCAGTGTCGGAGAGAAAAGCGGCAACCTTGAGGAGATGCTGGTCAAAGCCGGCATTGCCTACGAGCGAGAGTTCAGTACCCGCCTGACCCGTCTGATGAGCCTTATGGAACCGCTGTTGGTCCTGGCAATGGGGTTTGCTGTCGGCATTGTCGTATTAGCGGTCCTGCTACCGATCTTTGAGTTAAATCAGTTGATTAAATAAGACTGGATGCTGCCGCTTTTCGATTGATCCGATTATTGATTCTATCTGTTCGATGCAGTAAAGGCGGTATTTCAATCCGCCCATGTTCTCTAAGCTTGAGAGGGAGTGTCATAGCAATGGAAAACATAAAACGTGATTTTGACAAGGTAGCCAGGACCTGGGATGAAGAACCAAGACGCATGAAACTGGCGAGTGATGTGGCAGATGGTATTGCCATGAGCATATCTCTTGCTTCCAGCATGGATGCCATGGATTTCGGTTGCGGTACAGGCCTGCTGACATTGAAACTTCAACCGTTTGTCCGTACTGTAACCGGCATTGACAGCTCTCAGGGTATGCTCGATGTGCTCAAGAACAAGGCTGCACATCTGGGTGTTGCTAACGTTACAGCCCTTCACAGAGATCTCGACAAAGGTGATGTATTAGATGGCCGTTTTCATCTCGTCACCAGTAGCATGACTTTTCATCATGTACAAGATATCCGTAATTTGCTCACTGCGCTCTACAAAATAGTCCTTCCCGGCGGATACATTGCCATTGCAGATCTTGACCTTGATGACGGCAAATTCCACGAAGACAGTACCGGTGTTTTTCACAATGGATTCGATCGGACCTGGCTACAACACATCTTTTCAGAAGTAGGGTTTAGTGATGTGGTCAGCAGTACTGCAAGCAGTATCACCAAGCCAGTAGTTGAGGGCGGGACAAGAGAGTTTACTATCTTCCTTATTACCGGCAGAAAAAATGTCTGACTGTAATTGTACGATTTGTTTCCGGTCCCCAACATCACCTCCCCCACCGGTTTTCCCCTTGACACAAACCCCTTGCTTGAAATGAAATAGCTCACCGGATCGGTAAAGCCAAAGGGTTTAAAGTAACATGGATCAATCTCCATCAGCTTTTGATGTTGCTTTCTTACTTGCCGGCTTCTTTTCTGGAGGGGCTTCGAGTGCAGGATCAGCGGTAGAGTTATCTTTCACGGCAATCTTTGCGTTGAACAGGCACGACAGAAGAAAGCCTGGACTGTTGCTGGACTTGCCAGCATACAAATGGCGCAAGGTACTCGTTGCCGGTTTAGCTACATCCTTGAGAATATTCTGTATCTCCACTACCGATATCCAGTCTTTGCAGAACAGGCCACTGTTGCTGTTTCCGGAAATTCTGAAGTCCAGTAATACCAGACATTCAGCATGATCCCGTTGCAGTTTGCCGTCGCACTCCATGATTGCCGCACTTTCTTCCCATTCTTCCTGCTGATCCTCATTCAGATGGTTCAGCAGTTCTTCTCCGATTTCATCCCTGTGTGCCCCCAGAAACAAAAATGGCCCCGAAGGGCTTTGATGAATATGGAGATCAACAAAAAAGGCCTCCATTTCTGGAAGCCCGTTCGTTCTTGATAGTATGTCGGAATATTTTACGCTGACTTCCGTTTTCTCCAGAAGGCAGGTCCTGCAATGCCGCCACCAAGGAGGAGCATTGTGGATGGTTCTGGGACGGGGGGCACCATAGACATGAATATTTGCACCAGTTGCCTTATCTCACCCATGATTAACATAAATAACAAGTTGTGACTGTCGGAATATCTTACAATAATTAAGTTGCGTATACTTATAGAAATTGTAATTAACCAGCAATATTAGATTGTTTACATTCAGGTATTTATTTTGCATATAAATTACTGTTTTGAAAAAAAACACTGGGAGAGGAGAAACGTCAAGTATGAGAGGGAAAATTAGGAGAGTGATGTTAGCAGTGGCGAGCATCAGCTTGCTTGCATCGGTGGATGCGTATGCATTTTCGGGAACGGTAGGACTTGAAGTGGGTGGAGGGGCCGGTTTTGGATTCAAGCCGGGTGGAGCTTCTCAATTTTTTCTCAGTGCGCCATCGTACCATAACGATATCAACAATCCGGCATCGGGCACTGTTCTTACCAACAGCACGCTAGGAAACTGGAACGACACCTGGAGAGATACGTATGGTAACATGGCCACATATTCTGGTTTCGCCGAATCATCAGCCAAATCGAGCTTCGGATCTCTCGGGGTACATGCGTATGCAGTCGTTAGTGAAAAAGATGCATCCACAAATACGCCTAATAATTATTATGACTGGGAGACTAACGCTTCATCAGCTGCAGCGTTTTATGATGTATGGAATGTCAATGCGGGTGCAGTCAACGGCTCTACCGGAACATTGACGGTCCATATCGACCTGGAAGGGTCCGGCACCGATTCGTGGGACAATCATGTTGCCGAGCTTTCAATGGGTCTGGTTAACTACGGCCACGGCGGCACAGTAAGCACCGGTCCCCTGAGAACTGAGCGGGCGGGCGGATACGACCTGACCATACCGTTTCTGTACGGAGCGAATAATAACATATCGATGTCTATGATCGCAGGAGTGAGCAGTTTTAATCGGTATTCAGGCGGTGGCGTCGCATCGGTCCTTGACTTTTACGATACCGCTACCATATCCGGATTGACCTTCAAAGATGAACAGGGCGGAATTATTTCCGACTATTCAATGATAACCGGCTCAGGATATAACTATTTGCCATCTGCAGAACCCGTCCCCGAACCCGGAACAATAGCGCTTCTTGGTCTTGGCATGGCTGGTCTCGCCATCTACGGCAAGCGCCGCCAGAAAAAAGCATAGTTTTAAAGTACATAGAATTTACGAAAAGGGCGTTGCTTTCGGGCGGCGCCTTTTTTTGTCGGGAAAATTTACAGTTTCAGATTGTCTCCCCGCTGTTTTTACTGGATAAGGTGTTTTGGTGTAAAGAATTCAGACACGCCCACATCACCGTCACGTCCTCCGGTTTTCCCCTTGACACAAACCCCTTGCCGGTGCTAGATAAAAACTTCTTCGGGATGTAGCGCAGCCTGGTAGCGCACCTGCTTCGGGAGCAGGGGGTCGCTAGTTCAAATCTAGTCATCCCGACCAGCAAATACAGGGACTTAGCCAATATTGGTTAAGTCCTTTTCTATTTATTGGTGTAGTAGATGGTGTAATTAAATTTTGCAGGAGTTACTTTTGGAAACATTGCTGCAACAGCTTCAAGAATCATTACTGACCAACGCCAGGCCGGTGCAGGCAGCGTTTCACTTGTATGAGGTAGTGTGTACAATGCAGGTTACGACGACGAGCTGATACACAGGCACTGGCGGATATTGTGTCATGAGCCAGATCCAGTATTCGCTTTTTGGGCGTGAACTGAAAAGGCCACCTCGTTATGTAGGTAGCCTTTCGTTTAATCTGAGCAATGGGTTTCTTGCGATATGGCACAATCAATAGCGTCGTCAACTTCTAACGCTTCATGGATATCGGAAGCATATTTATAATCACGTATCCGTTTCAGGCAATGAGATACAGACTTTGCCGACCACGCAACTTTTCCGCGAGCTGACTTGACACCCGCTGCATTGAGTGATTCTGCAATTTGCTTATACGTCTTGCGCACTGGATGCGGGCCGGAATGCCTTTGAATATTATCAGCAACATGAAGTGCAAATAAAAGTAATTTGGTTTGTCTGTCGCTGTTACTTTTTGGCTGTATGGTCTTTCTGCCGGTATCAGGCACAGGCTTAACCTTTCAGCACCGGCATTTCACAGCCCTTTGCTACAAATTCTGCCTTTGTCATGGATGCTCCCTTTAAAAATGATATTTGGCAAATACTGCCAGCGCCCTTGACAATACCATAAATGAAATAAGATTACAGCGGGGATATCGGGTTTTCTGAGGATATTATATTCAGCCGTGATAATCACCACAGAATTCAACGAATGAGACGACATCGGCTTGGCAATATAGTAACCCTGTGCAGTATCGCATCCCATGGTATTCAAGGTATCCCAATCCTGCCCCCTCGGCAACGCTCTTGCCCCGCAGCTTGTGCGCCATTTCTATGCTCGACTTGACAATGATGCATAGCGCCTGATTAGTAGCGAAGTCATTCACAAAAGACTGGTAGAACCTCAGTTCGGTGAAAGCGATACGCGTGAGTTGTCGCATACTGGCATAACAGGTACCGTAATTGTCGATGGAAAGACCGAAATCGTGTGCCCTGCGTGGCAACCCGAAAATTCCACCATGAGCTTCGGTCGTTTTCCCCTCACCTACCGGTCGACCGCCTGTTCGTTCGTCACAGACCATGCTATTCTCTGCAAGGGAAGAGAGTCCAAGACGCCATCAAGGAGATGACTCCGAAACTAAGTGGTTGGATATCCTGCATAGCACATAGGTCAAAGTATCCCAGCGTCCTCATTCAGAGGTTTGTCCGCTATGCTGTGCACAAAAAAAGGCCGACGCTTACGCGCCGGCCAATGAAAGTCGAGCAATTGGTGAGGAAGTCGCCTCCCTCACCGGATACTGTGAAGATTAGTATGTTACCGGACGGATGATCTGCTTGTTCATGCTTGTTCCGCCACCCTGAGCAGCATTGTGGTCATAGCAACCACCCCAGGTTCCAACAGCATCAGGGGTTGTTGCGCCGCCATCAACAGAGAGACCTTTGATGCCTGTTGATGCTGCAGGCCATGTTGCATTGGTAGCCTTCTGAACAGTCCCATCGATTTCTGTGAAGTTACCGAGGGTGTAGCAACCGGCGCCCACTGAACCAGCAGCGTTTCCTGCCTGCTGCTCCCAGTTGGTGTCGTTGTTAACGCCACCTGTCATGAAGGTTTTAGAGTTTACAGTTATTTCGGTACCACCAGTGATACCACCATTAGTACCCGGTACGTACATTACGTTACCAAGACCTGGCAAGAAGCGCTCATGCTTGGTGGTGTTGCCCATGCCGTCTGTGTAGGTGTTCACCTTGGAACCATGGATACCACCGTAGCCGTTGTCAAGACCGGAGTTGTGGCAGTTTGCACACTGGATGCCGAATATTGCGTTCATGTCAGGTGCGTTTTCGCCAGTTAACAAGTACTGTGGCTCGCCTTCAAGACGGTTGATGAACTTGTTAACGCCTGATACGTATGAGGATGTGTTGGTACCTGTTGTGTAGCCATTGAACGACAGGGTGTTACCGGAGCCGTTGCAACGACCACCATACGCATATTCACCAGCGTGTGATTGACCAGCATTTTGCTGGAATGCGCTGCCGTATTTGGTGAAGGCGTGGCAGTTGAAGCAGATCAGCAGGTTGTCTGTTGAGTTGATGTTGGTGACAACTTTTGCTGCACTGATTGTATAGGTGTTCTGGACGTGGCGTGCATCTGTACCACTGGTGTTACGCAGCATGTACTCATTCTGTGAACCGTGAGCACCGATGGCAACTGTTGTTGCAGTACCGTCCATATTTGTTGCGGAGCCAACTTTGTACTGACCTACAGTATGGCAGTCGCCGCAATGGAGGGTTGAATCGTCACCCAGTGGCAGTGAACCGGTACGGCCGTCCAGTGACTGAGCTACATTTGTTTCGCCACCAGCATTCTCAAGCGGTACGTACAGCTGGTTGAATGCTGAACCCTGTAGTACGGTTTTTGCCAGTGCTGCATCCAGGTTAGCATTTGGTAAACCAGTCAAAGAGTTGTTGTTATCGTGCATGGTGGAACGTTTACCAGGCAGTGTTGCTGAAGAGTTGGCTGAGAAGGCAGCTACGCCAGCAATCTGACGAGCGCCGGCTGCTACAGTACGGCCCGTGTATCTCTTACCTTTTACTGCGTGGTGCGATGCATTGCCTGTGTCGAACTGTCCACTGACATCAACAACTGCCGGGCGGAGCATCTTGTCGTAACGGTTGGAGATGGTGTCGCCGAAGGGGTTGGTGGCAGATGCAGTTTTTCCAGCTGCATTGATACCTTTTGTATTGATGTAATACTGAATGGACTTACTTGTTGTTGATGTTGCACCATCCGCATCATGGCAAGTCATGCAGAAGTTGTCCATGGTGGTGTGGTTTGGCGCAGCCGGGTCCCACTGCATGTCGGCATCTGTATCAGCATTACGTAGGTGAGTTTTGTTGTCTGCCATATGCTTGGTTGTATCGATAACAACCGCACCATTTACGACGGTACCTTCCAGATGGCAGGCGGCGCAGTGGGCGGAGTTAAGGGTTACACCGGTTACGTGATGTGACCATTTAGCAAACTCACCGGTAATCGCACGGACACCGTTATTGTCGTTGACAAGACCCGCTCCATGCTGCGGTGCGGCTACTGAATGGCACGCTACGCAATCTTCAGTGACTGGACCCTGTGCCGCATGGACACTTTGATTACCATTTTTGGTATGGCACGGTGCACACTTCGCGACAAAGCCTTCAGTTTTTGCCACAGCGAAAAGAGCGGTAAGGTCCTGGCCGTTTGCGTACGCAGGAATATGGCACTGAATGCATCTGTCTCCGGCCAGTGGATTTGGCCATTCAAACGTTCCCTTACCATGATGCTGGGATCCGCCGCCATGGCATCCCTGGCATCCGGTAGCATGTGCGGAATTTATCGGATTATGTGATGCTGTTAGATAATCAGAATAAATGCCTGTCCCCGATGTGTGATCAACTCCAGTCGCATGACAGGCTGAGGCCGTACACGTACCCTCACCAACAGTTGCTACACTCCCGGTGCTTCCCTCTCTACTGTCTTTACTGTCCGAACCGCAACCGTTTAGCAGTGCAGCCAAGGCAAATGCAGCCAACATCACAAAACTGATTTTTCTGTTACGCATAGATAGTCCTCCTGAGTTTGTTTTTCTTTAGTACGTTCCCGGCAGATGACACTTCCTGCACATCTTTTCATCAGTCCGATTCTTGATATTTCCCGCTTTCCAGCTGCGGGGATGGGGCCTAGCCTTGCCACTGGAGTGACACTGAACGCAGACGTCGCCCTCAGGATGACAGGACTGGCACGACTGCAGGTTCCGGCGCGCTTCGGTGGCATGCTCACCAACTGCCCAACTCACGGTACCCCCCACCTGCCCCATAAGGTGAGACTTGATGCGCATATTTCCGGTAGGGAAGCGGCTGTGGCAGGAATTGCAGAATGCCTGTGCATCATGACAGCGGTAGCATTGCTGCGGGTTGCCTTGTGCCTTGATCGGGTGAATGGACATGAAATCGCTACGGTGGCTTTTCGGTTTGTAATCACGGCCGAAGTTCCCTTTCGTCAGATCATCACCTGAACCGCCCCCTTTGTGGCAGTCGAGGCACCATTTCTGATCATGACATTCGCTGCAGTTGTTACCAGCTTTGCTTGCCAGTACCCGGTGGCCACGAATGAAGTCCGCATCGTGGTTCGGCGCGACACCCTCGGATTTATGGCATGAGTTGCACTCCGATATTGCAGAGCCGTTGTATTCTGCGTGGGCGGTTTTCTTGTCAGCGTAGGACTTCTGCTGGAGGCAGATCAGTCCGAAGCCGAGTAATGCAATGATGCATACTATTTTTTTCATGCGTGCCTCCTTTCTTAGAAGTCGTAATTAAATACTACGCGACCCGACCAGTCGCTGTTGTACTCCTGGTTAACATTGTCTTCGACGCGGACTGATGCGGACATATCCTTATCGATCTTGTATTTACCGCCCAGCCAGTATTTACGCGCTGTTTCCTCGCCGGTGATCCGGTTTCGTTCATAGACGTCGTAATGAACACCACACGCCAGATCAAGCGGTTTGATGGGAGTGTATGCCACTTCAACCGCACCGCCGCTCAAATCGCCGGCATAGCCATCCTGATAGTCATAGTTCAGGTTGACCTGAACATTTTCAATCGGGCGGACGGTCGTGCCGAACTCATACACATTGGCAGCGGCTCCCTCGCCGTAGATCTGTTTGCTGCACCCGCCATGAACAGCGATTTTGTCATTGATGGTGTAGTCGGCACGAAGCAACGCCTCCCGGTAACGATCAACAGCAAATACGGAGTAGATTGAGGAGTTGTCGAAGATGGGATAGCTCTGATACCACTCGCCGGTCAGGATAAAGTCGGAGGTCGGGTAGTATTTGACGCCGGTCAGCAATTCACTGAAGGTCTCACTTGTCATGTCAAACCGGGTATTGCCATAGATTTTCATGGAGTTAAAAAGGTACTGCTTGAATGTAGCGCCGATTTGGTCACGGGCGATACCTGCATCGTCAATCTTCATAAAATAACTTAATTCGGCATCGGTGTTTTTGTTTCCGGCCAGGTTGGCAGCGACGCCCCAGACGAAGTTATCGCCTGTGGATACTTCGCTATCGAGGGTGAAAATTACATTGCGTCCACCCATAATGGAAAAGGCGATCGGGCCGACGTTCTTCAGGTCCACCTTGGCTCCGTCAACAAGAGCACTGCCAGCGGCATAGTTAACGAACTGGCGCCCGAAACGAAGGTCAACTTTGTCATACAGGTTGCTGTAGTCACCGTACAGATAGTAGAGCCTGCCATGAAATCCCTGGCCATCTAATATTTCCTGGTTGATGCGGCCATACCCCTGAAATGACAGTTTGCCTTCTGGGTCTACCTTTGTAACTGACAAACGGAGAGTCTCGCCAAATTCGGCTTGTTTGTTGCCAGTCACGTAATCGTTGAACCATTGGTACTGGGTGGAGCTTCTGCCATGCACTTCCGCTGACCAGGCTGTGCCCGAAGAAAACAGCAGGATAACACCTGTCAGCAAGCAGAACATTCTTTGTAATGCCATCAGAAACCTCCTTTCACTAGTAGTTATTACCAACATTCCCATGTCACGATTTTAAGAGAGGCACCTCCTCGCTATCAGTTATTTTTGCAAACTGCTTAATGACGGCTGCAAATCATCGAGCGTAAATGGGCAATTCAGCACAGATTTGGCAAGTGTATACGGAAATTCCCCGTTGTCAAGCGCCCCTATCAATTATTTTTACTCCAGTGATTAGAAAAATTATTCACCAGAGTCAACATTGACAAACCGGTCTACGCATCATTATAGTGTCAAACGAAGTATTCACTATATAAAAAGAGGAGTTTACGAGTCATGCCGATGTACGAATACCGTTGCACAAGTTGTAATCACCAGTTTGAGCTGCGTCAGAAATTTTCCGATCCGCCTGCCAGGAGCTGCCCGCAGTGCGGCGCTTCTGTAGAAAAATTGATCTCCTCCACTGCCTTCAGCCTGAAAGGGGACGGCTGGTTCAAAACCGGTTATTGCCCGAAAACCGAGGCACCAAAACCGGCCTCTTGCAGCGGGTGTGCCTGTTCAGAATAGTAGCATGCTATTTTGGAATATCAAGCGCATGGATAAATAATATTTTCACAGGTCAAAAAGAGTCGGTTCCTGAGGCAAAAACGGTGAAAAGCGTTTATGTGCATGGCGTAGTTTTTCGATGTAATACGGGATGTTTATGTCCGGGCGGGCTGGATCAAACGCGGCTGCAGGGCGACACTGTTCGTAGGCAGTGGCGTCCTTGGCCGAGCCGCTGACATAATAGCTGATGTGATCGCCGGCGTAATGCTGGCGGCCTGACGCAAAAGCTACTTCGTACGCCGCCGAGTGATTGCGTTTGCCATCGCGCAATTTTGCCCGATAACTGTCCGGCGAATCGTTAAGTATTTCAGTACGGGAAACCCATGATGCATCAGGCTGGCGTGCACGGAGCCGGGCAACATACCGGTCAAACAGCTGAGCAACCTCCCCCGCTTTACCGTTCAGTAGATATTCGACAACATCGCGGATAAAATCGTGCAGGTACGGTTCCACGCTGCGCGAACGAAGACCGCTCCCCTTAATGACGATATCGCCATTATAATTCAACAGCGCATAATTTTTTGCCTTATAGGCAAACATGGCGCGATAGCGTCCATCCAGTTCGACCTCAATCCCTTCCGGCATATGTTGTGAAATGCGCTGCACCAGCTGGCGTTCAGCTTCCTCTCCGTAGCAGCCAAATGGCGGTCTGAAATAAATTCCGTCCGTATCGACCTCGACAATTGCAGCACCTTCAGCTGTAAGCAAATCAATCATGTTCTTGATTGTGACGCGTCCGAGACGGGTGACTTCAGCAGCAGATGGCGGATCGGAAAAATTATGCCTGGCAGCTCCCAGATATCCATAAAAGGA
Organism: Desulfuromonadaceae bacterium; assembly: GCA_028712075.1. Classification (GTDB taxonomy): domain Bacteria; phylum Desulfobacterota; class Desulfuromonadia; order Geobacterales; family Pseudopelobacteraceae; genus JACRCG01. The sequence goes on from JAQTQX010000012.1 coordinate 99,954, forward strand.
ATTTATCAGCACTTTGAAAACCTGTTGGAGCGCCTCATAGTAGTGACGCTCCGCATTGGTCGCCGCATCGCGTGACAACTGCTTTGCCGTCAGGCGGAAGCGGCGCAGCTCCGTCAGCATCGGAAGAAACAGTCTCAGACTGTCCTTGGCGGGAGCGAGCCGATACGTCAGCATCAGCGACGGATAGAGAGAGGCTACGTCACAATGGACGATAGGGCCAATCACTCCGGAACATGATGCCTCGGTGTAACCACCCTCAAACGGCACCATCTCGGCGGTGCGAGTGGGAATCGCATGGCCTTGATACAGGTATTCACGAAGAAACAGTGCATTAATGCGAGTGGCATTGCCGCGAATGACACAGTTTTGCAGTGAATACGGAAACATACGGCTCTGCAGAAACCAGGGATAGCCGAGCAGACGAAACAGGGAGAGCGTTTCCCGTGCATCATCCAGGTTATAGCGATACAGCTGCTCTGGATCATTGTTGAACACAGCTGAAATATCAGAACCATCCAGATAGGTGCGATCCTCTGCAGCAAGACCAAAATAGCGGGAAACTGTCTTAAGCCCATGATTCGGAAGGTTGCGCCCGGCGATATCATACAGCTGCACCAAAAAATATGTGTCGATGATATGACGGCCATGGATATCCCAGCGAGGGTATTCAAGCGTTTTCTCGGCAAGATTCCATCTGGCATGCGGCGTAATGCGCGGCGGCGCAGCATTGCGCCCCCAATTCAGGATAATGCTGTGCCGCTCCGCACGACGGCTGATGTAATCAAGATCAAAACGGAAAATATTGTGGCCGGTAATAACATCGGGATCAGATCGATGAATGATGCCGTTTAGCGCCTGCAGCAACTCCGGTTCACTCAGCAGATCTCCCCGCAGCACTGTCTCTTCACCATGCGAATCTTTGAGGGCAATTGAAACGATACGGTCTTCCGGACGCTCAGGATTGGAAAATTCGTACCCGGCGGCACACGCGGTTTCTATATCAAGGGCAAGACAGCGGAGGTCCGAAAATTCCATACCTTTGAAGAGCGTAGAACCGCTGACCAGCAAAAACTGGTGCGAAATATCAGACAGGAACAGATAGGGGGCGTCAGGCGAGGAAAAGACTTTTCCACTTCTCTCCGCAAGGAAATCGCGGGCAGCCAGGCATTCATTCCAGGAATCAAACAGCAGCTGGCAGCTGAACAACCCGTCACCTGTCAGGTGTCGCACTGAGCAGGGGACGCGACAGCCGGAAACAATACCGGGGTCACTTACCAGAATAAATGGCTGAAACGGTTCGTCGTGAAAGTGCACGCGGCCGGCAGTTCTGAAAAAGACGCGGATAAAGCGACCGACCGGTTCCACCGCGACGATGCCGGTCCTTTCATCATGACCGAAAAGAAGGGGGGTATTTTCGATTGAACGGGTCGGCATGTAAAGCAAATCCCCCTCAATTCCCCTTTGCAAAGGGGGAAGTTAAAGGCTTAGAATCTCCCCTTTGAAAAGGATGAGGTTAAAAAGCTTAGTGTCCCCCCTTTTAAAAAAGGGGGGGAGGGGGGTGCCGTTAAGACTGGACGATGTGCCTTAATCTATAACCCGGCTTTCTGTTTCAGCAGAGCAGCCTTGTCGGTTTTTTCCCAGGAAAATTCCGGCAACTCCCGGCCGAAGTGGCCATACGCTGCAGTTTTGCGATAGATCGGGCGCAGCAGGTCAAGCTGTTCGATGATGGCGGCCGGGCGCATGTCAAATGTTTCACGTACCAGCGCGGACAAACGATTTTCGGGGAGTTTCCCGGTGTTAAACGTATTAACCATGATCGAGACCGGTTGGGCGACACCGATTGCATACGCCACCTGCACTTCGCAACGGTCGCAGAGACCGGCTGCAACCAGATTTTTTGCAACGTAGCGCCCCATGTAGGCCGCCGAACGGTCAACTTTTGAGGGATCTTTGCCGGAGAACGCACCGCCACCATGGCGACCCATGCCTCCGTAGGTATCAACGATGATTTTGCGTCCGGTCAATCCGCAATCGCCCATCGGGCCGCCGACGACAAAGCGTCCGGTCGGATTGATGAAGTAGCGGGTTTCAGCATCCAGCAGTTCTGCCGGAATGACCTTCCTTATTACTTCCGCGATAACGCCTTCCTCGATCTGCTTGTGGGTAACATCGGGCGTGTGCTGGGTGGAAATGACTACGGTATCGATACGGGTCGGCTTACCGTCGACGTATTCCACCGACACTTGTGATTTTGAGTCGGGACGGAGGAATTCGAGCTTACCGGACTTGCGCACCTCTGCCAATTTTTCGACCAGCTGGTGAGCCAGCTGGATCGGCATCGGCATAAGCTCCGGTGTTTCGTTGCAGGCATAGCCGAACATGAGCCCCTGATCGCCGGCCCCCTGCTCCTTATGCAGTCCTTCCCCTTCCGATACACCTTGGGAAATGTCAGGCGACTGACGATCCACTGACACCAGTACGGCACACGTATCGGCATCAAAACCGATCTCCGAATCGGTATAGCCGATATCCTTGATGGTCTGGCGGGCAATTTCGGAATAGTTGATGACGGCGTTGGTGGTTATCTCGCCGGCAATGACCACCATGCCGGTGGTAACCATCGTCTCGCACGCAACACGGGCGGTGCGGTCCTGAGTAAGAATCGCATCAAGAATTGCATCGGAAATCTGATCTGCAACCTTGTCGGGATGCCCTTCTGATACGGATTCCGAAGTGAAAATGAATTTTTCTGCCATGGCGGTAAACTCCTCTCGTATGTAGCTTATATCGTATTCAGTCAGTATTTTGAGTGTGCAAAAGTACCGGTAGCGTGCTGATTTGTCAAGTGAAGAGCGGATCGCAATCGTGGGGCATTTTACTAATCAACTATTCTGTTTGACTTCATAGACGCCAGTTAGGCAGTATGGTACATACTGATCAGCAGCTTTGAGTACAGCAGGGGGATCATCATGTCCAGATTATTTCGAATATGTGTGGCACTGTTCATCTGCGTGATATGCGCTTCAGCAGCTTCTGCTGCCGGTAAACGTCCTGCCGATGCCTGGAACTACTATCACTTTGACGGTACGTCCTTCGTAGCCGGGCCAACCGCCGATGGCAGCGCTTTTATCGCGGTGCGGGAAAACGCTCTTCCGATAGTTTTGACCGCGCAAAAAACATCCCTTGAGCAAACCGCTCTTTCGGAAGGAACCGGCGTCATCGCAGGAATCTGCTATCTGCAGAGTTCCGGCGGCAAACTTGGCGGCTCCGGTGGATTCACCCCGTATCCGCAGGTGTCGCTCTTGATCTCTTCCGGCGGCAAACAATACATGGCTGTACAAACCGATGCGTACGGCTATTTTACGGTAAGCCTGCCGGCCGGAACCTATGCGGTCGGCAGCGGGCCGATTACCGCCCGGGTCACTGTCGAACGTGGCATAACAACGCTTGTCCCGTTACGGGTCGGCAAAAGGATGGCGGACTGATGCAGGTATTGCTCACTCGTTCCACTCTGACACTGATAACGCTGATTCAGCTTGTTGTAACCGCAGCTGCCGGCCCTCTTGACGAGTACTACCTGCAGCAGTTCGGAGAAGAAGGCGGGCAGCAGCTTCAAAAAGCAATCCTCTCGATTTCATCCGCTACAGTGGAACTCCCACGCTGTGGCATGCCGCTTAAACACACCCTACAAAGAGACTGGAGGTTGCTGGAACCGTCAACGCAAAAGGTTTTGGCCAAACAGCTTGCATACCCGACACTGCCAAGCGCATATCTTTCTTCATCCGGGCATTTCAAAATCCATTACAGCACGACAGGCTCGGATGCACCGCCACAGACTGATAGCAATTACAACGGAATCCCGGATTGGGTTGAAACCGTTGCAGCAACATTTGAGCATGTGTACAACACTTACTACACAGAGGGCTATCAACCAGCTCCGGGGATCCCATATGACATTTACCTGCGAGACCTTTCCAGCAGTAACTATTACGGAGTAACGACCGGTGCCCAGTCGGCAGCTAACGGCAGTTACCCGCATTCGTATACCAGCTGGATAGAAATTGATAACAATTTTTCCGATTCCATCTACAGAAAATATACTCCGCTTGAGAACCTCCAGGTCACGGCAGCCCACGAATACCACCACGCAATTCAATACGGATACAACTACTTTTTTGATACCTGGTATGCCGAGGCGACCTCCACCTGGTTTGAGGACGAGCTGTATAACGACGTCAATCAGCTGTACAGTTATATTCCTGCCTGGTTCAGCCATAGTCAAGACGACACCTCGACCGGCGGCGGATACGGCCGGTGGATTTTTAACCGCTACCTGGCTGAAAAACATGGACTCGACGTTGTTCGTTCAGTGTGGGAAAAGATTGGCAGTATGCCAAGCCCGGACGGACACTCTGACATCCCGATGGCACCTGTGCTTACCGACGTGCTTTCTTCCTCACTCTACAGCTCTTCGTTAAGCACTGATTTTTTTGGTTTTGCCAAACGGGTCTACACAAAAAATTGGCCTCTTCATCTCGGCACTGATGAAACAGCCGATATACACTCCTACTCCCCTGTTGCCACCTACCGGACATACCCAATAAACAGCTCCAGCAGCCCTGTTCCTGCGATCACTCTTTCCCATTACTCGTTTGCCTATTATCGGCTCATTCCGGCCTCAAATACGATTTCACTGACAGTGTCCATCAATAAATCGAGCGGCCTGCAAACTGCACTGTTTAAAAATAGCAGCGAAATTTCTGCCAACGGGAATGGTACTTCCTACACGGTCAATAGTCTTGGTACTGCTGATGAGGTGGTACTGTTGATTGCCAACTGTACCGCTGCTGACGGAGAGAATGCCAACTTCAGTACTGACGGAGTACTCACTGAAGTGATTGAGCCTTCTACCCCAAAGACAAGTAGCAGTAGCTCCGGCTGCTTCATCGCCACCGCCGCGTATGGTAGCTACCTGCATCCGCAGGTGCAGCAACTGCGCAGCTTCCGTGACCGATATCTGTTGGCCACTGCGCCGGGGCGCACCTTTGTCGCACTGTACTACCGCTACAGTCCGCCGCTGGCTGATGTCATCGCCCGCCACCCGTTTCTGCGCGGCATAACCCGCCTCCTCCTGACACCGGTTGTTGCCGTCGTTGTTCATCCGCTGCTTTCCGTAATGGCACTGCTGTTTTCCGGAGCGGGCCTGATGTCGTGGCGCCGCACAACAGCCGCCCGTGCGCTTTCGCAGTCATCCGTCATCAACATCACATCCCGCACATAAGAAAGAGACCCAATGACCACTCTGATAAAAAGAACACTGATTGCCTATTTTCTCATACTGCCGACAATTGCCGGTGCAGCCACTGACGTAACACCGGCTACTCCGCCACTGCAGACGACCGCTCCAACAACAACCGAAGCGGCACAAAAACCGGCTGCAACGGTTCAAGCGGCTCGCATCGGATATGTAGATGTTAGCCGCATCGGCACTGAATCGGCACCGGGAAAAGCGCTTATGACCTTGCTGACGACCAGAAAAGAAGCATTGCAGAAGAAAATTGACGGGAAGAAGAAGCAGCTTGAAAAATTGAAAGCTTCAGTTGAGGCGAAGATTGCTACGATGACTCCGGCACAGCGGGAAGCAAAAGCAAAGGAATTCCAGAAAAAGCTGGAAGAACTCCAGAAGCTTGCCCAGACGTCGGAAAAAGAACTTTATACCCTGCAGGAAAAAGAGACAAAAAAACTCTACGAAGCGCTTGAACAAGCCGCCATAGCGTACGGGGCAGCCAACGGATATTCCGCAATTGTCATAAAAAAAGAGCTGCTGTATGTCGGCAACTCAGCCGATGCGCAGGATGTCACCAACGCTCTGATCAAGGCGCTGGATCAACCTGACTTAAAGAAATAGAATCAGGTCGCGTCAACAATTCCCACGCGCTCAGTCGCTCCAACGCCTCACTGTTGCTTGCACCGCACATATCCTCGCTTGGCTGTAGGCTCAGACAGACCTGCGGCCGCTCGGGATGTCCAAACAGCCGGCAACGGTTGTCCGGCGTCAATTGACAGCAGCGGACACCGGCCGGCTTGCCACGTTCCATGCCGGGAATTGACGATGAAATTGACGGGGCGATACAGCACGCCGCACACCCTACGCGACACTCCATAGTTGATTGTCTCCCGAAAGATGCCCCACCCCCACCCTAACCCTCCCCCTGAAGGGGGAGGGGATTTGAGCATGTCCTCCCCTTTCAAGGGGGAGGCTAGGAGGGGGATGGGGTTTGCATCTGTTAATACCGATACATTTCCGCTTTGTATGGTCCTTCCTTCGGCACGCCAATATAGGCGGCCTGCTCATCAGTCAGCACACTCAGCACGGCATTAAGTTTCTTCAACTGCAGACGGGCAACTTTTTCATCGAGATGTTTCGGCAGCACGTAGACGCCAACCGGGTATTTGCCGGGATTGCAGAACAGTTCGATCTGGGCGATTGTCTGGTTGGCGAACGATGATGACATGACATAGCTCGGATGACCGGTAGCACAACCAAGATTGACCAGACGCCCCTTGGCCAGCAGGATAATCCGTTTGCCGTCCGGGAAGATAATGTGATCGACCTGCGGCTTGATCTCTTCCCACTGATATTTTTCAATGGCGGCAACTTCAATCTCGTTGTCGAAGTGACCGATGTTGCAGACGATCGCCTGATCCTTCATTTTGATCATATGGTCATGGGTGATGACGTGGTAGTTGCCGGTGCAGGTGACAAAAATATCGGCCTTGTCTGCGGCAAATTCCATGGTCACAACGCGGAACCCTTCCATGGCGGCCTGCAGGGCGCAGATCGGATCGACTTCCGTTACCCACACCTGGGCGGAGAGGGCACGCATCGCCTGAGCGGACCCCTTGCCGACATCGCCGTAGCCGCAGATCAAGGCTACCTTACCGGCAATCATGACGTCGGTGGCGCGCTTGATGCCGTCGACCAGTGATTCGCGGCAGCCGTAGAGGTTGTCAAACTTGGATTTGGTGACCGAATCATTGACGTTGATAGCCGGGAACTTCAGGTCGCCCCGCTCGTGCATCTGATACAGACGGTGGACACCGGTGGTGGTTTCCTCGGTCACACCCTTGATCTGCACAAGCCGAGAGGAATACCAGGTTTTATCGACGGCCAGCGTGGCCTTGATTGCGGCAAAAAGAATGGTTTCTTCTTCGGAACCGGGCTTCGCCAGAACAGAGATGTCCTGTTCGGCCCGGGCGCCAAGATGCAGCAGCAGCGTGGCGTCACCACCGTCATCCAGAATCATGTTGGAGAAACCGCCGTCACTCCATTCAAAGATGCGGTGGGTGTAGTCCCAGTATTGCTCCAGAGTTTCCCCCTTGACGGCAAAAACCGGCACGCCTCCCGCTGCGATAGCGGCGGCGGCGTGATCCTGGGTCGAAAAGATGTTGCAGGACGCCCAGCGAACCTCTGCCCCCAGGGCGGTTAACGTTTCGATCAGCACGGCGGTCTGGATTGTCATATGGAGCGAACCGGTGATGCGAGCCCCTTTCAGCGGCTGTGCAGCGGCATACTCATCGCGAATTGCCATCAGCCCCGGCATTTCGGTTTCGGCAATCCTGATTTCCTTGCGCCCCCAATCGGCCAATTTGAGATCAGCTACGATAAAATCCTGTGACATGGTGTAAGCTCCTTTTGTTGATAATGTAGTGGTTCGTTCATTTCGTTCGTTTTTTATGGTGTCCAACGGGTTCTGATCCGTGCCAACTCCCGGCCATCGCGTTCGTTTTCGATGCGGTGCAGGTAGCAGTGCGGCTCTGCCGTCTGTGCCGTACGGGCCACAATGGTATCGCCGTAGAGAGCCTCTGCACGGAACGCAATTTCGAGCGAAGCAAGCCGACAGGAGCTGTCAATTTCTTCGGGAATCGTTTCCAGCGCCCACCCGGCATAGACCGTATTGTTCACATGCCGGTTGATGTCCAGATCGCCGCGCAGCACCGGGAGACGTAACTCATAATCAGTCTGCTTTAACTCCGGAATCGTCGTAAACGGGTCAACCAACGCCCGCTCCGGATGTACCGGGAAATCGGGCAGCACCGCCCCCAGCTTGACCGGGCGCCTCGTTTTAAGATTCAGCACCGCCCACGAAGTCGTCGCGCTGCCGATCCGAATCCCGTCCATGTTGTAGAAGGTAAAATCACGAATGGTGAAAAGGTTCTCCCGCGCCGCCGGCCAGGTTTTAATCCGCACACTTCTGCCGCCGCGTGGATAGCTGTCCATGGCAAGATGAATCCGCGATAACACCCACGTATGGCCGCTTTTACGCAAATCGGCCACTGATACTCCAAGGAGCGCGGCATGTTCACCGGCGGCTGACTGCATGTAATTGAGCAGCGCCACCGGTCGGGAGGCGTTGCGCTGGTCAGCCTCATACGGCTGAACGGTGAACTCTCTTTCAAACAGGCATCCGTCCGCCCTGATAACGACGTGCACCAGGTCAGCTTCAGGCATATTTTTCCCGCAGTGCAACCTTGCTCACCTTCCCGACACTGGTTTTGTCAATCGCGTCCACAAAGCGGACTTTCAGGAGCACCACCTGCTTGTTGACCAGGCCCTTGTCGGCATATTCCTTGACTAGATGACTGAGATCCTTCTCGGTCAATGTGCTGCCCGGGCGAGGTATGACCAGTGCAAGCGGACGTTCCCCCCACTTTTCATCAGCGGTACCGATGACTGCAACCTCGGCCACGCCCGGATGATGGGCGATTATATCCTCAAGCTCGAGGGATGACACCCATTCGCCGGCCACTTTGATGACATCCTTGCTCCGGTCGGTGATGCGCACATAGCCCAGCTCATCCCGCACTGCAACGTCGCCGGTATGCAGCCATCCGTTTTCCCACAGCCGTTCCGATGCCTTGTGATCCTTCAGATATCCCTGGGTCAGCCAGGGGGCCCGTACAACAATTTCACCCGGAGTCACATTATCACGAGGCTGCTCATGGTGCGCAGCGTCAACGACTTTCAGATCCACCAGCGGCAGCGAACGGCCGGTTCTGCAGCGAATAGGTGCCTGTTCTTCCGGTGAAAGTTCCAGCATTTCCGGGGTCAGATGAGAAATTGTCAGGATAGGGCAGGTTTCAGACATGCCGTATCCGGTAAACAGGTCGATCCCCCGCGCCATTGCGTCAAGGCAGAGGGTCCGTGACATTGCCGCTCCACCAATGATCAGCTTCCATCCCGACAGATCGATACGCGCGGCATGCGGGTGTTTCAGCAGCATATGCAGGATTGTCGGGACGCAGTGCGAAAACGTGACCTTCTCAGTATCTACCAGTTCCAGGAGCTGATCAGGAACATAGCGGCCCGGATAAACCTGTTTGATCCCAAGCATGGTGGCGACATAGGGAAGTCCCCACGCGTGAACGTGGAACATCGGGGTGATCGGCATGTAGACATCCTGCCGGTGTATGCGGCCATGCCCGGAGACAGAGCCGAGCACCCCCAGTACGCCCATGCTGTGCAGCACCAACTGCCGGTGGCTGAAATAGACCCCTTTGGGCATACCGGTCGTCCCGGTCGAATAGAATGTAGTCGCGCGGGTGTTCTCGCTAAAATCGGGAAAATCGAATTCCGGCATGGCAGCGGCCAGAAGTTCCTCATACTCGCCGACAAAAGGAATCGTGGTGACCGGCGGCTCGGGTTCATCGTTGAGCAGGACAAAACTTTTCACCGTATCCATGCGGCCGCGAATCTGTTCTAAAATCGGCAGAAACTCGCTGTTGACCAGCAACACGTCATCTTCGGCGTGATCGATCGTGTAGAGAATCTGCTCCGGAGAGAGCCGCACGTTGATAGTGTGCAGCACCGCGCCGATCATTGGCACGGCAAAAAAACATTCCAGATAGCGGTGTGAATCCCAGTCCATTACCGCCACCGTATCTCCCCGCTTCACCCCGAGCGACGTCAGAGCATGAGCCAGACGCTTGATCCGCTGATGCAGCTCGCGATAGGTGTAGCGAAACGTGCCGCGATACACGATCTCCTGTTCATGAGCATCGACTACGGGGCAAAACAGCAGGTTTTTGATCAGGAGCTGGTATTCATACGCGGATGGAGTGCGGGAAATACATGCATCTGGCATCAGACTGGCCTCCGGGAGAAGTTATAATATCCGGCGGCTTTTGTAGCACGTTCACTACCATCTTTCCAGAGGGGATTATGCAAAGATCACATCCAGTGCCGCTTGCACCGTAGAGACCCCCTCCAGATGAATGCCCCGTTTTTTCAACCGCTTCATGCTGCCAGCCGGGATGATACAGCGCTTGAAGCCGAGCTTTTCGGCTTCGGCAATGCGCAGTTCCGGCTGTGTGACCGCCCGCACCTCGCCGGCCAGACCGACCTCGCCGAAGATAACCGTCTCGGGCGGTATCGCCTTGTCAAGGTGGCTGGAGGCGACCGCCATGATCATCGCCAGATCGGCTGCCGGTTCGTTCAGGCGTGCTCCGCCGGCGGCATTCATGAAGATGTCCTGCCCAGCCAGATGGAGGCCGACTTTTTTCTCCAGAACGGCAACCAGAAGCGCGAGGCGATTATGATCGACACCAATGGTGGTACGGCGGGGAACGCCGTAGGACGAGGGGGTCACCAGCGCCTGCAGTTCCACCAGCAGCGGCCTGCTCCCTTCCAGCGACGTGGTGACGACAGAGCCGGATACCCCCAGCGGACGTTCGGAAAGAAACAGCTCCGACGGATTGGCCACCCCGCACAGCCCTTCCTGCTTCATCTCAAAGACGCCAATTTCATTGGTTGAGCCAAAGCGGTTCTTTACCGCACGCAGAATCCGGAAGGGATGGCTGCCGTCCCCTTCGAAATAAAGCACCGTGTCAACCATATGCTCCAAGACGCGCGGCCCGGCAATCGAGCCGTCCTTGGTCACGTGGCCGACGATAAATATAGGGATATCACTTCCTTTGGCCAGCAGCATCAACTTGCCGGCCGATTCACGCACCTGGCTGACGCTGCCGGGGGCCGACTCAAGGGCCGAGGTCCAGACGGTCTGAATTGAATCGACCACCATCGCCGCCGGTTTGAGTGCTGAAGCCTGGCTGAGAATCGACTCCAGGGAATTTTCGGCCAGAATCAGCAGATTTTTGCTTGATGCGCCCAGGCGCTCACCGCGCAGTCGGGTCTGAGACGCAGACTCCTCACCAGAAACATAAAGTACTTTTCCCGCCTCTTCCGCCAAGGTGTGCATCGCCTGCAGCAGCAGCGTCGACTTGCCGATGCCGGGATCACCGCCGATCAGCACCAGTGAGCCGGGAACGATGCCGCCACCAAGCACCCGGTCAAGCTCCCCGATGCCGGTCGGCCGTCGCGTCTCTGTCTGCGGGGGTACATCACAGATTGGTACGGGGTGCGCATTTCCGATCAAACGTGCGCCATGAGAAGCCTTGATAACCGTCTCTTCCGCCATGCTGTTCCAGGCGCCGCAATCAGGGCATTTGCCGAGCCATTTCGGCGACTGGCTGCCACACTTCTGGCAGGTATAGATCGTTTTCTCTTTCATCGTCTCCTCGAATATATATCCACGTTTTCACAGGCCATAGTGTCACGTCTTGATACAGGAAACCGTTTGCCGAGACAATTACAAAGTGATTTTAATTGCGGCTTGTGAAGTAGACATCAGTTCTGATATATTACCGAGTCATTTGTTGATCCGTTTTCAATACAATTTTCGTGCAGCCGCCTCAATGGTGCGGATAGCTTCACAAAAAGGAGTCATACGTATGCTGGGACCGATAGAAATCAAGCCGGGGCTATTCTGGATCGGGTCAGAGGATCCTGACTTACGGGTTTTTGACGATCTTTTCCCGACCGAACATGGCACAAGCTACAACGCCTACCTGCTCAAAGGAAATGACAAGACCGTGTTGATTGATACGGTTGAAGAGAAATTCGTTGACGAATACATTGACAGAGTCAGGTCGTTGGTTGACCCGAAAACCATTGACTATATCATCGTTAACCACACGGAGCATGACCACACCGGTTCGCTGGCATACCTGCTCGAACAGGCACCGCAAGCCCAGATATTCTGCACCTCTGCGGCAAAAAACTTTCTCGGTAACATACTGCTCAAGCCGATCTCCTGCCAGACGGTCAAAGACGGCGACACGCTCGATCTCGGCGGGCGCACCCTGCGCTTTATCTTGGCACCTTTCCTGCACTGGCCAGACACCATGTTTACCCGACTTGAGGAGGATAACATCCTCTTTTCCTGTGATGCATTCGGCGCACACTATTGGCAGACCGGCCATATTTTCAATGACGAAGTTGACGATTTTACCTCAGCGCGTCATTTCTATTTTGACTGCATCTTCCGCCCCTTCAAGGACAAGATACTCTCCGCAGTTGAAAAGATCCGCCATGATGTCATTGACATGATCTGCCCCAGCCACGGTCCGATTATCCGGCGTGATCCATGGAAAGTAATTCAGCAGTTCGAGCAGTGGAGCAAGCCGACCTCTCAAAGCAAAAAAATCTTTATCCTGTTTCTGTCACCTCATGGCAGTACGGAAAAAATGGCTTCTGCCGTTGCAAGTGGCGCCAGAATTGATGGTGTTGAGGTTGTCAGCTATCACATCAACAACCTGAATGCCGGCGAACTGCGCAACCTGATGGAAGAGGCTGATGCATTGCTGTTCGGTATTCCAACCTTCAATCGAGATATTGCCAAACCGATGTGGGATGTACTGGCATATCTCAGCACGGTAAAACTGAAGACCAATCTTGCGGGAGTGTTCGGCAGCTACGGGTGGAGCGGTGAAGCCTGTAAAATGGCGGAAGACCGCCTCAAAAGCCTCGGCTTCAAGTTGGTTGGAGATACCGTACGCACCCAATTCTCGCCGGAGCCGGAAGTCCTCGAACAGTGCGAAGCACTCGGACTGGCGGCCGCAGAAGCGGTGGCAGCACGGTAGCTGCAAAAGGAACAGTATGGACTTGAACACTGATCAGAAAGAGCTTGTAGAGTCATTTGTCGAGCAGGAGTTTCTTATTGGCACATTATATAAACTTTTTGCGAGACGATACCCTGAGCAGAGGGATTTCTGGGCAGAAATGGCCAATGAAGAGTATCAACATGCTTCGATAATCAAGCGTATTACTGAGAGTGATCCCAATAATGAAATAGCATTTTTGCATGGGGAGTTACGATCAAACAGTCTTGTATCAAGCATGAACTATATAAAAAGTCTGACAAGTGAATTTAGGGACACTATTGATTTTCCAATTATTAAAGCGGTCGGAATAGCGCTTCACATTGAAAAAGCGCTGTGGGAAAAGAATATTTTTCAGTATTTTGAGGGTGACTCTGAAGATGTCAAAAGAATTATGATTTCTTTACATTTGGAACAGGAAATTCATATAGCTAAACTCAGCAAATTTGCCATGCAGTTTCAGTGGAAAGACCGTTAAATAGGCAATTTATTAATACAAGGCAGTTGTCAACTGTTTATTTCATGACCGTACATCATGACCAGCTTTGCCCTGTTTTCAAGGCAAAGCGGGCATAATTCACCTGCATCCTGCCACACCTCACCCGCCAGCCACTCACCAGCCTCGGCATATAGCGAACGGTCTGCTGCTTCATCAAACTCTTTTCCACACAATGTACAGTTTTTCATGGCTGCCCCGCACACACTCCGGCAAGCGCCCGATCGTATTCACTCCGCAGCATTGCCTGATCGGCAGTGGCGACAACGCTCCAGGAGAGCACCTCATCACTTCCTATGGTTCGCTGTACGTACCAGTCCGCATCAATCCCGCACAATTTTGCCGCTTTCTTTACGTTTGCCCCATCAGCCATTGCCACCAGCAGGGGAGATAAACGGCGATCACCCCTCGACAGCAACGCTTGCAGATACGATTCACGCAGGCTCTCCACCTTCAGCTTGACATTGGACAGGGGGCGCAGACGCGACTCCAGCTGTTTCACTTTGCTCTCAAGAGAGTGAAGTGGTTCCATGCCGCACCACTGAAACGGCGTGAATGGTTTGGGGATGAATGGGTTGACTGATACGGTAATTTCACCCAGGCGCTTGTTAGCCCGCCCCCGTTCAATGACCCGCTCGCGGACTGTTTCCACCAGACTGATCAACTCATCCAGATCTGCGTTCGTCTCAGTCGGCAAGCCGATGATGACGTACAGCTTCAGATTGAGTATATCGCGGGATATCAACATCTCACAGGCATCGAGGATCTGCTTTTCCGTGAGGTTTTTGCGAATCAGGTCACGCAGGCGCTGCGAGCCCCCCTCCGGAGCCAGCGAGATTGTTTTATGGCCGCTGGCGATGAGGGCATCCAGCATCTCAGGATCAATCCGGTCTATGCGCAGCGACGACACCGATACTTTAGCTCCCTTGTCGACGATATGCCGGCAGAGGCGGCCAATCCCGGCATAATCTGAGACCGCCGCACCCACCAGACCGATCTTACCGCGATGACCAAGCCCTGCATCAACCGCCGCGACGAGATGAGCGTACGGTTGCTGGCGAAATGTCCCGTAAATGAAACCAGAGCTGCAGAAACGACACCCCCTCGGACAGCCGCGACTCACCTCCACCAGAAACATGTCACCAAACTCGGTCTGTTCGGTCAGGACCTCCGTTGATGATGGCCGGTGCTGATCAAGACAGGTTGTCGCGCGCGCCACGGGAAACGGGACACCGTTACTGACCGCAAAACCGCTTACCCGGCCGGCTTCGTAGCATGGCTGATACAGGGCGGGAACGTACATACCGGCAACTGCTGCCAGATCAGTCAGCAGCGCGGAGCGCGTCTCGTCCTGGCGGGGAGAGAACAGCGCCGCCAGGAGTCCGGGGACGACCTCTTCAGCTTCGCCGATACAGATGGCATCCATGAAATCTGCCACAGGCTCCGGATTGATGAAAAAGGCCGCGCCACCGGCCATAATGAGCGGATATGACTGACTGCGGTCTTTGGAGTACCGTGGAATACCGGCCAGGCCAAGTATTACGGGGATATTCAGATAATCAGGTTCAAAGGATGTTGAAAAGGCAATAACATCGAAATCTGCGAGCGGGCGCTGTGCTTCAAGAGAAAGCAGATGAGCACCGCAGCGGCGATATTCCTGCAGGTCTTCTCGGTCAGGCAGGAAGGCGCGGTCACATTGGATATCCGCACTCTCCGACAGCAGCCGATACACCGTCTGAAAACCAAGGCTGCTCATGCCGGTACTGTAGTGGTTCGGATAGACGAGACAGACAGAGAGACCGCCGCCGCGATGGTGCCCTGCATAGCCCAGCCTGGTTTCACCCTCCAGCAGGGCTCGCAATTTTTGTTTGATCTTCCAGCTCATGTTGGGAGTATACAGGGTACCAGCAGTTTTTCACAAAAGAAAAGCGCTGCCCGAAGCAGCGCTCTCCATAGTTGATATGTCAACAGCATCAGGCTTTTTCTAGCTTGACCGCCACCATGTTGGCCGAGCCTTTCAGCAGCTGACCAACCTGTAACTCGCGGAAATGTGCCGGGACGAACAGTGCCCCCGGTTGCACATTACCGGACAGTTGAGCCGGGAGTGATACGCTGCCGCATAATGAGGAAACTTTGGCCATTGTGCCGTCGTTAATGCCGGCTTTGGCTGCGTCAGCTGGATTGATACCAAGAAATGACTGGCCGGAAACGCTCATATTATTGTCCGACCAGAGCGTCATACTGCCGTTGTGATGAAGAACCGGGCCAACCGTCAGACTGAACGGGTAGCCCTGATCTAATGCAGCAATGTCTGCCGGTTCCACAGCAACAAAAGCAGCAGGCCTTGTGCTGAATGCGACGCGGCTCTTGACTCTACCCATCCGGCAGCCGTCGTGGTCGCAGGTTTCCGTGTACAGCCCGGTCAGCGAGGTGATCTCGTGATGCAGCGCTTCAGTGTTCTGTGCAGAAACTGCGGCTACCGGTGCAACCATACTGTACAGTTTCACCAGGATGTCAGCATCGGTGCGCGCCTGGCCAGACGGAGCTACGGCACGGTTGAAGCACTGAACCCGGTTATCGACGGACGTGAACGAACCGGCCTTTTCGGCAGCGGTCGCAGCCGGCATAACAACTGTTGCCAGCTTGGCCGTTTCGGTCAGGAACAGGTCCTGCACAATCAACAGTTCCAGTTTCTGCAGCGCCTTCAGTACACGGGGCCGGTCCGGCATAAACTGCAGCGGATCGCTCCCCATAACATAAAGCGCCTTGATTTCTCCTTTTTCAATCCCTTCAACGATCTCAAACAAATCCTTACCGACCGTTCCCGGAATAGTACAGTTCCATGCGGCACCGAATACGTCCCCTTTGGCGCCGCAGGTATGGTAGCCGGGCAGGTATTCCGGGCAAACCCCCATATCGAGCATTCCCTGAGTATTGTTTTTCTCGTCAAGCGGATAAATCCCCGCTCCTTCTTCTCCAACCGCTCCGGTCAGCAGTGCCAGGTTGACAACGCCCTTTACCGCACTTGCCATATCGACAGACCTGATAACGTCGGCACCGTAGATCACCGCTGTCCGTCCGCCGTTAACCGCCATGCCGGCAGCGCTCCGCAGCGTCGCTTCACTGACACCGGTTGCTGCGGTTATCTGCTCGAAGGAGAGTGCATTCAGTGATGTTTTCAGGGTATCAAGCCCTTTTGTGCTTTTCTCAATAAACGTCGTTGCCATTCCACCTTCAGCAATAATGGCCTTATTGAGACCGGCAACCAGCCATGCTTCACTGCCGGGACGACACTGCAGGAATGCATTGGCAAATTTGTTCAGGGAAGTCACACGGCTGTTGGCAAAGATCAGCTTGGCGTCGTTCTTGGTGGCAGCCTGAATAACCCGATAGGCAAATCCGGCCGATTCCCCCTTCAAATCGCTGCCGACAACGATAATCGCCGAAGCTTTCTCAATGGCATTCATCGGGTACGTTCCGCCGCTGTAGCCGAGCATCTCATACTGAATCACTTGAGCGGGGAAAAAGCCGAGGCGCGCCTCGGAATCGATATTATTGGTGCCGATCGCACCGCGCAGGAATTTCTGGAACAGATAATTTTCTTCATTGGTCACACGCGGCGATCCGATACCGGCAACAGAATCAGGCCCGGCGGCAGAAATGATCTGCTTCAGTTTTCCCGCAGCAACGCCGAGTGCCTGTTCCCAGGTAGCCTTTTGCTGGTAACCGGAAGCATCTTTGATCATTGGATTCGTCACGCGACCGGATGAGTTGAAAGCGGCATAACCGAAACGGCCATTGATGCAGAGGTTCCCTTTGTTAAAGCCATCGTCGGAGCTGGTGACCCGCTCCACACGGCCGTTGCCGGCATGGTATTCGATCTCGCAGCCGGATGAGCAGAATGCGCAGACGCTTTTGGTAACTTCAAACGTCCAGGGGCGTCCCCGGAATTTAAAAGGTTTGCTGATCAAGGTGCCGGTCGGACAGGCGTTGATGCAGTTACCGCAGAAGTCACAATCGAGCGGCTCTCCGGTAATGGTATCGATGATGGTGCGGTCACCGCGATCAACGATCTCGATCGCCTCACGACCGACAACCTCACGGCAGACCTTGACGCATTTCTCACAGAGGATGCAGCGGTTCGGGTCGCTTTCCAGCAGTTTCCAGTCATAGCGGATCGGCATGCGTTCCAACTCCGCGCCATACTTGTTTTTATCAACATGCAGACCGTAACAGGTATCCTGAAGATCGCATTCCCCTGCGGCATCGCAGATTGGGCAGTCCAGTGGATGATTGACCAGCATCAGTTCGAGAGTTTTTTTGCGGGCAGACTCAAGTTCCGGTGATGTCGTTGTGACCGTGATGCCATCTTTGACCGGCGTGTTGCAGGCGGTCATGAAACGCTCCACGCCCTCCACCTTGACGACACAAACCCGACATGCGCCTGTTGTCGAAACTTTCTTCAGCCAGCAGAGGGTTGGAATCTTGATGCCGAGCTCGGCTGCTGCCTCCAGAATGGTAGCTCCGACAGGTACCGTTACCTGTGCTCCGTCAATGGTCAGTGTTGCGGTCGTCTTTTTGTCGCTGGACTCTGTATGTGACATGCCATCTATCTCCATCCATCTGTATTCTGAGTTATAAAAGTTCCCTACAGTGCAACCATGGCCATGCGGTAACAGCGCAGGCACCGGTCCGCCTCTACCTGGGCGGTCGTATCAGTAAAGCCGAGTTCGACCTCGCGATAGTTCCCCTTCGCAGCGCGCTCTTTGCCATGAACTTCCCGCTGATTGGCTCGATCACAGGAGTTGAGCCAGGCGACACTTTCGCCCTTGTCGTACACGCCGAGATACGTCAGCAGGTCATCAAAGATATCCTGCTCGGAAAGATAGGCTTTCCCCTCTTCCAGCCAACGCTGGATGACCAGAGCAGCACGATGAGCATTACCGATACAGGCAACCACGGTCAGCGGTCCGATCTCGGCATCACCGCCAGCAAACACCCCGTCGCAGTCGGTAATCAGTGAGCGGGAAAGCATGTTGCCCATGCCGTCCTTAAGATCTTTTCCGGCGGCATCTTTCAGTGGCAGGTATTTGGTGACAACGGTATTCCACTTGGTGATATCGATACCCATGTCCGGCGGGATAAAGCTTAAATCCGGATCCTGGCCGATGGCCGGAATGACCGTATCACATTCAACAATGAACTCGCTCCCCGGTACCGGTTCAGGCCGGCGGCGCCCGGAGGCATCCGGTTCACCCATGGCCATCCGGACGCATTCGACGCCGGTCACCTGCTCGTTGGCGTCCACGATAATCTTCGTCGGAAGCACCTGAAACTCGAACTTGACCCCTTCCTCGTCTGCTCCGTCAACCTCCCAGACATCTGCCGGCATCTCCTTGCGGGAACGGCGATAGAGAAGAATGGAATCTTCGGCGCCTTCGCGCAGCGCTACCCGGACACAGTCGATGGCGGTGTTGCCACCGCCGACCACACATACCTTCTTGCCCATACCGGTCGGACGCCCCATATAGGCTTCACGCAGGAAGTCAATGCCGCCAGGAAGGAATCCTTTATAGCCTTTGTCCTCACCTTCAACACCCATCGGCTTGGAACGGTGTGCTCCCGGAGCAAGGAACACCGCATTATATTTCTGTTTCAATTCAGGTAGCGAGATGTCTTTGCCGACACGGCAGTTGTAAATGATATTCACGCCAAGTGCCTGAACGATATCGATATCGCGTTGCAGGATGTGACGCGGCATACGGTACGCCGGGATGCCGACCGCAATCATGCCGCCACCGAAGCCTTCCGGCAGGGCTTCATAAATCGTGCACTGGTATCCTTCGAGGGCCAGATAATAGGCGCAGGCCACTCCGGCAGGACCAGCACCGACAATGGCTACGGTCTTGTTCTTTTTCGGCTTGGTCTCTTTGGGAGGAGTGACATTGTGCATCCATTCATAATCGGATGCAGTACGCTTCAGCACCATGATATTGATGGAATCGTCGACATTTTTGCGGCGACAGGCAGTTTCGCACGGATGCGGACAGACACGGCCGCAGACTGCCGGCATAGGCATATTCTCGCGGATGGTGGCCAGTGCCTCGGCATACTGGTAATTCTTGATCTCTTCCACATATTTCGGGATATCGATATGGGCAGGGCATTTATCCATGCAGGGTGCGGTGATCTTATGGATAAAGCGAGCCTCTTTCGCAGGAGTAGTGCCATTCATCTGTGCCACAAAGTCAGCCCGATAGTGCTTTACCGCATCAAATACCGGTACTGTCGCACTCTGGCAGAGCGTGCACTTGCAGTTTTTGAGCAGTTCGGCAAGATCGCCAACCGTGTCCAGATCCGCTTCACTGGCCTTACCGGTAAGCACGTTCTGAAACAGGTCCATGAGGACCTTCGTCCCTTTTTTGCCCGGCGTGCATCTGCCGCAGCAGTAGAGGGTCTGAACTCTCTTCATATACTCTGCAGTCATGGAGGGAACGTCGACATCCTTGTCGAACAGGATGATGCCGTCCCATCCCATGAAGGCACGCAACGGACGCTCACCATCAAATGCCACCGGCAAACGGTAGCTGACCGCCTGCGGTTCCCCGGTTATATTTCTGTTATCAACTGTGTTTCCGCCCCATGTGGAAAAGACGACCTGTGCCACTAGAACCTCCGCCAACCAACCCTGATTACAGAGTTAAGTACTTACTATTATTAAGAAAAATTGTTTTCGAGAATTGTATACAGTATGCATGATTATCACAATAACATCTTATAAATCAAGGAAAAAACGGATGGATAATTACAACAGATAATGCCTTCCGGTTTTCCTTTCATACGGGTATGTGGTATAGGCTGTATCCAGGTAAAAGATATACATACCGCAGTGGAGGTTTTTTATATGTCTTCTAGTTCAGACAATGCATTCCGATCTCTTTTTGAAACCAACATGGGCATCAGAGCCAGCGCGCATTCTGAACCCGATCCGCGTGAACGTGTTCTGATTTTCAGTGATATCATTCGTGCAGACGAAATCGTTTCGCCGTCTGACCTCGATCGAAGAACGCGCCTGAACGCCACCGCGCGGCACGCCGCAGAATTCGCCGGCCGAGAATACGGCAATGCTGCATTTATCGATTTTCCCGCCACTCCCGCCTCCGGGGCTGAACCGCCACTCGAACTCTGGCTGGCAACGTTTGGCGCCACCACCATTGCAGCATCGAATCAGGCTAAGCTGCTTGACACATTGCTTGCCAAGTCAGCTTCCCGAGAAGAGATCGCTTCTGCCGAAACAATCGTCCTTGCTCACAAAGATGATGTCGCCGACATTATTATCGCACTCGCTAACAACTCCACCAGTCACACCCGCTATCGCGCCCTGGCCTGCGCTGCCGGATGCCGTTTCGCCAGCCTGCCGCATTTTGACCCGGACATGTTCCAGACCTCCATGACCGTCGACTGGGAGGCACTGGCCGACCGTACCTCTAGACTTGTGCATGCGGTAAACGATGCTGAATGGCTACACGTCACCACCCCGAATGGCACTGACATGACCATCTGCAAGATAGACAGGCATGCTGAAGGGGACGATGGCTTACTGACCGCCCCCGGAAGCTTCGGCAATCTGCCTGCCGGTGAAGCGTACCTGGCTCCGTTGGAGGGGGAAAGCTACGGAGTGATGGTAATTGAGTGGGGGCCCACCAGCAAACTTTCTGAACCGCTGCGCCTGATTGTCGAAAACGGCATCGTTGTCAGGATTGACGGTTTTGACCCGCTACGCAGCAGACTGGAAGCAAAGTTTGCAGAAAACGCCAATTGCCGGAATATTGCCGAACTCGGCATCGGTACCAACGATAAGGCCAGTCGCCCGGATAATGTGCTGGAAGCGGAAAAAATACTCGGCACCATTCACATCGCCCTCGGCGACAACACCGGTTTTGGCGGTGTCGTATCCGCTCCATTCCATGAAGACTATGTGTTTTATCAACCGACCCTGGTCGCGCTATCCGGGAATGGAAACAGAAGGGTTATTATCTCTGATGGGGACTTGAGGGTATAAAAAAGACATACGTCGATCGGACGGAATATGGAAAGGAACAGCCACCTACATATTGTAACTCACGGAGTATGAAACGTACTTACCCGGTTCCGCCCCCCGGCCTTGGCAGTGTAGAGCGCGGCATCAGCTTCCTGGACAAGGGTAATGGTTGATATACCATGTGTAGGGACCATACATGCAACTCCCACACTCACAGTGACAAAAGGTGCGGCATGTGAATATTCATGCGGTATTTTTAGCGACTCCACGGTTCCACGTAACAGTTCCGCAATATGCAAGGCACCTGCGGCATCAGTCTCCGGCAGGACACAACCAAACTCTTCTCCGCCATAGCGGGCCATCAGATCGGAAGGCCTCCTCATCATTTCGCAAAGCGTTCGGGCAATCTCCTTCAGGCCTTCGTCTCCGGCAATATGACCATATATATCGTTGTACTGCTTGAACCAATCGATATCGATCAATAGTAACGACATCATGGTTTTAGAACGCACCGCACGGCGCCATTCCAGTTCAAGAAATTCGTCGAACCGTCTCCGGTTGGGGACGCCGGTCAATCCGTCGGTTAAACTGATGTTTACCAGCAGATCGCGTTGTTGTTTGAGTAGCAGATGATTTCTTACTCTGAGCCTGACGACCTCAGCATTATAGGGCTTCGTTATGTAATCTGCCGCTCCGAGCTCCAAACCGCACGATTCATCAGCTTTTCCTTCAAGCGCTGTGAGGAAGATGATCGGGACGTTCGCCAGAGATTCAATCTTGCGCAATCGACGAAACGTTTCGAACCCATCTATTTCAGGCATGACAATATCCAACAGTATCAGATCTGGCAGATACTGTTCGGCAAGCTTCAAAGCTTCCGGGCCATTCAGTGCAATATGAATCTCGTAATCCGAGGCAAGCATTACCTCAAGAAGGTGAACATTCACCGGTTCATCATCAATGATGAGAATCTTTGAAATGGTGGCGATCACAATAATCTCCTTAATGGTCGCATCTTCACGGCAGAACCTCTCTGCCTATTGTGACAGTAAAACATCTATGATGGCAGAATAAATCTAATTCGTTTCCAGTAGGGTATCACAGAATAAACACTTAACAAGATAGCTTCATTTACAAATTGTGTCACTACAAGCATAAGTTAGTAGAGTAAAAAACCATAAAATGGGACAGAGGGACCTGTCAACTCGATTGTGTAAATGACTTTTTAGGGATTAAAAATTTGGCTATATTTCACGGGCAGGCAATATAACATACCTTCCGATACCAGTTCAGATTTTTGATAGGAACAGGCAGTTAAAATATCCTGACACTGTTAACCGTTTGTAGCTTTCTTTGCATTTTATAATAGTACATCTTGGAGTCAGCCATTTTTAATGCTTCATTGAGATGCTCTCCGCTTTCAGCAACAGCAGATCCGATTGAAATACTCAGGGTATATTCGCTATTACGTTCATTTATGACTTCCTGACATTTGCGAACTCGTTTTATCAACGCATTGGCCGTTGCAGCGTCAGTATTAGGAAGAAGGATGGCAAATTCGTCACCTCCTATTCTAGCTACCATGTCCTCGTTCCGAAACGTCTCTTTAAAAGCTTGGGCAGCCTGCTTTATGAGACGATCTCCTTCCATATGTCCGAAGCTGTCATTAATCAGTTTTAGGCCGTCTACGTCAGCCATCAATATACTCAGCGGATACTGTCGTCCCTGGGCTATCCGGGTCATCTCTGTTTCGAAATATGCCCGGTTGAAGAGCCCTGTTAACGAATCATGGGTGCTGATGAACTGCAGGTTTTCTTCATAGCGTTTCTTCTCATTAATGTCACTGCACGTCCCGGTCACACGTAGAGCGTTGCCTGCAGCATCCCGCTCTACAACCTTCCCTCGGAACATAATCCAAGTCCATTCCTCACTTTTTGCCAACAAACGGATTTCTATATCAAAAGCAGAAAGTAAACCATTATTCTCATCGTAAAACAGTCTATCAACCCTTATGCGGTCATCGGGATGGATCAGCTCTCTAATTGCCGTTGCTTTAGGTTCAATTTCACCTTCAACATATCCGAGCATCCTTACAAAGCGACGACTCACTTTTACATCACCACTCGGGACATCCCAATCGCAATATCCTTCTCGACTCCCTTCGAGAACGAGTTTCAAACGGTTTTCACTTTCCATCAGCGCAGATTCCGCCTGTTTTCGTAGTTCTTCATGAGAATAATTATTAAGGGCAAAACTGATATTCGCTGCCATCTCCTGAAGTAGGTTTATAATTTCAGAATCGAAAAATCCCACCTTTTCTGAGTACACCTTGAACGCACCTATAATTCGTTTCTCATGCTCCAGGGGGAAAGCTGCAGAAGAGCGTATTCCATTCTTTAGGGCAGCCGTTCGCCATGGTGTTGTCACCGGATCATTGATGAAGTCGTTGCAGATATACGGTACACCACTGCGGAAAGCAATACCTGTTGGCCCCTGTCCAGCTATACTGGATGGGTCGGAACTGACAATAAGAGATTCAAGATAATCCAAGGCATTGCCGTTGTGCACCACAGGGGTGAGCATTCCAGAAACTGAATCAATTTTGACTATAGTGGCGAGGGAGAACTTGCCGTGTTCTACGGCAATGTGGCAGATTTCATTAAATAGATCTTCTGGATTATTAATGCAGATGATGGCTTTGTTGGTAAGGCTTAAAGCAGCATACAGATGCTTAAAACGGATATGTCGTTCTTCGGAAAGCTTACGTTCAGTTATGTCTCGAACAACTTCAACCGCAGCGACTATTTCGCCGTCTATATTCCTGATTGGTGCGGCTGTATTTGAGAAGATATATTCTTCTCCTTTTATGGAAAAAGTTCTTTCAGCCCGGTGAACATCTCCATCTGCAAAGCAGGCAACCACCGGGCAATTCGGACAGTTTGTATCCTGCTTCTCATACGCTTCATAGCAGATCATCCCTCGGCAATCACCAAAAAGATCCTTCATTTTATCATTCTGGTAGACAATGCGAAAGTCCCGATCATGAACTGTTAAGCCGTCTCCCATTGCAGAAATGAGAACATCGCTTTCAATTGTATCCAAGCATTTGCTGATATACTTATCTTGAGTCATAAAGCTTTGCTCCTCACGAAAAGGTGTTTATCGCTTACAGTACTGGTAGTGAAAACATGCCGTTGGCATCTAAAATAACAACATGTATTTGGCTACGATTCGCCTCAGAAGTTCGGAAATCTTTGTCAAACGTGATACTGAACTGATTCAATGCTGATTTCCAATCTCTGATAGACATAGTCCACTTTTTTGCAAAATTCTTCAATGCAGATTTATCCGCTTGAAAATCGACTCATCACTTGGGAAATGACCTCGGTTCTTGGTGACCTTGCGGAGTAACATATTCAGTGATTCGATGGTGTTCGTCGTGTAACGATGGTTGACGTAAATATTGCGTAGTGGCGGTACTTGATGGCCTGACATTGGCGGGCATGATTGAGCGAAGCGCAACGGCGAAAAGTATGATCAGAAATATTGTGGATCATCGGCAACTCCAAAGCCACCATACTCGCCAAAATTGAAGGGCGCAACCCCACCTACTCGGTCAAATGACGCATCGGCGCCAACCTGATCCTGACCCCTGAAGCGGAAGGGATGAAGGGAGCGATCAATCGTGCCAAGGAGATTGCTACCTCCGACCCGCAAAAATGGTTTCGGACGAAGCAGTTCAAAATACCGGCTAACCCCAAAATTCATGATAAGACTATTAGCAGATTGGAAGTCAGCACTGAATCAATTCAATGAAAAATTTATAACAGGATACCAAGTCACTAATAACGTGATTTACCAGCTTGTAGTTGATTAATATTACGTTATACTAGGAATATCAGGCGTTATTTACTAATTAACATTAGACTCACAAAATAAGTCAGGCATTGACAATAGTCCCAATCTGGACGACTGATCCGGATTGGCAAGCCTCCCGAAGGAGACACAATGCTGCCAAACAACCCCCAGTTCGCATCTCGAATCATTTCCGGCGTGACGCTGATGAACCTGCTGGTGTTTGGTCTCTCCGGATATTCGTTGTACGCCAGCAGGGTGCATTATGATGAGCAGGCCCGCATTGAAACCGGCAATCTGGCCCGCGCTCTAGAGTACAGCATCAGTGGCATCCTGGACAAAATCGATCTGGCCCTCTTGGAAGGGAAAACCGAGGCCGAACTACAACTGGCCAAAGGTGGAATCGATAATGTCGGTTTTGACAATCACATTTCCGCCACTCTTGCCAGAGTCCCGGAAATGGGCGAAATCCGCATGACCGTGGCGAACGGAGACATTGTCTACGGGCTTGAGCCGGGTGTGCGAACTACAGCTAATGTGGCCGATCGCGACTACTTCATTTCGCTACGCGACAATCCTCACGCGGGCCTGTTCATCTCCAAACCGCTCCTCGGACGCATCTCGAAAAAATGGCACATCAATCTGGCCCGGCGTGTCAATAACCCTGACGGCACCTTTGCCGGCGTCATTCATGGCAACCTCCAGATCAGCCAGATTAAGAAACAGTTTGCCTCATATGATCTCGGCAAAAACGGGATTATAACCCTGCGCAGTAACGATCTCTCCATTGTTGTGCGCTACCCGGAAACTGAACAGAGTACCCCGGGGAATGTGTCCATAACAAATGATTTTTCCCGGATAATCAAAAAAGGGATAACATCCGGCAGTTACAAGGCAACCAGCAGGATAGACCGTATCTACCGAGTATTCTCCTTCCGGAAGATCAATAATTACCCACTGTATATTAACTGCGGTTCTGCGCCTCAAGACTATCTCAGTGCTTGGTATCTGGAACTTTACAAACAACTTGCTCTGGTACTGCTGTTCGTTATCGTTACCCTGGCCAGTGCCCGTTACCTCACTTCGTCCTGGAAGGAGAAGCAGGCCGTTTTTGAAAAATTGAGCGCAGCCCGGGATGAACTGGAGCATCGTGTCGCAGAACGCACCGTTGAGCTGCAGAACATGAACGACAATCTTCTTAAACAGAGCTCTCAACTTCTGGAGGAAATTTCTGTCCGCAAGCAGGCCGAGAAAGAGCGGAACAAAATGGAAAACAAGATGCAGCAGACCCAGAAACTCGAAAGCCTGGGAGTGCTTGCAGGTGGCATTGCTCACGACTTCAACAACATCCTGACGGCCATTATCGGTAACGCCGAATTGGCATTGCTTCGTATAAACAAGGAATCACCCGGCGTGGATAACCTGCACAAAATTGAGGAGGCCGCTGCCCGAGCCGCCGATCTTGCCAAACAGATGCTGGCCTATTCCGGTAAAGGAAAGTTTGTAATTGAAAATATCAATCTGAATCTGCTCCTGGAAGATATGCTGCACATGCTGGAAGTCTCTATCTCCAAGAAGGCTGTATTGCGACTCAACCTGATTCCGGATCTTCCCTCGGTGGAGGCAGACGCTACTCAGATACGTCAGATCATCATGAATCTGGTCATCAATGCTTCGGAGGCGATCGGCGAAAAAAGTGGTGTTATCGCTGTCACCACAGGCTGCATGGACTGCAACAAGGAGTATCTGAAAGATGTCTGGCTGGATGAGAACCTTACGCAAGGCCTCTACGTCTATCTTGAGATTGCCGACAGCGGCTGTGGTATGGATATGCACACTCTTGCAAAACTTTTCGACCCATTTTTTACCACCAAGTTTACGGGGAGAGGTCTGGGAATGGCTGCCGTACTCGGTATTGTAAGGGGACACAAGGGCGCTATCAAGGTTTACAGCGAGCCAGGTAAAGGCACCAGCTTCAAGATCCTTTTGCCGGCATCCGGCAAACCGGCCAAAATTTTTAACTACGACGGTTTCGAGAATAATTGGAAAGGGAGCGGGACGGTACTATTAGTGGACGATGAAGAAACCGTGCGGGGCATAGGCAGAGATATGCTTCTGGAATTCGGTTTCACAACCATCACCGCTAATGACGGTAGGGAAGCCGTTGAGATTTTCAAAACCACCCCTGACATCTCTTTCGTTATCCTTGATCTTACTATGCCACACATGGACGGCGAGCAATGTTTCCAAGAGCTCAGGCAGCTTAAACCTGATGTGAAGATAATTATGTCCAGCGGATTTAGCGAACATGAAGTCACCCAGAAATTCATGGGCAAGGGATTGGCAGGATTTATCCAGAAACCGTACAAATTGTCAGCACTGAAAGAGGCAATACAAAAGATTTAACAACCGAAGAAACTGATTTGTTGCTTATACAGTTCAAGACGTTACCTGTTCCAGGATACGTAAAAATGCTGTAGCGGCGGGAGAGAGAGTCCTTCCTTTTCTATGAACAATGGAAAAACTGCGGGTTATGGTGAGGCCGGACAGCTTGATCGCCACTAACTCTCTGTGCTTCAGCTCTTGTCGAACAGCCATTTCAGAAATAAACGCCACGCCGCAGTCCGCTAGTACCGCCTGTTTTATAGCTTCGCTGCTTGACAAGGTTGAGCACACCATCAAGTTGCTTGTTTTGATCCCATGTTGCCTTAGTGCTGTATCAACGACGTCATTTGTTCCAGAACTCTGGCCACGCAGGATTATCGGTTCCCTTAGGAGATCTTCGGGGGCAATATTGTTGCGGCCACACCACCGATGTCCTTTTCGTGCGACCAGAAGAATTTCATCATGTCCGAGCACTTTGGCAGTGATCAGCTTGTTTACTACTGTAGAACCAACTATTCCGATTTCGATTTGTTCTTCGACAAGTTTCTCAAGTATCTCTCCGCTGTCGCCGATTTCCACTCTTACAATGATCCCATTGGTATATACCCGGAGGGCCGCAATTGCCTTTGGCAGCAAGTACGTGCCAGGGATCGTGCTGCCTCCAACACAGAGTTCGACGCCATCTGCCTGACGAAATTTTAGTATGGCCTGTTCCGTCTCTTTCATTGTTTTTAGAACTTGTTGGGCGTGTACCAGCATGATTTTACCTGCCTCGGTTGGTATGGCGCCCCGCTTGGTCCGATCAAACAGCCGCACTCCGCAGAGATCCTCCAGAGTCGCAATATGCTGGCTGACCGTTGATTGTGTAATACAGGCGGCCTCCGCACCTTTGGAAAAACTGCCTGAGGTTGCTATGGCAACAAAGATTTCGAGTTGTTTTATATTCATAAATGCTCAATATCGTAATTAACGAATATTTTAATCGCTATTATCGATTTTAACAATTTGACATAGTAGCCATTCGGTACGAATATGCAACCTCATTTTGTCTTGTGCAATTGGGCATGTAGCTTAGTTGGTAGAGCAGCCGACTCTTAATCGGCAGGTCTTCGGTTCGAATCCGAACATGCCCACCATTCCTAACCAATAAGGGAGATTACAATGAAGATGTTTCGTTTAGCTTGTGCTGTGCTGGCTGTTGTATGCATATGGTTCTCACTGGCCGTTGCCGGTGAAAACAACAAAGCTGCTGTTAAAACCGTTACCAGTGAAGAACTTAGAGCACTTATTGACCGGAAGCCGCTCGATCTTGTGGTTGTGGATGCCCGGAGTGAAGGGGAATATCAGGAAGTCCACATCAAAGATGCGATAAGTATCCCTTTAACGAAACTTGAAAAGGATGCCGCACTTCTACCGGCGGCAAAAGATAGCAAACTGGTCTTCTACTGCAACGGGATAAAATGCGGTAAAAGTGGCAAGTCGGCAAAAATTGCTGTTGATAACGGATACAGCGACGTATCCGTCTATGCTGAAGGCATGCCGGTGTGGGAGGAAAAAGGGTACTCGATCTATGCAGGTCCGGATTATGACAAAACCGTAAAGACCAGTATGATCAAGCCGGCGGTCGTCAAGGCACTGCTGGACAATGCACCGGCAACCCTAACGGTAATTGATGTACGAGATGCCAAAGAATTTGCCGAGGGGCACATTCCGGGAGCTATCAACATTCCGGTTGAAACCTTTGCCGGTGGCTCTGAGGTGCTGGATAAGGGGAAGCAGATTGTTGTCTACTGCAATTCCGGCGGTCGCAGCTACAATGCCTATCGCAAACTACAAAAGCTTGCGTATCCGAATATTGCGCAGATGCTATTTGCCGACTGGCAGGCGGAAAAACTGCCTGTGGCGAAGTAATAAATATAAAAATTATAGATATTATATTTTAGTATTGACATCCTGATTTCACTTTGGTGGGTTGGCAGCAGTAAAGTCGACAATTTCTTAATAAGAAGAAAATATTGGCATAAATGCGTACGGCTGACCAGGCACACTGGAGGCCGGACTTGACAGGAAATTGAATCTGTCATGTCCGGCCTTTTCATTTTTCAGGAGCGTATTTATGACGCTTCAATAGGAAGGGTATTTGGCATAAAGCGCCATTACGCAAAAGTTCAGGTAATGAAATCTTGATTTCTGTGCTTAATAGTATATAAAAAATATAGATATTATTATTTTATTGTTGACAAAGATGGTTTGCATTTGTTATTTCTCTTCCAGATGTTCGTTTCCGGACTATTCTGCAAGAGGTACTAATGGAAAAAACACTCCGTTTTGATTCGCTTTTGGTGCACGACGGCTTGGAACTCGGCCCCGCTGGCGCGACTTCGGCCCCTATTATCCAGTCGAGTTCCTATGCCTATGAGAGTGCCGAGGCGCTTGAGGATGTGTTTCGTGGGCGGGCTGTCGGCCAAGTCTATACCCGTCTGGGTAATCCGACCACCGAGGCGCTGGAAAAACGTCTGGCACTTCTGGAAGGGGGCGGAGCGGCCATAGCCACTGCCTCGGGCATGGCAGCGATTACCACGGCGGTTTTGACAATCCTCCGATCCGGTGATGAAATTCTGGCTTCATCATCACTGTTTGGCGGCACCTTTTCCCTGTTTCGCGACACTCTCTCCAACTACGGCATAACAAGCTGCTTTGTTAATCCACTCGATCTTGAAGCAGTCAAACACGCAATTAGCGAACGGACTAGGCTCCTGTTTGTCGAAACCATAGGTAATCCCAAACTTGATGTACCGGATATTCCGGCGCTGGCCTCAATTGCCCATGAAGCGGGTATACCAATTATGGTCGATTCAACGGTGACCTCCCCCTATCTTGCCAGCGGTGCAACACTGGAAACCTTGACGTACTATTAAAATCCTTGAAGCAGAAGATCAGCAGGTAACGCTTAACGGTGCAAAAATATGCACTCATGACTACGGGACAACTACCGTCGACAGCGGTGACGCGCTGCTTCTTCACGGTAAAAAATAGGAGTTATTGAATGACAATCACTATTAACGGCAAAGAAACCATTATTCCTGAAAACCTGAATCACACCATTGACTCACTGCTCGAAGAGATTGATGTCTCTCAGCGCCTGTATGTCACGGTCGAACTGAACGAAGAGGTACTTGACCGTGCTGCCTTTGAAACAACCCCGGTCATGGAAGGCGACGCCATCGAATTCCTCTACTTCATGGGGGGAGGCCACTGATATGCTGACCGAATCCCAGATCGAACGCTACTCACGCCACATTATCCTGAAAGAGGTTGGCGGCAAAGGCCAGCAGAAACTGCTCGATGCCAAGGTACTGATCATTGGGGCCGGTGGTTTGGGTGCCCCCGTTGCCCTCTATCTTGCCGCAGCCGGAGTCGGCACCATCGGCATTGCCGACGCAGACAACGTTGATCTCTCCAATCTGCAGCGCCAGGTGATCCACTTCACCGCTGATATCGGCAAACCAAAGGTCGAATCCGCCCGGGAAAAGATGCAGTCCATTAATCCGGACGTCAACGTCATCACTTATATAGAATGGATATCAGCGGCCAATATCAGTGCCATTATCGCCGGCTATGACTTCATCATCGACGGCACCGACAACTTCGCCGCCAAATTCCTCATCAACGATGCCTGTGTACTGGCCGGCAAGCCATACTCGCATGGTGGTATCCTGCAATTCGTCGGACAGACCATAACGGTACTGCCAGGGCAGTCCCCCTGCTATCGCTGTCTGTTTCCCGCACCGCCCCCCAAAGACGCCATCCCCACTTGCTCACAGGCTGGTGTTATCGGGGTACTTCCCGGGGTAATAGGTTCCATTCAAGCCACTGAAGCGATCAAATTCCTGCTGGGCAAAGGCAATTTACTGACTGGGCGGATTCTAATGTATGACGCGCTCGACATAAAATTTCGTGATGTAACAATCAAGCGTAACGCCAACTGCCCGATCTGCGGAGAGCATCCCAGCATTACCGAGCTAAAAGATGAACTGGACGCTCTGACCGTCTGCGACCTGAAGGAAGCCTGAGATGATCATCATTCCAAAAGCAATCCATGAAGATATGATTTCCCACGCACGGGAAGGGTTTCCGCTAGAGGTATGCGGCATTCTTGGTGGAAGTGACGATACCGTTACGGCGATCTACCGCATGACCAACACCGATGCCAGCAACGAGCACTTTATGATGGAACCGAAAGAACAATTTACCGTAGTCAAGGACATGCGTGCCAAAGGGATTGCTATGCTGGCAATTTATCATTCACACCCGGAGACTCCGGCTAGGCCGTCGGAAGAGGATATCAAGCTGGCGCTGACTCCGGATGTTTCCTATGTAGTTTCCATCCGGAAACGTAACACTCCGGATTTGTTGAGATATATTGCATAAAGTGCTTCAGTTTTTTCCTGATTTATGTTAGCCTGCAAACCATAACAGTTTGTAACTGTTACACATTATGGTT
>JAQTQX010000013.1 GCA_028712075.1 Desulfuromonadaceae bacterium
CTCAAGGAAGAGGCGTTACTCTCCTATCAATTAACACTCTCGGTAACCGGCAGCTACGCGGCGATAAAAAGTTATCTGAATGATCTCCAGGGAATGGAAGAGCTGATAGTGGTTGATTCGGTCTCCTTTGCAAACAGTGACCTTTTAACCGAGCATGTGGTCATGAACATTCACCTTTCGGTATATCTCCGGGGGGGGGCATGAATCGTCAACGCCTGATACTGTTCATTCTGGTGATCCTCTTTGTTGCTGCCGGCATCTGGAGTTACAGCGCGATTCCTCGTCCCAAAACAATCAGCTCGCCCACACATGATGCGGTCCGGAAAAGTAAACCGGTAGCGGCTGTTAAAAAAACTGAAAATACCGTTGATGATACAAAACTGCACATCGACCGTCTTAACACGGCACCCTCTGGTTTCAAGGGGTATAAACGGAATATTTTCAAGCCTTTTCTGGTTGATGAAGTCAAAATAGCAAAACAAAAGGCTGTAGCAACCAAGCCGCCGCCACAATTGCCGCAAGTTCCAACCGTGCCGGTGATTGTTCCACCGCCAAAACCGCCTTTGGCGCGCTTTACGTTTCTCGGTTTTTTACATACAAAGTCTGCAAAAACAGTTTTTTTGGCAAAAGAATCTGAAATTCTGCTGGTTAAAAAAGGGGACATGATAGCTGGTCGTTACCAGGCAACCAGTATTACGGATCAGTCCTTGACTCTGTCGGTAACCGATACCGGGGAGACAATCGTCATTCCGTTGTCAGAAAACAGATAGTCGGCAGTATCAAGATGCACAATGACATCCCAAGGAGACGCACGCAATGCGCTACCTGAACCTGATTTCACACAGTAGTCTTATTCTCTTGCTGTTTCTTCTTTCAGCCTGTGCCTCCACCGCTACCCGGCAGTTCAAGACGGCAGAAAGTCTTGAAGAGGAGGGGAAGTATGAAGAGGCAATGTATAGCTATGCTGATTCATTTAAAAGCGACCCGACGTCAAGTGAGGCACGGATTAGATTTTTTAATACTCGTGTAAAAGCTGCCGAGGCGCATTTTAAGCGGGGAATGATACTGGCGAAAACCGGGAACCATGCTGATGCTCTGCAGGAGTTTACCGCTGCACAAGGTATTGACCCAACTCAAGAGCGTTTCAATCAGCAGATTGAAATATCGACCCGTTTCAAGAATGCCCAACTTGCTTTTCAGGAAGGATCAGATTTTGAAAAGGGTAACAAACTGAAGGATGCTCATCGCCTGTATATTAAAGCGGCCGAGCTCTTCCCCGATAATGCGGAATATCAAGCGGCACTTGAACGGATTACCAAGTTGCGTAAAAGTAATCTGGATAGCTTTGAATTGCGTCTTAAATCGAGCAAACCGATTACCCTGAAATTTAAAGATGCCAAAATGAAGGATGTGTTTAAAATTATTACTCAGCTTTCCGGGATTAATTTTATTTTTGATGAGGGGGTTAAGGATTCTCCCGTAACAATTTTTCTCGAGAATGCCACTTTTCATCAGGCTCTTGACCTGCTGAGTAACATGAACAAGCTCAATACAAAAAACCTGAACGAGTCCACCGTACTGTTGTTCATGAATACTCCAGACAAAAGCAAACAGTACGAAGACATGGTTTTGCGAACGTTTCACCTTAATTATATGGAGGCAAAAAAAGCTATCAACCTGATTCGCACCCTGATTCAGGTGCGCAAGGTGTATGTGAATGAAGACTCGAATTCTATAGTTGTTCGTGACACGGAGGATGTTGTAAATGTCGTTGAAAAAATTATTGATGCTAATGACATGCCGGAAGCTGAGGTGGTACTTGATGTTGAAGTTATTGAAGTAAGCGATAAAAATGCTGAAAATGTCGGATTGCTGTTAAGTAACTACAATGTGCAAATGGGAATGTTCTCCCCGGAAAATAAACTGCTGGCAACATCTCTGAGCGGGGCAACTGCGACAGTTGCTGCCGGATCAACCACGGTTACGACTGGTGGCGGGGATATAACAAATCTGGTAAAAGCGTTTAATATAAATAACCATGGTGCTTATGTTACGGTGCCGAATGCTACGTTTAATTTTGGAAAGACCCTGGCTAAGGGAGAAGTGTTGTCAAATCCCAAAATCAGAGTAAAGAACAAAGAAAAATCAAAGTTCAATGTCGGTACCAGAGTGCCGATTACAACGACAACTCTTAATGGCACAGTGTCACAGGTGAACGTGCAGTATGTGGATGTTGGCGTCAAAGTAAGTGCTGAGCCGACCATTCAACTTAATAACGAAATTTCAATCAAGCTGAACCTTGAGGTCAGTTCAATTTTGACCAAAGAAAAAGTCGGGGCCGACGGGTTGACAACTGTTGTTACCATTGGTACCCGCAATATTGAAACGGTTCTCAGCCTTAAAGATAACGAAACCAGCGTCATTGGTGGATTGATTCAGCGTTCCGACAGCAGTGATAAAACCAAAATGTACCTGCTTAGTGATATTCCCCTGATTGGTCAGCTGTTTACCAACAACAATTCATCCAAAGACAAAACCGAACTGATGCTGGCGATAACTCCGCGTCTTGTCAGAGGGGTTCCTGTGCCGCTTCCTGGTCTTGCATCATTTGCTTCCGGCAAGGAAGATCATCCGTCGCTGGTCAGGCCGCTGGCCTCATTCGATCTGGAGCCTGTTTTTGAAGGAGATACTGCACAGAAAACAATTGAGAAGAAATCAGCTGAGAAGAGAACAGCAGCTCCATCTGAGCCGCCAATAGCTAAAAATAATGCAGTGACAACACCGGTTGCTGGTCAGTCAACTCCTGCACCTGCTGCTTTACCACCTGTTGGGTCGCTTCAGCGGAGTCTTTTGCAGATAGTGGCACCATCGTCAGTGACGGTTGGACAGCAGTTTGTTATCGATGTCATGGTAAGTAACGTCACAAATCTGGCCAACGCTCCGTTTGTATTGACATTCGATCCAGCTGTTATTGATTTTGTTGCTATGAGTGAAGGTAAGCTTTTGAAAAAAGATGACAAGCAAACCGTGTTCAGTCAAATAGTGGATCCTGTCAAAGGCACTGTGACCGTGTCGTTAGCGAGGACGGTTGGGGACCAGGGTGTGTCTGGTTCCGGTACTCTCGTATCAGCATCGTTCAAGGCCAAAAGCAGAGGTTCGTCACGTTTTGCGATTATGAATCAGTCATTCACAACACCGCAAAATACGCCGCTGCATGTTCTGCCATTCAGCACTGCGGTAGATGTTAAATGATGTACCAGTACATGTTCAAGAGGTAAGGGCCGATTGAAAACGAATATCATGAACCAAAGCGGCTTTACCTTTCTGATGGTCGTTTTTATGGTTGTGATTGTCGGGATACTTTCCGCATTTACCGGTAAATCGTGGACGACTATTGTGAAGCGGGAACGTGAAAAGGAGCTGATCTTTCGGGGCAGCCAGATTAAGGAAGCAATTGAAAACTGGAATAATCCAAAATATACGGTGCCGGGTGTTCCCCCGAGAAGCGCGATTCCCCCACTCAATGATCTGGCAGATCTCTTGAAGGATCCAAAGGTTCGCTATTTACCGCAACACTATTCAGTTTTGGTTGAAAACAGAGATCCAAAATGTGCTCCTGATTGCGGGAAAATACTTAAAGTCTATCAGGACCCGATGACCGGCGGGCCATGGACTGTTCTCAGAGGGACTGTTACTAATGGTGCCGTGACGATAAATGCGGGCATTCAATCCGGGAATATCATTGGTGTTGCCAGCAAAAGTGACGAATCGCCATTCCGGTCAGATTTTAAAGATACGGCACTGGAGAATATTACTAATGATGGTCTTACTACCACCATCGGTAATGCTGGTGCAATTCCAGCAGTTAGTCCAGGTGGAACCGAAGCCGGTTCCGGGGATAAATACAGTGACTGGAAATTTATTGCAGACCCAAAAAATGACCACACAAAAATCTACCGGGCATATCATGAAGGGTGGTAATAGTATGGGAGCCGAGTTGTGTTCCCGAATTATGAAGGGATTCACTTGAAACTGATGCGAACGCGCTCCGGGGTTTCCCTGCTGGAACTGGTAATTTCGATTACGATTCTCGGTATTCTCGCCGCCGGGGTTATACCGCTGATTCAGAATACAGCAATCAGATCAAAAGAGATCGAATTACGCAGAAATCTGCGCATAATTCGCACAGCGCTTGATGATTACCGGAAAACTTTTGATAGAATGCCGGATGGTCCTTTAAAGACTGGTAGCGGCTATCCTGAAAATCTTGCGGAGCTTGTCGAGGGACATGATTTTGGCGATGCTAAAGCCGGTAGCGTAAAGTTTTTACGAAGGCCGGTTCTTAACCCGATGGATAAGAATAGTGCATCAGATGATAAATGGGGTTGGGAATTGCGCTGTTACAAAGATGAACCTGATTCATCCTCCTGGTGCGGGGAAGATGTCTTTGATATATATGCTCCGCAAGAAGGGCAGGCTATTGACGGAACCAAGTACAGTGAGTGGTAATTTATCGTGAATTATTTTAAAACACAACACGCCCGTATGCTTCAGCAAACAGCCCGTAGAAATAGTGGATGTCAGGGTTTTACGCTTATTGAGCTGTTAATTGTCGTTTCAATTATCGGCATCCTGGCTGCCATTGCCGTACCAAACTATCAATGGGGCGTCATAAGGGCAAAGGAGGCTGTCTTACGGGAGACCCTGTACAATTTCAGGAACATTCTCGATCAATATTACGCTGATCAGGGCAAGTATCCCGATGCGCTCGATGAACTGAAACAAAAACAGTATCTGCGCGATATTCCCAAAGACCCAATGACCGAAAGTAACACGACGTGGGTTTACAAACCTGCAGAAACCGTCGCCGGTGACGGTGGTTCTGGTTCTCCTGCTCCGTCAATCGGTCCTCCTGCAGATGTTTTCAGCGGTTCGGACAAAGAAAGCCCTACCACAAAAACCCCTTACAGTACATGGTGATGACCAATGATTCAGCTGCATAATGTGTCACTTGCCTATCAACAGGATGCTTCGGCGCTGAGCAATATCAATCTCAAAATCGGCAAGGGCGAATTCGTGTTCCTTACCGGCCCTTCGGGAGCGGGGAAGACATCCCTGTTGCGGCTTCTCTATGCCGCTCTTACACCAAACCGTGGGCAGATTCTGATTGATGGACAAAATATATCCCGCATGACCGCACCGCAGATTCCTTTGCTGCGTCGATCAATCGGTGTAGTCTTCCAGGACTTCAAGTTACTGCAGAACCGCACCGTTTTTGAAAATGTTGCTATTACTCTTGAAGTGCTCGGATGGGGCAGGGGAGACATCGGTAAAAAGACAATGTATATGCTGAAACTGTTGGGGATTGAGTCCAAATACAATCTCGTAACTCAGCGCCTCTCTGGTGGCGAACAGCAGCGTGTTGCCTTGGCCCGGGCTCTTGTCAATGACCCAAAGATTCTGTTGGCTGACGAACCGACTGGAAACCTTGACGATGCCAATAAAAACCAGATTTTGAATATATTCAAAGAGGCGAACATTCGCGGCACGACAGTTGTGGTAGCCACTCATGACCGTCGTTTGATTGAGCAGAGCCATATGCGTTTGGTTACGCTGAATAAAGGGGAAATCGTTGAACAAGTGGAAAAAGAAACCGCATACGACGCCCAAGCCCTATAAACGTCCTGCGCTTTCAGGAGGTGGTTTTGGGGGGAGGTCGGGATTCTTTCTTGCCCGTGCAGTGACCAATATTCGTCAGAACATCTTCGTCAATGTCGTAACAATTGGCACAATTACGTTGGCTCTTTTGATTGTTTCTCTGTTTCTGCTGGTGTTTATTAATCTTGAAAGTGCGGTAGAAAACTGGAGCGAACGGGTACAGGTTACCGTATATTTTGATAAAGAGCCGACTGTTCAGGAGCAGAGCTCGTTGCGTGAGAAGATTTCGGCGCTGCCAGAGGTATCCCATGTCGGCTACGTTAGCCGCGATGAAGCCCTGAAGCGCTTTAAAAAACGTTTGCGTGGTCAAGAAACCCTTCTGGACGGCGTCCGACCGGAGACACTCCCTGCTTCCATAGAAATTGCTCTGAAACAGACGTATCGTGATACTATGTCTGTCGAAAATTTTGTCATCAGCTTGAAGCGAATCCCTGCTATTACGGAAGTTCAGTATGGTGAAGAATGGGTTCGCCGTTTTAACTCATTTATTACCTTTGCCAGATTACTCGCTGCTCTGCTGGGTGGTTTTCTGGTTATAGCGGTTGTGTTTATTGTCTCCAACACGATCAAACTTACTATTTACTCCCGGCGTGAAGAGCTGGAAGTCATGTCACTTGTCGGTGCGACGCGTTTTTTTATCAGGGCGCCGTTCCTGCTGGAGGGGCTGATTCAGGGGATTGCCGGGGCCGTCCTCTCCCTGATTCTGATGTTTGTGTTATTCGAACTCTTTCTGCAAAATGCTGGTAGTTTTCTTACATTCAATCCTGCGGATTCCGGCTTGAGTTTTCTACCGATCGAGTATATTTGCGGGCTGTTGATTGCTGGTGCAGCTCTTGGATTCATTGGGAGCCTTACCTCGTTGAAACGCTTCATCAATGTATAGCTGATGAAGCTGATTCTTGGTATATGTACTCTGGTGGCGGCGTGCTCTGCTTCGGCGTTTGCAGAAAATCCCAAAGATGAGTTGCGCGGTGTAAAACGGGAGATCAAGGCACAAAAACAGCTTATTACCAAAACCCGCAAGGTAGAGGCGGTTGTATCAACTGAGCTTAAAGAGATCCTGCGCAACTTGGAGCAGAAAGAGTCTGCCCTTGGCCGTCTCAGCCGTGATCTTGTTAGCGTTGAGTCGAGTCTTGAGCGTACCGGGCGCGAAATAAACGTAGTAACCGAAGAAGCTAATCGAAAAAGGAGTGAGATAGAACGGCGCCTGGCGTCGTTGTATAAAGCGGGAGAGCTTGGTGCCCTGCGCATGTTTTTTTCTGCGGAGTCGTTTCCGCAACTTGCCGAGAATATTCGTTACATGAAATCGATCCTGGAAAATGACAGGCGAATTTTTCTTGAATATAATCAGAAGATAGAACAGCTTACCACTCTTAAGGCAACTCTCGAGCATGATGCGATAAAGAAAGAGCGCATTATGTCGGGCATTGAGCAGAAAAAACGTGAAATTGAGTTGGAAAAAAGCAAGAAAGCGGCCTATCTTGGCAAAGTGCGCCAGGATCGCAAGAGTTATGAGGTATCCTTGAAGGAGTTACAGGCTAATGCCTCACGACTTCAGGCAATGATAACCCGGTTGAATGCCTTGAGTCGACGAAAGCTCTCCTCACGGCATGAAAAACCGGGAAACCGTCTGAAACCGCTTGCTGAATTACCATCGGTTCCGGATCGTGGTTTTGCCAGCCAAAGAGGGCGCATGGCGTTACCGGTCAAGGGCGAGATCATTGAATCCTACGGCAAGCACAAACATCCGGAATTTAACTCTTTTACCTATAGTAAAGGATTGTCGATCCGTTCGCCATCCGGCTCTGAGATAAAAGCCATCTATGACGGTACCGTTATTTTTTCCGATTATTTCAAAGGTTTTGGTAATATGATCATAGTCGATCATGGTGGCGGGTATTTCAGTTTGTATGCACATGCGTTACGATTGGCAAAAAAAGTCGGTGCTGAAGTGGCACGACATGAAGTTATCGGTGCTGTTGGTGATGTTGATTCAAGCAAGGGGAGTATACTTTATTTTGAGATTCGCCATCAAGGCAAGCCGGTAGACCCGGCTGAATGGGTGCGCTGATATTGAACAGGAAACAGTTAACTATATCCGGAGGATGCAAATGAGTGTACCAGGCGGTAAAAAAGCAGGTAAAATGAGGGTGGTTGCCGGTTTTGCGGTTGTCGTATCGTTTTTGTCAATTTTTATAATCAGTTCACAACGGCATAGCTTAGCAGAGGCCAAGGGGAGTGATTATGAGTCAATCGAGCTCTTCACAGATGTTATGGCGATAGTCAAGAGGAGTTATGTTGAAGAGGTAGATACAAAAAAACTGGTCTACGGCGCTATTAACGGGATGCTCTCGTCACTTGATCCACACAGTTCGTTTATGTCACCTGACAGTTATAAGGAAATGAAGATTGATACAAAGGGCGCCTTTGGCGGATTGGGAATTGAAATTTCCATCAAAGAAGGGGTCTTGACCGTTATATCACCAATAGAGGATACCCCTGCGTTCAAAGCCGGTATCAAGGCTGGTGACATGATCTTGAAAATAGATGACAAATTTACCAAAGATCTGAATATCAATGATGCCGTTAAGCGTATGCGGGGACAAAAGGGTACTACGGTAACTCTGACCATCATGCGTGAAAGTTTTGAAAAACCGAAAGAATTCCTGCTGGTGCGTGATGTTATTCAGGTAAAAAGTGTTCGGTATTATCTGGGCGATGGTGGATACGGCTATGTGCGCATTGCCCAGTTTCAGGAAAAGACGGATGAAGACCTGTCAAAGGCGCTTCAGGCTATGAGAGAAGAAAATAAGGGCGAGCTCAAAGGCTTGGTGCTTGATTTGCGCAACGATCCTGGAGGGTTGCTTGATCAGGCGGTCAGGGTTGCCGACCATTTCGTAGCGGATGGGCAGATGATTGTGTACACGGAAGGTCGTGAAAAAGATTCAAAGATGCAGTTTACTGCCAAAAAAGGTGCTAAGGAGGCTAATTATCCGATTGTCGTCGTCATCAATGGTGGCAGTGCAAGTGCGTCGGAAATTGTTGCCGGAGCACTGCAGGATCATAAGCGTGCAATTATTCTTGGCACTCAGAGTTTCGGCAAGGGGTCGGTGCAGACAATTATTCCACTTTCGGATGACTCAGGGCTCCGCTTGACCACAGCCCGCTACTTTACGCCAAAGGGACGTTCGATTCAGGCAAAAGGCATTACACCGGATATCATTGTTGACGCAGTTGAACTGCCTAAAACATCGGCCAAGAAGGATTCCATGCACCTGCGCGAGAAAGATCTTGAAAATCATTTTGAAAGTGAAGACAAGTCAGGTGCTGGTGAAGAAAAAAAGAGTGATAAAAAAATTGAAAAGTCGGAAAAAATTCCATCAACGCTTGAAGATAAGTTGAAAAATGACTATCAGGTTCTGAGAGCGTTTGATCTGCTTAAAGGGTGGGAGCTGATCAAGTCAATGAGTAGCGACGGTAAATGAACTGACAGCTTGTAAGTTGATGATTTTGCAGGGGGCTCGATGTTACCGTCGTGCCCCCTGCTTCTTGCGTGAGGGGTAATGGCCGTTACGAACAGAAATAGATCCCGAAAAAAGGTTTCCGGCGCCCGTGTAGCAGTTTTGGTGATCGTTATTTTGATCCTCGGATCTATTGTTGCCTATCTGTTTGTTGCCCCGAAACAAAAAGGGGGTGCTACTGACCAAAAAAACGATTTTGCCACTGTTAAACCGGTGCAACAAGGGACTTCATCGGTTAAGACCGAAAAAGCAGATATTCCTGCTGATAGGCAAGTCCCTCATGAAGTGCAGCACCAGTATTCAACTCCACCAGAATATGACGTCGGCGGGGTTCACCACGGTGCGATAGTGCGCTTAGCGGTTATTATCGATGATATGGGGAACCGTGTATCGGAGGCACGAGCCCTTGCCGCAATTAAAGTTCCAATAACATTTGCCATAATTCCCGGCCTGAGTGCTGATAAAAATGTAGCCGCATTTGCAACAGCCAACCAGATAGAAACACTTATTCATGTTCCGATGCAGCCTAAAAATTGGCCATCCCGACGAATTGAGGCCAATGGTCTGCTGGTAAATATGGAGGCTGATGAACTCAAGGAACGGATGTCGGGTTTCATTCAGCGGTTTCCGGAAGCGGTTGGAGTCAATAATCATATGGGATCGGCATTTACCGAGCAGGAAGAAAAAATGACAGCCGTTCTTCAAATAATAAAAAATGAAAACCTGTTTTTTATTGACAGTATGACGTCATCAGAGAGCAAGGGGGGAAAGGTGGCCCGGCAACTTGGGATCAAGTTTGGACGGCGCAACGTGTTCCTCGATAACAATCAGGAGCGTAACTATATTCTTGGCCAGCTTAATCAGGCGGTTACGCAGGCCCGAAAATATGGATCGGCAATCGCAATATGCCATCCTCATCCGGTTACCATGGCTACTCTTGCGGAACTGTTGCCTGAGCTTGCCGAACGAGGTGTGCAGCTTGTACCGGTATCAGAGATCGTCAGATAGTAGGCTTTACCGCCTCTCCCAAGCGTTTCTGCAGCCGATGGATGGCTTTGTACGATTCTTCATGAAGCACAGTCTCCGGGTTATTCTGGTTAACCGGGTATATTGAAAGCCAGCTCTCTTTACGCAACGCCCCCTCAAATCCTGCCAGAGCCTCATTTAATAACAGATACAAGCGGTCGTGCAGACCATTAAACTCTCCGGCTTCAAACCCTGGCATTTCAACATTTTTCTGAAAGAGTTGTTCCCCTGTCATACTGAATTGACGATAATCAAGTCGGCATGCTTCATTGCCGACCTGTGGCATCAACAACGATACGGCTCGGGAAGCCTTGTCTGCAACAACTGTACGTGCCGCGTCAAACGTCGGATCTTGTTCCTGAAGGCCATAGAGCGCCGAACAAAGCATGCTGCTGACGCATTTCCCATGAAGGAAGCCACGCGCGGAACGATCAGACGTTTCAAAGTAAAAGCTGCGGTCTTCCGGCTTGTCTTCCAATAGTGCGCCACAGATCAAGCATCGTTCCGC
This sequence comes from Desulfuromonadaceae bacterium, assembly GCA_028712075.1. Lineage (GTDB taxonomy): Bacteria > Desulfobacterota > Desulfuromonadia > Geobacterales > Pseudopelobacteraceae > JACRCG01. Next base: position 10,774 of record JAQTQX010000013.1, read on the forward strand.
CAAACCTTCAAGTCGAGCCAGATATGATTCCTTTTTGTGTGCCTCTTTTTCAAGCAGCCACGTATGATACAAACATGCCCTTGACTCTTTGGTCGCATCCATGCTTCTCAGTATATCACGTGCTATTTCCAAAAACTGGCCGTGGACTTCCGTACCTCTTGCATGGGTTAAAATCGGGTAGATTTTCCCTTCCGGATTTGTGTTCAGGCTTTCCACTTTCGGACTTTTTGAAATATAGGAATCAAGGCAGCGATAACCGCGATTGACCGCGATTGCCCTCAGAAGAGTTTTCTGATCTTTGAAGACCCCTTCAAATTTTATGCGCGAATCGATCAAACAGGGAATCAACGCCAGAGATTTTTTGTCAATGCCGCGTTGGTCAAACAGTGCGAAGATGTTCTTGCAGTTTTCCAGACTGGGCAGATCCTTGACCGGAATCAGAACACGATCCGCGGCATAAAGGGCATTTTGGGTCAATATATTCAGATCCGGCCGTGTATCTATGATAACGATTCCAGAAATGCCTGATTCGGCCAATATTCGAGTAAGCGTCATCGGTCCCTTGAAGCGTTCATGAATGTCACCCAGTTCTGTCGAGGAACGGATAAAACCGACTCCATACTGGCCGGCCTGAACAACCTTTCCGGACTGTTCTCCCATCAATAGGGCATGAACGTCGGCAGATTCAGCACCACGTTTTTTCAGTTCAAACATTTTGTCGATTGTGAAATGATTGTCAAAGGAGAATATTGTTACCGGTAAATCATCGCGCATTGCTTTCAGGTATATGGCGAGGTTAGTTGCAAGTGTTGTTTTACCAACACCCCCTTTTTCTGACGAAATCGTAATGGTATACGGATAGGCTTGCATGATATCGGGTACCGCCGTTAATAAAAGTTGGAATTGATATTCTGCATATCGGGGAAAGAATACTAGACAATTCGTAAAATCAGGTCAAACATTTACTGAAAAAAGAGCCGGCAAAATTTCGTGTTAGGGTGCATATTCACGCTGAGTTAAAACACTCATATAGCTAATAGATAATTGATCGCTAAGCTATCGAGAGTAGATTGTAGTGTAGAGCTTAATTAAAAAGAAGTTCTTAACCGATATCCTACCCCCGGTTCGGTTATGATATGGCGTGGTCGAGATGGGTCGGTCTCAATTTTGCGGCGTAGGTTGCTGATATTGACTCGCAGTACATGTGGCTGTTCAAGGTAGGCCAGTCCCCAGATCTGCTTCAAAATCTGGGAATGGGTTAGGACTTTTCCAGCATGACTGACCAACAGGCGAAGAATGTCGTATTCTGTGGGAGTTAAAGAAATATCACTACCTTGCAGAATTACACGACGACGAGCAAGATCAACAGTCAGATCATCATCAATAAAGACCGGTTCCGGGGTTTGCTGCTGTGACCGTCGCAGGACTACCAGTATACGTGCCAACAATTCAGCGACCCCAAATGGCTTGGTTACATAGTCATCCGCGCCGGCATTCAAGGCAGCCACCTTGTCCCCTTCCCGGTTCCTCACCGACAGAACAATAATTGGGACCTGAGTCCATTCCCTCAGGCGCTTGATTACATCAATTCCATCAATGTCAGGCAATCCGAGATCAAGAAGGAGTAGATCCGGCCGCAGTGCAGCCGTAGCTGCAAGTGCGGCATGACCACTCTCAGCCTCATATAGAGTAAAATCGTTGCTGTCCAGTGCCGTGTGCAGGAAGCGTCTGATCGCCTGTTCGTCATCAATGATCAGTATCCTTGGAAGATGCTCCCCTTTTTTCATAACTCAGTACCCCCAAGCGGCAACCGAATAAGCATCCGCAACCCACCTTCTGGACGATTCTTAGCCTCGATCCTGCCACCGTGTGCTTCAACAAATCCTTTGCAGATAGATAATCCTAGTCCGGTACCGCCGGCACCTTCCGGTACAGGTATCCGGTAGAATTTGTCAAAAATTTGCTTCAAATCCTGTTTTGGAATGCCGGGGCCACAGTCTGCCACCTCTAACACTACCGAGGTATTGTCGAGATAGGCTGATATTTCTATTTCATTATCGCATGAATCATACTTCAAGGCATTATCCAACAGATTCACTAGCACCTGGGTCATCAGAACCAGGTCGATCATGACCAAAGGCAGTTCTTCGGGCAATTGCACCCTGATTTTTCTCGTGCCGATTTGCTGTTCAAGAGCAGTCAAGGCACAGCCGATGAGTTCCTGAAGTTCACATGGCTCTGGGTTTAAGAGGATGGCACCGGCTTCAATACGTGTTAAGTCCAGCAAATTACCGACAAATTTATTCAGGCGATCCGCTTCGCTGCAGGCAGTGTCAAGCAAAGCATTTCTGTCTGTATTGGAGAGCCGCTCCTGTTTTTCCCGCAGTGTGGAAAGTGCGCCCGTGACAGTTACAAGAGGTGTGCGAAGGTCGTGAGAAATAGAGTTTAGCAGCGCTCGCTCCAAATTTGTCCGGGTATTTATGAGTTGAGCCTGTTCAGCTTGGTGCGACAGTTCGATCCGCTGCAATGTTGAGACTGTCTGAGCAATGACCCCCTCCACCAAGCGCTGGGAACGACTGCCAGGGAGTGGGCCTCGCAATGCCAGGATCCCTAAACAGAAACCGGCCTGTAGCAAAGGAAGACACGCTAAATTTTCTGTCTCATCATAAGATGTGGCCGGTGATATTGATCGCTGTCCATGTTTACATGACCAATCAATGGCTGAAAGCTCTGAGTCGGTAAATCTCATGCCGATGCTGGCCGCAGCAGGAGTGGTCATGTGATCAGCAATATGAAAGATGGCCACTTGTGCAGCAATGGAAGATTCTGCATTTCGAACCACTGCGGCATAAAGAGCAAGATGATCTGTGGCCGCAGCCAGATCGCGGCTCAATCGGTAGAGGCTGGCGGTTTCTGTCTCACGTTCACTCAGGTCATCAGCTCGTTGTTTTGAAGTTGCCACGAGTTTGCTGATAATTAAGCCGACAAAGAAAAGCCCCAAAAAGGTAGGGATGTATTCCTCGTCAAACAGAGTAAAAGTTGCTCGGTATGGGATAAAAAAATAATCAAAGGCCAATGTACCTGAAGCAGCAGTCAGAATAGCTGCACGAAACCCCAGCTTGAGGGCAGCCAGCACTACAGCCAAAAGATAAAACATCACCAGGTTCGGGAGCGAAGTATGGGGGTGCAGCAGTTCACCAGCTAATGTGGCGCACCCCACCAGTGCTAACGCCTTCAGATAGTTCATACTATTACGTTGCTTAGTGTGCAATGACATACTCTACCGTCAGAAAATCAAGTTCCAGTCGCAAGTCCATTATCCTGCTATGCCCGAAAACAGGGGGCATGTAAATGATTTTATAAACAGAGTCTTGATGTTTTCTTGATATCTATCCGACCAATTTTGACACCTTCTAGATTTCTTCCCTGCTATTGTCGCAGCACACGGTTTCGTATTCAGGCCGTAAGTCAGTTTATCTTCCAGAAAGAGTCTCGGCGTAGCCGAGGATGGGCTCAACATGACAAAAAGTAAAGATTCAGGTTTTTTATCTCTGCTGATGATAGCCAGGCACCATGGTATCGCTGTTGATGAAGCAAAGTTGCAACATGAATTTGGCAGGAAGCCGTTTACCGAAGAGGTTATTCTTCTGGCTGCCAAGCGTCTCGGACTTACGGCCAAACTTATCGAGCAGGATCCAGAGCGGCTCGAACGTGCGCCAATGCCGGCAATAGCTATTGATAAAGAGGGTAACTTCTTCATTGCAGTCAGGTTTGGATATGATAGCGGCGACAAGACCAAGCCGAGAATAATTACTCAGGAACCTGGCAATCCTGAAGTTAAAGTTTTGGATATGCCTACCTTTCTAGACCTTTGGTCCGGCAAATTCATATTTTGTATTTCCAAGCTTAATTATCTGCGGGATCTCAGTAAATTCGACTTTAGTTGGTATATTCCAGCAATCGTCAAGTATCGGAAACTGCTTGCCGAAGTTTTGGTAATCTCTTTTGTAATGCAGCTTATAGGGCTGGCAACACCGCTGGGATTTCAGGTGGTAATGGACAAAGTATTAGTCAACCATGCAATGAAAACGCTCAATGTTATTGCATTCGGTCTGCTGTGTGCCACCATCTTTGAAAATGTTCTGTCCGCTATTCGGACCTGGGTATTTGCCCGGACCAGCAGCAAGATCGATGTAGAACTCGGGGCACGACTTTACCGCCATCTGTTTTCCCTGCCGATTGCCTATTTCCAGGCGAGACGAGTCGGAGACTCGGTAGCACGTGTCCGGGAACTTGAAAATATCCGTTCATTTCTGACCAGCAATTCTATCACCCTGGTATTGGACCTGTTTTTCTCGATGGTATTTCTCTTTGTTATGTTCTGGTACAGCACTAAACTCACTCTGGTTGTTATTGCATCACTCCCCTTATACTTTATCCTGTCACTGGTGCTGACTCCGATTCTGCGTGCCCGTTTGAAGGAAAAATTCAATCAGGGGGCTCTGAACCAGGCTTTTCTTGTGGAATCAATCAGCGGCATCGACACGATAAAATCAATGGCTGTAGAACCCCGCTGGGTTGACAACTGGGAAAAACAGCTTGCCGGGTATGTTACTGCAGGACTGAATGCCACTAACATTGGTACAGTTGCAAATTTTGGGGTTACAACGGTGAATAAACTGGTGACCGTAGCCATCATCTGGTTTGGTGCGGCACAGGTCGTCAACGGAGAGCTGACGGTAGGCCAGTTGATAGCCTTCAACATGCTTTCAGGCCGGCTGACCGAGCCGATACTACGCATCGCCCAATTATGGAACAGCTTTCAGCAGGTTGGGGTATCCATGGAGCGATTGGGAGACATTCTTAACGCTCCGACAGAAGTTGTGGGTAATAAAACCCGCATTCCCCGATTGAATGGTTCTATTGAGTTTGACCAGGTATCGTTTCGCTACCGTCCTGACACCTCCGATGTAATTCGTTCGGTAAACCTGAAAATCAACCCCGGGCAGGTTATCGGCATTGTCGGTCGCTCCGGTTCGGGGAAGAGCACTTTGACCAAGCTGGTTCAGCGACTTTATGCGCCTGATAGGGGACGAGTGATGATTGACGGCCAGGACATTTCTATCATTGATACCACGTCGCTGCGCCATCAATTAGGTGTTGTTCTTCAAGAGAATCTTCTTTTTACCGGCACCATTCGAGACAATATTGCCCTTTCAAATCCTGCCCTTCCCATTGAGTCCATTATCGCAGCGGCAACCCTTGCAGGGGCACATGAGTTTATCTGCGAATTGCCGGAAGGCTACGATACCAGAGTCGGAGAGCATGGTACCGGGCTTTCCGGTGGACAACGCCAGCGAATTGCAATTGCCCGGACTCTGATCAGCAACCCCCGTATCCTGATTTTTGACGAAGCGACCAGTGCTCTTGATTATGAGTCGGAACAGGTCATTCAGGAGAACATGCGTAAAATATGTGTGGGACGGACTGTACTGATCATTGCTCACCGTCTTTCCGCTGTCCGTGATGCTGACCGAATTCTGGTGATGGAACGTGGCCAGATACTGGAAGATGGGACCCATGATCAGTTGCTTGCCAAGCGAGACGGGATTTATTCTCACCTTTATCAATTACAGTTTGGCAACACAACTCCGCTTCAGGTGGTGAATATATGAGTGTGAAACATAAACTTGAGGCCCGAATATTTCTACTGAGACATTATGGAAAGACATTTGCGCGTTTCTGGAAAAATCGCGAACAGCTCGGCGGTAACCTGTTCAAGGAACAGGAGGCTGAGTTTTTACCGGCAGCTCTGGAAATTCAGGAAAAGCCCGTTTCCCCTACGCTCCGCATCACGGCACAGGTTCTTATATTTCTTATTCTCGTATTACTTGGGTGGTCGGTGTTCGGCAAAATGGATATTGTTGTCAACGCCACAGGGGAAATCATACCCCATGATCGTACAAAAACAATTGCTTCGATTGAGGTTGCCAGTGTCAAGGCGCTGCATGTCGTAGAAGGACAACGCGTCAAAAAGGGTGATCTTTTGATTGAACTTGATGCCAGTGCGGCAGATGCTGAACATGATAAAGCAACAAGCAATGTTACTGAAGCACAGCTTACGATAGCCCGCTCTCGGGCGATGATTGCAGCAATAGATAAGCGCGTGCCACCTCGCTTGACTCAAATTGCTGGCATAACTGTTCAAAAATTACGAGAGGCACAGGGACATCTGGATGGCCAATATCTTGATTTCACAGCTAAACTTCAACGCATTGATGGAGCGATAGCACGCTATACCGAGTCCCTGACACTGCTCACACAGCAAGCAACTGACTACAAGGATCTTGCAAACAATCATGATGTCCCCATGCATGCTTATCTTGAGAAGGAGCAGGCGCGTGTTGATCTGGAAGGCCAACTGAACGATGCCAAAAATCAACGGTTGGTTCTGATAGCCGAAGCAAAGCGTATTGCATACGACGATCAAACAGATGCCGACAAAATCCTGGGTGCGGCACGCCAGGATGCCTTGAGAAATTCGGAACACAGCAAATTGCTCAAGCTTACTTCTCCTGTTGACGGAACGGTACAGCAATTGTCTGTGTACACTGTGGGTGGTGTAGTGCCGGCTGCCCAGCCATTAATGAAAATTGTTCCCAAGGAAGATACGATTGAAGTTGAAGCAATGCTTGAAAACAAGGATGTTGCTTTTGTCGAAGAGGGGCATACCGCAGCAGTAAAAATTGATGCATACGAGTACACAAAATATGGCGTCATTCCCGCCAGGGTTGTCCATGTCTCGTCAGATGCAATCAAGGATGAGAAAAAGGGGCTCCTCTATTCAGTTATTCTGGTTCTGGACAAATCAAGTATTTCGGTCAAGGGCCATGATATGCCCCTAAGCGCAGGCATGTCTGTAAGGGCCGATATCAAAACCGGTTCCCGCCGGGTGATTGAGTATTTCCTGAGCCCACTCATCCAACATAAGCGGGAGAGTCTGAATGAACGTTAAAAAATTGCTCAAAGTATTTTGTCTTGCAGCTGTGGCACTGGCCTGCCCGCACATCGCCAAATCAAATGAGTTTCCGTATGTTTTGTCTGATCCTTTTCAAACCATGCCTGACGTAGTTGAGAAGGGAGTTGTTCTTCCGGGAGACAAGACCCGGATTCCTCAAGCGAATCAAAAGAACTTTGCCATGCCGCTTACTCTTGCTGAAGCCATTGATCTGGCTTTGTCAAATAACAAGAAGATGAGGGGTGCATGGGCTGATGTAAAGATCCAAGCAGGTACACTTGGCCAAGCCGATGCCAATTATCTGCCTTCCATTAATGCTTCAACCAATTGGACAAAGGATAACATCCGATATTCAGATTCCAGGTATGTCTCTACCAACGCCAACAAGTATACATTCCAGGCTTCAGCGACATGGCGTATGTTCGATTTTGGTGGGCGGTCCGCCTACCGAAGTGCCGCTGATAAACTGCTGACTGCAGCCCTTGCCAGTTATGACGATTCTCTGCAGACAGCAATGGGTGAAGTTATCAAGTCTTACTTCGATGTTATGACCACCAATGCATCCCTCAAGGCGAAAACAAAGGATGAAGAGATTGCTCAAAGTACTCTGCAGTCAGCTAAAGAACGCGAGGCAAGAGGAACTATTTCTCGATTGGATACATTACGGGCGACAACCGCCCTGGCCAAGGCGTCACTGGATAAAAACCGTGCCATGGGGGACTTTCAGAAAGCCTTGGCCGTGTTGGCATATCATCTTGGTGTGCCTAGCGATACGGAACTATCATTGCCGCAGGATTTGGATGAAAATCAGGGCGGAATTCTTGAAAGAAAAGAACTTACGCTTTGGCTTGAAGAGGCTCAGAAAAGCCATCCTTCAATTATCGCCGCCAGAAAGCAGCTTGAAGCTTCGCAATTGCAGGTGATTGTCGCTAAATCTGCCGGTTTGCCTGCAGTGAATCTGTCAGGGAATTATTATCAAAATACCCGTCCGGGAGAAGCTGTAACACCAACAGGTGCCGAGGAAACCACGCTGATGGTCTCTCTGTCGATTCCTTTATTTGATGGCTTTGCTTCCACCTATAAACTCCGCGGTGCACAAGCCAAGGTTGATAAGCAGGAAGCGGATCTGGCTGACACTGAACAACAGGTAGCCATGGGAATTGTTAAGGCCTATTCTGACTCGATCTCAGCCTTGCGTAATCTTGAGGCTTCCGCAAAACTTCTTGAATCGGCCCAGAGTGCTCTTGCTGTGTCTCAGCGTAAATATGAAAAGGGGGCCGCAGATATCACAGAAGTGCTTAACACTCAAGCTGCATTGGCAGACGCCTGGAATGATCGGATTCGCTGTCTTTCTGAGTGGCACTCTTCGCGTCTGCAACTTTTGACCTGCGCTGGCAGGATGGGACGTTATGCAGTCACCACATTTTGAACTGGAATCATAGAAATATTCTTACATAGGGCATCCAATTTTTTGATTATTCAGCTGGATATTTTGATGCCGGTATGTTTATAAGTGAAATTGAGAATGCATATCAGTGTTTTCTGGCTGGAAATTATCTGTTGTCGACCTGGAGATCATGATGCGACTGACACCCGCTGTTGAGCTTGAATATCGATGTCATAAACTGCAGGAATACATGCAGTCAGCTCTACTTGATGCCGTTATTATCGTGCAGAATGCGGACCTGTTTTATTTTACCGGTACTGTGCAGAGCGGCAATTTATACGTTCCTGCTTCCGGGCAGCCTCTCTATCTGGTGCGAAAGGATGCCGGACGGGCTCGTATGGAATCAGGGCTTAAAGAAGTGGTACCATTTGGTTCAATTAAAGACATTCCCGCTGTTTTGGCTCAGTACGGATACCCGCTGCCCAAACGGATAGGGTTGGAACTAGATGTCCTTCCGGTTAATTTTTATAAGCGATATTGTGGACTCTTCCCTAACGCAGATTTTTCAGATGCAACCCCGCTGGTACGTAAGGTCAGGATGATAAAGTCTCATTACGAAATTCATCTCATGAAAGATGCTGCTGACCAGGTTGACCTCGTGTATCGCCGTGCCCGGGAAGTCATACGAGTAGGCAAGACTGATATTGATGTCGCGGCAGAACTTGAATATGCAGCCCGTAAGGATGGTCACCAGGGGTTGATACGCATGAGGGGGTTTAATTCCGATATCTGCTATGGCCAGATTTTTTCCGGTACCGACAGTGCCGTGCCTGCCTACGCCGATACACCTCTTGGGGGGATGGGTCTCAATCCTTCATTTGGACAGGGTGCCGGCCTCAAACGGATAGAAGCACATGAACCGGTGATTATCGATTTTGCCGGGTGTGTGGATGGGTATTTATGTGATCAGACCAGAGTGTTTTTTGTTGGCAAACCGTCTGATCGGTTGCGGCACGCGTACGATGACATGCTGGAAATCCAGGCATTGATGATGCGAGTTGTTGAAGTTGGCATGAGTTGGGGAACACTGTACGATATCTGCCAGTCGCGTGCCGTCCAAATGGGGTACGCTGACAATTTTATGGGAGCAACAGGGTCGCAGGTGTCATTTATCGGGCATGGACTTGGTATTGAAATAGATGAATATCCTTTTATTGCTCGAGGTTTTCATCACATGCTACTTGAGGAGGGGATGACCTTTGCCTTTGAACCGAAAGCCGTCTTTCCTGGCGAAGGTGCGATTGGCATTGAGAATACTTTTTACCTGAGTAATGAGGGGTTTAAGAGACTTACTCATTCGGCCGATGAGCTGGTAATTTTGAATTGATTTCACCAAATAAAATTTTTGTTGCATTTTCTGTATACGCTAAGTATAACTGCAGCACAAATCGTATACAGTATGCTAGAAGAGTCCGTTTCTCCCCGTAAAAACCACTGGATCATCTGTTAAGAAGCCAAAAGCTTTTTATCCGGGTTCACACCCACACCACGAAAAGGAGAGCAAAACTATGGCCCTGAAAGACACACTCAAGCTGAAGATCGAGGAACACCGCCCCCGTATTACCAAACTTGTCAAAGAGTTTGGCAAAGTCATTATTGACCAGGTTAACATCGACCAGTGTATCGGTGGTGCCCGTGATATCCGTTCACTTGTGACGGATATTTCTTATCTGGACCCACAAGAAGGCATCCGTTTCCGTGGCAAAACCATTCCTGAAACTTTTGCTGCACTTCCCAAGGCTGCAGGTTCCGCCTATCCGACAGTTGAATCTTTCTGGTATTTCCTTCTGACAGGTGATGTTCCTACTGATGCGCAGGTTGCTGAAGTTGTTGCCGAATGGAAAACACGTCAGGTTGTGCCCCAGTACGTATTCGATGCTATTCGCGCTCTGCCGATCGATATCCATCCAATGGTCATGCTTTCGGTTGCCATGCTGGCTCTGCAGAAAGATTCAAAGTTCTTTGCATTCTACGGATCGGGCAAGTTCAACAAGATGACTGCTTGGGAATATGTTTACGAAGATGCCAGCGATATTGTGGCTCGTATCCCTGTTATCGCCGCCTTCATCTACAACCTGAAATACAGGGGCGACAAGCAGATTGCTATCGATCCTAAGCTTGACATGGGTGCCAACTTTGCCCATATGATTGGCCAGAGTGAAGCGTACAAAGATGTTGCCCGTATGTACTTTATCCTCCACTCCGACCATGAGTCCGGCAATGTTTCAGCACACACCACTCACTTGGTGCATTCCGCTCTGTCGGATCCTTACTATGCATACTCTGCAGGCCTGAACGGCTTGGCAGGCCCACTGCATGGCCTTGCCAACCAGGAAGTTCTCGACTGGACCATGAAGTTCCAGGAGAAGTACTGCAAAGGCGTAGAGCCAACCAAAGAGCTGATCAAGGCCGCTCTCTGGGATACGCTCAATGCCGGTCAGGTTATTCCAGGTTACGGCCACGCCGTACTGCGCAAGACAGATCCACGCTACATGTCACAGCGTGAATTCTGCCAGAACACCCCGGGCCTCAAAGATGATCCGTTGTTCAAAGTTGTTTCCATGATCTTTGAAGTTGCCCCTGGTGTTCTGACTGAACACGGCAAGACCAAGAATCCCTGGCCTAACGTCGATGCACAGTCCGGTGTTATCCAGTGGTACTTCGGCCTCAAAGAGTGGGACTTCTACACTGTCCTGTTTGGTGTAGGTCGTGCACTTGGTTGCATGGCTAACATTACTTGGGATCGTGGCCTTGGCTATGCTATTGAGCGTCCAAAATCTGTTACCACTCCTATGCTGGAAAAATGGGCTGCTGAAGGTGGTCGTCAGCTGTCGTAATTGTCTGAATTTAAAAATCAAAAAATGGGACGCAGAAATGCGCCCCATTTTTTTTGTTGCAAAATTTGAAATGTAGGGTATAAAAGACAATATCGGTCGTATTTAAAGACAAGCTAACAGGGAGAAATGATGGCAACGTCAATCAAGGGAACCAAAACCGAGCAGAATCTGCTGAAATCTTTTGCCGGTGAAAGTCAGGCGCGTAACCGTTATACCTATTTTTCAAGTGTTGCAAAAAATGAGGGATTTTTTCAAATAGCTGATATCTTTGAAGAAACTGCAAATCAGGAAAAGGAGCACGCGAAACGTTTCTTCAAATTTCTTGAAGGAGGCGATCTGGAGATTACGGGCTGTTTTCCTGCTGGCACAATTGGTACAACAGCAGAGAGCCTTCTCGCTGCGGCAAACGGTGAGCATGAAGAGCATTCTCTTCTCTATCCGGGTTTTGCTGCAACAGCAAAAGAGGAGGGGTTTCCAGCGATTGCGGCTGCATGGCTTGCTATATCAGTAGCAGAAAAACAACACGAGAAAAGATTCCGAGACCTGTTGGCAAATATCGATGCCGGTCGCGTATTCACCAGAGATGGTGATGTTGTCTGGCGCTGCCGTAACTGCGGATACCTCCATACCGGCAAGGACGCACCGGATATTTGTGTTGCATGTCTGCATCCCAAAGCACATTTTGAACTGCTTGGCGAGAATTGGTAACACCCGGAACCCCGTAAGAGGGTTACTCGATACGAAAAGGAGATAACACACATGGCAAAAGTTCTTGAGGTTTACAAATGCAACCTGTGCGGCAATATTGTCGAAACTATTCATGCCGGCGAGGGGGTTTTAACCTGTTGCGGCGAAAAAATGGCCCTTCTTGCTGAAAACACCGTAGATGCAGCCAAGGAAAAACATGTACCGGTTGTTGAAAAAATAGCTGACGGCTACAAGGTAACCGTTGGTAGCGTGCCCCATCCGATGGAAGAAAAACATTATATCGAATGGATTGAACTCATTGCCGATGGTAAGGCATATCGCCAGTTCCTTAAGCCTGGCGAAGTTGCCGAGGCTGTTTTTAATGTTGCCGCAACCACTGTGACGGCACGCGAACTGTGTAATCTTCATGGGCAGTGGTCAGCCCAAGGCTGATTTGAAATTAGGTCGTTGTATGCGGGAACCCGGCGCGGGTTCCCGCTCCGTAACTGCTGAGCGCTTTACACCTTTCGAGTAGTCATGTATCATCCCCTCGTGAAACGCATTTTATCTTTCTACATAATTCGCGAAATTTCTTCGCTATTCCTGCTTGGTATCGTCATATTCACGCTGCTGCTACTGATGGGGCGCCTTGTTTCGCTGACTGATCTGGTGGTTTCTCGCGGGGTGCCGTTGGTTGACGTTGGCAAAATGATTTTGTATCTCATCCCCTCGTTTTTGGTGTTTACGATTCCTATGGCATTTCTGCTCGCTGTGCTGTTGGCGTTTGGCCGGTTTTCTGCCGATAACGAAATTGTTGTCATGAAAGCCTCTGGTATCAGCCTCACACAACTCATGCCCCCGGTTATATGCTGTGCTCTTGTTGCTGTTCTGCTTGCATTGGGTGCGAGTACTATCGGTGTACCATGGGGTAACACCGCTTTTAAAAGACTCAGTGTACAGGTGGCGAAGCAGAGAATTACTGCAACTATTCGTGAAAAAATATTCTGGGACGATATACCTAACATTGTCATGTATACTGATCAATATGACGCCCAGAGCCAGACCCTGAAAGGGGTTATCATTCATGATAGTCGCAATCCTGATCGCCCGATGACAATTTTTGCCCGGAACGGCCTTGTTTCAAGCACGCCCGATAATCAGGCCCTGCTGCTTTCTTTGCACGATGGTTCTATTCATGTTGCTGATGGAGGATCCTTGTACCGGCTGGTTCATTTTGGCGCATACGATATGACCATTGGACAAGCGGGAAATATCTCCACAATTTCCCGCAATGAAACGGACATGTGGCTTGCTGAACTTCAGGAACAGATTGATAATCCTTCTGTTTCGACCAGGGAACGATCCAGGCTGCTTTCAGAGTTTCATAGCCGCTTCGCTTTCCCATTGGCTTCGCTTGTTTTTGCAATCCTGGCTGTCCCCTTGGGAATGCAGAATCGTCGTTCCGGTAAATCAGGCGGCTTTACTGTAAGTATCGCCGTTATACTTGCTTATTATGTCCTGATGTCAATAGTCCGTTCGGTGGCTGACAGGGGGGTAGTACCGCATGCCATAGCTCTCTGGACCCCCAATGTCATTTTCTTCAGTGTAGGATGTTATTTTTTATTACTGGCATCGCGTGAAAAAAGGATTTCCCTGTTGTCATGGCAAACATTTCTAGGATTTTTCGGTAGATCATCCTGATATGAGCATTATTGACCGATATATCAGCAAAGTCTGGCTCCGTATGTTTCTGCTCTGCCTGAGCGGCTTTGTAGCACTTTATCTTGTAATTGATCTGATTGAAAAAATGCCGCGATTCTTACGTGCAGGTGGAGCTGCTGGTGACATTCTGGTTTATTTCCTTTGGAAATTTCCCGAGATGATCAGTCGCACTGCGACGTTTTCGATTCTTATGGCGACATTGCTGACGCTGGGAGTGCTTTCTCGAGACAGTGAAATAATTGCTCTACGCAGCTGCGGAGTGAGTTTGCTGCGGATTTCTGTACCGCTACTTGGCCTCGGATTTGTGGCCAGTATTGTACTATTGGTCAACGCAGAACTGGTTTTACCGCACAGTTACTCTCGTACCGAAATGATCGACCGGATAAAAATCAAGAAAAAGGGTGAACAAATTACCTTCAAACGAAACAATATCTGGTTTCGCTCAAAAGAATCAATTCTCCAGGCACGGGTGTTTGATCCAAAAGAGCGTGCTTTGGGAGGGGTAATTGTTTGGGGCGTTGATAGTTCCATGAATCCGGTTAGCAGAATTGATGCTGAAACGGCTCTGTATGGAGACGGTTCCTGGACATTAAAATCTGCAGTCGTAAAAAAATTTCAGTCAGCCGGTTATATGAGTAGTTCTGTGAAAACTATGCCTTTGGAGCTTGATCTTAAAATTGAAGATTTGCAGGTACTGGATAACGATGCTGACAACATGAGTATTCATGCGCTGAATGAGTATGCCATGAACCTGAAAAGAGGCGGTTATCAGGCGTATCGGTATGTAACGCTGATGCACTCAAAAATTGCCTCACCATTTGCTGCATTGATAATGGTGCTGCTCGGAATTCCCTTTGCACTCCGGAATAACCGCTCCGGCGGCATTGCTAAGGGAATTGGCGCCAGTGTCGGTATCGGGTTTGCCTTTTTTGTTGTTAATGCGGTGTTGCTCTCATACGGCAGAAGCGGAGTTTTGGTACCGGTTGTCGCCGCCTGGGGAGCCAATATTTTGTTTATGCTAGGTGGGGTTTGGCTGACTATGACGATCAAAGACTGAATCAACTTTTTGGAAAGGGTGGATATGTTTTTATTAAATCTGCGAACGTTTTTATTCATTATTGCTCTTTTCCTTGTTTCAGATCTTCACGCAGCAGAGAAGCTGCAAAGGGTAAAGAGCGCCATCGATAAAAAACACGTTCCGGCTGTTGTCCCGGTTTCTATTCTCAGTATCATTCCGGCCAAGGCGGAACCAGGTATGAAGGTGTCGCTTTCCGGAGCCGGTTTTGGCGAAGAGGCGACCGTTTTCCTCGGAAGTACCGGAATTCCCGCACGAGTTACCGGTACCAGACAGGCTGATTTCACTGTTCCCCAGCAGTTGGAAGCAGGGTTGTACGCGCTGTACCTGAAACGCTCAGACGGCACTATCGGAAGGACCTATAACTTTACGGTTCTGCCGCTGCGACCTGTTCTCACCAGGCTGACTCCAGATCAGATCAGTTCCTGTTCTGCTGGAAAAGAGCGGGAAGTAATTGCGGTCGGTGGAAATTTTCGAGAATCATCTCTGCTTTTCTTTGATGGAGCAGCGCTTGCCAGTACTGTCCTTACCACTGAAACAATCTCTTTTAGCGTACCTGATGTTGCCGGCGGGCTTCATCAGGTATTGGTAAAAAACGCACCAGAGAACAGTTCGGTGCCCTTGAACCTTGCTGTTGAGACCAAGCCTGAAATTGTATTGGTATCGACTGGAAACGAGCATGTCAATTATTATGAACTTGTCATTACCGGAAAGAACTTCAGCCAAAATTCTTCCCTGTTTGTTGATGGCGTACAGATCGGCGGACGTGGTGAGCAAGATATGACCGAGCGGGAAAAACTGGTGTATGTCGATTGCACAAAATTAATCTACTTGCGCCATCCTTATTCTCCGGTCAATAAAGATTTCCGGCTTCAAGTAATGAATCCAGGAGGGGAGGGGAGCCAGGTTATCACGGTAACGGCCCCCTGAACTGAGTATATATTTCAAGGACTTTAGCACCATGCGTATAGACAAAAGATTTCATTCGCTTTACACCCTTTGGCTGATTATTTCGGCCTTTTCGGCAATTACCCGGACAATTCTGCTGGTGAAATCATTACCAGATCTTGAATTGACCTCTTGGTTGTTTGCAAAAATCTATTCTGTTGGTTTCTTTTTTGACTGCGTAACGTTTTCGTACTTTGCCATTCCGTTCGTACTTGTAGTTGTCGTGCTGCCTGACAGGGCATTTAACAGTGCATTATTCAGGATCTGTTCGTATGGCATCGCGTTTGTGCTTACATACCTGATGCTGTTCAACGTGGTGTCAGAATATACTTTTTTCGACGAATTTGCGACTCGGTACAACTTTATCGCGGTAGATTATCTGATCTATACCAACGAAGTTATCAGTAATATTCGTGAGTCATATCCGGTTAACGCAATTCTCTGCGTACTGTTGTTGATCACAGCAATAATTTTCCCCCCGATTAAAAAACACCTGTCACGGGCGTTCAGGCATACATCACGCGGCGCCAACCGGCTGAAAGCCGGGGCACTCTTTCTCCTTCTTCCGGTCATATCATTTGCTGTTGTCGACCTGTCGCAGACTCAGATATCTCCGAACAATTATGCGGTGGAACTGGCCGGCAACGGGATCTATTGTCTCTTTGCCGCCTTCAGAAACAACGAACTTGATTTCAACAAGTTTTATGTCAACAGAGACAATAAAGTTGTTCTCACCCGTCTCAAGGAGTTGGTACAGGAGACAACCAGCCGCTTCTCGGGAACGGGAGACATGTCGGTAAGCCGTTGGATAGAAACATACGGAGTAGAAAAACATCTTAATATCGTGTTGGTGGTGGAAGAGAGTTTGAGTGCAGAGTACCTGACATCTTTTAGTAACGATAAAGGATTAACACCAAACCTTGACAAACTGGCCACGGAATCACTTTTTTTTACACATCTGTACGCAACCGGCACACGCACTGTGCGTGGTCTGGAGGCCCTAACCCTCTCTATGCCGCCGCTCCCCGGAATTTCGGTGGTCAAGCGCCCCAAAAATGAAAACTTCATTTCATGGGGGTCAGTCATGAAAGAGAAGGGATACGATAACAAATTTATTTATGCCGGACATGGCTACTTCGATAATATGAATTATTTCTATGCCAACAATGGCTTTGCCACGATTGATCGTACCAACTTTACCTCTAGCGAGATAACGTTTACCAATGCGTGGGGTGTGTGTGACGAGGACCTGTTTCTGAAGGTGATCAAGGAGGCGGATCACTCATATTCAACAAAAAAACCTTTTTTCAGTGTTGTAATGACCACCTCAAATCATCGCCCCTTCACCTATCCGGAGGGAAAGATTGATATCCCTTCTCATACCGGCCGGAACGGTGGTGTAAAGTACGCCGATTATGCCATCGGCAGGCTGTTGACTGAAGCAAGGAAGAAGCCGTGGTTCAATGATACCATCTTCGTCATTGTTGCGGATCACTGTGCCGGAAGCGCTGCCAAGCTGGCGTTGCCGATAAAAAATTACGAGATCCCGCTGTTCATCTATGCTCCTACACATATTGCTCCCCGAGTCGTGGACCGGATGATGAGTCAGATTGACATTGCCCCTACCGTTCTTGCCCTCCTCAACGCTCAGTACAGCAGCGCGTTTATCGGCAAGGATGTTCTGACACCGGGTGTGTGGGATGAAAGGGCATTTATTTCGACGTACCAGAAACTTGGCTATATCCATGGGGATAACCTATTGGTGCTTGCCCCTAAAAAGGAGGTCGATTATTTCTATTTCGTGCGCAATGATGGAGCAACAACAATAGTAAAGCCGCAGGATGATCTGTTGATGGATGCTCTGGCGTATTTCCAGGGAACAAACTATATCTACAAGTACGGACTGAACCGGCTGAAACACTGATACCACCGTGTTCGCAAATTGACCGATGCTGTTGCGTAATGATTGTGAATTGTTGAAATGTATTGCCCGGAAGGTGTTTGATATGCTATAAGGCACCGTTCGTGAACCACAGAGCTCACCAAAGCCCTGTGGTTTTTTATTTCCACACAAGGAGCACCACCCGGTATGATTTCAGCATCAAACATCACCCTTTCCTACGGCAAACGAGTTCTATTTAAAGATGTCAATATCAAGTTCACTCCCGGCAACTGTTATGGTCTGATAGGAGCTAACGGCGCCGGAAAATCGACTTTTCTCAAAATTCTCGCTGGCGAGCTTGATGCGGATAAGGGTGAAATTATTGTTGGCCCGAAAGAGCGCATAGCTGTTCTTAAGCAGGATCAATTTGCATTTGATGAGGAAACCGTCTTTAATACCGTTATCATGGGGCATAAACGCCTCTATGACGTGATGACCGAACGTGAAGCAATTTATGCAAAGCCGGAATTTAGCGAGGAGGATGGTGTCCGTTCTGCCGAGTTGGAGGGTGACTTTGCCGAAATGAACGGGTATGAGGCTGAATCAGAAGCTGCCGTACTGCTTAACGGGCTTGGCATCTCTGAGGAATTGCGGACAAGGCAGATGAAGGAGCTTGAGGCCGGTGACAAGGTGCGGGTATTGCTGGCACAGGCGCTGTTCGGTAATCCGGATATCCTGCTGCTGGACGAACCGACTAACAATCTCGATCTGAAATCAATCAATTGGCTGGAAGAATTCCTCTACCGATTTCCCAATACCGTTATCGTTGTCTCCCATGATCGGCACTTTCTCAACCAGGTCTGTACCCACACTGCCGATATCGATTTTGGACGGATACAGGTGTACGTTGGCAACTATGATTTCTGGTATCATGCCAGTCAACTTAACTTAAAGCAGAAACAAAATGAAAATCGTAAAGTATCCGAAAAAGCTGAAGAACTTAAAGCGTTTATCCAGCGGTTCAGTTCCAATGCCTCCAAGGCAAAACAGGCAACTTCGCGCAAAAAACTGCTGGATAAACTTACCCTCGAAGATATGCCGACATCATCGCGCAAATATCCGCATGTAGTCTTTAAACCGGAGCGGGCTTGTGGCGATATTATCCTGGAAATTCAGGGTCTGACAAAAGATCTTGACGGAGTTAAGGTCCTGGATAAGTTAGATCTGATTGTGCGTAAGGAAGATAAAATTGCGTTCGTCGGCGGTAATACCCTTGCCCGAACGACGCTGTTCCAGATTCTGGCGGGAGAGTTGGAGCCGGATAGCGGTACGTTCCGATGGGGTGTTACGATAAGCAGTGCATATTTTCCAAAAGAGAACAGTCAGTTTTTTGAGAAAGAATTGTCACTGATCGAATGGTTGGGTCAGTATTCACCCCCTACAGAGGGGGAAACTTTTGCGCGCGGTTTTCTCGGCAGGATGTTGTTCTCCGGTGAAGAAGCGACCAAGAAAACTACCGTCCTCTCCGGGGGGGAACGAGTTCGCTGCATGTTATCACGCATGATGCTGAGCGGTGCTAATGTGTTGATCCTCGATGAACCGACCAACCATCTTGATCTGGAATCGATCACCGCCTTGAATGACGGGTTGATCACCTTCAGCGAAGTAATACTGTTCGCCTCTCACGACCATGAATTTGTTTCAACGGTTGCCAACCGGATTATCGAGATCACTCCTGGAGGGGTGATTGATCGTACCATGGGTTTTGAAGAGTATCTGGAAAGTGAGGATGTTTCAAAGGAGCGGGATGAACTGTATCATGGCCATGCAGAACTGAGTCTGTAGGCACAATCAAAGAGCAGCACATGATTTCAACTTCTGCGTTAATAATTGTCTGGCATCAGCCCGAAATAGAAGAAGAACGCTGGGAATTTTTCAACCATCCTACCAAGCAGGAGTGGTATTGTTCCCATGGGGTTGTGTGGGATCAGATTGTTTCCCGATTCGACAGCGGAGCGCTGGTTCCGTACCCCCGTGGCGAAGTTATCGGAACCATTTCCGTGGCACTTTCCTACCATCGCTACGAAGAGTACCAAACCTACCTTGCTCGGGCCAAACGGGGTTACCGCAAAAATTATTCTACATTGGAAGAATTGCTGCAGAGCGAAGGTTCACTGAAGCTAAAAGCGCCGATTGTTATCCATAGCGGTGAAGAAGGGCTCCTTTATTCAGGTTACCGCCGTCTCTGTCTGGCCTGGAACTATGGTATGGTCCCGTATGTTTGGCTTGTCAGGCTCGATTAGTCAAAGCAGGGCATCCCCCATTATGCTGCAAATATAATCATTGGAAAGCAGGGAGTTTTAAGGATGGTTCAGTTATCAAATATTTTCAAACAGCACGGCTCTCAGATTTTATTCAGGGACGCAAGCTGTCAGATACTTCCCGGCACTCATACCGGTCTGGTCGGTCCGAATGGTGCCGGTAAAACTACTATTTTCCGCATCATTGCCGGAGAAGAGGAGCCGGATACCGGCGAGGTGATTCTCCCCAAGAAAACGACCATAGGGTATTTTTCCCAGGATGTCGGCGAAATGTCCGGGCGATCCGCACTTGAGGAGGTTATGGCCACCTGCGGTTCAACTGTGCGCCTGGCTTCTGAAATGAAGGAGATGGAAGCGGCGATGTGTGAGCCGCAATCGGATGATGAAATGGCGGCGCTGCTTGAGCGTTATGGCACGGCAGTTGAGGAATTCGAACACATGGAGGGATATGATCTTGATACTCGTGCCCAGACTGTATTAACCGGACTCGGTATCGGCCCTGACCGCTATGATCATCCGGTGGAATCATTCAGCGGCGGCTGGAAAATGCGCATTGCCCTGGCCAGTATCCTGACCCTTAAGCCTGATGTTTTGCTGCTGGACGAACCGACCAACCATCTGGATGTCGAATCAATCATCTGGCTGGAGGAATGGCTTGCTTCTGAATTCAAAGGTTCACTGCTGATGACCAGTCATGACCGGGACTTTATGAACCGTGTGGTGACCAGAGTTATTGAGGTAGCCAATGCCACGGTGACAACGTACGGCGGGAATTATGATTTCTATGAACGGGAGCGGGATATCAGACGTGAGCAGTTGATCGCGTCATTCAAGCGGCAGCAAGATATGCTGGCCAAGGAAGAAGAGTTTATTGCCCGGTTTGCCGCTCGTGCTTCCCATGCGGCGCAAGTTCAGTCGCGGGTTAAGAAGATAGAGAAAATCGAGCGGATTGAGATACCTGCCGAGGAGCGTACCGTACGTTTTGATTTTGCCGATCCTCCGCGCAGTGGTGATGATGTGGCCGCTTTCGAGAACCTTGGCAAAGTATGGCTTGCTCCTGATGGGCAGGCCAAGCCGGTTTTTCACGGTGTGACCGGTATGATCAAGCGCCTGAGCAAAGTTGCTGTGGTTGGTGTTAACGGTGCCGGGAAATCAACGTTCCTCAAAATTCTGGCCGGCCAAACAGGGCCGACAACAGGCAATGCGATCATTGGCGCCAATGTTGAAATTGGCTATTTCAGTCAGCATGCCATGGATCTGCTGGATCCGCGTAAAACAATTTTCGAAACAGTACAGGATGTTATACCGCTGGCGACCATTGGCGTCATACGCAATCTGCTCGGAGCATTTCTTTTCTCCGGCGACGCAGTTGAAAAGCGTATTGAAAATCTTTCCGGCGGCGAAAAGAGCAGGGTGGTACTGGCAACGATTCTTTGTCGTCCGGTAAACTTTCTGATTCTTGACGAACCGACCAACCATCTTGATATCCGTTCCCGTGAGATGCTACTGGAAACCCTGAAAAATTTCAGTGGCACGATTGTCCTGGTAAGTCATGACCGCCATTTCCTTCGCCTGCTTGTTGACCGGGTTTTTGAAGTTGATCACGGCGAGATGCGGGTATATGAAGGGAATTATGACTACTACTTATCAAAGGTTCATGGAAAGGTTTGATATATTTATAGCCGGGTCTGAATTTGATTGACAAGCAGATGCGACGGCGAAAGAAAGGAATGCTTCAGGCGTAGATAGAAAAACTGAAGTCGCTCTGCGATGGTACTCCCTGAGCTCCCTGAGCGATCATTGTGGCCACTTGCTGCTGTTGATCGTTTGCCATTTTCATCAGAGAGACCGAAATGTTTTCTTTGGTCTGTGTTGCCAGCATCATTACCGCTGTTCCCGAAATCGCACTGACATCCATCACGCACCTCCACTATACTTTTCGCAGTATGGCAACTTGATTCTACCGATGCAAGCTGATTATGTTATGGATATGCCGGAGTCTCTGTACCGTGATCAACATAGCTCCTCATGGTTGTTTAATTCATATTCATACAGTGGTGGTATCATGCCGTAACAACGCAAATTAGTGTCCAGGGCATACCTGGGATCACAGACTAAGTCATTGTTCACGTCAGAACGGAGAATTTTCATGTCTACGAGATTGACGACAGTCGAAGCAGCCTTCCTTGCCTCATTTCCCGCCTATGAATCAACCACATCACTTGATGAACTGCGTAAGAATGAGTATGGAGGGCTTGACCGTGACGGCCATGTCTATCTCGATTATACGGGAGCGGGTCTGTATGCAGCCTCCCAGATACGAGACCACGCAGCGCTGCTTCTCGGCAATACGTTTGGCAACCCGCACTCAACGAATCCGACTTCTCTGGCTATGACCAGATTAGTGGAACAGACCAGGGCATATGTCTTCGAATTTTTCAATGCTTCAGCTGATGAATATGAGGTGATATTTACCCTTAATGCCAGTGGCGCACTGAAACTCGTGGGTGAATCGTACCCATTTGGTCCAGATGGGTGTTATCTGCTTACCTTTGACAACCATAACTCCGTCAACGGCATCAGGGAGTTTGCCCGTGCCAAAGGGGCAAGCGTATCGTATGCACCGGTTATTCCGCCAGATTTGCGGCTGAATGACCATATTCTGGAGACATTGCTCGCAAGTGCCACTCCAAACGGCAAAAATCTTTTTGCCTTTCCCGCCCAATCAAACTTCTCCGGTGTCCGCCATTCTCTCGAATGGATTGAAAGGGCGCAGCAAAATGGATGGGATGTATTGCTCGACGCGGCAGCATACGCCCCCACGAACCGCCTTGACCTCGGCCGCTGGCATCCGGATTTTGTGACGCTTTCATTCTACAAGATGTTTGGATACCCGACAGGTGTCGGTTGTCTTATTGCCAGCAAAAAGGCATTGGCAAAACTGCAGCGTCCGTGGTTCGCTGGCGGAACTATCACGGTTGCATCGGTTCAGGCTGATCGCTACTACCTGCATGGTGGAGCAGAAGCATTCGAGGACGGCACGCTGAATTATTTGAGCCTTCCTGCTGTACAGATCGGCTTGCGTCATATCGCTGCCATCGGACTTGATAAGATTTACACCCGGGTTCACTGTCTGACCGGTTGGCTCCTGTCAGAACTGACAAAACTTCGGCATGACAATGGTGCCCCGCTCGTACGGGTGTATGGACCTCTTGAAATGAAAAATCGAGGCGGAACGATTACCTTCAATCTGTTTGATCCTAAAGGCCAGTTTGTTGACCATCGTCTGGTGGAACGGCGAGCCAATGAGGCGGGGATATCTTTAAGAACCGGCTGCTTCTGCAATCCTGGCGGTGGAGAATTGGCATTGGGTATTTCCGCAGAGGAGTTGGCAGCCTGTATGGTCAGTACCGACAAGCGTATGACTTTTGATGATTTCCGTCGTTGTCTGGACGCTAAAAGTACGGGAGCGGTGCGGGTTTCACTCGGTCTGGTTACTACCTTCAGCGACTTAAAGCGTTTCATCTGTTTTGCACGATGGTTTAAAGAGATCCAGACAGAGAAGTGAAAACCGTAACAATCCGATATAAAACAGATCCGTGCCGTCATGGTATCAACTGTCTTAGTCACATACGGAGTTGATGATGAGTGAAATGATTTTTCTGCTGTTGATTTTTGGCCTTCCTGCGGCTCTTGGCTTTAAACTGGCACTGTCCCGGGGCAAAAACCCATTTTTGTGGGGGATGTTGTCGGGCATATTTCCTTTTTTTCTGGTGGTGCTGCACTTTCATCG
Organism: Desulfuromonadaceae bacterium; assembly: GCA_028712075.1. Taxonomy (GTDB): domain Bacteria; phylum Desulfobacterota; class Desulfuromonadia; order Geobacterales; family Pseudopelobacteraceae; genus JACRCG01. The sequence goes on from JAQTQX010000013.1 coordinate 34,504, forward strand.
CCCGGATCACGAAATACGCGGTCATTTTCGCAAGTGCCGCACATGCGGGCGTACAGTTCTGTGGAAGGATACGGTGTGTAAATACTGTAGTGCAAAGATTGACGTATCTGAAAGACAGTAAAAACATTCTTTTAATATTGCTAAAATTAGTACTTTTCAGTATGTAATGGTTTCAATTTAGATACCTATTTTTTCGTATTGGAGGAAGTATGTACAGTCAGGCAGGCAAGACCAAGTTTCAGATTGATCTGCGTCAGCATCTTCGTGACCAGAATATCAGCGGTAATCTTGTTCATCTCATCTGTGAAGTTGCCGAAGCGAGTAAATATGTCATTAATGCTGTACGTACCGGCGACCTGGGTGTGGCCGGTACCTCCAACCTGTATGGTGAGGAGCAGCTTGCCCTTGACGTCCTTTCTGACCGTATCATGCGTAAACGCCTGCAGCATTCAGGTGTCGTGTGCAATATCGCATCTGAAGAGATGGAGGAAATTTTTCAGGTCACCAGCAATCCACAAGGGATGTTTTCGGTTGCTTACGATCCGCTGGATGGCTCATCGCTGGTTGATGTCAACCTGGCTGTCGGCACAATAGTAGGTATTTACCAAGGCAATGATCTGTTGCAACCGGGACGAAAGATGGTCGGGTCAGTGTATATCCTCTACGGGCCTCGCGTATCTCTGGTTTATTCTGTCGGCAAGGGTGTTTTTGAATTTACGATGAATCAACTGATGGAATATACACTTACCCGTGAAAATATTCAGATGAGCCCATCGGGTGATATATATTCTCCCGGCGGTCTGCGCAAAAAATATAGCGAAGGAAATGAGCGGTTTATACGCTATCTGGAAGAAAAAGGTGCAAAACTGCGCTATTCCGGTGGATTTGTTCCTGATATCAATCAGGTTCTTATGAAAGGGAAGGGACTCTTTATGTATCCGGCCCTTAACGATAGTCCCAATGGCAAGTTGCGCCTGCTGTTTGAACTCAATCCCATGGCATACCTGATTGAGCATGCTGGCGGTGCTGCAACAAATGGCGAAATTCCGATCCTTGATATTATTCCGGATGGACTAGATCAGCGGTGCCCTGTGTATATCGGGTGTAAAGACGACGTTGCCAAAGCTGCCGAGTTTTTAAACGGTTACAGCTAACGGAAATGGTCAGTATGAGTGATCCCGGACAAATATTTGAAAAACCGCAGCGCCTCTGCAGTGAGATACAACTCTTCGATCTGTGTGAACTCGAAATATGCAGGCATAAGAACGGCCGATTTTGTTCAGAACCTGCGCTGTTAGAGCGTTTTGAACGCATTGCCGAGAAGGAACAGAAGGTTCCGGAACGGTATATTTCTGAAGAGATTGACGATGCCGATGGTGTCGATGAGTATGATAACGAGTACGCAGAGGATGCTTTTGAAGATCACGAAGACGATGACTGGGATGATGACGAGTAGCTGAACGCTAAGCTATCGAAGGTTCCTAAGCGGGGGGTCGGAGTTGTCAGGCCCCCCGTTGTTATAAAAAGTGTTTTCCCGCACAATCCTCCCAGTGTCTGCGCGGAATTGAAAGGAAGAGATCAGCTATGTCCGGATCGAATTGACTGCCGCGATATTTTGTAACCTCGTCAATGACTACAGCAAAGGGGAGGGCCTTTCGATAGGGACGATCGGAGGTCATGGCATCCAGTGTGTCAACAATTGAAAACACGCGTGAACCGATAGGAATCTCTGCCCCTTTAAGCTGTTTCGGGTATCCTGAGCCATCAAAGCGCTCGTGGTGACTGAGAATTATTTCGGCAGGCGTCTTCAAAAAAGGTATTTCAGACAAAATGGCATAACCGACCTGTGGATGGGTGCGCATCTCGACCCATTCACTGTCATCAAGTTTACCCGGTTTGAGGAGTATGTTGTCGGAAATACCAATTTTCCCTATGTCGTGCAGCAGTCCGCCCTTAGCCAGTTCCTGGAGATCTTTGCCCGCTATCCCTAGCTTCCCCCCCAGAAAGGTAGTATAATTCATGACACGTTCAGAATGTGAACCGACCTCTTTTTCGCGAGCATCAAGGGCTTTTACCAGTGCCGCCAGGGTGTTGTCGTAAGCGCTGGACAGTTCGCGCATGGTTTCCCGTATCTGGGACGTCTGTTCAAGAACCTTGAATTCAAGACTTGTCTGATAATTTTTCTTTTCCACTGCAAGACGGCGGCGCTCAATCAGATTTTTTACGGTTAATAATACCCGGCCGATGCCAAACGGCTTGGTAATATAGTCATCAGCTCCAAGATGCACGCATTGCAGGGCGGTGTTCATGTCTGCCAACCCGGTGATCATCAGTACGGCAATTTCGGGGTCAATTTTTTTCAGGTCGCGTAGCAGGTCAACTCCGCTTCTGCCTGGCATCATGATGTCGGAAATAACGAGGTCAACCGGCTGTTCTTCTAAAAGTGCGAGCGCTTCATCAACATTGGTTGCCTGATGGCAGACATACTCGCCATCCTGGGTCAAGGCCGAGGATAACAACTCACGAATCATCTCTTCATCATCAACAATCAGGATATGTTCTTTCATCTGGCTGTTCTCCATGAATAAACTCACCCCAGAATTACTCGTTCGGTGTCTATCTGCCATTTAATCATGATGTTTTCAAGTGGTACAGCGTTATGCTATTGTCCGGGGCATAATTGACCATTACTACCGCGCGAGGACTCATGATTAACCATAGCCTGTTAACTGCCTCAGCAGCATAATCCGCCATGCTACTACGCTGGCCGTTTCTGTTGCCTTTCATGTTCATGGCCTTCGGACTGACTATAACAGTGCTGAGCGGCCATCAATGCGATATTTTCACGATCATTCCGGCGCTATTTTCCTGTCTGCTGTTGGCATGTTTTGTACAAGACTACCGTATTTTTTCATCTTGTACAGCGCTGTTTTTCTTTTTTTTCGGTCTGTGTGCCCTCAATCCCTGGCTATACCCTGATATTCCGCTGGATTCAATCCGATTCAGAGCATCTGACATGCCCGTCACAATGGAAGGTGTCATATCATCACGTCCGTCCATTTCACCAGAAGGCAATCACTTTGCTGTAACGGTGGAAAAAGTGTTCTCAAACAGTCGAACATCCGAAGCGGTATCAGGGTCCCTGCTACTTTATGTCAGCGAAGGTGATGTCACTCTGGCACGTGGTGACCGGATTCGATTTATTTCACGCATCACACTGCCACAGCGGCTCGGTCTGCCGGGTGAATTTGACTATGCACGCTATCTCGCGTTTCAGGGTATTTCTGTAATCGGTCGCGTGGCAACTCAAAACGCTATTGTTCTTATGCGTGCTGCCGCTGTTGAATCGTGGCAGCGAACATTTGATCAGAGCGCACGATTGTTAGGCGACTCAATCCGACGTGCGATCCCGGAAGAGCGCGTTTCCTCAGTCTTGACTGCGCTCCTTATCGGCGATCAAAGAAGAATTCCTCGTGATCTTGCAGATGCCTACACAAGGGCGGGAGTGAACCATATTCTTTCCATTTCAGGATTTCATGTCGGAATTATTGCAGCATGTGTTGCTGGTATGGTCGTGTGGCTTCTTACCCGGAGTGAATACGCAACATTGCACGGGAACGTACGTAGAACGTCGCTGCTGGTGGCCATCCCCGGTATGTACGCATACCTGTTTCTGACAGGTTCTGAGCCGGCAACGACCCGCTCGGTGATTATGCTGACGCTTTGTGCCGGAGCGCTTTTGGTGGAACGCGAACAGGACCCGGTCAACATGCTCCTGTTTGCAGCGTTTGTGCTGGTTGGAATTAACCCACCGACTCTCTTTGATATTTCTTTTCAGCTCTCGTTTCTTTCGCTGTGGGGTATGATCATTGTTGTTCCACCGATCACAAAAATATGCGCACCCGTAAATTCTCCACTGCTGCGTGGTCTGATCCAGTTTGTCGCAGCTTCGGTGGCGGCATCATGCGCCACTGTACTTCCCGTGTTGTATATTTTCAAGGTTGCTTCGTTTAACGGTGTACTGAGCAATTTTATCATTGTACCGTTACTTGGCTACGGTGCAGTGCTTTCGGGTCTCATCGCCTTACCGCTGGTGTTGCTGGCACCGGCGTATGCATCACTGCCGCTCTGGCCTGCAGTAAAGCTGGTTGCGCTCGCCAACCACTGTATCAATTGGTTCAGCTCTCTGCCGGTTCTCACATTTCATGGCATTACCGGCTGGGACATGTTCTTTTTTCTTCTGCTCATGATAGCCCTGACATTTGTTCACAGAAAGGCTCTCCGTTCAGTTCTGGTGGTTGCAATTCCGACCACTGCAGTTATTTTTCACGCGTACGCTGCACCTCGCGCAGATGGCCGACTGCACATCACCATGCTCAGTGTCGGGCAGGCGGAATCGATGCTGATTCGGCTTCCCGACAGTTCGACGCTGCTCGTTGACGGGGGTGGTTACCTGCATGATACCGGTCGTGATTTTGGCCAGGGTGTATTAGCACCTGCGCTTGGCGCACTCGGTGTCAGGCGCATTGACACGATGATCGCAACTCATGGACATCCCGATCATAGCGGCGGTTTGCCGTTTGTTATTAAAAATTTTGCTGTCGGCCAATTCTGGAGTGGCCGGGAGATAGCGGTTGACGTACAAAAAGAGCTTGATATCAAACAAGTACCGTTGCACAGACTGTCTGCCGGGGAGGTTATAACGCTGCCGGGCAAGGTCGTGCTTACGGTCCTTTCACCGGCTCGTTCTGTGCGCGCCGCTGCAGAGAATGACGAGATGAGTGTCAATGAACAGTCGCTCGTGTTTCGTCTCAGCTATGGCACGTTCAGCATGATTTTTTGTGCTGATGCTGGTTTTGAAGCGGAAACTGCGCTGCTCGCACGCCATGATCAACTTACATCCACAATCCTTAAGGTAGGGCACCATGGCAGTCGATTTTCTACGTCAGAGCAGTTTATTGAACAGGTTCATCCGCGCCTGGCGCTTATTTCTGCAGGTAGAGGAAATCGGTTCGGGCTCCCTTCGGCGCGCACACTGAAACTGTTGAACTCTAAAAAAATAACGGTTTACCGTACTGACCGTGATGGAACGATTGAAGTTGTTACCGATGGCATTATCTGGTCAGTTGTAACTCCTTTCAAGCCTGAATGACGTTGACTCGGTACGATGAAATGGAGTACATATAGCAGGATTAATTTTATCATTTTTTTTATCGAGTGACGTGCTATGGATACAATTCTGCTAATCGAGGATGACCATTTTTTCCGGGATATGTTTTCAAACCTGCTACAGGCTGAAGGGTATACGGTTGAAACTGCTGACTGCGGAAAAAGCGGGCTTGATATGCTTGCGAACGGTCAATATTCTCTGATCATTATCGACCTGGTATTGCCTGATATCAGTGGGCTTGATATTTTGTCACGGGTTCGTGAAAGCCATCCGACTGTCGATGTCATAATGGTCACCGGAAATGCAAATCTCGAATCGGCAGTTTTTGCCCTTAAACATGGTGCCCGTGATTATCTGGTCAAACCGGTCAATCCTGATGAATTCAAACATTCCGTCGCCCAGTGCATCCAGCAGCGCCATCTCCTTGATGAGAACGACGAACTGAAAAAAATGCTTTCACTGTTTCGTGCCAGCCAGGCTATTTCCGGCTGCCTGGATCAGGAGCATCTGTACCATTTGCTCGTCGAAACGATAGCCCGCGAAGCTGATATTGGATGTGCACTCGGTTTCTTTGTGGTTGGCGGAGTACTCGAACTAAAAGTGGCCAAAGGAATATCTGCTGAATCAGGAGGAACCCTTTTCGAGGAGATTTACGAGCAGCTTGTTTCGACGCCGAATGAAGATTTTATTATTGGGCATCTGAACCTGACGACACCGTGTAGCCAGGAAGGTTTTACTGAAGCCTTGCTGGTTCCGGTCGGCAGTGCCGTTACCACATATGGCATGATTGTGCTTCTCAACCCGCCATTTTCGGTGCTCCCCGATATTTCGCTGCATAAAAAAAATATTCTGTTTCTGATAGAACAGTCATTGCGAGCTTTTGAAAATGCTGAAACGTTTTCACAAGCAAAAGATCAATTATTTATTGATGACATCAGCGGTCTCTATAATCACCGTTATCTTGATGTTGCCCTTGAACGTGAAATGAAACGTCTTGAAAGGTATTCTTCCCATCTTGCCGTTCTGTTTATCGATGTTGATTCATTCAAACAGGTTAACGACGTTCACGGACATCTGGTCGGGAGTCGGGTGCTCGCCGAATTCGGTGCAATGCTCAAAAAATCAGTTCGTGATGTTGACGTCGTTATACGCTATGGCGGGGATGAATATACCGCCATACTGGTTGAAACATCGCGGGTGACGGCTGAACTGGTGGCAGAACGTATACGCAGGAATGTTGAAAAGCACAATTTTGTTGTATCGAATGGTCAGACGATTAACTTGACCTGCAGTATCGGGTATGCCTGCTGTCCCGAAGATACCGCATCAAAGGACAAGTTGCTTGAGCTGGCTGACAAGGCGATGTATGTCGGCAAGGCCGCTGGGAAGAACCGTGTCCAGCGGGTAACGGCATAAGCTGTCAAAGATCTTTCCGATTTGAATCAATATAAGGGGTAAGCCGTGGCACTGACAGCAGTGAAAGGGTTTAATGACATACTTCCAGTCGAATCAGGGCGGTGGCATTTTATTGAGCAGACCGCCCGCAAGGTTTTCGAGCTGAACGGTTTCGAGGAAATCCGGGTTCCGGTGCTGGAAAAAACGGAGCTTTTCAGTCGTTCGATTGGTGACGCTACCGATATTGTTGAAAAAGAGATGTATACCTTTACGGACAAAGGTGAAAACAGCATTACGCTCCGCCCTGAGGGAACCGCAGGAGTCATGCGCGCATTCATTGAGCACAAGCTATATGCCCAGGATCCGATAGCAAAACTGTACTACATGGGGCCGATGTTCCGTTATGAACGTCCGCAAAAAGGGCGTTACCGTCAATTCCATCAAATCGGTGCCGAAATCACCGGCGTTACTGATCCGCTGGCGGATGCCCAGGTTCTGAATATGCTCACGGCATTTTTCCGTGAAATCGGTCTGACCGAGCCGACACTTCAGATTAATTCTCTCGGCTGCCCGGAATGCCGTCCGGAGTATCGGGTGTCACTGCGAAGTTTCCTTGAAGAGAAGATGGGACAGCTCTGTGATGACTGCAGGCGCCGCTTCGCTGCCAACCCGCTCCGTACCCTGGACTGCAAGGTTCCCGGCTGTGCGGAGGCAACTGCCGGGGCTCCATCGGTACTCGATCATCTCTGTGGCGGCTGCAATGACCACTTTGCCACTGTGCGCCGTTATCTTGATCTCTCTGCAACGCCGTACAGCATTAACTCCCGAATGGTGCGCGGCCTGGATTATTACACCCGGACGACCTTTGAGATGGTTACCATGCTGCTTGGTTCACAATCGGCAGTTGCCGCAGGTGGGCGCTACGACGGGCTGATCGCACAACTCGGGGGGCCTGCCATTCCCGGGATAGGTTTTGCGATGGGGCTTGAACGTGTTGCGCTGCTGCTTACAAATCAGGATTTTGCGAGTCGGCCTGATCTGTTTATTGCAACAATGGGTGAAGGGGAGCGTGATGTCGCTTTTTCTCTGATGGATGCACTGTTGAAGTCGGGAATTCGTGTTGAGATGGATTACGAAGGGAAAAGCCTGAAAAGTCAGATGCGTCGGGCCGATAAGCTCAAAGCGTATTACAGCGTTGTTATCGGTGGCAACGAGGCCTCATCAGGAAAAGCTGCATTTAAACGAATGGCGGATGGTTTTCAGACAGAGGCCCTGTTAACGGTTGCGGCAATTCAGGTACTGCTCAACACAACGGAGCAGTAATGCAATCACGCACAATTACTCCAGAAAAAAAAGATGACGACTTTCAGTACGATACAACCCTGCGGCCTCGTGCCTTTGATGACTACATCGGTCAGGAGAAGATAAAAGGCAACCTGCGCCTGTTCATAGATGCAGCAAAGGGGCGCAACGAAGCACTTGATCATGTCCTCCTCTACGGCCCCCCGGGACTCGGTAAGACAACACTCGCCAACATCATTGCGTGTGAGATGGGGGTCAATATCAAGTCAACCTCCGGGCCGGTCATTGAACGTCCCGGCGATCTTGCCGCCATTCTTACCAATCTGGAGCCGCATGACGTCCTCTTTATCGATGAAATCCACCGAATTTCCCACATTGTCGAAGAAATACTGTATCCGGCCATGGAGGATTACCAGCTCGATATCATTATCGGTCAGGGGCCGAGCGCCCGTTCGATCAAGCTTGATCTCCCCCGCTTTACCCTGGTGGGAGCGACGACCCGGGCCGGGCTGCTTTCCTCGCCGTTGCGTGATCGTTTTGGCGTCATATCGCGCCTGGAATTTTATACGCATAATGAACTCGCTACCATCATTTGCCGCTCATCCGGGATTCTCGGGATGAAGATAGATCCACGTGGAGCTTCAGAATTAGCCCGTCGCAGTCGGGGAACCCCGCGAATTGCCAACCGTCTGCTACGCCGCGTGCGCGACTATGCCCAGGTGCGTGCTGCAGGTGTTATCACGCTTGATGTCGTGCGGGAAACGCTTGCGTTACTTGAAATTGATGAGATGGGTTTTGATCAGATGGATCGAATGATTTTGCTGACGATTATTGACAAGTTCGGCGGCGGACCGGTCGGGCTTGATACCATTGCTGCCGCCATCAGTGAAGAGAGCGATACTATTGAAGATGTCTACGAACCGTTCCTGATTCAGAATGGTTTCATCAACCGAACCCCGCGCGGCAGAGTTGCCAGCCGTGCAGCGTACCTTCATTTTGGCCGGATTGTTCCGGAATCCTCCCAAGCGAACCTGTTCTGATCATGCAACAATTTTTTGATTTTCCTGTTGTCCAGAATTTCAGTTTTAACAGTTTTATACCCTGCGAAGGTAATGCAGCCGCACTCCGATTTGCGCAGCGGGTTGCCGATCCCGCCGATTCGGAGTGCCTGCTCTATCTTCATGGCCCTTCCGGGTCAGGTAAAACCCATCTGTTGAGGGCAATTGCCGCTGTTGGTTTTCCGTACATTTCCTTTCACGAACAGCCAACGTCCGAGCAGCTTGTCGCAACATTCAGCGCTGAGAGGGGGCTGGTGATTGATGACCTGCAGAACATGCCAGACGAACCTGATCTTCGCCGGGCGTTGTGGCAACTGTTCAATGATTTTCATACCTCCGGCCGCACGATAGCATTGGCCGGTACCACTGCGCCTCGCGCCCTGCCCAATATGGACGACCATCTGACATCGCGGTTGTTGTGGGGGCTGGTCGCACGGCTTGACATATCCGATGATGCCTCCCGGAGGATGATCCTGAAAAAGGTTGCCGATGACCGGCAAATCAGGGTACCTGATGACGTCGTCGATTATATCCTCGCGACCACCAATCGCGAAGTTCGTTCGCTGCTTGATTTTTTTAACAAGGTGTACAGTACTGCAATGGTGGAAAAACGGCGGGTAACCCTGCCGCTTGTCCGTGAAGTATACGCAGCAACAATATCCGGGGGTGATCATGGCCCCGTTTAAAAACCGCTTGAAGACTCCGGAAGAGATTGAGCTGGAGCATAAATATCTGCAATTGGCTCAGGTGAAGGCCGAACTTTTGCGCCAGGAAAAGGAATACAACCACCTGAAGTCGGAAATCCGCATGTTTGAGCAGGTGTATGAGGATATCCTCGGGGTCAGGATTCAGGCGCTGGAAGACCTTGAATGGCAGTTAAAAGGTCTGCTTGATGATACGAAGATGGCGAACCCGGGCGAGTCGGTAAAGCAGACTCCTCCCTACACGCACTTTCATAACACCACGGATCTGCTTGATGAAGATGAAGCTCCGCAGGATGTCGCAAACCTCAGCCTCAAGTCGCTGTACCGGGGGGTTGCAAAAGCGGTGCATCCCGATCTTGCCGCAGATGAAGGGGAACGTCTCCGGAGACAGGAGCTGATGGCTCTCGCCAATGAGGCATATCAGGCCGGGAACCGGCAAACCTTGATCGATCTCTTGAGCGAGTGGGAACAGGCGCCGGTACAGTACGGGTCGGAGATGGATATTGCGCTCGAACTGGTGCGTGTTATTCGTCAGATATCTGCGATTCAGCAAAATATTCACGCGGTTATCCGCCAGACCGAAGAGTTGAAACAGACGGATATTTATCATTTCAAACATCGGGTAGATGATGCGCTGGGTGATGGTGTCGATCTTCTGGCAGAGATGGCGGCAGCTGTTGATCTTGATATAGTCCGCATCCGCCGCCGTTTGGCTACGCTGCGCGGTGAGGCTGGTGAGCCTGTTGATGTTGATACCGATGATGCTCCGTTTGAAACGCGAATAGTCCGTTTCCCTCTTCACCAGCAATGCGGAACTCTTTTTATTCGCAAAGTGACGTCGTCGGATTTTCGTGACTGGCAACGTATCGGCATTGCAAAAGGCGCCAAGGAGATCTTTCTTGATACGTCACTCCGGCTGGATGTAAAAGTAGATGATGCGATGGATACCGCTTTTTTAGGTGAATTGCACTCTCATGATATCCAGGCACTGTTCCTGTATAACTGCGATGATGCAATTGTCTCACAAATATCACATTTGACCGGCCTTCAGGAGCTGTATCTTTCTGATACAAAAATTTCCGATCAAGGTCTTGCTCAGTTGCATCCATTGTCATCTTTACAGAGAATTTCTATCTATCATACAGCCATTGGTGACAAAGGGCTGTTTAATCTGGTCCAGATACCGGGACTTAAATGGCTTACCTGCAGCGGCACTGCAATGACGGAGGATGGTTTTAACCTGTTTCGTAGAGCCATGCCCGGCTGCAAAACAGTCAACTTCAAATGGAACAGGTGACAGATATGCTACAGGTCGGTAACTATAACAAACTCGTCGTTACCCGCATCAACGCGTACGGTGCCGTCTTCAACACCAACGGGGGAGAGGTGATGCTTCCCTTGCGCCTTGTTCCGAAAGGTGCCGAAGCAGGAACCTTGCTGGATGTTTTTGTCTATATTGATTCGGAGGAGCGGCTTACTGCCACAACCAAAAGGCCTCGCGCAGTCGTGGGAGAGTTTGCCCTCCTGAAGGTAAAGGAAACGACCACAGTCGGTTCTTTTCTCGATTGGGGACTGGAAAAAGATCTTCTGCTGCCGTTTGGCGAGCAGACGGAACCGGTCAGGCGAGGGGATCAGGTGCTGGTGCGGGTGTATCAGCATACAAGCGGTCGCATTGCCGCGACGACAAAACTTGATAAATTCATCAAACCGGTTGATGCCACCGTGATGGAAGGTGATGACGTTCAACTGCTGGTGTATGCCTACACCGATCTGGGTGTGAAGGTGATCATCAATGACAGTTTCGGCGGACTGATTTTTCATACAGAGCTGCCGATCAAACCGCAGAGGGGCGAACGGCTGAGTGGTTATGTAAAAAAAATCCGGGAAGACGGCAAAGTGGATATCACGCTGCGCAGAGGGGGGGTGCTTGATGCGGCTAAAGACCGTGAAATCATTGTTGCTGCTCTGGAAGCGCAGCAAGGTTTTTTGCCGCTGACAGACAAAAGTAGTCCCGATGCGATAGCCTCACAGCTCAAAATGAGTAAAAAGAGTTTTAAAAAAGCTGTCGGCGGACTCTACAAGGAGGCCGTTATCACCATACTGCCCGATGGCATACGGCTCTGCAGCGGACAAACGAAGGATTCGGCATGAATAATATCAGAAGATTGATATCTCTTTGTACGGTAATCTGTTGTGCAGTGACGTTACTTACCGGTTGTAAAAAAGGCGAGGAACCGTCAGCTGCTGACTCACGTCTGCAGGTGGTAACAACGCTGTTTCCGCTGTATGATTTTGCCCGGGCGGTTGCCGGGAAGGCAGCCCGGGTTACTATGCTGCTGCCCCCTGGAGTCGAGCCACATACCTTCGAACCAAAACCAGAGGATATGATCAGGATCAGCCGCGCCGGCCTGTTCATCTACACCAACCGATACATGGAGCCGTGGGCGGATAACATAATCACCGGTATTAACAGTAAAGGGTTGCGGGTCGTCAATGCCGGGCAGCGTGTTACCTACCTGCCGGGCATACCCGAGGAGGAGCATGGACAAAAAGAAGGAGGAAAGCATAACCATCATCATGAAGACTCCGGAATGGATCCGCATATCTGGCTCGATTTCGCCAAGGCTTCCCAGATGGTGGAGTCGATTCTTGACGGTTTTATCGCGGCTGACCCACGCAATGCCGTCATGTACCGTCAGAACGCTGAATCCTTGAAAAAAGAGCTGGCCGAATTGGATGAACGGTACCGCAAAACACTCTCTTCCTGTGAAACAAACACGCTGCTGCATGGCGGGCATTATACTTTTGGGTATCTGGCCCGTCGGTATGGACTGACATATCACGCACTGAGCGGAATTTCGTCGGATTCCGAGCCGTCCGCAGAACGGATGGCTCTGCTCGTTCGAGAGATCAAAACATCCGGCTCCACCCATCTGTTTGCCGAGGAGCTGCTTTCACCACGATTGACGGAAACGCTTGCGCAGGAAGCAAATGTTGGCGTGTTGATGCTCCACGGAGCGCATAACCTGTCGCGTGAAGATTTTGGACGTAACGTGACTTTTATTGATCTTATGGAGCGAAATCTCAGCCAGTTGCAGAAGGGGCTTCAATGCCGGGAACAGTAGTCACTGCAGAGCTGCTTTCGTGCAGCTATCGGGAAGGCATGGTGCTGGAGGACATTTCCTTTCAGGTTCAGCGGGGAGATTATGTTGGTATCGTGGGGCCGAATGGTTCCGGTAAAAGTACGCTGATCAAGGCGCTACTCGGATTGGTGACAATCAATACCGGGAAGGCGGCGCTTTTCGATATTTCTCTTTCAGATTTCCGTGACTGGTGCAAGGTCGGCTATCTGCCGCAAAGCCTGCATCTGGTTAATCCGGTATTTCCCGCAACGGTACACGAAACGGTAGGCCTTGGTCTGCTGTCGCTCAAGAAATTTCCCAAACGACTGAATCGTGCCGATAACGATAAAATAAGCAAGTTACTTTATGAATTAGGAAGTTCAGAGATTGAACATAAACTTATAGGTGAACTTTCTGGCGGTCAGCTGCAGCGGGCGCTGCTCGCCCGTGCCATTATTAACGATCCGGAACTGCTCGTGCTGGATGAGCCGACTGCCGCTCTCGATCCGGAAACCCGGGAGCGGTTTTATGCCATGATTGCAGACATTAATCGGACACGTGCCGTGACGATACTGCTGGTAACGCATGATAGTGGTGCAATAGGGGAGCACGCATCAAAAATGCTCTATCTCGATAAAACAGTGCTGTTTTATGGCAGTTTTGATGAGTTTTGCCATTCACCGGAGATGTCATCGCTGTTCGGTGAACACTCACAACACCTGATGTGCCATAGGCATTGACATGCACTTGATGGAAATACTGTCATATGGTTTTATCCAGCGGGCCTTACTGGCTGGCACTCTGATCGCGCTGCTCTGCTCGGTGTTGGGGGTTTTTCTGGTACTGCGCCGTTTGTCACTTATCGGTGACGGATTAGCGCATGTGACGTTCGGCAGTACGGCAATTGCTCTGGCACTCAAATTTTATTCAGCTATGTCCCTGCTGGTATCGATGCCGATAGTGCTGCTTGCCTCGCTCGGCATACTCAAGCTGACCGAACGGGGGCGTTTAAGCGGTGATGCTGCAATCGGTCTGGTCTCTGCGCTCGGAATTTCTGCCGGTATTATTCTGGCCAGTGTCGGTGGGGGATATAATGTCGATCTGCTGAGTTATCTGTTCGGCAATATCCTTTCAATTCGAACCGAGGAAGTGGTTATAGCTGCTCTGCTTTGTCTCGGTGTCATGTTGATGTTGACTCTGTATTATCACGAGCTTTTTGCCGTTTCTTTCAGTGATGAGCTGGCAAAAGTATCCGGCATCCGCACTTCGTTCATCAATTCGATTCTGGTGCTTCTGACCGCTTTGTCAGTTGTTCTGGCCATGAAGCTGGTCGGCATCATGCTGATTTCATCGCTACTGATCGTACCTGCAGCTACTGCCCTGCAACTAGCCCGTGGTTTCAAAGTCTGTATCGTTCTGGCTGCACTTCAAGGGTGCTGTTCGGTGGTTGTCGGCATCATAATTTCCATACTCTCCAATCTGCCTGCCAGCGCTTCCATCGTCATGGTGAATCTGCTCTTTTTTGCCGCTGCATGCGCCGTCCGCCGTGTTGTTCATCCAAAACACAGCAACTAATATTTTACACCAGCATGGCCTTGGCGACCCTGTCAGCAGTACCGCGTCCGACAAGACGGCTTACCAGTGCAAGCGCGAAACTGATGGCCGTACCCGCCCCTTGGCTGGTAATCAGTGTGCCGTCGCTGACGACGGGAGTGTTTTCATATATACCCCCGCTTAAACGATCATGGTAGGAGGGGTAGCAGGTAACCCTTTTCCCCTTCAATAATCCTGATGCGGCAAGTACAATCGGAGCGGCGCAGATGGCGCCAATCAGCTTGTGTTCAGAGGCAAACTGTCTGAGAAGTTCGTGAATGCGTGGATCGGCATTGAGGTTGTCTGTGCCCGGTTGACCTCCCGGCAGGACAATCACGTCAAACGTACCGGCGCTGGCTGCGTCTACGGTTGTGTCAGGATTAATGCTGATGTTGTGGGCAGACAGAACAGGTCCGGGCAGCAGCCCGGCAAGAGTGACTCCGATATCTGCCCTGCGCAGGATATCGACGACCGCCAGTGCTTCAATTTCTTCAAATCCGTGCGCCAGTGGTATAAGAACTTTTGCCATATAATTACCCCCTTATCATATCGAAATTATTGTGAGCTCTGTCCCGAGACAAGATTCACTAACAGATCCGGCAGTTCACTCAGGCGTATAATGTAATCAGGCGTTACCATGCTCAGAGCGTTTTTCGGCATGGCATCCATCTCAGCATCGGCAGGGTCCTGTACGATTGCCACCCCGCCGCAGTTTTTGATCTTCCTAAGACCGCTGCTTCCATCGTTGCCTGCTCCGGTAAGAATGATACCAACCAACTCCGGTCCGAACGCCTCTGCTGCCGACACAAAGAGTACATCCACCGAGGGTCGGGCAAAATTAACCGGTGGATCGATGGAAAGGGCAAGGCAGCCGCACTTTTCCACCAACAGATGATAATTGGCTGGCGCCAGATACACAGTGCCAGGAAGCAGAACATCAAGCTCATCTGCCTCTTTCACCCGAATAGCGCATAACGTGTTCAGAAGCATTGCCAGACCATCATCGGCATCCGGAGTGATATGTGTAACAACGAGTACCGGAACGGGGAAATCAACGGAAAGTGCACCCAACAGAAACTTGAGTGCTGATACGCCACCGGTGGAAACCCCAACCACGACAGCTCCCCAGCGTTTGCCACTATTTTTCGTAGCGTTTTCGATATATCTTTACCCGCGGCCGTAATTCTTCGTAATTGTCGTAAATAGTCCGTTGCTCCAGGCTCTCTTTGGTACCGAGACAAAGAAAACCACCGGGAGTAAGGCTTTTATCAAAAAGTTCCAACACCCGCTCCTTGAGTGGAAGCTTGAAATATATCAGGACATTACGGCATAAAATCAGGTTCATTTCGCCAAAATCGGCATCAACTGCCAGATTGTGAGCGGCAAAGACGATATTTTCTCGCAGGGAGGGGGTTAGAATGGCGTGGTGGTAGCGGGCTGTATAGTAGTCGGAAAAGGAACCGGAGCCTCCCGAATGCTGGTAACTTCTGGTGAACCGCTGCATATCCTGCAGTGGATAAATACCCTCCTGAGCTTTACGAATCACCTCTTCGTTAATGTCGGTGGCATAAATGCGGAAACGCCCGTGCAACCCCTCTTCATGGAGAATAATTGCCATTGAGTACGCTTCTTCGCCGGTGGCACAGCCGGCGTGCCATATCTTTACAAACGGGTAGGTTTTGAGGTGCGGTATGACCAGCTCTCTCATGTTTTTGAAAAAGGAAGGATCGCGGAACATTTCCGAAACATTGACCGTAATTCCCTGCAACAGCTTGTCAAATAACAGGCGGTCGCGCAATAGATGAGACTGGGCAATCGACAGTGTGGAATACCCTGAACCCGTTAACCACTGAGTCAGGCGCCGCCGCAAAGATGCTTCGGCATACTCCCTGAAGTCGTAGCCGTACACCTGATAAATCCCTTCCATGAGGAGTTTGACTTCAATGTCAGTAATTTCATCAGACGTCATGCCGCTTCCGTTTTCATCACGGTTGCCAGTTGGCGTGACCGGTTCACATTAATTGCAATCGCAACACCCTCCAGAGACTTCTCAAGAAATTCAACGTCATCAGCGCTAAACGGCTCAAAACTGCCTAACTCCAGCACGCCCGCAAAAAAGTCACCATGCATGATCGGCATAATTACGATGCTACGAGGATCTGCAGCACCCAATGCAGAAGAAACGGGGAGATATCCTGCGGGGACATAGTCGAGGCGGACGGATTTACGCTCAACCGCCACTTGGCCGGGCAGACCTTCACCACGCTGGAAGCATGTGTTGCGACGTGCCTCGTCCGGACAGGCATACGTCGAACAGGGGCGTAGAACATATTCGTTTTCGTAGTATAGATACATGATTCCGACACCAGCCCTGAGAAATCGGGCCATATACGTGAGTGACTTGTCGGAAATAGTTGTGATCTCAAACTCTCCTCGCAGAATTTCATTCAGTTCGAACAGGCCGCTCTTCAAATGGTCACGTCGCGCCTCTTCGCGCCTGCTCTGGCGCAGAGATGTTGTCATACCGGCAAACGCCCTGTCTAACGATACCTGAGCTTCACTCATCTGTACAACCGAGTCAAGAACCATCCCCATTTCGTCATTTCTGAACAGGTCCTGATCAGGCTGGAGTGCTGTGCCAACGGTAACGTCCCAACTCAGATCACCACCTGCAACCGCTTCGGCCAACGCCGCTTTCTCCGTTACCTGCATCTGCTGGGAGTGAACGGCTGACTGCACGATACGCATCGGTCGCATTATTGAGCGGAAAATCCAGAAACCAAAAAAAATTCCAATTACTATTGCTGCACCACCGACAGCGCCAATCTGTGACATGCTGTGCCGTATCATGGTGTTGACGTCTTCTATTGACTGGTACTGTTCAGTTTGTGCATCAGAAACATTTTCCTTTGCTTTTACCGTCTGTGTGGCAACAATAGTACGCAGTTTTTCAGAAGACATATTGGCTTGCTCGATAGCATTCACCTTTTTTTTGAGTGTGGCGATAATGCCACTGGCCGAATAAATTTCATGGTTGATAGCGGCAAGTGAAGTGGTCGCAGCTTTGAGTAACTGCAGCTCCTTTTTGTCATTCAGTATGGTCAGGGTGTGTTCCAAAATACGTTCCTGCCGGCCTATCTTCAAAAATAGTTCACGTATTTCAGTATCACATGCATCAAGTTGAGCGATTGAATCGAGAGTAAACAGTCGATTGGTCTTGTCGGACACCATTAAGCCTAACGTTACTAGTTGTGAGTTTTCCACCAGAATGCTGTTGGCGCTGTTGGTATGGGAAAAAATAGTTCGTTGTTTGCTCGTTGCCGAGATCACTTCATCATGGGCCAGCATCGATTCCTGGTCCATGCTCTGGAACAGATCATTCAGTTTATAGGCGAGGTCCTTACCTATTTCCGTGGCATTGACGTTAGACGTGTTATTTTTGCTTTTCAGTGCATTTGCCTGGATCCCGATGCACTCGGCAAGCTTATCGGCAAATCCCATGGTATGTGCGGCAATGGATGTGTTTGATCGGAAATAGTCATTGTGGGTTATCCGATCGACCATCGCTTTAAGTTTGCCTTTTGCAATAAGAAGCGCAGAGCTGCTCTGAGAGTTCTGTACGACCACTGCAATCAGTTGCAGTTCTCTTACCAGGTTGCGAAGTTCTTCAATACTCCGTAATTTTTTGGAGAAAACGGCAGTGTTTTCGAGCGCAGCGGTAAATGAGTTATAGTAACTGCTCTGCAAATTTCGGATGGAATTATCGAGGTCGTTGAGGCGTGCTGTTGATTCTTTCAGACGCTGCACTATTTTCTCGCTTGCGGCTATTGCTGCATTACTGCTGCGGATGCGTTCTTCGGATGCGGCAAACAATTCCTGAGATAATGTGTTCAGATCGCTTGAAACGGCTACGGGCAGATTTCCAATTAATCTGTTAAGTGAAATCTCGGTGTCAGCAACAATTTCGAGAGATATATTTGCTTCGGCTTTGGAACGTTCAAGTTCCATTAACGTGCTGGCCACATTTACTTTTACCAGATTGGCAATACTGCTAAGCAGCTCACGTTGGAGCTCAACTGACCATATCTGGAACGGCGTGCTTTTCTCCGTCAGATATACAAGTTTTTTCTGAAGGAAATTCATTGATACAAAACTGGTGAGTGAGATGGCACCTATTATGGCTGCTGTAAACACCACATTTGCTATCAGTTTTGTTTTTATTTTCATGGCATAAATTCGTGTGGATTCAGGTAAAAAAGTTAATTTCTGACAAGGCTCTTGCCTGGGCCTGTTAAGATGTAATCAACAAGTTTTTTGATTTTTGCCGGAGGTGCTCCCTTTGTTATCAAGGTGACAGAACGGAATACTTCAGGCGTTTCCAGCTGTTTGACTCCGTCACTGAGAATCGCAGAGGTGCCGAAGGTGATAGCTTCCGGATTCACTTCTACGGCGCCGCGCAGCTCATCCATGTGGCCAAGCTCAAGAACTTCCTTTGCAAACGGTTCATTGCCGAGAATAGCTTTTTTGAATGTTCCCTTTGTTGCCGGATTCAACGTGGACATGACCAGTATGATCGGAGAATCGTTGCCGCCTACTTCCTTCCAGTTGGTTATTTTACCGGTGAAAATGTCTTTCAGTTGTTCCTTGCTTAGCTTTGATACCGGATTGTCCTTGTTGACGATAGTGCGAACCATTCCTTTCCCAATCACTACATGTTGAAAGGATTCAACGCCACGAACCTCGAAACCTTCTTTATTTACTATATCGAGGACATTATCAAAGCTGGTCCCGACAACTGCAGTCTCCGAAAGGTCTTTGTAGAGTTGCTTGAAGGCAAGAGATGCGCTGCCGAACAAGATAGTCAGCTTGATGCCGGTATCCTTTTCAAATGCATCCTTGACCGGCTTTAACACGCTGTCAAGGGGTCCGCTGCCTGTGCTGATGATGATTTCCTCTGCCTGAACGGATGAAATGGTGAAAATACAGATACAGGCGAGCAGGGACACTATTTTTTTCAGCATGATGGACCTCCAGTCGACGTGACTCAAAATGGTTGTAGCACTGTTCCCTACAATAAAAGCATTACTCGACCACCACCCTGTTGCGCCCCTCATTTTTAGCACGGTACATAGCATCATCAGCCCTGCGAATAAACGAGTTATCATCCTCGCCGTTTTGCAGTTGGGCAACGCCGAAACTGGCGGAAAGCCCATGCATGGCGGAAGCATTTTCTATGCAGGAAAGACGGATTCTTTCTGCAAGGGCTGCTGCTGCCTCACTTGTCGTGTGGGGCAAAATTATGATGAACTCCTCGCCACCCCAACGGGCGGCAACATCCTCTGCTCGTATGATATCACGTAGCAGGTCGGCAAATTTTATCAAGACAGTGTCGCCCTCAAAGTGACCAAACGTGTCATTTACGCTTTTAAAGTGGTCAAGATCAATCATGATCAGGGAGAGTGGATAGCCGTGCCGCCGCGATGCGCTCAGGGCTGCCGGCAGAGTTTCATTGAAATGACGTCGGTTTGACAATTTCGTCAGCTCATCGGTTGCCGCCAGCCGGGAAATGGTTTCGCCGGCCTCCTTGAGTTCCAACGTACGCTCTTCGACAATTTGTTCCAGGTTGTTGTAAAACTTTTCAATCAACTTTCTTTGCTGGTACAGTTCTCTGAAGACGCGAACCTTGCTGCGCAGTATGACCGGTTCAAACGGTTTGATCAGATAATCAACCGCACCGGTCTCGTATACTTCGATTTGGTCGAGCAGATCATTCATACCGGCAGTGACAAAAATTATAGGGAAGTGGCTTGTTTTCGGGTTTGATCGGATGAGTCGAGCCACTTCAAAGCCGTTCATACCGGGCATTTGGACATCGAGAAGGATCAGCGCAAAGTCATATTTGAGTGACAGGCGCAGCGCGTCATTTCCCGATTTTGCGGTAATAATTTCAAGTCCCATATCTGAAATGACAGCTTTGAGGGCAAGGAGGTTTTGCGGGAGATCGTCTACAATAAGTACCGGGATTGTGTCGGACATAAATCACCAAGTATTCATTCTCAATCGGCAAGTATGTGAATAGTGTCTCACATCAGCCTACCAGAAAAACAGGCGGGTGCAACCAGCATTACAACAAAAAAACGGTGTCAGGCGGAATTGGCTGCGGAATAACAGCAAAAGGGTACCCGCAAGAGATCATGGAAACAGATCGGCATCCTTGAAGGGTGTTCCGCTCCGGTCTTTTGCCGATACTATCGGTTCCGAAGCAGTCAGCGGCCAGTTGATGGACAGGTCAGGATCGTCCCAGGCGATGCAGCGTTCATGCTCCGGTGCATAGTACTCCGTTGTGAGATACAGGAATTCTGCAACGTCAGACGTAACCAGGAAGCCGTGGGCGAAGCCGGGCGGTACCCACATTTGGTGCTTGTTTTCAGCCGAAAGCAGTGTGCCGAACCAGTGACCGAAGCACGGCGAACTACGACGGATATCAACAGCGACATCATAGACTTCCCCTACCACAACCCGCACAAGTTTACCCTGTGGTTGCTGAATCTGGTAGTGCAATCCCCTGAGGACGCCAGCGGTTGAACGGGAGTGATTATGCTGAACAAAGTGGAGCTCTATCCCGGTCAGTTCGCGAAAAGCACGTCCATTGAAGCTCTCAAAAAAGAAGCCACGATTATCGCCAAAAACTTTAGGTTCCAGAATCAGGACATCAGGGATGGTGGAAGAGATAATTTGCATGTACATACTCCATATAATAATGCTCCCTCCTTGACATGAAGGGGGCTTGGGAGTGGTGCAGGTTTATTGATTTTGTGCAACATAGGCGCTGCTGCGCCCTTGGGCAAAAGTCAGGTGGAGAATCATCGCATCACGCGCGGCCTGGGCATCTTTGGCTTTTATTGCCTGAACCACTTTGTTGTGATGCTCGAACAGAAGCTGGTGGTCTTCATGGGTCAGATAAACTGCCCGCCAGACTGTCTGCTGGAACTCTTTCATGGCATCGAAAAGGCTCTGCATAAGGTGCAGCCAGACAATGTTATGTGTGGCACGGGCTATAACAATGTGCAGGTTGGCGTCAAGATCTTCCGATGGCTGCTTCAAATCAAGATTCTGCTTCATTCCGGTAATAATTTCATCCATGCGACGAATATCATCCGGAAGGGCGCGCTCGGCGGCATAGAAAGCGGTCCAGGACTCCATGCATTTTCGAACTTCAATTACATCAAGCGCCCGATCCTTCTGGACACGAATCAGTTCACTCAGGGGGTTAGCGGAGGATGATTCTACCAGAGACTTTACGACTGTCCCGCCACCCTGATAGGACATGACGAGTCCTGATGAAGCGAGGACGTTTAGCGCTTCACGCACAGAAGGACGTGATACGCCGAACATTTCGGCCAGTTCACGTTCCGGAGGGAGTTTGTCCCCCGGAGCAAATTCACCGGCCAGAATAGAGGCGCGAATTTGTTCAGCAATCTGGGTCGAAACTTTTTTGGGCTTTATCGGTTGAAAATTCATTGCAGGTTCCAATCAAAGAGCGGTGTCATAACAGCACACCTCAGTATTAGCGCATTTTTTCCCGTTCTGCAACCGGCGCGACATTATTGAGACATGCTGAGCGTCAACAGTTCTGTCAAATGCATCAGTGTTACCTCCGGTAACTGATTGGCTAGCCCCTTCTTTAATTGCAGCAGGCAGCCAGGATTGCTCGTTACCAGAATCTCGGCACCGCTGGCGCGTACCGTGTCAAGTTTACGCTGCAGAATCCGGTCTGACATCTCCGGCTTGCAAATATTGTAGGTTCCGGCACTGCCGCAGCAGGCATCGGCGGATTCCAGTTCCCGGTATTGGAGACCCGGGACCAGTGTGAGCAGGTTGCGTGGTTCTTTGCGAATACCCTGGCAATGGGCGATGTGGCAGGGGTCGTGATAGGTAACCTTCCGGTTCAGCGGCTTTAATACGGCCCGCAATTCATCACTGTGCAGCGCAAGTACCTGTGAAATATCACGAACCTTGGCGCTGAAAGCGGCGGCTGATTCGTCCGTGCTATGATGCGCGTAATTTTTGAGTTCCGCTCCGCAACCACCGCAATCGGTGACAATGAAATCCAGTTGATAACCGGCAAAAATATCGATATTGGTTCGCGATGCCTCATTCAATCCTTCCAAATCGCCTCCCAGCATGTTGGGTGCGCCGCAGCAGACCTGGTTCCGAGGTGTAATGACCCTGTAGCCGAGCTTCGAGAGCAGTTTGATCGTGGCACGACTGGCATCACTGAAAATAAGACTCATGACGCAGCCGAGAAAGAAGCCGACCGTACCGCGCTCGGCACCGACTGCTGACGTTACTTCCTCTATTTCCTGGCGGAGCGGTTTGGCGGGGAGGGGAGGGAGCAGACCTTCCATCCGCCCCAGCGGTTTTGGGAATATTTTGAGGATACCCAGTGTTCTGACCAGTTTCTGCAGGCCGCTGTTTTGATACAGCCGCATTGGCGTCATGGACGTTTCAAGGCGGTCGGGGTGCGGTACCAGTTTGCGCAGGATCAGATTTTCCATAAAACCGAGACCCGATTCCGATTTCCGTTCGCAGGTGAATTCGGCTACCAATTCTCCGGCATTGACCCCGCAGGGACAGGCCGAAGCGCAGGCCTGGCAATCCAGACAGAGTGAAAGATATTCCAGCATTCGTTCCGACTGGTCCAGTTCACCTTCATGGACTTTTTTGACCAGAGCAACCCTGCCTCGGGGGGAGGCGGTTTCAAAAAATGTTTCCTTATAGGTCGGACAGACAGGAAGACACATTCCACAACGCATGCAATTAATAAGTTTGACGTAGTCCATTAGAATATCTTCCCCGGATTCAGTATTCCTTTCGGATCGAAGGCATTCTTGATACCCCGCATGACCCGGATGCCGGATTCACCTACCAGGCGCGGCAGGTATTTCTTTTTAGCAAGCCCCACGCCATGTTCGCCGGTGATTGTGCCGCCCATGGCAATGGCGGCTTCAAAGATTTCGCCAAAAGCGGCGTGAGCACGCATAATTTCATCCTTATCCCGCTCGTCAGCCAGGCAGGTTGGATGAAGATTGCCATCTCCGGCGTGGCCGAAGGTGCCGATGATGACGTTGTATTTTTTGGCCGAATCCTGAATGACCTTCAGCATTGCTGCGATACAGCTGCGCGGGACGGTTGCATCTTCCAGGATGGTGGTTGGTTTGAGACGGGCCAGAGCTGAAAGCGCCGTACGACGCGCTTCTGTCAACTTGAGTGCTTCTGCAGCGTTCTGTGCGGTCTGGAAAAATGAACAGCGGGTTTTTTTGCAAATGTTCGCCACCGCAGCGGCCTCTTCGGCAATTACCACCGGGTGGCCGTCAACCTCGATCAGCAATACGGCGTCCACATCCAGCGGCAGACCGACACGGGCATAATTTTCGACGCATTTGATGGTTACTTTGTCGAGGAATTCGAGGGTAGCCGGAATCACCTTGGCGGCGATAATGGCTGAAACAGCCAGAGCGGCATCCTGAAGAACCGGAAAGTGGGCCAGCATGGTGATCTTGCCTTGCGGCTTTGGAATCAGTTTGACGGTGATGGCGGAAAAAATCCCCAAGGTTCCTTCGGATGAGACGAGCAGCGGATTAAGACTGTAGCCGGCGACATCCTTGACTACCTTGCCGCCGGTGCGGAGCAGATCGCCGTCCGCCAGTAGTGTTTCCAGACCCATGACGTAATCGGCGGTGACGCCATACTTGAGCCCGCGCAGTCCGCCCGAATTCTCGGCGACATTTCCTCCCATCGTGGAGATGTTCATGCTCCCCGGATCGGGTGGATAAAACAGGCCTCGTGACTCGACTTCACGGTGCAGGGTGCTGGTGATAACCCCCGGTTCCACCGTTGCGGTAAGGTTTTCCTCATCTACCTCTATTATACGATTCAGACGGCTGGTCTGGAGTATCACACCGGAGTTGGTTGAAAGTGAACCACCTGACAGGTTGGTTCCGGAACCTCGCGGCGTGACACTGATTCCTGAGCCATGACAGAGATTCAAGATGCTTGCCATCTCGTCTCTGCTTCCCGGCAGCAGGACAACTCCCGGCTGACTCTCCTGTTCCGGTGTCGAGTCATAGCCGTATACGGCCAGTGACTCCCGGTCGGTCAGGGTGTACTGCTCGCCGACGATACATTTCAGGTCGTTGATAAATGATGGTTGCATGAGGAATATCCTTTGTCGTTATTGAGTAATTAAAGAAGATCATACACTTTTTGATTCAAGTCTGTGTCAAATCATACTATTTGAGAATGATACTTCAACAATCTTGTCCAGCCTGCACGCAGGGGACTAAAACCAGGACCGGCCAGCGTAGTGTCAGATATGGCCACATGCGTGCCAAATCCGGCAACTGCGAATGCGAGAAACACTATAACAAAAAACAGTTATATCTATTGGTAATACCAATTACTGCAATAGGGCCATATTTGTCAATGCTTTCTTGTATATGTAAAACTATCTGTTTTTCATATTAATTATTCGCATTATTTATTTGTTATTTGGTTATACTAGTTATTTCTGTCGTAAATTTAGACAAAAACATCAGATTTTGGGGTACGAATTTTGCGGATATACCAAACATCTTTATGGTTCCGAAAATTTGTGTTTTAGGTGGAAATTTGATGCAGGATAGCAATTGACGTATTCGGGAGGTATTGTTGTGTACATTGCGTGGCCACAATAGCACACGGAAGCGGTTATAGCTCAGACAAGAAGGAGAGTGAAGCAGGCTATGTTCTTACTAAATCACGCAGGATGCCAGACTTGCGATCATGCACAAGCAGAGAATTCAGGAGAAACCCGGTGATGAAACCGGTCGGTAAGCCAGCTATCAGAAGTACCGGCAGATAGTAGATGATGGCACCGCTTTGCAGCAGAAGACAGGCAGCCAGAAGTTGTCCGAGGTTGTGGCCGACAGCGCCGGCCAGGCTGACGCCGATCATACTGAAACAGTTGGTGTACTTTAACAGCAGAGCCATAACCAAAGTGCAGCAGGCCGCTCCGCTTAAACCAAGCATGAACCCGGGTGACAAAAACATGCCACTGATCAGCGATCCGAGCACCACCCTCATCAATGCCACGGTCAATCCGTCCCGGAAACCGTACAGATAGATCGCCAAAAGGGTGATGATATTGGCCAGCCCCAGTTTTGCTCCGGGGATCGGCAATGGAAGCGGCAACATTCCTTCCACCACATGCAGGGCGGTTGCCATTGCAACCAGCAGGGCCAGAAAGACCAGTCGGCGCGTTCTGTCCCTCATCAGCGGGTAACGGCATCCACGGGAGCCGCTCCTTCAATCCGGATCAGAATTTCTCCGGGCATACAGACGATGGTTTGACCGGGACGTCCAATCCAGCCTTCTTTAACACAAACCTGTCCCGTGCAGGGAGCCCCCATCATCCGGATGCGCGTTCCGTCAACTTCCACTGTAGCAGGCCCAACGCGCCCCTGGATCACCAGGGAAGAGTTGACACCTTCAGTCAGATAGATCTTGCGGACAAGTTTTCCCTGGGCGGTAATTACAGCCTGAACCGGTTCTGCCTTTGCCGGGAAAATTGAGAAACGGCCGTAGAGAACCGCCACAGAAAGGAGGGAGATGAGCAGAAGCCCGGCCAGCAGGATTTTATCGGCCCTGGTCATAGAGATACGATTCACCTGCTTTTACTTCGATGCCGCTTAACAGTGGAGGTGTATGACGAATGTGACCGTCGGCGGTGATCATAAAAAGTTCCACCCCGGCCATCTTGCGTGCCATTTCGAGTGCTTTGTCAGGTGATAGAATAAAAAAGACGGTAGAAAGAATGTCGGCCAGACCTGCATCCTGGGTAACAACTGTCACACTCATATTGCTTGTGGCCGGATAGCCGGTCCGCGGGTCCAGGATATGGTGGTAGCGTTTTCCGCCGGCTTCGAAATAGCGGTAATAATCGCCCGAAGTTACTGCAGAGGCATCCTGCAACGGCAGCACCGCCACAATGGCATCCGCCTTGCGGGGGTCCTTGATGCCTATTCTCCAGGGTGCATTGCGCAGATTGACGCCCAACACCCTGATGCTGCCTCCCGCATCCAGGAGGGCCTTCCGGATGCCATTTTTTTTGAGAGCCTGAATCGCCTTTTCCGTCGCATACCCTTTGGCCAACGCCCCCAGGTCCAGCTTCATACCGGCCCGGCGGAGAAAAACGGTATGCTGCTGCTCATCAATCATCAGATCGTTGCTGTTGACCAGGGTGAGGGCGGAGCGAATCTGCTCCTGAGAAGGAACGTGGGGATTCTTGTCGCCAAAGCCCCACAGATCCATGACCGGCCCGATGGTTACATCGAAGGCGCCGTCGCTCATCTGATTATATTTTTTTGCCAGCAGCAGCATCGCCATAATATCGGCATCAACCCGCACCGGTTTCTTACCGGCCTGTTCGTTGATGCGGCAGACATCACTGCTGCGATAGGTGGCCGTCCCAGGTTGCGGAAATCCGTCAGCCAGCTCGGCAATGCGGTGCATTTCAGCGTAGGCTGCAGCCACCGCTCTCTTGACAGTAGACGGATCTTTACCGTAGGCCTTGATACTCACCAGGGTATCCATCAGGAATTGGTCGCTGCTGTATTCGTAAGAACGGCGGAAGTACTGTAGCGTTGCAAGCCCACCGATCAGCAGGATTGCAACAAACAGAAGGCCTGTTTTTCTGTTCATAACGGTGGGCAGACACCGCACTGGGTACATCCGGGAGCCGGAGTTTCGCCGACTTCAAGAACCACCTCTTCGGATAGCGGCATGATTTTGTCAATCGACTTGGTAGGACACTTGGCGGCGCAGATGCCGCAATTGGTGCATTTTTCATAATCAATCAGGGCAACAGTGCCGTCTCCTGTTGCTACAACATGAACCGCATCTTCAGGGCAGTTTTTTTCACAGATCTTGCACTTAATGCAGGCGGTAGCACAGTTTGCTTTAGCATCCTTCCCTTTTTCCGTATTGACGCAGCGGACATTAACCAGATGCGAAACACCGACCAGTTTATATAGCTGTAGCGGGCACTCCACGACACATTTGTTGCAACCGGTGCAACGGTAATAGTCAACTACCGGCAGGCCGTTTACCCCCATCTGAATTGCCCCGAACTGACAGACCCGTGAACATGATCCCTGCATGACACAGCCGAAATTGCAGGCCTTCGGACCTTTAAAGTTGGCCAGGGCGGCATGACAATCGTTGATCCCTTCATAACGGTACAACATCCTGGTATGAGTATTGTCGCCCTGACAGAGAAGTTGGGCCACCTGTCGCTCTTCATAGGCGGAGATTTCCGTACCCATAATGGCGGCGATTTTTTCGTAGAGTGACGCGCCACCGGGAGAACAGGCGCTCGGCTTGACACTGTCCATCGTGATGGCTTCAGCAAATGCAGCACAGCCCGGCATCCCGCAGGCACCACAGTTGGCACCCGGCATGATCTTCATCAGCTCTTCCACCCGAGGGTCAACTTCGACGGCAAATCTTTTTGCGGCGAAACCAAGGACAATCCCGAAGATCGCCCCCAGGCACGCCAGAGTAACTACAGCAACCAGCATTGTACTACCTCCATTAATCGGCTAAATCAGTCCTGAAAAACCGAGGAACGCCATTGACATCAATGCCGCTACCACCAGCGCAATCGGTGTTCCCTGCATGCTTTCCGGAATATCGGCGTCTTCCAGCCGTTCCCGGATCCCTGACATGAGAACCAGCGCCAGCGTAAAGCCGGCGGCATGGCTGAGACTGTGTACCATGACCTTGCCAAAGGTATATTCCTTTTGGATGTTAATGATCGCAACCCCCAGGACCGCACAGTTGGTTGTTATCAGCGGCAGATAGATACCGAGCGCCTTGTAGAGCGGCGGGCTGTATTTTTTCATGCCCATCTCGACAAACTGTACCAGAGCGGCGATGATCAGGATGAAGGCGATAGTCTGCAGATAGCCGATCTTGAATGGATTGAGAATGTAAGTCTGCACAGTCCAGGTCAGAGCACCGGCCAGCACCAGCACAAAGGAGACTGCGCCACCCATTCCCAAGGACGCACTCAGTTTTTTGGATACCCCAAGAAAGGGACAGATCCCCAAAAACTGGGAGAGCACGATATTGTTGATCAGCACGGCGCTGATTATGATGATGAAATATTCCTGCATCGCTTAGATTCCCCCTTCTCAGGTTGTTTTTTTCTGAAGTTTGTTCATCAGGCCGAGCAGACAGCCGAGCGTGATGAAGCCGCCGGGAGGCAGGATCATCAGGATGGCCGGCGCACTTTCGGGCAGAACCGGTATCCCCAGGAATGTACCGGCACCGAGCACCTCCCTGAAGGCACTGACCAGCACCAGCGCCAGGGTAAAGCCGATTCCCATTCCGACGGCATCAGCAACAGAAGGGATGACCGGGTTTTTATTGGCAAATGCTTCCGCCCGCCCCAGGATGATGCAGTTGACCACGATCAGCGGAATGAAGATTCCCAGGGACTCATAGAGCGCCGGGGTAAAGGCATGCATCAATTGATCAATCATGGTGACAAACGAGGCGATGATTACCACATAGACCGGGATCCTGACGTTGTCCGGGATAATTTTGCGCATGACGGAAATTGCCACATTGGATGCGATCAGGACTGCGGTGAAGGCGGCCCCCATACCGAGACCGTTCTCTACAGATGTGGTTATGGCAAGAGAAGGACAGCAACCCAGCATCAGCCGAAACAGGGGGTTTTCCCTGATTATCCCTTTGGTAAATTCATTCATCAAGTTCATTGCACAGACCTCCACCGCATGGTTATCATGATTGCTTCCCCTTGCTAAAGTTAGCGACAAAATTTTCTCTGGCGGCGTTAACACCTTTGGTAACCGCCTTCGATGTTATGGTGGAGGCGGTTATGGCCTGAATCTGGTTCTCTTTGGTAGGCGCTGTTTTGGATACTTCCAGAGGGACT
This sequence comes from Desulfuromonadaceae bacterium, assembly GCA_028712075.1. GTDB lineage: Bacteria > Desulfobacterota > Desulfuromonadia > Geobacterales > Pseudopelobacteraceae > JACRCG01. Next base: position 63,852 of record JAQTQX010000013.1, read on the forward strand.
GTGCTGTTCTTGTTCTTGTAGCGGTCCTGAAAAGCGCTCTCTTTGGCCTTGGCGCCCAGTCCCGGCGTTTCCCGCTGACTCAGAACCTTGATGGCGGTAATCTTGGTCGTGGCGATATCAAATCCCACCATGGCGCTTATCGGACCACTGTAGCCCCTCGTCTCAACAACATAGATAACGCCAACAGGAGCACCGTTGCGGTAGGCGATGTTCACCTCTTTCAACGCCGGATCATAGGGGACTTTCAGCCAGGTTGCCGACTCGTTTTCAACCTTGTCTGACTGGGGATAGACCTCCTTGAAACTGTCAATCTTCTTCTTGAGGATCTGTTTTTCAATCAGCGGACCGGTCAGATTGTTGACATAGCTGAGACCGGCGCCGGAGATACCTGCTATGACCAGGAGGAATAATGACAGCTTGAAGATATCACGCATGGCTTTTCACCCTCCCGAAAACCCGCGCTCTGGTGTAGCGGTCGATCAGCGGCGTGACAAGATTCATCAACAGAATTGAATAGGCCACCCCTTCCGGGTAACCCCCTTTGAGACGGATCAACACCACAAGGGATCCACAGCCGATCCCGAAAACAAGTCTCCCCAGTTTTGTCACCGGGGTGGTCACCCAGTCGGTAGCCATGAAAAATGCTCCCAGCAGCAGTCCGCCGGCAAAGAGGTGAAAGAACGGGTACCAGATACCCGCTCCTTTGATCCCTCCGGCAATAGACATCAGGATGAAAACAGTACCGAGAAAACTTCCCGGGATACGCCAGTCGATATGCCCGCGATAAAGCAGATACGCGCCACCGAGCAGGAGTGCCAGAGCGCTGGTTTCGCCGATACTGCCGCTGATATTCCCCAGAAAAAGCTCAACTAGCGAGGGGAGCGCCTGGCCGGTCGCCTCTTTCATGATGCCGAGCGGCGAAGCGGTGGTCATACCATCCAGCGGACTGTTCCAACTGGTCATGGCAACCGGAAAAGAGGCCAGCAGAAAGGCCCTGCCGATCAGGGCCGGGTTGAAGATATTCTGCCCCAGTCCGCCAAAGAGGTGTTTCGCGATCACAATCGAGAAAACCGATCCGAGCACCGCCATCCAGATCGGGAGATGAGGCGGGATACAGAAAGCCAGCAGCAGACCGGTAATGATGGCGCTGACTTCGCCGGTCTGCGGCTTTTTCATGACCTTGAGGCAGACTATTTCGGCTGCGTAGGCACTTGCCACACAGGCCACAATCACAGCCAGCGCCGGCAGGCGAAAGAAATAGAGCCCGGCAATCAGCGCCGGGACAAGGGCTATCAGAACATCGCGCATGGCATTCGGCACACTGTCCGGGCTATGCACATGCGGTGATGAGGTGACAACAAGAAGTTCATTGCTGGTGGTCATTGTTTATGCTTCCTCCATTTATTAACCCTGCGGCCTGGCTTTGGCTGCCAGTATGGCCTGTTTTGCCCTGCGGATATGCTGAATCAACGGTATCTGCGCCGGGCAGACATAGACACAGGAGCTGCATTCAATACAGCTCATCGCATCCGCCTGTTCGGCATCTTCCCAGGCTTTTCGCTTTGACAGCCTGACAAGCGAAGTGGGTTCGAGAAAAGCGGGGCAGACGTCGATACATTTGGCGCAGCGGACACAGGCGAACTCTTTGCTGCTGCGGCTCTCCGCCTTGGTGAACACGATGATGCCGGACGTCCCCTTGACTACCGGAAGATTGTCGGAAAAGACGGTTTTGCCCATCATCGGCCCGCCGGCGATAATCTTTTCAACTTCGCCGACATACCCGCCGCTCTGCTTGATCAGTTCACTGAAAAGGGTGCCGATTCTGACCCGGTAGTTGGCGGGATTTCGAATGCCCGGGCCGCTCACGGTCACGTTGCGCCCTATAAACGGTATCCCCAGCTCAACCGCACGGGCCAGGGCAGAAGCGGTGCCGACGTTATTGACAATAACCCCCACTGCCAGCGGCAGCCCCCCGACCGGTACCTCTCTGCCGGTACAGGCATAAATCAGCTGCTTTTCCGAGCCCTGCGGGTATTTTTCCTTGAGCACGACAATGGTGATATTCTTTGCCTCAGCGGCAGCCTTCTCCATGACCTCTACTGCATCCATCTTATTCTCTTCAATGGCTATGATGCCCCGATCGCAGCCGACGGCGCGCATGATGTAGACGAGACCGGCGACAATGCTTGCAGACCGCTCCAGCATCAGGCGATGATCGGTGGTCAGATACGGCTCACACTCCACGCCGTTGAGAATAACCGTATCAACAATCTTCCCTTCAACCGGGGCATATTTCACATGTGACGGGAAGGTAGCCCCCCCTTTGCCGACGATGCCGGCTTCCAGGATAATAGCCCTCAGCTCATCCGGGGTGAGGCTCGCCGGGTCACTGCGGGGTGTAACAGACTCTGCCCACTCCTCTTTCCGGTCATTTTCAATAACGATACAAGGGACAAAACTGCCGCCGGGGTGCTCCATCAACTCGATGGCAACGACCGTTCCGCTGACGCTGGCATGAATGGGAGCTGAAACAAACCCCTTACTCGCACCGATTTTCTGTCCTTTCTTAACCCGATCGCCAACGATGACCAATGGCACACAAGGCGCACCAATATGTTGGGAAAGAGGAATGTAAAGCCGGTCCGGAATATGCGCCACAACAGTTTCCAGACAGCCGGTCAACTCCTTGTGTCCATCCAGGTGGATTCCCCCCCTGAAGGTTGCTTTTTTCATAAGGTATCTTCTCCTGAAAATATTTAAAACGGTCGAACTTCAATCAGCATCAGCACAATCAAAACAATCAGCATTGCCACGCCGCAAGCAATATCTGCACCAGAAAACTCCATCGGCCTCATTCGTGTCCTCCCGCAGCCACCTCTATAGCATCTGGCCTCCATGGCCGTCGCCAGGGCGTCACCTCTTTTTATGACACCGACAAACAACGGCACAACCAACGGAAGATGATGTGTGGCCCTTTGCCACAAACTGCCGGTATTGAATGTAGCGAAACGCGACGATTGGGCCTTGATCAGTTTTTCTGCCTCTTCCACTACCACCGGCATGAATCTCAATGCTATTGCCATCATCATGGCGATCTCGTGAACCGGCACACCGATACGGTTGAGCGGTTTCATCAGCTTTTCCAGTCCATCGGTCATGGCAAGCGGCGAAGTGCTGTAGGTAAGCAATGATGTGGCGCTGACAAGCAGAATCAGTCTCAAAATCATTATTTCGGACAGTGTGAGACCCTCCCGAGATACATGCCGCAGGATTCCGGATTCGGAAAGCGGGAAGCCCGGGATGAAAAAAGTGTTTATGACGACGGTAAATAGTGCCAGCCACAGAATCGGCTTGAGACCCCTCAAGAAATTTCTGAACGGTTTTCCAACCAGCTTTGCGAGCGTCAGGGTCAACAACAGCAGGATAAGCAGCGTTGGGAAACTTTGGGAAAGGAAGACCGCCGCCATAAACAGAAGAGTCAGGATAATTTTGGTCCTGGGGTCCAGTCGGTGGGCTAGCGATGTACCGTGACTATAGCGGCTCATGTTGATCGCTTTCAGCATGAGTAGTTTTCTTTCCGAAGCGTTTTCCAGACCCTTTTCAATTCGTCCCGTGCCTCCTCGACCGTCAACAGGCAGCCATTTAATTCCGGTAGTTCCTTTTTCATTCTGTTCATAAAACTGGTGATCGGAGGCGCGGTCATTCCGGTACTTTCAAGGGCTTCCAGATTACGAAGCAGCTCTCTGGTATTGCCCTGCATTGCGACTTCGCCCTGTTTCAGAACCACCACCCTGTCAGCCAGGCGAACGATGTCATCCATGCAGTGCGATGCCAGCAGGATCGTTATGCCGAGCCGGCGGTGCAGCCTGCCGATGAAATCAAGTATTTCGCGGCGTCCCTGTGGGTCCAGCCCTGCGGAAGGTTCATCAAGGATGAGGACGCTTGGGCGCATCACTAGTATTCCGGCGATAGCCACCCTTCTTTTTTGGCCGCCTGACAGACTGAAGGGGGAAGCATCAAGAAGATCTTCTCCAAGGCCGACCGCACACAATGCTTCGAGTACCCGTATTCCAATTTCAGGTTCGCCCATTCCGATATTGGACAATCCGAAGGCGATATCCTTGTAAACGCTTTCACCAAATAACTGCTGCTCAGGGTATTGAAACACGATACCAACCTGCTTCCTGAGTTCGGCCAGGTTGCCAGTGGCGGTATTTACCCCGTTAACCGTGATTCTGCCGGAGGTCGGTTTCAGCAGTCCGTTCAGATGCTGAACCAGGGTACTCTTTCCCGATGCCGTCTGCCCCGCAATGCCGATGCAGGTACCGGTCTCTACATCAAACGTGATGTTGCTGAGGGCAACCCTCTCGAAAGGAGTTCCGGGCAGGTAGACGTGCGAAAGGTTTTCAATGCAGATGGACATGCTGTTCTCTGCAGCGGTTCATAACTTTTATCAGCGCCGCCAGCGCCTCATCCATATTCATGGCGCAATCCGGGAGGTCAAAACCTTCCTGATTCAACAGGTCGAACAGTTCCGCAATCTGCGGCAGTTCGAGCCCCGCCATTTTTATGGCTGGACTGTTCGAAAAGACCTCGGACGGCCTGCCATCCAGCACAACCTTTCCGGCATCAAGCAGTATGACTCTGTCCGCAAGTCGGGCTTCCTCCATGTCATGGGTAATATGCAGGACCGTAATCCGCTTATCCCGGTTGAGAGTGCGAACCAGTCCTATAACCTCTTTCCTGCCTGCCGGATCAAGCAGCGCGGTTGCTTCATCCAGGATGATGCAATCTGGTTGCATGGCGAGAATACCGGCCAGTGAGACCTTCTGTTTCTCGCCGCCTGATAGGAGATGGGGAGTCGTATGGGCATGCTGCGACATGGCAACGGAATGCAGAGCCTCCTGGACCCTTCGACGGATCTCTCCCGGTTCCAGTCCCAGGTTTTCAGGACCAAAGGCAACGTCCTCCTCAACCGTCGTTCCGACAATCTGGCTGTCGGGGTCCTGGAAGATCATGCCGACCAAGCCCCGGACTTTCCATATCAGCGATTCGTCCAGGGTATCAATCCCATGTATGCAAACGCTGCCTCCGGTTGGAAGAAGCAGTGCATTAAGCATTCTGGCCAAGGTGGTTTTGCCCGAACCGTTTCTGCCGAGTATGGCCACAAACTCACCCTTTGCTATACTCACACTGATGCCGTCAACAGCCTTCATGCTGCCGGGCATGCGGTGATCTATGTTGTGCGAAAACTCCACAGCAAAAGTTTCAATACTATTTGTGAACGGAACCGGCATGTATTACCCAGTATTCAAAAAATGATCATAAAGACAGGACTAACAAACCTGCAGGCAGGTGTTATCTTTTTGTCCTGACAATGTAAAGCCGGCTTTCCTCGATTATTATTGCGATAACAACCAATTCAATAACACTAAAAACAGCATAATCTATTTGGTTTGCCGTGCGGGTAACAGGGAGAGGAGGCTCAACTGTCAACTACTTGCATATCATAGTGATTTTATGATTTATATACATTTAGCAGGTAAAACACAAGACAAAAACGGTCAACATAAAACAGCGGTATATATTTTAGGCAAAATAAATTATTACAAATATGGAAATTTAATTACTACTACCAGACGTGAATCAGCCAATAGAACAGTGGCAGTGTCGCAAATGAAGTAAGGAGACCGAGACTGACCAGTGCAGCCGATAACTCCGAGTTCATTCCGGCAATCACGGCAAGAGCCCCGGCCGTAACCATCGGCGGCATGCCGGCTTCGATGATTGATACATCAACCGCCAGACCGTGCCAATCGACGGTTTTGCAGATCAGCAAGGCCGCCAGCGGGGTCAGAATCAGCTTCAGCACCAATCCGAAAAACAGTGGTGATCGTAATGTCGGCGACAATCGCAACCTGAGTTGATATCCGATCGCAGTCATAACGAGCGGTGTCAAGGTATCGGCTGTGGTCTGCAACAGTCGTTCCAGCGGAAGTGGATATTGCCAGGAAAGCAGAACCAGACCGGCTGCCAACGCTACTGAAGGGGGGAAAAAAAGTACCCGAGCCAGCACGGAACGCAGTGTCGCGCTTCCCTCCCGGCCATAAAACGCCAGGATAAGGGAACCGTATGTGGCAAAAATCAACATCGTGCCAAACTGATCATAAACTACCAGGTGTCTCAATCCGGCATCACCGAAAAAGGCACTGATGATCGGCACCCCCATGAAGGACGTATTGCCGAGCGGCACAACCAGCAACAGAACACCGGTAGCTGCACGCGGCCAGTTCAACAGCCGCGCTGCAGCAAGCACAACCGACACTGAAAAGAACAAAGCACCCCAGGCAATCGTGATCGGCAGCAGCACTTCTCCGGAAAATTTTATCTGCGGCACCTTGAGCAGAATCACCGCCGGCAGTGAGACATACAACGCAAACATGTTGAGCACCTGGACCGTTTCCGGCGGAAAAGCTTTCAGCCTGCGGAACAGGATCCCCAATGTTACAAAGACAGCTATAAGAATAAAATTTTCCATCACTACCCTGTTCATGATTTACAAGCGATTAGAAATAGCAGGCCGGGCAATTATTCCACATCCTGACTCACATACATACTGCTTCTTTGCTCAGCAAAACCAAGATGCGACAGCATTTCATTTGAACGTCTCCCAGACCGACGGACAAGAGACTCTGAATGTTTCTGTCAGCTCGCGATAAGCAGAAATCAGCGGCAGGTACTCAATTACACCTGCCGCTCTCGGAACCTGCAAATTATTTGAAATTCGCCATGGTCTCTTTGACCGGGACATTGATTTTCTTGAAATCAGCTATGTATTTATGCTCCTGACTCTTGTATTTACCGGCATCCCACTCTTTTCTGAATTTAACCGCGTCGTTTACCCAGGCTGTACCGGCAACAGAACGGCCTTTATCGTACATCGGAAGGAGTGCCTTTTCAAAGACGTTTCGCTCTGCTGCGGTAAGAACATGAACTTTCATTCCCTTTGATTTCAACTTGGCGATAAAATCATCGTCGCACTCACGATTCAGCTTGCGCTGGAAAGCGCTGACTTCGGCGGCGGTATCTTCAATTATTTTCTGAATGTTGGCCGGGAGCGACTTCCAGACGCGCTTGTTTACTTTCATGATCATAACGTTGTAGGTATGCTGATCCTGGGTCATCCAGGGCTGTGATTCATACATCTTGGCGGAATAGATGTTGACCGACGGGTTTTCCTGGCCGTCGATAACTTTCTGCAATAGTGCGTTGGGAAGTTCCGGATATGCCATCGGGGTAGGGCTGCCACCCATGGTGGAAATCAGGCCCATGTACATAGGGCTCTCCATGACACGGATCTTCTGACCTTTGATGTCTGCCGGAGAGTTGATCGGGCGCTTGCTGGAAGTGAAGTTCCTCCAGCCGTTTTCAAGGAAAACTACACCATGAATACCTTTGCGGTCGAGCAGTGCCAACAGCTTTTTCCCCTGCTCGCCGTCAAGATAGGTGTAGGCCGCTTCGTAGGAGGGAAAAAGGAACGGCAGGTCAAGCACCTGAAATTCAGGGGCAAAACCTGCGATGGCGCCGGTTGTGGTAAAGGACATTTCGATGGTGCCGAGCTGTACCCCTTCAATGATGGCGCGTTCACCACCCAATTGCCCGGCCGGAAAGACCTTGATCTCGACCTGTCCGTTGGTGCGCTGTTTCACCAGATCGGCAAATTTGTGAGCGCCGACGTCAATCGGAGTTCCGGCAGTGATGACGTGGGCCAGCTTGAAGTTGTACTTGGCGGCAAATGCCGGGACCGTTGCCAGTGTGACAACTGTCAGCATCAGAACAAACAACATACTCTTCTTACAATTTTTCATTTTTTGCCTCCTGAGGTTTTTGTACTGCCTGGTTGATAAATTGGTACCGTGTGAAACCGATGACATTATTTACCTCCTATGGTGTTGGTGCGGCAGACAGCAGATCGGGGAGCCAGGTTGAGATGACCGGGATATAGGTATAGACGAGCAGCATGATGAACATGGCGATAATGAACGGTATAACTGCCTTGACAACCCTGCTGAGCGGGTATTTGGTCATCCCTGAGGCGACGAACAGGTTCAGACCGAGCGGCGGTGTCAGTAAGCCCAGTTCCAGGTTGTAGATCATAACGATACCGAAATGGATCGGGTTGATGTTCATTTTCATGACGATCGGGTAGAAAAGCGGCGCCAGCACAAGGATGGCCGAGTTCGGTTCCATGAAACAACCAACGATCAGGAGCAGCACATTTACTGCTACCAGAAACATCCAGGGTTGCGGGGCAACCGAGATAATCCACTCGGCAACCTCCTGGGGAATCCCCTGGCTGGTCAGATACCAGCTGAAGGCGCTGGCCGATATGATGATGAACATGATCATTGCCGATACCGATGCTGAAGAGGTAAGGATGCCGACATAATCCTTGAGCTTGATATCCTTATAGATGAAGCTGCCGACGATGGCGCTGTACACAACCGCAACTGCAGCGGCTTCGGTGGGCGTGAATACACCGCTGTAAATCCCGCCAAGTACGATCAGCGGCATCATCAGCCCCCAGAACCCTTCCTTTAGCGCAGCAACCAATTCCTTAAAGTCAGCTTTTGTTTCGCCATCGGTCTGACCGAAGCCGCCCCGCTTCGCGGCCAAATAGCACATGATTGCGAAGACAGCTGCCGTCATCAGACCCGGCACAACGCCTGCCATGAACAGTTTTCCGATCGGTTCGCCGGTGGCCAGTGCATAAACTACCATCGGAATGGAGGGAGGAATCATAATCCCCAGTGACCCGGCCGATGTAATGACGCCGACGGAATAGGTATCGTCATATTTTGCTCTCTGCAGTGCCGGTATCATGATAGCGCCGATGGCCGCTACCGTGGCGGGTGATGAACCGGAAATGGCGGCAAAGAAGGCGCAAGCAGTGGTGGCTGCTATTGCCAAGCCGCCCGACATGCCGCCGAAGAGTGCTGTCGCAACCCTGATCAGGCGCTGCGAGATGCCGCCGGCGGTCATGATGTTGCCGGACAGAACAAAGAATGGTATCGCCATTAGGGTGAATGAGTCGGCCGAACTGAACATCTGCTGAATGATAACCAGCATTGGGACATCGGTAAAAAAAAGGAGCGCCAGCATGACAGTGCCGATCATAGCCACGGCGATTGGCGTGCCGGTGGCGAGCAGGGCTGCGAGGATTGCAAAAACTATGATGCTGTTCATTTCTGCTCACCTCCGGAGATGTTTTTTTGCTCTTCAATATGTTCACTGGTAAATAGTGCTGATTCGGGCTGTTTCGGGTCGATAAAGAGCTTCACAATGTTGTGGATGAAATGGATGATGCTAAGTGAAAGCCCTACCGGCATGGCTATGTATGGTATGTACATAGGAATACGCATGGCGGGAGAAAGCTGCTCGAATTCCATGGTCTGCCTGATGAAATCTACGCTTGTGTACACCAGAATGCCGATAACGGTGACGCCGATAAGATTCAGCAGAACCTCTGAGGCCAGCAGCAGCTTGTGCGGCAGAAAGCGGATCAGGGCATCGACCCCGATATGCTGGTTTTTCCTGACTCCGATTGCGACACCGATGAAGATTGACCATACGACCAAAAAGCGCGAGAGTTCTTCAGACCAGATCGGTGTATAATTGAAGCCGTACCGGGAAACGACATTGCCGAAGACGAGCAGTGAGACCGTTGTCATTGATAGTACTGCAATGCCGTTTTCGATCCATTCGAGCGGCTTGATCAGTTTGTTCATACAGATTCCTCCATAGTCGTTTAACGGATTCAAAACGAGCTTCAATTCAAGCAATAAAGCATATAATACACTGTTTCATAAATATGTCTTACCAATTATTATATTTTGTTGTTGCTGTCAATATATTTTTATAAAGTCTTGTAAATCCTTATTGACAAGGTACTTAAGTTAAAATACCATGGCAACAACAACTGGTAGTACAAATAGATCTGTCAAGATTACATGTTTACCAGTTTGCGTTTTTACCGGATACTGTTGTGATAAATCAAAAAGTGGTATATGACAGTAAATGAGGGAGGGCAGGAACTATGTACCAGCAATTTAAAGTCAAAGCGGAAGGGGTCAGTGCCGAGGTATATCGTTTCATCACTAACGATGCAGCGCTCGGTTTTATAATTCAGTTCCTACAGAAAGAGGGTGTGGCTGACGAACCGCAAAAATTTGCACTGTGGGCAGATTGTCCTTTTCTTGAAATGGTAGACCGGCAACCCCTCGAAAAAATTGACGGGGTCAAATTTAATGTCACACGCGAGTTGTCTGTTGCTTCCAGATTCGGGATAAGCCAGATGGAGTGGGCGCTGGCTGATACGGGATCGCTGGCGCAAAAATCAACTGGTATTGCACAGCGGCTGGTGTCGTCACTTCCCATCATCCATATTGCGCTTGTGCCGACGAGCGGCATTCTCCCGGATATGCCGAGTCTGCTTGCCAAGGTAAATCCGAAGGAGTGTGCCTATCTGGCAATGATTACCGGGCCGAGCCGAACAGCGGACATCGAGAGGGTTCTGACTATCGGAGTGCATGGGCCGGAGCGGCTGGTAATTGTTTTTGTCGATGAATTGGGAGGTGACAACTAATGGGCACCGAATTTAAAGATTCCATTCACAGAGCCGTCAATAATGCCAATCTGACCGGAGCCCTCGGCAAGTTTTCGGAGGCGTACAAGGTCAATCGTGCCAAGGCGTATGAAGGGATCGATTTTGAAGAGCTGCGCGGCAGGATTGCCGAACTGAAGTCGGACGCGGCATTCCGCTTCGATGAACTGTCCGAGCTGTTCACACGCAACGCAGAAGCTGCCGGTGCCACGGTATTTCGAACCAGTGATCCGGCCAAGGTCAGGGAATATATACTGAAGGTTGCTCGGGACAATAACGTCAAGACGGTTGTCAAATCGAAGTCCATGGCTACGGAAGAGATCCATCTCAACCCGTACCTCGAAAATGCGGGCATTCAAGTCGGCGAAACCGACCTGGGCGAATGGATCATCCAGCTGGCCGGCCAGACTCCGTCGCACATGGTTATGCCGGCCATTCACATGACCAAGGAAGAGGTTTCCGACCTGTTCAGCAAAGAAGTCACCGAACGGTTGACTTCTGATATTCCAAGACTTGTGAAGGTTGCCCGCGATAAGCTGCGCCCGACCTTCCTGGCTGCAGATATGGGGATATCCGGCGGCAACATCGCTGTTGCGGAAACCGGCAGCATAGTCCTTATGACCAATGAGGGTAATGCCCGGTTGGTGACGACACTTCCAAAAATCCATATTGCTCTGGTCGGTATTGAAAAGCTGATTGAAAAATTTGCAGATGTTGCCACCATTCTCAAGGCACTGCCGCGTAGCGCCACGGCCCAGTTGCTGACCAGTTACGTGTCAATCATAACCGGCGCTACACCAAACGATGACGGTTCCAAGAAGAACATGCACATTATCCTGATGGACAATCGTCGCAGTGAGATGGCGGCGGATCCGAAATTCAAACAGGCGCTTCAGTGCATCCGTTGCGCATCATGCCTTAATGTTTGCCCGATTTTCCGCCTGGTCGGCGGACATGTCTTCGGCAAGGTATATACCGGTGGTATAGGCACTATTCTGACCGCCTGGTTTGACGAATTGAAAAAGTCGGAGGATATTCAGGGACTCTGTATTCAGTGTGGCGCCTGCAAGGATGTTTGTCCCGGAAAGATCGACATTCCCGATCTGATCATGGAGATCAGGAGGCGTCTGGTGGAGGAAGAGGGAATGCCGCTGATCCAGAAGGCGATTTACAGTGTCGTCAATAATCGCCATCTCTTCCACGGTATGCTGCGGGCCGCCTCAATAGCCGGAAAGCCACTTGTTTCCGGTACTTTTATCCGGCATCTCCCCCTGTTCCTGGCCGACCTTACCGATGGACGCAGTCTGCCTGCCATCGCCGACAAACCGTTCCGGGACCGCTTCAAGGAGATCAGGCAGCCGGTTTGCAAAGAGAAGGCGGCCTTCTATGCCGGATGCCTGATAGACTTCGCCTATCCGGAGATGGGCGAGGCACTGATACGGGTGCTCAATAAGGCCGGCATCGAAGTCATATTTCCGCTGAAGCAGACCTGCTGCGGCGCTCCGGCCCGCTACAGTGGAGCCTACGAAACTGCCGCCGGCAATGCCATTGACAATATAAACGCACTATTGGCGGAGCAGGTTGATTATGTGGTTTCGGCTTGTCCGACATGCACCGTTGCGCTGGACCACGAATTCATCAGCACCTTTGAAAGCCTTGGGCAGACGGAATTTATCCCCAAGGCCAGAATCCTGTCCGAAAAAACCATGGATTTTTCCACTCTGGTCAAAAAACTGGTGGATGAAGGGCGCTTGAGCCTGAAAGAGGGACAGGTGCTTGGGGCGATCACCTACCACGATTCATGTCACCTGAAGCGGACACTGAAAGTGGCGGAGCAACCTCGTGAACTGCTTCAGAAAGCCGGATATGAACTGAAAGAGATGTTTGAATGCGATATCTGCTGCGGCATGGGTGGGTCATACTCCATGAAGCTCCCGGAGATATCTGGTCCCATTCTGAAGCGAAAGCTCCATAACATCAAGGAGACCGGCGCCCCGCTTGTTGCCATGGACTGCCCGGGATGCGTTCTGCAAATACGGGGCGGTTTCGACAAGGATGGCACTGATGTACAGGTCAGGCATACGGTTGAGCTGTTGGCGGAGCAGCTGCAATAAAAGCGGCAAATTGCTTTGACGTGCATTACGGCGGAATGATATTGTTCGCTGCGAGCGAATATCTCGGGAGAAACTATTGAATTCAACACACAAACAGTTCCTGACACCTCATGAAACGGCATATACCATCGCACGGAACGGGCGGCGCGTATTGCATCAAGGCGTTGGGCGCACCTTTGTGCTGAGTCTTCTGGCCGGTTTTTATATTGCGTTCGGTGCCCAGCTTTCCACCGTTGTGACGCAGGATGCCGCCCAATTTTTGGGGACCGGTATGGCCCGCTTTGTCGGGGGAAGCCTCTTTTCAATCGGCCTGATGTTGGTGGTCGTCTGCGGTGCGGAACTATTTACCGGAAACAGTCTTCTTGCCGGCGCGGTTCTGCATGGGGAGATCTCGTGGGCAAAACTTGCTGAAAACTGGATCATTGTACTGGCAGGCAATTTTATCGGCGCACTGTTCCTGGCCTGGCTGTTGTATGAAACGAGGTTATGGGAGCAGGGGAAAGTTGCCGAGAACGCGGTACGTATTGCCACGGCCAAATGCCAGCTCTCGTTCTGGGTGGCCTTTGTTCGCGGTGTTTTGTGCAACTGGCTTGTATGTCTTGCTGTATTTATGGCGACTGCGGCTCGTGATATTCCCGGCAAGTTGCTTGCGTGCTATGTGCCGATCATGACCTTCGTTGCAAGCGGTTTCGAGCATTCCGTTGCTAATATGTATTATATACCCGCCGGTTTGTTCGTCTCGTCTCAGGTGTCCTACGCCGATCCGGCGCTGAACTGGCACAACTTTATCGTGACCAATCTGGTGCCGGTCACCCTAGGGAATGTTGTCGGAGGAGTTATTTTTGTTGCCGTAGCGTATTGGTATGCATACGGTACATTCGATACTCCGTCGAAGCCGTGACTCTGGGGGACACTGGAGCCGTCCTTGACTTTCCCGCCCGCCTTTGGCAGTATGTCGGCCCATGAAAAAAATGACCAGGCAGATACATATCGGGGCGGTCTTGATTGGCGGGGGTGCCCCCTGTTCTGTCCAGTCAATGTGCAGTACCGACACCCGTGATGTAGCTGCTACCGTTGCTCAGATCGAGGAACTTGCCGCTGTCGGCTGCGAAATAGTCCGTTGCGCGGTACCGGATATGGACGCTGCCTGTGCGTTGTCGCGCATTACGACGTTGAGCCCCATCCCGGTTGTCGCTGATATTCATTTTGACTACAAGCTGGCGCTTCAGGTGCTTGCTGGGGGCGTTGACGGGCTGCGCCTCAACCCTGGCAATATCGGCGAGAAATGGAAGGTTGCTGAAATTGTTGCGGCTGCGGCAGAGCGCTCAGTTCCGATCCGGATCGGAGTAAATGCCGGATCGCTGGAGAAGGAGCTGCTCGAGAAATACGGTCATCCGACTGCTGAAGCCATGGTTGAGTCGGCGCTCGGGCATATTCACATTCTTGAGGACGTGCACTATCAGGAGATCAAAGTTTCCCTCAAATCGTCTGACGTGATGAAAACCGTTTCCGCCTATCGCCTGTTTTCGCTCCAATCCGATTATCCCGTACATATCGGGATCACGGAGGCCGGCACCCTTTTCTCCGGTACGATCAAATCATCGGTCGGACTCGGTATACTGCTTGCTGACGGCATTGGCGATACGTTGCGGGTGTCATTGACCGGAGCAGTGCGTGATGAAGTGCGAGTCGGCTATGATATCCTCAAAGCGCTTGGCATGCGGCAGCGCGGCATCAATTTTGTGTCATGCCCGACGTGCGGGCGCTGCAAGATTGACCTGATCCAGGTTGCGGAAGAGGTTGAAAAACGGCTGCAAGGTGTTGACAAGCAGATCACAGTGGCGGTCATGGGGTGTGCGGTCAACGGTCCTGGCGAGGCTCGAGAGGCTGATGTCGGCATTGCCGGCGGTAAAGGAGAAGGTCTTGTGTTCCGGCATGGAGAGATTGTGCGAAAAGTTCCAGAACATTTACTGGCTGACGCTTTGCTGGAAGAAATTCACGCACTGTAATCCAGAGCAATAGCCTATGAACAGATTGATATGCGAAACTACCAAGGCACCGCTGCACAAATACGGACTGCTTGAAAACCAAAACAAACCTTAGGGAAGACACCACCATGCTTTATTCACGCTATTTTATTCCGACCGTCAAAGAAACCCCTTCTGATGCCGAGGTAATTTCGCATCAGCTCATGTTGAGAGCCGGTATGATCCGCAAGCTTGCTTCCGGTATATATAATTATCTGCCTCTTGGGCTGCGCTCGATTCGCAAGTTCGAAAACATTGTCCGAGAAGAGATGGACAAGGCTGGGGCGATTGAGATGCTGATGCCGACAGTCCAACCGGCCGAATTGTGGCAGGAGTCGGGGCGCTGGGCTTTTTACGGCAAGGAGTTGCTCCGTTTCAAAGATCGCAAAGAGGCGGAGTTCTGTCTCGGACCGACACACGAAGAGGTTATTACCGATATGGTGCGGCGCGAGATTAAAAGCTATCGCCAGATGCCGATCAATTTTTATCAGATTCAGGGTAAATTTCGCGATGAAATTCGACCGCGTTTCGGCCTTATGCGTGGTCGGGAATTCATCATGAAAGACGCCTATTCGTTTGATGTTGATAGTGCTGCAGCCGATTTCTCCTACGAGAAGATGTATAATGCCTACATGCGTATCTTCGATCGGTGTGGTCTGAATTTCCGTGCGGTTGAGGCGGATACCGGCAGCATCGGCGGGTCATTTTCGCATGAGTTCATGGTGCTGGCTGATTCCGGAGAGGACGCAATCGTGTCCTGCGACTCTTGTCGCTATGCGGCAAATGTTGAGAAAGCAGAATCTCCTTTGTTTACGGCATCTTCAGATACTATTTCAGAACCTTTGCAGAAGGTGTCAACTCCTGAAATGAAAACCATTGTTGATGTCGCGGCATTTTTGGACGTTGAGTCGGCAAAAACAATTAAAACCCTCGTGTATGCATCTGATACCGGCGAACTGGTCATGGCACTATTACGTGGTGACCATGAACTTAACGAGCTCAAACTGAAAAACCACCTCGGCTGGGGTGAAATCTTGATGGCGACTGAGGAACAGATTTTCTCCTGTACCGGTTCGCCGATCGGTTTCCTTGGACCGATCGGCTTGAAAATGGATATTCCGGTCATTGCCGACCAGGTTGTGCAAGGGATGATGCACGTAGTACTCGGTGCCAATGAAAAGGATCAGCATTTTATCAATGCTTCAGTCGGCAGGGATTTTGAGGTCACCCGCTTTGTGGACATTCGTACCGTTACCGCCGGCGATGCCTGTCCTCGCTGTGAATCGGGAAAACTTGAAATGTGGCGCGGCATCGAAGTCGGGCATGTGTTCAAGCTCGGCACAAAGTACTCAAAGGCATTGAACGCCACCTACCTCGATCCGAACGGCAAAGAACAGATTATTTTCATGGGGTGCTATGGCATCGGCATTGGACGAACTGTTGCTGCTGCAATAGAACAGAATCATGATGAAAACGGCATTATTTTCCCTATCCCAATAGCCCCGTTCCACTGCTCGGTTGTTGCCGTCAACACCAAGGATTCCGGGGTAATGGCTGCTGCCGAAGAAATTTACCTGAAGCTTGAATCAGTCGGCATTGAGGTGCTTTTTGACGATCGCGATGAGCGTCCGGGCGTGAAATTCAAGGATAATGATTTGATCGGGATTCCGCTGCGAATTGTCGTCGGCAGTAAGGGCTTGGCTGAGGGGAAGGTTGAACTGAATATCCGATCGAGTGGCGAAGTGCTCTCGGTTGTGGTTGATGACGTGGTAACTATGGTGAAGCAACTTGTCGATGCTGCCCTGGTACACAACATGTAGCCAATAAAACGACTACGCGAGGTTTTTCATGCAGTCAAACCAGATATGGGATATCCAGCACGAATGTATGAGCCGTGAGGAGCTCGAACAGTTGCAGTTGGAGCGCCTTCAGGCGACATTGAATCGTGTCTATAAAAATGTTCCCTGTTATCGCACCAAATTTAACGAACGTGGCATTGTTCCCGAGGATGTTTCCTCTTTATCGGATCTCTCAAAACTTCCTTTTACGACCAAGGAGGATTTGCGGCTTAACTATCCGTACGGAATGTTTGCCGTGCCGCTGCGCGAAGTTGTAAGAATTCACTCATCATCAGGTACAACCGGTAAGCCGACCGTAGTCGGGTATACCAAAAACGATCTTAAAATGTGGTCGAATCTGGTGGCTCGTTTTATGACCGCTGCCGGAGTTACTCACGACGATGTTGTGCAGATTGCCTTCGGCTATGGCATGTTTACTGGAGCCTTCGGTTTGCATTATGGTTCCGAGACGATCGGTGCCGCAGTCATTCCGATGAGTGGCGGCAACAGCGACAAACAGATCATGATCATGCAGGATTACCGGTCAACCGCGCTGGTCTGCACGCCGAGTTACGCAATCACCCTTGCTGATCTGATCGAAAAACAGGGGATCGATCCTCTGACGTTATCGCTCAAAGTCGGTCTTTTCGGCGGCGAACCATGGTCTGAGGCGATGCGGTCTGAGATTGAAGCTCGGCTCAACATAAGTGCTACCGACAATTACGGTCTTTCTGAAGTCATCGGTCCGGGTGTTGCTGGTGAATGCAGTATCAAGGAAGGCATGCATATTGCCGAAGACGCTTTTATTGCCGAAATAATAGACCCGGAAACCTGTGAAGTACTGCCACCCGGCAGCGTTGGTGAATTGGTGTTGACGACCATCAGCAAGGAAGCGTTTCCGATGATTCGCTACCGTACTCGCGATATTACCACTCTTGATTATGCTTCATGCAAGTGCGGCCGCACGTTCGCAAGGATGAAAAAAACCATGGGGCGCACCGATGATATGTTGATCATCAAAGGTGTCAATGTATTTCCCTCGCAGATTGAGGAGGTACTGGTTGCTATCGAGGGGTGTGAACCGCACTACCAGCTTGTTGTTGATCGCAAGGGGGCGCTGGATGTGCTTGAGGTATGCATTGAAGTGCGGGAAAATATCTTCTTTGACGAAATGAAAAAACAGCGAGCTTTCCTCGACATGGTTGGAAAAAGGATTGACTCGGTCCTCGGTGTTGGCGTAACAGTTAAGCTCGTTGAACCGAACAGCATTCCCCGGCATGAAGGGAAAGCGCAGAGGGTGATTGACAAACGGGTGGCCTGACCGAGCAGCGCAGTGATTATAGGTAATGCCGCTCACCGGCTGTGATGCTGGTGGGCGGTTTTTTTCTGAATAATTAAATGCACAAAAATGCATCACGTCTTAGAACAGTACGAAATAACAAAAAGAAAGACAGGGAACTAATGGCTATACGAAAATTATCGGCAGGCGACATCATTGAAGCTCGTTGTACAAAATGTCGAGAGATATTGAATCATAGAATTGTTGCAATGGTGGAAGATAAAATCATGCGGGTTGAGTGCAACACATGTCTCGGTGTTCATAATTATCATGCACCGCCGGCAGCAAAAGAACCAAAAGCCGCTAAAGTTGCGGCACCGCGTAAACCCCGTGCCACTTCAACGACTCCCCGTGTTGCCAAAAAGGATCCGGTTGAAAGCGAGCGCGAAGAGTGGGCGTTACTTCAGCCAACATTCGATATTGAAAAGGCCGTCTCGTACAACATGGCCGGAACGTTCAGAACGAAACACCTTGTCCTCCACACGGTATTTGGCCTTGGTTTAGTCAAGGCTGTTATTGTTCCCAACAAGATGCAGGTGCTCTTTAAAGACGGTATCAAACTGCTGCGCTGCGGGTAGCGCATACTGACAAATTTTGCCTTGATTTATCGCGGCGTTTGCATTAGTAAACTACCTCTATACTGTATACACAACTGTGATATACATCCATGCGTGTTATCCACCATTTGAAAGGAGAGAGTGCCGATGTCTGTAAAACCGTTTGTTTATCAGGATCCGTTTCCACTTGCCAAGGATGAAACCGCGTACCGCAAGATAGAGGGTTCAGAAAAATATGTCATGGTTGAGAAATTTGCTGACAAAGATGTTGTGAGGGTCTGCCCTGAAGCTCTTGCGATTCTTGCCAACGAAGCGATGAAAGATGTTTCTTTTCTGCTCCGTCCGGCTCACAACGAGCAGGTGGCAAAAATCCTGAGCGATCCGGAAGCGTCTATGAACGATAAAGGTGTCGCCCTGGCATTTCTGCGCAATGCTGAAATTGCCGCGCAGTTTGATCTGCCGGTCTGCCAGGATACCGGCACAGCAACTGTTGCTGCCAAGAAAGGGCAGCAGATCTGGACCGGCGTCAAGGACGAAGAGTGGCTTTCCAAAGGTATTTACAAAACCTATACCGAAGAGAATCTGCGCTATTCACAGACGGGGGCGCTTGACATGTATGAAGAGATCAATACCGGCACAAACCTGCCGGCACAAATCGATATTCTGGCAACAGATGGTGATTACTACAAGTTTGTCTTCATGGCAAAGGGTGGCGGTTCCGCCAACAAAACCATGCTGTATCAGGAAACCAAGGCCCTTTTGACACCGGACAAGTTGTTCAAATATCTGGTCGAGAAGATGAAATACCTCGGCACGGCAGCGTGCCCTCCTTACCACATCGCGTTTGTTATCGGCGGCACTTCCGCTGATGCCTGCATGAAAACGGTCAAGCTGGCGACAGCCAAGGAACTTGATGGATTGCCGACTACCGGGAATGAGCATGGCCAGGCGTTCCGTGATGTCGAACTGGAGAACAAACTGCTGGAAGCTGCCTACAAGCTTGGCATCGGCGCCCAGTTTGGCGGTAAATATTTTGCTCATGATGTACGGGTCATTCGTCTTCCCCGTCATGGAGCATCCTGTCCGGTCGGTATGGCGGTTTCCTGTTCGGCAGACCGCAACATCAAGGCCAAAATCACCAGAGATGGTCTGTTTGTTGAAGAGATGGACCGCAATCCAGGGCGTCTGATTCCTGCGCAGTATCGCGGCAAGCATGAGCATGGTGTCAAGATAGACCTTAACAAACCGATGAAGGAAATTCTGGCTGAATTGAGCAAGCATCCGGTATCAACGCCGCTGTTGCTTACCGGTACCATTGTGGTTGGTCGTGATATCGCCCATGCCAAATTCAAGGAAATTATGGACAGCGGTAAACCATTGCCCGAATACCTGCTTAACCATCCGATCTACTATGCCGGTCCGGCGAAAACACCGGCTGGCAAGGCCTCCGGTTCGTTCGGGCCGACAACCGCCGGACGTATGGACAGTTATGTAGATGAACTCCAGTCAAAAGGCGGATCGTTGATCATGATCGCCAAAGGGAACCGCAGCCAACAGGTGACGGATGCCTGTAAAAAATACGGCGGTTTCTACCTCGGTTCGATTGGTGGACCCGCCGCCGTGCTTGCAGAGGAAAACATCAAGAAGGTTGAATGCATTGACTTTCCCGAACTGGGCATGGAAGCGGTCTGGAAAATTGAAGTCGAGAATTTCCCCGCCTTTATTCTGGTTGACGACAAAGGAACCGATTTCTTTAAGCAGCTTGGTTTATAGGCGGTACTGATAATCGATACGAAAGCCCCGATTGCTTGTGCAGTCGGGGCTTTCACGCTATTTATGTGAACAAATTTTTCGGAGGTAGTTTTGTGCTCAAAAGTATGACCGGGTATGGCAAAGGGGATGCATCCACCCCGCACGGTAATTTTCTTGTGGAAATTCGCTCCGTCAATCACCGCTATGGTGAGATTTCAACGCGGCTGCCACGTACATTTTATGCTATGGAAAATGAGGTCAAGCGCCTTGCCGCCTCAGTTCTGAAGCGGGGCAAGATTGATATTTCAGTGCAGTGGGACGAAACGTCAGCTGGCAATACAGCGCCACAACTTGATATGACCGTGGCGCGTGCTTATTTTGACGCATATGTTCGCTTGTCAAAAGAGCTGAATCTGCCGCAGGATGCTCCGCTCTCACTTATCATGTCACAAAAGGGCGTGGTTAAAGAAGTGGCGGTAGCAGTTGATGAAACTGAATTGCAGCCACAGTTGCTGGCAGCTGTTCAGGCTGCTGTCGCCGCTATTGACGCTATGCGCCTGAAAGAAGGCACTGCCCTTGCGGATGATTTACAGGCTCGGCGCAGGCAGGTTGGTGAATGGGTGGCGTTGGTACGTGAGCGGACACCGCAGGTTGTGGTGGAATATCGCCAGAAACTGAAGGTACGACTTGATCTGCTGCTTGAAGGAAATGAAATTGATGAAGGTCGCCTTGCGCAAGAGGTCGCACTGCTCGCGGACCGTTGCGACATAACTGAGGAGCTGGTGCGGCTCGCCAGTCATTTCAATCAGTTTGATGAGGCGTTGTGCAGTTCTGAGCCTGTTGGGCGTAAACTCGATTTTCTGATGCAGGAAATGAATCGTGAAGTTAATACCATCGGTTCAAAGTCGAATGATGCTGACGTTACCAAGCTGGTTATTCAGATAAAGGCTGAGATGGAAAAAATGCGGGAGCAGGTGCAAAACGTTGAATAACGGTATTGACCGGTGCTGACGCAAGTGGTGCGAATATATCAAGAAAGGCAGATCAGATGAAACGTGAAGGCTTGATTTTGATTCTTTCAGCCCCATCAGGGGCGGGGAAAACGTCTTTATGCCGCGAATTATTCAAGATTTTTCCTGATATGAAGGAGTCTGTTAGCTACACGACGAGAGTGCCCAGGATGGGAGAGGTCGAAGGGGAGGCGTACCACTTTGTTACTCAGGAAACGTTTGATGCCATGATTGCGGAAGATTCTTTTGCCGAATGGGCCATCGTTCACGGTAATATGTACGGTACAGCGTTACGCACACTTGAGGACGCTCGTAAAAACGGGATCGATATGGTACTTGATATCGACTGTCAGGGTGCACTCAAGCTCAAGGAACAGTTTGACGGTGGGGTGTATGTATTCATATTGCCGCCCAATATGGAAGAGTTGCGCCGACGTCTGGAACATCGCTCATCGGACTCCCAGGACGTCATTGAGCGGCGGATTGTTAGAGCTTCGGCAGAAATCAAGGAGTCCCGTTGGTACGATTATATCATCTTTAACGATATATTTGACATTGCGTGTCAGGAACTGGCCTCAATCGTGATCGCACATCGACGTAAAACCTTTAGAATGATGGAGAAAGTCGGAAAAGTGTTTGATATATAATCCGAATTAGAGTACAAAGACCGTCCATCTAACATAGCAGGAAGGAGTAACACATGGCTCGTGTAACAGTAGAAGATTGTCTGGAAAAAGTTGAAAATAGATTTCAGCTTGTCATACTGGCGGCAAAGAGGGTCAAACAGCTCTATAAGGGAGCGCAACCATTGATAGAATCAAAAAATAATCGTCAGGTTGTTACCGCTCTGCGCGAGATAGCTGCCGGTAAGATCAGCTTCGAAGTGTCTAAAAAACAGCGCGTCTAGCCCCCCACTCCGGGTGAAGCGGAATTATTTCCGTTTCACCCTTTTTTTATCTACTCACCCTTATTTTCTCACGGTTTACTTACAGGCAGCGTATAGCGAATGATCCGGCTCAACGATATTCTTGATAAGGTTTCCGCGTACAATCCCTCAGCTGATCACAACCTGATTCGCAAGGCGTACGTGTATTGTGCCAAGGTGCATCAGGGGCAAACACGACTCTCAGGGGAACCGTATATCATTCACCCGATGGAAGTGGCCGGACTTCTGGCTGAGCTGAAGCTGGATGTGCCCAGTATTGTAACCGGGTTTCTGCATGATACTATCGAAGATACGCTGGCAACATCTGAAGATCTGACCAAGATGTTCGGCAGTGAAGTTGCCGCACTGGTTGATGGTGTTACAAAGATAAGCAAAATCAACTTTAAAACCAAAGAAGAGAGCCAGGCTGAGAATTTCCGTAAAATGTTACTGGCAATGGCCATTGATATTCGCGTTATCCTGGTGAAGCTGGCGGACCGGCTCCATAATATGCGTACGCTGGAGTTTCAGGATGAAGTAAAACAGCGCCGGATTGCTCGTGAAACGATGGATATTTACGCCCCTATTGCCAACCGCCTCGGGATTTCATGGGTAAAGGTTGAGTTGGAGGATCTGTCATTTCGCTATTTGCACCCTGAAATATATTTTGATTTGGTTAAGAAAATATCCCAAAAAAAACAGGAACGTGAAGCTTTTGTTGAAGAGTCAAAGGCTATAATATCAGAAAAACTGGCTTTTTATGGAATACACGGGGAAATATCTGGGAGAAGCAAACACCTTTTCTCAATCTACCGGAAGATGGAAAAGCGAAATGTCGAGTTTGAAGAGATCTATGACCTGATTGCGGTTCGTATCCTTGTCAGTGATGTTCGTGAATGTTACGAGGTACTTGGTGTTATCCATTCGGCATGGAAACCGATCCCGGGGCGGTTCAAAGACTATATTGCCATGCCCAAGGGGAACATGTACCAGTCTCTTCACACAACGGTCATTGGTCCGCACGGCGACCGCTTGGAAGTTCAGATCCGGACTCATGATATGCACAGTGTTGCCGATGCAGGAATTGCGGCCCATTGGAAATACAAAGAGGGAAAAGGCTACGACGAAAGAGATGTCAAACGCTTTGCATGGCTGCGTCAGCTTCTTGAATGGCAACAGGATCTTCAGGATTCCAAGGAATTCATGGATTCCGTCAAAGTTGAGCTGTTCAGTGAGGAAGTATATGTCTTTACTCCAAAAGGAGATGTCAAGGGTTACCCCAAGGGGTCAACACCGATTGATTTTGCCTACAGCGTTCACACCGATATCGGCCATCGTTGCGTTGGTGCAAAGGTAAACGGAAAGCTCGTTCCTTTGAAGTATGAACTCAAGAACGGTGATATTGTTGAGGTAATTACCTCGCCGCATCACACTCCGAGCAAAGACTGGCTCAAAATAGTCAAAAGCTCGCGAGCCCGGAACAAAATCAGGGCCTGGATCAAAATTGAGGAGCGAAAACGAAGCATCGTCCTCGGCCGCGAATTCTGTGAAAAGGATTTCCGTAAATTTTCCCTCAACCTACAAAAAGTACAAAAAAGCGGCGAATTCAAGAAGATCGCTGCCGAGTTCGGTTATGCTGCCGACGAAGATCTTCTGGCAGCAGTCGGCTATGGGAAAATTTCCAGCAGTCAGATCGTCAGCAAGCTTCTTCCGGAAGAAAAATTCAAGGAACGGGCCGAACATAAGGAATCACGGCTCGAATCAGTTATTAACCGACTGAAGGGTAAGTCAAGCAGTGCCGTTGAGATCAGCGGTCTTGACGACGTGCTGGTGAGATTTGGCAAGTGCTGCAATCCGGTGCCGGGGGATGACATAATCGGATTTATTACCCGGGGCAAGGGGGTTACGATACACACGGCTGATTGCCAGTTTGCCCTCGAAAGCGATCCTGAGCGGCGTATTGATGTTGCGTGGAACAGAAACAAATCGGCGGCTCTTCCGGTCAAAATACGAGTACTCTGTCATGATGTGAAAGGAATTCTGGCAACAATAACTCTGGCAATAACGAACAGTGAAGCAAATATTGTCAGTGCCCAGATTCAGAGTACTATTGATCAGAGGGGTGAAAATATTTTTGAGGTAAATGTTACCGACCTGGCACATTTGCAGAAGGTTATGAACTCTCTTATGAAAGTAAAGGGTGTCATTAAAGTGGAAAGGATTAAGCAATGAAACTTAAAATTCTCAAAACCGATAAGGCGCCGGCGGCTATCGGTCCGTATTCACAGGCGATAGCGTACGGGAATCTTCTCTTCTGTTCGGGCCAGATACCGCTTGACTCCAAAACCGGTGAGATGGTTGCCGGGGGCATAAAAAATCAGGCAGAGCGGGTGATGGAAAATATTGCTGCCGTGTTGAACGAGGCTGGCATCGGTTTTAATGATGTGATCAAAACGACCATTTATTTGACTGATATGGCTGACTTTGCAGTAGTTAACGAGGTGTACGGCGCCTATTTCCCCGAGCACAAGCCATCTCGTTCAACGGTTGCAGTTTCAAGCTTGCCGCGTGGTTCTCTGCTTGAGGTTGAAGTTATCGCCAGTCTGTAGTGTGATGACGAAAAAAAGCCGCATCCCGTGGCGGGTGCGGCTAAGTGTCAGGCTGAATCAAAAACTGTCTAAAGTGATTTTGTGACAAACCCCGAGCGGATACAGCGGGTACAAACCTTTACCGTGCTTATGCTGCCGTTGCTCTTGACAGCTTTGATCTTCTGGAGATTCGGGTACCAAACCGTACGCGTCTTGTTGTTCGCATGGCTGACATTGTTTCCGAAACTAGGGCCTTTTCCGCAAATTTCACACTTTCTCGACATATTAGGTTTCCTCCATTGATTACTGAAAGAGACCTTATAGCAGAGTGCCGTGGCTGTTGCAAGGAAAATATGGGGCAAGAGATGAATCTCATCAAGGCATTATTTACACTCAGTATCATTGGCCTGATTGTCGTAAGTGTCCTTTTTATTGATTTTGCCTATAAAACCTTTTCCTATCGTCAAAACTCGGAGAAGACCGACGCCATAGTTGTCCTAGCCGGAGGTAAAGGTCGTGTTGAAGAAGGGGTTCGTCTTTTTCGAGAGTCACAGGCGGAGTATCTTATTTTTGTTGGAGTTGACCCGTCAGTCAGAAAAAAGGACCTGTACCGTCCAAAACGTCATGACCCATCCTCAGACAAGGTCATCCTCGAAAAGTCCTCCCGCAATACGCTTGAAAACTCTCTTTTCGGCCGAGATATAATTGTCCGCAACGGTATTCATTCAGTGCTGCTGATTACGTCACGCTATCATCTCAAGCGGGCATCAATACTGTTTCGCAACTCCCTTCCCAAGAATATAACCATCGTACCGTATCCTGTGGACACGGTAAATCTGAAAGAATCGTGGTGGAGCCATGGCGGAAGCTTTCAGCTGCTCTTTCGGGAGTTTTATAAATACTGCATACTGCGGCTGTTTTTTCTGGTTACCCCCGGCGAACTACGGGAAAGCGTAATGCCGAGCGTATCGGTGGGATAGCTCTGATGAACCATTGCCCGTGACAATGAAGCTTTCGTCGCCTCAATCCTTGCCACCCTGAATCCATCTTGTTTTACTATACCGTTATTCTTCGATCCTCGGAAAGAGCGCTTCAGCTTTTATGATTTTTGTACCAGCCTGTAATCCGCCCCATGCCAGCACATCCTTGGAAACCGCATCACTCGATCCCAAAGAAGCAAGCGCTTTTTGAGCAGTACTCGGCAAAAATGACGAGAGCAGGCAGTGTACAATACGCTGGGACTCCAGCAGACAGTACATCACAGTTGCCAGGCGCTCATTATTGGCAGGGTCTTTGGCCAGGGTCCAGGGAGCCGTATCGTCAATATATTTGTTGCCGGCAGATATAACTTCCCAGATGGCCTGCAGTGTTTTGCTAAAAGCCAGTTCATCCATCAATTTCTCGACAGTTGTTACCATCTCCTCGGTTCTCTGCTTCAGAGCGATATCGATTTCCGTTAATGATGAAGGGGAGTGGAGGACTCCGTCGAAATACTTGACCGCCATGGCGGTGGAACGGCTGAGCAGGTTACCGACATCGTTGGCAAGGTCAGAATTTATGCGGTTGATCAGGGCGGAGTGCGAAAAATCACCATCCAGGCCGAAAGGAACCTCGCGCAACAGGAAATATCTGACCGCATCGACGCCGTATTTGTCGATCAACATATTTGGTTCGACCACATTTTGCAGGCTTTTGCTCATTTTCTGCCCTTCCACAGTCCACCAACCATGGGCAAAAACCTTCTTCGGCAGGGGAAGGCCGGCTGCCATCAGAAAGGTTGGCCAATAAACAGCGTGGAAGCGAAGGATGTCCTTACCGATCAGTTGAACGTCTACCGGCCAATAGCGGCCATAATTGCCGGTTTTATCAGGAAAGCCAAGGGCGGTGATGTAGTTGGTCAGGGCGTCGAACCAAACATAGATGATATGGCGATCATTGCCCGGTACCGGAATCCCCCACGAGAAGGTGGTACGCGATACCGACAGGTCCCGCAACCCCTCTTTAACGAACGAAATAATCTCATTACGCTTGCTCTTCGGTTGGATAAAATCAGGATTGGCCTCAATATGGGCGAGCAGCTGTTCCTGATATTTGCTCATGCGAAAGAAGTATGATTCTTCCTTAAGCTTTTCGACCGGACGGTTGCAGTCGGGACAGCGCCCATCAATGAGTTGGGTTTCAGTCCAGAATGTTTCGCATGGGGTGCAATACCAGTCTTCATACTCACCGAGGTAGATGTCGCCGCTATCGAGAATATCCTTGAAAATCTGACTGACTCCCCGTTTATGGCGCTCCTGAGTAGTACGGATAAAGTCATTGCGCGATATGCCGAGCCGGTCCCAGAGTGCCTGGAAGCGTTTGACTACCCGGTCAGCCAGCTCCAGTGGCGTTTCGCCGGCAGTAGTAGCGGCTTTTTCCACTTTTTGGCCATGTTCATCGCTGCCGGTCAGAAAATAAACATCGTACCCCATCAGTCGTTTGTAGCGGGCAAGAACGTCAGCGGCAACGGTCGTGTAGGCGTGACCGATATGCGGTACATCGTTCACGTAGTAAATTGGTGTTGTCAGGTAAAAAGTCGGTTTCATTTCAAGCTCCTGATGACGGTTTCGGTGCGGTGCTGTTCGGGGTGGTTTCGGACGGTTTACGGTGACCATGCTTGCGTGAACGGTGTTTCTTACGCTGTGGTCCGCTCTTTGACGGTTCCGTTACAGCAGGCTCTGCCGCTGTGATCTCTTTTGGAGCGGGTGAGGGCGATGTCATTTTTCCATGTTCTGCCTGGGTATACGATTCAAGAGATGTTTTTTCCTGCTTGCGTCGCAGTTCCGGCCGGCGCTCCCGGGTGCGTTGAACACTTTGGGGCGGCGTCTGAGGTGCAGGGCCAGTCGGGGTGGCAGCGGGGGCGCCTTCGCCGATAATTTCCTCTCGCTTGATAACGATAATTTTATTGTCATCAAGCTTAAGTGAAATATTACCGGTAAGAATATTGACCTTATCAACAAGCCCCACGGCATTGACAGTGCGCACCCGTTTGCCTGCCTTCGGGAAATTCTTGCGCAGACAGCAGTACGTTTCATACTCATAATCCAGACAGCAGAGCAGACGTCCGCACTGCCCAGATATTTTATTTGGATTGAGTGCAAGATTTTGTTCTTTGGCCATTTTTACTGAAACCGGCTGAAATTCCCGTAAAAATGAACTGCAGCAAAGCTCGCGGCCACAGATACCGATACCCCCGGTCATTTTGGCCTCATCACGCACCCCGATCTGACGCATTTCTATACGAGTGTGAAAAGAGTGGGCAAGATCCTTGACCAGATCCCGAAAATCGACGCGACCGTCAGCAGTAAAGAAAAAGACCGCCTTGCTGCTATCAAATTGATACTCAACCTGTACGAGCTTCATCGGCATATTACGTTCGATGATTCTGTTAACGCAGAAACGGTATGCCTCCTGTTCCTTCAAGGTAATCCGCCCGACCGTTGCAAGGTCTTCTGCCGTAGCCTTGCGCAGAACCGGTGTGAGAGCAACGACTGCCTCGGCATCTTTTTCAGCTGGCGGCCTGACAACCTGTCCAACACCGGTACCCCGCTCTGTTTCAACGATGACACGGTCTCCAGCGACAAGTTCAAGCGAACCGGCATTAAAATTGTACATTTTACCGGCTTTTGAAAATTGGATGGTAACAATATATGGCAAAAAAACCTCCTGATTTTTGGGAAACATGCCGCTCTGTTGAAATAAGGTGTTACTCTGTTTCTGCTATGGACAGCTGCCCGCCATGGTCATGAATAATTGGTCCAGAGCCAGTTTTGGATTCGCGTTGCGTTGAACGGCTCGCCTGGTTTCATAAATCCGTTCCAGAATTTCAAGGGTCTGCGGCAACGAACGCTGCTTAGCAATGGATTCAATGACAATTCCGACGGAACTATTGACGATTTCTCCGCTGCCTGCCGCCAGATGGACTGCGTCACGAAAAAAGGAGAGCAGCATGTCAAGCAGTTCAAGGGTGGCATCGCGGTTACCTGACAACTCTTCAGCAGTATCAAAAACTGTTGCTATTGTGCCGATTGACAACATAGTTACTCTCGATAAGACGGTTTCGCGACGTGCGGCAAGCGCGTCATTATCAAGCTCTGTGGCCCGCTGCATGCTGCCCCCTGCCATTGCAGCAACAAGAGTAGCTTTTTCTTCCGCCATCCCGTTTTGTTCAAGCAGCGCCTGTATATGCTCCACAGAAAGCGGTGTAAACCTGACAAGCTGACAACGGGACCGTACTGTCGGCAGGAGCATGCCGGAATTTTCTGTCAACAGGATAATCAGTGCGTCGCCGGGGGGCTCCTCAAGTGTTTTTAACAATGAGTTGGCAGCGCTGGTACTCATCCGTTCAGCCGGATCAATGATACATGCCTTGCGGGGGGCCTCATACGGACGCAAAGCCAAATCGTGCTGCATCTCCCGCAACTGCTCAACGCTGATGTCCCGTTTATCTGGTAGTGGTGCAATCAGATGAATGTCAGGGTGATTGCCGCCGGCAATTTTTCGACATGACGGGCAGGAACCGCACGCATCATCCGGAAGAGATGTACAGAAAAGCGCCTGTATAAGAGTAAGAGCAGTTTTTTTTCGCCCGCTACCCGAAACTCCTTCAAATAAATAGGAGTGCGCTGTTTTGCCGATCAGCAGTGAACGGCGCAGAACATCGACAATGCGGTCATGCCCCCGGATATCAGCAAACGGCATGCAGTGTCTCTGGAATTCGATCAATTACCAGTCTTGAAATTTCAGCAGATATAACGTCAATTTTATTGGCACCATCCACGACGATAAAACGGCCCGGCTCTTCAGCTGCCAGTTGCATGTAACCGGTGCGAACACGAGTATGAAAAGACAGTTCCTCCAGTTCAAAACGCTCCTCGCGAGGACCACTGGTCGCATCAATTCTGCGGCGCGCCCGTTCCAGGCCGACATTCGGGTCACAATCGACCAGGACAGTCAAGTCAGGCGTTACCCCTTGACAGGCGTGAAGGTTCAGGGTGTCAATAACGGTCCGGTCCAGACCACGCCCAAAGCTTTGGTAGGCGACTGTTGCATCGCTAAATCGATCGCAAAGCACAATGTTCCGGGCATTGAGGGCCGGTGCGATAACCTCGGAGACGTGCTGGGCCCGGGCAGCTCCATAGAGCATTAGTTCGGCCAGCGGTGATAACGCCCGGTTGTCAGCGTCCAGTAGAATGGTCCTGATTTTGTCGGCAATCGGACAGCCTCCCGGCTCACGGGTCAGGATCGTGTTCAGGCCGCGACTGGAAAGAAGTTTGGACAATAGCCTGATTTGGGTCGTCTTGCCGCACCCTTCGACCCCTTCAAATGTAACAAAATAGCCCACACGCATCACCTATCGATTCGCAGTACCGGATTGAGCGGAAACTGCTTCAATCATCAAACGTAATTGAAATGGGGAATTATAGGCAAGCACCCGGTAATTATCAACCTAAATTCCGTCTAAAATCCATCCTGCCACATCAGTAATTCGACTTTCGGTTGCCAAAAGTGCAACTGGTGGCTATAGTCAGGCACATTTACAGGCGGGTGTATGACGATAAACAGAGAAAAAATTGAAGAGCTGCTCGGGTATACGTTCCGTGACCGGGGACTTCCCGTTCAGGCATTGACGCATCCGTCCTATCTGCATGAATCAGGGGGCGATGGCGGCGATTACCAGCGGCTTGAATTCCTTGGCGATGCGGTGCTGGGTCTGCTCCTCGGAGAATTGCTGTATCTTCGGCATGCTGATTGGCATGAAGGATCCTTGTCTCAGTTGCGCTCCCGTCTAGCGGGACAGGATCTGCTGGCTGACCGGGCACGATTGTTGGGCATCGGTGCTTTCATACTGCTTGGTCGTGGTGAGGAGCAAAGCGCCGGTCGCGAGAAGGATTCGATACTTGCCGATGTTCTTGAAGCGTTGATTGGCGCGCTGTATCTGGATGGTGGGCTACAGGCTGCGCGCACTTTGGTGGTACGCCTCTTTGATGAGGCGGCAGCGGCTCCAGAGGAGTTGGCTTTGGGGCGTGATGCAAAAAGTGAACTTCAGGAGTATCTGTCATTTCACGGCTATTCACCCCCTGAATACCGGCTTGCTGAGGAATCCGGGCCTCCACATGAACGCCTGTTCAATTTTCATCTGTATGTTGATGACCGCCTTATTGGCAGCGGCACCGGTAAATCTAAAAAAAATGCCCAGCAGACTGCTGCTGCCATGGCTCTCACCACACTTCAGTCGCCACTCAGACAGGGTGGTATGTGAAGCCGGTTACGATTCCTTTTTTTATCAGCCATCAGGGGTGTCCACACACCTGTGTTTTTTGCGATCAACGCGCGATTTCCGGCGATAATGGCGCCATTCCAACCGCTGTCCAGATTAACGACAGGATTGCACTCTGGCGTACGACATCGGGCGAGCGCCCCCTTGAGGTTGCTTTTTTTGGGGGGACCTTCACGGCACTGCCTCATGTTGTTCAAGCAGCCCTGTTGGAACCCCTTCAGCCGTTTTTGAAAAACGGTTCTCTGGATTCGATCAGAATCTCAACCCGTCCCGATTGCATAGATACCGAACGAGTCGCATGGTTATCCGAAATGGGAGTCCGTACCATTGAGTTGGGGGTACAATCTCTCGATGATGCAGTTCTTGCAGCGTCTGGACGCGGTCACACCGGTGCGGACTGTTTGACCGCCATTTGCTGCATCAAGGCAGGGAAACTAAAAGTGGGTGCCCAGCTGATGCCGGGGTTGCCGGGCGATACTCCTGCCACCTCACTTGTTTCGCTGGAGCGTGTTATTGCTGGTGGTGTTGATTTTCTGCGCATCTATCCGACAGTAGTGATAAAGGGCACCGAACTTGCCCGGCGTTACGCAGCGGGTGAATACACTCCGCTGCCTCTTGATCGTGGTGTGTCTCTCTGCGCGCTGCTGTTACAGTGTGCCATGAAGGCAGGCATACCGGTCATTCGACTTGGCTTGCAGGCTGATCACGGTCTCGATGATGATCATATTCTCGCCGGCTGTTGGCACCCAGCGTTGGGACAACTGGTCCGTTCACGACTGTACGCGGATCTTGTCACGCGCTTTGTATTTCCTGGTCAGCGGGCAACCGTGAGGTGCAATCCGACGAGATATTCCGATGTAGTTGGAGTAAGGCGGAACAATCTGCTGGTTCAGGCCGGACGAGGAGTGCGGATGCAGATAATATCCGATACTGCTGTACCTGAGGAACAACTCTCCATTCAGACTGAATGCACATGCAGTTCCTATTCAATAGTAACTGATCTTCACTACTCCATAGATGAGGTGTAACGATGCGCAAAGAATCACTGAAATTTTTGGAAAAACTGCTTGATGCTCCTAGTCCTTCCGGGTACGAACAGCCTGCTCAGCGAGTGTTTCGCGATTATGTCGCACCATTT
This sequence comes from Desulfuromonadaceae bacterium, assembly GCA_028712075.1. GTDB lineage: Bacteria > Desulfobacterota > Desulfuromonadia > Geobacterales > Pseudopelobacteraceae > JACRCG01. The sequence goes on from JAQTQX010000013.1 coordinate 96,122, forward strand.
TGCGATGAGCTCACTACCGATATCATGGGCAATGTTTTTGGCCGAATCAGCGGCACGGGGAAGAACCTCCCTCGCGTCATGATTGTTGGCCATACAGATGAAATTGGTCTGCAAATCAAGTATATTGACGATAAGGGCTTTCTCTATTTTGCGGCAGTCGGTGGAGTAGATGCCCATTTGACGCCGGGAAAACGGGTTTCGGTGCATACTGCACAGGGGGTGATTCCGGGAGTGATCGGGAAAAAACCGATTCATCTTATGGATAATAAGGATCGCGAAACGGTCGTTAAACTGGAAGCGCAGTATATTGATATCGGTGCTTGCGATAAGAAGGATGCTCAGAAACTGGTCAGGGTCGGTGATGCTGTGACATTTGAGAGTTCATTTACCCGCCTCCATGGCGACCGGGTCGCCTCACGCGGTTTTGACGATAAGGCCGGCTGTTTTGTCGTAGCCGAAGTGCTGCGCCTGGTAGCTGCGTCCGGGAAAAAACTGGCGGTTGATCTGTACGGAGTCTCCTCGGTTCAGGAGGAAATAGGCCTGCGGGGGGGGACGACGAGCTGTTACACGGTGAACCCTGATATCGGTATCTGTGTGGAGGTCGATTTTGCGACTGATCAGCCGGATGTCGAAAAAAAGCACAATGGGGAAGTTGCCCTGGGCAAGGGGCCGATTCTTGCCCGTGGTGCCAATATCAACCCGCATCTGTTCGAACTGTTGTCAGCGACAGCCACACAGGAAAAAATTGCTATCCAGCATACGGCGACCCCCCGTGCTACAGGGACTGATGCCAATGTCATGCAGATTTCGCGAGGTGGTGTTGCAACGGCGCTGGTCAAAATACCGCTCCGTTATATGCATACCCCTGTTGAAACTGTCTCGTTGACTGACCTGGAAGCTGCCGCCCGATTGATTGTTGCAACCCTTGGACAGATCAGTTCACGCGAAGAGTTTATCCCACGCTGATCGGTGCCGGGAGTAGTACCTGGTTACCGGTCAAAGTATACGAAACGTGCGCGCCATTTCCCTTGACTTGGCCGGTACGCTGTACTAACTTCGTGAAAATTTTCATCTGCTAGGAGTTGTCAATGAACTATGACAAACTGTCCGAAGGACTGACCTTCGATGATGTCCTGCTTGTTCCAGCCCATTCCATTATTCTTCCCCGTGACGCCAATCTTGTTACCCGAATCTCAAAAAATATTACTCTGAATATTCCCTTGGTGAGTGCGGCAATGGATACGGTTACTGAAGCCCGTACCGCTATCTGCATGGCTCGTGAGGGTGGTCTTGGCATTATTCACAAGAATCTCTCCATCGAAGCTCAGGCGTATGAAGTTGATAAAGTGAAAAAGAGTGAGTCGGGAATGATCGTCGATCCGATCACCATGCGGCCCACGCAAAAGATCAGTGAGGCGCTGGATATCATGCGCCGCTATCGCATCTCCGGTGTGCCGGTTACCAAGGCCAATGGCAAGCTGGTGGGGATTCTGACCAACCGTGACCTACGCTTTGAGACTGATTTTGATCTGCCGATTTCGGCCCGAATGACCAAACGCAACCTCGTCACTGTGGCGGTCGGAACCACGCTTGAGCAGGCGAAAGAGATTCTGAAGCATACCAGGGTGGAGAAGTTGCTGGTGGTTGATGACGACCGCTATTTAAAAGGGTTGATTACCATCAAGGATATCGAGAAGGTCAAAAAATATCCTTTTGCATGCAAGGACAGCCTGGGCCGCTTGCGGACCGGTGCAGCGGTCGGTCCAACTGCCGACATGGAGGCTCGCATGGAGGCGCTGATCAAGGCCGGAGTGGATGTGGTTGTGATTGATACCGCTCACGGGCATTCTCAGGGTGTTCTGGATGCGGTTAGTCGTGCAAAATCAACTTTTTCAGGCGTTGAAATTATTGCCGGCAACATTGCAACGGCTGAGGCGGCAGAAGCGTTGATCAAAGCGGGTGCTGACGGTATTAAAGTCGGAATTGGACCCGGTTCGATCTGCACAACCCGCATTGTCGCAGGAGTGGGCGTTCCGCAGATTACCGCAATCCACGAATGTTCCCGCATGGCTCATAAATATGATGTTCCGGTTATTGCCGATGGCGGCATTAAGTATTCCGGAGATCTTCCCAAGGCCGTAACGGCCGGCGCCGACTGTATCATGATCGGGTCTCTGTTCGCTGGCACTGAAGAATCCCCCGGAGATACGGTTTTGTATCAGGGGCGCACTTACAAGAGCTATCGCGGTATGGGCTCTATTGGAGCCATGAAAGATGGCAGTAAGGATCGCTATTTCCAATCTGATGTCGGTGAAGATGTCAAGCTGGTTCCGGAGGGGATCGAAGGGATGGTTCCGTTGCGTGGACCGTTGTCGGCAAATATCCACCAGTTGCTGGGTGGCCTGCGCTCCGGAATGGGATATACCGGTTGCACCACTATCAAGGAACTGCAGGACAAGGGACGTTTTATCCGCATAACCGGTGCCGGGCTCAAAGAATCCCATGTTCACGATGTTACGATAACAAAGGAAGCGCCCAACTATCGGGTAGGAAATCAATAACAATCCAAGCATATGACTCACACAAAGCCATACTGCACACCATGAAAGTCAAACAATTTTCCACGGTGTCTTTGTGGCTTTTTGCGTGAATAAATGTTCCATTTGGGTAGATCACCGGTCCGTGCCCGTGTGCGCGGTGGGCTGGTCAACAACAAGTTGCAAACAAAGGAAAACAAGAAAGTATTTACAGTTGTCTGTTAATTCGCATTTTTTGAATTGAACATCATTCTTCAGCAGTCGCTTGAGAAATTGGTTAATTTTTGATTCAGGAGGATAGAGCAAATGGCAACATCATCAAAAATCTTAGCACGATCAATTATGGCTGGCATTGTTTCCCTGCTGCTGATTCAGGTGGTGCCCTATGGCCGAACCTATACCAACCCGGCAATTATCAGCGAGCCATCCTGGGATAGTTCCGCAACCCGGGCTATTGTAAAGCGTGCCTGCTTCGATTGTCACAGCAACGAGACAATATGGCCATGGTACTCACAGGTTGCCCCGGTATCTTGGTTGGTTCGATACGATGTAGATGAAGGACGAAGTGAACTGAATTTTTCTGACTGGAAAAACGGAGCTCGTGAAGGTGAGCGTCCCGACAAGATTCGCAAGGAAATAACCAAAGGAGAAATGCCCCCCTTTGTGTTTAAACTGGCACATCCGGAGGCGCGTTTATCCGATGCTGAGAAAAGCCAGCTCATTGATGGGGTGAACGCAACAACACTACGTCGCTGACAGTTGAGAAATCCGTCAAGAGAAACGTGGGAAAAAAGAAGGGTGCTTCCCCGTTATTAAAGAACACTTCGACCAGTACCCATGTATCATCAAAATAATTATTGAACGATAGTAACGTATAGGATACCGTGTTGCCATTAATTATACGGTTGAAGAATACCTCCGCGAAGATGGAACAAGCCCTTATGAAGAGTGGTTCGTGGGTATGGACACCATCGCAGCGGCGAAAATTACCTTCGTAAAACTCAAAATGGAGCAGGGCATTCTTTCCAATGAAAAACGGTTCGGATGAAGTGGCGAGTATCGGCTGGATTGGGGGCCGGGCTCTCGAGTCTACATTAGTAGTAATGGTGATTCAGAAGCCGCTAAACTGATTCTGCGCAACCTCATAAATGCAATTATCGGATTCGAACGATTGGCTGAGGAAGTTCAGAAACCGAGCAAAAGTCTTCATCGCATGCTTTTTACTTCCGGAAATCCTGCCATGGAAAATCTTTCGGCTGTTTTTGCTACAATTAAATAAATACTGCACGTCAGGATAGATACCACCATTACTGCTGTTTAGTGCGTCATCTCGCCAGCAAGTACATCAACATCAAGAGGATAAAAGACTATATGAGTACCGACATCCACAAACAAAAAATACTGATTCTCGACTTTGGTTCCCAGTACACCCAGCTTATTGCCCGCCGCATTCGTGAGGCTCATGTCTATTGTGAACTCCATCCATTTGATTTGGGGCTTGATGCGATCCGCTCTTTTAATCCGAGCGGCATCATTCTGTCCGGTGGTCCCTGCTCTGTGTACGAAGTAGGGGCTCCCACAATTGCCGAGGAACTATTCGAGCTGGGTGTGCCGGTGCTTGGCATCTGCTACGGTATGCAACTGATGAGCCGCCATTTCGGCGGTGAGGTTATTGCCGCCGGCAAGCGTGAATTCGGTCATGTCCAACTGAAGGCAGAGGGTGTTCCCGGGCCGTTATTTGACGGATTTTTCATTGATGGCGCAAGCCCGGTGTGGATGAGCCACGGTGATCATGTTGCCAAAATTCCGCAGTCTTTCGAGGTGGTTGCCGCAACAGACAACGCCCCGGTATGTGCCATCCAGGATGTTGATCGCAACCTTTACGGGGTGCAGTTCCATCCTGAAGTTAATCACACCCCGCGTGGCGAGATGTTGATTGACTGCTTTGTCCGAAAAATTTGCGGTTGCAGCGGTCAGTGGACGCCGGGGCAGATCATTGAAGATGCTGTCACACGTATCCGTGCCCAGGTTGGTGCAGATCACGTTATTCTTGGCTTATCCGGCGGTGTCGATTCCTCGGTGGCGGCGGCCCTGGTCCACCGCGCTATTGGTAGCCAGTTGACCTGCGTTTTTGTTGACAACGGCCTGCTCCGTCTGGGGGAGGGGGATCAGGTAATGGCAACCTTTGCTGACAACCTCGGTGTGAAGGTCATACGAGTTGATGCTGAGCAGCGCTTCCTCAACGCCCTGGCTGGAGAGAGTGACCCGGAAAAAAAGCGCAAGATTATAGGCGGTCTGTTTGTGGATATTTTTGAGGAGGAATCGAAACACATCATCGATGCGAACTGGCTGGCGCAGGGAACCATCTACCCTGATGTGATTGAATCAGCTGGCGCAAAAACCGGCAAGGCCCACAACATCAAAAGTCATCACAATGTCGGCGGACTGCCAGATTATATGAAGCTGAAACTGCTGGAACCGCTGCGGGAACTGTTCAAGGATGAAGTTCGTGCCATCGGTGAAGAGCTTGGCCTGCCTCGTCAGATGGTGTGGCGTCATCCGTTTCCCGGACCGGGGCTTGGCGTGCGCATTCTTGGTGAAGTTACAAAGGAATACTGCGATATTCTCCGTCAGGCCGATGCGATTTACATTGAAGAACTTTATGCGGCAGGTCACTACGACAAGATCAGCCAGGCATTTGCTGTGTTTCTGCCGGTCAAGAGTGTCGGTGTCATGGGTGACGGCCGTACTTACGAATATGTTGTTGCACTGCGGGCGGTGGAGACCAAAGACTTTATGACCGCCGGCTGGTATCAGATGCCGTATGAAGACCTGGCTCGTATCAGTGGCCGCATTATCAACGAAGTGAAAGGCATCAACCGCGTCGTCTACGATATCTCCAGCAAGCCACCTGCAACAATTGAGTGGGAATAGCTTTATTACCTGTCTATGACGGAACATTCTGAAGAGAGTACCGACAGTAACCAACTACGGGATAACAGCTCCGAACAGTGGCTGTTTGTCGAAGCTGGAAAAATCAGAGGGCTCCTGTTCGGCATCGTCGGCCTGGCCGCTGGTGTCGGGTTGCTGGTGGTTTTTCAGGCTCACATATTGGCGACCACCTGTCAGTACGTTGTCATTCAGGGTAAGGGAGTATCTTCGATTCTCCCACTTGCGGCTCTGCTGTTTCTGCTTGCTGCCGGGCGATGTCTGCTCACCGCTGTTCTGGAAATCAACTCTGCTGCTGCCGCAGCCAAGGTCAAACAGGCGGTACGCAGCAGACTGTATCGTAAAATTATGGCTCTTGGACCAGCCGGTCTGCCGGGAGATGAAACCGGCCCCTTGATTGAAACCGTCACCAAGGGTGTTGATGAACTGGAGCCATATTTTACCCGCTTCCTTCCCCAGCTTTCCCTCGCGGCGATCCTGCCGCTCATGTTTCTGATCGTAATTGTTCCCTCCGAATGGCGCTCAGGTTTGGTGCTGCTCTTTTCTGCCCCGTTTATCCCCCTGTTCATGATTCTGATCGGTCGCGGCTCGGAAAAACTTCATCGCCGTCAGTGGGGCCGACTCTCCCGAATGGCCGGTCATCTCCTCGATCTGGTGCAGGGATTGCCGGATCTTATTATCTTCGGCGCCGCAAAAAGGGAAGCAACGGTCGTCGCACGCGTTTCCGACGAGTATCGCTCTGCTACCATGGCTGTATTACGGGTGGCTTTCCTCTCCGCATTTGCCCTGGAATTCTTTGCCACCGTCGGAACTGCACTGGTTGCGGTGATCATCGGCTTCAGACTTCTGCTTGGAGATCTCTCCCTTGGGGAAGGACTTTTCGTACTACTCATGGCACCGGAATTCTACCTGCCGCTCCGTAACCTCGGACTCTCATATCACGCCAGGATGCAGGGGGTGGCCGCCGCTGAACGGATAGCGCCGCTGCTTGCCAGGCCGCTGCCCGAAGGATTTGCCGGAACCTTTCCGGCCCCGTCAGGTCCCCCGGCAATACTCTTTGAAGGGGTTACATTCCGATATGGCGGTGTCAGAGGCGGGGTCACCGCTGTTGATCTGGAATTGCCGGCCGGCAGCATTACCGCCCTGGCGGGAGAGAGCGGTGCGGGCAAAACCACCCTTGCGCGGCTTCTGGTGGGGCTGGCCAGGCCTGAATCGGGACGTATTCTTGTCAACGGCCATGATTTGACAACGCTTGCGCCTGATTCCTGGCGCTCCCGGCTGGCCTGGGTGCCGCAGACACCCTATTTTACTTCGGGAACAGTGCGGGAAAATCTCCTTCTGGGTCGTCCGGATGCCGACGAGGACCTGATCAATACCGCACTTGCCGCTGCCGCTGCCGACCAATTCATCAGTCGTCTTCCCCGTGGCCTGGACACTCTTCTGGGAGATCGTGGCGCCGGACTGTCCGGGGGGGAATTACGGCGACTGGCCCTTGCCAGGGCATATATATGTCAGGCGACTCTGGTCGTGCTGGACGAGCCGACGGCGGGGCTTGACGCTGAAAGCGAACGCCTGGTGTGTGAGGCGCTGAAACGGGTGGCCCGGGGGCGAACGGTTCTGGTCATCAGCCATCGCGAGCAGACCATGTCCTCTACCGAAAGAGTGGCGGAAATAGTTGACGGCCGTATTGAGCAGGTTCTGTTGTCTGCGGAATATTTGTCTCGTTGCGAGGTGCCGGTGTGAACCAGTTGGTTCGTTTCCTGATAATCTCCCGTGGCCAGTGGTTCTGGATGGGGGCCGGTATTGTGCTGGGTGTGCTCGTGATATTTGCAAATACCCTGCTGATGGCCATCTCCGGCTGGTTTATCGCGTCCATGGCTGTTTCCGGCAGCAGTGGGGCGGCGTTCAATTATTTTTTTCCTTCGGCAAGCATACGTTTTCTTGCCATTGCACGAACGGTGGGGCGATACGCCGAGAGACTGGTAACCCACGAGGCTACCTTCAGAATCCTTTCGGAGCTGCGGGTCTGGCTGTTCAAGCGGTTCGAACCGTTGGCTCCCGCCTGTCTGGAGCGTTATGCCGGTGGCGATGTGACGGGACGATTGCGGGGCGACGTGGATGCCCTGGAAACACTGTACCTCAAAATCATCGCGCCGCTTGCAGTGGGAACTCTCTCAATCCTGGCAGCGCTTGTTTTCCTGCTCTGGTTCAGCCCCCCATCCGCCGGGGTGATGCTGCTGTTTCTTGTTCTTGCAGGAGTAGTCCTGCCTCTGCTGGTTCGCCGGTTTTCGGAAGAACCGGGCAGACGATCCGCTCTGCTGGCTGCCGAACTGCGCAACAAGGTGACGGAAGGGCTGCAAGGGGTAGAAGAGTTGATATTGCTGGGCGCGGTAGAACGTCAGGCAGCAGTCGTGGACGGTTTGTCGGCAGAAGTGATCGCGGAACAGGAACGTTTGGGGCGGATTAATGGCCTTTCTCTCGGCGGAATGGCTTTCTTTGCCGGTTCAGGCGTCGCAGCGGTTTTGTTGACCGGTAGTATGCAGGTTGCTTCCCAGCAGATTCCCTCCCCCAATCTGGTGATGCTGCTGCTGTTTTCCGCCGCGATTTTTGAAGCTGCGGGTCTGCTCCCTTCAGCCCTGCACCTGCTGCCGGCGGCACAGGAGTCGGTTTCCCGCATCTTCGAGTTGGCAGATGCTCCCATACCGGTACCAGACAATCCCGTTTCGTATGACCTGCCGGCAGACAGCGCGCTCTGTTTCAGCAACGTATCCGCTTCGTACCTGCCGGGTAAGCCGGTTCTACATAATATTTCACTGACTGTCCCCGCTGGCGGCAGCGTGGTTTTGACCGGTTCCAGCGGTATCGGTAAAAGCCTTCTGGTTGAAATTCTCCTCCGTTTTCGCGACTATGAAGGAAGCGTTACCGTGGGGGGGGTCGAAATCTGTGATCTGCCAAAAGAGACAGTAATCGGTATGATCGCTGCGGTGCCGCAACGCCCCCACCTGTTCAACGGCACCATTCGGGAAAACATTCTGCTCGGAAATGTGTCTGCCGATGAGGAACAACTACAGCAAGCCCTCAAAAACAGCTGTCTTGACCTGTGGGTTGCGGCTCTTCCTCTCGGGATGGAGACAATGGTAGGGGTCAGCGGTTCCGCTGTTTCCGGCGGCGAAGCGCGCCGCATTGCTCTTGCCCGTGCTCTGCTCAAGAATGCTCCCATACTGCTGCTGGACGAACCGACCGAAGGGCTTGACTGCGCAACGGAGCGCGAAATAGTATCACGTCTGAATAGCTGGTTCAGGAACGCCGGCACTGCAACTATGCTGGTCGTCAGCCATCGTCCTGCCTGTCTGCAGCTTGGTAACTCCGTGATCCACCTGTAGCCCTGAAACCAGTCAGAAGATAATTCCACACATCACACGGTTTTTCAATGTCACGCTGTTTTTTTTGTTTGACATTTTTCTAAAATTCAAATAAAGATAAAAAAGCTCCTGTTGGTACCATTAGCAAGCAATTCATTATTAATATCACATCAAATAAGCTGCAGGTTCTGTCTGCACAATGCAATAGTGAGACGTTATTTTTGCAGTGCCTTTCTTGACTTTACAGAAACCAGCGCTACGTTTTATTAACCTGTCATATGGTTGGCATGAATAAGCACGCTACCTAGGCACACACCTGCGGTAAAAAACTCCACAAGGGGGAAGTATGAATGTAGTTACTCTCAGCCAGCTGCAGTTTGCGGCAACCGGAATGTTTCATTGGATATTCGTTCCGCTCACACTCGGGCTATCAATAATGACAGCCTGGATGGAGACCAAGTACGTGACCACGGGAGACGAGACCTGGCTGCGCATGACCAAATTCTGGGGTAAGCTCTTTCTGATCAACTTCGCCCTTGGAGTTGTCACCGGTATCACTATGGAGTTCCAGTTTGGTTTGAACTGGTCGGAATATTCCCGCTACGTCGGAGACATTTTCGGTGCGCCTCTGGCCATTGAGGCCACCTTTGCCTTCTTCCTCGAATCTGTGTTTATCGGAGTCTGGATCTTCGGTTGGAACAAGATATCCAAAAAAACTCATCTGGTGGCTATCTGGCTCACTGCCGTCGCCACGAATGTCTCTGCGCTCATCATCCTGCTTGCCAATGCCTGGATGCAGAAACCGGTCGGGTATGTGATTCGCAACAACAGGGCCGAAATGAATGATTTTCTGCAAGTTCTCACGAACGACTATGGCTGGATCAAATTTATCCATACGCTGCTTTCCGGTTATGCTCTGGCAGCGTTTCTGATTATGGGTGTTTCCGCCTGGCATCTGCTGCGGAAAAATGAAAATGATTTTTTTGTCCGATCGTTCAAAATGGCTGCCGTGTGGGCGTTTGTCGCCACCATCGGCGTAGCCGTCACCGGTGACATGCACGCTGTTGAAATTGCCGAACACCAGCCGACAAAGTTTGCCGCTATGGAGGCACAATGGGAGACAAAGCGCGGTGTTGGCATGCATCTGTTACTGCTTCCTGATGTGGAGAATGAGCGCAACTCGATTGAACAGCTCTATATACCCAACATACTCAGCATCATGGCTTTTCATGATGCATCGGGAGAAATTAAAGGACTGAAATCTTTTCCAAAGGAACTCCGCCCGCCGGTCTTGCCTACTTTTATCAGTTTTCGCGTGATGGTCGGATTGGGAATGTTCATGATTCTGGCCAGTCTGGCGGCTATTGTTCTGTCGCGCAAGCAGACATTCACCGAGAACCGCACCTTTCTGACCATTATGGTCTTTGCGATACCGGCACCGTATCTGGCACAACAGTTGGGATGGCTCGTGGCTGAATTGGGCCGGCAACCCTGGATCGTGTACGGAGTGTTGAAAACTTCGGATGCGGTTTCAAAATCAATAACGTCCACGCAGGTAATTCTCTCGCTGCTCGGGTTTACCGTCCTGTACGGCATGTTAGGAGCTATCGATATTTTTCTTCTGGTCAAATACGCAAAAAAGGGACCGGATACAGATGTTTCCAGTATCATAAATGTTCAGGGGAGGGGATAACTCATGGATATATCCGTATTTCAAATCATTTGGTTCGTACTGTGGGGCGTTTTGTGGACGGCCTATTTCATGCTGGACGGCTTTGTACTGGGAACCGGTTTCATGGCAGGTTTCCTGGCAAAAAGCGATACTGAAAAACGGGTGTTGATCAATGCCGTTGGTCCTGTCTGGGATGGCAATGAAGTCTGGCTGGTCACAGCCGGCGGCGCTACGTTCGCAGCCTTTCCAACCACCTATGCCCTGATGTTCAGTAATCTCTATTCTGCACTGATTCTGCTGTTATTCGCACTGATTGTGCGTGGCGTCTCTTTTGAATTCAGAGGTAAAATTGATAGTCCTGTTTGGAAAAAATCCTGGGATACCGCCATAATCGTATCCAGTTTTCTTCCGGCACTGCTCTTCGGTGTCGCTTTTGGCAATATTTTCAAAGGAATTCCGATGAGAAATGACTTTGCCGCCATCAACTTCAGCTATGACGGTACCCTGATCGGCCTGCTCAACCCCTACGGCCTGCTGACCGGCGTACTATTCGTCTTGCTCTTTGCTGTTCATGGTTCACTCTATGCTGCCATAAAAACTACCGGAGACCTTAGCAGACGTGGTGAGGAGCTGGCCAACAAACTTTGGCTGCCGCTTCTGGTTGTTGCCATCGCATTCCTTGGCTATAGCTATCCGGCAACGAAACTGTACGATAATTTCCTCAAAGCGCCGGTTCTGCTGATTGCTCCGCTGATCGCGGTTGTATCGCTCCTGCTGGTCAAAGTGTTTATTGCCAAGGGTTCATGTCATAAAGCCTTTCTTTTCTCATGCCTGACCATCGTTTTTGTAGTATTCACCGGCGTGACCGGGTTGTTCCCAAACCTGATCCCATCGAATATTGACCCGGCTTCCAACCTGACCATCTTCAATTCGTCGTCCAGTCTGCTGACACTCCAGATTATGACCGTGGTTGCGGCGATTTTTGTTCCGATCGTCATATGCTATAAAATCTGGGTATATCGCATCTTCAGGGCGAGAGTAACCAACGAAGAGGTTCTGGGTAATTCTGAGGCGTACTAGCGTTATATTACGGTAGTGCTACTATTTTGATGAGTAACAGTCATCCTTCGAGTAACCGGGGATGACTGTTATTTGTATTCTCTTCCTGTAAGCGGTCTTGTGGCTACATCATGTCCCCCCGATCATTTCTAATACTTACTCCCGAAAAAATTTTCAGAATACGTGCAATAAAACTATTTCATGGTAAAATTCCGGTGTGCTGAATTCATTGGGGTCGTTTAGTGAATAGTTACTCGACGTTGTACAACGTAAACCATAGCGGTGGCCATTTTTGAAACAATCATTAAAAGGAGCAGATGCATGAATGCACCAACGCGGTATGTGGATGACTCGGTAAAAGGTTTCATCGCCTGGAGCATGGTCTGGGGAACGATTGCTGTCGTTGTCGGAATCCTGATCTCCCTGCAGCTGGCCTGGCCGCAGCTTAATTATGCTCCCTATCTAACGTATGGACGCTTGCGGCCAATTCATACCAATGCTGCCATTTTCGGGTGGGGAGTCGGCAGTTTCATCGCTCTGTTTTTCTACATCACTCAGCGTCTGACCAAAACACCGCTCTGGAGCCCAAAGCTGGCACGGGTAACACTCTGGATTTTTAATGTTGCCATCGCCTCCGCCGCTGTGACCCTTGCCATGGGCATAAACAGAACCAAGGAATATGCGGAGCTGGAATGGCCGTTGGCTATTGTCGTTGCCATTATCTGGGTCCTTTTTTCGGTCAATGTCTTTATGACGATCCTGAAGCGCAAGGAAGAGCAGATGTATATATCGCTCTGGTACATTATGGCGACGCTGGTCGGTGTTACCGTTCTGTATGTCATAAACAATCTTGGTGTGCCGTTGCACCTGTTCAAGTCATACTCGGCGTTTTCAGGAACCAATGATGCCAATGTGCAGTGGTGGTACGGCCACAATGCCGTCGCCATGGTTCTGACCACACCGCCGCTGGCTATTTTCTATTATTTTCTGCCGAAGGTTACCAATAATCCGATTTTCAGCCACAGAATGGGTATTATCGCCTTCTGGAGCCTGATATTTATGTATCTCTGGACCGGAGCCCATCACCTGCTCTGGACGCCGATTCCTGACTGGATTCAAACTGTTGCTATGGCCTTCTCCATCATGCTGATCGCCCCTTCCTGGGGAGCCGTCATGAACGGATATCTGACAATGGGTGGGAAATGGGAGCAGATGAAGACTAATTATCTGGTCAAATTCCTGATCTGCGGTATCACCTTCTATGGATTACAGACCCTGCAGGGGCCGATGCAGGCGATCAGGACTTTTTCAGCATTTATCCATTATACCGACTGGGTTCCCGGGCATGTCCACATGGGTGCGCTTGGCTGGGTATCGATGGTGCTTTTTGCCGCGATCTATTATGCCACTACCAAGATGAACAATACTGAGATTTACAGTATTCCGTTAGCCAATGCTCATTTTTGGCTGGTTCTGATCGGTCAGCTGATTTATTCAATTACCATGTGGATCGCAGGTGTTCAGCAAGGGAGCATGCTGCTTGCCACGAATCCCGACGGGTCGCTGCATTACAGCTTTATGGAGACCATGATTGCCATCATGCCGTATTACAAAATACGGGCGATCAGCGGGTTTATTTATCTGGCAGGTTTATCTCTGTTTATCTTCAACATATACAAAACCTTCCAGAAGGGTACTGACTCACCGGTAGCTGAGGCATAATCTAAATTCACTACGAACGAGGACGATACTATGTTGGAAAAAAATCCCGTCATTTTTATCATACTGGCTTTTGTCGTGATAATGGTCGGCACTACGATAACCATGATAGCGCCATTCAAATGGATTAACGGTCCCGGTGACAGAATTGCTGAAGTCAAGCCCTATACTCCGCTCCAACAGGAGGGACGTGATCTCTATATGCGTGAAGGGTGTAACAACTGCCACTCGCAGACTGTGCGAACCTTGGCTGCAGATGTTGAACGTTACGGCTACGGCGGGACTTATTCAAAATCAGGTGAGTTTGTATATGATCGTCCACACCTGTGGGGCTCACGGCGTACCGGTCCCGATCTAGCCCGAATCGGCCTGAAATATCCCGATTCAAAAGGCGCCTGGCATAAAAAACATCTGGAAAACCCGCAATCGGTTGTACCAGCCTCCAATATGCCATCGTATGCATTTCTGAATGCGCCGCTTGATACAACCTACTCCGAACGGAAAATGAAACTTCTCGATTTTCCCTACAGCCAGGCGGATCTGGATGATCTCAAGGGTAAAAGTGAAATGGATGCCATAATTGCCTATATGCGCAAACTTGGTACAGATATTCCGGTTAAAAAAGCCGCAGCTGTAACTTCAGCATCGGCAGCGGTAGTAAAAAATCCGTTTACCACTCTTGTGGCTGTTGAGAGGGATGCCGAGGGGACCTATAAGCAGCATTGTGCTTCATGCCATGGCGAAAAACGGGAAGGAACGTTGGGCCCGGCTCTGAAAGGCTCTGTGCGGTCAGATGCCGAGTTGTTCAAAATAATATCAGGCGGTATTGATGTGAATGGAATGCCCTCTTTTAGCGGTACACTTGACGATCAGAATATTTGGAAACTGGTAACATACATCAAGCTGGACACAAAATAATGATAGGTACCCGAATGGTATTTCTGTTTCTAACAGGCCTCTTACTGGCACTACTCATTGCGATTTCTGTCGTAACACTCAAAAAAAGCAGGAAACAACAACTGGAAGAACCAAAACACCGAATGCTTGAAGATGACTAATCCATTTATAAGGAGCAGATGATATGTCAGAACAGCATGATTATGACGGTATCAGATATCGCGAAGAGAAACACTCGCCCGCCATCTTTCGCATTTTTCTGACTGTGCTGGCGGTGTGGGCTGTAGCCTTTATGGGGCATTATCTCTTCAGCGGATGGAGTTCCCAGTCTGAAGCGGATGCCGTAAAAAGAGCGCGTGACAGCAAGAAACAGACAGCTCATAAGTTAGTGGAAGCGACCGGTGCCGGTGTTGCGGGTAGCGGGCACAAGGTTGAAGATTATGTAGCTGCTGGAAAAAATATGTTTGGAAGTCTCTGTGCTGCGTGTCACGGTGAAAGTGCCAATGGGGGTGTCGGCCCAGATTTAACACGGTCAACGTATAAATACGGCAAATCAAGATTGGATTTAACGAAAACGATAAACGAGGGGCGACCTGGCGGGATGCCATCTTTCAGTAGTCAGGTGAGCAGTGAACAGGTTGAAAGTTTGGTTGAATATTTACTTACTCTGAAATAGAACGAGCAAAACACATTCATTTAAATAAATCTGATTAACAAAGTTCTGAGATGATTGTATCCCATCAAATGTAAGAGATCAGATAAAACTGTTATACAACATCAATGGCAACAAAATAATCCTGATTGAATCACGTCCTGTTTATAACGATCCCACCAAATGGGCTGAAATGCCAGTTGCTCAGTTCGAGTATATTGAGATGACTAAAAACTTGAGCCTGTTCGGTTATAACAGAAATGATAAGTGAGTATCACAGGTTACGGCGGATACTTCAAAATCCGAAAGATCAAGAGTCAAAAAAATCTTGACTTTGAACGGTTGTTCGGGCTATTAGGAACGTTCCACATGGTGGCCATGGTGAAGCGGTTAACACATACGACTGTGACTCGTACATGCGAGGGTTCAAATCCCTCTGGCCACCCCAAAATGACCTGACCTGCTGAAATGAAATAAGTTATTGGATATATAAAGGTTTTCTTGCTCGTGTACACGATTTTGTACCCTGTGAGGAAGCCTTTATGCTTTCACTCATTCGCAGAAATCTTTCCGCTTGTGTGTTCCCCTTGATGTACTGCAATATTTCCTCCTTCCTGAGTTATACGCTGCCGGATTTAAAGCCCCTGCAGACGCTCTACTTGTTTGGTAATTTCAAATTCGCCTACTGAAAGAGCATGTTTCCTTAAGTAGGTTTGGTTTCTCCCCAAAGTAGCTTCCAGTAGGATCTGCATCTATTTCAATGGGTCATTCCGCAACTGTAACTAAAAAATATTTATTATGTTTATTACAAAACAAACGTCATCACATAAATTAAATTTAGAAATATCGTATAATTAATGGGCACATATTGTTTCAACATCAACGGCATTACAAAACATTATTGACATTAGCGTAACACCGTTATAATATAAATTAGCTGATATTTTTCTGTAAATCAATTGAGTCAACGCACGTCAACTTGATGAAGGGGAGGACGCCATGTCAAAAATCGTTGATGTTATCGCAGCGCTAGTTATGGCAACTCTAGTTGCAGGGATTGCGCTTTTCTCCGCACCTGTCTGGATTCTGCTTTTCCCGCTCAGGTATGTCGTTGATAAGGCTGAATCAGAAAAGGGGATTCGCCTGCCACTGCCGAAATTTCGTCATTTGGTGCCAGTTGGACTATCTGTCTGCGTCGTGGCGGTGATGGGTCTGCTGTATGCCACTATTCCCCCTTTTAGCATGCTGCTGAAAGGGGTCGGCATTGCCATCGGTCTGTTGCCGGCGGTATATTTCTAAACGGGGTAGAAAATAAGGGGAATAGACTGCTTTTGCAAAAGCAACCTGTCCCCCTATGTTTTCAGCTCAGCTTCTTCACAACACATAAATCGGTGTTAATCCCTCCAGGCTTTTACGCAGTTGATAAGACTGTATGAATCTGCTTGATGTATTGTGCGATGGAGTCTGGTTTAGTATAAATCCGGAATGTATATTCCGGATGAATCCGACCACCGTTCCGGCGTGAAACCGACCGCAATTCCGATTTGAAGCCGACCATCATTCCGCTGGCAATCCGACCAGCGTTCCGGAATAAATCCGACCAACAGTTTGTAGTCGCAAGGTAACTCAACAGCGTATTGTGCCTCTCATTTATTTGAGGAGGTCATCAATGCCTCAGAATCGAGTTACCATGCGTAAGATACGAGAGATACTCCGTCTTGCCTGGTCATGCAATCAGACCAGACAATAAATTTCCGACAGTTGCGGTATCGGCAAGACAACTGTCACCGATACTCTATATCGGGCTTCCGCTGCCGGTCTGTCCTATCCCTTACCAGCCGACCTCGATGATGAACGGCTGGAACGCCTTCTCTATCTTCAACATCATCGTGCCATAACCAGTAGGCGGACACCTCCCGACTGGGCATCCCTGCATAACGAACTACTCTCCCACAAGAACCTGACGCTGATGCTTCTATGGCAGGAGTATAAGGAACGAGAACCATCCGGTTACCAGTACAGTCAGCTCTGTGATCTGTTCCGTTTTTGGCGGGGCAAACTCGACCTGTCCATGCGTCAGGAACATCGTGCTGGTGAGAAGATGTTCGTGGACTATTGTGGTCAGACACTTCCCATTGTTGACTCGACCACCGGAGAAATACGTGACGCTCAGGTATTTGTGGCGGTCATGGGTGCCAGCAACTACACCTATGCCGAAACCACATGGAGCCAGTCCCTTGCAGATTGGACTGGTTCACATGTCAGAACGTTCTCCTACTTCGGAGCAGTCCCTCATTGTATCGTCCCAGATATTCTGCTGTCAGGTGTCACCAAGACCTGTCGATATGAACCGGGCATCAATGCCACCTATCAGGAAATGGCAACCCATTACGGCACCGCTGTTATTCCCGCCCGTGTCCGCAAACCACGAGA
Source organism: Desulfuromonadaceae bacterium (assembly GCA_028712075.1). Lineage (GTDB taxonomy): Bacteria > Desulfobacterota > Desulfuromonadia > Geobacterales > Pseudopelobacteraceae > JACRCG01. The sequence continues at coordinate 113,402 of JAQTQX010000013.1, forward strand.
TAAACCCAAAGTCGAAGCCGGTGTCCAGTTTGTGCAACGGTTCATTCTTGCCGGATTACGACATCACACTTTCTTCAGTCTTGCAGAAGCGAATGCTGCCATCAAAATAATTCGGCGTAACGTAGCGTTGCTCACGTCGTTCTTCTCCCAACATCAAGAGCTTTTTGAGTGGAAAGAGCCGAAGGCAGGACCAATTGCATTTCCACGTTATTTGGGAAGTTCGGTTGAACAATTCTGTGACGAGTTGGTGCGACACTCTGGGGTCTTAATGCTTCCGGGGACACTTTACAACAAAGAGTACGATTGTTTCCGCATTGGATTTGGAAGGAGCAATATGGAAGAGTGTTTGACAAAACTGGAGCAGTTTTTAGAAAAGTCCAAAACCTTAAAATAGAAATCTACCTTGTGACTACAACATCCTTGGTCGCTTTCGCCGGAACGCTGGTCGGATTCACAGCGGAACAACGGTCGCCATCACATCAGTTTCCTTGGTCGGATTTACCGGAATAGCCACCGGAATTCGGATTTGAATGGAAATTCGAAAATTGTCAGCATAAATGTTTGCGAAATAATGGTTTTTGTTCTGTCGTAAAAAGGCGCTTTTGTTGAGCCTGCAACCCGTGGTATGGCTTCGCTCTCGTTCTCGTACAACTGGCAGTGTATTATCAATTTTGCGGGTTAAATTGTTCGAAGTGTGATCGGCAGGTGACCCCAAATTTCCCCAATCGCTTAATGTAGCGATTTTTAAGGGTTTTACTCGTATCTTGGCAGTAAAAATAAGATACAGCGAGGCCCTTTTTGCATACTCTCTACCTAGTCCAGCGTGGTAGTAAATACTATTTTCAACTGCGGCTCCCTGCTTGGCAATACATTCTCCGGGAAGGGCGATTTCACATGGTTTGGCTCGCTGGGTCGATCCCGGCGCAATTCAGGAATGTATCAACACCGTTAAGGACTGTACGGGACGGATAGCCCGCTCACATCCTAGATTCAGGAAGTTCTCCCTTCGTGGGAACTGGCTCCAGTTGTTAATGCTCTGAACACTCCAGCGGAGGCATCATGAGGACCGGAAGCATAAGTGCCTCTTGGTTGTATAGTAGATGCTTTCAAAAATATATCGAGTGTCGCCGAATTGATGATTGCGCTACCAGGAACACCACCTGCACCTAGTCAAAGGAAAATCCAGGAAAGCGCGGAATTCAGATTCGGCAGCAGGATCCATGCCAGCAAACACGTTTTGGGGAGGGTCATTCACTGTTGCGAATTGGTTGGGGATCGAACCGAATATTGGAATAATTTTTTCGTTATCGTAGTTATCCTTTTTACCGGATGCGGAATTTCGGCATCGCTCGTGAATATTCAAATATCAGGCAGAATCCATAATGCCTATCATAACAGGCCCTTCATATTTGGCAGTTACGTCAAACACGACAGATTCTGCTGCACTTGTCAATCCTTTCACTTCTCACCCACCTATCAGTTTTACTGAGTTCAATCAGATAGATACAATCTCAGTATTAGCAGAATTTCTCTGGCACGCTAGTTGTACATATTACATCCCAACAAACCTTGTCATCCTGTCACTGATGGGTCGGTTATAGGTAAATGGACCACAAACGTTAAAAGGAGAAATACCATGAAATCCAACATGAAGGACAAAGCGGAAGGGACGCTTCACGAACTGAAGGGTAAGGTCAAAGAAGTCGCCGGGAAATTAACCGATAATCACAAACTCGAATCTAGAAGGTGCCGGTGAAAAGATAGCCGGTAAAGTCCAGAGGAAAATCGGTCAGACAGAGAAGGTTTTGGGGAAATAGAATACCAGATAAATCGAATTCAAACTTAAGGAGTACATCAATGAAAGCATTATCCTTCACAACAATAATGGTTACAGCAGTATCACTGTTGGCGCTTAGCGGATCTGTGCACGCATCAAAAACGGATAACCGCATCGAATCATCGGCTAAACAGTCATATGTGTTCAAGACCTACCTTAAAACTGATGACATCAAAATCAAGTCTAGCGACGGCGTTGTCACCTTGACGGGGAGTGTCTCCGAAGACTCCCACAAAACATTGGCTCAGGAGACAGTGATGGGCTTACCTGGGGTCAAGAAAGTAAATAACTTGCTTGAAGTTAAAGGTGAACAGTCCACCGCAACCTCCGATGCGTGGCTAACTTCAAAAGTAAAAACCATACTTCTGTTTCATCGGAACGTGAGCACCATGACCGAGGTTGACACCAAAGAGGGCATAGTAACCCTGCATGGTAATGCTGGCAGTCTGGCTGAGAAGGATTTGACAACCGAATACGTCAAGGATGTCGAAGGGGTAAAAGGCGTAACGAATGAAATGACCGTGACAAAAACAGTGAAAAAAACGCGAACGGCAGGAGAAAAAATAGATGACGCTTCCATAACTGCCCAGGTCAAAATGAGTTTGCTCTATCATCGCTCAACCAGTGCCCTCAATACTTCGGTCACCACAAAGAATGGTATCGTTACATTGAGCGGCAAGGCCAGTAATGCAGCCGAATTGAAACTGACTTCCAAATACGCCAACGACGTTAACGGCGTAAAAGACGTGAAAAACCGGATGGTAATTGAGTAGTCCAACTCCATAGAGATTATATGACCACTGCCGGCTGATATGGTGATGGAATAGCCGGCAGTGGGAAAGAGCAATCGGAAGGAGGTACTTCATGTTGTGGTCAATTGCAATGATACTGGTCATTATGTGGGCGCTGGGGCTTGTGAGCAGTTACACGCTGGGTGGTTTTATTCACATCTTGTTGGTTATGGCCATTATCGTCATTATTTTTGGAGTCATACAAGGACGTAGATCTTAGATGAAGTATACGCCTTTACCAGAGTACGGGAGGATGTCATGAAGGAACAGATGAAGGAGTTGCAAAATCTGAAAGGAATAGGAGAAGTTCTATCAAAGCGTTTGGTAGAATCCAGCTATGACACCATTGCCAAGGTTGCTGCTGCAGAAAAGCACGTGTTGGCGAGAATCGCTGGGATCAACCCGAAAAAGCTGCATTCAATTGTAACTCAGGCACGGAAGATGACGGGAGAAGCCGAGAAACATCACCATACGTGGTAGTGGAAACAGTTCTTGCTCAGGCTTATGGATTGGGAGAACGGTACGTGAACAAGATGGATCAGCCTGTACCAATACTCTTGGATGTCTCGCAATGGTTCACATGTCATTAGTTGGTGGACTATTAAAGGTCGCTCTTCACCGGAAAGGCGGCATAGTTACTTTTGGGTATGAACGAAGTACATGATGTGCATTCTTTGAATAACAAAGCGCTACGTAGGTATCATAATTATTGAACACTCATTTCAACTAATTTGAACCTCACGGAAATGATGTTGGTGGGAAAGTGATGATAAGAATGCAAAATCAAAGTGTAAAAAACAATTTTCCAGTCGTATGTGTTGGCGGTTCAGCCGGCGGTCTCGATGCCTATACACGGTTATTACAACATCTTCCTGCAGATCTGGATGTTGCCGTCGTCATTGTTAACCATTTGAGAACCGTAGCCACCATGCTACATGAGATTCTTCCAAACTACTCCAAGATGCCGGTTGAACTTATCACGCAACAATTAGTCATCCTACCCAATCACGTGTTCATCATTCCAGAAAAGAGAGATTTGCACATTCTTAACGGAGAGTTCCGTCTCAAACCGATTTCAAAGCCTAGAGGATGGCCCGACGTGATAACGGTTTTTCTGCGTTCTCTCACCAAGCACTGGGATGGCAAAATTATCGCAGTGATCGTTTCCGGCTATGACGGTGATGGGGCCGAAGCGCTATGTGGCATAAAAGATGTGGGTGGTATTACCATAGCACAGAAACTCAATACAGCCGGACAGCCTGATATGCCGGAGAGCGCAATTGAAAGTGGTTGCATCGATTATGTTCTTTCACCAGAGGATATCGCCCAAGAAATTATTAGGATTACACAGACGGTTTGATGTGGTCAATCCATCAGGAATGACAATAACAATAGATGGCCCGAATCAGCGGAACGGTGGACGCCATCACGTCAGTTTCACTGGTCTCTTTCGCCGGAAAACGTATTGTGGGCCCAGCACAATCCCCAGCCAGCTTGGGAATTTCGAAAATTATATCGTATTAATGGAAATAGGCAACTTTCAAATCCTGACAAATTATATGGTCTCATGCAGCACGCCATAAACAGTCACAAACATTGACTGATTTTGCAGTGATCGACGTACTTGCCGCCAAAGAAAAGCTATTTCATGCAGTGTGTTACATCTTGCCCAGGCATTAAGGCCAGTGACGGGTTAGCAGGAGTCATTCCAATGTCAAAACCGATAAATGACCTGAGTCTTGAAGCGATACAAAGAGCCCTGTCACATTATGCCGGGGACGCCCCCGATGCGAGAGCGTTTGCAGAAGTCACCATAGGCACATGGCAACAGATGGCCGCCCAACTTATGCCGGTGATCGGCACGGGTGGGGTCAATGTCCTCTTTAACCGTTCGCTGCACCTGACGTGCATTGCCTTCCCTTGGCTTACAATGCTCGGAGACAAAAGGGTCAACACAGCTCTGCTTGCAAGCGTCAAGGCGCGCCTTGCGGGCCGAGATACGGATGAAGCAATACATGCGAGCTGTACCCTGCTGGTAACCTTTATCGAGCAACTGAAAACCTTGATTGGGGAATCATTGACAGAGCGCCTGTTAGATCCCATATGGGTTCCCACGTCACCAGTGACAAAACAGGAGAACACATCATGAGCAAAAAGGTGATTATACAGCGACTTGCCACCGGCGTGCCGGGACTAGATGAGATTCTGAGCGGCGGACTGCCGGAATATTCATTCAACCTCATTGTTGGGTCTCCGGGCTGCGGCAAAACGACGCTGGCACATCAGATAATGTTCTCCCTGGCCACCCGGGAGCGGCCGGCAGTGTTCTTCACCGTACTTGGGGAACCTCCGTTGAAGATGCTGCGCTATCAGCAGCAGTTCTCATTCTTTGACTTCAACAAGTTCAATGACTCAATCCGCTTCGTTAATCTGAGCAACGACTTCGCAACGAGCAATTTTGACCAGGTACTGGCTCGCATCACGCAAGAGGTTGAGTCTTCCTCACCGGCGCTGGTTTTCGTCGACTCGTTCCGTTCGGTCATGCTGGAGGCACTCCAGCAACCCAACGGCACGCTCAGTCAGCAACAGTTCATTCAACAGCTCGGAATGCTGATGAGCTGCTGGCAGGCAACCACCTTCCTGATCGGAGAATATCCGTCAACCAGAGATCTACATCCTGTCTTCACTGTAGCAGACGGGCTGCTGTCGCTCGAACAAAACGTCCAACGGAATTCGATGGTGCGCAAGATGCAAGTTCTAAAAATGCGTGGTCAGGCGACCCGTCCGGGAATGCATACATTCCGCATTACCAGTGACGGAATTGAAGTCTTTCCGGCGGCGCTCATTCACGGTGATAAAAGTAATGAGCCGACTACTTCCGGGGCATTGCGAGGCAAAGTCCGTCTAACCACTGGCGTACCACGCCTCGACGAAATGCTGGGCGGCGGATTGCCGTCCGGTTATTCGCTGCTGGTCGCGGGGCCGTCCGGATCGGGCAAGACCATACTAGCCACGGCTTTCCTGGCCGAGGGTGTGCGCCGGGGCGAACCGGGCGTAATTGTCGCCTTTGAGCAGACACCAAGTCAGTCCTGGATCCGCACGCTCGACGATATGGTTTGCGCCGGGCAAATAGGCTTGATCAATACCCGTTCCCTGGATCTTTCGATCGACGAGATCGTGCTGCATCTGGTTGAGCTCATCCATAAAATGAAAGCGACTCGGGTGGTGATCGACTCTCTGTCCGGGTTTGAACTGGCAGTTGCTCCAACCTTCCGCGAGGACTTTCGCGAATCGCTGTTTCGCATGTTCGCCGTACTATCTGGCCTCGGCGTGACGGTGCTTATGACGTCGGAACTTGAAGACCGCTATATCGACCTAAGGTTCAGCCCCTATGGATCAGCGTTTCTCACAGATGCGATCATTGTTCAACGCTACATTGAGGTGGAGAGCCGCTTACAGCGAGTCATGGCTGTAGTTAAAGTGCGCGCAAGCGTCCACAGCACTGAGATACGACGTTTCGAAATAACCGACGACGGTATTGTAATCGGTGACCCGGTGCTCGATTTTGAGGGAATTCTTGGTGGGCAGCCGACGCGGACAAAACAGTCCGATAAGATTGATTGAGGTATGTGATGACTAAGAGAGTAAGCACCCACAGGAATGACGGAAAGGGATCGACTGGTGACGAAAATGGAAGTGCCCATTCTGACCTCTGCTGCCCTGTAAGTACTATAGCAGATAGTGAAATAGTGGCCCTTACTGGCGAACAGACCATCCTTAACCGTGAAGATGATGCCAACCTGCGCAAACAGGCCGCAGACTTGCGGCAAGGTACTGCTGAACTCCGCCTGGAAGCCGCCGACTTGCGGCAAGAATCCGCTGAACTACGCCAAAATACCGCCGACATGCGCGATGTCACCGCTGACCAACGTGACGATATCGCAGATTTGCGCCAAAATACCGCTGACCAGCGTGAAGAAATCGCCGACCTGCGAGAAGAGGCCGCCGACTATCATCAAGATACCGCTGAAATGCGCGAAAATACCGCTGATCAGCGTGATATGGCCGCTGACAGCCGAGAAAAAGCCCTGCACGACCAAACAGGATCCGCGAGAGTCAAAGCCATTCAAAACGCGATCACCGAGGAGCATTTGCGCGAAGCGAACGAGAACCTGGTCGTCGCGACAGTCCGAGCCCAGACGATGGCAGAAACCGCCGTGCTGGCCACCGCACAGATGTCCTATATGGCCGAGCACGACATTCTCACTGGTTTGCCGAACCGCGCACTGTTGACCGATCGGCTAAACCAGTCGATCGCGCTCGCACAACGTCATAGAAAGAAGTTTGCCCTGCTGTATATTGATCTCGACCACTTCAAACACATCAATGATTCCCTCGGGCATGAGGTCGGCGACAAGTTGTTGCAGTCAGTCGCAAAGCGCCTGCAAACGTGCGTCCGTCTCACGGATACCGTCAGCCGGCAGGGGGGTGATGAATTCGTGGTGCTGTTGGGTGAAGTCAAAGATGTACAAGACGCAACCACGTCTGCCAAAAAACTGTTAGAAGCAATGGCCAGTCCACACCTCATCAATGAGCATCGACTGCATGTCAACCTGAGTATTGGCATCAGTCTCTACCCAGACGATGGTAAGGATATCCATACGGTTATCAGGAATGCCGACACCGCGATGTATTATGCAAAGAAAAACGGGCGCAATTGCTTCCATAGGTTTACATCGGACATGAATGTAAGTGCGGTCGCCCGCCAATCCATCGAGGTAGCGTTACACCATGCGCTTGAGCAGCACAAATTCGTGCTGCATTACCAGCCTAAAGTGAATCTCAAAACCGGTACCATTTCCGGTGCAGAGGCTCTGGTCCGCCTGCAACAATCTGATAACCGTCTCGTCAGCCCCGCAAAGTTTGTGAATATTGCCGAGGAGTGCGGACTGATAGTGCCAATAGGCAAATGGGTACTTCATGAAGCCTGTCGTCAGACTCAAGCATGGTTGACTTCAGGACTCGGCATTCGCCAGATTGCGGTCAATGTTTCGGCCCGGGAATTGCGCAACGATTTTTTTGAAGGTGTTCGGTCTATTCTCAATGACACAGGTCTTGACCCGTGCCGTCTCGAACTGGAGCTGACTGAAAGCGGTATGATGCGGGACACGGAAAAAACGTTGGAGATTTTGTACGCACTCAAACAGCTCGGCGTGCAGATAGCAGTTGACGACTTTGGAACCGGATATTCCAGCCTAAGTTATCTTCGTCGCTTTCCGATTGATACGCTCAAAATTGACCAGACTTTTGTGCAGGACATTGGCGGAGAAGCAGGTGAGACCATCGTCAGTGCCGTCATTGCCATGGGAACGAGCCTCAAGCAACGGGTCGTAGCCGAAGGCATAGAAACGAAACAGCAGCTTGATTTTCTGAAATCTCGTCACTGCGACGAAGGACAGGGCTATTACTTCGGTCGACCCATGTCAGCCGATGAATTCGCGACGTTGCTGGCAGCCAAGTAAAAACTTTAAAAACTTTACCAACCACTCCAGTTTTGCCAAGGCCGGTGACTGAGGTTAGACGAGGGTAGGATGCGAATGTGCCATGTTATCACAATCAGTCCTCTAATCACGCAAATGGAATAAAAAGCAATAGGGTATGCGAAATAAATTATATTACTGCTTGATTGTATTTAATTATTGAAGTGGTACAGTTTATTTTCAATGATATTTATTTCTGTTTAATAATTGTTGCCTTTCAGTAAACACCAGCTCTGCCAGTGAAACTTGAAAAGGCTACGCCGTTCCGGCGACACTTTTTCCTGAGGAAAGCCCCCAAGGGTAGCTATTGATAAATAACAGGTGGTAAAGTCATCTCAAAAACGTCATTGTTTTTAACATTACCTTCAGGGGGGTATATGCCTAGGTCAACCCGCAAAACAAAAATAATTGCAACTGTTGGGCCGGTAAGTTCATCACCGGAAATGATTTTGAAGTTGATGAAGGCGGGAGTCGATATATTCAGGCTTAACTTTTCTCATGGTGAGAATGCTCAAAAGCTTGAATTGATTCATACCATTCGGCAGACATCTGACAAATTGGGACATCAAGCTGGTGTTCTTGCCGATCTTCAGGGGCCAAAAATAAGAACCGGCAAAATGGCTGGGGATGAAATGGTGCTTGTCAAGGGGCAAGAGGTACTTATTACTACTGATGATGTCCTTGGCGATAATGGCATTATTCCGACTATTTACCGGTCTCTCCCGTATGATGTGCAAGCAGGTTCAAGAATTCTGCTTGACGATGGATTGCTGGAGCTGAAAGTAGTCGGCATTGAAGATGAGCGAGTGCGCTGCTTGGTTGTTACCGGAGGGATACTGAAAAACAACAAGGGAATCAATTTGCCTGGAGTAGAGGTCTCAGCCCCATGCCTGACAGACAAAGATCTGATTGACCTTGATTTTGCACTAGAAGCCGGGGTTGATTTTGTTGCCCTGTCGTTCGTTCGCACTGCGAAAGATATTGAAGATATTAAGCGGCTAATTGCCGCCAAAGGAAAAGACACTCCGGTTGTAGCAAAAATTGAAAAACCAGAAGCGTTACGCAATTTCAAAAAAATTCTCGAAGTAACCGATGCTGTTATGGTTGCTCGGGGTGACCTTGGTGTTGAAATTGAACCGGAAAAAGTGCCGGTCTACCAAAAAAGAATTATTCAAGCCTGCAATAAAGCTGGTAAACCGGTAATTACTGCTACCCAAATGCTTGACTCAATGATTCGCAATCCGCGCCCAACCCGGGCGGAAACGTCTGACGTTGCCAATGCAATAATTGATGGTACTGATGCTATTATGCTATCGGCTGAAACTGCATCTGGTGATTATCCGGTAGAGTCTGTTGAAACTATGGTACGTATCGCTTTGGATGTTGAACATACCGATTTCTCAGCCAGAACAAATACATCAGTTCGTTTGGAATCTACCATTGCTCAAGCTGTTGCGGAGGCATCCTGTCGTACGGCAACTACTCTTCAGGCCAAAGCAATAGTCGTATTTACCCGTTCAGGCAGCACTGCTGCCTTAATGTCTGCTTTTCGGCCATCAACACCAATAATAGCATTCACCGCTTCTCTGGCAATTCGACGTCGTCTTTCAATTTTCTGGGGTGTGCATTGTGCTGAGGTGGGTATTATGGAACACACCGACCAACAAATATTCGAGGTTGAGAAAAAACTATTGGCAACAGGATTTCGTATTGATGATTTGATTGTCATTTCGATGGGCATTCTTGAAACACGTGGTTCAACAAACCTTATGAAGGTTCATAAATTAGGTACGCACGGATTTTACGAAGTATTCCAAGAAGATTATTAAGAACGCTATTTTCCTGTCCCGATCATTTTCTATTTGACATTAATTTCTGAGTTATGTTAGAAGACGAGTCCCTTTTGGGTCAGGAGTATTTATTCTGAGTTGTCCGAGAAAAAAGATTGTTGGTGCTAAAAAAGG
>JAQTQX010000014.1 GCA_028712075.1 Desulfuromonadaceae bacterium
AACGCTACCGCAATCGCATCATGCACAAGTTCAAATACTACGATGACAAATTCGGCCAGACCCTCTGCACGGGTTGCGGCAGATGTGTGCGGGTCTGTCCGGTCGGGATCGACATCGCGGAGATCGTAGAAGACATCAACAGGAAAGACTGACCATTTATGTGTAATCACACAAACAAGAATATTTATCTACCGTATCTCGCCACGATTGAAGACATTATCGACGAGACACCGGATGTGCGAACCTTCAAACTGGTCTTTCAGGACGCGCAGGTCAGGGAGAGCTTCAGCTTCCGGGCCGGTCAGTTTGGCGAATATTCCGCGTTTGGTGCCGGAGAATCAACCTTCTGCATCGCTTCCTCACCGACACGGAAGGGATACATCGAATGCTGTTTCCGCTCCGTAGGCAGGGTGACCGAGGAGCTGCGTCGTCTTGAGGTAGGTGACACCATGGGCGTACGCGGCCCGTACGGAAATTCCTTTCCTATTGAGGAGTTCTTCGGTAAAAACATGGTCTTTGTGGCCGGCGGTATCGCACTGCCCCCTTTACGAACACTGATCTGGAACTGCCTCGACCTGCGCGACAAGTTTGGCGACATCACCATCGTTTATGGCGCCCGGACGGAAAGTGATCTTGTATATAAACGAGAATTACAGGAATGGCAGGATCGTGCGGATGTGCGCCTGATTAAAACCGTTGATCCGGGAGGAAATAGTCCCGAGTGGGATGGCAAGGTTGGTTTCGTGCCGACAATTCTCGAAGAAACAGCACCATCGGCAGACAACACCATCGCTCTCGTCTGCGGTCCACCGATCATGATTAAATTCACACTGCCGGTACTGGAAAGACTGGGCTTTACTGACGATCAGGTTTATACAACGCTGGAAAACCGTATGAAATGTGGACTGGGTAAATGCGGGCGCTGCAACGTGGGCAATATTTATGTCTGCAAGGATGGACCGGTTTTCACGGCCATGCAGGTCAAGGCAATGCCGATGGAGTTTTAATAATGACTACCTCAAAACAGGCTGTGAAAAATACCGGGAAACGACGAAAAAAGCATGCTGTTAATCAAAGAGAATATGCAGCAAAAACAGTTATTTCAGTACGTATTTCCGACGAAGAGAAAAAACGTATCGATGAAATCATGTGTAGCATAAATATTAATCGATATTCCGACGTGTTAAAGATTGCTATTCAGATGTTTCAGGCGGCTGATAATGAAAAATATTAAAAGTCGAATATGTTCTACTGATAGCGGTGAAAGACAACCTTCATTGATGGCATATCCATCCAAGCTGTTTGTTGAAACGACCACACGGTGCAATCTCGGTTGTGTCATGTGTGTCAAACAAACGTCCGGCTACGAAATATTGGAAGAAGACATGTCTCCCGAAACATTCGCCTCTCTGGCACCGGCTTTTCCGCATCTCGAAGCGCTTATACTCAATGGTATCGGCGAACCACTTCTTAATCCGCACCTTGAAATGTTCATTCGTACGGCAAAGGCAAAGATGCCGGATAACAGCTGGATCGGCTTCCAGTCCAATGGGCTGCTGCTGACAAATCTGAGGGCAGTTGCCCTGATACATGCTGGATTGGATCGTATATGCCTCTCTATTGATGCAGCCACGCCAGAAACGTTCCACACACTCAGGGAGGGTGGTGAACTCACCGATATTGAACGCGCCATGGCGGCAATTCAAAATGCCATGCGAACATGCAATCGGCCTGACGTGTCTGTCGGCGTAGAATATGTGGTCATGCGCCAAAACCTGACCGAATTGCCAGCGGCTCTCCGCTGGGCGGCCGATCACGGTGCTACTTTTGCTATTGTTACTCATGTTCTGCCATACGAAGAGCAGCATGCCAGTGAATCGGTCTATAATCTCTGTACGTCGGAAGCGATAAACCTTTTCAAACAATATGCTGCTGATGCGCTTGAACAGAACCTGGATATATCAACATATTTCGAAGCGCGTTGGAAATACACCCGTACCCCGGATGAACAGCGACTTGTAAATCTGGTTGGAGATATGAAGGCATGTGCGTCGGAACGAGGTCTGTTTGTTGACATGAAAAAGCTGCTGCAGATGGATATCAGTAAGGCCGATGATGTCGCTGAAGTATTCGAAAGAGCGCGGGACGTAGCGCTGCAGTGCGGTCTGGATCTTCGCTTGCCAGATATCAGTCTGCGCGAAGAACGGCACTGTGGATTTGTTGAAGAGGGTGGTGCATTTATATCTACTGAGGGTAACGTCTCCCCCTGCTATTTTTTGTGGCATCGCTATCGCTGCTTTGCAAGTGGCTGGAATCAGCAGGTTATTCCCAAAGTTTTTGGTAATGTGAGAGAGAAAAATGTAATGGAGATCTGGAACAGTGATGCATATATATCGTTCCGGTCACAAGCAGCCGGCTATAACTATCCCGGATGCGCAAATTGCTCTCTGGCACCATGCGATTATGTTCAGAACGATGTCTTCGAACAGGACTGCCACATTGGCGATGTCCCCTGTGGCTCCTGTCTGTGGTGTATGGGCGTTTTTCAGTGCATGAGATAACGAAATGAAATATTTCGCGGTGAACCGAGGACTCAAAGCAAATTATATTGAGGAGCACAATTAACGATGCCCTCTTTCGAGGAATCCCGGTAATACGGTTTCGACCATGGTCACCTTCGAATTGTTCGTAAAGCCGGCGCTCATGAAGATGATGGGAAAAGGAGGGTGATCCGGCCTTTCACCTCGGCAGTATTGAGAGAGGAGTTTTGCAAAAAACCGTGAAAGTTTAAACATATTGAATTATACAAATAAAAAACTGGCCAGGTATTTTTCCTGGCCAGTCAAGTTTATGGTGGGCGCAGCAGGGTTCGAACCTGCGACCCCTGCCGTGTGAAGGCAGTGCTCTCCCGCTGAGCTATGCGCCCGTAATATTTCTAGTTTTCAGTCATAAAATGTTTTTCGTACAAATCTTCAAGAGCTTGAAGGTGACGCTTCTCTTCCTGATGAAGCTGGGCAAACAGCTTCCCCATCGGAGCTCCTTCACAACCGCTTGATACTTTCTGGTAGTAGTCTGCCGCTCCTTTTTCCAGATGAATTGCATATATAAGAGCCTCACGAACTCCTGAGTGAGGGCCAAGTTCCTCTTTTTTAAATATATAGCCCAAGTTCATCGTCGGTACTGGCTTGTCAAGATCTTCGCCCCCATCCATACGCCCGTCCAACAGAGCCTTTTCAAGCTGCTGCTTGTGATTAAGCTCATCCAGTGCATTGCCGCGCAGCAAGTCCCTGGCTCCCTTGTCTTTTAACTGACGGATTGCCGAGAGGTAGTTGCGAAAGCCTTCCTCCTCCATGGTTATTGCCATTTCAATTGCTGCGTCAAATGTATAACAAACCTGATCTTCGCTCATATCAGGCCTCCTGCTCAAGCAACCGTGCCGAAGTAATAAACACCGGTTCCAGAGGGACATCGGTATGCCCGTTTTTGCTCCCGGTTTTTACAGCACGGATTTGATCAACGACATCCATGCCGTCAAGTACCTGACCGAATACGCAGTAGCCGAAATGATCTTGATGCTTTCCTTTGTGATCAAGAAAGGCATTATCAACCGTGTTGATGAAAAACTGACAGGTTGCCGAATCAACAACAGCCGTGCGGGCCATGGCGAGAGTGCCACGTGTATTTTTAAGACCGTTGGTGGCTTCATTCTTTATGGCAAATTTTGGTTTTTTTACCTCAAGGCTTTCATTCATGCCACCACCCTGAATCATAAAATCCTTGATGACACGGTGGAATACCAGCCCGTCGTAATGACCTTCTTTGACATACGAGAGAAAATTCCTGACGGTGATTGGTGCTTTTTCTTTGAACAATTCAACTTTGATCGCGCCCATGGATGTTTCCAGCATAACCTGCGGATTTTGTTCAGACATCTGATCCCTCCGAAAATAGTAAAAATGCACTGCATCACAAACTACTAATTACTACGAATATGCCCGATAATACAAAAGAAAAATCCGGAATTGCTACTGTTTCCGATAGTTACTGAATTTTCAAAACGATTTTACCAAAGTGTTTATCTTCCTCCATCATGCGATGGGCGGCCGCCACCTGATCGATGGTGAATACTTTCTCAATGATTGGCACAACACTGCGATCGGCAAACTTCGGCAGTGCACGCCGGGTAAATTCTGCTACTATGTCTCCCTTTTCACTGACCGGGCGGGAACGGAGAACGCTGCCGATAATCTGCTGACGCTTCACCATCATCAACGCAAGGTTAAGTTCAGCTTTTATCCCGCTGACCACACCGATAATAACCAATCGCCCTTTATAGCCGAGCGAATTCATGTTGGGGGCAAGATATTTGGCACCAACATGATCAAGGATCAAGTCAACACCCTTCTTGTTGGTAAAGTCTTTTACGACTTCAGTGAAATCGGGAGTTTCATGGAAATTTATCAGAAAATCGGCACCAAGATTCTTAACCCGCTCCATCTTTGCGGGAGAAGCGGTGACAATCAGCTTGCTGGACGGGGTCAGAGCTTTACAGAGCTGGATAGCCGCTGTATTCACGCCACCTCCGCCACCGTGGAGAATGGCGGTCTGGGAATCCTTGAATTCACCAATCATAAACACATTCAGGAATGCCGTAATATATGATTCACAGACACAGGCAGCTTCTTCATAACTCATACTCTCCGGAATGCGCATCAAATGGCTGGCATATGCCACGGCAAATTCAGCATAACCGCCGCCGCCGACCAGTGTCATAACACGATCACCTACCTGCCAACCGGTAACGCCGGCACCAAGAGCCTCGACAACACCGGCGACTTCCAGCCCAAGAATTTCCGAATCCCCTGCCGGTGGTGGATATTTACCTTCACGTTGAACAAGATCCGGCCGGTTAACAGATGTCGCCAAAACCTTGACAAGAACCTGCCCTTCGGCAGGAAGCGGTTTTTCAACCTCACCAACTCTGAGAACATCAACACCGCCAAAAGCGTCCATCAATATTGCCTTCATATCGCGCAACCTCCTGCTGAATTGTGTGGTGCCGGTACCCGCCAATCTGCTACCGCCCGAATGTAACCACTTACAACTGTTTTGTAAACACAAAATCAGAATTTGTGAACAGCTTGATTTACCATGATTTTTCTGCGATAAAAGACCGCGTTTCAAAACGATCTTACAAGAGGATTCTCCATGAACATTCTGGTTACCAACGATGATGGTATCCACGCCGCTGGCATTCGTGCACTGGCTGAAGCGATGAAGGAGATTGGCACGGTTACTGTAGTGGCACCAGATCGTGAGCGTAGCGCGGTCGGACATTCCCTGACCCTGCACTCACCGTTGCGGGTATTCGAGCTTCGTAAAGGGTGGTACGCCATTGACGGAACCCCGACCGACTGTGTCAACATGGGTATTCACTCGCTGCTGCCGGTGGCACCTGATCTGGTGGTCTCTGGAATTAATCACGGTGCAAACCTGGGCGACGATGTCACATATTCCGGCACAGTTGCGGCTGCAATGGAGGCAAATCTGATGGGCATTCCTGCTATCGCCTTTTCTCTGGCAACGTTCCAGCCGAGCAATAATTTTACCGACGCGGCTCAGGTAGCTGTGCAGGTTGCCCGTCAGGTAATAGCTCATAGCCTCCCCGACGACACCTTTCTCAATGTCAATATTCCTGATTTTCCGCTGGACCGTATTAAGCCCCCTTTGATTACACGTCAGGGGAAACGATCTTTTATCGGAACGATAGTTGATAAAACTGACCCGCGCGGAAGGAAATATTTCTGGGTCGGCAGTGAGGAGCCGCAACACCATGATGAACAAGGAACGGACTTTCACGCGATCAATCGGCGTCATGTTTCGATCACCCCGCTCCACCTGGACCTGACAAATCATAAAACGCTGCCGATTCTTGCTGAATGGACATTCTGACACGTATGGACATTCATGAATTCTCCTGTTATAGTCACCCCCGCTTTGGACCTCAAAGCTGTCGGCGCATGGCTTTGGCAGGTAGTTATTCGCAAATAATTGCATAGAGAACAGGTGTGTGACCTTCATTGAACTTTGAGATTCTTAGAAAAAATATGGTACAGAGCCAAATTGTGGCACGAGGCATCAGTGATCAACGAGTTATTGATGCCATGCTGAAGATTCCCCGACATCTTTTCGTGCAGGAAGCATTTGCCGCACAGGCATACAGTGACTCCCCCCTCCCAATCGGTGAAAAACAGACCATCTCACAACCATACATTGTTGCCTTGATGACGGAAAAACTGGTTTTAACCGGTTCAGAAAAAGTGCTGGAAATCGGGACCGGTTCCGGGTACCAGACTGCGCTGCTTTCAGTACTTGCCGACCGGGTCTGTTCTGCCGAGCGCATTCGCCCGCTCGCTCTGAGAGCCAGAAAGTGCCTTGACTCCCTGAAACTTTTCAATGTGCAACTGCGTATAAATGACAGTAACAACAGCCCGGTAGGATGGGATGAAGAGGCTCCTTTTGACGCCATAATCGTCACCGCAGGTGCACCTGCGATACCTGCCGTGTTAATGGATCAGCTTGCCGTTGGTGGCCGGTTGGTAATCCCCGTCGGAACTGATTCCGACCAGCGCTTACTTACCATTAGCAAGGATGAGAATGGTGAACTGCTACAGGAGTCGTCAGTGGCATGCCGTTTTGTACCGCTTATCGGCAGGGAGGGGTGGCAATCGTGAAACCGGTTGAATTTGAGGAGGAAGCTCTTTTACATCTTGATATTATTGATACTCAGACACTTTCCAACGACTTGCCTCTTATCGGGTTATCTGCGTTGGCTCTGGGGGAAATCGCAGAACCGTTGCTTCTCGTGGATGACGATATCATCGAGGAAGAAGTCGAAGAGGAAATCCCGTTACAGGAACTTGAGCGGTATGACGATGCCATCAAGATTTATCTGCGTGACATCCAGCTTACACCACTCCTGAATGCTGATTCTGAAAAGGCTCTTGCACAAAAAATCGAGCAGGGTGATGAAGCCGCCCGAAACAAGATGATTGAATCAAATCTCCGTCTTGTGGTCAAAATTGCCAAACGTTACATTAACCGTGGTCTGCCCCTGCTAGACCTTATCGAGGAAGGCAACCTCGGCCTGATTAAATCTGTAGAGCGCTTCAATCTGGCCAAGGAGTGCCGTTTCTCTACATATGCCACCTGGTGGATTCGCCAGTCTATTGAGCGCGCGCTTATCAACCAGTCCCGCACAATTCGTTTGCC
The DNA here is from genome assembly GCA_028712075.1 of Desulfuromonadaceae bacterium. Lineage (GTDB taxonomy): Bacteria > Desulfobacterota > Desulfuromonadia > Geobacterales > Pseudopelobacteraceae > JACRCG01. The sequence continues at coordinate 7,273 of JAQTQX010000014.1, forward strand.
CGTTCACGTATCGGACGACATTGGACGCATGATACGAACGACCCGCAGATTGTCACATGAACTGAACAGGGAACCGTCCATCAAGGAAATTGCCGATGCCATGAAGGCAAAAATACAGCATGTCAGCCGATTGATGACATTGTTGCGTCACGCTTGTTCAATCGAGGCCCCCATTGGGGACGGTAATGATTTCAGTCTGATTGATACCATCGAAGATTGTTCAATAACGTCTCCTTCGCTTATGATTGAGAACATCAACATATTTGATTTAATCTCGCAACACTTTCAAAAGCTCTCTGAACATGAGCAGAAAATTCTGACGCTCCGTTTTGGTCTTGATGATAACGAGCCACAAACGCTGGATGTTATTGGACAACAATTTGGCGTCACTCGGGAAAGAATCCGGCAAATTGAAGCAAAAAGTCTCGACAAATTAAAGGCCTACTACATACAAAGTCAGGTGAAATAACTCTAAACCAGGAGAGCCGACCATGAATGACTTAAAACATATCATTCGGGATATCCCCGATTTCCCCAAAAAAGGGATCATCTTCAAGGATATCACCACGTTGCTTCAGGACGCACAATCTTATCAGAAAATGATTGATTTGATCGCCCATCGCTACATCGGCAAACGAATCGACAAAGTCGTCGGAGTTGAAGCACGCGGATTCATTATTGGCTCAGCACTGGCATACAAGCTGTGTGCGGGTGTCGTACTGGTTCGTAAACCGGGTAAACTCCCTTCTGAAACTTTCAGTAAAACGTATGATCTTGAATATGGCACCGATACACTCGAAATCCATAAAGATGCCATCAAGCCTGGCGAACGCATCCTGATTGCTGATGACCTGCTCGCCACCGGCGGTACCATGGCAGCTGTTGTAGACATGGTTCAAAGCATGGGGGGGGAAATTGTTGAGTGCAGTTTCATGGCAGAGCTCGATTTTCTTGAAGGGCGTAAACGATTACCGGAGGGAAAAGTGTTTTCGCTTTTGAATTTCTGATTTTTTAAAGGTGTTGAAGAGGGTGTACTTCTCTGATATACCACAACAGCTTTTGACTAGTCCCCGTAGCTCAGCAGGATAGAGCACTTCCCTCCTAAGGAAGGGGCCGGTCGTTCGAATCGACTCGGGGACGCCAAATATCAATAGGTTACGGCTTGCGCTGTAACCTATTTTGCGTTTTTGACAGTTTATTCATCCTTTATTCATACTTTTTTCATTGGTCAGAAGAGAATTGTTTTGAAACTTTTTGACGATATAAACCGGCTTCCCTGTCAAGGGTTCCCGGTTTTTGTTTACATCCATCATAACAAAGCGTATGTATTGGCAGTTGTTAAGGATAGCAACTAAAGGAGTTTTAAATGGAAAAATTCAAAGCAGGTGACATTGTTCTTTTGAAATCAGGTAGCCCCGCTATGACAGTAAAAAATGTGGTTAAAGAGCTGATAATACCTGAAGCAACTGAAGAAACTATTCCAAAAGAAATTAAGGGAGCGCCAAATTGGGAATTCAATCGACAAAAAAAAGTTATGTCAAGGAAATCAAGTGTTGATTGCCAATGGTTTGTTGGAAATGCACCTAAAAATGGCTCGTTTCCACCTGAGTCACTTATAAAAGTTTCACAAGAATAGGAATAAAATTTTAATTATAGGGGGAAGTCATGTCAAGTAGCGAAACTGAAAAGGTTCTTGCATCCATTGATAACATTAAAACGTATATTGTGAGATTATCGCTATCAACAAACCAAGCTGTTGACATGATATTAAATGAACTAAAAGTAGAGCTAGAATCACATGAAATTAACGAGTCTTCAGGATTTTCAGGTGGAGGAATTATACCTCAATATCCGTATGAATATAGAGAAGCAACTAAAGCACTTAAGATTATGGAGATAATAAAAAGTTTGAATAGTCAGAACAAAACAAATACCACGCGATACAAAGACGAAATAAAAAAGTTAGAATTGAAATTGATTGAAATTCACGATGCTGTAAAGTTAGAAGCTTGAAAATATAGGCTTCCATATTTGCCGCCAGACAGCCGATCTCGATCAAGGTCAGGTGGTAGCATGTCCGTAAAACGGATACAGGCGCAAACCATTGAAGGAAAGCGCCTGTTTATCGGTTGCGGTATGGTGAAGGTCAGACTTTTTCAGGTTCCAATAATTCAGGGTGATCTTTCAGAAATTTCTTTTCAGCCGGTGTCAATAAATTAAGCCGCTGAAGATATGCCGCTTGTGATTCAAAGCATGGCGGGTCTGGAATGCTTGATTTAGACCATGGCGGGGAATTGTCTTTTGAAGGATACCATGATTCAGGAATGCCATTTTTAAAGCATGGTGAATATTCGTTATGTTTGCCGATACCTCCCAATCTTAGCCGGTTCTCTGTTGTATCAAATTCCCACCATTTTTCAGGACGTGAACAAGGGTGTTCTTCAATCCATTGTTTCAGAATTTCAGCCTTGTAATTATCCCATAATTCTTTAACTCTTTTTATTGCTTTTGAGTGTATTGCATATTCAAGATTCAGCTCTTCAAAAGGATTGACGTGCTTTTCAGTCTTTCCGAATAAATACATCTCTTCAGCTCCGGTTAAGCCGGTATCTGTTCGACTTCTAGGAACGCGCTTTCTGTTAGTTGCCATTGTTGCTATCTCCCCGCCGGTCTTCCGGCTCTATCGTTTAAAGGTTCAAGGTCAAGATTCAGACTTTTAAGCGCTTGCATCATTGCACTTCGTGAATCACGTTCGGTAACGGTTAAGGGGTGTGCTTTCATCTGGCCGAATCTGTCAGCAACTTGCATACCTTCAGTTTTGATAATTGTTTGACACTCTTTCATTCGGTCATGAGCTTCACAGCAAGTTTGTAGTATTAAAAGCCCCGCTTCATCTTCAATAGAATATTCATTTAAAAGCTTATTCCATAAGGTTTTACCTTCTTTCGACAAGTTTACAGGTGCTTTCTTCGGCTTATTATTCAGGTTCATTTCAACCTCCAAAATTTTATAAAGGAAATTCTTCGTTTCGTGCGTCCGAGGGGGGCCACTCGGTCTTGGTTGATTTTGCTTTTGACATTGAACCCGCCCTCCGGGGTCAAGCCTTGTGTGTGTGCTTTGCCTGAAGGTTGTCAACGTTCAATAATAGCAACAACACATTGAACAAAAGGAGCGAAGTTTCCCCCGCTCCTTTTGACGTACTCTTACAACGTTGACTGATTAAGGTTTGACACCGATGATCTTGCAAATACTCTTAGGCTGATAAAGAGCTGTATCAGCACGCATTGTCGCAAGGTAGCCAACTTGCCCGTAATCAGCGTACTTTTCTTGCAACACCTGAATCTCAAGTACAGAACGAATGCCAATTACAAGCTCATTAAATCCGCCAAGTAGTATTGAAGAACAGACAGCGCCGGAAGTTCCTTGTGTCTGATTGACTGGAACTTTTGTTGTGTCGAAGAACTGCATGTTTTTAATCAAGTCAGGTTTAACCAACGGAAGACCGTTACCATCCTTCAGCAAGGAATATTCAACGAGTGTGCGGGGTGACATGACAGCGGTTGCCGGTATGGGTCCGTTGACGTTGACGATCTCCCGGACGCCATAAAGCAAGTCGTCATACCCATTCAACACATTGCCGTTATCACCCATGGAATAAGTGTTGATGTGTGTGTTGTTGAATATGCCAAGGGGCTTGCCGTTTCCGTCGCCAAGGAGCGCCGCTGAATCAAGTTCAAGCGCCATTGCCGTTGCAATAGCGTTCATGATTACCGTTCCGGCGTTTCCTGCATCCTGAAGGAGTTCACGACTGATTTTAATCAACGTTGTCAGCTTGTGACTAACAAAGTCAATTGCGCCGATCTCCATATTAGTGTCAGGAATCAATTGATTTTCCCCTACCCATGAGGCTTGCGGGTCACTATCAACCTTGCAGACTCGACAGGTTGCAGCAGGAAGTGGGATTGTACGCGCTCCTGCTTGTGTCACAACGTTTTTAGAGCGCATAAGGTCAATGACTTCAGCACTGAGGAACTCTGGTAATGTTAAAAATCCACCATTAACGTCTGTCCCGGCACCCATAGCGGCTCTAACTTCCTGCGAGACAGGATGACCGGCGAGACAAGCCCAATAGTCACGCGCTGAAAATTCATTACCATTACGCTGAACATGATCTGCAAAGCGGTGTTCTTTGCCAAGTACCGGGACTGCTTTCCGTGTTTTAATATCAATCCAAGTTTCAAGACTACTGTTTGACGTTGCTCTGGTTGTTCCGTTAATGCCAGCAAGTGAACGTGTAATCATTTCTTTTTCAGAGCGCGTATCAAAAGCAACTTGAATATCGTTGAGAAGATTTATAGTGGTTTCATATGCTTCGTTTTCAACGTCAGAAAGACCCCTTTTTTCTTGGTTTGTTTTATCAAGAATTGAACGCGCCATTTGCTTCAATTCTGAGCGTTTTGCATGTAGCTCTTTCATCTCTGCACTACCGTCGATATTGACTGCAAAATCTTCAGCATCTTTCAGGAAGTGGCGTTTAAATGAGTGAAGTTGTTTGTCATTGGACTTTTCAAGAGCGGGGGTATAGTTAAACATAATTTTAATCTCCTATTTTGTTTTTGGGGTTATTGCTAGGAAACGCAAAAAGGCGGAAACCTAGCAGGGATATTATCCACTATCGCTAAAGGTTTCCGCCTGTACTATGCCAGAGGGTTAAACCATCCTACCTGAAGCCGTTTTTTGCGCTCTATGTCGCAAAAACAACAGCAAGGAGATTTGATAAGTAGAATAATATGGATATATGGATATGTCAACACAAAAAATATATTTTTAGACCTCCTGAATGAATTATTTAGCGCCTGTAATTAGTTGCTGAATCTCTGGAAGTGTTTCGACAACGTGAATGCAATTCACCCAGTCAAACCATAAGACACTACGCGCCCCATGTAAGTAGTCCTTGTATCCGAAAGGAACGCTGTTAATTTCAGTTTCATTGAACTGATTTATTTCTTTGACGTAACGCATATTGATTAAAACAGGCTCTACGTTTTTGTTTTGAATAAAGTCATTTATTTTCATTGAAGGTTCTTTATGAATTTTTGCATGTAGTAGAATTATCATGTTTAATCACCTCTTTTATATTTAGTTTTTAGACTGTGATATGATTTTATAGCTAATTTCAATATGCTATATTTTAAATGTTCATCTTGTATTTCAGCTATTTCAACAAGATTTGTTTTACCTGTTGTCTTAGATATATATTTGTATGTATAAGTGTTCCAATAAAAGTTTCTATTGGTTTTATTTCTAAGCAGCGTGCAATTATTTAATTTGATATTGCCAAGTTCTACATCAAAGAATGCAACTACATCACCTTTTGAGAAGCTGACTTTTTGAAAGTTTGTTATTTCCATTGAATACCTCGTTTAAATTAATTTATTAATACTTAGCCATACTTGTGTTATGTTTATAATCTTTTAAATGCTGTTTCGGCTTTCTGGAATCAGCCGGGAACTGTAGACGGGAAATCGGGAAACACCCTATAGGTGTATTTCCCGTTTTTCCCGCTTATACAGCCGGGAAAAGACCGGGAAATTTCCCGTTTTCCCGTTGAAGTGTTATTGATATATCTCCAAGATTAATTGCATTAATACGTTCTTGATGCTCTTCATACTCAAGTATTGAATCAGTAGAAACTTGAGCAAGAGCATTTTTTACGATTAATCCCTTGACTACGTTTTGAAACCCTTTCTTTAATGCTTCTTGTTTTACGTCTGGTTCTTCAGATTTTCTTAAAGTGTAAAAATGCTCTCTCCATGCTTCAGTATTTCCTGCATACATTTCATTGATAATTCGTTTTTCCTTTGCAGCAACTTCACAAAGCGCCCGAATTGCTACAGCTTCATTTCTTGTAAATTTTGGTAATTTGCTACGTTCGGAACGTTCGCAATATTCCACGACACAACTTGTAATTACTTCCCCGTCTTCATCAGCTCCGATTTCAACAGATACAAGTTTAAATTCCATTGGTGCCGGTGGTTCAGCGTCTTTCGTTTTGCTGAAGATAAGCTGTGACTTGTCACACATAATTTCAGTATCAAGCGCCGCTCTATATACCGTGCTTCCCCGGCCTCTTGTTGTGTCGTGGCCTGTATGATGCACCATGATTGCAACGGCTCCCAGACGGCTTCTCAGTGCGTCAACGGCGTTGATATAAGCGCCCATGTCCCGGCTGTCGTTTTCATTGCCGGGAATGTGCCGCGCCGTTGTATCAATGAAAATTGCAACAACTTCAACACCGGCCATTTCAGCAACGATCTGTTCAATGTTGCTGCCGTCCATCATGAGTGTATTTCTGGAAAGGTAGAAACCACGCATATCAGACAAGGCTAAGTTGTTTGCTATGCACCATGCTTTTATACGGCGCTTGATACCGCCCCGGCCCTCCCCTGCAAGATAGAGGATTGCGCCCCGTTTCACTGTCCGGCCATTCCAAGACCTCCCAGACACAAAGCAACAGCCCAGGTCAACAGCAACAAACGATTTGTATTGACCGGAAGGGCCGGTAATTGAAACAAGGCTGTGAACTTCGATCAAGTTACGAACCAGATATTCAACTTTGACGGTTTCTGTCAGGAAGTCAGAGGCCGATTCAAACAGGCTTACGAGGTTTGCTTGTGGCGCTGTTTCGGGGTTTGGTGAAGGGGTTTGTATGCTTGTGGCTTTGACGTGTTCAAGGCGGCGCTGTTTCTGGCCTTCCGGGTCAACATCGTTTGCGGCTTCCTGTACGGCTTTTCTGTAGTCGCCGCCATGCACATACATGCAATAAATATCAAAGCTATCATGGCTATGACCGTCGCAAAGAAGGCGGTCGGATTCGTGAAAAGTGTAAAACTTTCCGTTCTCGGTAACGTGTCCACCGGGAGCGCCTGAAGTTGATTCATTGAAAAGCCATATATCATTTGATTGTTTGGTATACTTGCCGCTTAATCTTAAAGCCTCTTCAGTTGAATATTTAGCATTAAACTTTGCAATGATACCGCCGTCAAAATTGGAAATATCACGAACTTTAGCCGGTGCCTTGTTGGCTTGTGCCTGTTTTTCAGCTTCTACCTGTAAAACTTCATCAAGAAAACGCGCTGATAAATTAGAAACGTCGAAACCATCATCACAGGAGGGCATATTCATAAAAACCCCCGTCGCAATTTGAAGGAGCAAAAAAGCCTTGTGATAATTTACATGCTTCAGCGCCGCTTTCAAAGATACGCGAAAGAGCAACCTGCATAGTTTGCCAATCATCACAAGACAAGCTCCGGTTAGGCAGGATGACAATTCTCCATCTGTAACCTTGCTGGACTCCTTTCTTCTCTCTACATGCTGAAGCAGTTGAATAAATGACAGCATTCGTTATTTGATACGTTTTGCAAATGTTGATTACTTCGGAAAGTGTCTTGTTGCCTGAGTCCAAATCTACCCAAAGCCAGCTAAAAAGATTATGCTTTTTTATAATATCTTTCGTTTTACCTCTTGAACTTGACGGATGAATTAAAAATGCTTGTGACTTTTCAACATTTAACGGATTCATCACTAAAAGTTCTAATTCTTCAAAAGTAAACGGTACTCCGTGCCTATCAAATAGGCTTTGATATTTTGTGGCGCAAAGTCCTTTATTTTTCTGATTATTTTTGATAATCTCTTTCATAGGTTAGTCCTGTTGTACCAAGAAGATTTGAAGCCCCGTTCCGGTTGCCCCCGGTTCGGGGTTTCGCGTTTTATTCATTGCAATACTTCATTTAATTGCTTCAATCTTTGCTTCCAATTCATTCAGCTTTTCCATTAGTTCATTAATCTTTTTATCAAACTTCACTTCAAATTTAAGCTGTTCAACTTTCAAGTCCGTTATTTCATTCAGTAACTTTTCCATTTTTAATCTCCTTTTGTTTGGGTTATGCTACGCTAATATTAAGCTGCCATTTTTAAGCTTGCCGGTTTCCGCCCCCGCTTGCTTCCTTCACAAATTACCCTCTTGACGGTTGGAGCGTTACGGCGCTTTTCCAGATAAGCGTCAACTTCCGATTCATCCCAAATCCGATGACGACCATTTGCAAACTCAATCGGTTTCGGAAAATCTGCATCTTCAGTTGTGATTCTCCAGAAAGTAGAATCAGACGGGTCGCCAAGCTTTGTTTTCAACTCCCTACGACTTAAACCTTTCATTTTTACACCTCGCTTAATTGATTTGATGGTTATGAAATATCATGCCATTCAATGCATGTCAACACGTAACATACTGAAATTACAGGAGTTTACGCCGCATTGCGAAAACCCCCGTTAGCGTTTTGGCAATAAAAAAGGCCCCTTTTCAGGAGCCTAATAAATACGTTTATTGAAGTCAGATTACAGTTTTACGTCTTTAAATAAATGACGATATGACCATTGCTTATTTTCATCATAAGGAAAGGTTCCGTTTACAGCTCTATCAATGAATATCTTTGCTGTTTTAATATCTTCTTGTAATTTATCAGTAGCGTTATCAGTATCACCAATATATTTTAGTTCATCAGCTATCAAATGATAAAAACGCTTTTTACCAGATTGTTTATATTCAACATACTTTCCATAAGCTTTGATACATCTATCCCACATTGAAAACGGGTCGTTTTCTTCAGCATTTGATTTATCTCTTATTTTATCGTAGTTAATACCGGGCATAAATAGTCTTGTAGACTGTCTTGATTTTATTACTAATTCACGCAATGCCTTTTGATGTTCTTTTTTATCAGTAATTGTTAAAAGCTTGTTTATATCTTCAGAATCAAGTGTTAGTTTTACAGGTGTTCCAATTATAGAAACACCTGCTATAAGATTTATACCTCTCAATCTATTGATTATCTTTTCCTGTTCTTCTCGACTTAGAATGTTACCTTTTCCATCATCAATATCATGACCTTCAATTAGTTTTGCAAGGCCATCAGGATTAAGAGAAAAGAATTTTAGAAAGTAATCATTTATCTTACATACATATTTATCAAGTTCCATTTCAAACTCCTATGCAGCTTTACGGCTAGAATTGATTGATACAACATTACTTTCCTTCCCGCTAATAATGCTTTTTATCTTACGTTCTAAGGTTTCAAGTGCAACCTGCTTTTCATCGTCAAAATCATATTGATTATAGGTTGCATCAAGTTTGCCTTTTTTATGGTTTAATACCCGTTCCCGATGTTCTAAACCTATCTTGCACTTTGCCATCAAGGTTGCCGCGCTTCTCCTTAGATCATGCGGGGTGAACTCCTCCACTTTTAAGCGGTTCTCTGTAACCGGTTTACCATCGGCATCAAAAACAGGCTTATTGTTTATGAGTACCGGCCATTGTAAATTTCTACGAACAGCATGAGCAAGCGCCCGTGTTTCAATAGGCTGTTCTTTTGCCCCATGAGGACAAGGGAAGATATACCCCTTGTCAACTTCCTTCCCGGTCTTTGGGTCAATCATCACCTTGCCCGTCTTGTGGTCAATCATCTTCAAACTGCCGATTAATTCAAGCGCCGTATCGGTCAAATAAACGCGGTGAGTGACGTGATTCTTAGCCTGTGCTGTGTATATTGCTTCACCGGGAATTGTCCACCACCTGCCGTCTATCTCTCCCCGGTGCATGGCCGATACTTCCCCAGGACGTTGAGCCGTAATTAGAACAAGCTTCAGTGCTCGCTTGACTTCATCGGATATTGAACAGCTATCAAGGATATTCCAGAAGGTTTTTATTTCGGTTTCAGTTAAAGCACGTTCGCGGGTGTTGTTCGGTGCATGAGCTTTAACGCCGATAAAAGGTGTATTTTCGAGAATATCTTTTTCAATCGCCCATGTGAACATTTTGCGAGTGATTTTTAAAATTTGATTTGATGTTGCAGGCGAACCCCTATCAACAATACTTTGCAGTAATAAATTCACGTCACGCTTTGTAATATCTTTTGCTTTACGTTTGCCCCATTCCGGCAAAACTTCTTTATTCAACAATCGTTCATTATCTTTCCAATTACGATTTTCAATTTTTGCGTAACGCGTAATATATTCAGTAATCAGCTTTGAAACTGTAAGCGCCTTTTTATGTTCAGCGTCTTCTTCAATCCGGCGTTCAGCTTTCAACTTAATTTCTTTTACGGGGTCAACACCGTCTGCTTTTCCTTTGCGTAAATCATGCACCTTTGTCGATTGTTTCAAGTATTCAGCACGTGCATCTTTCAGGCTAATTCCCGTTCCAGTTGCTTTTGCTGAATACTCCCCTAAGGTCAACAGCTTTTGCACTCCATCAAGCTTATATTTGAAAATGAATGTTTTAGTGCCGGAAGGGTAGACCAGAACTCCAAAACCTTTTTCAGTCTTATTTTCTGACATGCAATAATAAGGTTTAGTATCTGGGTTAAGATTTTTTACAACGAGGTCATTTTGAAGGTTCATTTTCATAGCACTTCCCCCTTGAAATCAATTCATACTTTATTCATACTTTTAAGGCTTGTCGTATAAGAAATATTTTGACATGCAAAGAATTGCATATAAGAAGAGAATTGCAGATATTTGCTTGATTGTCAACAGTTTATGCGGGGTGTGTGAAATATTCTGAAAGGTGAATAAATGCCCTGAAAGGTTGCTATGCCGTAACTCCTAAGGAAGGGGCCGGACGTTCGAATCGTCTCGGGGACGCCAATAAAAACAAGGGCATACGGTCATCTTCCGTAGCCCTTTTTTGTTGATGCAATATTTTTGTTGTCGTTTTGTTGTCGTTTTCTGGTCCGGCACAGTTTTGTTGTTTTTTTTGTCGAATAAATATTCTCTACAGCCTTACTCCACCATTTCCAGTGTTTGCCGACCATACCATACATAAGACAATCAATAATAAATTCATCAACTTGTAGTCTTGACTGTGACAATTCCCGTCAAGACAACGTCCAATTCCTGTCACTTTAACAGCTCATTTATATAACTTTTTTTAGTTTTACACGCTATCACCGCTGGTAATATAAATTGGTATTAATGTTGCTGGTTACTCCGCATCGTTCTGGAATAAATCCGGAATTGATACCGGAGTTGTTTATGAAAAATGAAATATGCAAATTTACGATTGCTCAAAGCGAGCGGATCATAGGCATGGCGTTGTCAGTGGTCAGAGATTCTTATTACTGGTTGGATAGTCAGAAGCAGTATGATCTTGCGATGAATGTGTATTGTCACTTATGCATACACAACGATTGTAAAAGGTTTCCTGACCCAGCGTACTCTGTAATTCAGACCCTGGTGCATAATAGAGCTGAGAATATGCGCCTCATCAGGAGGAAGTCAAAAGCGCAGCGAATGCTGGAAAAGAAACTTAATCGGTCTACTGAGGAAAATCTCCAGCTTGACGAACTGGCATCAGCACGGGCAATAAAATTAGTGTCCTATGAAGGTTTGGTTGAAGAATACGGCTACACTAAAGAGCTTGGATATACTGAAGATGTGGAAACGCAGATAATAAATTCAGACATCGAACGAATATACCGGATACTGCAGAACAAACCGTTTGCATTGAAAGTCGTCGCCCTAGTGCGGTACGGCTTTGAAATTAAAGAAATTGCCGGTATTTTGGATGTTTGTTACCACACAGTCCATTACAACCTGAACGGTTCAGTGGTTACCCCTCTGAAGCCGGAATTTAATGTACCAGCTGAAGAACTTGCCGCCAAATATCGTGCTGCTACTCTGGCAGCTATACCTGAACCACCGCCAACAGAACCTGCTGTCCCTACCCTTACACGTGTAGAACAATTTATGTTCGACTTTATGTCTGATTTCCCCTTTCTATCAAATCCATATCGTCAAAAGAAGCGTCCAGAAGCACGGAGATAATTATTATGACCACAAAATATACGCCGGAAATTGTCGGAATTCACTATGACATTCTCCATTACCCTTTTTGGACTTACGAGTTCAAAACGCTTAACCTGAAACAAACCAAAGTGACCAGAAAGTATATGCGGGGCGGTTACATTCTTGAAATTACAAATCCTCGAGCAACATTTCGCGATGCCGCCATTCTTCTTGGAGTTATCAAGCTTTACGAATTTAAAATCATGACTGGCGATTGTCGCAAGAATGACATTAAGGATATTGATGAAAATGTTATTGGCTACTCCTATGTGATTACAACCACCGACAGGGAGCTTTGTAAATTCTGTGGCGTTTCCAAGGGTTCATCCACGGTCACTATTCCCACAATGAGCATCAAGCGACGAGCACGGTCTCGTCCCAAGGGTGCTTCCGGGGTTGTGAGATGGTTGGCCAGTGAGCGACTGCCCATCCAGGGCTGCTCCATATAGAGTTTATCTATCTTCCGCATCATTTCAAGATCTCCGGAACGGAGACAAGATGCGGGGCCACGATAGTAGCTGGAGCAAGGAACCCCCAGAAGTTTGCAGCGACGTTCAATAGAAACTTCAGGATGTCCGATGGCGATTACCTGTTGTTTCTGCGCCCGGCCAAGTTCAGACTGGGCAGATGTGACAAAAAATCATTCTCAACCTTGAGCTTGCCGATCTGACGGTAAAGTTCGGCCAATTCGCTCTCGTAGCTGACTTCTTTCTTCTTGCGCTTGCCAAACAGGTCAGAGGCGTTTTCAGCAAGTTCCTGTTTCCAGCGGGTTATCTGAGTCGGATGGACTCCATACTCGGATGCAAGTTCTGCCAATGTCTTTGATTCGGATAATGCTGCCAAGGCAACCTTGGCCTTAAAATCTGCACTGTGACGTGTACGGTGTTGTGGCATGGTATCTCTCCTTGTTTAGGTCGATCCATTGCTTATACACCTGTCTCAAAAATCGGCACCACTTCATTTGTCACAAAAAAAGGAGCTACAGCATAAGCCGTAACTCCCGTATATTTTCCGCTAATTCAGATTGAATTATTACAACGTCTGCTCCCGAAGCAGGTGCGCTACCAGGCTGCGCTACATCCCGAAGAGGTTTTTTTCTAGCACCGGCAAGGGGCTTGTGTCAAGGGGAAAACCGGATGAGAAGACCGGAGGGGATTCCGTTATTTCACTTTTGATTGTGTGGCTATTTGACCAACAGTGGTTTTAATTAAGATTGTAAGCATCTAAAATATTTATGCTAACAAAATTGGTATTATTTTTGCTCTTTTGCCTGTGATTTTACAGGTACATCAATCAATAAAATGAAATGAATAAGGAGTTCCTATGTTTAAAAAAGTAATGCTACTGATGTTTACCCTGATTGCTGTTCCGGCGTTCGCTTTGGCTGCTGATTGGCAGATCACCGCAACCTCGACACCGGCCGGTTCGGCTCCGACAACCACAGTAGGCGTAACTAACGGTAATGTTACCCGAGTTTCTGGTACTGTTACAGCCGTAGACTTCACCCTTGCAGACACGCCCGCCGGATACTCGCTGTCAAGCTTAGTGATTGACGGCAAATCGGTTAACCTCGCTGGCCCTTTTACCGTCAATAAAGGAGTCGGCAACAACTTGATCAACCACTATATCGTGGCAAGGTACACTGAAGACGCCGCAAATACGTTCACGATCAAATCAATAGCTGCCCCTGGCGGCTGGATTTCAAAGTCACAGACGGTAGCGAATAACGGTAGCGCAACATTTAGCATTGTTGCCAACCCAGGTTATACTCTAAGCAATGTTCTGGTTGACGGAGTAGCAACCGGTGATGTTGATGGTTCAGTGACAATCAGCAACCTAATCGCCAACCACACGATCCAAGGTGTGTTTACGGAACAAAAAACATTGGCCGCAGTTCTCTCCATTCCACCTGCGTACACTGTCGGTGACGTTTTTGAAGTTATCGGCAGCACGAAGCCGGGATACACCAGTGGCGTAACATACGACTGGTCGGGTACTACCTGTGATCGAGCCCCATCAGGCGTACCGGTTCTAGATGTGAATGGCAACCCGACCGGCGCGGAAAAATTACAGGTTGCCCCACGTCCCTATGCACCTGTTTACGGTACCTGCATAGTCAGCCTTGTCGTTACTGTTGACGGCCTGAGCAGCTCTGCCGTTGTATCGACAATCAGCAGATTAGTTGACAATGGTGTAACTAAATGCACCAGTTGCCACAACGGAACAGGCGGTCCCGATAAGTCTGCCTACCTGTCTTCAGGTCACTATGGAAAAGGGCTACAGCGTGTAACCTGCGTATATTGCCACAACCCTGAAAACAAACTGAGCCATGCATACAAACCGTATGACCAGATCCCTTCCTGCGCCACCTGCCACAACAGCCAATTTTGGATTGCAATTAACCATAAGCCTGGCATGAATGACGTGACCAATAATACCTGTTACAAATGTCATGGATCCGGCCATACCGCTTCGCAAACATGTGTTGGCTGCCACGCGGTCGGCCTTAGCGCCGGTCCTGATTTTGGTGTAAACAACCTTGGAGTTCGCGCTATCACTTCCGAATTTAGCAAACAATCTCACCATGTTACCGGCGTAACTCTGAACGATGCCCACTGCGCTACCTGCCATCTGGAAGCTAACACTACCCATGGGTTACCTATCAATCCGGCTTTCCACATGACTGACGGCAAAGTGCATCTGCGTAACGTTGATAATAATGCTGATATCGCCTGGGATCCGGCCAATCCGGATCAAACTGCTATGGACACTTTCTGCATGGCCTGCCACGACGCCGAAGGCGCGACTTCTCAATATAGCCTTACCATCCAACAGGGAGCCTTCAATAATGGTGTAGATGCCAGATACAGCACCGGAATAACGGCATCTCCGCTTAACCCGTTTGCCGACACTTTGTTCAACCAAAATAACCAGCAGCCACGAAGTAGAGTGCCAGAAATTAACAAAGAGACTCATCACATTACAACAGCAGACCTTTACAACACTATACCACTTGGTACACCACTGAAATCTCCGACGCACTGTGCCGACTGCCATACGATTGGCCAGTACAAAGCAGGCTCTGCTGTAACTGCAAATGGCACTGCCACAACAGTGGTAATCGGTGCGCATGGTTCACAGAACAAGTACATGCTGCGTAACAGCAACGGCAGTGACAATACCGCAGATGCCACGACATACCCGGTCTGCTATCTCTGCCATTCTGCCCAATAGAAAATTATGGTATCAGCGCGGGATATTTAAAGTAAGTATTGTTGGACCCTAAAATCATTGTCACTCTCAAGCCCCCTTGGCCCAACGCCATCGGGGCTTTTTCATTTCCGGCTTCAGATCTGATCTCTCGGAGAAATCAGACATAAGCCTCCTGTTGGTACGAGGAAAGAGGCCCTTTTGTTTTTTCTCAGCACGGAGGTGAAACTAATAGACATAATCTGATTCCGGCGGCCCCCTTGACTCAATCCCCCACTACCCCCCTTTAGATAAAATATTTTCTGCGAGGCAATCATCGTCATAGTGTAGCGCTCTTATGCCACCTCCCGTCTGTGTAATTCCTGTGTAATCGTGTTCAGGAAATGGCGGTTTCAGGTGGTATTTAATCGAAGAATGATTGACATTGAAAACATGGTAATGATAGGAATATCAAAGGCTTTAGTATCAACCGGTATGTACTCAGGAAAGCAAAGTGAAAACGCCTAAGGAAGGGGCCGGTCGTTCGAATCGACTCGGGGACGCCATTAAATTAAAGGGGTTACGGATTATGCCGCAACCCCTTTTTGTATTAATGCCGTATTAATATGCCGGAATAAATATTTTGAGACGGGGTGAAATGAGAAGAAATAGGCTGTATTTACTGATATGGACTCCTCGTCAAATTTTAGGATGTCCTATCAGGTTATCGTCTTCTCAATACTCCTCAGGGAACAGCACAGTTGTTACCGACCGATCCCATTCGGTGATTACCCCAAAAAGGAAATTATGCTTCTGGTGGCCGGCCGAACAACTGGAGCGCTTGTTCATTCTTGTCAAACAACTCTTTGGTGAACTCACGGGTAAAGGACAAGTTGTCCCCGAGCCTTCCGCCACACATCCTCCTCGGTGGTGGTCTTGTCTTCTGGAGAATAAGGAAAACCGTGTAATATATTCCGACATTCACGAAGGGGCTAACAGAAACGAAGCCCTTTTTTGAATCTACTTAAGTCCTCTTAGCATCCAGCCTTAGGGACATTTTTCCGCCTTCAGGCATCGAGAGGAGAAATCAAGTAAAATTAGAGATATATTAGTAACGTTGGTTTATAAGCGTCACTGATAAGTGTCGATATATTTTACATTTCAATATACGATTCTATATAGTCATTGCTAACAATCAGTTATAATTGATATTTATATTTAGGAACATTATTTGCAACATCGTTTCTTAAGAATGTTTTTCTCAATAACATTGGCAGAAGGAGGTCTTTTATGAAAAAGGGTATTTTAATATCCGGGGTTTGTTTAGCATTATCAGCCTACTCTGTAGATTCTCAAGCAACGACCGTTGTTTTTAACGACTTTGCTACCACCTCTGGGTTAACATTGAACGGAAATACAAACCATACCTTTACTCCACAAGACGGTAATGTCCTCAGACTGACACAGGCATCGCCTAACCAAAGCGGCTCTGCGTTTAGCACAACTACCCTGAATGCTTCTTCGTTCAGTACTTTTTTTAAATTCAGAATTACAAATCCGGGTGGTACGTTATTTGACGGCAACACTGATACAGGTGCTGACGGGATAACTTTTGTTGTTCAGTCAGTCAGTTCCAGTATTGGAGGACTCGGTCAAGGGATTGGCTACGCCGGAATAGGGAGCAGTGTCGGAGTTGAATTTGATACTTGGCAGAACCCGTATAATAACGACCCCGGTTCAAACCATCTTGGCATTGACATTAATGGCAATGTCAACCACGGCAGCGGATCGCCAAACACTCTCCCGATAAGCACTCGTTTTGATGATGGGAATATCTGGTACGGATGGGTTGACTATAATGGCTCCATTCTCGAAGTAAGAACGAACCAGACTGGTGTACGCCCTGATGCGGCTTCACTTTCACGAACACTTGATTTGAATTCAATTTTGGGAGTGACCAATGCGTATGTCGGTTTCACTTCTGGTACCGGAGCAGATTGGGGTAATCATGACATTTTGAGTTGGGAATATCGTGATTCATACAATCCAGTAAATAGCCCCGTTCCCGAGCCTTCAACCATGTTTCTCCTCGGCGGTGGTCTTGCAGGTCTGGCCTTCTGGAGAAGAAAGAAAACTGTGTAACATTTTTCGACATACCATCTCATGCACTAAAGGGCTTCCAGAAATGGAAGCCCTTTAGTTTTTTTCGCAACACAGTAGCCAAACTAATACACATAATCAGATTTTTTCACCCCCCATACCATCAAACACCCCCACTATGCGGGCAATCCTCACTCAATGTTGCAATTGCGACCACTCCATCCTGTTTCATAATTTCCAGCAGATTATCCGGGATCATTGTCATTGACTTTTGAGATTTGTGGTAATGCTGTTTTGAATTTGAAATCAGTGAAGCCAGCATATTCCTTGTTTGCAACCATTTACAGTAGCAGTTTTATTTATTTTATGGCGGCAGATTTCGTATTAGAAAGAGCAGGGACTCTTCATACCCATCCAAGACGCTTGCACGCACCGTAGACAAGGTACAGCCCCACACTAAAAACAAACACCCCGAATGCAAGTCGTAAATGTGGTCCCTTCATCTGGTTCGCGAGAACTGAGCCACCCCAGGCGCCAATGAACATGGTAACAGCGAGAATTATTGCAGCTTTGACATCCACGTTTCCGCTCCGATAGTATTGCAAAGCCGCAGCAAGACCAATCGGAGGCAATAATACTGCAAGGCTGGTACCCGTTGCCTTGTGCTGAGAAAATCCGGCCCAGTAGATTAATGCAGGGACGATGACAATGCCTCCGCCCACACCAAACAAACCAGATGCCGCTCCACCAAAAAGCCCGATTATCATAAACATAGACCATTGCTGCATGGTGAATCATCTCCTCAAACTGACGTAAACATTGTCATTCAGGCTTTCGCTGAAAGTTGTTTTATAGATACGGTGAAAAAAGCCGGGCCAGATTGTTTCTCAGCTTGATCATCAGGGGGTATTCTTCAATCTCCTGAGCTGTTGTTTCATGGGAAGCTGTAAAGGCTTTTTCAAAATGCTGATATATCGTCGCTGACAAAGCAGAGTCAAACACACTCAGATTAATTTCAAAGTTCAACCGCAAGCTGCGCGTATCCAAATTTGCGGATCCAATAAGCGACCACACACTGTCTACCAGCAATAGCTTGGTGTGAACAAAGGGGGGGGGCTGGAAGAAAAAACGGATGCCGTTGACCTGTAACTCCCACAGCAATGCCCGGCTAGCCCAATCAACAAAAGGGAGATTATTTTGTACCGGAAGGACTATGCGAATATCAACGCCTCGAAGCGCTGCAGTAACGAGGGCTGATACCATTTCACGATCCGGAACAAAGTAAGGGGTCATAATGTAGACATAATTTCTCGCACAAGAAAGTGCCCCCTTAATTATTTGTTCAATCTTGCGGAATTCCTTGTCCGGGCCATCGGCTATACAGCATGCCAGCGCATGCCCATCCGGTTCCAGAACGGGGAAAAACAGACGGTTCCGCAACCTCGCACCGGTTACAAAGTACCAGTCTCCGAGAAAAGTTCCTTGAAGGTCGGCAACAACCGGCCCCTTCACACTAAAATGTACGTCATGAATCGAATCAATTGCTGATTCTGAGGCATAAAGGTGGTGACTTCTAATATTCATGCCGCCGGTAAAAGCTTCACGGCCATCAACAATCAATAGTTTTCTATGGTTGCGCAAATTGATATACGCGCCTTGCCGGAGTGGTAAATAATATACGAGCTTGACAGGTGTCCCATCAAATGCCACGCGAGGCGATTTACGGCAGTACTTTTCACCTAATGCATCAATGATAACCCGCACTTCAACTCCACGCTGTGCCGATTCAATGAGTTGCGCGACAAATTCAGCGCCGATGCCGTCAGCATCGAAGATGTAACTCGACAGGTTAATGGTTTCTTGAGCATTCATTATGGCAGCCAGCATGGCAGGATAGGCTTCTTCTCCGCCGATCAGGGCAACAATACGATTTCCATCTCTCAGGCGAGTTGTGACAATCGTATCCTCAAGGTGGAGGAGATCCGCCAGGTGTGCGGCAGAATCTGGAAGCTGCGGTGTAATACCGGCGCGTTCTTCTTTGGGAAATATTTCCATATGGCTCAGCCAGCGACCACTCTCCTGCCAACTTCTTGCTCGCCTGGAAATCCGGTTTATCCCAAGACACCAATAAAAAAACGGACCGACGAGAGGTATCGTCAGGTTCAGGCAGACCCATACCAGCGCCGAACGAGAATCGCGCTTGTATAAGAGGGCATGACCCGCCGATAGGAGAGAGAGAAACAGTGCGCTACATCCGAGCAACGCTATTAATACATGGTCCATAGCAATTCCAGGCTGATAGGTGCTGTCGCTGAAAAAGAATAGTTATTGCCGGGTATACGATGTCATTGACCAGTTGGTTCCAAGTCCCTGAAACGGCAATGTTCGTTTTATCCGACTTTATTGACCGGTATCTGGTATGCTGCGGGTCTACCGATGTTTTACATGTTTAAGTGTCTTTAGTCCAGTCATCCAAGACGGGCCTTTGTCCATGCTCCACCTTATACCATATTCAAATCAAAGTTGGAATTACGAGAGGACCTCCACGTGCAAGTACCACAGTTCCTCTCTCTGCCGCCCGATCCCGGCACAATTATTCAGCAGCAATTGATCGAATCCAACCGCCAGGTATATGGCCTACAGTATGATCTGCTGACCTTTGCAAATCCTGAACAGCTTGCTTCCGCCTCTGCCGAACGAAAAGATTTGCTGCAGTGGCTCGCACAACGCGCCTCTTTTGGATATGCCGAAACCAAAGTGGATTGCACCACTCTCTCTCCTGGCTGCCAGTGCTGCGGTGCCGGAAGCTGGTCGTGTCTATTCATCAATGGCCGCTGTAACGCTCGCTGCTTCTACTGCCCCACGGCACAGGATGACAGCGGCCCACCGGTGACAAATGGCTTGGCTTTCACAGATCCAGAGGAGTATGCCTCTTATGTATCGTCCCTGGGATTTAGTGGCGTCAGCATCAGTGGAGGGGAGCCGTTACTGGCACCTGCTCTGACCCTGGCATACGTGAACGCCGTGCGCCGGCGCTGTGGAGACAAGGTGCATCTCTGGCTCTATACCAACGGCATTCTGCTGACGACAGATCTGTGCAGCCGGTTGCGCGATGCCGGCCTAAACGAGATCCGCTTCGACCTGGGTGCGGTAGGCTACAGTCTTGAAAAATTGCGTCTGGCAGTTGGTGTTATTCCAACGGTGACGGTAGAAATTCCCGCCGTGCCGGAGGATGAAAACTTGCTTAAGCAGAAGATGGTTGAACTGGCCACAATGGGAGTCAGCCACCTCAACTTGCACCAGATGCGACTGACACCCTATAATCTCGGGAATTTTGTTGAACGGGGATATATTCTTTTGCATGGGGAAAAAATTACGCTGCTGGAGTCCGAGTTATGCGCCTTGCGCGTTGTTCGCTTCGGGCTGGAGCAAAGAATCCCGCTGCCGGTAAACTACTGTTCATTTCCTTACAAACGACGTTTTCAGCTTGCCGCCTCCCGGCGGCGCGCAGCACTGACCGTCTGTGCAGCCAGCGAGGTTGTGACAGAGCCCGGCTATCTGCGGGTCCTTTCGTCAAGCGGTGTTCGCTACTGTGAAGCGGCACTTCTACAGAATCCCAGTTACCGTCATCCGTTTGAAAAGATTACACTTGATACCGGTCGTTCACTCTACATGGAGCGTAGACCGATAACACCGGAACTGGAGCTGTCGAATGCCGAACGATGTGCTTTGGAGGACGGTGGGGACCCACCGGTGCGGTTAGCCCGATTTGAGCGGATTGAGGGCGGTCTGGCGGAATATTTCTGAGTAACCATTTGGAAGACAGCTATCGGCAATCATTCCCTTTGTGATGCTTTTCTCAATGTGTCATGCTGTTCATTTGAGACTCGAAATATAACTGCGCACACCTTCAAAGATACCCTCAGCAACCATTTCCTGATATGTCGAATCCTTCAGGCGTGCTTCCTCTGTCGAGTTGGAGAGAAAAGCCGTTTCAACCAGAATGCTCGGCATGGATGCCCCGACCAGAACATAAAATGGGCCCTGTTTTACCCCAAGATTTTTTACGTCACTATAGCGAACGCGGATCTTGTTGTGGAGAAATCGCTGGACTTCATCGGCCAGATGAGCAGAATCGTTCAGTTTGTAGTTAGCCATCAGATCAAAAAGGATCGCCTGCAGCACGCTGACCTTTTCAAGTGACGTGCCATTTTCCTTGGCGGCTAATTGAGCAACCTTGTCCGTTTTTGCCAGATTGAGATAATAGGTTTCAATGCCTGTTGCCGCACGATTAGGAGCGGCATTGGCATGTACCGACAGAAACAGATCAGCTCCCACTTTGTTGGCTATTGCCGTCCGTTCCTCAAGAGGAATGAAAACATCGGTTGAACGGGTCATTACGACATCAAGTCCCAACTCATCTTTGAACATCTCCTGCAGCCTGAGACCAATCGCCAGCACCACATCCTTTTCCTGAATGCCACTCTGACCAACCGCTCCGGGATCATGCCCGCCATGTCCCGGATCAACAACTATCCGCCTGATTTTTGATATGGTCGTTTTGGGGGCCGACTTGGCTTTTTTCTCTGCAGCAGACCGTTCTTCCTTTTTTGGCATTGTAATCGGTTCGGACATGGCGGTAATCACAGGGGCAAGACGTGATATCTGTGTGGGTTGTTCACCCCGGACGTCAATCACCAACCGCGCCGGATTAGACAGAGGAAAAATTTTGTAATCCCTGATATTTTCCGTATCCAGCACCACCCGGACCACTTCCGCCTTGTATTGGCCAACCCGGGCGCCTTTCAGCAGACCATCGCCGATTGTGATATCCTTCACCTGTTTCCCCATATGGGTCCGCTTCAGATCGATATACACCCTCCCCGGTTTGCCTGGAGCACCATTACCAAGTTCGTGTGCTTCCCAGGTGACATCCCGGTCAAGCTCCAGCGAAATCCGTGTGTAATCGGGATTTGACCAGTGTTTCATGTCATTAAGCACTGCAGGGGGGCGAATAGCGGCCGATGTCTGTTCAGCAAAGGCAGGTTTTTTCTTCCTGGCCGCCACAGCAGAAAACGGCAGCAGGGCAGATGCGACAAGGAAGCAGATCAGTATGGAAAGCAATCGGTGCATGTAGTCTCTTTTATCCGTCATACAATCACGTAGTTGTGAATTTGTAACAAAAAAATCAGCATGTTTCAACCAATTGGCGGCAGTGATCGTTATATTCTGCGGCCTTGCCAAGTCATCGTTATGCCATCCGCTTTAACTCATCCAACAGATTAAGCGCTTCCAGTGGCGTCAGGGTTGCAATATTGAGCTTCTTCAGGCGTAAGCGCAAGTGATCTTCTCTGTTTTCAAACAGGGAAAATTGCTGAGCCGTTTCCCTGAGAGGCTTTTTGTTGCTCTTCGCCAGACGCGGGTCACCCTCCTCAATCTCGCCTGACTCGAGATTGTGCAGGATTTCCTTGGCCCTTTCAACAACATCTGATGGCATACCAGCGAGGCGTGCCACCTGAATTCCGTAAGAATGGGACGCACCGCCGGGGATGATAGTGCGTAGGAAAATAACCTGATCATTCCACTCACGCACCGCCACAGTGTAGTTTTTTATCCGTTCACGGGTGGTTGCCAGCTCGGTCAATTCATGGTAGTGGGTGGCAAAGAGGGTGCGACTGCGGCAGGTTGGAACATCATGGATGTATTCGGCAACCGCCCACGCGATGGAAACGCCATCAAAGGTCGAGGTGCCACGACCGATTTCATCCATGATGATCAGACTGCGGGGGGTAGCATTACGCAGAATTCCGGCTGCTTCCATCATTTCAAGCATGAAGGTGGACTGGCCGCGCGCCAGATTATCACCCGCTCCAACCCGGGTGAAAATTCGGTCGGCAATGCCAATATGCGCTGTTCTGGCCGGGACAAAGCTGCCAGCCTGTGCCATCAGGACGATTAGCGCTACCTGGCGCATATAAGTGGATTTGCCCGCCATATTAGGGCCGGTTATCATGAGCAATTGATTTGAATCCGCGTCCAGCAGGGTATCGTTGGGCACGAAACGCTCGCCCAGTTTCATTGATTCGATCACCGGATGTCGACCGTCGCGGATACTGATAACGTCGGATTCATCAACCAGCGGCTTGCAGTAGTTCCGTTCAGCGGCAATGTTTGCCAATGAAATGAGTACGTCGAGAGTGGCCACTCCATCAGCGCTCCGGGCAATCCGGTCAGCCTGATCAGCGACCAGTTCGCGAATTTCCTGAAACAGCGTAAACTCAAGGGAGCAGATGCGTTCCTCAGCACCCAGCACTTTCTCTTCGTAGTTTTTCAGCTCTTCGGTGACGTAGCGCTCGGCATTTGCCAGCGTCTGGCGCCGAATATAGTCAGGTGGGACACTGGCCAGGTTGCTCTTGGTGACTTCAATTGAATAGCCGAAAACGCGGTTGTAGCGGATTTTGAGGGTAGAGATGCCGGTCCGGGCTCGTTCCTGAGCCTCCAACCGGGCAATAAAACCTTTGCCTTCACTGCTGATCGCCCGCAGTTCGTCCAGTTCCGCGTGGTAGCCCGGAGCAATAATGCCCCCCTCGCGCAGTGAAAATGGAGGGGCATCGGTAATGCCGCGTGAGATCAGTTGTGCAAGATCCGTCAAAGGATCAATCACCGTCATTAGCGATTGCAGCAAAGAGCTCTGCACCCCGTTCAGCTGCTCCAGCAGCGGGGGCAGGTAGACCAGAGAATCATGCAGTGCTCTGAGGTCGCGCCCACCGGCACTGGCCATGCCAATGCGCCCGTTCAGCCGTTCCATATCGGCTATGTTTTTCAGGAGCAACGACAGTTCCTCACGCAGCTGCGGCGCATCGAGCAGTTCTTCCACCGCATCCAGGCGGCGCCTGATCGGATCAAGTTCAACAAGCGGGTACCCCAGCCATTGCTTCAGACGGCGGGCCCCCATCGCGGTACCGGTACGGTCAAGACAGCCAAGCAGCGAACCACTTCGTTTCCCCTCTGCCATGCTGGCGGTAATCTCCAGATTACGCCGGGTGGCGGGATCAAGAGCAAGATGCTGGTTGCGCTGCGTGACAATGATATCCCGAATATGCGGCAGCGCCGCCTTACGGTTTTCGCGGAGATAATAGAGAGCGGCCGCTGCCGCCATCAATGCCGCCGGCATACCATCCAGACCAAGTGCTTCAGGAGAGGCGGCCGTAAACTGTTCACAGAGCAGGGTCGTGGCATAATCACGATCATAAATCCAGGCCGGGGCGCGGGAAATGATCCGCTCGCTCAAAAAGGACCGAAGGTCTGTCGACATGGCAGTGAGCTCGAAAGATTCGGGCAGCAGAACCTCCCGGGGAGCTATGCCAACAGCCTCGTTCAAGGCCGCTGCAGCCCCTTTCAGCTCAATCGCCCGGAACTCACCGGTTGAAACATCAAGCCAGGCACAGCCCCACTGTTCATCAGCAGCTTTGCACAAGGCGAGCAAATAGTTGTTTTCATCAGGAATCAGGCTTTCTGATTCAATCAACAGTCCCGGCGTGACAATCCTGACAATTTCTCGCCGGACGATGCCTTTCGCCTGTTTCGGGTCTTCAACCTGCTCGCAGATGGCAACCTTGTATCCTGCTTCGATAAGCCGGGCAATATAGGGGGAGGCGGAGTGGAAGGGGACGCCGCAAAAGGGGATTTCATCTCCGCTCCCCTTATTGCGCGAGGTAAGTGCAATATCCAGCACCCGTGACGCAAGAAGGGCGTCATCCAGAAACATTTCATAAAAATCACCCATGCGGAAAAAGAGGATTGCATCGGGACAACCCGCTTTTATTTCCAGATACTGCCGCATCATGGGGGTTTGTTCTGCCATGTCAGAAATGCCTTTCACTTTCATGGGTCAGTACGTAGCGCCGGAGATGTCAATTCCGCAAAAGATACCGTTTCCATCCCGTTACTTCATCCCGTACAGTTGACGATACGTTGCTGCCGAAGCATACACCTTCTTCACATAGTCTCGGGTTTCCTGATAGGGAATATTCTCAATAAATTCATCTTTATCCATGCCTTTGAAACGTTTTTTCCACCGTTCAACCGCTCCAGTACCGGCATTGTATGCCGCAGCCATATAGATCACATCGCCATCATGCTCTTTCATCAGGTCTTTCAGATGCTTGGTACCGAGACGAATGTTATACTCCGGCACGGTCAGGCGTTGCGGATCGAAATCCCCCTTTTCGCGAGCGGTCATCTTTGCCGTGGCCGGCATCATCTGCATCAGGCCAATCGCCCCGGCTCCTGATTTGACAGCGGGGGCAAAGCCGCTTTCTGCCCGGATCAAGGCAAAGACCAATCCTTCTGACAAACCGTTAAGAGCGGCATTCTGGCATACCAGCTCCGTATATGCACGGGGATATCCGGCCGTCCACTGGGGCAGTGTGCCTTTCTCCCACGGGATGGGACGGTTCTGCATAAAAAGGGAAATTGCCGAGCCATAATCCCGCATCTCAAGATAAACCCTTGCCAGAGCCGGGAACTGCCCATTTTTTTCACTGTTTTTTTTGCGCAGCGACTCCATTTCACTGCGCGCTTCTTCAAACAAACCGAGATACCCGAGAAGACGCGGTTTTTCATAGCCAGCCGCCTGCGGCAGCTCTGCCAAGGTATCACGTGTCCCAAACGGCTCACGGACATCGCGGAGACCCTTCTGTTCGCGATACCAGGAAGCGTAGAAACCTGCGGGAAATTCCTGCAGCAACACAGTAAAAAACGATTCGGCAGCAGCCGGGGCACTCTTCTCCTGAGCCCTGCCGAGCCAGTACAGGGCCTTTTCCCGGTACGTTTCATTGGCCAGCAACCCTTTAAAAGCGTCAGTCGCCCCGGAGTAATCACCAGCAAGGTAGCGGCACCAGCCAGCCTGCCACATCAGGTTTGTCACAGCCTTGGCATCAGATGCGAGTTTCAGCGCCTGCTCAAACAGAAGCGCTGCGTCATGGTACTGAGCAAGGCTCCGCTTTACTCCGGCCGCTTCGATCAGTGCATCGTCAGCCAACTCCTGTTTTTTCCCCTCTCCCGCCAATTCAAGATACAGGACAAGCGCCCGTTCCTTGAGATTCTGCCGGTCAAGCGACTTTGCCAACCATAAACGGGCTTCAGAACGCACTGCCGGCAGCGGGCTCGTCGCCACTCCGGCAAACAGATTTTCGGCCTGTTTGTATCGTTTCAGCCGGTAGTTGGCCATGCCTGAGCGTAGATCTATCCGGCCGGTAACGGCTGGAGTGTGGAGAACAGTCGGGATCATCTCCAGCGTTTTCAGGGTTGCCGTGTACCGGCTGTGGGCATAGAGGGCTGACGCCCGCTTCAGCAGCTCATCTGCAGAATACGCGGGAGGCTTGAGGCCTGATTGGGCCAGTTGCCCAATCCGATCCTCTGCTTTTGCCGCCAAAGGTGATGCCGGACTATTAAGCCAGATACTTCGATAGACTAGCAGCGCTCCAGCGCCATCCGCAGTCTCCTCGCGGCACAGCGCCGACTGAAAACTGGCATCGACGGCATCACTGCCGGAGGGATATTTTTCAATAAATGACTGGTAGGATTTGAGGGCAGCCTTGAAGTCGCCACTCCCGTACAGACTGTCGGCGTACAGCTTGTCCGAACGGCGCAGCAGCTTTGAGGTTGGAAACAGCTGGCGAATTGAAGCGGCTTTGGTTGCTGCTGCCGGGTAGCGTTTCAGTTTAAAAAGCGCTTCGGCCTGAAAAAATGCCGCGTAATCAGCTATCAATGGCACTGTTCGTTCCGTACCGGACAACAGTATCAGAGCCTCTTCAAATTTGTCCACCCGCAATGCCGCCATACCGTGGACAAACGGGCGGTACATTTCATCGGTTGAACGCTGTGCCGATGAGTAGGCGCCCATAAAATCCTTATCGCGGTAGCGGTCAGCAGCCCGGGTCAAAAAAACATCCGCCGGAGTGGACAGAACCGTTCCGGTTAATA
Organism: Desulfuromonadaceae bacterium; assembly: GCA_028712075.1. Taxonomy (GTDB): domain Bacteria; phylum Desulfobacterota; class Desulfuromonadia; order Geobacterales; family Pseudopelobacteraceae; genus JACRCG01. Next base: position 34,450 of record JAQTQX010000014.1, read on the forward strand.
GCGCTGCAGAAGCAAAGGCCGTAAGAACCGGCCTGAATATGTGAGACATGGTGTGCCTTTCGTGAAAAAGGCCATGATCAGCTGCTCATGGCCCGAAAAAATGACGAATAGTGCGACAAGTTAGACCAGTTTCAAAGCAAAGATAAGATGGATTCAAGGCGGCGAGGACTGAGGCAACGAAAGCGTACCCTTGAGTACGTTGAGAAGCCGAAGACAAGCCAACGAAGAAGACGCTTTGATTTGGAATTGGAACTACAGTTTTCTCCGGCTCATTTCATCATGATAAAACTTCTGGTAAAGCACCTCATAATCGCGGCTACCGGGGGCTTTGTTACGCAGTTTTGCGTTAACTGCCGCTTCTATCTCACTGACTGCTCCAAAAAACGCTTCCAGCGACTGCTTGACCCGACCAAGCGCACGGCTGTCGTCAGAAACGTCGGCCAGATCATCCCGCCAGATACAGGTTATTATTTCATGAGCCATCGTTGAAATACGGTCTTCTGATAATGACACGGTCAAAACCTCACAGGACTATATTTCGCTCTTTAGCCAGTTTATCCTTAATCATCTTCAGCATGCGCCGGCGGTCGATTTCAGCGGCACCACGACCAAGACCGTCAAGCGTTTCATCCAGCAGCTTTTCGGCATCCCGTTCAAGCTTCTGTTCGACGGCAAAGTTATGGGAGAGTGTTCTGGCAATCCCCTCTACAACCGCTTTCCGCTCACCTCGCGGTGTTACCAGATTGTCTGCAGACAGATCGCAGTAGACCTTTTCCGCCAGCTGACGAATCTGTTCCTCTTTTAATCGCATAGCACCTCTTGTGAGAACCTGCAGCCCGGCAGAACTGGTTTCTTTCCCGATTTCAGCAGTTGTGAGGCATTTTACTGATATTACTCAAAAATGCAATCGCTAAAGACCGGGCAGCGTCATAATCACCCAATATGTATACACAATCGAATAAAAGCGAGCAGTTACCGATTGATGCGTCCTTACATTCCTCTTGTTCGAAAACATCGTTGCATTGAAAAGTATTGCAACTTGCTGATTTTGTAGTAGAGTGCTCAAAGAATTTGATCTGCAGTCACGATTTGCCCGGGAGGCCCACATGAAAAAAATATTCCTTACACTGTTGTTACTTGTTGTCTGTGTCAGCCTCGGCTGGGCAAGCGGCATGATGAAGAAAAAACTACCCCCCTACGACTACGGCAGCGTGACAATTAACAATTACTCCCAGCAAGCCGGGATGCCACCGGTACAGTTCGACCACTGGCTACACCGGCAATACGCTACGTGCAGGCTGTGCCATGTCGATATCGGCTTCGGCATGACCGCAAATTCCACCAAAATTCGCTCGACAGATAATATGAAAGGCTATTTTTGTGGTACCTGCCACAATGGCAAGGAGAGCCCTGTTTACCAGATAAAGATCTTTGATTCATGCGCGAAGGAGTACAAACGCGATGAATACAAACGCTGTACTCGGTGCCATATTCTCGAAAGAAGCAGTGCCAGGGAAGATGCGTTTGAGCGGTTCGCGCAAAAAATGCCCCGGGAACGCCTCGGCAACGGCATAAACTGGGAAAAAGCTGAGGAAATGGGCCTGGTAAAACCTGCCGATCAGTTGGAAGGCGTTTCTATCATGAAACCGAAACTCAAAATTCAGCAGGATTTCTCACTCAAGTCAAAAGTGGAAGGAATGCCGGACATCATCTTCTCCCACAAGAAGCATACCGTTTGGAATGGCTGTGAACTCTGCCATCCGGACATTTTTGTCGGTATCAAGAAGGGTACTACGAAATTTTCCATGGTTGATATCTTTGAAGGAAAATACTGCGGCGTGTGCCATGACAAGGTTGCGTTTCCGCAGTCAGACTGCGCGCGCTGCCATAACAAATCACCTCAGGAAAAGTAATGAAAAATGTGACCGTTACCATTCTAGCAACTGCCGTACTGCTGTTCACGGCTGTTCCCTACGGCAACTGCGCCGAGCCTCCCTGGCGTACGGAATTTGACGAGACCTGTGCCGGTACTTCTGAAGCAATGGCCCTGTCGCAGTCCGAGTTGCAGGCGCTGATAGGTAGGTGCGAACGCTTGCAAAAGATCATCGAGCAACTCGATGAATCTGCACGCAAGGTGTTTCTGAAGCGGCTGCTCATGTGCAAAAATCTGTATCAATACGTATTGGACGCCAAGAGCAAGCCACCAGAACCTTTAGCGCAATGAGACTTTTTTCAGGGACGACATATCTTGTCACGGCTCTGTTGCTGGCAGTACTGGCCGTATCACCGGCTGGGAAAAGCGAGGCCATCGATCGTGCCGAACTTGCCAACGTCATGCAGACCATCCCCCCGAACGGGGCGTTCTGGAAATATGGAACCCTGGAGATGAGACGTAAGACCAAGAAGGCCGGGGTGACCTCGGTGATTTTTCCCCACTGGAGCCACCGCGCCAGATATACCTGCCGTGTCTGTCACCAGGATCTCGGTTTCAGTATGCGTTCCGGCGATACCGGCATTACACGGTCCCAGAATGTTTCAGGGAAATATTGCGGGGTATGTCATAACGGCGTAACCGCATTTTCGGTCAAGGATGGCAGAGTACGCCACTGTGACAAGTGTCATACAAAAGATACCAAGGCGCTGGAACAACTTTTCGAGAGTTTTTCCAGTGATCTTCCCTTTGCAAGTTTTGGCAATGGCATAGACTGGTCTGCGGCAATAAAAGCGGGTAAAATTGCCCCGTTAAACTCCCTGAACACCGGACTGCCGATTCTGCCGCTTCCGGATAAACTGAAAGTACCGATGAAACTCGGTACTTCCGCAGCACGCAGTGATGTAATCTTCTCACACGAAGACCACTATTTTGAACTTGACTGTTCCGCGTGCCACCCCGATATTTTCAACATCAAAAAGAAGGGAACCAAGGCATTTAACATGGAAAACAATATTTACGGAAATTATTGCGGCGCATGCCATATGCGGGTGGCATTTCCCATGAATGACTGCAAACGCTGTCACCCTCAAATGGGGGGCAGTTATACGCCATAACAGCCATGTTCGTCTTTCCGGCTGCCGCGTCACTGAGAGTTGATCAACACCGGCCTCAAGGATCTTGGCCGGTGCATCGGTGCCCGGATTCCCCCGCAACCTACCTGCCTCACAACAAAACCTGTCAATACCTCATTTGGAGACCTGAACATGCAACAAAAAGCGGTCGTTTTGTACAGCAGCGGACTTGATTCAACCACCTGTATGGCCATTGCAAAGGCTGATGGTTTCACGCCATATGCTATCAGTTTTTCCTATGGTCAGCGCCACAGTGTCGAACTGACGGTGGCCCGGCAAAATGCCAAAAAAATCGGCGCGGCAGAACATCTGGTTGTTGAATTCGACCTCCGCCTGATGGGTGGCAGCGCCCTGACTGCCGATATCGATGTGCCGAAAGATGGCGTGGGACATGACATTCCGGTCACCTATGTACCGGCCCGTAACACCATTTTCCTCTCCTTTGCTCTCGGCTGGGCGGAGACGCTCGGCGTCTCCGACATCTATATAGGCGTAAACGCCCTTGATTACTCCGGTTACCCGGACTGCCGACCGGAATATATTCAGGCGTACGAAAAAATGGCCAATCTGGCGACCAAAGCGGGGGTCGAAGGGACGGAGTCGTTTATCATTCACGCCCCGCTGATCAACATGAGCAAAGCAGATATCATCCGACGTGGTGTTGAGCTGGGGGTTGATTATGCGCTGACTCATTCCTGCTACGATCCAACTCCGGAAGGGCTGTCATGCGGAACGTGTGATTCCTGTCGCCTGCGGTTGAAGGGATTTGCCGAGGCAGGTTTGAGTGATCCGCTAAAATACGTATGAGACAGCATCGGATATGAACATCGAACAGATGAAAATAGTGATCAAGGAAATCATCACCAAAACAGATCTCACCCCTTGTGTGGTCGGGCATCGTGGTGTCGGAAAAAGCGCCGGCATCATACAGGCCTGCCGGGAAATCGGGAGGAAGTACGTGCCGCTGCGCCTCGGACAGATGGAGGTTGGCGATCTGGTCGGCATCCCGTTTCGCGAGGGTGCTCTCATGCACTGGTCGCGCCCCTCTTGGTGGCCGGGTGATGATGAACTGCCGACAGTGGTGCACTGTGATGAGTTGAATCGGGCTCAGCAGGAGGACACCCTTCAGGCGATTTTCCAGTTTGTTGAGCCACCTGCAGAGGGCATGTTCCGCTCGCTGCACACCCATCACCTCTCCAGACACCACAAGGTAATTGTCAGCATCAACCCGCCGGATGGGACTTATCAGGTAGCGACTCTTGACCGTGCTCTGGTTGACCGGATGGTAATGCTGTTCGTTGAAACCGACTACAACTGCTGGGCCCGCTATGCAACTGAGCGGGAACTGTCCGGTGACGTGCGTCAGTTTCTGGCCGGCAACTCCGGACTGCTCGCCAAACCAGGGGCAGCGATGGAGATGCAGGTCGAGCCGACCGAGCGCGGCTGGGAGATGGTCAGCATCCTGCGCAAGAGTTGCCGCTTTCCCGGTGATCTGGAAATGGAAGTCTATGCCGGCATCATCGGCAAGGAAGCCGCCATCACCTTCATGCGCTGGCTGGCCGACCAAAAAGGGCGGCCGCTTGCTGCCGGCCAGATTCTCAACGACTGGGCACTGGTTGCCGGGCACGCCGAACAGCAACGGGATGACGTGCAGGCTGCATCAATGAACGATCTTGTCGCCACGCTGCAGGCATCGCCAACTCTCAACAACGATCAGGAGGCAAATCTGGTCGCCTACATTGCCATTCTGCCGCGCGACCTCCGCTTCGGATTCATCAAGTCACTTCTGAAAATCCCTGAAGTTGCCCTGGGGCTTACCCAGGACAAGTATGACAGTGTGGTGTTTGACGCCATCCAGACGATATCCCGCGAGGCATGAATAACGGGCTCCTTGAGAACGCAGTGGTGCGTCTGCTGAAGGCCCGCCCGTTTTATGGTCATTTCATTCTCAATCTGCGCCGTGAACAACGGGCACTGGGAGGAAAACCGGCCGGTGTCACGGTACGGAACGGCACACCGGTTCTGGCAATAGACCCGGAATCATTTTCTTCCCTGGCTCCGCCTCAGCAGCAGGCGCTTCTGGAACATCTGGTCAAGCACCTGCTCCACCTCCATCAGCTGCGCCGCAAGGGGCGCAACCGGCACGACTGGGATATCGCCTGCGATCTGGCGATCAATCCGGGAACTGCCAATCTTCCTGAAGACGCACTCTACCCGTCTCACTTTGATGTTGAGGAAGGGCTAGCGGCCGAAGAATATTATCACTTGCTCGTACCGCCATTCGATACCGGCAATCTTGACGGCAGCGGCTATGGTGATGCCGCAAGTTCAGAGCGTGGTGCAGCCGGCTGCGGATCAGCTTCTGATTCAAAGACGACGCTCGACAGCCATGACATCTGGAATGAAGCTGACAGCACTCCGTTGACTCTGGCAGAGGAGACAATCCGCTCAATCACCCGGGACAGCCTGAGAGGATGCGATGGTGAATCCCCATCTGAACTCCGAAGCGTTATCGATGACCTGCTCCGCCCCTCTCACCTCCCCTGGCGTCAGATTTTGCGTCAATTCATAGCAACCGCCGGTCGTATCGGCCGTAGAAGTTCCTGGATGCGGGAGCACAGGCGCTTCTGCCATACAACCCCCGGAATCAGAAAGCGGCGGCGCCTCAATCTGCTGGTCGGGATTGACGTCAGTGATTCAACCAATAATACCGAGATGCGGGAAACCTTTGCCCGCGAACTGATCCAGATCGCCTCCGGACGAGATGCTGCCATTACTGTTCTGTATGCCAACAGCCGGATACAGCAAATCAGGAATTTCAGCCGTTCCCCCGGAGTTGTTGAGCGTTACGACGGCGGCGGCTTTACCGATCTGCGCCCGGTCTTCGAGTATGCACGGCAGATGCACCCCCTGCCTGCAGCGGTGATCTATCTGACCGACGGTATCGGCCCGGCACCGGAGCAGATGGATTTCCCCACACTGTGGGTATTGACCGACGCCGGTGAAAAACCAGCCTCTTGGGGTATTGAAGTGCGAATGGAGATATAGCTATGGATTCATTTGTGGCGATGACCGCCGAATCTGTCGGCGATTTGTTAACGGATGCGGGCGCAGAGGTGATGGTTCGCTCCGGACGGAGTGACAGCTACAGCGCCCCGCGTGAATTCTCTTTTGAAGTGAAAGCAACGTTCCCAAACGGCATGGGTATGCATATCGTTGCCCGGCAGTTTAACTATCGCGATCCGTGGGAAACCACAGGGCGTGTCAACGATCTCGTTGACGTGATGCTGTTCCGTGACGGCGCCCTGTCCCACCTGCCGAAAGGATTCCCGTGGTTTCAGGGGATTGAGGAAGAGTGCGGGATTGACGAAGATCGACTGAAAGCAATTGTGGAGTGCGTAAAAAAGGTTAACGTCAAACTCTATCTGCTTCAGGAAATGACCGGAGACCTTTAAAAAAACAGAAAGGCACTGAGAAGATTGGATTCTCTCTCAGTGCCTCACTGTTTCTCTGTTTAATCGCTTCTCTGTTACACTTGAAATCAGGAAATCCCCTTGGCATTCAGGAACGGACCATATTTCTTATCCTCCCCCTGGATATGCTTGACCAGCCAATCCTTGAGAAAGCTCAAAACCGACATGGTCAGCATGGCGCTGCCATCCTGGAACTTCTTCTGAAAATCAACTACCTGCTTGACGAATTTATCATGCTCAGCCTGATGCTTGGCCAGTTCAGGATACCCGTTTGCCTGCATTAACTTGATTTCGTCGGCAAAATGAGTTCCGGTATAGGTTATCAGAGATTGCAAAACAGCACCGATCATGGTGCTCCCTTGGCCGGATTTCATGGCATCGTAAAGCTGATTGATCATATCGACAAGTTTTTTGTGCTGGTCGTCAAATTTTTTCACTTTCACGCTGTACGCCGGACTCCATTCAATAATTGCCATTCATACTCTCCTTTGCGGTGATTTCATTCAGTTTTCCGAAAGATACCCGATGCGGACGCCGCCCCAGTGTTTGCCTTGAATGATGAGAGGGGTTGACATATCGTTCATCACTTCTCCGGTATCACGCAGATACGTCTGAAGCAGGAACGGTTCCTCATTTGTGGCACAGCGAATCCCTGTCCTGTCATTGAAAATTCGCTTGGTTCTGTTGGCGTTTTTGTCAACTTCCGCGTTTCCGGTCAAAGGCTGGGTATAGCGACGATTGTGCGAAGGGACGTATCCGGAACGATCAACGCAAATGGCGTAGAACATTTTCCCGTCTTTCGCAATGATCTCCTCCTGAATGGGAGAGATGATCTCGTCAAACAGACGGTCGAACGGTGTGTTGTATTTTTGCGGCATGGTATTCGGAATCGGTTTGTAGTCTGTGCTGAAAAGAGCTGCTGAAGTAAGGCGTCCATCGGAAATTGCACGCTCAAGGGCAGAAATTGAGCGATTACGCAGATCAGTTGCATATGCTTTTATCGTGTCGTGGTAATTCCCCACCTTGAATTTTCCCACCGTGTTGTAAATTTTCTCGGCCGTCTGGGTAAGCTCGCTAAACGTTGCAATGGATTTCTCCATTTCACTCTGGACATCATTCGATGTGTTGGAAACCTGGTGAATCTTGTTTGAAATATCAGCTGTCGTCGCACTCTGCTCTTCAGTGGCAATGGCAATGGAATTTATCATGTCGGCCGATTCTGAAGCAAACGTCAGTATTGTGGAAATCTGTTCACTAGCACGATTGGAGTTGACGATACCATGTTCGACGCGTCCTTTTTCCGTCTCTATTGACGCCATCGCTTCACGGATATCATTCTGGATAGTTTTAATAATACTGCCGATCTGTTGCGTCGATGAAGACGTCTTGCTGGAAAGATTCTTAACTTCGTCGGCAACAACCGCAAACCCTCTTCCCGCCTCTCCCGCCCTGGCCGCTTCGATAGCGGCATTAAGCGCAAGAAGATTGGTCTGATCTGCCACATCCTCGATTAGGCCAACGATTTCACCGATCTGATTAGACGAATTATGCAGTCGATTCATAACCCCGAGAGTCTCTTCAACTCCGGCCCGAATCTGATCAATACTCTCAACCGTCTCGGCCACAACGCTTTGTCCCTCCCGGGCAGAATCATCCACCTGCTTCGAGTGCGTCGAGGCTTTTGCCGTGGTCATTGCAACATCATTGAGTGTCGCTGACATCTCTTCAGATGCAACAGCCACCGATGCCGCCAGTTCCTTTTGCTCAAAGATTGATGCTGCAAGTTTTTCTATACCGGTCATGGTTTTACAGGACGTGACGGCAACATGTCCGGCCTGACCGTAGAGATCGGTTATGATATCCCTGAGTTTGGCGACCAGGTTGTTGACACCTTCAGTCAGAATTCCGATTTCATCTGATGATCTGACCGGGAGAGAAATCGTCAGATCTCCTTCTCCCTTGGAGAGCAACTGAATCTCGCCGGAAATTCCGACTATGCTTTTTATGATTGTCAACCTGAAGAAAAGGTACGTACCGCCGACTATCAGAATAAAACAGCTCGCACCGAGAATGCAGAGCAGAGTGGCAATCTTTATTGTACTTTTGTACCCATTCTCCAGCGAACTGGTAAGTTTGATAACCCCGATAACAGTTGCATCAGGGTGACATGTTTTGCAGCGCTCTTCATTCGGCAGGGGAATGACGCTGACAAGGGTGTGAATCCCCTCCGAATCGCTTTTAACGTGTTGCGCTTTTCCTGTCTTGATCGTCTCAAGCACCATCTGATCGGCATTTACACCACTTGCTGATTTCCCCTTGTCGTTAAAAATAGCCAGATCAACAACCGTTTTTTTTGCTTTAAGCTGTTCGAGGTACGAAAGTGCCTCTTTCGTTTCACCCTTCATCATAAACTCTTCAACCGCCCCCTTGATGACGAGTACCGTTTCTTGGGAAGAATCGGATTGCAGCTTGATCGAAGAATCAAACACAAGCCAGAGCGCGGTAATACCAAGCACGCTGAAACCGGCGAAAAGTGACACACCTATGATGAAGAACACCTTCAATGACAGATTCATTTTCATAACAACCTCACCCGATCACATTAGCTTCAGAAAAACCGACTGCCCGCTGGATATATCACAGGTCATCACAATATCAAGTGGAACAGCAAAAAATAACGAACAAATTAATACCACTCAGGCAACGTCTCTTCTTTCACAGACACCGGTGTTCACCCCTGAGCCGCCTGTACTGCTGTAATGGCCGTTACGTTGACAATGTCATCAACCGAGCAACCGCGGGACAGATCATTTACCGGCTTGGCCAATCCTTGAATAATCGGGCCGACCGCCTCGGCGCCCGCCACACGTTCCACCAGTTTGTACGCAATGTTGCCGGCATCCAGGTCGGGAAAGATAAGCACATTGGCCTTACCGGCCACGGCGCTGCCGGGGGCTTTTTTGCTCCCGACATTTGGCAGCAGTGCCGCATCCGCCTGCAGTTCTCCGTCAATCTGCATATCCGGCTTGATCTGCTTCGCAATCTCCAGAGCCTTCAGCACCTTATCGCAATCGGCATGACTGGCGCTCCCTTTGGTGGAAAACGAGAGCAGGGCAACACGGGCATCAACATCAAGAAACGCCTTGCAGTTGCCGGCAGTGGCAACAGCGATCTCAGCCAGCGCCTGGGCATCCGGATTGGGATTAACCGCGCAGTCAGCGAAGAGAATAATGCCGTTTTCACCAAATGACGGTGTTTTGGTGACCATCAGAAAAAACGAGGAGACGGTTTTGATCCCTTTGGCAGGGCCAACCGTCTGAAAAGCTGCCTTCAGCACATTACCGGTAGTGCCGGTTGCCCCGGCCACTTCACCGCCGGCATCGCCGTTACGCACCATCATGCCCGCATAATACAGGTTGTCATCAGCAGTGAGCAGTTTTCTGGCATCAGCAGCCGTCAGTCCCTTGCTCTTGCGCAGCTCAACCAAATCAGCAATATAGTGATCCAGCTTTGGCGACGCCGCCGGATTGAGCAGCTCGACACCCGCCAGATTGATCCCTTTGGCCGCAGCATCAGCCTGGATCTTAGCCGGATCGCCGAGAATGATTATGTTGGCCAACCGCTGCGCAACAATTTTTTCCGCAGCGAACAACATCCGCTCGTCATAACTTTCCGGCAGTACCACCGTCTGCAGATTTTTTCTGGCTTTTTCCTTGATCTGATCAACAAGATGCATATTCAGCCTCCCATGATTAATATAACAGGTTTCTGCTTATAGCCGAAACAGCCAACTCCGGTCAATAAAAAAAGCCCGATTTACCGGGCTTTTAGCGATGCTTAACTATTTTTTACACCACCGTTAAAAACTGACGCCGAGCGCCTCGGCAACCGTGTGCATATCCTTGTCGCCGCGACCCGACAGACTGATCACGATAGTCTTGTCCTTACCGAGCAATGGGGCAAGTTTCAGGGTATATGCTATGGCATGCGATGATTCCAGCGCCGGGATAATGCCCTCTTCACGAGTTAAGGTGCTGAACCCTTCAAGCGCCTCATCATCAGTTATGGAAACGTATTCCGCACGCCCGGTATCCTTCAGCCAGGAATGTTCCGGACCGACTCCCGGATAATCGAGACCGGCGGAAATTGAGTGGGCATGAGTAATCTGCCCATACTGGTCCTGAAGCAGATAGGTTTTGTTGCCATGCAAAATACCCGGAGATCCGGCACAAAGCGGCGCGGCGTGCTTGCCGGTTTCGATGCCGTACCCGGAGGCTTCAACTCCGACCAGCCTGACTGTGCGGTTATTCAGAAACGGATAGAACAGTCCCATGGCATTGCTGCCACCACCGACACACGCTACCAGAACATCGGGCAAGCGCCCCTCAGCCTTCTTGTGTTGTTTCTTGACTTCGGTACCGATAATGGACTGAAAGTCGCGCACCATCATGGGATACGGGTGCGGACCGGCAACAGTACCAATGACGTAAAAGGTTTCATGGATGGTGGTTACCCAGTTGCGCATCGCCTCGTTCATGGCATCCTTGAGCGTTGCGGTGCCGGCGGTCACCGGCGTAACAGTGGCTCCAAGCAACTTCATCCGGAACACGTTCTGCGCCTGACGATGAGTATCTTCCTCACCCATGAACACTTCACACCGCATGCCGAACAGTGCGGCAATGGTAGCCGTTGCCACGCCATGCATCCCGGCTCCGGTCTCGGCAATAACACGCTTTTTCCCCATCCGCCGGGCCAGTAACCCCTGTCCAATAGTGTTGTTTACTTTATGTGCCCCGGTATGATTGAGATCTTCCCTCTTCAGGTAGATTTTTGCGCCGCCAAGTTTTTTGGTCAGCTTTTCGGCAAAGTAGAGCGGATTGGGGCGCCCGACGTACTGCCGCAAGTAGTACGCATACTCCTGTTTAAATTCGCGGTCATGGCGAAAGTGCTCGTAGGCTTTTTCAAGTTCGAGCAGTGCTGGCATCAGGGTTTCCGGGACATAGCGCCCACCATACTGACCGAAGTGGCCTTTTTTATCAGGGAGTTTCAACGTATGTGCTCCTTACAGATGTTATAAAAGAGCTGACAAGTGCAGCATCCTTTTTCCCCGGTGCACTCTCGACACCACTGGAGACATCGACGGCATACGGTCTGACCGCAGCTACCGCCCCGGCAACATTTTCCGGGGTCAGCCCCCCGGCAAGAACAATATGACGTTCAGCAGCAACTCTGGCAGCAATGTCCCAGTTGAATGTCGTACCGGTGCCACCATATGCCCCCGGAAACCAGGCATCCAGAAGATAACCGGCAACATTGTATCCTGCCATGCCACCAATACTGGATTCATCTTTCACCCTGAAAGCCTTGATGACTCTACGGTTAATAGCGTCACAATACGCAGGAAATTCTTCGCCGTGGAGTTGCACAATATCCAGGCCGCACTGGTCGACAACGGAGTTGACCGTAGCCAGCTTTTCGTTGACAAACAGGCCGACCGTCTGCACGAACGGCGGCAGACAACGGATGATGACGACAGCCTGTTCAGGGGAAACAAAACGAGGAGATCCCGTAAAGAAGACGAAACCGAGAGCGTCTGCTCCGACTTCGACCGCCATCAAGGCATCTTCAAGACTTGTTATGCCGCAAATTTTGACTTTAACCATCAGCTACAAACTGATTTTCGGCAGCCGTTCCAGTGCCGCCTTGACCATTGCATCCGGATACTCGTAATCTTCCAGGTTGCCGGAGAGGTACGAATCGTAGGCGCCCATATCAAGCTGTCCATGACCAGAGAGCCCGAACAGGATTGTTTTTTCTTTCCCTTCCTCTTTGGCCAGTACCGCTTCATCGATAGCGGCCCGTACTGCATGGGACGATTCAGGAGCAGGAACAATACCCTCACTGCGGGCAAACAACAGCGCCCCTTCGAAACAGGCATTCTGTTTGTATGACTTTGCCTCAATCTGACCGGCATGGTAGAGCTGCGAGACCAGCGGAGATTCGCCGTGGTAGCGCAGACCGCCGGCGTGAATACCGGGCGGCATGAAATCGTGGCCAAGGGTGTACATCATGGCGATCGGCGCCATTTTGGCGGTATCACCATAATCAAAGGCGTACACCCCTTTGGTCAGCGTCGGACAGGAGGCCGGCTCGACCGCCACGCAGCGGACATTTTTACCGTTGGCACGATCCGAGATAAAGGGGAATGCCAGGCCGGCAAAGTTTGAGCCGCCACCACAGCAGGCGATAACAACATCCGGATAATCACCGGCAATCTTGAACTGTGCCTGCGCCTCCTGGCCGATAATGGTCTGATGCAGGCAGACATGGTTAAGCACGCTGCCAAGCGCATAGTTGGTATCGGCATGGGTGGCGGCGTCCTCCACCGCTTCCGAAATGGCTATACCGAGGGAACCCTGACAGTCCGGATCATGGGCCAGAATAGTACGCCCGGAATCGGTAAATTCAGAGGGAGACGGATGAACCGTGGCACCCCACAACTGCATCATGCTCTTGCGGTACGGCTTCTGGCTGCAGGAAACCTTGACCATATAAACGGTACATTCGAGACCGAACATAGAGCAGGCCAGCGCGAGAGAGCTGCCCCACTGCCCCGCACCGGTTTCGGTCGCCAGACGGCGAATGCCGGCCTGCTTGTTGTAGTATGCTTGGGGAATTGCGGAGTTCGGTTTGTGTGATCCCGCCGGGGAAACACCCTCATATTTATAGTAAATTTTGGCCGGAGTCCCGAGCGCTTTTTCCAGGCGATGAGCCCTGAACAGCGGTGATGGCCGCCAGAGCTGATAAATTTCCCGGACTTCGTCAGGAATATCGATCCAGCGTTGCGGCGACATTTCCTGTTCGATCAGGGACATCGGAAATATGGCCAGCATATCTTCCGGAGTTACCGGCTGCATGGTGCGCGGGCTGATAACCGGCGCCAACGGCCCGGGCATATCAGGAATAATGTTGTACCACTGACGAGGTATCTGGTCTTCAGGCAAAAGGATTTTGGTGGTCATGGTCCCTCCGGTTCGAAATGGATTACTCCAGATTGTCTTCAATACGGATAAAGCTTGTTTTTTCGCAGATGATGTCAAGCTGGTCGATTTCAGCCAACGCTTCACGAATCGCACCCTCACGGGCTTCATGGGTCATGATGACGATTGGTACCGGCGAAGAATCATCGACTTCGTGGGCGGTCTGCACCATCGATTCGATGCTGATGCCATGTTTACCCAGTGAGCCGGCAATCCCCCCCAGCACGCCCGGCTTATCAAGGGCACTGAAACGGAGCATGTATTTGCTCGTAATATCGGCCATCGGCTTGACCGGAATGGTGCCGATAGCCTCGTCGAGAAAGCCGAGCGGTGACATCCGTCTGCCTGCGCCGGCCTTCATGCTGCGCGAAAGGCCGATCAAATCACCAACAATGGCGCTGGCAGTCGGATTCTGACCGGCGCCCCGCCCTGAAAACATCACCGGACCGACAAAATCACCGCTCAGGCGAATGGCGTTGAAGACACCGTTGATATCCGCCAGCGGGCTGTCAAGAGGAATCATGGTCGGATGAACACGCGCTTCTATTTCGCCATCAACGTGTTTGCCTATTGCCAGCAATTTAATACGATAACCGAATTCGGCAGCATACTTGACATCAAGGCCGCTGATATTCGAGATCCCCTCCGTATGAATATCCTTAAAATCTATCCGGGTACCGAAACAGAGAGAGACCAGAACTGCCAGTTTATGGGCGGTATCAACCCCTTCAACATCAAAGGTCGGATCAGGCTCGGCATAACCAAGCTCTTGCGCTACCTTCAACACATCACCAAAAGCAGCGCCTTCCTGAGTCATGCGGGTCAGGATGTAATTACAGGTACCGTTCATGATACCAAAAACACTGGTGAAGTTGTTGGCAGCCAGATTACTCTTGATCGCCGTCAGCACCGGGATACCGCCGCCAACCGCCGCTTCGAACTGGACTTCAACTCCCTTGCGGACTGCCGCAGCGTAAATATCCGCACCATGCAGAGCCAACAACGCCTTATTGGCGGTAACTATATGTTTCCCTTTTTCGATGGCTTTCAGTACAAAACTTTTTGCCGGTTCATAGCCGCCAATCAGCTCGATGACGACTGAAATTTCCGGATCGTCGAAAACATCATCGACGCTGGTGGTCAACACGCCGTCTGCAACCGCTACACCGCGATCGCTGGTTATATCGAGATCGGCAATACGCTTCAACACGATGCCGGCCCCGACCTTGCTCCGAATGACGCCAGCATTCTCTCGGAGCAGTTTCACAACCCCCGCCCCGATATTGCCGAACCCTATCAAACCAACCTGTATATCTTTCATTGTTCCTCACTCGACTGTTCAGTTTTTGCACACGCCTCGATTTCATCAAGGATGCCGTTGACGAATGCCGGAGATTCCTTGTCCCCATAGCGGCGCACGATCTCTATCGCCTCGTTGATGCTGACTTTTTTGGGGATATCAGCACGAAACATCAGCTCGTATGCAGCCAGGCGCATGACATTGAGATCAACTCTCGGCATACGGGCCAACGCCCAGTTTTTGGAACGGGCCCGAATAACTTCATCGATGGAAGCCCGCTGCGCCTGCACACCCTGCACAAGTTCTTCAGCAAACTCGCGTACTTTCCCTGCGACGTCATGCTGTTCTTCACGGAACGTCTGCAAGATGTCACGCAGTCCGGCAGAACCATCCGAATCCAATGCATACAGTATCTGCAGCGCCAACTCCCGTGCTTCGCGTCGATGCCCCATTATTTGAGTGCCTTCAACAGCGAGACAGACTCTATCGCGGTAACCGCAGCGTCAAAACCTTTGTTGCCCGCCTTGGTGCCGGCCCGCTCAACCGCCTGCTCGATCGTGTCAGTCGTCAGGACGCCGAAGGCAATCGGCACGCCGCTCTCCAGCGAAACATTCGCCACTCCTTTGGAAACTTCAGCGGCGACATAATCAAAATGCGGCGTAGAACCGCGTATAACAGCGCCCAGACAGATCAATGCATCATATTTCCCGCTTTCTGCCATCTTTTTGGCAAAAAGCGGAATTTCAAACGCCCCCGGCACCCGAGCCACATGGATATTTTTGTCTTCAGCCCCGTGCCGGATCAGCGCGTCAACCGCACCCTCAAGAAGACGTTCGCCGATAAAGCTGTTGAAACGACTGACAACGATCCCGAACTTCTGCCCTTTCGCTTCCAGTTTACCTTCATAGAATTGCGGCATGAGCCACCCCCGGATATAGCTTGAAAAGAAACGGGATATTAGCATATTTTTTGCTGTTGAGTAGAGAAAATATAGCGGTGCGAGGTATTTCTCAAAATCACTTTATTCCATTGAAGCGAGATGTTGGACCGCGACAAACCAGTACCTGAACAATAAAATCCAGACATGTGCCGACTAGCAGCCTTCTGTTCGAGGTCTTTATGTCACCTGGATTTCCAACTCTTTGCACGTTCAGCCCCACCCTTTTGTGCCGACCTGAGCGCCTCATCAAACGTAGCTATATTCCCACCGAATTCAGTGACAAATTTCTCTGCTGCCTCTCTCGTAGCAAAGGCCCATTTGGCTATCGGCGTCATAACACCTCGTTTTTTTCCGCCAATCACCCAGATAGCTTTTTTGGCGTCTAGCAATTGTTGTGTGCCGCGATCAGCGACTTTAATAGAAGCAACCTCTCCCCCCTTGTTGTTTTCAAGTTCTGCCACTATACACTGTAGCGAGCAGGTCCCGACCTGGGTGCCATCCTTGTATTCCACCAGCATCCGACTGTAGCCGAACGCTTTACGATCCATACCGCAATGTTTGCAGTCACGGTGTTGTTCGATGTCTGACGCGGCAAAAACCGTCAGTGCGACTGGTAGCACGAGTAGAGCCACGATTGACAAAGCAAGAAATAATTTTCTTTTCATACCGTCTCCTTGAGTTAATTGAGTTTTATGGCAGGTCTGTCAGGATTATACGAAGGTTAGTGCCATCGCGATAGTCCTCATTCATTTTGATGACGCCGGTATTGTCAATCACCACAGTTGTACCCATGGTTGCTTGAAACGTGTTGAGCAAGAAACGGCTTATGTCTGCCAACGTGGTAAAAGTACCTCCGGCATAGCCGTTTTCAGCGGCAGCACGCGCGGCAGCGGAGATGCTGCCGGAGACATAATCTACCAGGAAAAAGTTCACATCTGGAAACGCAGGAACAATGTAAGCCCGCATGTTGTTCATGTGGCTGTCGCAGATTGGGCACCACATGGTGAAATAAAAGACCGCTGCTTTCTTTCCAAAAGTTGAGGAAGCCAATGTGACCGGGACGCCGTTTGAATCTGAAATCGAAAAATCCGGTGATTTCTGGGTGACACCGCCGCCGCTGTCACCAGCCTGAAGCGAAGGCCGCTTATCTTCGCCCGAAGGAAACAGATTGTCACCACACCCGGTCAGAACAATGACAAGCAGTAGAAGTCCGGCAATTCTAAAGGAATACATAGCGCACCCCCACAGATATCACATCGGTTGTCGGAAAATTCTGCCCCCAGCCGTTTCGTTTGATTGCGTGATTCCACCCGGCCCTGAGGCTCCAATTATGATCATTGTTTGAATATGAGAGTGCACCAGCCACGGACTGCTTGTCGAAACCGCTTCCACTATCCCGTTTCCCGTTATAATGAGCAGATCCCTCGTTCATACAGGCATAGGAAACAGTGCCGGTAATGCTGTCGCCACCAGTGCCGATGACGTAGGTGTATCCAGTAGAAAGTGATGCCGAAAATCGATCCCCCAAATCTTTTGTGTATGGTTCGACATATTTTCCATACTCGCGGTTAACTGAGCGCTCAAAATAACTGCCATACCCAAGGGAAATTGATGCGTTCCAGGGTCGAACAGTTTTTTCAATCAGCAGCGTCCCGTCCAGGCGATAGAAGCCTCGCCCGGTAATGTCAAAACTGCTCTGTGAATCGTCAAAAGGCGAAACGCCGGTCGGCAGAAGCAGAGATACGCCCAGCGTAATTGCCGGGATCATATCTTTGGCGTCGTAGACCCTCCAGGTTGAGTTGTCATCCAACATCTCGTACATCAATGAGACCGTCGTATCGCCAAGTCCGCTTGTTTGGGAGGAGATTCCTGAATAGCTGTTGTCATTCCAGACATACGGCAGGGAAATGCTCGCCTGCCAATCCTTGGCGAAGCGGTATCCACCTCCAAAAGTCATGCGGTATTGCCTCAAATCCGATCCGGGTGGATCAGCGATATACTCTCTTTTTTGGTTCCAGTATCCGTCATAGAGCTCGGTGTCTATGGAGAGGTCGGCAACGACAGTTGCATATTTGGGAACGCTCAAGGAAGCGGCCGAACCACCGCCACAACAGGAAGCGGCAAAACTGGAACCGGGGAAAAGGGCGGCAGCCCCCGTGAAGAGGGCTGCCATTGCATAGAATACAAGTTCTGTTTTCATGGGTACGACACTTCCATGGCATTCCCGGAAACTATGGTGAACGTTTGATAACCGTTTGCAACTCCGACTGCGGCACCATCGATAGTCTTCTGCTCCCCGTTTACGGTCAGCCTGAAATAGATTTTGTTGCCCGTATCGGGAGTTATGCCGGACACTGACCAATGGCCATTTCCAGAAGCATCTGCAAGTGGTGTCCAGTTTGTTTTGTCATTGGATACTTCTACGACCATTCCTGAAACTGTCCAGTCGGTACCGCTCTCGTTCCTGAGAGACGTGCCATTGTACACTGCCGGGAAGTTGGTCAGCATCTCTTTGGTTGCGGTAAACAGCTTCACTGTATACGTGTTGGCCATCCCTTCCCTGACAATGCCGTCATTGAACAGAAAGTAGGTTCTGTTTTCCAATCCGGACATACCCATGATTTTGTCATTAACGCCCAAAATTTTAGCTAATGATGTTGTTCCCATTGCCATAGCCACGTCAGGATAGAACGTTGCCGTTTCAGAGCCAATCATGACTTTGACTTCCCATACCCCCATGGATACACCGTTCATTGCAGTCGACATAACGTAATAAATGGTAGCATCATAGGTTCCTGGTGTGTCGGATTCAGTAATATCCATTTTCGGTGTAGTGTGGCTTTTCGATGACATATACATGTAAGGCTTCAGGGATATGTTGGTCAAACCGGTCGCAGGTGCGGAATCGGCACGAGTGGTGAGCCGGATTTGAAAAGTTGTCCGGCCTGTTGCAGCGCCGGTCATTCCCTGCAGAAATTCAACTCTATACGTTGGGGTAAGAGCAACTCTGTTGAATCGCGGAGCGCCGATTTTGTCCGGGGTAAGCTTGGACTTGTTGTTTGCACTCATTTGGAAGCCTACCAACGCCTGACCAAACAGGTTGGAAATATCTTCCGGTATAGCAACGGTCGCTACGGTATAGCCGCCATCAAGTATCCCATCCGCCAAATCAGACGCAATAGAGTTAATCAGCTCAAACTGCTTGTTCGGAGGAAGCAGCAGATCTTTTGTAAGCTGGCTGAAAGCTGCCGTACGAAGTCCCGCCAGTCGCTCGGATGTCGTTGCAGCACTCGAAATTGCGGCAAAGACCGGCTTGATCGAATTGTCGGGGGTGTAGCCGAATGCTGCAAGAAAAGCACTGTCTGCTTCTGCTTTTGTTTTGCCACCTGCAATTAGTTTCTGAATTATTGTGGTTGATGGGTCAATAGCTACCGTCGCTCCCGGCGCAAGACCGCTGCCAACGATATATGATGTCAGAGTGCCCATGGCCACACCGCTAGTGGCAGTTGCTTCATCAGAAAAAGTACCGCCGCTTGCCTCAAAGGTGAGTGCACCGGATAAAGCTGAATTGGGGATGGTAATGGAATATGATCCATCTGCGCCCGTTATGACTGGACCGGCGACAACTGCTCCGCCTGCAGACTTCACCGTTACTGATGCACCACTTGCCGGCCCCGCCATGACAACACCAGTCACCGAAGTTGTTCCAGCTGTTTGAGAGTCACTGGAGCTACTGCACCCAAACGAGGCAATTGAGATACAGACGACAAGTGCCGCCTTGAAAGCGTTACTAACAGCAGACTTCATATATGATTTCTCCTTATTTTTAGTATAGTTATGGTATTACGCCAAAATTTATGCCTACACCTGCGCACGCCACAAAGGTATACTATAGCTGCAATGTGCGTAACCAGGTTGAATTGGCAGTTTTGGCAAAAAAAGAGTGCCAAGAGGACAAAATCCTCTGCCGTGAGTGCATACGACGGATTATCGTGTCAGGTGTGAAATTATCGGGGGTAGGTCTGGTGGCTCGCCATAACGGGAGGTCAGGCGATCAGGATGAATAGAGGGTAGAATGCTTTGCTCCGGAACAGGAATTACCTCTGAAAAAAAAATGGGGAGATGCGGAGGTGATTCAACATTTAAAAGCGCAAAGAGTTTACCGCTTCCGCAGGGGCTTTTGCTGATTGTTACTCTTTTTTTCGGGAGCGAGTCGCCCGGCACAGATTCAGACCTGGGGCCTTCCGACTTGACGTTCTGGCCCTTCGGTGCACAACAGCCTGCCATTATTTTTGGCGGTTCGGCAGGTTTCTTTGCACAACAGCCGGAAATGAAATGTAGGCGCGGTTTACGCGTCTCATCCTGTTTTTTCTGCCAGCAACAACAGGTATGGGCCGCGCTCCGTTCACTCGAGCAACCGTCAAGCCTGCAGTCGCCAGAGCACTTTCCTGTAATTACCTTCATCTGCCTGGACTGTATGGCAAAAGAAGCCAGCGGGCTTACCACCGCAAGGAGATAGACCGTCGTTATCACAAGCGCAACTGTTTGCCGCCACGTCATTATCATGAAACCACGCAATAGTTCGTTATCAATGAATCCGCATGACAGCCTATCCATGTTGCTTTCATGTTGTCAAGCAAACTTCCGCCCGAGCAGTGCAGCAATGAGCTGCTGCCAATCACAAACATGGTTGACTTTACCGCACGTTGAACATACACAGGTGTTCTGCAGGGGTGTTCTCAAGCCAGATCATCAAGGAGTCGGCCAATGAATCTCAGCAAAAAGAATATACTGGCGTTTTTCAAACAACAGGGAAGAGCGGTTCCGTTTACCGATCTTTTGCGCGAGTTTGGTGGTCGCCATGTCAAACGCGACCTGAAAAACATGCTGGATGACATGGCTGATGATGGCAAAGTAGTCCGATTACGGGGCAACAGCTATGCACAACCCGGAAAAATGGCCACCACACGGGGCCGCATCTCGGTGCATCGCGACGGTTACGGTTTTGTCACTCCTGAGGGGGGCGGCGAAGATATCTTTATCCCGTCAAAACTGCTGAAGGGGGCGCTGCATGGCGATCTGGTCGAAGCCAGCTCCGCGCCGAGCCGCATGGGAGGAAACAAGCTGGATGGCAGTGTGCTGAACGTCATCGAGCGTGCCACCGGTCGAGTTGTCGGACGCTATGAAGAAACGCGGCGCGGTGCAGTTATTATCCTCGACGATCAGCGCCTGAACCTCGTGCTCACTGTTCCGGAGAAGAGTCGTGGGCGGGCGGAAGACGGCCACCAGGTTGTAGCTGAGATCACATCCTATCCCGTCGGTGGACGGCCGGCCGAAGGGAAGATTGTCGAAGTTCTCGGCTGGCCCGATGACCCGGAAGTTGAGGTGCAGTCGGTCATTCGCCGTTTCGACCTGCCGCATCTCTTCGGAGCGGATGTACTGAAAGAAGCCGACGCTATTGCAGAGACAGTTTCCCGGGACGATCTCAAGGGGCGCGTCGATCTGCGCACCATGGCAACAGTCACCATCGACGGCGAGACAGCCCGCGACTTTGATGATGCGGTTTCACTGCGCCGAGAAGGGAACAATTTTCGTCTGTGGGTTTCCATTGCCGACGTATCGCACTATGTAAAAAAGGACAGCCCGCTCGACCGGGAAGCCTACCTGCGCGGAACCTCTGTCTACTTTCCCGATCGCTGTATTCCGATGCTGCCGGAGCGGCTTTCAAACGGCATCTGCTCGCTCAATCCCAATGTTGACCGCCTGACTATGACTGCGGAAATGCTCTTTGACCGGAGCGGCGCTATGCTTGAGTCGACATTTTATCCGAGCGTTATCAAGAGCGCAGCTCGACTGACCTATACGATCGTGAAACAGATTATCGTCGATGGTGAACGTGAGCTGACCGATAAATTCCGTCCGGTGTCGCCCATGTTGGCAGACATGAAAGAACTGGCCCTTATTCTCATGGCGATGCGCAAACAGCGCGGCAGCATCGATTTCGACCTGCCGGAACCGGAAATTATCATTGGCCTCACCGGTCAGACCGAAGGGATCGTCCGTGCCGAACGGAATCTGGCCCACCAACTGATCGAAGAGTTCATGCTCGCCGCTAATGAAGCGGTTGCTCACTACATCACCGCCAAAGGCATCCCGTTTCTGTATCGGGTTCATGAAAACCCTGATCCGGCCAAACTGCATATCTTTCAGGAATTTGTATTTGGCTTCGGCTACGAGTTCAGCCTGGTCGAAGACAAGGTCAAACCGGCGCAAATTCAGCGGTTACTGACACAGGCTGATGGACGCCCGGAAGAGCGCATGATTAATTACTCCCTGCTTCGCTGTATGAAACAGGCCAGATACGCGGCCGAAAATGTCGGCCATTTCGGACTGGCATCCGACTGCTACTGCCATTTCACCTCTCCGATTCGGCGCTATCCCGATCTCGTGGTGCACCGGATATTAAAGGCAAGCCTGGACTCAACAACGAAACAGGCGGCCAGAAAGCTGGCCATTGCAACCGAACGACTGGGGGAGGTTGCCGAGCATACCAGCAAACGGGAACGGGTTGCGATGGAAGCTGAGCGGGATGTGGTGGAGATGAAAAAAATGCAGTACATGCAAAAACATGTCGGCGAACAGTTTGACGGGTACATTACCGGAGTCACAGCGTTCGGTTTCTTTGTCGAGCTCGAAACCCTCTTCGTTGAGGGACTGGTTCATATCTCGACCCTGAATGATGACCTGTACAGCCACGCCGAAAAGCAGCACTCCCTGATCGGCCGCCGCACCGGGACTGTGTACCGGATCGGTGATGCGGCACGCGTAACAGTGGCTTCGGTCTCGCCCGCCACCCGCCGTATTGAATTTGTTCTGGTGGTGCACGCCAATTCCTCCCTCTCCAGTACTTCAAACCCCGCAAAATCGGTTATAGAAGAATATCCGCGCATTCCGCTCCGAGGCAAACGGCTGACCGGAGTGCAGCCGCGAGTCGAGAGTAAGGAACATAACAACCGGCCACAAAATGACAAGAAAAGCGGAAAAGGAAATGTTCGAAGGAAGCGCTGAAAAATTGTGCGGCAAACCTGTGGGTAGCTGCCAGTAACATGTCATCGTATACAAAAGTTTCTGTTCGTCATTATTCATTGGCCTCGTCCAGCTGTCGGTATTCCTTACATGACACAACCTCTCCTTTTATCTATTAACAAGAGAACGCCAGCAGATATAACATATTGAAATATCATATATTTTAATAATTATTTCACTTTTTAATGCTCCAGTACCGGTGCATACTAAACATGCGAGTATGCATACTCGACAAAGTTGCTATGTAATTTTTTGTCGGATATTTTTACAGAACAGGACAATGGTGTTTTATTGGGCGATTTTGGCGATTTGTATACATGTGATTACGGCACGTTATACTTGTTGGTACCAGAATTGCTTAGAACAGCTAACGTCATAGATTTTATTATTTTTTACGACAAATTCAATGATAGAAAACTAAATATGGGGGGATGTCACCATGAAAAACAGTAAAAGTTGGCTTGCCGGATTTTTAGTGGCGCTGGTTATGATGGGTGGGGTGGGGAAAGCAGAGGCGGTACAGATTATTAACGAAGATTTTACTTCAGGAATCAGCTCTGATTGGATAGTGGATTCCTATGTGAGTGCAGAAGGAGGTAACGCGGTTTTGGCAGGGCAACTCTACACGCAAGATGTTCCCCTGATATCACTTTCCAGAGCAGTCGATCTGAGTATGGCCGGGATTTACAACCTTCGCTTTAAGGTTAAGTTTTACAACACAGATGTTGAAAGCGGCTTTAATGGTGAACCCAACTACTTTCAAGCATCATACCTAGATGATATTTTTTACGATCCTGAAACCGGCGTTTCTCCCTTCGATAACGTCTTTATGGCTTTTGATATGAATGGAATATATGGCGAAACCATTGGAACCCTCTCGGGAGAAATAGTTGATGGCTGGTACAGTTATTCTCAGAATATTTCAGTGTTAGCTGGAACTGGTGGAACTCTTTATTTTGACCTGTATGATCGCGGCTATGAATTCACCTCCGTAGCATTGCTTGATGACATCATTCTGGATTACCAGTCATCGACTGCTCCCGTACCTGAACCCTCAACTCTGTTGCTACTTGCTGCTGGTGGAGGATGTCTGTTTTTCAAGCTCCGTCGCAGAAAGGGCTGAAGCCGTAAATCAGCTCAAATATTCTTACCAACATGCTCAAACCAAGACCTTTCCGGCTTAATTGCCGGAAGGTCTCTTTTAGTTTTCGCCTTACCATTGAACTGATACCAGAAGGGGGCTGTATGTTGCGGACTAATTCTAGAATTCTGGGGTTTACGCTCTTTTTTCTGCAGGTTTTTCTAGGAGTTTTCTCGATCCCAGCACTTGCCAGTCCCCAGGATATCTCCGGGCTTGTAACTGTCACCAAATCTGAGCGTTCAATCACTGACAGACGTACATTGGTGGTGACGACGACCTCGACTGTCACAATAACCAACAGCTCGAATCAACCCATCAGTGCACCTCTCCATGCAGTTTTTCAAATATCTGCCCCAGAAGTAACAATGCCAAGTGCGATCCAAATAGCCTCTTCAAACCCCTACGCAAAATATTACTACGACCTGAGCAGCTTGGTTCCTGCAACAGGGCTGCAACCTGGCGGTAAAATAACTTTTACTGCAACTTTGACATGTAAATCATCAGTTCGTTATTCCTACACTATTCAGACTTTTGGTGAAATAGCAGATATTCCAATCAACCAACCTCCGACTGCGAATGCCGGAACTGGCCAAATTATAGCGCTTGACCAAAGTGAAACATCCCGTCTCGTCACTTTGACCGGCAGTGGCACTGATCCCGAAAACGGACCTCTCACTTATGCCTGGAGCGGCATACCTGCACTGAATGCTGCCAACACGGCAATGCCAACCGTAACGCTCACAGCAGGGACCTACACCTTTACCCTTGTCGTTACCGATGATAAAGGTGCCACAGCAAGTGCCACCACAATGGTTACCGTCAACCCAGCACCAAACCAGCCTCCTACCGCCAACGCCGGCATTGACCAGAACATAAACCTGAAATTCGATGGACTTGCTCTGCCAGTTACCCTCATTGGTGTTGGGGCTGATCCGGAAAATGGAGCACTTACGTATGAATGGCGGGATGCTGCCGGTGCCCTCATTGCTTCGACTCAGTCCACAGTTGTAAATCCCGGTGCTGGTTCACATGTTTACACCCTGAAAGTGACCGATACCGCCGGGGCTTCTGCTTCTGACACCGTAACGGTCAATGTCAACCAGGCACCGATCGCCAATGCCGGCCCGAACCAGACGATAACACTGACAGCCGGTCAAACATCAGCAACAGTGACTCTTGACGGAAGTGGTTCAACAGACAGCGACGGTACAGTCGCTTCTTACTCATGGCAAGGCACACCCGATCCTGCCGATGTTCAAAAACCGACCGTCAGCAACCTTGGACAGGGCAGCTATACCTTCTTTCTCACAGTCACCGATAACAAGGGGGGAGTGAGCGCTGAAGCACCGGTCACAATCACCATCAACATGGCGGGCAACGCTTCGCCGGTACTGAGTGCCATCGGAGCAAAGATTGCCGTAGAAGGTCAGCCCCTCATTTTTACCATTTCCGGGAGTGACTCCGATAATGATCCATTAACGTTCAGCGTTGAAGGATTGCCGACCGGCGCAACGTTTAATCCTGCGGCCCGAAATTTCTCATGGACACCTGGATATGATCAGGGGGGGGCTGATAAAAGCTATGATGTGATATTCAAGCTGGGTGACGGGAAAGTTACTGTCAGCGAAACGGTTAAAATATCGGTTGCCAACAGCAACCGCCTGCCTAAGCTCGACCCTGTCGGCGCAAAAACTGTTGCCGAGAACGCGACCCTGTCCTTTACCCTCACCGGCAGCGACCCGGACAGCGACCTCCTGACCTTCTCCGCCGAGGGACTGCCGCAAGGCGCAACATTCAGCGGGCAAACCTTCACCTGGACCCCCGGGTATGATGTCGCTCCCGCAAGCCGCACGGTAACGTTCACCGTAACCGACAGTAACGGCGGTTCTGCCGGCGAAGCCGTCGTCATCACCGTTACAAACGCTAACCAACCTCCGACAATAACCGCTCCGCTCACTATCAACGGCAGCGAAGGAACCGCTATTACCCCCGTTACCATAACCGGCAGCGATCCTGACGCTGACGCTCTTACCTACAGCGGCATAAACCTTCCGACAGGGTCTGCGGTCTCGCCTTCAGGCGAGTTCAGCTGGCCGAGTCCCAGCTACACCTCTGCCGGGACATATAATGCGAAATTCAGGGTCACTGATCCCGGCGGATTATTCGCGGAACAGCCGGTAACCATTACCATTGCGGATGTCAATCAGCCTCCGGTGATAAGAACAACATCACTCCCGGCGCCGAAGATTGACACCCCCTACTCCGGCAAAATCGACGCCTATGATCCGGACACTGACGGATCGATTACCGGTTATGTTCTTCAGGCCGGCTCTCCTTCTGGCATGACCATCAATGCAACTGGCTCAATTACCTGGCTACCGGGCGCTGCGGATATCGAAAAAACGTATACTTTTACTGTAAAGGTTTCCGACAACAAAAGTGGCACGGTCGACAGCGCACCATTTACAATCAAGTTGACAGATACCATTCCGCCGGTAGTCTCTCTGAACGCACCGGCAGAGCTCACCCCTGGTGCCTCTTTCAACGTGAAAGCTTCCGCCTCCGACAATGTCGGGGTAGACAAACTGACGGTAGCGATTAACGGTTATATAACGGAGTGTAACCCTGTCGGCCTCTGCACAGTTCCGGGGTTGGTAGACTCCGCCGCTGATCCATCCAAAAAAATTACTGTTACTGCTACCGCAACAGACAAAAACAACAACTCAGCGAGTGCTGCGGCCACCATAACCGTTGCCATCGTTCCAGATTCAGCACCACCGATTAATGTCACCCTCTCAGCACCTGCGGAAGCTTCACCCGGAAGCACTGTCATATTGAATGCATCGGCAACTGATGCCGGCAGCGGGATCGACCGCTTTGAATTCCGCCTTGCTGAAAGCACGGTATCTTTTGCCATTGCCTATCCAGGCACGCCTTCGGCCAGTTACCCAGTCCCGGTGGATGCGGCCGATGGACAAACCCTAAATTTTACCGTGACCGCGTTCGATGCAGCAGGTAATAGCGCAGGAGCAACTGCCTCTACAATCGTCAAATTTAACAGCACCGCTGACAACCCGCCAACAGTTTCATTGACTGTCCAGAAGCAGGAGGTTTTCCCCGGTAGCCTTCTTCCGGTTTACATCCTGGCAGCGGATGACCGCCAGATTGCATCCGTTGAGATCAGCCTCGGCTATAGAAAAATTGCCGGATTTACAACTGCATTGGATCGCGTTGTAGAACTCCCCGTTCCGATTGATGAAATTCCCGGGACCGTATTGCAGGTAGCGGTCCGGGCGGTTGACAGTGCCGGAAATGAAACAGTGGCAACCGGCCAGGCAACCGTTATTGCTCCGCCAACCTCCACCGGAGTAATCACCGGTGCCGTGTATGACGACTCCACCGGCCTGCCGCTGGAAGGGGCTTCCGCGCTCCTGACCCAGAGCGGCAAGCCTGACCAGAATGCGCTCACCGACTCTCGCGGTCGCTATTCTTTTGAGACTGATCAGGGTGTTGCAACGGTTGTGCTGTCAAAATCCGGATATAACCGTGTTGAACGTCCGCTGGTTGCTGTTGTTGCAAGTCAGGGCACCAGAGTCGCCGATGCCCGGTTAACCCCTGTTCCCGTGGCCGGGACTCCGGTTGCGTCTGCCGTCGGCGGCAAGGTCACTGCGAGCTTTGGTCTGCAAGAGGGTGGCGTGACCTCGGCATTGGCTGCTGCCGGACTAACGGCCCCGGCAACCGGTTCTATTGAACTGACCATCCCTGCCGGTGCGCTTGCCCGCGATGCGGAAGCGGTTGTCTCCCAAATAGGTGCCCAAGGGCTGCAGGGGCGACGTCTGCCGCTTGGCTGGTCGCCGGTAGCCGCGTTCCGCCTGGCGCTGACTGTGCCCGACCTGAACCTGACACAGGATGCCGACATTTCCATTCCCAACAGCTTTTCCCTTGCAGCGGATGCACGGGTACCGCTCGTTCGATGGGATGAGCCGTCAGCAAACTGGGTTGCCACTGGGTTTGCCACTGTCTCTGCTGATGGCAAGACCCTTGTCGGCACGCTGCCGTCTGTTGGTAACTACGCACTCACTGTCCCTGATCCAGGAGTTGCACCGCCAGCAACTGCCGGCGAGGCACTACCTCCTGCAACGCTATCGCTTCCCGGCGATCTTACTGCCACGGTCTCTCCTGAACCGCAGATAACCTTTTACAAGCCGGGTATCAAATCGGATGTCGGCTTCACCCTGACGTCCAGTCAGCAACTCCCGAGCGGCACTGTTCTCTGGGCGGTCATTTCCGAGAGGTACGACTTCTTTTCGGGCGAACGGATCGTGGTTGAGCCGTATCATCAGGAGATCGTCATGTACGGCTACGGACTGGGAGGAAACAAAACCCTGTCCGCCAACTTCCAGGTTTCACCCGGTCAGCCTTTCAACGGCCAGCAGTTGGCCAAAGGGATTATCACCGTCAGTGCGGTCGTGCCACCTGAAAATGCACAACTGTTCAGCGTTATCGGACCACAAGGTGGTGAAGTAAGCTCTTTGTCCGGCGAAAAAATCACCTTCCCGGTCGGAGCGGTATCCCGTTTCGTGCCGGTATCTCTGATGAATTTCAAACCGGCTGATACCGGTCTGTCGCTCCCGGCAGGGTTCACCCTTGTAAATGGCGTTTCCCTGACTGCAGCGGGCACACCCATTGCTAAATCGTTGACACTCTCTGTACCAAAACCCGCAAATTTCAACCCTGCTGCCGGTGACCTGCTGGTGGTGATGCCGGTGGAGAGCGCCAGCTCGACACGGTTTGCACTGGTTGGCAGTGCCGCCGTTGATACCAGCGGCACCAGCATTGTTTCCACCCTCACTGTTCCGGGGGCTACTTCCGCCCGTTTTCCCGGCATTCTCAAAGACGGCAGAATCCTTGTTCTTCAGTCAGCATCGAAGCTGGCGTATGCCGGCGGAACCGTAACCAACCCGGTAGGTCAACCGTTCAAAGAGGCTCAAGTGACGTCTGACTCACTGCCGCTGACAGCGTATTCAGACGCATCAGGTGCGTACATTTTCGCTGTCAAACCGGGCCAGTTTAATCTTGCCGCGCTGGATCTCATCACCTTCAACAGCGGCACCACCTCCGGGACGGTTTCTGAAGGGGCTTTTGCCCCGGCAGATATCGCCATGAAGATAGAACCGCCAAAGGTGCTTGCCGTTTCTCCTGCTGCAGGTGCTTCAGCAGTTCCTCTTGCAGAACCGGTAAAAATATCCCTGTCCGAGCCTGTTATTGCGGCATCGGTAACTCTTTCAAATATCAAGCTTATCGCCTCAGACCTTTCCGAAATGACCGGTTCAGTGGAGTTGAGCGGCGACAGTCGCACCATAACCTTCCGCCATGCCGAACCGTTTGCACCTAAAACAGGGTACACCGTTTCCGTCAAAAACCTGGTCGACCTTTCTGCTACGCCAATGGCAGCCGAATTTACCTCCGGCTTCATGTCACTTAATACAGACCCGCCTGTTGCTCCTCCGGCCGGCACTATTGCAGCAACGATTCCCGACAGCAACGGCACCACCACAGTCACCGGCACCCAGGGAACAGCCGGTCTGCACGACACGGTAGTGATCGTCAACCTGACCACCGGCGCCCGCAATCCGGTGTTGGTAGAACCAAATGGCGGATTCTCAACAGCATTCCAGGCTTCGGTAATAGATCGTCTGCAGCTGGAGATAACCGGCCCGACCGGTGCGACTACAACGGTTGACCTGCCGAGATTCAGGCAGAACAACCCTGACGGCAGCATTTCTGAAGTAATTTCAGGAGGCGCCGGGTCAATGATCGGCCCACAGGGAATTGAGCTGGAACTCCCGGCCAACGTACTTCCTGAAGGGACACTGGTCACGCTCAAGTCGGTGAGCGAGGCAGAGTTCCCGATTGCTCTTACCGATGAAGACCGGAAAAACTTCAGCTTCGGCGGCGGGTTTGAACTCGATCTTGGCGGCGCGACCCCGACCCGTTACCTTGATATAGGCGTTCCCCCCAGCGAGCCGACGACTGCTGACGACCAGTGGGTTCTGGTCCGGGCAATTGACGTTGATGGCACCAAGCAGATGGAAATTGTCGACACCGCCCGAATTATTGACGGCAAGATCCGCACCTCCTCTCCGCCATGCCCCGGCGTCACCGGTGCCGGCGTCTACGGCCTGCTCAAGTCTTCGCGGCCGGTCGGGATCAATGCGGTACAGATGGCTGCCAATGCCTATGGCACCAACATCATCAATATCGAACCGCTCTGGATTTCTCCAACCGTTCCGGTGATGCTGCCGTTCATGACACTTGCCAACCCCAATCCGCAGCGAATCTGCCTTCCGGTACTGAGCGGCAGGGTTTCGGTTGTGCCGAATTCCCAGAAAATTGTCATCCCGGTTGAGGAAGTTCTTACCCTTGATCGCGAAATAGTCATCAGGAATCTCAGCAGCTGCAACCCCGCAAAGCCGAACAGCTGCCCGGAGATTCATTTCCCCCGCAACTCGCTGGAATACGCTTACACCGTTGCGGGCAAAATTTCGGATGGCTACACGGTTGTGGCAAAAGACACTGCCAGCACCGAATACCCCCTGAGCAGGTTCAAGGTTACTGCCGGCGAGGTCGGCAAGGTAACAATTCGGGTTCTGGTCGATTCCATCAGTATCGCGCTGCAGGAGTTTGTCATAACCAATCTGAAAACAGCTGCTGCTGATACATTCCCCGTCACCGCCAGTGCTTTGGAACTGCCGATGGAAGGAGGAGCCTCCGATACCTATATCGTCACCGTATTTGACGCCAACGGCGCCAGTCGTACCCCCTCCTTTTCTGTGACACCATCCCCCTATGGGCCGGGGAATCTGCTGTTCAAGGCGCTGGATTCCACCATTGACCCGACAGCCGACATGATAAATGCGTATAACGCCTCTACCCCTCCCCCGGCGACACCGCTTGACATCAACTCGGCAGTCATCGAACTGAAACTCATCGATTTTGACGATGGCACCGAGACGTTGATCCCTTTGACTGCTGTCAAGGACGGCGGGGTACGTTTTGCCTTTAATGGTGAAAATGCCCACAAATTTGTACTTGAAGTGAAATACGCCGATGGCAAGAACGATTACCAGACCATGCCGAGTTTCCGGATTACGGTGACCAACCGCCAGACCGGCAAAGTGCTAACGTCCATTACGGCCCAGTCACCGCTCAAGGATGAGCCGATAAACCTGCCGCCAATCAGTGACGACCATCAGCCGCCGCAGCTGATTGCCGGTCCGCCGCGCCTCGATGAAGTCGACCCGCGTGGTGTCCTGACTTTCACTTTTTCCGAAGCGATGGATCCGGCAAGCCTCAAGAGCGGTTTTGTCGTAAAAGACAACAAGGGGAACAAGGTGCAGGGCACCGTCCTGGTCAACAACGGAAATCGCACGCTCACTTTCGTCGCCACTGCGCCTTTCAAAATGGGCGAAGAGTACACCCTGACCATCGTCGGCAATGATTCCCTCGGGGCTTTGCTTAGTGGTGGGTCTGCACCGATGAAGGACGTATCCGGAAACTTTATCTCCACCATGCGTTTTTTGATGAAAACATATTCTCCGCAACTGCGTGGCTCACTGGTGATCGGCAACGATGGCCGGTCAATCGAACCGCTGCGTGATGTTGATTTCCTCAAGAAGACGGTTGCCGGCAAAATCCAGACAACAGTTTTTGCTCTGGCTGATGGCCAGGATGGCTACAAGCTGTTGACCATCGACGCCACTGATCCGGAAAATCCGCTTGAGATCGGCCATACTTACGGCGGTTATTTCAAACGGAAACTCAAACTCGTCACCGGAATAACCGGTCTAAAACTTTCCGGCGGAGACCCTGCTAAACTTCCTCTCCCGGATTTTAACGGGGATCTGGCAGTTACAACCTCAATGAACACCATGACCGGCTATCTCACATTCTTTGACATAACCGATCATAAAAACCCTATCCAACTCAGCACCAAAACGCTGACCGCAAACCCCGAGCAGCTCTCGTCCTACACCAGCACCGGTACGATCAAGGCGCTCGGCTTCCCACGCGGGGTCGACGTCATCAAATATGACGAAGGGTA
The DNA here is from genome assembly GCA_028712075.1 of Desulfuromonadaceae bacterium. Classification (GTDB taxonomy): domain Bacteria; phylum Desulfobacterota; class Desulfuromonadia; order Geobacterales; family Pseudopelobacteraceae; genus JACRCG01. The sequence goes on from JAQTQX010000014.1 coordinate 66,600, forward strand.
TGCCGCCTACGCTGCAGTCGGCGAAGTCGGGGTAATGGTCGCCGACATCGGCAAGAATATCCCGGAAGTTCTGCCCCTGTCCCGAACAAAGGAGATGGTCCATGCCGGTGATTTCCGTGATCTGACAGTACTGCGCGACCGGATTCTTGCAGTTGAGAGCTATCCGTCCGGTGGCGGGCAGCTTGCGGTGCTTGATCCGAACCTGTCACTACTGTCATCCCTCGACCTGCCGGACAAGCCGCGTAAGATTCTGGTTGTCGAGGCTCTGCAGTACGACCGTAACCGTGACGGCATGGTTGATCCTTCCGAAGTGTATGACCTGGCAATCATTGCCGGAGAGAAAGAGGTGGTAGTGGCTGATATTACCAACCTTGACGATATGAAAGTTGTCAGCGAAATCCCGATGCCCGGAATCACCCGCGAGCTTGATTTCGACCGCGATACATTGAAATTATTTGCTGTTGGTGAAATGACCGGTAATGCCGGTGCCGGAACAGGTATCGCCATCGTGTCACTTGATGACCCGTTCCGCGCCTATTCCATCGACATGGACCTGGATGGTGTCGATGACCGGATTGTCTGGAAATACACCTATACACTTCCAAACGAAGTCATCGGCCTCAAGTTTGATAAAGATCGCGGCCTGCTCTATGCCGCCACCCAGAAGCAGACCTTCCCTCCGCAGGGAGCGCTTGATATCTGGTCGATATACAGCAGTTGTTCTGACCTGATCGCGGGCTATGAAAAGAAAAATGAATCGAGGAATCTCGGTGATCGCAGTTCTCTGCTGCTTATGGAAAAGGAGGCACTGCAACAGGGTATTGCCAAAGGACTTGATAAGATTTTCGCTGCATGCGGTGGCGTATCTCCCGCAGGGTTCACCATGATCGAGCAGGGGAGTGGTGCCTGTCTCTGGAAAGGCTCCAATCCGGCAGCATATTGTACCGATAATTACCAACCGGGGATGAGTGACCACGATTTCGAGATCTTTACCCCTGCCACAGTAACTCCTGATGAGCAAAAGTGCATTGCCAAAACACTTGACGAGCAGTTCAGAAACCCGGCGACAAAGGAACCGGTCGAGTTCACACTTAACAACGGCAAGACAATGAGCTTTCCGGACATCACCTTCTTTCCGATGTCAAAAGAGAAATTTGAGAGCGGAGAGCTTGATGCGAACCCTCCAACCTCAGTCGGCGGTGACGTCACTGGTGACATGGGGCTCGGACGACAGCTGCTGCTCCTCAAATGGGTACTTGAAGGTGAATATGTGAAAGGGGCGAACGGCTATAATCTGGAAGGGAAGAAACTGGGCGACATCCTGACCACGATGAAAACCAAAAAAATATCGCGGGTTGAAGGGCATGAATGGGCAACACTCCAGGAGTACAACCTGGCCAAATCCAATGCGTTCATCAGGGTGAAGGGAGCTTCCGAGACCGCTTCAACCTTTAACGCCGGATACGTCAAACAGCTTCACGATGCGGCAAAGACCGGCATCAGAACCGCCGCTGCCCGTTTGGCAGCTGATACGACAGCGAATGCAATGCTGCTGCAAATCGACCGCAAGGATGCCTCTACCATTACCTACGGCGGAATGGTGTACGAAATGAACGGCTGCCTTGAAATCGATCCGGCTGTGGCTGATGAGTGGAGCTGGACTGAAAAACCGTGTACGTCATTTGAGGAGTACGCCCTCTCCGTGGCAGCCAGAACTCTCAGGAGAGCAACTCCGCTCACCATCTTCACGCGCAGCGATATTGTGAACGAAATAGCGCCGTTTTACTGGACGAAAGCCGATCGCACCGACCGGTTCCGGATTTCGGATGAAACTGAGGCCGACACCTTTGTGGGCATGACCGATCGCTTTATCAAGAAGGTCAAGACCGACACCAAAAATGTCTATGATATGGACATTGGCAGTGCTCCGTACAGTTCTCAGCGCAGCACCAACCTGACGACTGCCCAGACAAAAACCACCGAGGCATTGTCAAAAGGGAAGCTGCACATCGTTCCCCATATTTTCAACAAAGGTTTCCGCATTGCTGACGACATCACAATTTCACTGTTTGCCGATGACGGCAGCGGCACCCAGACCCTGAACCGGGAATTCAAACAGACTCTGTCCGGCGGTGAACATCTCCATCCCGATTACGAAATGGATGCCGGAAAATACAAGCTTGATGCTGACGGCAACCGGATACCGGTGTTCCAGGTGAAAAACATCGACCAGACAAGCGGTGCCGGTATACCTCGTGGCGTCAATGTTCTGGTTGACATACCGGAGCGTAAAGTCAATGAGCCGGTACGTGAAAACAATTACGACGGGTTCTACTACTACGTTCTCGACCGCGCCTCCGCTACTGCACCAACGCTTCCGGCGACCAAACCTGATTTCCCGCTGCCGGATAAGGCCAAACTGCTGGCCCCAGATGCAGTCTGCAAGGGGTCGCAGCGCCTCACAATAACCCAGATAATACTGGTCGACGGCCAGCCGTTGAACGGTGACCTGAATCTCTTTACCGGAGAGTCCGTAACGGTCCGGCTTGTAGTCCAGAATTTTTCCACCACTGACATCACTGATGTCACCGCCTGCAGCGGCCTGACGAAAACCTGTTACGCCATGGGAGCTATCGGAGCCAACGCAACACTGACCAAAGATGTTGTCTTTGTCATCCCGTCAGAAAGCATTGTCGGCGACGCGACCCCTTCGGTCTACTCCTATGAAAGCGGTATCCAGATGGGCGCCTCACAGAGTTTCAACGTTTCCTGCGAGCCGTATGTGGTGTCTGCTCCGGCAGAATCCCCGAACCCACCGACTTCGCTTCTATACAATGATGATAAATTGGCCCTGATGAGGGAAGGAAAGTCGTTCCGCTACTTTAGCGTGATCAACCGGAGAACCGGCGCTCCGAAAGTTGGTGCCAATGTTAAGATGGAGCTTGACGGCATGATGTCCGGTGCCGGCGGTTTAGGCAGCACCACCAAAACCTACAACCTCACTACTGACAGCAGAGGGATGATCGTTTCACCGCGTGACAACAGCTACGGCCTGCCACTCGACGGCCCTCCCGCAAACGAACAGGGCCTTGCCATCCCGTTTGAACTCGGGATGACAGCAAATACCCCGGTATTCGGCAAAATTGCATCTATAGACGGTGTTGCTTCAAGCTGCGCCGAACCGGTGAAATTTTCCGCATACCTTAAAGACCGTGAGTTCACCCAGAGCTATTCCCGGGGTACCGCAATCAACGGCTCGGTTGGTTTTATCGCCACCGTAGAGGGGAGTGGAGAAGCCGGGATGGAAATCTCCAAAACCCGTATGATTCTGGGTGGCAGCACAGTTGTCGACAAGGAACTCTCTTACAGTTCTACCAAACAGATAGGTGGGAAATTTTCAACCGAATTCTCCCTCATTGATACCGGATTCGAGGTCGGTATAGCCAAAGCAAGTGTAAAAGCCAAGCTGGAGACCGGACGTTCCGGTGGTATTGCCTGGGGTAAGGAGTACAAGTTTCCTCCAACGATGGGTCCGGCGGAAAAATGCGCCTTTGCCATGGCAACCCTGCCTGATCTCGGGGTGAATCCTCTGCTGGTTGCCGTGAAAAATATCGCAAGGACTGGTCCGACATGCGGCAACCTTGACACCTTTCTTTCCGGCACCTCAACCGAGTACACGATGGAAGCGACCAACTCTGCGGACGCATCTATCGGGATATCAGGACCAAGCGGGGTGGCCGAGAAGGATATTGGCGTCAAATTCGGGGTCAGCGGATCCGGTGGAGCCAGTCTCAAAACCAATTACGGTTATGCCTACGAAAACGGAGTCAAAACCGCCGTCAAGGAATCGTATACACTGACTGGCGGTTTTGATCTGACCGCCGGATTGACGGCATCACTCGACGATCCTGAACCTGCCAAAGAAGATAAAGACAAACTGACTACTGAACTGTTGAAGAAGTCGCTCAGTTTGAGCGCTGCAGGGTCAACAGTAGAAAGTTACGGTGTTGCTTTCACCACCCCACCGTTGGAACCGCTGAAGCCGGTCAGTATTGATATCTCCTATTCTCCGCCGAAAGAGTTCGGCTGGAAACAGGATCTTGCCGGCTACACGAGCCCAGTAGGGAGCGGTGCCGGCAGAGCGAGGAAATGGAGTTTCAAGCTGACCGGTGATTCCATTGAACCGGCAATCAAGGCGCTTTCAAACCTTTCTGCCATTCGCGACAGCAGTTCTCTTGGCGGCCTTGCCATACAGTCACTGCAGTTGGTGCCGACTGTTCTTAACGAAGAGATCCGGAAATTCCGCAATCTTCTCTTCACGACAAACGCTGAGTATTCCGTTGAAGAGAGCATCGGTAACGCCCTTGAATTGCCATTTTCATTCAAGTTAGGGGCACTTGGTCTGAAATTCGGAGGAGGAGCGAAAGTCAAGAGCGAAAGCAAGGTTTCCTACACCATTGAAAAAGGGGTAATCATCAAGGGTCATACCTACCCGATGGAAAAATATCCGAAAGGATCGATCCCTGATCCCCCTGTCGGTGGGCTTCTTGATGCCATTACTGATAGCTGGAAAATGCTTGCTGATGACAACGCAGCCAGTTTCTCGGATAAGTCGGTGACAGTAAGCCCCTCGGCTAGCGGTCCGGTGACCTTGAAATCCAACTTTACCGCCACCATGACCATAGATGGCACCAAAGAGCCTGCCGAATTCGATGCCGGGCTCTTCTCCTACCGTTATACGCCGATTGCCGGTCCGGTAAAAGTGGCGCGCTACCGTCCGTCCGACACCTATGGTCCTGAGGGTGCACCACACTATGGTATCGGAGGTTTTCACCAATTTCTGCCAGATGGATACAAGCTTGCTGCGCAAACCCCATTGGTCATCGACTACAAGGATGAAGACGTGGTTGGCCTGGAAGAAGGGAGTATGGCAATCTACGCCTGGGATGGAGCGAAGGGTGACTGGGATTATGTCGGCGGTGTACTTGATCCCGTTGCCAATACTGTGACAACAACGGTTGACACGTTCAAACTGTACACTCTGGCTCCGGCTATGCCGACCGGCACGGTCACATTCGCCGTTCAGAATCTTGGTCTGAGTGGTGCTATCGACAACATGACCCAGAAATTCCGGGTAACCGTTTCAGGAGTCAGGATGAATAATGGAGCTTCGGCACCAGATGGAACGGCTCTCATTGTGAAAACGCTTGCCCAGTCATCAACCGAATCAATACCGTACGGCAAGATTATTCTCCCGGATTCATCCAAAGTTGATTCGACCACTACGACTCTATCCAGTGGCCAGGCAACCTTTGATGTTGAGTATCCTGCAACTGAACAACTCTACTATCCGGGGCGGATTGTTGTCTTCAGCTCCAAAGGTACTGCGTTCAGTGAAAAAATGATGGAGGTTGCACCATAGTGAACGTAAGGATCATCGGGAATCAAGCCCTGTCAGGGGCATTGGAATGAGGGGATACCTGATTTTCATACTGCTGCTCATTTCTCCTGCGGCGGCGTTCACCGCTGAAAAAGCTGTCGTTGCCACCGTAGGGGGTACAGAAATATCTGCAACCGAATTTGATCGTGAGATTCTCAGGGTGCGCAGAAGCAGTGACCTTAAGCAGGCTCTGAAAGCGATGGATCCTGACCGGCGCAGAGAGATCCTTGAAGAATATCTGGAGAAAAAGATGCTGGTGCAGGGTGCGATACAAGAGAAACTAGACAAGGATGATCTTGTTGCTGCTGAGATACAGGATGCCAGGGATAATATTCTGGCGGAGGCATATGTCGCACGAAGCCTTGACGGACAGATTACGCCGGTTGCTGTACGGGAATTTTTCGACAAAAACCCGGATCTGTTCCGGCAGCCACCTAAAATCAAGGTTCGGCACATCCTGTTGAAAACTGCCGGAGAGGCTGAAGCAGTGCTGAAGCGAGTCAGAAACGGCGACGATTTCTGCCGTGTTGCTGAGGTTGCCAGCATCGACACTGCCACTGCCCGGAACTGCGGCGAGCTGGGGTGGATAACGCCGGGAGTCATGGTCAGATCGTTCGAGGAGTATCTGAACGGACTCAAACCGGGTGACGGCGGCGGAATTACCGGGACATCATACGGGTTTCATGTTGTTCAGGTGACAGAGCGGGCTGAGGGCTCAATCCCCAGGTTTGATGCAACAGGTGCCGTTGCAGCAGAGAAATTGAAGCAGAAGTTGTTAGATGATCTTCGCCGCCGGTTGCGGCGGGAATTTCCAGTCAACATAAAAGTAATACCGAATTGATACTTTTACCGTTAGCAACAGGTACGGGAGAATGCGATGAATAGAGCCCTAAAATACATCATGATGCTGTCAGTTATGTTCCAGATTCTGGGTGGTGCCGCCTTGGCATATGAAGGACGCCAACTGGCAAGCGAGGACATCATCCTCTACGGAATGGGGCTTAAGGTCGAACCGACCATGCAAACGGTTCCCAAAAACATCGCAACCATTGTCTCTGCATACCTTCAGGTGCCGACACTACCATCGGGGCAGATCCCTCCGCTCCCTGCCGATGCCACTCTCAAGGGTACTCTGCGCGGCCCCGGTCTCCAGCAGCCGCTTGACCTGGAAGTGCCGGCCAATACACCGTTCAATATTCCCGCATTCGTCACTCCGGGTACCTACTCGCTGGATAACATTCGCCTTGTCAGCGGCGGTGAAATCATGCTGCGCGGTGCCCCCGAAAGCGTCACCATAGAAATTATCGAAAAACTGCTGGTTACTCAGGTCACTGCACGACCGCTGACTGCAGCAGAGATCCGCGAAAAAGGGATCGTGTACGATACATCCAATTTTCAGGCATACAACTTTACCGCTGCCTTTGCCGTTGAACCGGGCAAGGAGATCAAACTCGACTTGCCAGTCCTCCTTCCGACACTTGCTTCCACCCAGGATGTTTCCGTGCCCCAGGTTGGTCTCGGGACACTCCCTGAAGCACAGTTGCAGTCGGTCAGCACTATCATTCCGGACAGCCTCAAACTGGCACAGACCAAGATTCCAAACCTCACGGTAAGCGGTTTCAGCCTGAAGATGGACAAGTACGCAGGCAATGAATTTGTCGTACCCCCTATCCCCGGTGTGGTAGTAATCCCGGGTGACATAGGTTTCCTGGACCAGTATTTCAGCGTTATGCTGATGGTCGGAAACGTTGCTCCTGCCGGTTCCAATCTGGTGGTGAAGGATCTGAAGGCGGAAATATTCCTGCCGCCCGGCAAGGACAATGTGGCGTCCAGCAGTGACGATCCGCTTGCCATGGCAAACACCGAGAGCGGCCCTGCCCCGCGCATCAAGGCGGTAGTGCAGCCTGGAGCAGACGGCAAGCTTGGTACTGCAGACGATGTCCTGTCACTTTCGCCAGGTGAAAGCGGCAACGCCGAATACCTTGTGGAAGGGCGCAGAGAGGGAAGTCACACCGTTGAAATGGAGATCACCGGGGTCCTGCATGGTCTCCCGATCGGACCGGTAACGGTGCGTGGCCGCGCCGCCGGTACGGTACTGGTGCGCAATCCAACCTTCACCATGACCTTCACCCATCCGGATGTCGTGGCTGCCGGCGAAGAGTATACGCTTGACGTCACGGTGACTAATACCTCTGCCGCTCCAGCCAACCTGGTAAGCATCAATCTTCATCAGGCGCAGATCGGCGGAGCGGACCTTGTTGATCCGGCCAAGGGGAGCCAGGAGATTGAAACCATTATGCCCGGAGATTCCGGTACGGTCAGCTTTGATCTCCGTTCCAAGGTCAGTGGAAAGGTTTTTGCCGCGACCCTAGATTCCGATGAGCATATTTCCGGACGATTCCAGCTCAAAACCTCTATCGGAGAACTGGGTGTTCCGCTTTCTCCCGATTCTCTCGTACTACCGAAGGAATCCCGGTTCCTCCCCAAAACACTCCGTGACGCAGCACTCGGACTCCTTGGCAAGGCCTATTCGGTGGCCACCGCACCGGCGGCAGCTCTCCCAGCCGACATCAGGCGTTTCGGCAAGAAAATAGTCTGGACTCGCGGCATAGAGGTCGCTCAGGCCGGTTTCCGGCACACATTGGGTCTGGTGAGACCCGCTTCGGAACCACCGGCCGGGGAATCGCTCCCTGATACCGCCCTGCAGCTGCTGTATGATTTCATGGGGAGCAACTATTCCCGTCTTAACGAGCAATATCCGACCGCTGATGCACTGAAGTTCGAGCAGGACGATTTCACCGGGTTCGACGAGCTGCGCCGGAAGTCGGTCCGCGGTGATGCTCTTGCCTCGAGTGTGGCGTCTCTGCTTCTCCCCGATTTACTGGGCATGGGTGGCGGAGAGTTCCAGCGCTACCTTTCCTCCAAAACCGCGTATCGCCCCGCACAAATTTCGGTACTGCTCGACGGCAATGGAGCTGCACCTCCGGTAACCATGAAACTAATTGATCCGATCGGCAGAGTTCTTGGTGGTGTTGATGCAAAAGGCAAAGTATCCAAAGAGATTCCCTTCTCTGATTTCCTGCCTCTGAAGGATGGGGCAGATGCACGGGGTGAACTGGCAATTGTTTCATTCCCGTCAGACGGAGTGCACAAGATCAGACTGACATCTCTTCCCGGAGCACTCCCCGGGACACCGTTCTCCCTCTCTGTTGTCGCTCCTGACAGCAACGGAGTGCTGCAACAGCGAGTTTTTACCGGAGTTACTTCGAATGATCTGCCGACCATCGAACTTCCTGCCGGATCACCGGCCACCTTTACCGTTGAATTTGCCGGGGCAATTTCGTCAAAACAGCCAACTCTGTCCCAATCAATTCCTGATCCTGCTCCTGCTGTCATCAGCGTTGTGCAACAGGCCGAAGCAGACAAAGTTGAAAATGACTGCGGCATGTGGCGTTTCGGCAGGGTTGTCGCGGCGCTTTTCAGCGAAGAGGTGACGCCGGCATCGGTGCAGGATCGTCTTGCCCGTGCTCTGATCACCAATTTCAGCATGGATGACAATCAGGTTGTGGGGGTTGCCATGCAGCCCGGCAACAGAATCGCCTTCATCGCCCTGCGTGATCCGGTAGGTCCGTTTGTCAGCCGGTCTCTGACCTTTACCGGCGTTGCAGACCGTCTGGGACAGACGATCAATGGCCAGACCGTGCCGGTTCTCGCAACCATGACCGATCCGGCGGCTGTAATATCCGGCGGAGTTCTAAACCCTGACGGAACCGCGCTGGAAGGCGCTGAAGTCCGCTTGTTCCACCTGATAGAAACACCTTCGGAAATCGGCTGCCAGTCGTCATGGTACGGCGTCAGCAGCAAGTTCACCAAAACTGGCGCAAAATACGGTTGGGATTACGTTCTCCGTGGTACCAACAAGATAACCGCGCTTGATCCTGCCAACAGTGAATTCCGGGAGGTTTTATTTACTCCAGCTCGTAATGGACAAAATCTGAATGTTGATATCGTCATGTTGGGCCGCGGCACCTTGAGAGGGAAAGTTCTGGGTGAGGACGGAACAACTCCACTGGACAAGGCAACACTCAGGGTTACCAGCCTGACTGATGGAAGCGAATTCGGTTTTACAACCGATACCACCGGCAATTATGTTATCCCCAGAGTTCCGGTAGGCAACTTCCTGATTGAAGCGGTACATCTGCCGACAAACTCAAAAGCCATCCAGAGCGGCTACATGGCCCAAGCCGGCGGTGTCGTGGATATGAATCTGACCCTGTTCACGGAGCAGATCAGGAAAATAACAGTTGGTTATGCCACTGTGAATGGACATGTTCTAAACTATGACGGTGCCACCCCCGCAACCGGTCTTCCGGTATTTGCCTGGTATCAGGACAGCAGCCAGCCCGGCGTCCGCTGCCCTGAAGTGCCCGGCCCCTTTGGCCCGGTTATCCCTGAGGAGTGCGCCGTTGCCTCCGCAAAAACAGACAGCACTGGCGGTTACTCTTTTCCGGAGATCCCGGCCGGTTCGTACCGGATGTACAGCTTCAACCAGGCCACCTTCCAGGAAGGGAGCGCCAGATACATTATCGCAAAAGATGATACGGGGACAGTCAACATCCTGTTGAACGGCGGGTTTGCTTCGATCAACGGCTTTGTAAAGGATTCAACAGGCAATCCTGTCGCCGGTGCCCAGGTCGGTGGCGGAGTTTCGCTTGCCACGACCGCTGCTGACGGAAGTTTCAGATTGATTGACGTGCCTGTCGGCAGGAGAACTTTGGTTGCCGTTTCTCAGGCTCTGGGGGCAAAGGGACAGGCAACTCTGGATATTTCGGTACCTGGCGTCGAGTACCCTGCGACAATAGTGTTGGAGGCTCAGGGCGCTGTGTTCGGCACAGTTCGGACTCAAACCGGTGCCGCAGCATCAGGGATTGACGTGTATCTCATTTCCACATGCGGTGGCAACCCGTGTGTTATTGGCACCAGCACAACAAACACAACCGGCGCGTATGAAATCACCAATGTGCCGGTCAGCGGTTCCGAATATAAGGTTTCTGCATTCAGACCTGACCTTTCTGACGGCAATATAGCGCAGGTGCGTGTACTTTTCCCCGGCCAGAAAGTCCGTAGTGACGTGAACTTTAAAGGCGCAGGGGGCACGGTCAAAGGAGGCATCTGGAACGACAACGGTAACACCCCGCTTGCTGGCAAGGTCAGCATCTCGGCGCTTCGCGTTATCTCTGCAAGCTCCGGCGACAAGAAGATCGGTCTCGGTTTTGAGCACACCCAACACCTGCAGATTATTGACACCAGCATTGAAAACAATCAGTTTACGTTCAACAATGTTCTGGTCGGCCCGTTCGTCATTACCGCCGCGGGTCCGTTCAGCCCCGAACCGGTTACCTTTGCCGGTGAGATAACGACAAGCGGAGAGGTAAAACAGGTTGATATCCGCCTTACGGCAACCAGCGAAGTGGCCGGTGTCGTATACGCTCCCGATGGCGCAACTCCGGTTGTGAATGCCCTGGTGAGTTACAAGTCCGATGAGTTCCGCACCATCTGCAGCGATACAGATCCCATGTCGGCAGTTTCGCAGAGCGGCGACACCGTTACCATTAACCTCGATGCCCTGTCGGGCGAGCAAAGCTGCACAACAATTCCGCAGGGAATCCAGAATCTCACTACCCGCACTGATGCCCAGGGACGGTTCAGCTTCCCATTGGTCAACGCTGGTAAATTCACCGTTTTAGTAGAGGAGTACACTGGTGACGTTGCCACTGGCAGAACCGGCAGCATGACTTCCACCGTGGCACCGGGCAAGATAACCGAACTCTCCTTCCGTCTCAATTCGCGAGCTCCTGTCAAAGTGACCGTATTCACCCACGGTGGTACCCAGCGGGTTCCGGGCGCAAAAATCAAGGTTGAGCAGAGCAGCAGAATCGGCGAAACCTCACGGCCTCAATATACAGCCGATGCCAACGGCGAACTGATGCTTACCGGCATCGATGCGCTTGACGAGGGGAGTTTCACAGTTCTGGCAGAAAGCATTGACGGTTTTGCAGGCAGAAGTTCCGGGAAAATTATCACTGACGGGACACAGGTAGAGGTAAAGGTATATCTGTTTGATTTCACGGTGACTGTCAAGGGGACCGTGTTCAAGCAGGACGGCATTACTCCGGTCAGAAATGCCGAGGTAGCAATATCAAACGGAAGTGGTGATCTTGCATTTGCCGTTACCAACGCCAATGGCGAATACAGTCAGGACTATATCCCGCTGGGTGATCTGAAGATAAGTATCTTTGAGGCAGCCACCGGTCGGCGCGGTTTTGCCACTGCCACTGCGTACAGCACAACTCCGATTGTCACCGTGAACGTCAGCGAGATGCCGATCGGTCTGGTCAAGGGGACGATTTATCAGGGGGGAGACCTGCAACCGCTGGCCCGTTGGATTGTCACCCTGCGGCAGAACTACCCCTCCGGGCGGGGACTGACTCTCCAGGCAACCACGGGGCTTGATGGCAAATTTTCCTTCCCCGGCGTCGCTGCCGGTCCTTTCTCCATTACCGCTCACAGAGAAGGTCAGACCAGTATGACCGCCACCGGCAATCTGACCCGTGAGGGTGAGATCATTGATCTCCCGATGGTTGCAACCCTTGTCAAAGCACAACTGGGGAATATCGTCGGGTGGATTTACCATCCGGACGGCTCGCCTGCTGCCGACAGCAGGGTCTGCCTGGGATACTACTGCAGCGAGGCGACCACTGCTGACGGTGACGGTAAATTCCAATATCTCGACCGGCCTCTTGGTCGCGAAACTATCAATGCCTACAGCCAGAACAGCACGGAGCGCGGTGTTGCCTACGCAAACGTCCCTTATGCCGGCGGTACCGGGTATGTTAAAATAGTCATGGAGGGGCTTGGTACCGTTTCCGGTACGGTTGTTGACGGAGCCTCGCCAGTTTCCGGGGCAAAGGTTTCAATTACGAAGTACCCGGATGCCGGTTGCGGCAATTATATCTGCGAAGCATTTACCGGCACGGACGGCAGATTCAGCTTCCTGAAGGTTCCGGCCGGACCGTTTACGGTTATTGCCGTCGACCCCTCGGTTGCATCCAAAAAAGGCTCCGCCGGCGGTACCCTCAACCCGGGAGCCACTGCCGATGTTACGGTAGCCTTCACCGTCACAGCAACACTCAGGCTGAAGTCCGTGTACGCCAACGGCACTCCTGCTCCCGCAGTAGTGGTTGAACTGAAACGCACCGACGGTTTCGTACTGTACCGCGAAACAGACCAGAACGGAATGCTTCTCCTCGATGCTGTCCCTTACGGCAGCTACGACCTGCTGCTGCAGGATCCTGCCAGCCAGGGGCTTGCAGTCATCAAGGGACGCCAGATTGCCGGCGATCTGGACCTGACCGGCACACCAATCATTCTGGATGAAGCACCGCCAGAGGTTACATCAAGCAATCCTCTCCCCGGGGAAATTCACGTGCCTCTCGACCGGATCATCACCGTAACCTTCTCCGAACCGGTTCAACCGGGGAGCGTCGACACTGATACCATCATTCTCAGCACCATTGAAGGGAAGGTCAACGGCACCGTTGCTCTCGATGCCGCAGGGACAGTTGCAACCTTTACCCTGCTGGGCAATGTGCCTCTGAAAGACGAGCAGCAGTACACTCTCAGCGTCAGCGGCATCAGGGATCTGCTCGGCAGAGTCATGGTAAAAAACCATCTGGCCACCTTTACTACGGTCGACATAACTCCACCGTCCATACTTTCCATATCTCCCGATCCGGCAAGTCCAACCGGTTTCCCGATGGATGGAGTTGTGCGTGTGCAGTACAGTGAGCCGTTTGATCCGAGCGCCTTCACCGGTCAAGCGATTTCCATGACCGGTCCGGCCGGTGCAATCGAAGGGCGTGTAGATACGATACTCGGCAACACCGGCCTGGTGTTCACGCCGAAATATGCACTGGCATCGGAAACCGCCTATTCGATAGCCATTCTGCCGATCACCGACCTCTCCGGCAACAGCCGACCGGAGCAGTCCTATCTGGTGACGTCCGCTGATCGAACAGCACCGAAGGTTCTTGGTCTGACTCCGAACCGTGCAAGTGTAATTGAAAACGGTTCCGTTGATGTTATGCCGACACTTTCGCTCAATAGTGATGTTGCCATGGTCGATTGGTACCTGAACGGTCAGCCGATCCAGGTTTCCAGGATTTCTCCGTTCGGCTTCAGTTTCACCGCTGCGCCACAGTTCGGTAAACCGGGCGATATGATAACTGTTACCGCGTATGCAACCGACACATCGGGCAACCGAGGATCGCTTGCCGACAGTGCCACGGTTCAGATTCCGGTGACTGCCGACCAACCGCCGGCCGTCACGCTGAGTGTAACATCACCTACCGCCGGTGGGACCTCTTTCGGTAACTGCATCAGGGTAACGGTTCAGGTATCAGCGACCGATGATACCGGCGTTACCAAAGCCGGGTATCAGGCAATCGGCGCAGTAGGTGCCGATGACTGTCAGCCTCAGGCCGGAATTCCGCCTGCATCTGGCGCGTTTAACTTCCCTGTTCCCGTCCAGACCTCGGCATCACACGATTTTTCCTTCTATGTGTCGCGCAGTGCCGCTCCGGGGAGCCTGATTACGGTTAATGCCGTTGTTGTGGACTTAAAGAACCAGCAGACTGCGGCTACTCCGGTTGTTATATCCGTTCTCGATAAAATCAGCCCTGTCGTTGCCTTTGCGGGCCTTTCCAGCGGCGAAACTGTCAAGCCGGGCCAGCTCATAACCGCCGTGGTCTCCGCCAGCGACATCGGCGGCATCACCAGGCTGGTGTTCTCCGCCAATGGAGCGGTTATTTCCGACCGTACCCTTCAATCACCCATGACCAGTACGGCAGCCACCTTCACCTGGACAGTACCGGCCACATTCACCACTCAGGATCAGGTACGCCTTGGCGTGACCGCATACGATGCTGCGGGCAACAGTACTGAAGCGCCATCAGTCATTCTGCCGGTCGCCGATTCGACGCCACCGCGGGTAACAATCCGGACTGCCAACAGCTCGTTTGACATACACCCCGGACAGCCGGTCACGGTCATCGTAACGGCAGAGGATGACACCATCGTCAGCAGCATGGATATCAGCGGGAGCGGTGCGTTCAGCTACAGCGACGCCGCCGTATTCGAACCAACCGGGCTTGCTGAAAAGAGTTTCACAATCAATGTGCCTGCTGGTTTGACAGATGGGGCCCAATTCACGGTAGCCGCAACCGCCACCGATGCAGCGGCCAATAAAAGCCTGCCTGCTTCACTTATTCTTGTCGTCAGATCACTGGCATCCGTTCAGCTTCCGGAATCCCAGCTCCTTGCTGCGGGTCAAGTGGTAAACCTTGCCGCAACGCTCCAGCAGCCGGCTCCGGCAGGCGGAATGACGGTCGAACTGGTTACCGCAGGTGCGGTCCAGGTACAACCGTCAACCCTGGTCTTTGCCGAGGGTGAGAGCTCGAAGTCATTTACGCTGACCGCCATCGCCGGTGGCATAAGCTCTGTTTCTGCTCGTATTTCCGGTGCTGTAATCACTGCCATGAATGTGACCGTGCGCGGTGGAGTTGTTTCAGGCACCGCAGTGACACTGGCCGACCAGCCGGTTGCCGGCGCCCAGGTTGTCATTAACGGCATTACCGTGACAGCCGGTGCTGACGGCACCTTCTCTGCCGAAGCGATAACCGGAATCAACGTAACCGTTTCCGCGTATGACGCTGCAAACAGGTTGCAGGGTTATTTCAAGGGGAGCATGAATCAGGAAAACGGCTACCTGCGCAACATCAAGGTAGTTCTGACCGAAGCCGGGTCGATCAAGGGCTCGGTAATGAATGCCGACGCTTCTGCGGCAGCCGCAAATGTCCGGGTTTCCCTGTACACGGAAAATGACCCGAATAACGAGCTTGATACTGCGTTCACTGCAGCGGATGGCTCATTTACCTTCCCGCAGGTACAGCTCGGAACCTATGTCCTGATTGCTTCAGACACGGCCGGTAACCATGGCCGTTCGACAGCGTATCTGACGGTCAGCGGCGCCCAGGTTTCGGTCACCGTTACCTTCCTCGGAACAGGAGCCATAAATGGCCTGGTGCGCGACGCATCCGGTTCCGGCATAGGCGGCCTGCTCATAACGATGCGTAACACCCACATCTTCGGCAGCGACAGTGAAACAGCTGTTAGCGGTGTTGACGGAACCTTCTCATTCTCAGGAGTGAAGGTCGGCAACTTCTCACTGTCCACAACAGACAGCGTCACCGGATTCGGTGCCTCGACAACTGGCGCGGTATCCACAAACGGCCAGACAGTCAACTCAACCTTAACCCTTTCCGCCTACGGCTCTCTGGAGGGGCATGTCTACCGTGCCGATGCAAGCTCGCCTGCAGCGGGTGTAACGATTCGAGCCGGAGGATTGGCCACTACAACCGATCTTCAGGGGTTCTACCGGTTTGAAGTTCTGTCGCTAGGTGTGAAAGCGGTAACAGCAGACGATGTTGCCGCACGGTCGAAAGCCCAGACGACGGCAAATCTTCAGACGCATCTGGAGACTGTAACCGCCGACATTACCCTGAGCGGCACAGCAAGCCTTGCCATTACTGTTCGTGACGTTTCGCTGAACCCTGTTGCCGGGGCGACTCTCTCCCTGAGTGACGGTTACGGCTCGCTCTCCGCAACTTCTGATGCAACAGGCACGGCTGTTTTCAGCCATGTGCTGGCCGGCAACTTCACGGCAACTGCCAGCAAGGGAAACCTGCATGGCAGCCTAACCGGCACTGTCGCCGATGGCGCTGTTTTGAATATTACCGTGGATGTTGCTGCTGATCCGGCTGCAACCGTAACCGGCAAGGTTCTCCTGCCGGACGGTCTGACGCCGGCAGCAGGCATTACCGTTACCCTGTCTTCACTGGATTGCCGTTATAGCTGGTATTGCACATCCACCTCCCTGAAAACCGATGGAGATGGCGGTTTCACTTTTGCGGGCCAAAAACTCAACACGTATGATCTGTACGTTCGCGACGCCAACAACCAGCTGCGGGCCAAAGTACTTGACCTGATCCTGAATACGGATGGTCAGACGGTTAACAAAACCATGACCATGGTCGGTCTGGGAACTGTTGACGGGCGCGTGCTGATGCCGAACAGCGGCAACGGCGCTGCCAATATGCTGGTAACCGTCCAGGGGAAAAACCCGGATTTCGGCACAACAGCGTCAGTGCGGACCAATGCCGGTGGATACTACCAGGTCGAACGGATACCGGCAGGTACGGTAAACGTAACCACCGGTGATACCAGCCAGTTGCTGCTGGGCGAAGCCACCGGGATCATGACGGGTGACGGAGCAACCCTGACGCTGGATATCGCACTGCTTTCCAACGCGATCACCATGCCGCAGACCCTCAAAGACGGCAATATTCAGCAGTATGACATCCAGGGGGACGGAACGATTCGTTACGGCCAGAATTCCATCTTCTATTCAAACAACCCCTCTGACCTTGGTGGTGCCGCTCTCGAAATAACAGCAGCAGGCACAGTTACTGCTTTCCCGAAACTGACTGCAGGCACCAAGGAGTTGGCCAATCGTCAGTACGTTCTCCGACCTACCTCTGCTACGGTTGACGGACTGACGGTAACCAGAAAGGTCTATGTGCCCCAGGAAGGGTATTTTGCCCGCTATCTGGAAATCATTGACAATCCGACGACTGACACGAAAAACGTTACGTTAAAGGTAAAGAGCAGTTTCCGCAATGATGCGTACAGTTATAACTATTACTGGGACGGCTCTAAATACGTTTACTTTTATACAGCGTACTATCCGTTCTCGGTCAATTCCACATCCAGTGGTGATACCGAACTTCAATCCGGACAGGGAGGTGACCAGTGGGCGGTCATAGACAACAACAATTATCCTTCTGGATACAACTATGCCATTCAGAACCGGATCGCTTCGGTCTGGGGCGGCACAGGAGCTGCTGTCACAAACAGTCAGTCAGAGCTGGTTCCCTGGAGCCAGGGTATCAATAACACCTATAACTCTGCTTCACTGCAGAACTCATGGGCTCTTACCGTCCAGCCGGGTGAGCGTGTTGCACTCATGCACTTCCTGGTGCAGGAGCCGACTGTTGATGCAGCCAAGGCCGGTGCACAACGCTTGGCCCAGTTACCGCCGGAGGCTCTTGCCGGGCTCAGCCAGGATGATCTGCTTGCCATCAAAAACTTCTCTGTTCCTCTGGATGGCAGTAGCAGCCTGTCCGCAATGCCGTCGCTTACCGGTAATGTTACGGTGAATCTGAAAGACGGCACCGGAGCGCCAATAGCACAGGCCCTCAATTTGTCGCTCAAGAGTGATAACCCGGTATATACCAAAACCGTTACTGCATCCAACCAGACCTGCGGGTATGTGGGGTACAACTGGGTATGCAGCGTGACTCAGCAGGCAAACTTTGTCTCGAATCTCTACTCGGAATCACCATCTATTGGTATTCCACAGGGGCCATTCACCGTTACCGCTTCAATCACCATGGGGAATACAAAAGTAGAAAAAACAATTGCGGGCGATTTCCACTCCGGTCTTTCGACCGCGACCGTAGACCTTCAGTTCAGCGATACCGGCAACCTTGGCGGCGCTCTGAAATCAAGCAACGGGAATCTGGTTACCAACGGGACACTGACACTGCTCACTACCGGTGGCAGCCAATTGACAACCCAGTCCATCACCGGTGGTTCCTACAGCATCTCTCTTTTGCCGGCGGGAACCTATACCGTTAAACTTTGCATCCCCTGGTCGGTAAATTCCGGTTACACTGCCAGCTGCACAACTGTTCCAACAACAATTATTGTTGGTCAGACCACAACCACCAGCATCACTATGCCTGCTACCGGCACAATTCGCGGCAGACTGCTGGCCTGGGACGGTACGCCGCTGGTCAACCGTTCGGTGACACTGCAGGCATCCGGATTCAGCAGAAGTCTGAACACCGACAGTTCCGGCAATTTCGTTCATTCCGAGGTGCCGCCAGGATCATACGAACTGAGGGCCGTCGACCCGGCCAACAGTAATACGAAATATGTCACCGTTACTGTGGCAGAGGGGGCGGAGGTCATTCAGGATATCCGGTTCCCGAAGAGTGGCACCATAAAGCTGAATACATTTTTTGCCGATGGCACCGCTTTTACCAGCGGCATGAACTACGGTACCGTTACTGTTACCGAGCAACCGGGTGATGCGGTTGTCTATACCTATAACTATACTTTACCGAACGCCACGACATCGACATTCTACAGTGACGCACCGAACTTCAAGGTGGTGTACTCCTATCCAGCCTCCCAGCCGAACGGTTATCCAGCCACCCTGACCGCTGAAACCGTAATTCCCGGATTTACAACGTCCGGCGGCACAGCGCTCCCCGCAACGATCAACCTTGTCGCCAACAGGGCCAACATGATGCTGACCCCGACCGGCGGTGACGGTCAGCCGGTCACGAGCGCCAACGTAACCATGCAGGCGGTTGATCCTGCTGACAGCACAAAAATCTGGAGTTCATGCACCACCGGCAGCAACGGGGTCTGTTACCTCTACAATATCTGGGATATCGGAGCCGGAGTAAAGGTTCGGGCACTACTGAACAGCACTCTGGCTGCAGAAACCACAGTCAGAATTACCAATAATACAATAGTTAACGTCAATCTCCCGATGCCGTTCGATCCGATTATCTTCGCTAAAACCCTGTACGACGGTAACGGCAGTCAGTTCGATATCCAGAAGAACGGCAGCATCCTGTACGGCCGAAGTTATGTTTTTGAAAATTATTACACATCTTACCCCGGTGCCATGCTGTTGACAGTAGGCGGATCGGTATATTCCGGCCCTGCTGATTCGGTTGGTATCGCTGAAGATGGCGGTCGGGAACTGGTCAGCAAGCAGAGCAATGTCGCCGGTCTTGATGTGACCCGGAAGACGTATGTGCCTGCCGATGGTTATTTTGCCCGCTATCTGGATATTTTCACCAACCCGGGCACGACCGATCTGACCGTAGATCTCTCGATGGACAGCAGGTTTACCTATTACCAATATTACAGTCCAGCCCAGTATGACTTTGCGGTAAGATCGACATCTGATCCGGCAATCTCGGATACGACGAGCACCACCAGATCCTTGAACGGCACCACCTGGTCTGTTATCGACGACAGCTATCCGGTTGGCAATATGCCGGCTGTCGCATTCGTTTATGCAGACGCTGTTGAACATGCTCCTGCGGCAGTAAATTTCTACAGATATTCCTACCGTGACAACCCTTCGAGGATTAACACCCGATTCCAGTCGGTTACCGTCCCGGCCGGTAAATCGGTAGCTCTCCTCAACTTCATGGTGCAGCAGCAAACAATTGATGCTGCAACCGCTTCTGCACAGCGCCTTGCACAGTTGCCGCCGGAAGCGATTGTTGGTATGTCTGCCGACGAGCGGGGGATGGTGCTCAACTTTGCGGTTCCCGCAGATGGTGTCAGTACGCTCGCGCCGCTGCCTCCGCTGAATGGAACGGTAACCGGAACCATGAAGGATTTTGCCGGCCAGATACCGCCATCTTCCTACAGCAATTCCTCTGTTACCCTGAAGAGCTCAGTTCCGTATTATCCACTTGAACTGACTGCCTATCCGAATTCTGCAACCGGGGCCTTTACTTTTGCCATCAATAACGAAGAAGGAAGCTACCGAAGATTGCTGCCCATCGCCCCATTCACCTTGAAAGGGAGTTTCACCAGCTACTCATTGAGCGTAGCCTCAGATCCTGTTATCGGGACCTTTGCCAATGGCGATGTCACAGCGCAGCAGGACATAACCTTTGCATCTGCCGCAACGGTGGTGGCGATACTGACAAAGTTTGATGGCTCACCTGCAACCGGCGCGCGGGTGTATGTATCCAATCCGGAAACGCATAGCCATGACTTCGCCGGCAGCGGCAATGTGTACAGCCGCACCTTCCTGCCGGCTGGAGACTATACGGTAAATGCCGAACTCCCGGCTCCTTCTCCTTCCAGCGGTACAACTGTGCCGATAACCGGCCAGTTGACGGTTGTTGCCGGGCAGGAAAACAACATTGCGCTCACTTTCCCGCAACTCGGGAGCATCGGCGGTACAGTCAAGAGCTATAACGGCCTGCCGGTGTCAGGCAATTACGTGACGATCAAATCAAAGACCAATGCCAACGGCTTCTTCCGTTATCTTAATACCAGCACCGATGGCACCTTTGCCTTTAACGACCTCCCGCCTGATACCTACGAGGTTCTGGTGCGCGACACAAACAACGGCTTCGATTATCCGTTCATAATTACGGTAGCGGCGGGCGAAACGATCAGCCGCGACTTCCAGTACACTCTGTTTGCCAGCGTTACCGGCAAGGTCTCGTTCCGCACTCCGATTGCCGGCACCTATCCTCGTTACGCCACTATCGAGATTAGAGAGGTCGGCACCGGTCGTGTGGTCACTTCTGGTAGTAACAACAATTCGGAAACCTTCACCACTTCCAAATTTGCAGCGCCGGACCCCGGCAAGCAGTATGAACTGTATGCCGGGATAACCTATACAAATGGCAAGAAAGCTGAGGTGATTACGCCGCTTGCCGCCATCACCACGGTAAACCAAGTGATCAATGCAGGCACCATCCCCCTGCCGTATGACCAAGGGATTGTGATTGTCGAGGTCAAGGACAGCCTCAATGCACTGTATACCAAGCAGGTGCGAGCCGATATTCTCGAGTCTGACGGCACGATCCTGACGTACAACAACTTCACCGGCAGTTACAACTTCGGCACCATCTCTGCCGGCGAGACGTTGCTGACCGCCCGGGTCACCTATGACGGTACGACATATGATACTCCGTTCACGTTTGTTCCCAATGGCACCGTCACCGCCACGATTGTCATACCGGTATTTGATGGGACCCTGAGCGGCAACGTGTATGCTGCCGACGGAGCAACGCCGGTCAGTGGTGCGAACTACACACTGTACCGTGCCGACGGAACCACTCAGGTGCCCTGTTACACATATAGTTATTACAGCTATTATTACGGTTGGCAGACATACACCTACTACACCTGCAATACAGACGACAACGGCGCTTTCACTACCTCACCGTTTACCGTCAGTTCAGATGAACAGCTCATGATCCGTTTCACCCGATCGGATACCGGTACGATTGGCCACAACTTCAGCTACCCTTCAGGAACCACGGCAGCCACCCTGAATATTACTCTGCCGGTTTCGGTAATTAAGGGAACTGTCTACAGTGCTGACGGCATAACCCCGGTACAATATCCAACCACCTGGGTTGGCCAGCAGCAGTTGGATGGCAGCACCAGCTACTACTACAGCAATGGCAGCGGCACAGAAACTGGTGAATTTGTCATGTTAGGGGTCCCTGCGGGTGACTTCACTCTGCATGCCAACGATCCAAACTCAGGTCTTTCGGGTCAGGCAGGGCCGTTCACTCTGACCGATGTTGCCACCCCTGTGACCGGACTGACCGTCAACCTCGACGCATCCGGTTCGGTTTCCGGCACTGTAACAACTTATGGATCGCCCATGTCGTATGTGGATGTTATCCTTTACAGCGCATCGGCTGACTTTACCCTGTATACGTCTACATCCTACGACGGGACGTATTCCTTCCCGACTGTGCCGCTTGGTGATTTTACGGTACAGGCACGGACAATGAACTCCG
Source organism: Desulfuromonadaceae bacterium (assembly GCA_028712075.1). Taxonomy (GTDB): domain Bacteria; phylum Desulfobacterota; class Desulfuromonadia; order Geobacterales; family Pseudopelobacteraceae; genus JACRCG01. The sequence goes on from JAQTQX010000014.1 coordinate 88,806, forward strand.
ATGAATCATACTCGTACAGCCCGGTAGTCGCCGGGAACCTTGCTGCAGATGGAGATACAGCAAGCGTTGCCATTGATTTCTCGCTGCTGGCAACCATCAGTGGGGTAGTGTATGACAATGCGGACAACTCGGTTGCAAACGCAACAGTCACAATAGTCAACAATACGGTAAACCGCACTTACACCGTTATAACCGACGACTACGGTTATTATGAGATATCCTTAGAGCCGGGTTCTCTCTCGATTTCGGTTTCAGCACTCGGCATGAGCGCATACAGCGACGTGATCCTGGGAGGGGGGGAAACAAGAAATGAATACCTGTACCTGAGTTTGTCGGTGAGTCTCTCCAATGGTTACGACCTCTATAGTCAGGCTTCAACTACGTCATATCTGTTCGATATACATGGAGGCGGACAATTGGATGATGGCGGTGCCACCAACCCCGATCTGTCCGATGCCTACGACAGCGCCTATTACTTGTCGGTTAACGGAAATGATTTGACAGTAAACGAAGCAACCAAGGAACTTTCTGACCGGCAGCTGGCCATCGGGCCGCAGGTAGATGGTGACCTGAGTTTTACGAGAAAACTCTTTGTACCGCAGCAGGGGGGCTATGCCCGCTTCCTCGATATGGTCACCAACAACGGTTCCACTGATCAGAATGTGGATATTAAGATCTACGGCAACCTCGGTTCAGACAGTAGCACGGTGTATTATAAACTTCCGGCAGACACCCTCAACAGCTATGCCGTTTCCTATGAAGGGTATTTAGACCCGGAACTCGGGCCGCAGTTTGACAGTGATCCCTCTCTTGCCCATGTGTATGCCGCCGGATCCGGGACAAGACCAACGACTACCGGCTTCCCCGATGCTGCGGGTACGGATGATTTTTCTTATTTATGGAGCGAAGTGCCTATTCCGGTCGGGGAGACCAGGTGCATTCTCCATTTTGCCGTACAACGCCAAACCCAGGACCTTGCTGGAGTTGATGCAAAATCATCCGAACTGACCAATTTCACTGATCCTAACATGTTCCAGGGGCTAACTGCTGAAGAGCAGGCGTGTATCATAAACTTTGTACAGTAAGAGAAAGGTAGTGATATGAGACTATTTTGTGCGGCTTTGATTCTGGTGCTTGCCGTAGGGGTGAGAGTCGCTACGGCTGCACCGCTGCAAAAACTTCCGACGCTAACTCTAGTTTCCTCAACCGGTGAGGCCGTTACAGACGTGCAGCTGCCGGTCCCCGGAAAATGGCTCCTGATCTATCTGTCTGGAGAGACCAAGGGTGACCGCAATCTGCTGAACATGCTGCAGGGTCTGCAGGAACTGGCGACCGGGGAAAAGGTGACCCTGGTTGTAGCAGGTGCGAAACAGGGAGAACTCGACAATCTGATTAAGAAAAACGAGAAACTCCTCATGTTCAGATGGCTCGGTGATGCAGATCGCTCGGCGGCAAAGGCACTGCAGCTGGCTGGGTCAGCAACGGTTATGGGGATGAACGGGCCTGCTATTGGATGGACTGTCGCCGGTACCGGCAAGGACAAAAAGGTACTGAGATCTCAGCTTGTTGACTGGGTGAAATAATCCCATAAAATAATTTGACATCACCGCGGTGGTATACATGCAACGGGCACCTGGCGTGTTGTCGCTACAGTGCGACACATTAGGTGTCCGTTTTTTCAGATCTCATCAAATGAAAAGTATCAATTCCTGTACTCGGGCAACCAAAACCGGTTGCGTGACGGCTCCCTACTGTGATACGAAGAACCCCATGAGCGAAGAGAAAGTTGTCCCCTTTATTGAACATCTGGTGGAACTGCGCAAGCGGTTGGTCATCATCGTAATTGCGGTAGTGGTTGGCATGGGCGTTGCCTGGAATTTTTCCAACGACCTGCTCAAATTCGTCGAAAAGCCGCTGACCGGCAAAACCTATCTGACCGAGATAAAGAAGGACGTCTATCTCAAGGTCAAACAGCTTGCACCGTCGATGTACACCCGCTACAAGCTTGACCAGGAAATTATCGCACCGCAAAAGCAGCGCGTTCTCAATTACAGCGCACCGCTGGAGCCTTTTTTTATTCAGTGCAAAATCTCAATGCTGGCCGGATTTGTCATGGTACTGCCGATTGTTTTTTATCAGCTCTGGCTGTTTATCGCCCCCGGACTGACGAAAAAAGAGCGGCGCCTGGTGGTTCCATTCGTATGCGCCGCCTCGTTGACTTTCTGTGTCGGCGCAATGTTTTTCCTGGTTATCATCTGGCCGGTCATCATCAACTTTTCACTCTCCTACGAAGCGGAAGGGTTGCAAAGCTGGTTCAACATCAGCGCGTATGTCAATTTCTGCCTGCGCCTGATTCTGATGTTCGGCCTGATTTTTGAGCTGCCTGTCCTGACTCTGCTCCTTTCCCGCTTTGGCATTGTAAGCTACCAGTTTCTGGCGCCAAAACGGAAATACGCACTGCTTGCCAGCTCAATAATTGCCGCCTTCCATGCTGACCTCATCACCATGTTTGTTATTATGATTCCGCTCTATCTCATGTATGAAATAAGTGTATGGGTTGCGCTGATTTTCGGGAAAAAAAAGCGGGAGGTTGAGGACGAACTACCGGGGCAAACCGCGTAATCCACCCTGCAAATTCCTGTTGACATCTCTCAGCAAAACCCATAAAAGGATATAAAATGTCTTTTTAGGGGTTTTTATGATGGAACTTACCCGTAAAGGTGAATACGCGATCAGAGGTATTGTATATCTGGCAACCAGGCCGATGGATAAGGTTTGCCTGCTAAGTGATATCGCCGCTGCCGTTGACGTACCCCCCACGTTTCTTGCCAAAATATTCCAGCAGTTCAGTAAAATCGGGTTGGTCAGGTCCTTCCGGGGCACCGGTGGCGGTTTTGTGCTGGGGCGCTCCCCGGAGAGCATAACTTTGCTGGAAGTTGTCGAAGCGGTCGAAGGGCCGATAATTCCTAATCGTTGCGTTTCATCCCCTTCCAATTGTGAACGCTCCGGATTGTGCAATGTCCATCCTGTCTGGCAACGGGTTCAGGATGAGGTGCGTGGCGTGCTTCAAGCGGTGACGCTTAAGGAACTCTCTACCCAAAACAAGCGGTAACCATTTGATTTATATGGTTTTTGCCTCATTTATCTTGACATATCGAATGCAATGACATATCTTGCAGCCAGTTGTACCGTATTTACAAAGTCCCGTTTATAGGGACTTTGGCATTTTCGGGGCAAAATAACCTGAAAGGAGTACCCCGCCGGAGATACGCCCGCGCATTTTGTGGGCAACGACGCCGCTCCGGCAAAGCCGATACAACTTCCCTACTCTACTATTATGCGAATAAAACTTATCTGTCTGGCATGCCTGTTCCTCTTGGCAGCATGCGAAAATGCTCCGTTCAAACTCGCGGAACTTCAATCAACCACTTCGTTGGCAACTCAAGCATCCATCCCTGACAGCATCAGCATCTCCCTTATCCAGCGAAAAAAGCAGCAGGCCGTTATCGAGGCGACTTTTGCCCGGAGAACATCGCCGGAAAGGGCTCGTCACCTGGCAGCAATCTGTTTTGAAAAGACGGCTGATACCGCTTTCATGCCGTTTGACCTGGCAGAGATTGCTCTGGTTGAAACCGGCGGCCACCGGCTCTCCCCACGCGCAGTTTCATCCAAGGGAGCTCGCGGAGTATGGCAGCTTATGCCGGCCCGCGCCAGAAGCCATGGTTATTCGACGACTGACCTGCTCAACGACGGCAAGTGTGCCGAGGCTGCGGTCTGCGAACTGTATACAAAACTCGACATGGCTCAGGGCAATCTTGAGCGTGCCAAAAAATATTATTGTGGGCAGGGACCGCAGGCAATCATGTATATGAAAAAAATCCGTACGGTCCGTCGGGAGATGATGGCGGAACTGCGCCTCCAGAACGATATCCTGGCACTGGCCGAGACGACCGCAAGGATCCCGTGATCAGATGCGGGCACCTTCATCTGCCGGGCGGTAAGCTCTGTTCCGGGATATGTACCAGACACGTGTAACCGGCGTTTTTTCTTGATATAAAAGTAGCCGCTCTGCTATAGTCGGGCGGCTTTTTTGGTCATTCCATCGAATCTGGAGAGGGATATCTCGTGCAGCACGGAACGTTTCACGCCAGTTCGGCCGGCCTCACCCTTCGCACCAAAATGATGATTCTTTCTGCGGCCGCCTTTGCAGGTATTTTGCTGGTTGGCGTCATCGGCCTCTACATGATGAATGAAGTCCGAATCGGCGGGACGGCATACCACTCCATCCAAAAAAGCAAGGACGCACTTGAAAAGATAGCCCTGCTAAAATCAGATCTGTTTCAGATCAACAGCGAAATGCAGAATTTCATGCTTGAAGCTGATCCCGCAACGGCAGAAAAAAATATTGTCTCTATCAAATCGCTTACCAACGACATAGAACGTAACTTCAACAGCGCCCTCGAGTCAGTAAAGTCGCCCGAAAAACATGACGCCATAAACAAGGCAAACACGACCTGGAAGGAATACAGAAAAACTCTGTTGAATGAAGTACTCCCGGCAGCAACCTCCGGAGATATCCTCAAAGCCAGCTATCTGATGACAGGCATTCAGGCGGAACGTTTTGATACGTTCAGCAAGGCCATTGTCCAGATGGTCAACGTGATTCGCCAGGATGTCAGCACCACAGAACTGCTGGTAACATCCAGTATCAAATCAAAATACAGTATCTCCGTCGCAGTGTTATGTGCTGCGGTCATTCTTGTCGCCCTGCTTTCATATTTCATAACCGTTTCTGTTACCGGTCCGCTAAGAAACTGTGTCGACTTTGCAAAAGGGGTCGCTGAAGGGAGACTGGATGCGCGCCTGGAAGTGCGCGGCGGAGGTGAGGCTGCGTATCTGGCGCACGCAATGAACATCATGGCGGAAAATCTCCACAGTATGGTTTCCCGCATCAGCTCCGCTTCTGAAGTGCTCACTTCGATCGACAACAATCTTGAAAATGCGTCCCGGCAGGTCGTGAATTCCGCACAGATGCAGGAGACATCCGTTCAGGAGACATCCCGGGCAGTGTCACAAATCAACGAATCCGTACACGAAGTATATGAAGGCGTTGACAAGCTATCGTCATCAGCCGCCGACACATCATCCTCATCACTTGAAATGGCTGCAACGATTGAAGAAATTGCCATGAGCGCGGAAAAGTTGGAAGAGGCCGTTTCAGAGGTCAGCTCATCCATAACGGAGATGGCTTCCTCCGTCAAAGCGATCGGTGCCAGCATTGTCAATCTGCTGAGCGCTTCGACAACAACAGCTTCTTCAATATTTGAGATGGATGCAACAATTAAACAGGTTGAGAAAAATGCCATGGACACGGCAATAATATCGGAAACCGTCCGTAGTGACGCAGAGATGGGCAAGGATGCCGTTCTTGAAGCGATTGCCGGCATGCAGGCGATCAGGGCATCGTCACAGATAACGTCTGATGTTGTCGAAACACTGTCTTTGCGGGTGAACGATATTGGCGCCATCTTATCGGTTATCGACGAAGTGGCTGAGCAGACGAACCTTCTCGCCCTCAATGCTGCAATTATTGCAGCTCAGGCAGGTGAGCATGGCAAAGGTTTTGCGGTGGTAGCTGATGAGATACGGGAGCTTGCCGAACGCACCAGCAGTTCGACACGGGAAATTGCCTCTGTCATCAAGGGTGTTCAGGAAGAGACGCGACGCGCCGTGAGTGCCATCAGCAAGACTGAAGAACGCGTTATAGCCGGCGAAGAGCTGTCGCAACGTTCCGGTGCAGCACTGGAGAAGATCGTAACCGGCGTCCAACGCGCCGGCATCCAGGTAAGTGAAATCGCCAAAGCGACTGTAGAGCAGGCACGGGGCAGCCAGAGCATCCGTGAAGCGATGAAGAGTGTTGAGGTTATGGTCGAAAGCATAGCCAAATCCTCGACCGAACAAACGCGGGGAACCGACATGATTTCTGCTGCGGTAGGACGCATCAAGGATCTTACCATCCATGTTCGCACTTCGACACGCGAGCAAAGTCGAGCAAGTTCACTGATTGCACGTTCAACTGAAGAAGTGACTGCGATGGTGGAACAGATTCGTGACGCATGTCGTTCGCAGTTGGTTAACAGCGCCATGATATCCCGATCTGTCAATAATATTGAGGGGACCACCACCGCCAGCAGCATTGCAACAAAAGTCATGAATGCCGCCGTTACCGACCTGACTCAACAAATTGAACTGCTTGACAAGGAGATGACCGGCTTCAAAATCTGACCGGCAGTAGGAATAAAAACTATATGAGCAGACTCACACAACGGTTCAACTCTCTTAAGGCAGAGCACGCCAAGGCGCTGGTGACATTCATTACCGCCGGCGATCCTGATCTGTCGGTAACAGAAGAGATCATCCACCTCCTTGAAACATCCGGAGCCGACATCATTGAGCTGGGAGTCCCCTTTTCAGATCCGATGGCTGACGGCCCGACCATTCAGCTTTCGTCAGAAAGGGCGCTCTCCTCAGGGACGACGCTTCGTGGCATTCTTGATGTTGTGGCACGGGTGCGTATCACATCACAGATACCAATAATTCTCATGGGATACCTTAATCCGGTGCACGCCTACGGGTATGCTGATTTCTGCCGTGACGCTGTGGAGGCTGGTGTGGACGGAGTGCTCCTGGTCGACATGCCACCGGAAGAATCGCATGAGTTGATGGTTCCTGCCCGTCATTATGGGTTGAATGTCGTTTTTCTGCTGACCCCGACTTCTGATTCTGCCCGCATAGATACTGTGAATAAACAGGGCAGCGGTTTTGTCTATTATGTTACCGTAACCGGGGTGACCGGCGCCAGAAGTTCCGTATCGGGAACTCTTGCCCAGGAACTGTCACGGATACAGCAGGCCGTTACACTCCCGATCATGGCCGGTTTCGGCATATCAACACCGGAACAGGCCGCAGAAGTTGGCAAACTGGCTGACGGCATTGTTGTTGGCAGCGCCATCGTCAAGCTTTTTGAGCAGCATCATGGCGAACAACTGAAAGAGCAGCTTCACACATTTGTCAGCAGTTTAAAGCGGGTACTTGAATAACAATTAATAATAATGCGAGGTTTTATATGGGCTGGTTTGCTAAAGAACGAGGCGGCATCGAAAAGTCAGACGGCAAAAAAGTTACCTTTCCTGACGGCATGTGGATCAAATGCCCCGGCTGTTCCGAAACGCTGTTGAGCAAGGATATCGAAGCAAATATGCAGGTGTGCCCGAAGTGCGGCTACCACTTCCGAATTGCGGCCCGCAAACGGCTTGAGGTGCTGCTTGATGGCGGAACCTGGCAGGAATATGATGCAGGGGTGACCTCGGTCGACTTTCTTGAATTCAAGGACGCTAAAAGTTACCAGGATCGCATTGATGCTGCTCTCGCCAAGGGGGGAGCAAAAGATGCGGTCATCTGCGTCGAGGGGGCCATCGAAGGACTCCCGATACAGGTTTCCTGTTTTGATTTTTCCTTCATGGGGGGGAGCATGGGCAGCGTGGTTGGTGAAAAAATCACTCGCTCAATTGAGCGCGCCCTGCAAAAACGGCAACCGGCCATCATTATTTCCGCTTCCGGCGGGGCCCGTATGCAGGAAAGCATCCTTTCTCTGATGCAGATGGCCAAAACCTCGGCAGCACTGGCGAAACTCAAAGAGGCTGGCCTCCCGTTTGTTTCACTGTTGACCGATCCGACAACCGGCGGCGTCACCGCCAGCTTTGCCATGCTGGGAGATGTCAATATTGCCGAACCGAAAGCGCTGATCGGATTTGCCGGGCCGCGTGTTATTGAGCAGACAATCCGGCAAAAGCTTCCTGAAGGATTCCAGAGATCCGAATATCTGCTTGAGCATGGTATGATTGACGCAATCATACCTCGTACCGAGTTGCGGGCGAAACTCGCGTCAATTCTTAAAATGCTGCACCATTCTGCTGTTTGACATGCCTCTGACAGACGTGCTGGAAAAGCTGTACACCCGTCGGCGTTTTGGCATACAGCCAGGTGTCGACAGGGTGAGCACGCTGCTTGGCCGTCTTGGAAATCCCGAACAATCGTTTCGCACCATTCACGTCGTCGGAACAAACGGCAAAGGCTCCACGTCTGCCTTTCTCTCCTCTATTCTCACCCATTCTGGGCATCGTGTTGCCCAGTTCAGCTCACCTCATCTGGTTCGTTTCACTGAACGTTTCAAAATAAACGGTCAAGAGTATCCCGCCGAAAAGCTGGCAAACCTGCTTGAAACCGTATTGAATGAAGCGCCAGAAGAAGCAACTTTTTTTGAAATAATCACCGCACTGGCAGCGTTAGTTTTTAGCAGGGAGAACGTTGGGCTGGCAATCATGGAGGCGGGCATGGGCGGCCGTTCCGATGCGACTGCCGCATTTCCTGGCGAGATGACTCTCATTACACCTATTTCACTTGACCATACAGATTATCTCGGGGCGACCCTTGAGGAGATCGCCCGGGAAAAAATCGGAATCATCAGGTCCGGAACGACCGTTATTTCAGCGACCCAGCCTGATGAAGTGACCCGGATACTCGATGATGCGTGCACGGAAAATGGGTGTCTGCTGAAATATTTCGGCAGAGACTTTTCGGCAGTGTGGAACGCCGATGCTACCGTCGAATACGTCGGTATGAGCCAAACACTGCGCCCGCTCTCTCCCGGCATTGCGGGCCGCTATCAATTGGCGAATGCTTCTGTTGCGCTTGCAGCGGCTGAACAACTGGACGCTGCCGGAACAAACATATCCACGTCAGCCTTCGCCGAGGGCATTGCTGCGGCATACTGGCCCGGCCGCATGGAATTGGTTCCGGGCACGCCGCGACTGCTGCTTGATGGCGCGCATAACCCGGCAGGTGCGGCCGCGCTGGCAGAGGCATTGGCAGATTATTCGTATGGACAGCTTGTTCTGGTAACCGGTATCTGTGACGACAAGGATATTGACCTGATCTACGCTCCACTCATTCCGCTCATTGATACAATTTATACCGTAACACCAGCAGTTGAGAGGGGCTTGAGTGATGAAAAACTGAGCCGTTTTTTCCAGACTCGCGGCATTGCATCCCGTCCGTGCGGCTCGGTAACGTCAGGAATCCGTACCGCAGTCAATGAAGCAACAGACACTGACCTTGTTTTGGTATGCGGCTCACTCTTTGTGGTGGGAGAAGTCAAGGCATGGCTGGATCAGGTCCATTTCACCGGGATCAGGGGCTGATTACTGCAATGACGCTCGTAAACCAGCTACTGCTGCTCTGTCTTTTCTGCTGCCTGCTCCCGACTCCAATGGTTCAGGCTGCTTCACCTCCGCTTCCGGATGAAAATATCCATATTCATGCTGACAACATGAGCCAGCAGGCTGCCGACGGGATATATATTGCTGAAGGAAATGTAGTGGCACACTGGAAGGGGCAGAGACTGGTTGCCGACAGGGTAACGTATTCTTCACTGACTCATGTTCTTCATGCAACCGGTTCAGTCGTGTTGTCAAAAGAGTCCATAATTCTCAATGGCGAGACCTTGGTAATGAATACCGATACCGGTCGGGCGGAAATGGACTCGACTCTGCTCACCACATCCGACTCTGGCATACATCTTACTGCTGACAAGCTGGTCAGAATCAACGAACGTGAATACATTGCAACATCCAGCGAATTGACCACCTGCGACCTGCCTGACCCGAGCTGGAAATTCGGCACAGATACCATGAATGCCGATCTGCAGGGATATGCAACAGGGCGCAACGTCATCTTTTATATCAAGGATATTCCGGTACTGTATCTTCCCTGGCTCGCCTTCCCCGCCACTCTTGAAAAACGCTCCGGTTTCCTGTTTCCGCATCTCGCATACTCAAAGGACAAGGGGGGACAACTCGGTATTCCGCTCTACCTGGTTATTTCGCCGAGCCAGGACATCCAGATTGACCTCGACATCATGACGCGGCGCGGCATCGGGACCGGGGCAGAGTACCGCTACATCAGAACTCGCGGCAGCGAGGGGCGCCTTGATGGTTACCAGATTTATGACCAGGTAGAAAACCGGTGGCGCTGGCAAATAGCCCTGCAGCATAAGGAGATATTCTCGTCTGATGCAAACCTGCGCATGTCGGTCAACAGTACCAGCGACCGGCAGTTTCTGCATGATCTCGGGGACAAGAGCGGTGAATACAACCGTCAATCAAATGATACCATAATCAATGCACTGAAAACGTGGCAGCAGTTCGCTTTCAACTCCTACCTGCGCTACAGTGAAGACCTGTATGCGCCTAACAACCAGGCAACACTGCAGACCATGCCTTCATTTGGCATTGCAGCCGTTCGGCAGCAGTTGCTGTCAATACCGCTCTATTTTGACCTCGACGCAGCAGCGGAAAACCTCTACCGCGAAAACGCCCCCACTGGACAACGGCTGCGGTTTTTTCCACGGCTCACACTATTGCCGTACCAGAACGGGTACATTCAGGCATCACTGTTCGGCGGCCTTCATATCAGACAATATTCAACTGACAGACAAGGCACCGACAGCGTCGTCCAGTCCCGTAGCGGAGATCTGCTGCCAGAGGCCGGTATCCGCCTTTCAACATCTCTGACCCGCATTTACGACACCAATTTCCAGCTTCTCAAAAAAATGAGACATGAAATCATTCCTGAAGTCAGCTACGGCTACACACCTCAGCGGGAACAGCAGAAACTGCCGTTTTATGATTATAACGATCGAATCATTCATGAGAATGTGATTTCACTGGCGGTCACCAGCATGCTCAACGGCAAATTCATGTCCGGAGACACCCATGAATATCGGGACATATCGCGCATCAGACTTGAGGCACGCTACTCAATCTCCGGAGAACAGCGGGATCTGCAGTATCAGGAGCCGGAACAGCACCCCTGGAGCAACCTGATTCTGGAATCGGAAACATGGCTGGCCAAGCAACTTCGTGTTACGTTTGACTCCCGTTATGATGCGTATGCGGACAATCTGGCACAGGCCATGGCCGGCATTGAATTTGACGATAAGGAGGGAACGGTTGTCGGCGCGGGTTATCAGATGGCCCGGTCCGGTCCTGAGGTCGAATATCTGGAGGGGCGCCTGGTCGCAAAACTGTTCAGGCCGCTAAAGCTTTCCTATAGCGCCCGCTATTCGTTTGACAAGAGGGACTTTCTCGAAACGCTCTATGCTGTGGAATACCGGCACAAATGCTGGAACATTACCCTCGGAATGCATCACCACCCGGGGAGTCAGTCGTTCTCGGTAAATTTCAATCTGGCCGGCTTGGGGGACACCCCGGCGAAAAATTGATAAGAATCAGCTGGCGTTTGTACCGTGCAATCTGGTCAGCCGATCCATCCGGTACATCAGAGCACCGCACCGGCATGAGAAACCGCCTCAGAAAACTGCGTTCCTGATAGTCAAGCGAAGGATTGGCTATGCCAAGCCGTGGCGGCAGGTGCAGAGAGCCGAGCGAAAGCCTGCTGACTGCAGACTTCAGACAGGGATTGAGCATGATCATGCCGCTACTTTTCCCGGCCTGACGTTTGATGTCTCTGCCAAGATAGAGAACAAAATTGCCCGGCGCTGTCCGTTCTTTTTCCAGCATCCTGATACGCATTATTTCGTCAGCCGGATCTTCCCGGGCGTCCCGGTGGACGAACAACAGCGGTTCGAGACCGGTTTGAGAGATTATCTCCAGCAGTTCATCAATGCGATATGTGTGAACTCGCGGATGCAACAGGGCATCGGCAAGCCCTGATGTGCTGGCAGCTTCATCGGCTGTAGTCAGGTAATTTGCCAGCCGTGATCCTGTCGCTGCCTTACTGAAGAGGCAACGAGCGGTTTGTGGAGAGTCAATACCGATAATTTTCAGGGCTCGACGAATGGATTCCTCTTCCCGGCGGGCGTAACGACTGTAGAGCATGATTCGCAGGATGCCGCCCGGTACGAGACGGCGCTCCAGGCTTTTCAGCCCTGCCACAGGATCCTCCAGATGGTGAAGAACGCCGTAGGAATCGATCAGTCCGAATTCACCGTCAATACCCCCCTGGCTCGAGAGATCACCGCAGCGGAACGTGACATTCCACTTTCCGTGCAGAAAACAGTGCCAGCGTGCCCGCCGCAGACTTCGTTCTGACAGATCCAGAGCGGTGATCGGAACGTCAGGATTGGCTACCGCCCATGGGTACGGGGCAAATGTACCAGAGCCGGCAATAAGGATCCTCTCCGCCTCGGGAGGGGGCATCGTGCCGTTAAATCTCCCCCACAGGGCGTGAAGATTGAGCGCGTAGGTGTCACAGCGGCGTACCGAGGCGAGTAGCGGATACTGCGGATATGGGTATTTTTGGTAATGTTCCTGAACCGGATTGACCATGCCGCACTGTAGCAGGATGCGGCACGTCTTTCAACCGGGAGTAACCATGTTCAACCGGATCTACATACACGTGCCGTTCTGCGTCAGAAAGTGCAACTATTGCGCCTTCGTATCCGGCACTCCGAGCAGTGAAGAACTCGCCGAGTACACGGATCTTCTCCTTCGCGAGTTGCATCTCCACCACCGCAGCAGCCGGCCAATCAATTCAATATATTTCGGCGGCGGCACCCCGTCATTGCTCCAACCGGAGAAACTATCCCGGCTGCTTGAAACTATTGCCGGATGGTCCGACATCTCTCCCGATGCGGAAATAACGCTAGAGGCGAATCCCGGTACAGTTGATTATAGACAGTTGAAAGAGTTTCGTGATGCCGGAATCAACAGGCTTTCGATCGGAATCCAGAGTTTTGACGATCATTTTCTGGAGCTTCTTGGGCGAATTCATACCTCAAGCCAGTCTCATCAGGTGTTTCGAGATGCGCGTTGCGCCGGATTCAACAATATCAGCATTGATGTGATGCACTCGCTTCCCGGCCAGGGCCTCGAACAGTGGCAGGCCGAACTGCTGAATGCCCTCTCGGTCCACCCGGAGCATATTTCCATCTACGGGCTAACCGTGGAGAAGGGCACCCCCTTTGCTCTCACTTATCCCGAAAATAGTCCGGCATTGCCGGATGACGACCTTTCGGCAGACATGTTTGAGCTGGCGGACGAACTTCTTGCTGAAGAAGGTTTTGAACATTACGAAATTGCCAACTACGCCAGGGCAGGATACCGGTCGCTACATAACAGCGGCTATTGGCGACGAGATGGTTACCTTGGCCTTGGTGTCGCGGCCCATTCATTTTTGCGCGAGGGGTATGGGGTGCGTTACAGTAATTCCGATACCCTTGCTGAGTACCGCCAGGGGGTTGCAACCGGAGTACTACGACGAATAGCCGAACATCAATTGTCGCAGCGTGATGCAATGGCGGAGTACATCTTTCTGGGATTGCGGCTGGCCGATGGTGTAAGAATGTCCTCCTTTGAACGTGAATTCGGGAAGTCATTCGAATCTGTCTACGGCCCAGTAGCAGCCGATCTTGCTCATCTCGGGCTCGTTGTTCAAAGCTCGGACATGCTGGTCTTGACACAACGGGGTATGCTGCTCTCAAATCAGGTCTGTGCCAGATTCATATGAAAATATTCGGTTCATTTCCCGGTCTTGTGTGTTCCACAGAGCAGGCCACAAGAATTACAACATAGCGGCATTTCGAACTCCCGGGTTCAATTGCTTGACAACACATCGCTTTGTGATACGTTATGCGTGTGTGTAGTTATCTCGCCTAAAGGAGGCATGTATGAAGAAGAGTTTAGCGCTGACACTTGCTGGAGGAATGGTTATCGGTTCCGTTGCATTGGCTTCTGCTGGAAGTTATGGATCTGCAGGTTGTGGACTCGGTTCGCTCATCTTCAAGGATGAGCCAGGTGCAGTACAAATTTTTGCAGCAACAACCAACGGCACATTTGGCAACCAAACGTTTGGCATCACTTCAGGCACATTGAACTGCGGCAAGGCTGTAATCAAGTCAGAAAATGGCAAAGCTGCCGAATTTGCAGCTGCAAATATGGACAATTTGGCACGCGATATTGCACAGGGAAAGGGTGAGAGTCTTGATGCATTCGCTGAACTGATGAATGTTCCTGCTGCACAGCAGGACGCGTTCAACCAGAAACTTCAGCAGAATTTTGACAAGATTTTCACCTCTGACAAAGTTGTTGCAGCCCAGGTAGTTGATACTGTCAGCCAACTGACAGCAGTTAACTGATCAACTGTAAGGATTCATTTACGTGGGGAGAACGTCAAAGGTATATGGAGCCCCCTGCTCCATATACCTTTTTTTGATTCTTCTAACAGGATTTCTGCCAGTAGCACCGGCATTTTGCCTCCCTCCCAATAGTGCGGCGTATGTGGCTCTGGCCGAACAGAAAGGTCTGGCATCGTCGCGCGAGTGGAATGTACTGCTTCATTACAAGCCACACGGACCCGGAAGAGAAAGCCTGGTCGATGATCCCGGTTTCTTTATTGCGCCCGATGGCAAAATCAATCCAGTTGCCGAGTTAACCGGAACTCTTGCCGGCATGTTTGCCCCACCGGAATTGGCTGATTCACACCCGCAGTGCCGCTTCCCCGCCCGTTTTTCCTGGTTGGTCAAAGAGCTCCACATTGAAGCTGATCAATTGCCTCATCCCACCTGTGGCCAGTTAGACAAAACACTCAAATCGATTGATCCTCGTTCGGCTGTGCTTGTTTTTCCCGCCGCCCATACCAATGGTCCCGCATCAATGTTCGGACATACGCTGATCAAGATCGGCAGTTCCTACAAAAATGAACTGCTATCTCACGCGGTAAACTACGCTGCCCACTCAATCGATAGCAACGGGCTTCTCTACGCCTTCAAAGGGATATTCGGCCTCTATCCGGGGTACTATTCAATTCTTCCCTATTACGAAAAACTTAAAGAATACGGTGACCTGGAACACCGGGATGTCTGGGAGTACCAGCTGAACCTTTCACCCGAAGAGGTACGGCGAATGGTTCTGCACATATGGGAACTTCAGGAAATCAAGTCCGACTACTTCTTTTTCGATGAAAACTGTTCCTTCAATCTGCTATTTCTACTTGAGGCGGCAAGACCACAATTAAGCCTTGCTGAAGAATATTGGCTGCGTTCTTCATTCTGGGTTATCCCAATCGATACCGTCTCAACAGTGCGGCGAGCAGGACTTATTGAACAAACGACCTACCGACCCTCCCAGGCAACACGTATCCTCTATCGAGCCTCCCTTTTAGACGACTTTGATCAAAATAGTGCCGTCAATATTACACTACAGCACATAAAGCCTGACGATCTCCAACTGAAAGAACTGCCTATTGAAGAGAAGCGTCAAGTGCTCGATCTGGCAGCTGAATATTTGCAATACCGATATTCTCGCCGAGAAGTGACTCCCGAAACGTTTCAGGGACAATTTCTTCCAATCCTCAAGAGCAGAAGCGAACTTGGCCCGGGAGAACATGACTCCGGCAGAGTCCCATCACCCGCTCAGCCCGAAGATGGTCATCTCCCGGCAAAAATTTCGATGGGTGGAGGAGTGCGCAATGACTCCCCGTTTTTTCAGCTTTCCTGGCAGCCTGCTTACCACGATTTGATGGATGCTGAAGACGGCTATACCAGAGGAGCCCAAGTTAATTTCATGTCAGTGAGCGGTCGATATTATTCTGAAACGGAGAAATTTATGCTCCAGAGACTTCGTCCCGTAGATATCGTGTCATTAGCGCCCAGAGACCGATTTTTTCAGCCGGTCTCCTGGAAAGTCAACTTCGGAGCTGACAGCAAGATACTGAGAGATGGCACAGACCGGACAATTTTTCGACTTAATACCGGCGGCGGTGTCGCGTGGAATCTACCTCCTCTTGGCATGGCGTACGGGATGGCAGAAGCAGATCTCAACATATCTGACCGTTTCGATAACAATGCTGCGTTGGGTGGTGGTGGCTCAATCGGGCTGCTACATCAGGGAGGGTCCTCATGGACGGCACATTTGCATGCACGTGCCTTTACCTATCTGATTGATAACCATACTGAATACCTGGCTGCCCTCGACCAGCAATTTGCTTTGAGCAGACGGGCAGCTATCGGAATCAAGACAAAATGGGAGCAGTCCTTCGATCATAACCGTGCTGAAGCCATGTTGGAAGTGATCGGCTACTACTGATTTACGAGAGCACGTGACCTGTTAAGCAGTATTATCACTGACTCCGCCAAGGTGAACTCTCCCGGCGGTAGTTAAATACTGCTACGAAACCACCTCTTGTCCAGAGCTATCTGTAATGCTATTGTACCCCGTGTATCATTCCTCAACAGTACGAGGAAATTTTCGACGTTGATAAGGAGAGCATAATGAAGAAAAGTATTCTTGCAGCAACAGTTTTTATGGGCATCTGCGCACTGTCAACAGCTTCATTTTCTGCAGAAAACAGCGGGGAAGCTTTATTTAATGGGAAATGCGCATCCTGCCATCCAAAAGGTGGAAATATCATCAAACCGAGTGAAACACTTAAAGGCATAAAAAATGCTAACAAAATTACCAGCAAAATTCGCAAAGGTGGCGGCGGAATGCCTATTTTTGATGCCAAGGCTGTTTCTGACGCCGATGCAAAACTGCTGGCTGATTACATCATGAAAACATTCAAGAAGTAACAATCATTTCCTCCCGCAGGTCGACAGGACAAAACACATGAAAACAGCAATTCTGATGATGGCTCATGGCAGCCGCATTGTTGAAGCGAACGACGACGCCCGCGAAGTGGCGGCGATGGTTCGGAAAATATCCGGTTTTGAAATTGTCGAGGCATCATTTCGGGAATTGCACGAGCCGAACATTCAGCAGGGCATCGATGCGTGTGTCGGCCGGGGTGCGGAGCGCATTCTGCTGATGCCCTACTTCCTGTTCATGGGGGCTCATGTCCTGCACGACCTGCCGGAGGAGATTGCAGAAGCAAAGAAGCGTTACCCGGATCTGATCATGGAAATGGGGGGGCATCTGGGAGCACACTGCAAACTGGCAGAAATCGAAGCCGAGCGGATTGGCGAAGCACTTGAAAAACTGGGGTGGCGCTGATGGAGTCGCTCACCATGAAACCCGAAGAAATTGAAGAGGAATCGTTCCGTATAATAGATTGCGAGGCGGGTGAGCATGGCTGGCCCACGGAAGAGTGGCAGATTGTGCGCCGCATGATCCATACCAGTGCCGATTTTGAATATGTACATTCACTCGTATTTTCAGAAAATGCTGTTGAGAAGGCATTGCTGGCGCTCAAGAAGGGGGGCGGTATCGTTACCGACACCACCATGGCCCTTTCCGGCATCAGCAAACCGCGACTGGCGCGATTTGGCAGTACTGTTTCCTGTCATGTTGCCGACCCTGATGTCGCGGAACAGGCAAAGCGAGAAGGGATCACCCGCTCCATCGCTGCCATGAGAAAAGGGGTTGCCAACCGGGACAATCAGATTTTTGTCATCGGCAATGCTCCGACTGCCCTTTTCGAACTGCTTCGGCTTATTGAAACAGGAGCCGTCACGCCCGCGCTTATTATCGGTCTGCCGGTTGGCTTTGTTGGAGCAGAAGAGAGCAAGAACGCCTTGGCGGCAGGAACCCATGACATCCCGTTTATAACCAATATCGGGCGCAAAGGTGGTTCAAATGTGGCTGCGGCAGTAATCAATGCCTTGGCCATTATGGCCGCCGAGTCATCTCAGTGAACAAGGTGCCGCGTAGCACTCCTCCAAAGCGTCTCAGAACAGGCTTCACTACAGGTGCCTGTGCCGCTGCCGCTGCAAAGGGAGCGGCACTTATGCTGGTGCGACAGGAATATGTCGGGGAAGTAACCATTGATCTTCCGGCAGGGTTTTCAGTACCGTTTGTTCTGCACGGGCAGTCGTT
The DNA here is from genome assembly GCA_028712075.1 of Desulfuromonadaceae bacterium. Taxonomy (GTDB): domain Bacteria; phylum Desulfobacterota; class Desulfuromonadia; order Geobacterales; family Pseudopelobacteraceae; genus JACRCG01. Next base: position 106,697 of record JAQTQX010000014.1, read on the forward strand.
CTCAACAGAAAGCGCCACCTGCTTTGTAGTCAAGGACGCTGGCGACGATCCCGATGTGACCAACGGCACAGAGGTTCATGCAACAATATCAACGACGCCCCCTGTTTTGCTCCTTAATGAAATGGAGGGAGCTGTTGTTATTGAAGGAGGCGTCGGCATCGGCAAAGTCACCAAACCGGGCTTGGCTGTCCACCCCGGGGAATGGGCCATCAATCCGGTACCGCGCCGGATGATTAAAGATGCAGTTCGCCCGGTTTTCTCATCTCTCATCTCTCATCCCTCAGCCATTCACGTTGTCATTTCTATTCCTGACGGCGAAGAGCGGGCAAAGAAAACTCTCAACTCCCGCCTGGGGATTATCGGCGGCCTCTCGATCCTCGGCACAACCGGTATCGTTCGCCCTGTCTCGGCCAAAGCCTGGACCGACACCATTGATGCAGCACTGGATGTCGCCAGGGCATGTGGCTGTACAACGGTCGTGCTTTCTACCGGCCGTAGCAGCGAAATTGCCGCACAGAGTTTTTGGGAGGGCAAGGGCTGTGGGCAAATGGTTTTGAATACTGACTTGTCCCTCCCCGAAGAAGCCTACATTATGATGGGGGATCACGTCGGATATGCACTGCAAGCCTGCCAGAAACGAGGTTTCAACCAGCCTGTTATCGCCTGCCAGTTTGCCAAGATGCTTAAAATTGCCTGCGGCCACCACAACACACATGCGGCAGATTCGCAACTCGATCTTGTCGTGTTGAAAAAATGGGCGGAATCAGCACAAATCTCTCCGGAGCTTCTGGAGATAATCTCGCGCGCCAACACCGCCCGTGAAATTGCTGTTGCTACCGCTTTTGACAAAACCGTGGTGGGACTTGTTGCTAACCGGGTACGCCTGGCAGCAGCCGGCCATGCACCAGGGATCAAGGCAGAACCGTTGTTGTGCGGATACGACGGTACAGTTATCACATAACCGCCCGTCATCACCATGCGATCTCTGTGCTTTTCGCCGTTTCCTTTGTCCTGCACTGCAGGTACCGTGACGTTTAGCGCGTCATTCCTCTTCCGGAATTGATGGAAAATTGACACCTGCCATTTTCTGCACCATCCTGACAACCTGGCAACTATAGCCGAATTCATTATCATACCAAACGTACAGGACGCAACGGTTCCCCTCAGCAATTGTCGCCAGAGAGTCGACAATACAGGCGTGCTTTGATCCGACAAAATCGCTGGAAACCACTTCCGGAGAGTTGGTGTAATCGATCTGATTTTGCAGTACAGAGTCTAATGAGATGCCTCGCAGATAGGCATTGACCTCCTCGACAGACACCTTCTGCGCCAGCTCAAGATTAAGGATTGCCAGCGAAACATTCGGTGTCGGGACCCGAATTGCGTTACCGGTCAGTTTGCCGGCCAATTCAGGAACGACCTTGGCAACGGCTTTGGCAGCGCCGGTTTCGGTAATGACCATATTCAACGGGGCACTGCGACCACGACGAGAAGCCTTGTGATAATTGTCGATCAAATTCTGGTCGTTGGTGTAGGAGTGACAGGTTTCCATATGGCCATGTATAATGCCGAAACGATCATTAATCGCCTTCATTACCGGGACGATGGCGTTGGTGGTACAGCTTGCTGCCGAAAAAATGCTTTCCTCCGGTGTTATCAGGGCATTGTTTACCCCAGAAACAACGTTGGGAATATCTCCCTTGCCAGGTGCAGTCAATATGACCTTTGAGATACCGGGACATTTCAGGTGCCGGCCAAGTCCGTCACGATCGCGCCATTTGCCGGTATTGTCGATAAGTATGGCATTACGGATGCCATACTGTTCATAATTCACCGATTCGGGAGCATCCGAATAGATGATGCGGATCAAGTTTCCGTTGGCAATAATAGCGCTTTCTTCTTCATCAACGGTAATTATGCCGTTGAAATGGCCATGAATTGAATCGCGCCGCAATAAACTCGCCCGCTTCACAAGGTCGTCCCCGGCGCCTTTACGCACCACAGCGGCCCTGAGTCTCAGTTTTTCACCACTGCCGGCCTTCTCAATCAGGATGCGCGCCAGAAGGCGACCAATCCTGCCAAATCCGTACAGCACGATGTCGCGCGGTTCTGAAAGCAGGGGAGCGCGACCGGTCATAATCGTCGCAAGCTCCTGCTGCACGAATTCAACAGCAGAACGCCCTTTGCCACTTGCTTGGTACTGGGATGTCAGTTTACCGAGATCGATCCGGGCCGGCGCAAGATTCAGTGCACTGATTGCCTCTAAAATCGGGAACGTTTCCCGTACGGTAAGTTCACCATCGAGAATCAGCCGGGCAAAACGGTGCGACTTAAGGATATCGATCACCGTATTATGCACCAGCGACCTGCCATAAACCGTGATTACAATATTATGGTCACGGTAAAGGCGGCCAATAACGGGAAGCATACGCTCAGCCAGTTCCTCCTGATGTTGCCACTCTTTAAAGTAACGATCCTGTTTGCTCGCATCCATCTGTAACATCCTCCTGATTTAGTGATTTAAATATCAGTACATACTGCCTTGATTTTTTTAACAGCTGTATCACACGGCGCTGTTCACACGCGATGAGAAACACTCCTGCCATAATCCGGCCCGTATGCTCTCATGATCATGATCCCAAAATTGCCTTGTGTTGTTCTTATTTTGCCCCGGCCTTTGGGGCAGAATGCCGTAAGAGTGCGGCGCCGACCCAATCAGTTGCAAACTGGGATGCAATACGGCCACTGTTATCACCTTTGCTGTACCCCCACGCAATAGCAGCCTTCTCAGCATCCTTATCCCATACCGTAGCAATATCACAGTGGCGGCAAAGCTTGGTTACCCACTGTCGGGCAACGTCAATGTATTGCTCTTGGGAAAACGGGTGAAAACCGATCCATAACCCGAATCTTCCGGAAAGCGAAATTTTCTCTTCTACCGCTTCCCCATGGTGAATTTCATTATTAACCAGCATGGCTCCTCTATTGTCAGTCTCGTACTCAGGCATCAGATGTCGACGATTAGAGGTTATGTAGATTCTGGTATTTTCTGGCGGGGCATACACTGAACCGTCAAGAGCGCTTTTCAGCATCTTGTAGCCAACCTCACCTACTTCAAACGAAACGTCATCAGAAAAGATAATATATCGATATGGTTCATGTTTTATCGAGTCTACAATGATGGGCAAATGGGCCAGGTCGTCTTTGTCAACCTGAATTATTCTAAGCCCTTCCGGAGCAAAATAATTAAGCAGTGCGCGCACGAGCGATGATTTTCCGGTACCACGAGTCCCCCACAGGAGGGCATTGTTTGAGGGAAATTTTTTGAGGAATTGCGATGTATTCTGAATCAGCGCCTGTTTCTGCTCTTCAATGCCAAGAAGGTCATCAAGGTGAATCCCCTCAATCTCAGGCACCGGATCAAGATATCCGGACAAAGAATGTCGCCGCCAGTTCGCAGCATGACAGCACTCCCAGTCAATCTTCCCCACGTGGCGGGGCAGTAATAACTCAATAGAATCAAGAACCCTTTTTAGCTGTTCACGTAATGCCTGATCCATGCATATCCCATGTGATAATATAATATATCCGTTATGACGATTCTCTGTCCGGCACGAAACATTCTATTTTGCCGCCAGCTTGCTCTCCCAGCGCCACGCATCAGCCACAATTGTTTCAAGACTGTTGTAACGGGGCTGCCAGCCGGTCAGCGATCTGATTTTCTCAGCCTTGGCAATCAGGGAAGCCGGGTCACCCGGTCGCCGCTCCGCATCAATAATCTGCAACTTTTTGCCGCTGATTTTTTGCACGACGTCGAGAACTTCCCGCACACTGCTCCCCTGACCGTATCCGACATTCATTGCTGTAGACTCGCCCCCCTTTTCAAGGTAGTCAAGCGCGTGCAAGTGGGCAGATGCTAGATCTTCGATGTGAATATAGTCGCGAATACCGGTCCCATCAGGTGTTGGATAGTCAGTACCGTACACGCTGATATTCTCTCTCATGCCAAGTGCCGCCTGACAGGCAACCTTGATCAGGTGAGTGGCCTCCGGAGTGCGTTGTCCCATGCGGGCCTGCGGATCAGCTCCGGCTACATTAAAGTAGCGCAGTGCCGCATACTGCATGTCGTGTGCAGCAGCAACATCACGCAACATCCATTCACTCATCAGCTTGGATGTCCCGTACGGGTTTATCGGGGTAGCAGCACTCTCCTCAGACGCCACACCGCCGTCAGGGAAACCATAGACCGCCGCCGTGCTGGAAAAAATGAACCGCTTGACACCATACTTCACACACGCCTCCAGCAGCCCTAACGTGTTCCGGGTGTTGTTGCCATAATATTTCAACGGCTTGGTAACCGATTCCGGTGCAATAATGGCTGCGGCAAAATGCAGCACTGTTGTGACCTGGTAGCTCCGAAAGAGCTTTTCCAGACCTTCACGGTCGGCCAGTTCTCCTTCTACAAGCTCTTCACCACGCGTCAGGGCATCACGAAAACCGGTGGAAAGGTTGTCATAAACCACCACTGTTCGGCCTGATTCCGAAAGTTGCCGTACCACATGGCTGCCTATGTATCCGCAGCCGCCTGTTACCAATATTGTCTCTGTCATTTCAAAAATCCCCTCGTGGTATATAGTTACGAATATTTTTCAATGCACGCTGAAGATGTTCAGTACTGTGAGCTTCAATCGTTCTGACGGCAGTCGGTGCATACTGTAGCAGAAGTGGAAAAAACTGTTCAAAAGGTATAGCTCCCTCGCCAACCGGCAAATGTTCATCCAATTGACCATGATTATCATGGATATGACATTCGACCACGTACTCTCCAAGCTCTCTGAACCACTCTTCAAGAGTCACCGTCGTAAACAAATGCCAATGTCCCACATCAAAACAGTGTCGAAAACAGGGGTCACTCACGGCATCAAGGAGAGCCTTGATTGTCGATGGCTCTTTTTCGTAAATATTTTCAACCGCCAGGATTGTGCCAAGTTCACGGACCAGGGGCACGAACTCCTGCCAGAAATCTATACTGTTTTTCAGCCATATCATACGATTATCACCATAGTGCAAATCATCGTAACCGGGGTGGACAACAATGACCTTCGGACGAAGTATCTCGGCCGTCTGCAGAACCTGTCGGATCCGTTGCCTACTGACAGCGCGGATGCCTGTATCAACAGCGCCTGGATTGAGATCGAGGAAGGGGGCATGAATCGTCGTATGCAGGCCGGAGTTGCGGAGCGAGTCAGCCAGGGCTGACAATTCTTCTGGAATCAGGCGATCCAGAGCATCCGCACTGAAAAAGACTTCCGGGTTGATATCGTTGGCAATTGCATATTCCAAATGTTCCGCCAAGCGGCCGTACGGAACATGGGCATGGATGTTATTTTTCATGGTGGGCGTTCCTGTGCTGTCGAATTTTTTCGTCAGAAGCGGTGCAGGCAACCAGCACCTCCAATTTCTGAATCGATGACGGATCGCCAAGTACTATCAGCGTATCATTATCATCGATTTTGGTCTGGGAGTGAGGATTGAACACCATTTTCCCGTGTCCCTTTTTTATGCCGACGATAATAACACCAATCTCTTTACGAAACCCAGAAGTGACCAGCGTTTCACCGACGAAAGCAGAGTGTGCCGGGATATTAATTTCTTCCATCTGCAATTCCAGATGTTCATGGCCTGTAGCAATTTCTATAAAATCAACAACATTGGGGCGCAGTACCGACTGAGCCATGCGGTTGCCGCCGATCGTGTACGGCGACACGACTTTGTTGGCCCCGGCACGCTTGAGCTTGATATCTGACCCCTCTTCACCTGAACGGGACATGATAAAGAGGTCAGGGTTAAGGCCGCGGGCCGTCAGCGTAATATAAACATTTTCCGTATCAGATGTAACCACCGAAATCAACCCTTTAGCTTTGTCAATGCCGGCTTTGAGTAGTGTTTCATCAAGAGTCGCATCTCCTTTCATGTACAGATAGCCATCTGTTGACAAACGTTCTGTGGCGTCAACGTTTTTCTCGATTATGACAAACTGCAGGCCATTCGCCTTGAACTCTTTGCAAATAAGAGAACCAATCCGGCCGAACCCACAAATGATATAGTGTCCCGTAAGCGAATCAATCTGTTTTTCCACCTTTTTCCTCCCCATGATCCGCTGAATCTGCCCCTCGAACATGATTTGGGCCAAACTTCCGACAATATAACCGAGCACGCTGACACCAACCACGATCAAAGCCATCGTAAACAGCTTGCCACCGTCGGAAAGATCGTGAACCTCCTTGAAGCCGACTGTTCCCAGGGTAATTACAGTCATATAGACCGCATCGAGGGGGCGCCACCCCTCGATAACCATGTAGCCTGTTGTTCCCCCTGAGATGAGCATCAATAGAACAAAAAAAGAAATTTTGAGGTGGCGTACCGGATCCATATACGGGGGAGATTACCTGCAAGGGGTCAAAAACACAAGGAGTTTTCTTCCGTGCAACAACAGAACAAGACAGCCTGCCACCACGAAATATCTATGCAACTGATCAATAAATTCAAAGAAATACGCGCGTTATAATTGACAAATTGTGCATACTGTATACAATATTGCAAAATCACTTGGGGAGTACTATCACACTATGAAAAAATCGATGGAAAAACATCTGACACTCCGTGAAAAAATACTGGAAAACATACGCGATGCAATTGTCTCCGGCGTCCTCAAAGCGGGTTGCCGCGTTTCTGAGCCGGAACTGGCTGAACAGTACGGCATTAGCCGAACCCCCATCCGCGAAGCATTCCGACAACTGGAATCAGAAGGATATCTGACGGTTATTCCACGGCGCGGCGCGGTAGTCAGTGAGTTTACCGCCAAAGACATTGAAGAGTTTTACGCCATCAAAAGCATCATGGAAGGATATGCCGCCCGTTGTGCCTGCGAAAAGCTAAGCACAAAGGATCTGAACCGCCTTCAGGCTATCAATGACAAGCTGGCGGAACTGGCAAAAACCGGAGATATCAAACATTTTTTCAAGGTTCACAATGATTTTCATGAACTTTTCATCAAGGCAGCCAACAACGAAAAATTACATGAACTGATTGCGGGTCTGGTCACCAAGTTTCAAAGGCTGCGCTTCACTTCTCTCAGCCTTCCGGGACGAATGATGATCTCCGTACTTGAACACGAAAAGATCATTGACGCATTCAGGGCAAAAAACCCGGATCTTGCTGAAGTGCTCGTTCGCACGAACGCCGAATATGGCGGGAAAGTTTTGATGAACGGCCCCACATCAGCAGCAACAAACTGACCAGCGAGGCACATCTTTTGCTGAAAAACCTGTCCATGGCTACGCTCAAATCAATCGCACTGATACCAGCCGCCGGCATGGGAAAGCGGATGGGTGCCCCTGGTAACAAACAATATCTACAGCTGCATGGTATGCCGATCATTGCCAGAACCATCGCGGTTTTTGAACATTCTCCCCTCATTGACGCCATTTACCTGGTCATTCCTGCAGAAGAAATAGCATATTGCCAGGAACACATTATCACTGCGCATGGCTTCAAAAAAGTAGTCGCACTCGTTCCGGGGGGAAAAGAGCGCCAGCATTCGGTTTTTCACGGTCTGAAGGCGATGAGGGAGAGCGTCAGCGATGAGGATATCGTCCTGATCCATGACGGTGCCAGGCCGCTGTTATCGGAAAGGCTGCTTCTTGAGTCAATACATGCCGCCAGACACCATGATGGTGCTCTGGTCGCAGTCCCGGTTAAAGACACCATCAAAATTGCACATAATGATATCGTAAGCAGCACCCCCGCCAGGAATTCACTATGGCAGGCACAAACCCCGCAAACTTTTTGTTTTGGAAAAATCTTCAACGCTTACCGTGCCGCTGCAACCGACGGGTTTACCTGCACAGATGATGCGTCACTGATAGAGCGTGCCGGTGGCAGTATGCATATCATCCATGGTGATTATCGCAATATAAAAATTACCACGCCAGATGATATTCTTTTTGCTGAAGCAATTCTGAGTGCCATTGAACATGAAGACAGTGATTCGGTCCATTTTCAGAATCTGCAGGTGGAAACCACCCCGCAGCAGAAAACGGATGATTTCATCTCGACATTTTCTCACGACCTGAAAAACCCGTTAACCGCTGCAGTCGGCTCTATTGACATTATCCGCGAGGGGTGCCTCGGCACCATCAATGAGGAGCAGGAAGAGTATCTGCAATCAGCGATTGACAGCTGTAACGAAGTTGTCACCATGATCGACAATGTTCAGGACATCAGTAGATTCGAGCATGGTAAAATGCAGCTGTCGCTCCAACCATGTAGCTGTAAGGAACTCATCAGTAAAGTTGCCGAGCGGTTTGTCCGGTCGGCAAGACACGAGAACATTCGTTTTCCCGTTGATGTGGAGCCTGATGTCCCGGACATTTTGGTTGACAAAGGCGCCTTTATGCGAGTCATCGGGAGTCTGCTTGGTAATGCCTTGACCGTAACTCCGGAAGGTGCTGCTATCGCAGTCACTTGCGGCACAGTTGCAGGAAAAACACCCGACGCACTGGGAATACCGGGGCATGCAGCTCTTTCGCCGAGTTTTTTCGAAAAAAGCTGTTTTGTCAGGATTTCTGTTCGGGATTCCGGTGAGGGAATCCCGATTTCCGAGCTTGAACGCATATTTGACCGCACCGTCACATCGACAAATATATCGGGACGAGAGAGAAACGGAGCAAAGTTAGGGTTGGCGTACTGCAAACTAGCCATTATATATTTTCACGGGGCAATCTGGGCGGAATCAGGTACAGAGCAGGGGGGAGAATTTATCATCCTGCTGCCATCCTGCTCAGACAGTTCTTCCAAATCTCAATAACCGCTGCGAGGTGATCTATGAAAAAACTTATTATCCTGCTGACAACCATGTTGTTTTTCGCTGCCATCAGTCAGGCAGCTACAGGACTGCTTGACTATACTAAAGCGGTTACCATTGGCAGCGGTCCAAAAATTGTTGTCGAATTTACCGATCCCGACTGCCCTTTCTGTCGCAAAGCCTCCAAGTACTTTGACGGACGTAGCGACATAACAAGGCACGTATTTTTCTATCCGCTTCCCCGCCACCCCAAGTCAAAGGAGAAGGCCCAGTACGTGTTATCGCAGGCTGACAGTACCGCGGCTTATCATGCCGTGATGTCCGGCAGCATGGATATGGTTCAAAGTTACGAGGGGATAACGCCAAAGGGGATCAAACTTCAGGAAGAACAACTTGAGATAGTCAAGGGGCAGAAAGTCAAGGCAACGCCGACCTTTTTGATCAACGGCAGGATAATAGTCGGGTTCGATCAGAAAAAATTCGATGAGGCGCTTGGCAATTAAAACTCCATCGGCATCGTTTTAACCTGCTGCGCGGTAAAAACCGGGCCATCCTTGCAGACGTAGACATTACCAACATTGCAACGCCCACACTTGCCGAGGCCACACTTCATCCGGTTTTCCAGGGTCGTATAGACCTGTGTGTCGCTGAAACCAAGTTTTTCCAGAACCGGCAGCGTAAACTTGATCATAATCGGCGGGCCGCATACCAGGGCAATCGCGTTCTCTGAACAAGGCGCCGCCTCCTCCAGAACAGTCGGTACGAAACCGACCTTGCCGTCCCACTCCTGACTATTGCCACCAGGATCTACCGTTTTGACCAGCCGTACGTCACTCCGCTCCTGCCACTCCTGCAACTCCCGTTTGTACACGAGGTCTGCCTCAGTCCGGGCACCATAGACAATGGTAATTTCACCAAACTTGTCCCTCAAATCGAGGCAGTTCCAGATCAGTGTCCGCAGAGGTGGTAAAGCAATGCCGCCGGTTATAAAAACCAGATTTTTGCCATAAAACTCCTCTATCGGGAAAGAGTTGCCATACGGACCGCGTACGCCCATCGTATCGCCCACTTCCAAACGCCGCAATTCTTCGGTTACCCGCCCAACAGAGCGAAAGCAGCACTCGATATACCCGGTACGGGTTGGGGATGACGCAATGCAGAATGTGGACTCTCCAGCACCAAAGGCCGAATACTCTGCAAACTGTCCAGCCCGGAAAGTGAAGGAATCACGCACCTTTTCATCTTGAAAGACCAGCCGCAACGTACGGACATCCGGGGTCTCATCGACAACTTCGTCGACGGTGGCCAGATAGGGGAGGTAGATATTCTTGCTGGTGTGATTACACATATTTAAAACCTTTTTGAATAACACAGAGAAACGGGGGGCACGGAGAAAAACCTAAAAAATCAAATCAGTTAGAGCAATAACAATCGGTATGTTTTCATCTAACGTTTTTATGTATTTCAATCGATTATTGTCTTTGTCCTTCTCCGTGTGCTCCGTGTCTCCGTGTTATTACAGTTTTTTAGAAATTTCACCAACGATCTCCGCGATGTCGATCCCGACCGGACAGACCCGCACACATCTGCCGCAACCCGTGCAGAGGGTCTGGCCGAATTTGTCATCGTAGTATTTGAACTTGTGCATGATGCGATTGCGGTAGCGTT
>JAQTQX010000043.1 GCA_028712075.1 Desulfuromonadaceae bacterium
AAGAAAAAAATGCTTATCTCGCAGGAGACGATGGACGTGGACTTCGTTCGAAAGGTGGAAGCCCTTTCCGACACCTCTGTACGCCGCTGTTTCCAGTGCGGCAAATGTTCGGCAGGCTGTCCGATGGCAACCTTTATGGAGCATCCGCCTAACCGGGTCGTCCGGTTATTGCAGCTTGGTCAGTGGCAGCGTGTTCTGGCCGGTCGTTCGATCTGGTACTGCGCATCATGCGAAACCTGTTCTACCCGTTGTCCAAACAAGGTTCATCTCGCCTCGATCATGGATGCGCTGCGCAAACTTTCCTGGGACGCCGAAGGCCCCTCCAAGGAAAGCTACGTCCAACTGGCCAACAAACTATTCCTGCAGAACATCCGCACCTACGGCCGCCAGTACGAAATGCGCCTTGCTGCCGTCTTCAACGTCAAATCTGGCCAGTTTCTCAAAGATATGATGTTGGGGCCGAAACTGCTTGCCAAGGGTAAGCTCAAGATGTTCCACCAAAAGAACAAAAACATGGCGGAAATTGAAAAGATCTTTTCCCGGATAGAAAAGATGAGGAAGAACGGGGAAGCACTTTAAAAAACGATGAGAGATGAGAGATGAATTTAGATCTAAAAGCTTTTCTCATCCCTCATCCCTCATCCATATGAAAAAAGGTCTATCAATGACTAAACTCAGCTACTCCTACTACCCCGGCTGTTCCCTGCACGCTTCAGCCGGTGAATATGATCTTTCGACCCGGGAGCTGTTCAAGAAACTCAAAATAGGTCTTACCGAAATTCCGGACTGGTTTTGCTGCGGTGCAACCCCCGCCCACAATGTTGATGAACTGCTCTCCCTTTCTCTCTGTGCAAAAAATCTGGAGCTGGCGGAAAAGATTGAAGGTGACCTTGCCGTTGCCTGTGCTGCCTGCTTCTCCCGACTCAAGACGACCCAGCATGTGCTGGCAGAAAATGAGGTTAAACGGGTGCAGGTCGAAAAAGCCATTGACGCTCCGGTTCATCTCAATGGCTCGGTCAAGCACCTGCTGGACATTCTGGCGCATGACCTCGGCCTGGAACGGCTGGCCTCGTCCGTCAGCAAGCCTCTCACCGGCCTCAAAATCGCCTGCTACTACGGGTGCCTCCTGACCCGCCCGACCGACGTGCCGAATCTGGACTGTACGGAGGCCCCCACTATCATGGAGAAGGTGATCGAGTCGGTTGGCGCTGAAACCGTTGCCTGGACCCATCGTCTCGAATGTTGCGGCGCTAACTTCACTCTTTCGCGCCCGGGTGTCGTGTTGCAGCTGACTCATTCAATTCTGGAATCAGCCAAAGAAGCCGGCGCCGACTGCATTATGGTCGGGTGCCCGCTCTGCCATGGCAACCTGGACATCCGTCAGAAGGAAATCGAATCAGTGTACAGTACCAGTTATGGTTTGCCGGTATTTTACCTCACTCAATTGGTCGGCCTGTCAGTCGGCCTGAGTGTCAACAAACTGGGTCTGGGCGCAATGATGGTCAACCCGCTGCCGTTGTTGAAAGAGAAGGGGATACTGTAGCATGTCCAGAATAGGCGTATTTGTCTGCCATTGCGGCGAGAACATCTCCCGGACGATTGATGTGGAGCGGGTGGCGGCTGAGGTCGGCAAGCTTCCCGGAGTAGCACTCGCAACCGACTATAAGTATATGTGTTCCGACCCGGGGCAGAATCTGCTTAAAAAAGCAATCCAGGAGCAAAAACTCACCCATGTTGTTGTCGCTGCCTGCTCGCCGCGCATGCATGAAAAAACATTCCGCAAGGCTGTTGAATCGGCCGGGCTTAACCCATTCCTGTGCGAAATGGCCAATATCCGTGAGCATTGTTCGTGGGTTCACGAAAATCGGGAGGAGGCCACTGCCAAAGCGATTGACATCGTCGGCATGATGGTTGAGAGAGTCAAAAAAAATCGCATTCTGCCCGCCATAACGGTGCCGGTCACAAAACGGTCGCTGGTCATCGGCGGCGGAATCGCCGGTATCCAGGCTGCCCTGGATATTGCCGACTGCGGTCACGAAGTCATTCTCGTCGAGCGGGAACCTTCAATCGGCGGCCATATGGCCCAACTTTCTGAAACCTTCCCGACCCTCGACTGTTCGCAATGCATCATGACCCCGAAAATGGTGGATGTTGCCAACCACCCCATGATCAAACTCTACACCTACTCTGAAATCGAACTGGTCGAAGGTTACATCGGCAACTTCCAGGTGACCATCAAGAAAAACGCCCGCTCGGTTGATGAGAACAAATGCACCGGCTGCGGCGTCTGCATGGCCAAGTGCCCACAGAAGAAAATCCCCAACAAATTTGATCAGAACATCGGCATGCGCACGGCCATCTTTGTCCCCTTTCCGCAAGCAGTTCCCAATACGCCGGTCATCGATCGCGATAACTGCACCATGTTTAAAACAGGGAAATGTGGCGTCTGCCAGAAAGTCTGCGGCCCTGGCGCAGTCGATTTTGAACAGCAGGATCGTCTGGTCGTCGAAGCGGTTGGTGCCATTGTTGTGGCCACCGGTTTTGATCTCTACTCTATTGCCGAAAAACCGAAAGGCTCCCCGATCAAAGGGTACGGTGAATTCGGCCATGGCAAGATCCCCGACGTTATCGACGGCATGACCTTCGAGCGGCTGGCATCAGCAAGCGGCCCCACCGGCGGCAAAATTCTGCGCCCCTCCGACGGCAGGGAACCGAAACAAATCGTTTTCATCCAGTGTATTGGCTCGCGTGCCAGAGAGAAGGGCATCAGCTACTGCTCCAAAGTCTGCTGTATGTACACAGCCAAACACACCATGCTCTATCACCACAAGGTGCATGACGGCCAGGCATACGTCTTCTTTATGGATGCCCGTACCCCCGGTAAAAGCTACGACGAATTCTGGCGCCGCTCGATTGAAGAAGAGGAAGCGGTCTATATTCGCGGCATGGTTTCCCGGCTTTATCAAAAAGGTGACAAGATCGTTGTCATGGGGAGTGACATCGCCGTCGGCGTTCAGGTTGAAATAGAGGCTGATATGGTTGTGTTGGCTACGGCCGTACAACCCCAGAAGGGTGCCGATATTCTGGCCCAGAAGCTGGGGATCTCCTACGACAAATACCATTTTTACTCGGAAGCCCATGCCAAATTGCGACCTGTTGAATGTGCCACTGCCGGCATCTACCTCGCGGGCGCCTGCCAGGGGCCGAAAGATATTCCTGAAACAGTATCGCAGGCATCGGCAGCTGCAGCCAAGGTTATGACCCTCTTCTCCAAAGACCAGCTAGAGCGGGAGCCGATTGTCGCCAGGGTCAGGGACGCTAACTGTGTCGCCTGCTTCGCCTGCAAGAAGGTCTGCCCATACGGAGCTGTTGAGGAGAAGGAAATCCGGGATCGCCAAGGGAATCTTGTCAAGGTGGTTGCGTACGTTAATCCGGGTGTGTGTGGAGGCTGTGGTACCTGCCAGGCCACGTGCCCATCGAAAAGTGTAGAACTTGATGGTTATACCGACGAACAGATTGTCGCAATGATTGAGGCCCTTTGACATGCACCCAGAAAAACAAAAACATGGCTTCGAACCCAAAATAATCGCCTTTGTCTGCACCTGGTGTACCTACGCCGGAGCGGACCTCGCCGGTACCAGCCGCATGCAATACCCTTCCAATGTCCGGGTTCTGAAGTTTCCCTGCACGGGCCGCATCGACCCGGTATTTATTTTGAAGGCGTTTCAGCAGGGAGCTGATGGCGTGCTGGTTTCAGGCTGTCATCCAGGTGACTGTCACTATATTGCCGGTAACTTCCATGCTCGGCGCCGCTTTGCTGCGTTCCGGAAACTGCTCGAATTTATCGGGGTTGATTTGCATCGTCTCCAGTTTTCGTGGGTTTCAGCTGCCGAGGGGGGCAAATGGGTCGAAGTCGTCACTGACCTGACTGAAAAAGTACGCGCCATGGGACCGATGAACGAATTCAAGGAACTGGCTCTTGAAGAGCAGTGGTCAGGCAGTATAAACACGCCGGAACTGAAAGAAGCGTATAACCAAATCTGACGGGATTTACATGATGCAAGTTATTGACACATCCATACACGCTGCTGTTGCCGAGGCCATTCGGCGCGAGGCGCAGCGTCTGCTCTCTACTGGGGAGGTTTCTGCCATAGTTGGTTATGCATCCGCCCGTCGCACGGGCGCGGTTCAGCCAATAGTCATAAATGACGCCGACTCTGCCGCCCAGTTGGTATTCACTTCTGCCAGTGTCAACAATCTGGCCGTGTACCTGACCACGGCAAAAAAAGAAATTCCAAAAACGGGGAAGATTGGCATCGTGGTCAAGGGGTGCGACCTCAAGGCGTTGGTTGGCCTGATGGGAGAATTTCAGCTTAAACGGGAAAATCTTTACCTGATTGGTGTGCCGTGCGTCGGTGTACTGGCTTCAACTGTCCAGCCGGCCGTTGAGCTGACATCGGAGACGATTGCACCAAAATGTCGAGAGTGCGACGCCCATCTGCCGACCGGCTGCGATTTCGTGCCGGATGTTGCTTTGCCGCCCATGGTTCCCCTTGAGACAAAATATGCCACTGAGATTGCCCGGTTGGAGGCATTGACCCCGGCCGGACGCTGGGCTTACTGGCAAGAGCAGTTTGCCAAATGCATCAAGTGCTACGCCTGCCGTCAAGTATGTCCGTTCTGTTTCTGCGAACAATGCCTCTGTGATCGTAATAAACCGCAGATGGTGGAAACAACTCCGCGGCCTTCCGGAAATACCGCCTGGCACATCGTACGTGCCATGCACCTTGCCGGTCGCTGTGCCGGATGTGCCGAGTGTGAGCGAGCGTGCCCCATGGATATTCCGCTGAACCTGCTTAACCGGAAGATGGCCAAGGAATTGAAGGAACTGTTTGAGTATGAGGCCGGTCTTGAAGTCAATGAGAGTGGACCATTGGCTACATTTACCGACAAGGACGATCAGAGCTTTATAAAGTAACAATAATTTCTCACCACAGCGGCACAGAGAAAGTTAAAGGCAACATGTAGGGTAAGACAAAAAGATGTCATATTTTATCCGGTCTTCAATGGTTTGGTTATCTCTGTGTGCTCTGTGACTCTGTGGTGAAAAGGTTTTTGAATGAAAAAGTACATCTCCGAACAAAATCTGAATATACTCCTCGACAGGCTGATTGTGGATGGCACACGTGTAGTTGCATCACGTATGAATGCCGGAACGCCTCTCTACGAGCCGATAAACAGTGCTGCAGAAATGATGACGGATATCCTGCCGCGACGTTCAGCCAAGGAAGCGTTCTTTCCGGTGTGTGAAGAAATCATGTCGTACGAGAAAGAGGGGCAGCAGGTTACGTTGACTGATATCGATTCGGCCCGTTTCCCTGAAACCGTTCTTGTCGGAGTGCGCCCCTGTGATGCAGCAGCAATTCCGGTTCTGGATGCGGTGTTTTCCTGGGATTTCAAAGATGAGTTTTTTCTTGAGCGGCGCAAAAAAACGACCATCATCGGCATCGCCTGCACAACGGCTGACGACGCTTGTTTCTGTACTGCCGTCGGCTTTTCTCCTGCAGAGACAAGAGGAAGTGACCTGTTTCTGACTCCGTTGGAGGGGGGAGGATATGCCTGTGAAACCTTCAGCGAGAAGGGCGAAGCTTTGGTTGCCGGTAATGCGGAACTTTTTACTGAGCCGGTCGGTGCGGCAGAGTCACCGCTCGCAGTTCCCCAGACAGATAAGATCGATCTGGCCAAGGTGAAGGCGTGGCTGGATGAGCACTTTGAGGACCCATCATGGGACAGCATCGCTACCCGTTGTGTCGGTTGCGGTGCCTGTGCTTTTGTCTGTCCGGTCTGCCACTGTTTTGATATCGTTGACGAGGGAACCGAGAAGTCAGGCAAACGACGCAAAAACTGGGATTCCTGCGGATTCCGGAAGTTCACTCACCACGCCTCGGGCCACAACCCACGCGACCTCCAACCCAAACGCTACCGCAATCGCATCATGCACAAGTTCAAATACTACGATGACAAATTCGGCCAGACCCTCTGCACGGGTTGCGGCAGATGTGTGCGGGTCTGTCCGGTCGGGATCGACATCGCGGAGATCGT
>JAQTQX010000044.1 GCA_028712075.1 Desulfuromonadaceae bacterium
ATGAGCTTGTCCTCCCATACCATCGTATTTAACCAGAATCATGGAGGGAGACAAGGCAAAACTTAGTAACAAACTGAAATAAAAGAATAAACAGAAGAAAAAGTCAGAAATTCTGACCAATTCGATTAAATAGCAAAGGAGAACGGTATGAAACGGAAAACACAATTGATGGGGTGGCTGGCGGTAGTCAGTCTGGCAGTACTGATGTTGGTCTTTACGGGGTGTGGTGGGGATTCCACTTCGACACCCTCCGTAACTGCTGCACCGGCGAAACCGACCGGAATCACAGCTTCCGGAGGTGATAGCCAGGTTGCCGTATCCTGGAGTGCCGTGGCCGATGCGACCTCCTACAACATCTATTACGGCGCAACCGCCGGGGTTACCACTACAACGGGCACCAAGGTTGCCTCTGCGACCAGTCCGCAGGCGGTAACCGGACTGACTAACGGTATACCGTACTATTTTGTCGTCACTGCCGTAAATGCTGGCGGCGAGAGTATCGTTTCGAGCGAAAAATCAGCCACTCCCGCAGCGGCGCCGCAACTTCCTGCAAAACCGGCCGGGATAGCAGTCTCGGGAGGAGACAGCCAGGTAACCGTTTCCTGGAGTGCGGTGACCGATGCGACCTCATACAACATTTATTACGGTACGACCGCAGACGTTTCGACAGCTAGCGATACCCAGATTGTCGGTGTAACAAGCTCACATGTGATAACAGGTCTGACAAACGGCACTGCGTACTATGTCGTTGTCACCGCCGTTAATGCTGTCGGAGAAAGCGTCGTTTCAAGCGAAAAAAGCGCTACCCCCGCAGCAACTCCTCAGCCACCGGCAAGCCCGAATGGGCGTAACGTATCATCCACTGTAGCCGGACAACTATCCGCTACCTGGAATGCGGTCACGGGTGCCGTCTCGTACAATATTTATTACCTGCAGGCAAACACAGTACCTGCAAAAGCTGAAGTTCTGGCTTCACTCCCTGCAACCAGCACCACGGCGTCTACCGACATTACCGGCCTTACCAGCGGCGCGACCTACTATGTCCTGATAACCGCCGTGAACGCCGCAGGTGAAAGCGGAACACAGACCAATGCCCAGGCCGTTACGATACTCTGACGCTCTCCCGATTCTCCCCCGGGGCAACCCGGGGGTATTCTTTTCATATACATTATTTGCATGTTCATCAGGGTGGTAACCCATGAATCAAAAAATACTGCGCTGCGCCTTGTTATCGACTCTCAGCGGATTCTGTCTCCTGCCGCAAGACGCATATACTGGAGAACTTCAGGATCGACCAGGCGTCAACACTCTCGGAGAGATAGTCGTTTCCGGTCAGGGGGAAGGGGTTCAGGCAAGTGAAACGGTTCACACCGTTACCGCCGAAGATATCCGCAGCAGGGGGGCAACGACTCTGGATCAGGCCATCATTCTCTTACCCGGCGTCAATGTCAGGACCGGCGGAGAAGGTGTCCCGCGCATCGATATCCGTGGTTTTCGCACCCGGCATATTGTCCTCCTTCTGGATGGTATCCCGATGAATTCCGCCTTTGATCAGCAATTCGATCCGACGGTCATCCCGACGGAAAATATTGCTGAGATCAAGCTGACCACCGGCGCCAGTTCGACACTCTACGGTCAGGGGGGGCTCGGCGGTGTCATTAACATCATTACGAAAAAAGGGACCGGCGGCGTACAGGAGATGATCGCCGGAGAAGTGGGTGATCATGCTCCGTACAGTGGTCGGGCGATTGTTTCCGGCGCCACGGACAGATTCAATTACTTCCTGAGTGGAAGCGCATCAAAGGTTGATGGCTATCCCCTTTCCGGTGACTACAGGCCAACCGTTGAACAGGGTTCCGGCTACCGGAACAACAGCGACAAGGAGCGGAATGCGGTATTCGGCAGCATCGGTTTCACGCCGAGCAGGGATCTGTCACTCGGAGTGACCTACAATTACTCCCAGGGGTATTACGGCAAGCCGTTCAGCGCTGTCAACGATCCCTTCGATCCCTTCGCAAATTCTCCAAAGTACGTCCGGGTTGATGATTACTCAGGGCACTCGGTGCAGCTTGCCGCAGATTATGCTCTGTCACATCAGCTCAGTCTCAGAGGGTGGGCGTTTTTCAACCGCCGCGATGAACATGTTAACCAGTACGACAACGACAACTTCGATTCTTTCAATCTTGTGGCAGGATCATTCCAGGAGCATGTCACAACGTCCATCAGCGGGGTAACCCTGCAACCACGTTATGAGATGGGGAATGCCGGCGCGCTCGGCTTTTCCTTTGCCGCCGAAAGAGACCACTGGGAGAACAGCGGACCGCTGACCGTTGCTGCTGATTCGTACACTCCGCTGGTTGCGGACAAGTCCCTGTCGGTTTATTCAGCTGCCATCGAATACGAGCTGTCGCCGTTGCCGGGACTGGGATTGGTGGCGGGCTATGGCCATTTCCTGCAGACGAGGGACGAGCAAAACAGTGATGACTACAGCCTCCTGGCCGGAGCCAGTTATGACATCTCCCCGGAGACCCGTCTGAAGGCCGCTTTCAAGAGGAACATCCGCTTTCCCTCGCTGGGTGACCTGTATGACCTGTCCAAGGGTAATCCGGACTTGTCTGCTGAGCGCTCCTTCTCCTATGAGGCCGGGGTGGAGCGGCAACTCCCCCTGAACAGCACGGTCAGCTTTACCGGGTTTTACACGCAGGCAATAAATCTGATCCAGAACGACCAGTCAACCAACAAAAATACCAATCTGGCTGAGGTCCGCTTTGCGGGGGCAGAACTGTCGGCTGCGACGCACTGTATAAAAAATCTCCTACTACGCGCATCGTATGCCCATCTCTACTCTGAAGACAGGTCGCGGGCGGGACGAGACCAGCAGCAGTATACCCCCGGAGACAAGGTGACGCTGGAAGGGACGTACAATTTTGCTTCAGGATTCTCGTCGTATGCGTCCCTGCTGTATGTCAGGAATCAGTTTTTTTATACCAAAAACAACGTGACTCCCGTACAGAAAGCCAAGCTTAGCGACTACACTCTGGTAAATCTCAAGCTGAGCAAGAGAATTCTGGACAACAAGGTCACCCTGTACGTAGGAACCGACAACCTGTTCGACGAAAACTATGAGACGAGTTACGGCATGCCGCAAGCGGGGCGATATATCTACGGCGGTGTTGAAATCCGGATGTAGCTGGAGAAATCTTCGTGAGATATGCCGGTGAGAAAATCTCCGGGGGGTACCTATGAATAACTGGCGGCGGAATTATATACATTTATTTTCAATCATCGCTTTCTGCATGCTGCTGGGTGCTTGTGGCGGTGATGATCCATGGCGCTACGATCCCGGGGCGCCGGCCCAACCTGCAGGTCTGGCCGCAACGGCCGATAACGGCCAGGTTATGCTCAGCTGGCCGGCAGCGGATAAGGCGGCGTCATACAATATTTACATTTCAACGTCACCCGGTGCTTCCAGGGTTTCCGGAACGAAGAGTGCCTCTGTCGCCAGTACATCTTTTATCCAGACCGGCCTGACAAATGGTACGACCTATTATTTTTCGGTTTCCTCTCTGAACTCAAATAGCGAAAGTACACCGTCCAACGAGGTCTCTGCAACACCGGCGCTGCTTGGTTCCTATGTCCAGGGGGACATGGAAGGAAGCTGGAACTTCAATATACTGGTGACTGGGGCCGGCGCCGGGTGGATGCGCGGCGCTTTGGCTGTCGATAGTTCAGGGGCTGTATCCTTTAGTTCATTTCTTGACAGCAGCGGCAACACTCTGCCTCCTGACAATCTGTTCCCGTCATTGTTTCTGAATTCCGGCGGCCAGGTCCGCGACTCAATTGCAGGTGTCTCAAATTTTCAGGGAGTCTTGGCGGCTAACCGGAAAATGATCATCGGAAACTCATCACCCGATGGCACATCCCAATCATTGGCCATACTTCAAAAACAGGTTCCCGGTGTTACCTTCTCCAATGCCGGTGATCTTCAAGGCTTCGGCAACACCGGTGGTGGCAGTCGTCGTTTCATCTACCATCAGCTTTCAAGCGGCAGTAATCATGAGTGGGAATTTGCCGCCGGACAGATCGGCAGAGATCAAAAGATCCAATATACAACTCTTAGCGCGCCCTCTAATCCCGCAACTCCGGGAGAAAAAGCCAGTATCCTGAACATAACCTCCGACGGCATCGTGACTGAAAGCCGTACCACCGCTGCTCCGCAACCGGCGGCGGTGATAGACAGAGGAGTCATGTCTGCCGACAAGTCGGTAATCGTAGGAACCGCCACGGATTCAAGCGGGACAACTCCCCGCTATATATTACGGATATACCAGCTGGTTAATATCATAGCCAATGACCCGAACACGTTCACCGCAACGGATCTGGCGGGGACGTACGATTTCCGGGCCCTGCTTGGAGGCACAGGAACCCTGTCGTCATCCGGAACCGTCACAATCAATGGTTCAGGTAGCGTTGCCTATTCTTCCTATACCGATAGCAATGGCGGTGTTACATTGCCGGCAGATTTTTCGCTGGCCGTTGATGCAACCGGAAATCTTGTCAACGCCACGGACTTGTCTTTGCTGGGTAAGCTTTCCTATTTTAAAGATATGTTTTTTATGAACAGAACCGACTATTCCGGGGCATACAGCCTCATCATTGCTCTGAAACGGTAATCCCTGGAGGCTTGTCTGGTAGAGAACATAGGCAGCGACAACAAAGTCAGATCAGATAAGAAGAAGCGTTCCGTCATCCCTAAACTATTGGACCTGGTTTTGCGAGTTTTGCACATCGGAACGGCAAGCGTACTGTTTGGTGGAATTATCTGGGCGGTTCCGTTTACACGTATTTCATCCTGGCATCATCTGGCCATCATAACCGGATGCCTCCTGATATTCCTGAATATCGTCAGATCCCGACACTGGCCATATCAAATACGAGGCCTTGCTGCGGCGATGCATGTCGGCTTGGTCGGAGCGGTTCATCTCTGGCCGGCTCTTATGGCGCAGTTTCTCACATCTGCACTGGCAGTTGGTGTTATCGGCAGCCATATGCCCGGCGCTCTCCGGCATTGGTCCCTGCTCCATCGCCGGAGGATTGATTGACCAGCAAAAATCCCATTTGCTGAGAAGTCCATGGTTCATTTCGTCCATACCGCTCATACATTTCCCCTAATGTTGTAACAGTCACAAACCGTGCAACGCTGTTTTGGGGGCTGAGGATTTTCGTAAGCAGGTCGGTTTTTCGACGATCATGATCCCCGCACTCTACCTGCAGTTCAGCCACATCTACTCGCTTTCTGCCATTCCGGCAGGAATTGCAGCTGACAAATACGGCAAGAAGCGGCTCATCCTGTTGGGGGTCGTGCTGTTTGCCGGTCTCTACTATGGCTTTGCGGTTGCAGGTAGTGCTATTGCCATCTGGGTGTTCTTCAGTTTGTATGGTGTTTTAATGAGTGAAAAAAGTCGATGTATTGAAACGCCTCCAAACCGAAACTGCCGCCGAACTGGATGCCATATTGCCGTCGGTTCTTGATAAGGCGTTTCGGGGTGATCTGATCTAGCTGTTCATGAATTTCCGCTACCGGCCCCCTTGTCGATAATCTCCACATACTACGTCAGTTTCGTAGACATTTTCCCCACTGTTCGTGTAATCAGCGATATCCACCTAAACAGCACCACACAAAACATCCAATAAAACAGACAGTTGCCAATTTGGCGCGGCTTTTGCTTTTTATCATGGAAACAATCAGCAATAAGTGAACAGGACTTCTATGGCAAGTAAGAAAAAAATGCTTATCTCGCAGGAGACGATGGACGTGGACTTCGTTCGAAAGGTGGAAGCCCTTTCCGACACCTCTGTACGCCGCTGTTTCCAGTGCGGCAAATGTTCGGCAGGCTGTCCGATGG
>JAQTQX010000015.1:0-45199 GCA_028712075.1 Desulfuromonadaceae bacterium
CGAAATGTTTTACAACAGCAGGAGACGGCATTCATATTTGGGGAATGTCAGCCCCAGAGAATATGAGGATTCATATCATTTGAGAAAAGTGGCTTAGCGAAGTGTCCATTATTACTTGACCAGGTCACTTCTGTGGGGATTGCGGGATTTAGACGATCAATTGCCGCAGTCAAACGACCAAGCAAAATGACATCAGAATATGCTTCGCGCTCAGCCGCGGTGCCATCCGGCCCTATGACTGCGTCGGTAGCTCGGGAATAACCCAAGCCAGCCAACTGCTCCAGAAGCATCATCTCGACATCAGCTTCAGTAATAAAGGCCATCAGAAACTCCTACCTCGAAATCAGTTACAATATGTCGATGCAATCGACAGGTTCTGAAAATATGTCGAAAATAAGCTGAAAAATCGACATATCAAAATCAACAAGTTACCTTAACGGCTCGGTTCCCTCATTAAGAATTGTGAGATAGCGGTCATAGACAAACAATCGGCGACGCTCCTTACCGGTCATTTCACGCACGATTCCCAATGTGGTCAGATGTTTGAGAGAGGTTGTTACCGTTGGAGCGGTCATGCCGGTATCCGCCGCTGCGTTCGGAATGGTAACAAGCGGATGGCGTTGCAGATATTGGTGCAGCCGTAAGGCAGAGCCAGCCGGACGGCCAAGCTGTTCAATACGTTTACGGTCGTCTTCAAAAAGTTGCAGGATATTTTGGGCGGTAGTTACGGCCTGTAGTGATGTTTCCAGCACCCCTTCAAGGAAAAACAGCAGCCACTCTTCCCAGACCCCTTCTGTCCGTACTCGCTGCAACAAGTCATAATAGGCATCCCGGTTGGTTTTGAAATAGAGACTCAGATAGAGCATTGGCTGGGAGAGCGCCCCTTGCGCACAGAGCAGCAAAGTTATCAGCAATCGCCCGACTCTGCCGTTGCCGTCCAGGAACGGATGGATAGTTTCAAACTGAAGATGTGCCAGTGCGGCTTTTATAAGTACCGGAGTATGTTCGGCATGCAGATATTTTTCCAGATCACCAAGGCAGTTCATCATCTCATGAGGCGGAGGCGGCACAAAGCGTGCATTGCCGGGGCGGCTGCCGCCGATCCAGTTTTGGCTGCGGCGAAACTCACCAGGGTTCTTGGTGCTGCCGCGACCGGTGGAGAGAAGAATCTCGTGGATCTCGCAGATGAGCCTCAATGAGAGAGGAAAGTCTTCTTTCAGCCGTTTCAGCCCATGTTCCATGGCAGCGACATAGCTGGAGACCTCTGCCACATCATTCAGCGGCACACCGGGAACTTCGCGGCTTTCGTGCAGCAGCAGGTCGGAAAAGGATGATTGTGTGCCTTCTATCTGTGATGAAAGGAGAGCTTCTTTGCGGACGTAGAAATAGAGAAATAACGAAGTGTCGGGAAGCAGTGCTGTTACCCCGTCCAGACGGCCAAGCGCCCAGTTGGCCTTTTCCATCAGCTCGTAATGGCGCGGTGTCAGCTCAAGGGCAGCTTGTTCGGGGAGCGGATCGGGTACAAATGCCTGAAATCGTTCGCCTGCCGTTGCCGTTGTTATGTATTGTCCGGTTGTGCGGAGCATTGTGCCTCCGTAAGAAAAAACTTTTCGTTACTGTATAGCTAACAAAAAGATAATGCCATAAGTTTTTGTTAGCTTGTTCATAGTGCCCCATCCACCACCTTCTCAGCATCCTTCACGCGGATTTCGCCGGAGAGGAGTTTGGGGAGCAGGGTGTCGCGCAAGGTGGCGATGGTGCGGGATTGGTGGTCATTACTTTTCTGCCGAAGTAGTATTTTTACTGCTATTTCCTCAAATTTCTCGATAATCTTCATCGGTGGCATAACCGTCGGAAGATGGTGCACATGGTTCCGATTCAAGGTTGGCACCGCAGAACCAGCGTTGAAAATTCCGAAATCAAGTCCTTGTAGAAGATAAAATGCATATGCAGGTTTTGAATGCCGGAATTTCTTAACCCACAGAGACGTGTTAAGAGGCCAGAAATCTTCATGCACATAAAATACTTTGCCAAGTACACCGCTTCGACCTGTTGTTACGCCTGGCCCATGAGCCATAAATTCGTTATGTGTTCCACTTGGCCCGCTTGCAGCAACGACAGAATACAATCCTGATGTACGCTTGGTAGCAGGGAGATCAAACCCTCTTTGGAGAACCAAGGTATCATCTAAACGCCCAACCCTCCACCCCTTCGGCACCTCCCCCAACTCCGAATCATCGAACGAATCCGGGAACCGCTCGGCAATATCCATGGGCAGGCCGGTGTCGCGCCCTTCGAGTTTGGCCCGCACCGGCTCAAAATTCACAAACCATGATTTGAACAGCGCCCGTGCCATTGCCTCCAGCGTCTCGTTCGTGCGCCGGTTCAGCTCGATCTTGTCGTCAAGTGTGCCGAGGATATTAACTGCTGCATGCTGGTAGGATATGGAAGGCAAGAGAAATGTGTAGGCTGCAAGTTTTTTGAAGTAGATTCGCTCACGGACTGAGCCTTCTCCGGCTAATTCGAGCCATGTCTTCCAAGGAGTGGAGCATGTGTGATAGTGGCAACAGGCAAAACCTGACCGTCGGCAAATCGCCTGTCAAATTTAAGTTCAAATTGCCTTTTGTTGCTCATTTCATATTCTCCCTGATTACAGTTAAAATGCGGTAACTTCTCGCATAAATACCAGGTATTGTAAACAACTATTAACTATACGAACCCTTACAAAGGTATTTCTTCACCAGTTCCACCGGGTGATAGGATAGTTTCGCATTACGCATTCCCATCTCGCCGAGGTCCTGCTCCCGATTCAGGTACGTGCAGTCCGTAAAAAGCCGGGTGGCAAATTCGCGGTTTACCAGTTGATACAGCCCCTCGCAAAAAGGATCGGCTTTTTCAAAATGACAGACGGCGGTATCCCGGTTGAGGCGTTCGCCGAGAGCAAAGGCGGCAACAGTCCCATCGATAAGGACGACAACCCCTTCAAGGCCAAGTTCCCCGGCAGAGTGGAGCGCTTCGGATGCAGCTTCAATCTCCAGTAACAGTGATCGGGTCGCATCACTCCCTGAATTCTGTACCCATTTGTCAAGAAGCCGCTGGCAACCTCCCGCATATTCACTGGAAAAGAGGACGGTCGTGGAGGAGTGGCGATTGGTAAAATAATTGATGCGGTTTTTCTTTTTGTGGAAGCGGCTTCCCGGCAGGGTTGCCAACTCTTCCCGGAGGTACAGATAATCGAATGAATCACGCAGTTCAACCAGACGCCCGGCGCTGTGACTGAGATATTCGGCTGCAAAACGGTCATCAGCGCCGTATAACTGCGCGCCCTGACCAAACATGACGGTCAGAGCAGCTGCGACATCACCCCCAAGCGGGGGGAGGAAATACGATGCCCCGTCATACCGCGTTCCATGCACAATGAGGGCATCACCGACCAGGGAGAGCCGGTAATTGTGGGCTTTTCTGAACAGATAGAGGCCGGCAAAAGTCAGTTCGGAAACGCGGGGTTGAAGGGCCGTGAACAGTTGATCCAGAAACTGCTTGTCTGTACACTCGATCGGCTTTGATGCGGGATACTGCGGAATTTCCATTTGAGTTATCCCTGTTTTGTTGTAGTATTTCGGCCCAGCCATCCTATCAGAAAAATTATTATGGAGGAAATTGTAATGGCCATTGCCATGAAGATTGCCAGTCAAATATCCAAGTCATCCTGGATCCGTAAAATGTTTGAGGAAGGGGAGCGTTTGCGACAGGAATTCGGCGCAGAAAACATTTACGACTTCACGCTCGGCAACCCCGATGTGGAGCCGCCTGAAGCGTACCGTCGCGAATTGCAGAAGCTTGCCCTCGATCCGATCCCCGGTATGCATCGCTACATGAACAATGCCGGGTACCTTGAAACACGGTCTGCGGTCGCGGACAAAATTTCCAGAGATGCCGGCATTACAGTTCCTGCGGATAATATCATTATGACCTGCGGTGCCGGCGGTGCCCTCAATGTGGTGCTTAAAACCATATTGAACCCGGGTGAAGAGGTCATCATTCTGGCGCCTTTCTTTGTGGAGTATAAATTTTATATCGATAATCATGGCGGCGTTCCGGTAGAAGTCTGGACTGACCATGACACCTTCCAGCTTGATATTGACGCCATCGAAAAAGCAATCACCACCAAAACACGTGCCATCATCATCTGCTCGCCAAATAACCCGACCGGCGTCATTTATCCTGCGGAAAGCCTGCAGCGGCTGGGAATGATTCTGAAGGGCATCCATGACCGTACCGGCCACCTGATCTACGTTATTTCGGATGAACCGTATGCCCGCATCGCTTTCGATGGCACAAAGGTGCCGAATATTTTCCCTCTGGTGGAAAGCTCCATCATCGTGACATCACACAGCAAGGACCTGGCGCTGCCAGGTGAGAGGATCGGTTATCTGGCGGCCAATCCCCGCATGGCAACTGCCGGCCAGTTTATGGAGGGTGCTGTATTCAGCAACCGGGTGCTCGGATTTGTCAATGCCCCGGCGCTGATGCAGCGACTGGTTGCCAAGCTGCAGGATGAATCAGTGGATATCGCTGATTATCAGGCAAAACGTGATCTGCTTGTCACTGAACTGGGCAGTATGGGCTTCAGTATCGTCAAACCGGATGGTGCCTTTTACCTGTTTCCAAAATCTCCTCTGGCTGACGACGTCGAGTTTGTCAAGCTGGCGCAGAAACATCACATTCTGCTGGTTCCGGGAGCCGGTTTTGGTGCTCCAGGCTTTTTCCGGATTGCCTACTGTTTTGATATGGGGATGATCAAGCGGAGTCTGCCGGCATGGCGGACACTTGCACAAGAGGTAGGCCTCAAGGGGTGAGATAGAGTGTGTGGAATGCGAGAAGGGAGGGGCTACCGTTTCAGCTCCCCCGCCTTTTCCTCAAGAAGTTCGATGAAATCGATTGACCGATGAACAAAGCGGAGATTGAAACGACTTTCATACAGCAACAACGCGGAAGCGATGAAGAGAAACAGACCGCCGCAGAGTGCGATCAAGGTAGAAATCCACCCCTGTTCAGTACTGCCATAGGCGACATTGGCGGCGATGGCAAGGCTTGACATGACAAAAAGCAGTGTTGCTGTGTACAGGGTGACCATCGCTTTCTGGATCAGCTGCGCCCGGCGTCTCTGCAGAACAATCTGTCCGCGCAGATGCTGCAGCCGCTCCACCGGAAACGATATGGTCCCTGCAATGATCGCTTCAACCTCCCCCTTCATGACGTTTACCCGGTCAAAGATGCGCCCGAGCCGTGCGGAAGTTGAAAATATAAGCGTTCCGCAGGCCGAGATCAGCACTGCCGGGGTTATCATTGACGTCAGGATGCGGGAACTGCTGAGCGCTTCCAGAATCTCTTTTTCAGCTACGGCCATATATATTCCTTTCAGCCCAACTGTTGCAACTCATCGATCAATCCCGCCAGAACGTCATACCCTTTTTGCCAGAAGCCGCTGTCGGTGATGTCAATACCGGCAAGGCGGGCAGTATCTGCAGGTGAAAGCGCTCCACCCGATTCCAGCAGCTCACGGTAGCCCGGTTTGAACGAGTCACCATCCTCCCGATATTTCTGGAACAGCGCTAGTACCAGCAGTTCGGCAAAGGTATATGAATAGCAGTAAAAACGGCTGTGGATAAAATGGCCGATATAACTCCACCCCCAGCGGTAGGCGGGAATCATCTCGACAGTATCGCCGTATAGTTTGCCGTTTTCCTCCAGCCAGATTTCCGCAATGCGGTCATTTGAGAGCAGACCCTTCACGCGTTCAGTATGCAGGCGGAGCTCAAAGCGGGTCAACACCGTCTGGCGGAATGTGGTGGCGATGATGTCTTCAATTTTTGCGCAAAGTAGCGAGCGGCGCACGAGCGGATCCTGCTCATTGTCAAGCATCGCCCGTGTCAGCAGCATCTCACCGAAAACCGATGCAGTTTCCGCCAGGGGGAGTGGCGCATGATAATTAAGCAGGCTCTGTTTTTGCGACACGACAAAATGCAAACCATGACCCGCCTCATGGGCGATAGTAGCAAGATCGCGCAGTGTACCGGTGAAGTTCAACAGCAGAAATGGCGGCAGGTCCGGTGATATCCCCATAGCGAAGGCTCCGCCCGATTTCCCGGTGCGGGGGAGTACATCAACCCGCCGTTCGGTGAAGAATGCCTCGACAATAGTGCCAAATTCCGGGTCATACTCCCGGTAGGACGCCACAACCGCTTCCCGCGCTTCAGCAAAACTATAGCTCCGCTCTGTTTCGGCCACCGGTGAGTATATATCGCAATTACGCAACCTGTCCATCCCGAGCATACCCGCTTTGATTCTGAAATACTTCTGGGCCAACCCGTAATTAGCTTCGGTGACACAGAGCAGATGTTCGACGGCTTCATCCGGAATTTCATTGCCGATATTTGTCGGCTGGATTGGCGATTGATAGCTCCGCAGTTCCATTTCCTGGCTATGATCGAGCGCCATGTTGTTGAAGACGGCGTTGTAGACGATGCCATGTTCGCCATGTCGTTCAAGGAACAGCGTCATTGCCCGGAACCGGACATCGGGATCTGTATGGTGGAGAAGGGCAAGCAGTTCTTCACCGGTAAAGTCGCGCTGTTCGCCATCAAGCTCCATCTGATAACAAAATGACGCAGAAAGTTCATCAAAGAGCTTTGAGAAGGCCCGTGAACCGGTCAGGTCCTTGCGGGTCAGCAGCCGTTCTTCATTTTCTTTGAGCGTATGAGGAAGAAATTTGCGGATTCCCTCCAGAAAGTGGAGGTAGGTACTTGCGCCAGAAAAGTCGCGAAAAGAGGTAAAGCGCTCATCGCTGAGCGCCATCAGTTCCAGATCAAAAAAGAGCAGTTGCTGGGAAAGCCGGCTGCCCAATTCAGAACAGCGCTGGGAAAGTGCCAGGTATGTTTCATTGCCGGAATCGGAAGCAAACAGCAGATGGGCATAACAAAACGGTTGGGCTATCCGTTTCTGAAGTCCTTCGTACTCCTTGATGGCAGCCAATAACACCACATTGTCCAATGAGCCGACTTTTCCAAAGTACGCATCACGAAAAGCAGAAGCGCTCCGCTCTAACACGGCAAGGTCATTTTCCAGTTCCGGTGAATCAGGGGCAGGGTAGAGCAGCGAAGTGTTCCAGTTTAATTCGATATCCGGCATGTTTCAGGTCTCCTGGTTTGAATGAAATTTCTAGCATTTGATGCAGAGTGCACCGTTTTCGAGAGCAACCTGTAGCATGCCACCTTCAGCCACCTTACCACCAATTATCGCCCGAGCAACACGCGTTTCCAGTTCCCGTTGCAGATAGCGTTTGAGTGGCCGGGCACCATACACCGGGTCATAGCCTGCTGTCGCAATGAAACCTAACGCTTCCTCGTTTATTTCAAGTGTTATATGTTGTTCTTTCAGGCGTTGCTTGAGCTGTTCGGCGAGCAAATCAGCAATCTTTTTCACCTCATCAATATGTAGCGGCTTAAAAAGCACAATGTCGTCAACACGATTCAAAAACTCCGGGCGGAAACCGGCTTTCAGTTCGTTCATAACGTTTTTGCGGGCATCCTCCCTGATGTCGCCCTGATCGGTGATCCCCTCAAGAAGATATGCGGAGCCGATATTCGAGGTCATGATGATAACGGTATTCTTGAAACTGACCATGCGGCCATGACTGTCAGTAACCCGGCCGTCGTCAAGAATCTGCAGAAGAATATTGAACACGTCCGGGTGCGCTTTTTCAATTTCATCGAACAGCAGCACGCTGTACGGCTTGCGTCGCACCGCTTCGGTCAGCTGCCCCCCCTCCTCATAACCGACATAGCCGGGGGGCGCTCCGATCAGGCGGGAAACGGCAAATTTTTCCATATATTCCGACATGTCGATACGAACCATGTTCTCTTCGGAATCGAACAGCGCTTCCGCAAGGGTACGAGCCAATTCGGTTTTGCCGACTCCGGTGGGGCCGAGAAAAATAAATGAGCCGATCGGACGACGCGGGTCCTTGATACCCGAGCGGGCGCGCAACACCGCATCGGATACCAGTTGCACCGCCTCATCCTGGCCGATAACCCGTTGATGTAGAATATCTTCAAGTCTCAACAGCTTTTCACGCTCACCTTCCACAAGACGGAGCACCGGTATTCCGGTCCAATGGGCAACGATTTCTGCAATTTCATCTTCGGTAACCTCTTCACGCAACAGCTTCTGCCCCCCCTGCTTTTCGTTCAGGGCAGATTCCTCATTTTTGAGGGCGATTTCAAGACCGGGCAGCTCAGAGTACTTGAGTCGCGACGCCTGTTCCAGATTTCCGGTTCTTTCTGACAATTCTATTTCCCGGCGGGTTTTCTCTATCTGTTCGCGTAATCCCTGCACCCGCTGAATGGCAATCTTTTCGGTATCATACTGTGCGCGCATTGAGTTGGCTTTTTCGCGGTCATTAGCCAAATCTTTCCGCAGTGTTTCAAGGCGTTCGCTGCTGGCCTTATCCTTCTCTTTTTTCAGAGCAACCTCTTCAATCTCAAGCTGCATGACCCGGCGCGAAATGGTGTCCAGTTCGCCCGGCAACGAATCGATCTCGGTTCGGAGCATGGCACACGCTTCATCGACCAGATCAATCGCCTTATCCGGCAGAAAGCGGTCGGTGATATAGCGGTTAGAGAGGGTTGCAGCGGCTACCAGGGCATTATCCTGAATCCGTACACCGTGATGCACCTCAAAGCGTTCCCGCAAGCCGCGTAGGATTGATACCGTGTCTTCAACAGTCGGTTGTTCGACCAGCACCGGCTGGAAGCGGCGCTCCAGTGCGGGATCTTTTTCAATATGCAGCCGGTATTCATCAAGAGTCGTGGCGCCGATACAATGCAGTTCACCACGGGCAAGCATCGGTTTCAGCATGTTGCCGGCGTCCATTGCACCCTCGGTCTTGCCGGCGCCGACGATAGTATGCAATTCGTCAATAAACAGGATAATTTGGCCATTGGCCCCTTTTACTTCGTTCAATACCGCTTTCAGACGTTCTTCAAATTCGCCGCGATATTTGGCTCCAGCGATCAGTGCTCCCATATCGAGAGCAAAGATGATCTTTTCTTTTAATCCTTCCGGCACATCCCCGCGCACAATACGTTGGGCCAGACCCTCGACTATGGCGGTTTTACCGACACCCGGCTCACCGATCAGTACCGGATTGTTCTTGGTTTTGCGGGACAATACCCGAATAACCCGGCGTACCTCTTCGTCCCTTCCGATAACCGGATCAAGTTTATCGGTGCGGGCCATTTTCACCAGGTCGCGTCCATACTTTTCCAGCGCTTCGTACGTCGCCTCCGGATTGGCGCTCTGCACTCGCTGACTGCCGCGAACCTCCGTCAGTGTTTTCAGAAATCGCTCATGGGTAATACCTGCCTGTTTGAGAATGCGCCCCGACGGCACCTTCTCGCCCTCCGCCAGAAGTGCCATAAACAGATGTTCAACCGACACGTACTCATCCTTGAGACGCTTCGCCTCGTTTTCGGCAACTACCAGGGTGCGCGACAAACGCTGGGAAACGTAAATTTTCCCCGCTTCTGCCCCTGGACCGGAAACCCTCGGTTTTCTGTCCAGCTCGGCACCCACTTCGTTTTTTATCATGTCAGGTCGAATATCCATCCGTTGCAGCAGGCGTTGTACCAACCCGTCATGCTGATCAAGCAGCGCCCAGAGCAGGTGTTCGCCATCCACTTCGGTATGGCCAAACGATACAGCCTTGTTCTGCGCTTCGGTAAATGCTTCCTGAGATTTCTGGGTTAGTTTGTTGAAATCCATGGTGTGCCTCGGATATGCAATATTTTTAGCGTCTGTGTATGAGTTAATCATGATAAGGCTAGAAGTCAAGATACCTTGCCTCTTCCCGCTTGACCTGTCACGTCATTTACGTTAGCTTCCGAAAATCTGAATGTGAAGGGTGATGTGTCGTATGCGTGTCATCGCGGGAACCTGTCGTGGTAAATCGTTGCTCTCCCCTCCCGGTGTTTCTACGCGCCCCACCTCTGATCGTGTTAAGGAATCTCTGTTTAATATACTTGCCAATCGTCTCGATCTCACCGGAATCCGTGTTCTTGATATATGTGCCGGAACTGGTGGCCTCGGGATTGAAGCCCTTAGTCGTGGAGCCGGTTTCTGTTGTTTTCTCGAAGCGGATGCGTCTGCCGGCACGATACTGAAAAAAAATATTCTGCACACCGGATATGGGGAAAAAGCGGAAATTCTCATGATGGACGCGCTCAAAGCGCTGCATATTATTGCCCGGCGCACCATTGATTTTGGTCTTGTGCTGTTTGATCCACCCTACGCATCGGCTCTGTATCACCAGATTCCGGACCTGCTTGCCTCATCCCGAATAATAACACCGGATTCTGTTGTTGTGATAGAGTGCTCGGCACGCAGCGCGTTACCGGAATCGTTTGGTCGCTTGAGCCGATTTGATCGGCGTGTGTATGGAGATACGGCACTTGAATTCTTTGCAGTGGAGGCTCTATGAAAAAAATTGCTGTTTACCCCGGCTCCTTTGATCCGATAACGTACGGCCATCTGGACATCATACGGCGTGGCCTGACGATATTTGATGAAATTATTGTTGCCGTGGCACGAAATTCTCAAAAAAATTCATTATTTTCTATAGATGAACGGGTTTCATTGATTGAGGAAGTGGTCAAGGATGAGGGGCGTGTCTCTGTTGACACGTTCAGCGGACTTCTGATAGATTATGTTTCCTCCCGCGCCGCTCATGTCATTATTCGTGGGCTTCGGGCAATTTCCGACTTTGAGTATGAATTTCAAATTGCCCAGATGAACAGCAGTATCGGACGGGAAATTGAAACACTGTTCATGATGACGTCTCTTCAGTACGGCTATCTTTCCTCGTCAATAGTTAAAGAAGTCTGTTCGCTTAACGGTGATATCGATAAATTTGTTCCGCTGGAAATCAAGAAAGCTCTGCGGCAAAAATACGGGTTATCGTAGCCCGTGTTTTCAGATAAGAGGTGTACAATGATTACTAAGGATATGATAATTACCGACATTATCTCACAGTATCCGGAAACCGTGCACGTGTTCAAACAGTACAATCTCGATTGCTGTGAGTGTCAGATTGCCGATATTGAAACGCTTGGGCATGGAGCCGGTGTCCATAAGGTCGCCATCGATGAACTGTTAGCTTCCTTGAATGCTGCGGTGAAGCCGTGACAGTCTGTCAGGAATTTTGACGCATGAGTGACCTGGATCAGTATTCCCTCTATTTTCCGGTCGGCATGAAGGCCGGGGTTGGTATCCCCCTCCCCAACTCGGACGTTTTCCGCGACTGGGCAGTGATTCATCATATCGAGGAAGATCTTGTCTCACTGCAGCTTTCTCGTGACATCCTGCCGGTAAATGTATCCCTGCATTATGGACTTATCCTCGAGCTGCGGGGGGGGAACGACAACGCCGGTTACTGCTGCAGGGCCATTGTTGTGTCGGAAGGTGACTCCAGGGAGTTATTGTTGCGGCTGATCGGTGAGATCGTCTCCGATGAACTGCGCGAGTTTTACCGGATTGATGCGTATCTGCCGATTAAATATTTTGTCAGCCGTGAGCAGAATATTGACCGTCTCCATGAGCAGTGGGAAGAGAGATGGCTTCACTGTCAGCAGGTTGAGTATGCCAAGAAAGATCATCACTGGGTCGCCGCCGTGCCACTGGGAGATGACGAGGTGCCAAAAGACACAGAGCTGACTGAAGGCGAAGAGCTGACTGAAGACGAAGAGCTGACTGAGGGCGAAGAGCTGACTGAGGGCGAAGAACAGTTTTACGATCAGCCGGAACAAGCTGGTAGTGCTGCTGCCTCTGACCAGACTGTAACTGATGTTTCTGAGTCGGATCCCTGGGACAGCGTTATCCCGCTTGCTGCAAGCATCAGCGGAGGCGGTCTTCGTGTTGTTACGCACCATGGCTTCGAATATGGCGAGTTTGTTCTTCTTGAAATACTGGTGCCTTCGCCGCGCCGGATAGTAGATGTGGTAGGCCGGGTAGTGTTTGCCAACAGGAACTACGCGGCGGGCAGCGATCATGAATACTTCAATACCGGCATACAGTTTGTACACATTAACGAACGCGACCGTGATGCTATTATCAATTATATTTCAACCATTCAGCTGAAAAGAATCAGGCAGATGCGGGAAAAGTATCTTTTTCGAGGTGCAGAACTCGGAGGCGGGCCGTCGTTGTCGAGTACCTACGGCATCAAAAAAAGTACTTTCGTGTTGGTAGCCCTGCTGTTTCTGGCAATTGTCGTCATTTTGGGTAATTATTACCGGCAGTACGCGTCTCAGCACCCAAAAGGGGAAATACAGCAGATATTTGAGGAAAGTGTGAAAAAATACCGGGCAGACAAACCGTTCTGGCAATGAGTGTGGGTACCGGGCCGTACGCTTTTCCCCCGTTCAGATCGGTTGAAAACGGGGGAAAAGCTGTGATTTACTTCTGATCTATAGCAGAAAGTTTCCATGAATTGGTGCCGATCGGGCGGGTGAAAGTCCAGTACTCCTCAAACTTGACCGGATCGCTCTTGCTGCCATTCAGTACGCTTCCCGATTCATCCGTCGTATAGTCAAGCAGGTTTGCATAAATGAGAGTGTTGATATAATCCTGTCCCGATTCCTGCCACGCTTCGACAATTCCAACCTTTCTGACCGCTATATTTTCGAGCCTGTTTATCTGTTTGTCACGGAGCAGTGTGTCAATATCTGACTGAAAAATCCGCTTCATTTCATCAGTCAGGATGCTCTGAACTGTGCTCAGGTCACGATTCATCCACGCTCCCTGGATTTTAAAGAAGTTATCCATGACCAGATCTCGGTAGCGGGTTTCGTCAAAGGAGTTGTCGAACTGACGGATATGCGCAATTCCGGTGTCAACATCATCCGGAGCTGATAGTTGTGCCGGCGCATACTCCGGAGAAATTGGCGTCACATTGTCATAACGACTGGATGCCCCGGCTTCATTTCGTGCTCTGTTCCTCATGATATAGCGATAAATGAAATATCCGATACCGGCCAGGAGCAGAATATCAAACATGCCGATCCCTCCACCCCCAAAGCCTCCGCCCATGCCGCCAAAGCCGAGACTTCTGAACAGCATGCCTCCGAGCATGCCGCCAGCAATACCACCCGCCATGCTCCGCAGAAAACCTCCCGATGCCGGAGGCTGATAGCCGGGAGAAGGAGCGGTTTGATACGGACGTGATGGAGATGGCTGAGAATACGGAGAGGCGGGTTGAGAATAACTGCGTGAACCGCGGCTTCCCATGGAACGGCTTCGACCGGCCCGTGCATCGGCTTCATGTTCCATGACAGTGACAGATATCAGCATTATTGCGGCAAGCAATACAAAACCCCTTATTGCGTGTCTTTTCATTATTTGCGACTCCTTGGTGTTTTCTGTATTTAACGAATTGGAGAGAATGTAGTGTCACGGTACACTAAAATCAAGGCTTCCTGAATATATATTTTTTGTTATAACGGACACACTGCAGCCTCGGCACGTTATGACGGAACCAGGAGCAGAATAACAGACGGCTATGACCAGACTCCCCATTGATGACATACTTACTGCGCTGATTGAATACGTTCGTATTCATCAGAACGTTATTCTCCAGGCACCACCCGGTGCAGGAAAAACAACGCGTGTGCCGTTGGCTCTGATGGACAGCCTGCCCCGTGAATGCGGACGTATCATCATGTTGGAGCCACGCCGGATTGCTGCCGTTTCTGCGGCATCCTGGATGGCTGAATGCCTGGGGGAAGAGGTAGGGCAGACCGTTGGTTATGCCATCCGTTTTGAAAGGTGCGTTTCCGCAGCTACCCGTATTGAAGTTGTTACAGAGGGAATCCTGACCAGACGGATTCAGAGCGATCCCGGGCTTTCCGGAGTTGCACTGGTTGTTTTTGACGAGTTCCACGAACGAACCGTTCATGCGGATCTTGGCCTGGCACTCTGTCAAGAGGTCCAGCAGCTGCGCCCTGACCTGAAAATAATGATTATGTCGGCAACGCTTGACCTGCAGCCGTTATCACGGCTTTTGAACAATGCCCCGGTTATCAGTTCCAGCGGGCGCTCATTTCCTGTGGAAATGAAATATATTAATGATAGCGGCCCTGTGCGAGTTGATAAAAAAATGGCAGCGGCAGTATATACGGCGCTTCGGGAAACTGACGGTGATATTCTTGCTTTTCTGCCCGGTACTGGTGAAATTCGCGCCTGTGCCGCTTTGTTGGCCGAATCTGGTTCACTTCCTCAGCATACGGTGATTTGTCAGTTGTATGGTGATCTGCCGATTTCCGATCAGCGGAAAATTCTCCAGAGAGGGGCAGAGCGTAAAATTGTGTTGGCAACAAGTATTGCTGAAACAAGCTTGACCATTGATGGAGTCAAAACCGTTATCGACTGCGGTTTTTCCCGACGGCTCCAGTATGATCCGGGTAACGGGCTCAACCGACTGGTCACCGTCAGGGAATCACGTGCTTCGGCTGAACAGCGAGCCGGGCGAGCCGGTCGTACATCCCCCGGGGTCTGTTATCGGCTGTTCACTCCCCATACCCTTCACGCAATGAGCGCCCATGCTCCGCCGGAAATTACCATTACCGAAATTTCCCCTCTGCTGCTGGAACTGGCAGTCTGGGGAGTGCACAATCTGCTGGAGCTTGGCTGGCTTGATACTCCGCCAGCTGCGGCGCAGGAGGCGGGGCGGCAGTTGCTGGCAACCTTGGATCTCTGTGATGATGAAGGAAGAATAACTCCACTGGGGCGGGAAGTCGTTCGGTTGCCGCTTCATCCGCGCCTCGGCAGACTGCTGTTCCGTGCCAGGGAATGCGGGTGTACAACAGCGGGGTGCCGGATTGCGGCGCTACTTTCTGAACGGGATATCTTTCGCGGCGCAACTGAAGGGAGAAAATCAGCTGCCGGCGGCATAGACCTGTCTGATCGTCTTGATATGTTGAAGCGGTGGCAGTTGACCGGTCGTACCTCACACGGCTTTGACCATTCGGCACTGAAAAACGTAGAGAGGGTTTCTCGTCAGCTGCAGCGCCTTATGAATTGTGCCGATGTGGACGAATCGGGCTGTGAAGAAGAACAGATCGCTCGACTGCTTCTGGCGGCTTACCCTGACCGTCTTGCCCAACGTCGGTCTTCGGGAGACGGTTATCTGCTTGCCAGCGGGCGTGGCGCGCGCCTTTCTGAACAATGCAGAATCTCGTCAGCTGAATATATCATCGCGCCGCTCTTGCATGGTGGGATGGCCGCTGAAGCGATCATTTACCTTGCGGTCGACATCCCGGAGTCTGTCATCAGAGAAGAACGCAGCAGGCATATCCGGTGTGCAACATCGGTTATGTGGGATGGTCGTGAGGAACGCGTTATCGCCAAAAAGGTTGAGAGTATCGGCTCTGTCCAGCTTGCGGTTGAGACGGTTGTACCGCCGGCGGAACATGCCGTGCCGGCGGTTATAGCCGCTATTCGGGAATCCGGCCTGGCACTTCTGCCGATGAATGACTCCTTTCGCCAGCTGCAGGGGCGGCTTATGAAGGTTCGTGCTGTTTTCCCCGAGCGGAAATGGCCGGATGTATCTGACGAAACGCTCTTAAATACGCTTGAAAAATGGCTGGCTCCGTATCTTGCGGGTGTATTGTCGGGTAAAAGAATTGCTCAGCTGAATCTTGCCGAGATTTTAAAGCAGGGGCTTGATTACCGTCATCTGAGCGAACTCGATGAATTGGCACCGACGCACCAGACTGTTCCGAGCGGTTCGCGCATCAGAATCGATTATTCAGTTGATGTCCCGGTGCTGGCTGTAAAACTGCAGGAGCTGTTCGGTCTTGCAATCGGGCCGCAGGTCTGTGCAGGAAGGGTTCCGCTGCTGCTGCACCTGCTGTCGCCGGCGGGCCGTCCTATTCAGATAACCAGCGACCTGCAGGGATTTTGGAATGGTTCATATCAACAGGTACGGAAGGAACTGAAAGGGCGCTATCCCAAACACCCCTGGCCTGATGATCCCTGGAGCGCCTCTCCGACACGGAGAGTGAAATCACGAAGTTAGGGCTGACAGGCCCCCTTAACTGGCGCTCCGGAACGTTGCATCTGTAACCCGGCGGCCCCCCTCCTGAATAATCCCTCTGTCCCGGTTTGCTGCCAGATGGCGCAGGATGGCAAATATCATTTCCGTCTGTTCCGGCTTTTCGAGCAGTACGGCAACTGTCTCTGCAGACATGCTCCGCTGTTCTTTTTTCACTATTTCCAGGACTGATTTCTGCAGTGAAATTACGG
Source organism: Desulfuromonadaceae bacterium (assembly GCA_028712075.1). Lineage (GTDB taxonomy): Bacteria > Desulfobacterota > Desulfuromonadia > Geobacterales > Pseudopelobacteraceae > JACRCG01. Next base: position 16,360 of record JAQTQX010000015.1, read on the forward strand.
TGACAGCCGCTTTTTTACCAGCTTCCACACCCGGTTGGTGGTATGCGTTAATGTTGATCAGACTGGCATAAAAACCGACACTTCGCTCGAACAGCGCAATAAGTACACCTATGGTGAATGCATTGACCTGGTCAATAGTAATGGTCATTGATTCCCGGCCATTTTCATAGAGCGCCGCACGAGTCCCCTGTAAAAAACCGAACAGGAAATCACCGCTGGTAATCGTGTCCTCAACGAACAGTGGCTTATTTTCCCGATCATTCAGAACCTCGATAAACGTAACAAAAAAGTTTGCCACCCCTTCACGCAGTTGCTGCACATAGGCGTGCTGATCGGTGGATCCTTTGTTGCCGTACACGGTCAAGCCCTGATTAACCACGTTGCCGCTGCGATCAGTCTCTTTGCCGATAGACTCCATAATCAACTGCTGCAGATACCGGGAAAAGAGCAGCAGCCGATCCTTGTATGGGAGCATGACGAGATCTTTTGCGCCACGGCCGTCAGAGGCGTAATGCCACATTAATGCCATGACGGCAGCAGGATTCTCTGCTGTGCTGTGCTTGCGGGTAAGAGAATCGCAAATATTGGCGCCATTCAGCAGGGCTGTGATATCAATTCCCTGCAGGGCTGCCGGCAGGAGACCGACCGCCGAGGTGATTGAGGTGCGGCCACCAACCCAGTCCCACATCGGAAAGCGTGCCAGCCATCCTTCACCACCCGACAACCGGTCGAGTTCGCTGCCGACACCGGTCACTGCTACGGCATGCTGGGTGAAATCAAGCCCGGCGCGTTCGTAAACCGCTCTCGCTTCAAGCATGCCGTTGCGGGTTTCTTTGGTCGAGCCGCTTTTGGAAATGACGATTACAAGTGTTTGCGCAACGGATGCGCCAAGACCGGAAAATACCTTGTCGATACCATCCGGATCGGTATTATCGAGGAAAAATGCTTTCAAACGGTCGTTGGCAGAGGCGAGTGAGTCAGCTACAAATTGAGGTCCCAGTGCGGATCCACCGATGCCGATCACAAGGATGTTGGCGAAGGGCAGCCCGTTCTGGGCTTTAATGGCCCCGCTATGAATTTTTGTACTGAAGGAGCGGATCTGGCTGACGGCAGATTCAATTTCCCTCACCATATCTGGGTTGGGAGCAAGAGAGGGGGCTCTCAGCCAGTAATGCCCGACCATGCGTTCTTCATCACTGTTGGCAATTGCACCCGCCTCCAATGCCTGCATCTCGGCAAAGGCAGACTGCATGGCGGGTTCCATCCGGGTAAAGAAATCGTCCGCAAAGTTCATGCGGCTGATGTCAAGAGAGAGGCCGATCTCCGGGCAATGACAGAGATGTTTCTGATAGCGCTTCCAAAGCATGGTACCGTTTTCCATACACCCTCCCGGTTGCTGATACACAAAAGGCGGAGCATGCTCCGCCTTTTGTGTCAGAATTCGTCCACTGCTATTTTTTAATGTTGTAGAATACGTCATGTCCCCTGAACAGCGAAGTGCTGTCAAGTTCATCCTCGATCCGGAGCAACTGGTTGTACTTGGCTACGCGATCGGTGCGGCAGAGTGAGCCGGTTTTGATCTGGCCGGAGTTGACAGCCACAGCCAAGTCGGCCAGCGTGGTGTCTTCAGTTTCACCGGAACGGTGCGAAATGACGGTTGTGTAACCGGCACGTTTGGCCATTTCAATCGCTTCCAGCGTTTCAGTCAGGGTGCCGATCTGGTTCAATTTAATCAAAATTGAATTTGCGATTCCTTTCTGGATGCCTTCTTTCAAAATCTTCGGATTTGTGACAAACAGGTCGTCACCAACAATCTGGATACGCTTGCCGAGGCGGTCAGTCATTAATTTCCAGCCGTCCCAATCGTTTTCTGCCATACCGTCTTCAATGGAAATGATAGGGTATTTGTTGACCAGATTTTCGTAAAAATCGACCATCTCAACGGGAGTCTTAACCTTCTGGGTTTCATTTTCAAGGGTATATTTACCATCCTTGAACAGTTCGGAAGAGGCAACATCGAGTGCGAGCAGCACATCTTCACCCGGTTTGTAACCGGCCTTGACAATCGCTTCCATGATGACTTCCAGCGCTTCCTCATTTGATTTGAGGTTCGGCGCAAAGCCACCCTCGTCACCAACGGCAGTATTATATCCTTTGCCTTTCAGAACACTCTTCAGGGCGTGGAAAATTTCCGCACCCATGCGGAGCGCTTCCTTGAAGCAGCAGGCGCCGGCCGGCATAATCATGAATTCTTGAATATCAACATTGTTATCGGCATGAGCACCGCCATTGATAATATTCATCATCGGCAGTGGCAGTTCACGGGCGTTGGCGCCGCCGATATATTTATAGAGTGGCTGCCCTGCTTCTTCTGCAGCGGCTTTGGCAACTGCGAGTGAAACTCCGAGAATTGCATTGGCGCCAAGGTTTGTTTTGAATTCGGTGCCGTCCAGTTCAATCATTTTTGTGTCGACACCAATCTGGTCATCAGCCTCCATACCGATCACTTCTTCGGCAATGACGTTATTTACATTATCGACAGCCTTCTGAACCCCTTTGCCAAGATAGCGCGATTTGTCCCCGTCACGCAGTTCCATGGCTTCACGCTCGCCGGTTGAGGCGCCCGACGGCACAGCAGCCCTGCCAAACGCACCCGACTCAAGAAATACTTCAACTTCCAGTGTTGGATTGCCGCGGGAATCCAGAATTTCTCTGGCATAGACATCAACAATTTCACTCATTACAGCCCCCTTGCGTAGATTGGTAAGATACTCCGGATATGTCTCCGGCAAACGTGATTCTGTATACCACAATTATCGTAAATTAACAGCCTCTCCGGAAAATAAAATTCTGAACGGCAGCATAGCTTACCAGATGAATCTATTGCGTAAAAGCTTCACAATAGTTCTTTGACGTGGTATGACAAAAAACGGCACTTCCATCTGCCAAGCGGAGCAAAACGTGGAGAACCAGGTATGAAAATACGAATACTTGTTGTTGATGATGAACTGAGCATGCGGGAGTTTCTCTCGATCCTTCTGGAGCGGGAAGGGTATGATGTCTCCGTTGCCGGTTCTGCCGAAGAGGCTCTCCGTTCCATGGATACGGCACTGTTTGATCTGGTGTTGTCCGACGTGAATATGCCCGGGCTGACCGGCATTGATCTGCTGGCCCGAATAAAAGAGAGAGCCCCTGATACTGCGGTCCTGATGCTTACCGCATTTTCTACTGCTGAACAAGCGGTGGAAGCGATGAGACTTGGAGCGTACGACTATATCTGCAAGCCGTTCAAGAATGTTGAAATCAAGCAGTTGATTATAAATGCCCTTGAAAAACAGGGGCTGAAGCGTGAAAATAGCCTGCTGAAAAAAAATGCCAGTGAACGGGACAGTTTTTGCGGCATGATCGGCAAAAGTCTGAAGATGCGGGAACTTTTCGACCTGATTCAGAAGGTTGCCGCCAGTCCGAGCAGTGTGCTGATTCTCGGTGAAAGTGGTACCGGCAAAGAGCTTGCCGCACACGCGATCCACACCTCCAGTCCGCGAAAATCAAAGCCGTTTGTCGCAGTTAATTGTGGTGCCATACCGGAAAACCTCATTGAAAGTGAACTGTTTGGTCATAAAAAAGGTGCCTTCACTGGTGCGACTGGTGATCATCCCGGGCTGTTTGAGCAGGCTGAAGGTGGAACGCTCTTTCTGGATGAGATCGGAGAGCTGCCGCTGTTGATGCAGACAAAGCTGCTGCGGGTGCTTCAGGAGCGCGAGTTCAAGAGGGTAGGGGATGCTCAGACCCGCAAAACCGATGTGCGAATTATCAGCGCTTCAAACCGTGATCTTGAGGGGCAGGTAAAAGATGGGTCATTCCGTGAAGACCTGTTTTATCGTCTAAATGTTGTACAACTTGTGCTGCCGCCGCTACGTGAGCGTATTGAGGATATTCCGCTTCTGGTTGAAAGCTTCTGCAGAAAATTCATGACAAGTGACCAGTCTGAACCGGCAACTGTAACCCCGGGCGCACTCAAGGCGGTTATGAATTACCCATTTCCCGGTAATATTCGTGAACTGGAAAACTGCGTCGAACGGAGTCTGATCCTTGACCCGGCAGTTATTTCAGAAAACAGTTTGCCCAAACAGCTCCTGATAAATAAAATACCCTGCATGGCTGGCGATTGCGATATTCCAGAGTCCGGAATGATGCTGGAACCATTGTTGGAAGGGCTGGAAAAAAAGTATCTGCTCAAGGCGCTGGAAATGACCGGCGGTGCGAAAAAGAAGGCTGGCGAGCTGTTGGGAATGTCGTTCCGTTCATTCAGGTATCGATTGGCCAAGTTTGGATTGGATGGTGGAGAGGAATGAACAGATTGACAATAATTGTTACTTGAAATTGACAAAAAAATGTTTAGAACAGAACCAAATATTTGTATTAATATTTTTTAGATAGTAATTACAATTAGTTATAAAAAATATTTGTTTTGGTCTTGATATTGCTTAAAACTAGACTATAAGCGATATTGAATCCCGCTCTGGTTTCAGAGCACAAACCATGAAAGGAGAAACATTATGTTAAACAAGCTTCGTAGCAGAAAAGGTTTCACCCTGATCGAGCTGCTGATCGTTGTTGCGATCATCGGTATCCTGGCGGCTATCGCCATCCCGCAGTTCTCGGCTTACCGTATCAAAGCATTCAATAGTGCTGCAGCCAGCGATTTAAGAAATTTGAAAACCGGTTTAGAGGCATCTTTTTCTGATAACCAAGTTTATCCGCAACCCAGTTAATTTATCTAACTAACTTCAGAGAGGTGAGTCATGAAACATAAAATTATTATACTTCTTTCTTTTATTCTATGCGCTGCAGGGACTGCATTTGCTGGTGGTGTTCCGGCAGCACCCTTTACTTTTAAGCCTTCCAATAATGTAACCATTGCGTATGTGGTTGATTCTGCTACTGCAGCACAAAAATATGCGGCAGCATCCAAAAATACTGCCGGAAACAGATTCTATTATTCCGCCAATGATAACTCGAATATATATTTTGCTGAAGCTTCTACTAACATTGGCAAATCTGCAACCGATACATTAGCAACAACTCCTATTGCTGATGGTGTATTGACTGTTGGTAGCGATTGGACAATTCAATAAACTACGTTTTTTGTGCGTAAGGTCTCTGAGAGGGTATGTTGTATAAACATACCCTCTTTCAATTTGTACTCATCAAGTTCCAATTGAGAAGGCCATATGAAAGGTGGTCAACGAAGCATGAAGACAATTATGCAAATCACTTTGAAAGGTGTTTTCCGCGATCGGGTCTTTCACGGCATCATGGTTACGGCCTGCGCCTTTCTGCTGATTCCAGTTATTGCCTCACTTTCCATGCGTCAGGTAACTGAGCTTTCCATCACGTTATCACTGTCACTGATATCGTTTATTTTGCTGCTGCTGGCGGTTTTTTTGGGTGGAACCTCGCTCTGGAAAGATATTGAGCGGCGCTACACATTTAGTGTGTTGGGACTACCTTTATCACGTCAAAGATATCTACTGGGGCGTTTTGGGGGGACGGCGCTGTTTGTCCTGCTGGTAACGGTAGTATTGGGGGTGGCCGCTTTTGTCGTGGTCCTCTATGCTTCAATAATCTATCCTTCTGAAAGGCCAATAGTTTGGTTAAATATGGCTGCCTGTATTCTGTTTGATGCACTTAAATACATTCTGCTTATTGCTGTAGCCACTCTCTTTTCCACTGTCAGCACATCATTCTTTCTGCCGGTATTTGGCACCATAGCTACTTTTTTGGCGGGCGGTGTTACCCAACAGGTATATGAATTTGTAAATTCTCCGGCTGGTGATAAACTTTCCCCCGTTATCAGGCAAGTTGCCAGTGGGCTTTATTACATAATTCCCAACTTTGGAGCCTTTGATCTCAAGATTTATGCAATATATGGCTTGGCGCTTCCAGTTAACGGTTTATTACTTACTATTGCCTATTTTGTTGTGTATACAGGGCTATTGTTATCAGCAGCGGCGGCGCTCTTTGCTCGGCGTGAAATGAGGTAACACATGCTACGGACAGCCTCTTACGGAATGGCATGCCTGGTTTTATATCTGATCATGATCGCTCCTTTTACTACTTATCTTAAGAACAAGCCGTTTATTGAAAAACTGGGGTATGTGCCAGCGGTAAACGTGCTTAAAAGCGTCGCCGTAGATCAAAAAGAACTGGTTTCGGCATCATTTGTATTAAAGGTTCTAATGTATTTTGGTGGATTGGCGGAAAAACAATTTGTCGTACCACCGGATTACCAGAGTATGTCAAGGCTGTTGCACGGTGCCGTGAAGCTTGATCCTTACAATATGGATGCCTATTACTTTGCCCAATCCTTTCTCACTTGGGATGTGCATCAGTACAAACTGGCCAATGAACTGCTTGATTATGGTATGAAGTATCGTAACTGGGATTGGTATCTTCCATTTTATGCAGGATTCAATTGTTCCTACTTTCTGCATGATTACAAGAAGGCTGCCGACTATTATACAAAGGCAGGAGAGTTAAGCGGTAATCCTCTGTTTAAAAGCCTGGCTGGTCGTTATCTGCAGGAGTCAGGGCAGACTGATTTGGCAATTGCGTATCTTTTTACCATGGCACAAGGGGAAAGAAATCCGGCCCTGAAAAAAACATACCAAACTCGTCTTACCGCCTTCAAAGAGGTGAAGCGGATCGAATTGGCGCGCGCGAGTTTTCTAAAGTCGGGTGGGATCATGCCTGTAACAATTGAACGGCTGATTGGTGCCGGGTTGCTTACGCCAAGCCCCGTTGATCCATATGGGGGGAGTTTCTATCTGCAGGCGGATGGGAAGGTCGCAACGACTAGCAAGTTTGCTTTTGGTGCGGCAAAAAAGGATAGTGAGTAATTGAATTGGAGTGACGTATGAACGCAATTGAGATAACCGGGATGTACAAGCAGTTTACCGGCAAGCGTATGACAAAAGTCGATGCCCTGAAAGGGCTTGATCTTACAATCGCAGCGGGTGAGGTTTTTGGCTTTCTGGGACCGAACGGTGCTGGCAAGAGTACAACTATAAAATTGGTGATGGGCTTACTGCGGCCGACATCCGGTAGGGCACAGATCATGGGAATGGATTCATGCCAAGCTGAATCACGTCGCCATGTTGGATATTTGCCAGAAAACCCCGCCTTTTATGATTACCTTAGCGCAGAGGAGTATATTGCTTTTGTCGGGTCACAATTCAGGATGGATAAGGTACTGCTCACGCAGCGTTCGGAAGAGGTTTTCAAACGGCTGGATTTGTGGGAGGCCCGTAAAAGACCGATACGCGGCTACAGTAAGGGAATGGTACAGCGTGTGGGACTGGCTCAGGCGCTTGTACATGATCCGGATGTGTACATATTGGACGAGCCGATGAGCGGTCTGGATCCTATCGGTCGGTCTCTGGTAAAAGATATTATTCTTGATCTGAGAATACGTGGAAAGTGCGTTTTTTTCAGCACCCATATTACCGATGATGTGGAGAAAGTTTGTGACCGGGTAGGGGTGATTAATAAGGGACAGTTGCTTGTTGTGGAAAGCGTTGAAACAATTTTACAACGTGGGTTGGAAGGATATACAGTATTTTTAACAAACCCCGATGGAAAAAAGGAGGAGTTGTTTGTTAAGAAAGCAGAATTACAGAAATGCATTGAACAATCAGTAATACTTCATCAGTCTGTTGAAAAAATTGAGCCGTGCCGTAAAAATATGGAGACATTTTTTCTTGAGATCGTGGCTCAGCAATAATCCCCTGTATTACCCGAAGTTTGCCCCGGTACTGTTGATTGCCGTGATCCTGGCTGGTTACTACCCGGCCATGCTTAGCGGTATCCATCCCGTAGATGATCCCGGTATCTTCACCCGCTATTCTGAATCCCTCCCCTTGTCTCAAGTGATATTTCCTGGCAGCAGTTATTATTACCGCCCGATCATAGAACTTTCGTTCTGGCTTGATAACCGCCTGTGGGGGATGGAGTCGACTACCATGCACCTGGAAAATATCCTGTTGCATGTCGCAAATACTCTGCTGATTTTTCATCTGGCTCGCTGGATTTCCAGAGAGGATGAACCATCGTTTATTCCTCTGCTGGCCGCGCTTTTGTTCGCTCTGCATCCGGTGAATGTGGAAGCGGTAGCTTGGATTGCCGGACGGACCGATCCCCTGCTAGCTCTGTTTGTGCTCTCATCCCTGATATACTGGTTGCGCTGGCTTGCAACACCACGCTGGCAGGATATTACCGCTGCCCTGCTGTTGTTTGGCGCTGCCCTGCTAACCAAAGAAACAGCACTTGCGTTTGGGGCTGTTGTCGTTTTGTTTGTGATGATCTGGCCTGGAACAGCGACGTTTCGCCAACGTATATTGGCTGCAGGCTTGATGGTGCTGCCAGTTGCACTGCTGGTTATTATGACTCTGATTTTTCAAAATGGGACCAGCGGGTTAAGCAGGTTTCTTGCTGGCACAAGTCTCCATATGGGGCACGGTATCAGAGGCGGAATGGTTGCCTTCGGTTTCTATGTTAAAAAACTGATCGTTCCATATCCCCTTAATTTTGCTATTGATCAGGTACAGCCTGCTTATGCCATGGTCATTCTGGTGCTTATTCCACTGTTGTGGTTGCTGGTGCGTCGTTATCGCTTGGCAAGTATTTTTTTTATTTCGGCCCTGCTTTTTATGCTGCCAGCTGTTTTGGTTGCGGTTACGCAGATTGCCTGGACACCACTAGCCGAGCGGTATCTCTATATACCGTCTGCATTTTTTATGATCGGTCTGTCGATTACCGCTTCGAGCTTTTGCAGTAATCAAAAAAAAATACTGTACTCAACCGCACTATGTCTTGCCGGCTGTTTTGCCGTAATAAGTATTCAGAGGACCTTGTTGTGGAATGATAAGCTGGCCTTTTTCCAGGATGCAGTTGTTAAATCACCGGGGTTTGGATCTGTTTACAATTCATTAGGCGGTCAGTTGCTGCAAAATGGGCAGGTTGATCGAGCTGCAGAAGCCTTTGCAACAGCTGATCGTCTGAACCGGCGGGATTCAATACGTACTCGCATCAAAGCTGCCATAATGACAACAAAGCTTGTGAAAGGTGATTTACTTGAGGCCAGAAGTTATTTTTTTGAGGTTTTTCCTAAAAAAATGGATGCTTCGGCAGATTTTCTTGAATTACTTTACAAGGCTGATGGTAAGAGAATAGGAAACTTGATTGATAAGGATAAGGTACTTCTGGCAAATGATCTGCTTGAAACACTGAAACTGCTTAATCAGAAAAAACCGGATCCATTTTGGCTCTACCGCAGTGGGCAGATATCACTAATCATTGGTGATGCTGCCAAGTCAGCAGACTTTTTCCGCCGAGCGTATACTGCTGCGCCGGTTGATGCCCATTATAAGGGGGCGGCAAAAACCTATCTTCTCAGGCTTGAAAGTTCAAGATGATGGCAACTTACCTAACTATTTTACGACCAGTTCAGTGGCTGAAGAATCTGATGTTGTTCTTTCCGCCATTTCTGGTAGGGCAGATGTTTATGCCAGGAGTGCTCATCACAGGTGTGCCGCCATTTGGTGCACTGTGTCTGGTCTCCAGTGCCGGATATATTCTGAATGATCTTGTTGACCGTGACAAGGATACCCACCATCCCCGAAAACGTCTGCGGCCGATTGCGTCCGGTGCCATCGGGGTATCCGGAGCTCGGATGATATCTGCTCTCCTGCTGACCAGCGGGCTGGTACTGGCCGGTTCGATATCTTCCCGATTTTTGTTGCTGTTGGCCTGTTATGCGGCGGTTTCAATGTTGTATTCGCTGCTGCTTAAATCAGTGCCTGTTGTCGAGCTCTTCTGTATTTCAGCCGGATTTCTTATCCGTCTTCAAGCCGGTGGCGAGCTGTTCCATGTGCCGATTTCGCCGTGGCTGTTTTTGACTGTTTTCTTGCTGGCAGTTTTTCTCAGCACCGGAAAGCGGGTCAGCGAGTTACACTCGCTGGGAGATATGGCTGGAAAGCATCGTACAAGCCTCTCTCTCTATCCCCCTGGCTTCCTTGACGGCACAATGTATATGACCGGCAGTGCTGTGCTGGTTACTTATGCGATGTACGCGCTGAACAAGCAGTCTCTCATTTACAGTGTCCCTCTCTGCCTGTTCGGATTGCTTCGCTATATGTTTCGGGTCAGTACCGGGAAGGGGGGGGATCCGACCGAATCACTGCTGAAAGACCCGCTGCTGTTCGTCGTCGGAGTATTATGGGTGCTGATGGTGGTCTGGAGCATCTACCCGTGAGCCGGGCCATTATTATTCTGGTTAACTGGAACGGCTGGCAGGATACCGTTGAATGCTTAGAAAGCCTGCAGGACCTAGCATACCCTGATTTCCGGATTGTGGTGTGTGACAACGGCTCCAGTGATAATTCGCTGCACGAAATTAAACATTGGGCGAATCGTCATGAAATGCGGCATGTCGAGCTTCAGCGTGCTGATGCAGAAGCGGGCCGTATTCCGTATAATGATTCGAAACTGACGCTGATTCGAAGTGACGAGAACCTTGGCTTTGCTGGAGGTTGCAATGTTGGATTGCGCTACGCGCAAGGACGGGGTGATGCCGACTATTGCTGGCTGTTGAACAATGATACGGTAGTGGAGCCCGATGCCTTGACCCATCTGGTTGCTCGGATCCGGTTGCAGCCAAAGATGGGAATGTGCGGCTCCACGATTCTGCTGTATCATGATCGCAGGCGGATTCAGGCGTTAGGGGGCGGTCACTATTGTCGCTGGATCGGCCTTCCATGGCACTACGGACGTTTTACGCGGTGGAGCAGAAAGATCGATCCGCAGCGTGCAGAGGCGTGGATGAATTATGTTGAGGGCGCTTCGATGCTGGTTTCCAAAAAGTTTATTGATGACGTCGGTCTGCTGTCGGAAGATTATTTTCTCTATTTTGAAGAGGCTGACTGGGCAATCCGGGCGGATGGCCGCTTTAAGCTGGGGTATGCACCACGGAGTATTGTCTACCACAAGGTCGGCGGCAGTGTCGGCACCAGCAGCAACCCGGCGAGGATGAGTTATACCAGTGACTATTACAATATCAGGAACCGTCTCATGTTTACCCGGCGGTTCTATCCGGCAGCAGAGACGACGGTTCGGCTGGTTATTGTCGGGGCGTTTTTGTTGCGTCTTTTTCTGGGCAAATGGGACCGTGCTGCAATGATCTTCCGTTTGTTGTTCAATAGAGCTGACCGGCCGCGCGGCATACTGTCCGGGAACCGTTCAAAACCATGAGCGGCAGCGGCAAGATATCGGCTGTCACGGTGGTCAGGAATGATGCTGCCCATCTTGAGAGGACCATACTCAGTGTCATTGAACAGAAGGCGACGTCATTAATTGACTACATTGTCATTGATGGCGGCTCGACAGATGAAACGACGGCTATCATCAGAAAATATTCTGAGCACATCATCTATTGGGTCAGCGAGCCTGATGCCGGTATCTATGATGCGATGAATAAAGGATGGTCAGCTGCAGAAGATGGCAGTTTTATCCTGTTTCTCGGAGCTGGAGACAGGATCATTTCGCTTCCGGAGACCATGACTCGCTACGGTCCGAATGATGTCGTGTACGGTTCCGTTCAGATAGGTGAAACCTGCGTATTCACCGCTCGAACCGATTTTCACCTGAAGCTGTACAACTCGCTACATCATCAGGCGCTTCTGGTGAACAAGTCGCTTCACCCCGCTCCTCCGTTCAATTGTAATTACCAGATATATGCTGATTTTGATTTCAATCAGCGGCTTAAAATTGCGGGGGCACATTTTGTTTATACGCCTGATTTCACCGGATACGCACGTCCCGGCGGTGTGAGTGACAGACACTGTTTTGCGGAGACAGTGCGCATTGTTGCAAGTAATTTCGGGTTTTTGTGGGCAGCGCTGGCATTTTCAGGGTATTATGCTATGAAAGTATTCCCGGTTTTAAAGCGGCTACGACCTTATCAGGAACTATAAACAGAAAGGGACCATGATCAGAGAAGATACGGCACAACTGGAACTGCTGATCGAACCGAATCGCCCCGCGCTCAATTACTGGCGCGATGTCTGGAGATATCGTGAACTTTTCTGGTTTCTGGTTTGGCGGGATATACTGGTTCGCTACAAGCAGACGGTAATCGGTGTGGCTTGGAGCGTAATCCGCCCTCTTGTGACCATGGTCGCCTTCACCGTTGTATTTGGGCTGCTGGCGAAACTGCCGTCTGATGGGGTGCCATACCCGTTGCTGGTCTTTGCGGCGATGTTGCCGTGGAACTTTTTTGCCAATGCGCTCTCGGAATGTTCCGGATCACTGATCGGTAATGCCAACCTGCTCACCAAAGTGTATTTCCCCCGGATCATCGTTCCGATCAGCAGTATCATTTCCAGCCTGATCGATTTTTTCATCTCACTGGTTCTTATGGCGGGTATCATGCTCTGGTATGGATATCTGCCTGACTGGCGGGTCGCCGCACTTCCTCTCTTCCTCCTGCTTGTTTTTCTACCGGCGGCCGGTGCAGGGCTCTGGTTTTCAGCCTTGAATGTGAAGTACCGGGATTTCCGGTACGTGGTCCCATTTGTTCTCCAGTTCGGCCTGTATGTATCTCCAGTAGGGTTTGCCAGCAGTATCGTTCCTGAAAAATGGCGTCTGCTCTATGCCCTGAACCCGGTAGCTGGTGTCATTGATGGTTTCAGGTGGGCATTGCTGAACGGAAGTGTAGATCTGTATTGGCCAGGATTGATACTGTCAACAGCCCTGTCTATGTTGTTGTTGGTTTCTGGACTCTGGTTTTTCAGGAAAACCGAGCGCATACTGGCAGACGTTATATAACTCTGAAGTTGGAGGATAATTATCAATGACACGAGAGCAAATACTTGATTTTTTGAAACAGCATAAACAAGAAATGAAAGATAGATTTGGTGTTACCAAAATCGGTCTATTTGGCAGCTATGCCCGTGGAGAGGCTCGGGAGGACTCCGATATAGATATTGCCGTAGAATTATCTGGAGACAGGCTGTTCAGAAAATTTTTTGCCTTAGAAACATTCCTTAAATCCGGCTTGAATAAAGAGGTAGACCTCGGTGTGGAATCTGCCCTTAAACCTTTGGTTAGAGAGCAAGTTATTAAGGAGATTACCTATGTCTGAGCGTAGCCAAAAACTGTTCCTGATAGATATCCTTGAGTCGATTGATGCCATCTCGTCATTTGTTGAAGGGTGCAGTTTTGATTTTTTTTGTGCTGATCGCAAAACCTTCTCAGCAACTATTCGTGAGCTTGAAATTATCGGAGAGGCTATAAAGAATATTTCAGATGAGATAAAAGTCAGATATCCCGAAGTACTCTGGCAGGAAATCAGGTCATTCAGAAATAAGATTACCCACGAATATTTTGGCGTTGATGGGCATATAGTCTGGGACATCATCCAAACCGAACTAGAACCTCTCAAACAGCAGATCAGCACCATTTTGAAATCATTGACGTAGTATGTCTACAATAATTATCGTCGAAAACCTGGGTAAAAAATACACCATTTCCCACCAGCAGCACGAGGACAATTCATCTCTGCGTGCGACTCTCACAAACGGCATTTCTTCGTTGGGAAAAAGACTGATCAATCCTTTTGGTAGTTCCCTCACCCCCCATCCTTCTTCTCTCGTCAATGCTTTTGAAGACTTCTGGGCGCTCAGGGATGTCTCATTTGAAGTAAGCCAGGGGGAGCGGATCGGCATTATCGGCAGAAACGGCGCCGGAAAATCTACACTCCTCAAGATCCTGAGCAGGATTACCGAACCCACTAGCGGCAGTGTCCGCATAAAGGGGAGGGTGGCAAGTCTGCTGGAGGTAGGGACCGGCTTTCATCCGGAATTGACCGGCCGGGAGAATATCTTTCTGAACGGTGCAATCCTAGGGATGAGGAGGGAGGAGATCAGGAGAAAATTTGATGAGATCGTTGATTTTGCCGAAATCGAAAAATTTCTCGATACCCCGGTAAAATATTATTCATCGGGCATGTACGTCCGGTTGGCCTTTGCCGTAGCCGCACATCTGGAGCCGGAAATACTTATTGTGGATGAAGTGCTTGCGGTGGGTGACGCACAATTTCAGAGAAAATGCCTCGGGAAAATGGAAGAGGTCGGACAGGAAGGGCGGACGGTTATTTTTGTGAGTCATCAGCTCGGTGCCATACAAAAGCTGTGCACCAACTGTTTCCTGCTGGGAGCCGGTACTGTTCAGCGATCAGGGAAAACGAGCGAAGTGATTGAGGAATATCTGTGCGTATGCCGACCGGGCACGGCACTGGCTCCGGTCCGCAAAGGAAACAGCACAGTATCTTTCAAGGATTACCATGTCGGAGAGATTGATGGAAAGCCGAAAGAGCAGTTCTTTATAGGCGATACGATCTATGTGTACTTTTCGCTAGCCGGCCGGGAGTCTCTGTCTGCTATTGAGGTGAGTCTGGAACTTCGTGATGTCTATGGTGATTCTGTTGCACACATATCAAACGAGGACGATGGAGTTGTCATCTCCTGTAACGATGAGGTGCGGAGAAATTTCTGTGTCGCTATCCCCGAATGCACCTTGGCGCCGAAGAATTACTTCATATCATTATGGGCCGGCCGGCTGGATGAAACGTATGATTATCTGATTGACTGTATTGAGATTACGCTGCTGCAAGGGGGAATACTCAGTCGGAAAAAACCGTATCCGGAACATATGAAGTGCTATGTACCGTCGCGGTGGTCTGAAGTTAATGACTGACGACACAATAAAAATATCTGCGGTGCTATGCACGATTAACGAAGACCGTTATCTTGAAGAGTGTCTGCGCTCACTGGCATGGGCTAATGAAATCATTGTGTGTGATATGGGTTCCACAGACCGTACCGTTGCAATAGCTCAAGAATCAGGCTGTACAATCCATTCTGTTACCAGGGTGCCGTATGTGGAAATGTTGCGTACACAGGCCGTCAGCTATTGTAAATATGACTGGATTTGTTTTGTTGATCCTGATTTTATCCTTCCGGATGGTTTTGCCGATATCGTACAACGGGAACTTATACCTGGTCAGGACATTTCCTGTTTGTACATGGCATATATAAATCACTATAAAAACCGGCCAATTCGGCATGGCCGGTGGGGAACTGTCGGGTATTATCCGATCATCTTCCATAAAGAGATGATAAGCATTCTTCCGGTTCTGCACGGCGGCTTTGAAATAAACCGTGGAACGCAGCGGTTTCTGCCGCCGGAAGAATATATCCGGCATATGTGGGTGCGGGATGAAGAACACTTTTACCAAAAGCACAGCAGGTACATCAGTCACGAAGGAGAACGACGGGTCGCTCTTGGCTGGAAGCCGTCAGTCCTGCGGCAGGTTGCGTCCGTGCTGAAGCTGTTATACGTCTATATCACCGATGGGTATAAGGATGGTGCCATCGGCTTCGACCTGATGAAAAAGTCAATCTGGTATGAATGGAATGCTGAACAAGTACTTGCAGAAAGTAATACAAGTTATCGTAAAACATCATGAAGATAAGCATTGTGACTCCGTCGGATACCAAAGGGCGGTATATTTCCGAGACGATCAAGAGCGTTCTGTCTCAGGAGGGGAGTTTTTACCTTGAGTATATTGTCATCGATAATTGCTCCCACGATGGAACAATAGACATTCTTAGAGAATACGAAGAGTTGCTTGGTACCGACGCTTTTCCCGTCAGATGTCTGGGTGTCTCCTTCCGGTGGCTGTCCGAGGCTGACTCAGGGTTGTATCATGCGATTAATAAAGGGTTCTCGATGGCAACCGGCGACGTCTATGCCTGGATCAATGCCGACGACATATATCTCCCCGGCGCTTTGGCGTTGGTGGCGCACAGTTTTCTTCAGTTTCCGGGCATCGCATGGCTGAAGGGGATTACGTCCTATATGGATGCATCCTCGCTGCCGACATCATCTGGCTGCTGCTATCTTTACGATCAGGCGTGGCTTCAGGATGGGACATACGGCCGGGAAGCCTATTTTGTGCAGCAGGATAGTGTGTTCTGGCGTGCCGAAATGTGGCAGAGTTGCGGTGCAATTCCCGGTGAGATACGCGTGGCTGGCGATTACTGGCTTTGGATACAATTTTCCCGATTGGCCCCTCTCTACTCGATTAATCGAATCGTTAGCTGCTTTAGAAAAACAGTTGGACAATTGAGTGAGGATGTTCATTCCTACAGGGAAGAATGCCGCAGGATAGCGTGCGGCACTATGGATTTTGACCTGTTTAAGCGGAAACTCTTCTTTTATATCGAACGGCGGTTGTCTGTCTGCACGGGAAGCAACGCTCTGTATCGCCTTTTTTGGGCACGCCGGACTCATCAGTATATTGATGCCGCTGATTCGGAAAATATGGAACTGCGCACAACAAAGGGATATTTCGTGGAAGGTGTTTGAGTTATGCCGCATCTGTGTCCCATCTGTCGCTCGGAAAATTGTCACATCTGCTTTGAACTCAGTGACGACAGGCATGGATATCCTGGTACATTCCCGCTGGTACGCTGTGATTCCTGCCGCCACCGCTTTTTGATAGCTGAGTTTGACCCGGCTCAGATTGTGGAGCTGTATACCCGCTATTATCCGCGCTGCAGCTTCACGCTTGAGGACTACCGGCCGAGTGTGGAAGTTCGCGGGATTGCCGCCTGGTTTAATGGAGCTGCTCGGGCTGCTTACAGCCGGGTTCCCCGCAATGTCCGAGTGCTGGATATCGGGTGCGGGTTTGGTGAAACGATAGGCTACCATTTGGGGCGAGGGTGTGAGGCCCACGGGGTGGAAGCGGATGAGAATGTCTTGCGTGTAGCGGAGCGGTTCGGTTTGAATATCAAAACGGGGGTGTTTGATCCTGCTGCATATACGGCAGATTACTTCGACTATGTTACTCTCGATCAGGTTCTGGAACATATGACTCACCCCTGCGCGGCGCTGCTCGACATTAAACGCGTGCTGAAGCCTGGTGGGCGGGTCATCATCAGCGCTCCCAATGCCGAAGGGTGGGGTGCGTGCCTGTTTCGCCGCCGTTGGATTAATTGGCATGCGCCGTATCATCTCCACCATTTTTCCCGGCGGTCATTGCGCCTGGCAGCCGAGCTTGCTGGCCTTGTCCTAGAGCGGACTGAGACAATTACTGCCTCGGAGTGGCTTCACTATCAATGGGCCCATCTGGCAACATATCCTGAAAAAGGTATCCCTTCGGTATTCTGGACAGCGACGGCAGAGCAGAGCCGTGCGGTCAGAATAGTGCTGAAAGGGCTGCTGCTCCTGCGCAGAACCGGAGCCAATCATATGATAACACGCCTATTCGATCTGTTCGGTATAGGCGACAATCGTCTCTATTTTTTGAGAAAACCATGACGGATCAAATCTACATCCTGTTGCCGGTGCATAACCGCAAAGAGGTTACCCGGCGTTTTGTCGCGTCACTACAGCGACAGACCTATCTCAATTACACGCTTGTCCTGGTCGATGACGGATCTACCGATGGCACCGCGGAGATGGTTACGAAGGCAATTGCCAATTGTACCGTTATCAAGGGGGAAGGTGACTGGTGGTGGGGTGGAGCCTTGCAGCAGGGGTATCTATGGTTGAAGGGAGCGGATGTCGCTTCGACGTCACTGGTCCTGTTCATGAACGATGACACCGAGTTTGCCGACGATTTTCTGGAACGGGGAGCCTCTCTTTGTGAAGATCGGGAAAAGACGCTACTCCTCGCCCAGTGCTACAGCAAGCAGAGCGGCCGGCTCATTGATGCAGGAGTCCATGTGGATTGGCGGCGATTCACCTTTGCGCAGGCGGCGACACCGGACGAAATTAACTGTCTCTCGACGAGAGGGCTGTTTCTTCGAGCAGGGGATCTTATGGCTATCGGGGGGTTTCATCCGTTTCTGTTGCCCCATTATGGCTCCGATTATGAATTCACGATTCGGGCACGGCGCCGGGGGATGAATCTTATGACTCACCCTTCGCTGTCCCTTGTCCTGGATGAAGAAACGACCGGCTATCCGTCATTTGCTGCGAGCTGCCGGAGAGAAAGTTTTCACAGGCTTTTCTCCCGCCGCTCGGTTCATAATCCACTCGTATGGTGCAGTTTTGTGATGCTGGCCTGCCCCTGGCCATGGAAAATTGTCAACCTCGGGCGGATTGCCAGAGGTTTCATGCAGCATGTACGCGAAATATTCCGGGGGAATCCGACGTCAATTCCGGATGCGCGCTGACCGGTACAACCGTTCCATTGAGAACAACTATGCGCCTGATGATCATTACAAACTCGTATCCTTCGTATCTGGCGCGTCTGTACGCTGCGCAACCGGAGCTGGGCAGCCGTTCCTGTGCCGAGCAAAAGGGGGTGCTGGATAGCGATTTCTTTGCCTGGGCTGACAGCTGGTCCGTCGCTTTGGCTCCGCTCGGGTACTGTACGTCGGAAATAACTCCCAATGCCCTGTGTATGCAGAAAGCATGGTGTGACGAGAACGGTCTGACTTTTGATTCGACCCCGCCCGGATTACGGAAAACAGTGGTGGCCCAGGCACAGCAATTTCGCCCCGACATCATCTGGTTCAACGATTATGATGATGAACTGCTGGAGATGCTGCGCGCCGGACTCCCGTCGCTCAGGCTTGTCTTTGGCTGGGTCGGCAGCGCCATTCCTCCGACGGAAGTGTGGCACAGAATGGATCTGATTCTTTCCTGCGCGCCGGAAGCGGTTGCTGCAATGGGTAACGCCGGATTTCCGGCTGAACATTTCCCCCACAGCTTCGACCCACGGATTAATAGCCGACTTGAAGCACGGGAGAAGAATCGTGCACTGTCCTTTGTCGGACACCTGATCCGGTTCAGTCAGTTTCACCTGCAGCGGGAAGAGCTTCTTGAAGCGTTGGCCTCTGTGGTTCAATTGGACATATATACACCCAGCGCAGAATGTGGTTGGCAGGACGAGGTTAAAGGCCTGATCAAGCTTGGCTTGACCTATGGCGTCGGTTTGCTGCGGGAATTCGGGGCTTCAGATTCTTTTTTGAAATCTCTGCCGATACTGGGAATCGCCACAGAATGGTCGCCGCACTACGTGCGGCCGGCCAATCCCCGCTTGAAACCGTTTTTTCGTCACCCCGTGTTCGGGTTGCAGATGTATCAGGCGGTACAGGATTCGATGGCAACGCTCAATATTCATGCCGACTCATCGCCGCACTTCGCTTCCAACATGCGTCTCTACGAGGCAACCGGTGTGGGGACTTGTCTGGTGACTGACTGGAAGGAAAATATTGACGATATATTTGTCCCTGACCAGGAAGTTGTCGTCTTCAGGAATGGTGAGGAGTGCCGGGAAAAGGTAACGTGGCTGCTTGAGCATCCGAAGGAAGCGGCAGAAATCGGTCTGGCCGGACAGAAACGAACGTTACGGGATTACACCTTCGCTCATCGAGCCGATGTCTTGCATCGGATTATCGGAAAGGCGCTGTCAAAGTGAAATTTAAAGCTTTAGTCAATACCGTGCTGCAGGAACCGATTGCCTGGTTAAAGCGCATGATGTTTGAGAGAGATTATCGCACTTTTCTGGCCCTCCGGATGAAGCTGGGTGGAATACCGCGATTCACGGAGTGCCGGGCAAAGGTGTACGACTGGGATTTGGTGATACCCGATGCGGCATCCTTTCTTACCTCCTATGGTGAAATTTTTGTCGAGCAGATCTACAAAATCCGCTGTGCCGATGAATCTCCGGTCATTCTTGATCTCGGAGCTAACATCGGCCTGAGTGTGCTCTATCTGAAGAGGCTCTATCCAAAAGCACGGATTACGGCCTATGAAGCTGATCCCCGCATTTTTGCCTGTCTGGAGCAGAATATCACCGGCAACGGATACCGGGATGTGGTTCTTGTCAATAAGGCTGTCTGGCATGAAAATGCCGTTCTGCAGTTCAGCCAGGAGGGAGGTGATGGCGGCCGCGTTGCATGGGATGGTGAAAGGGGCACGGTTGCAGTTCAGTCTCAGGACATCCGGGAGATTATGGAAGGGCGCACAATCGATCTTTTAAAGATGGATATCGAAGGGGCGGAAGATGTCGTTCTGCCGGCGTGCCGGGAATATCTGCCTGCGGTTCGCACCATTTTTATTGAGTATCACTCGCGGGTCGATGAGTGTCAACAACTGGACAAGGTTATTTCGCTATTGTCCGGCACCGGTTTCAGGCTGCAGCTGCAGAGTGTGTTCTGCTCACCGTCGCCCCTTGCGGAACGGCGGGTCCATTCAGGCTATGACCTGCAGCTGAATATTTTCGGATGGAGGGAAGATGGGCGCTGAGCAGCTGTTGACATACACTGCAAGGAAAGTTGCCGGATGTTGAATCACGCCCGCTATCTGTTTCTTTCGCCGGTCAGGATGGCCGGGACGTGGCTCGTGAACCGTTTCAATGCACCGGTGATCATACTGCTGTACCACCGGGTTACCCGCTTGGAGTCTGATCCCCAACAGTTGTCGGTAACTCCAGAGAATTTTCGCGCCCAGATGCGCTACCTGAAGGACAATTTTCCCGTAGTCCGGCTGGACGCAGAATGGTCGGGTGTTGATCGTCCCTCGGTTGCTGTGACATTTGATGACGGCTATGCGGATAATGTGAACGAGGCGCTGCCGATTCTGGAGGAGTGCGGCGTCCCAGCAACCTTCTTTATCTCCACCGGCTCTGTCGGCTCACATCAGGAGTTCTGGTGGGATGATCTGGAGCGGATACTCCTCAATAATGAAAATGTACCCGCGCGGTTCACGCTTGATACGGGGAGTGAAGTGAGAGAATGGCCGACGAAATCAGCTGCGGAACGAGCCCGACTGTACCGTAATTTTCATGTTCTGATAAAAAACCTGCCGCCCGAACAACAGGAACAGCGGCTGGCACGACTTCGTGTCTGGGCAGATGTGGCAGAGGAGGGGCGGACAAGCCATCGGGTTGCGACCCATGATGAACTGAAGCGGCTGGCACAAAGCAAGCTTGTGACTATTGGCGGGCATACGGTCAGCCATACCCGGTTAACCGTCCTTTCCGGTGATCGGCAGCGTGAGGAGATAGCCGACTCGGTTCGTCAGCTTGAAATCTGGTCTGGACGCCAGATAAAAGTGTTCTCCTATCCCTTTGGCAGCCGGGACGACTTTACCGCAGAAACTATTGAAATCTGCCGTCAGGCCGGTCTGTTCAGAGCGGTGGCGAACATTCCGGGGCAATATCATCCGTGGACAGATCCGTTTCAGATTCCCCGCAATTTGGTCCGTAACTGGGAGCTGCCGATGTTCAGACGAAAACTTGCAGGCTTTTGGCTGTCATGAAAGTCCTGTTCATAAATACTCATTATATGCACGGAGGAGCCGGTCGTGCGGCCGGGCGGCTACAGATCGCCCTGAAAAACATCGGGGTGGATGTCAAGCAGCTGGTGCAAAACGGTTTTGGCGACAGGCACGACTCCATAATCGGCCCCCTGAGCCCTTTTGAAAAATTGCTGGCTTTGTGGAAGCCGGCTCTGGAGATGTTGCCGCTGTATCTGTACAATAAGAGGAATGGCCTGCCGTTTTCCACCTCTTTCCAATCAGATATTATTTTATCAAAGGTTAACGAACTTAATCCGGATATTATTCATCTTCATTGGACCTGTTCAGGGTTTGTAAAAATTGAAACATTAAAGAAATTGAATAAACCGATTGTATGGACGCTCCACGACTCTTGGGCTTTTACTGGTGGCTGCCACATTCCACTGGATTGCGATCGTTATATTGGCAAATGTGGTAACTGTGCGACTCTTGGATCAAGGTTTGATTATGATCTATCTCGGTGGATTTGGAATAGGAAATTTAATTCGTGGCGAGGTTTGGATATAACCCTTGTCACTCCCAGTAACTGGCTTGCTGCGTGTGTGAGGTCAAGTTCACTGTTCAGGGGAAAACGGGTTGAAGTTATTCCGAATGGATTGGATTTTGGAACGATGAGTTGTATCGATAAACATATTGCGAGAAAAATGTTTTCCCTTGATCTGGAGAAGAAGTACATTCTGTTCGGTGCAGTTAATGCGACAAGTGATAAGAATAAAGGGTTTCAGCATGTTGTAAGTGCGTTGAGGGCTGTTTTAAAAGAGTTAGCGGCGCTTGACTGTGAGTTGTTGGTGTTTGGAGGATATGAACCGGCCGAATTTTCAGGTTTTGGCCTGAAAACACATTATATTGGATATCTTCACGATGAGGTGAGTATAAACCTGCTGTATTCAGCAGCCGATGTGTTTATTGCTCCATCACTTCAGGAAAATCTTCCGAATACAATCATGGAAGCCATGGCGTGCGGTTTGCCCGTGGTTGCTTTCTCTGTCGGCGGGATTCCGGATATTGTTAACCACAAACTGAATGGTTATCTTGCTCAGCCGTATAATACTGATGATCTCGCACACGGTCTTCTGTCCATTCTATCAAATCTCCCGTTTTGTGAGCAGCTTTCACGTACAGCGCAAGATACAATTAAAGATAGATTTAACATTAATGACGTTGCCGGAAAGCATTTGGATCTATATAGCACGTTGGTCAAGGATTCACTCTGTTGAAGGTTCTTATTCTAAAATTATTTGATTCGCTTATAGGAAGCTTTTTGGCGGCTATCCTGCCTCGTCAGCCTGCAATAACGGCTCACAAATTTCGTAACATTCTTTTTATCCGACCCGGCGGAATCGGCGATGCTGTGTTCCTGGCTCCTGCAATTCGATCTCTCAAAAAATTCTACCCGGCCATCAATATCACGATTCTTGCCGAAAAGCGCAATGCAGGAGTATTTCCGCTGATCCCTTTTCAGGATGTACTGCTCTGTTACGACCGTTCCTGTGAGTTAGCCCAGGTTCTGCGCCGCAGCTACGATGTTGTCATCGACACAGAGCAGTGGCACCGTTTATCTGCCCTAGTGGCGCGGTTTGTGTCTGCACCGGTCAAAATAGGTTTCGATACCAATGAGCGCCGTCGAATGTTCAACTACCCGATTCCTTATTCTCATGAGGACTATGAGACTGCCAGCTTTGCCCACTTTTTGGAGCCGCTGGGGATAAAAATGGATACTATTGAGTTAGGCGCTCCGTTCCTGTTTCCTCCGGAGGCTACATGTGTAAAAGTTGCCGGTCTGCTGGCGGCGCTCAATGATGCCACGTTTGTAGCGGTCTTTCCCGGCGCCAGTATCGCTGAACGTCGCTGGGGTGCAGAGCGTTTCAGAAGGGTAGCTGAAATGCTTTCAACTATTGGTATTAAGATTGTTGTGGTTGGTGGAAGAGAGGACCGCCACCAGGGAGAGGTCATTGCAGGTGGCGGGTTGGGACTGAATCTGGCGGGCTTGACCTCATTGTCCGAGACAGCAGCTGTTATTCAAAAAAGCGCGTTGCTCGTGAGCGGAGACTCCGGTGTGCTGCATATTGCTGTCGGTCTTGGAGTGCCGACAGTATCGCTGTTTGGCCCCGGAAGGGCAAAAAAGTGGGCGCCCCGTGGTGATAATCACATTGTGCTCAACAAGAAGCTCCCTTGTTCGCCTTGTACTACCTTTGGCACGACCCCCCCCTGTCCAAATGGAAACAGATGCATGTCAGATATCTCTGTTGAAAACGTAGTAACTGCTGCGAAACAGTTGTTAAGCCGCTCATTAGCATCCTGATTCAGTGATACTGTTTTTGTGTTCTGGGTGAAAGTATGTTATTTTCCAAACTTACCACCATATTTTACCAGTGAAAGGTTTTGCTCATGCGTTACATAAGTACTCGTGGCGGAATAGTTCCTATTTCTTTTAAAGATGCGGTCATGATGGGGCTGGCATCTGATGGCGGTCTGCTTCTGCCTCAGTCATATCCGGTTATTACCAGAGACCACCTCAATGCGTGGCGGTCATTGTCATATCCGGACCTGGCTTTTGAGGTCATATCCCGCTATGTTGATGATATTCCTGCAGCTGACTTGAAAAATATCATCTCCCGTTCGTATGCCACTTTTACTCATGATGAAGTCACACCACTGGTCAAAAAGGACGGTGTTTATATACTTGAACTGTTCCATGGGGTAACGCTGGCATTCAAGGATGTCGCACTACAGTTTTTGGGCAACCTGTTCGAATACATCCTTGCGGAGCGGCATCAGACACTGAATATCATCGGTGCAACATCAGGCGATACCGGCAGTGCAGCAATTCATGGCGTGCGCGGGAAACAAGGCATCTCCATTTTTATCCTGCATCCGCATGGCAAGACATCCGAAGTGCAGGCGCTGCAGATGACATCAGTCACCGATGCAAATGTTCATAATATAGCGGTGCGCGGCACATTTGACGATTGCCAGGATATGGTGAAAGAACTGTTTGGCGATCTTGAGTTTAAACAGAAATATGCTCTCGGTGCCGTTAATTCGATTAACTGGGCACGAGTGCTGGCACAGGTTGTGTATTATTTTTACGCCTGGCTGCGGGTTACTGAAGAAACCGACGCGCCGGTCAGTTTTTCGGTGCCAACGGGGAATTTTGGCGATATTTTTGCGGGGTATGTTGCAAAGAGAATGGGATTGCCGATCGATACGCTGCTGTTAGCAACTAATGAAAATAATATCCTGACCCGCTTTATCAACGAGGCTGACTACTCTCTTGGAGAGGTCGTTGCGACGGTTTCACCCTCCATGGACATACAGATAGCTTCCAATTTTGAACGCTATCTGTTCCATCTGTTTGCCGGAAGTCCCGTCCGTGTTACTGATGCGTTCGCTGAATTGAAGGAGCATGGCCGAATTACCTGCACACCGGACGAAATGGAACAGGTGCGAAAGGATTTTTGTTCAGCGTCGGTTGATCAGAAAGCCACATTGCAGACTATCTGCGATTTTTACGGTGACTCCGGTTACCTGCTTGACCCTCACACTGCTGTCGGTGTCAGGGCCGCTCTTGATCTGTTGCCGACGGATTCCGCAAAAATCTGTCTTGCCACGGCTCATCCGGCCAAGTTTGGCGAAACGGTGGAGCAAGCGCTTGGTGCTCCAGTCCCGGTTCCCGAATCTGTCAGGGAGCTGTATGGAAAACCTACCAGATGCGATGTCATGGATGCGGATATCTCTGCTGTTCGAGAATTCATTGCTGCACATATAGGGTAGCAGACCGGCATCATGTCAGAAAAACGCCATATAGCCCGGGCAGCCGGAATTCTTGGCAGTGCTACGATGCTTTCACGAATCATGGGGATGGTTCGCGATATGGTTGTATCGCGCCTGTTCGGTGCCGGGTTGGCAACCGATGCATTCTTTGCGGCGTTTCAGATTCCCAATATGTTGCGGCGTTTTTTCGCTGAGGGGGCTCTTACGGCCGCTTTTGTGCCTACTTTTTCAGCAACTCTTTCACAACGTGGCGAAGGTAAGGCTCGTGAGCTCGCCAACACCTGTTTTACCCTGCTTACCATCATTATGGCGCTTATCACGCTGGCCGGCATTCTCTTCGCCCCTTTTCTTATCGCCCTGATGTTCCCCGGTTTTAAGGCTGTACCGGGTAAGTTCGAACTCGCTGTTCAGCTGAACCGTCTGATGTTTCCCTACATCTTTTTCATAAGTCTGGTAGCCCTCTGCATGGGCATCCTCAATACCCTCCGCCATTTCTTGACCCCAGCCATATCAACCGTATTTCTGAATATTGCCATAATTGTTGCTGCGCTCTGCCTGCGCGGTTTCTTTGAAGTTCCTGTCATTGCCCTGGCGGCAGGTGTTCTTATTGGCGGGTTCATTCAGTTAGTCATGCAACTGCCTGTTCTTTGGAAATTTGGATTTTCACTCAAACCGGATTTCAATTTCAACACTCCTGAAATTCGTTCTATTGCCCTGTTAATGTTGCCATCAGTGTTCGGAGTGGGGGTCTACTACCTGAATATAACGGTCAGTGCTGTTCTTGCCTCATACCTGCCCGAGGGGAGTGTTTCATACCTTTACTACGCGCAGCGCCTGTTCGAGTTTCCACAAGGTATATTTACGGTGTCAGTAGCGCAGGCGGTTCTGCCATCGATGAGCAGGCAGGTTGCCGCAGGAGACAATGACGGAATGAAGGAGACACTTTCCTTCGGCGTACGATTGACACTGTTTATCACTATTCCTGCCATGGCCGGTTTAATGGCGTGCTCCACCCCTATTTTCAGTCTTATTTTCATGGGGGGCGCATTTGATTATCAGAAGGCGGTACATTCCGCTACGGCGCTCCTGTACTATTCGGCCGGGCTCTCTTTTGTCGCGCTGACTCGGGTACTTGCACCGGTATTTTATGCGCTAAAAGATACAAAAACACCGGTATATACAGCACTTATAGCCTTTATAGTAAACCTTTGCTTGAGTCTTATACTGATGGTGCCGCTTAAACATGGCGGGTTGGCGCTTGCGACAACAATCTCATCGTTCTGCAATATGGTGCTGCTGCTCTGGCTTTTGAAACGAAAAATCGGCTCTTATGGCGGAAACGCAATCATGCTGACGGCAGTGAAATCTTTTGCCGCTTCAATTCCTATGACTGGGGCTGTCTGGTATGGCTGCTCATTTGTCGACTGGTCACAAACCGGTCACAAGCTCTCAAAAGTATTTGCTCTGGGTGGGAGCATCATCTGCGGAAGCATCATATACTTTGCGATTGTAAAGTTATTACGCTCTGAAGAGATGCTTGAAGTGATTGCGCTGCTGCGACGTAAATTTAACAAGGGGTAGGAGACTATGTACTGTTCGCAATTTGTTACCGGTTACGGCTGCGGAATCGTGTATGCGACTGATCAGGGGGTGGTAAAGGTGGAGCTACCTGATATGAGTGGTCGTGAAATGGCAGCCCGTAACAAGCCGTCGGAATTGCAATCGTCACAACTATCGGCATACACCGCTGTTGGCCTCCGGAATTATTTTGCCGGAAAGCAGGTAAATTTCACAGATATCCCGGTGGCTCTTGACGGGATGACGACATTTCAACAAAACACGCTGTGTACAATAAGAAAGCTTGAATTTGGTGAGATTGTCAGCTATGGGCAGGTTGCTGAAATGTGCGGGCGACCACGCGCCGCCAGGGCCGTCGGTGGTGCATTGGCTGCCAACCCTGTTCCGGTGATCATTCCGTGCCACCGTGTTGTTGCTTCCGATGGACAACTCACCGGTTTTTCGGCTCCAGGGGGTAAGCTCACAAAAATAGCACTGCTAAAGTTGGAAGGTGTTGAATTCAAAGGGTTGTTGGCGGGTTCGGTGCGGGTGGTTATGCACAGGAGTTCTCTTCGCTGACGGAATGATTTTATTCAGCAATAAACGCTTGACAGCCTAACCCCTTAATTTTACCATATATACATGTAACTATTTGATATTATTTATTTTTTATCTTGTATAAAAAATCGGCATTTTGGATAAAACAGTTGTAAAAATATCACTTTTGCATTTCGTCAACACCGTTCTCCACAAGTTATCCACAATTTTTGTGGATATTGAAAACAACTCAGTAAAAACAGCTAGATTGAGATAGCTTGTTAAACGGTTCCGTTCAACTCGGCAGATTTTGCCCGCTCCCATAACTGATCCATCTCTTCAAGGGAGGCGTTCTGCATCGGTATTCCCTGACGGAGCAGTTCGGCTTCAACATAACTGAAACGTCTCTGAAAGCGGGCTATGGTTTTACGCAGGGCCTCTTCCGGATTCAGCGACAGGAAACGTCCCATATTGACAATGGCGAACAGCAGATCACCCAGCTCATCCTCCATCCGGATCGGATCTCCCCCTTCCCAGGCCTCTTCAAACTCATGAAGCTCCTCCATAACTTTTGCAAATACCTGGTCAGCATGTTCCCAGTCAAAACCGACTCGTGAAGCTTTTTCACTGATTTTATGCGCCTTCATGAGTGCCGGCAGATAATCAGGGACCCCTGATAATGCTGAAGGTCGTTCATCTCTTTTCTCAAGCTGTTTTATTCTCTCCCAGTTTTCAATTTGCTGCGCGCTGTCCTCGATGACAAGGTCGCCAAATACATGAGGATGACGGCGGATCAATTTTGTGCATATCGTACCTATGACATCCTGAATGGTAAAATCACCCGACTCCTCTGCGATGGCGGCGTGAAAAATCGGCTGCAGCAACAGATCCCCAAGTTCCTCTTTAAGATGCTGTGGCGATTTTTCATCGATGGCTTCAATAACCTCGTAGGTTTCTTCGAGCAGGTAGCGGGTCAGACTTTCATGTGTCTGCTCGGCGTCCCACGGGCAGCCGCCCGGAGCGCGCAGTCTGCGCATAATATCCAAAAGACCTTCAAATGTATGAGTAGTATTCATGTAGCTTCCTTTTGGAGAGAATATACTATCAGATATGCCTACCGAACCGGGACTTGTCAATGAAACTTGCCGTGAAATTATATGGACAACGCGTAGCAAAGAATATTATGAATGGATCTCACAATATTATATTCACCAATTCAGGAATGTGCATGCCGCTTATCAGGCTTTCAGAAGATAATACAATTGTCATCCCGCCTGAAATTTTACAGAAAATCGGTGTCATTCCGGGGGGCTCGTTTGAAATAGAAGAGGTAAATGGAGCGATAGTTGTCCGTCCAACCCTCCAAACACCTCAACTTCCGAGAGAACGAGAATCTGCTGGTAATACTGATGTGCTAGATGCTATGCGCCGTAAAAATCTTGAGGTAGACATCCAGTTTGCCAAAGGGGTCGGCCCAAAACTGTCATTACAGCTGCTGAAACTGGAAATACGTACGGTGGAGGATATGCTTTATCAC
>JAQTQX010000015.1:45209-107626 GCA_028712075.1 Desulfuromonadaceae bacterium
TGCGCTATGAAGATCGCCGACATCTGACGCAGATCTCGTCACTTGCTCCCGGTCAGGGCGCTGTTTTTTTCGGTACGGTTCATACAGCTGACATGACCAAGACTAAAGGGGGGCGCACTGTTTTTGAAGTACAAATCAGTGATGAAAGCGGCGTAATTGCGTGCAAGTGGTTTCACGCTAATCCTGCCTGGATGAAACGAACCTGGAAAATCGGGCGCACCGGTGTCTTCAGCGGCGAGGTCAGTCAGTTTGGCTATCAGCGTGAAATTCACCATCCGGATGTCGAATGGCTGCCGGATGGGGCAGCATTGCAGACAATACTGGATGCCGATCCGGCGAATTTCGGGCGAATCGTCCCGGTGTATCCGTTGACAGAGGGACTTCATCAGAAAACGATGCGCAGGGTCATGCGCGATGTTGTTGAAACGTTCTTACCAAATATTCAGAGTGTTCTGCCAGCTGAACTCTACCCTGAAAATTTACCCCCTCTGCGCGATGCTCTTGGCCTGGTACATGCGCCACCTTCTGAAATGGAACTTGCCGCCTTGAATGCCGGAACAACCTCAGCACATCAGGCCTTGGCGTTTGATGAATTTTTTTTCTGGGAACTGGGGCTGGCGCGCAAGAAGCGCGGAACGCTGCTTGAAACGGGGATACCTTATCAGGTGACGCACCGCTATACCAAGGAACTGGCAAAGCTTCTTCCCTTTGAGCTGACGTCTGCACAACGGAGAGTGCTATCCGAAATCAAAAACGACATGATGGCATCTCATCCAATGCATCGCCTGGTTCAGGGTGATGTCGGAAGCGGTAAAACCATTGTCGCGCTGATGGCCGCCCTGATTGCCGTTGAGAATGGCTATCAGGTTGCCATTATGGCACCAACAGAAATTCTGGCAGAGCAGCACTGGCATACCATGCACCGTTGGTGTGCGCTGATGGGCCTGGAAGTGACGTTGATTACTGCGGCACTCAAAGGGAAATCGCGCAGCGAAACACTTAGCCGGGTGGCAGATGGTACGGTCCATATCGTGATAGGTACCCACGCGGTTATTCAGGATAAAGTACACTTTGCAAAACTTGGCCTGGGCGTGATTGATGAGCAGCACCGGTTTGGTGTTCTGCAGCGAGGCATCCTGAAAAAAAAGGGGAGTAATCCTGACATACTGGTGATGACCGCAACGCCTATTCCGCGTACCCTGGCCATGACTCTGTTTGGTGATCTTGACCTGTCAGTGATCGATGAAATGCCCCCGGGTAGAATACCGGTAGAGACGAAACTGTTTTTTGAGTCACGTCGTACTCAACTCTATGATATGATCCGCGCGGAAGTCCGATGCAAGCGGCAAGTCTTTGTTATTTATCCATTGGTGGATGAATCGGAAAAAGTTGATCTGAAGGCAGCCAGTCAGATGGCAGAACATCTGCAGACAGATATTTTTCCCGGCTTGCGAGTTGGTTTGCTGCATGGCAGATTAAGCCCTGCTGAAAAAGAGGCTGTCATGGCCTCCTTTATGGCACGGGAGTTCGATATTCTGGTTTCAACAACAGTCATAGAAGTTGGCATCGATGTTCCGAATGCGACTCTCATGGTAATTGAACATGCCGAGCGATTCGGTCTTTCGCAGCTGCATCAGCTACGGGGCAGGGTAGGGCGTGGAACGGAAAAATCGTACTGCATCCTTATGTCTGGCGGAAAATTATCTGAAGATGGTGAAAAACGGTTGCGGGTTATGGAGTCAACGTCCGATGGCTTTCTAATTGCGGAAGCCGATCTTGAAATCAGGGGCCCGGGCGATTTTCTTGGCACACGCCAGGCGGGAATGCCTGATTTTCGGGTCGCCAGTATACTTCGGGATGGGTCCCTGCTTGAAAAAGCCCGCCAGGGCGCTTTTGAGCTGCTGGAACGAGATCCTGGACTGGCTGAACCGCACCATGCGTTTTTGCAGGCTGAACTGGTACGGCGCTGGGGAAAGCGGTTGGAGCTTGCAACAATTGGATAGGGATAGCGATGCGGATTGTTACCGGTAATACTGTTTACGAAAAAGTTCTTGCCGCCTCCGTAGTCACCATAGGTAATTTTGATGGTGTCCACCGGGGCCATGCTGAAATTTTTACACATCTTAAACGGAAAAGCAGCGAGTACGGTATCCCCTCCGCTGTCGTCACATTTGAGCCGCATCCTTTAAAAATTCTTGCACCTGAATCTGCACCTGCGCTGATTACCACATTTGACCAAAAGACCGCCCTTATTGAGGATTATGGCGTTGATTTTCTGGTTGTGGTACCTTTTTCCATGGGCTTTTCCAAGGTATCAGCAAACGAGTTCGTTCAGAATGTCCTCTGTACCCCTCTTGGCATGCGTCATATTATTATCGGCCACGACTATGCGTTCGGCAGAAATCGTGAAGGTAATTTTAGTACTTTGGAGAGTCTAGGCGGACGATTCGGCTTTACTCTTGAAGATCTTCCTCCAATAGGTACGGAAGGCGTCGTTTTCAGCAGCAGTCTGGTGAGGGGGGCTCTTGCTGTGGGTGATGTTGAAACCTCTGCACGTATTCTTGGCCGATATTACAGTATGTCCGGAACGGTCGTTCGCGGTCGGGAAATCGGACAAACTCTTGGATTTCCGACGGCGAACATTCTACCGCACAACGAACTGATTCCTTTGGATGGTGTGTATGCTGTCATGGTCGAAGTAAACGGTCAACTCGTCAAAGGTGCCTGCAATATTGGCAGCAACCCCACTGTTGGTGGAAAAGAGCGCTCGATCGAAGTCTTCCTGCTCGATTTTTCAGGTTGTTTATATGATCACGTTATTTCGATCAACTTTGTGCAACGACTTCGGGCAGAACGGAAATTTCCTGATTTTGAGTCATTGAAAACTGCCATAGACCAGGATGTAACAACGGCACGTTTCATTCTGGAAAACAGTAACAGAACGTTGTTAAAACATGTGGGTTGCCAGGATCTTTTGTGAAATCAAAATTGGATTTAAAATTCTGGCTTGGCGTTGCTACCAGTCTTTTTTTTATGGCACTGCTGTTCAAAAAAATTGATTTCAGACAATTGGGCACTGCATTTCGTACGGCGGATTATCGTTATATCGTTCTGGCTGTCATGTTCACGTTTATCAGTTATCTGCTTCGCGCTGTGCGCTGGAGGTACTTATTGATTCAAGAGAAGGCGATGCCGATCTCTTCTCTCTATCCTGCCACGATAATAGGCTACATGGCGAATAATCTGCTGCCGGCTCGTTTGGGTGAGTTTGTGCGTGCCTATTCGCTTGCCCGCCGCGAACAGCTGGAAGTGCCTGCGGTGTTTGCTTCGCTGGTAATTGACCGTCTTTGTGATGGATTTACCGTACTGGTGCTGTTGTTGATAACATTATTCACGCTCCGTTTGCCGACCGGGATTGAAGATGCGGCACAGGCACTCAAAGGTGGCGGAATTGTCATGTTTGTCATCTACAGCGGTGTGGTGCTGTTCCTTTTTTTTCTCAAACGACATACTATAAAAACCATCACTGCAATCGGGTGTCTGTTAAAGCCATTTCCCAAAAAGGTATCTGAAAAAGTAATTCCACTTCTCGGTTCATTTATTAGCGGGATCAGGCTGTCGCCACAGAAAAAGCATATTTTTGCACTCATAATAACTTCTGCCGCAGTCTGGCTGTTTTGCGTGCTGCCGGTCAACATGACACTGAAATCGTTTAACATACACCTGCCGGTGGCAGCATCGATGTTTATTTTAGTACTGCTGGTTTTTGCCGTTATGGTGCCGGCTTCTCCCGGTTTTATCGGAACTTATCACTATGCCTGTTACAAGGGTCTTACTGTTTTTGGCGTCCCGGATACCACTTCTGTCAGTATCGCCCTCGTGATGCACGGCATCGGATTTTTTCCGGTTATTATTGCAGGGGTATACTATCTCTGGAAAAACAATATCTCTCTTGTTGAACTTCAACGTACAGAAAGCACACCATGAAGAATATATTCAAAATCGACGTTTGTCTGGTTCTCTCGTTTCTTATCCCCTTTGGCCTGTATCTGGTGACCTTGGCACCATCGGTAACCTTTTTTGACAGCGGTGAATTCCTGACAGCGGCGGCCTCACTCGGATCAGCCCACTCCCCCGGTTATCCGTTGTTTCTTATGTACGCCAAACCGTTCAGCTGGCTTCCGGTTGGCAATATTGCCTTCCGGATCAACGTTGCCACGGCGGTTTCTTCGTCTCTGGCCTGCCTCATGGTATACATTCTGGCTACTACGTTGCTTGAAAAAGAAACTGTGCATGAGGATGACAATTTTAACCTGAAAGCAGTAAAATTTGCCGGTCTGTCAGCAGCACTTACTTTCAGCGTGACACCGCGACTCTGGCTCCAGTCAAATCATGACAAGCCGTATCCATTGCTGGCGTTCATGACAACGGTTATTTTTTATCTTCTCCTGCGGTGGCGCGCAGCGTACATTCAAGGGAATGACCGTCCTTCCTATATTTATGTCGGTACTTTTCTGGCGGGACTTGCCATGGCGGTGCATCAAACGATTGTTTTGCTGCTTCCGGCCTGGTTTTTGATGATACTGCTGGTTGATTGGCGTATTGTAACCACACGTGTTAAGGAACTACTGCTTGCGATACTGTTTGGTCTACTCGGTTTTATGGTGCATCTGTACCTGCCGCTGCGTGCGTTGAGTAACCCGCTTCTTAACTGGGGTGATGCCAAAACGGTTGATCAATTCCTCTGGCATTTTCTCAGGAAAGGGTATCCGACCGAACCTCCCGTTCGAAGTATCTCGCTGGTGTGGGCTCAATTGTGCGCATTTAATGTACCTCGGGAATTCACCTGGCTTGGTGCCATGTTAACGATAATCGGTCTTGCATACCTCTGGAAAAAAAACCGTACACTGTTATACGGCTATCTCGTCTCAGTCATTGTATTTCTGTTTGTTATAGCAGGATATCTTAATACCCCCTTCGAAACAATTTTTTTGACTGAAGAATTTTTTACTCCGCTGTATCTGCTTACCGCTGTCTTGATCGGCATTGGCCTCCATAGTCTTCTTGGCTATACAGTGCGCTCGGGACGGTTGCCGGATCATATCGGGGCGCCGGTCTACGGATTTGTTATTGTTTTGTTTTTTTCTCTTCCTTCGGCATTATGTGCTGTCAACTATTATGAAAATGATCAGCAT
Organism: Desulfuromonadaceae bacterium; assembly: GCA_028712075.1. GTDB lineage: Bacteria > Desulfobacterota > Desulfuromonadia > Geobacterales > Pseudopelobacteraceae > JACRCG01. The sequence continues at coordinate 50,405 of JAQTQX010000015.1, forward strand.
AACAATTACATCGCCTTTGATTACGCGTCAAATTCTCTCCGTTCACTGCCGCAGAATGCCATCATGTTTACCTGGGGTGACAGTGGTGCCTTTCCGCTCTGGTATCTGCAGGGGATCGAGCGGATGCGGGAAGATGTTGATTTGCCGCACACTCCCCATCTCGTTTTCAGCTGGTACCTTGATTCAATGCCACGTGTCTTCAAGAACAGCAATTTGAGAAAGTTTGACATTACCTCCAGTGGTCCTGAGGCCGCACTGCATATTGCAGTGGCTGAGAATCTTGGACGGAGGCCGGTCTACGTTGATTTTTCCACACGATATTCGGTTGAATTTGCTGAATATCTGCCGTTTCAACGGGGCATTGTGTATCGCATGAGGAAGGCAAATGAACCGTCCGGTGTGCCTGACAATTCTCTGTGGGATAATTACGCCAGTCGCGGCATATTTCAGAAACAGTCATTTCTCGATCTTGATACGGGGAAGGCCATTCTGATCTATGCAAACAGCTATCTGGAAGCGGGAGAATTTCTTGCGGGAATAAACAGACAACAGGAAGCGGCCCCGATGCTGAAAAAAGCTGAACAGATCTCGCCTGAAATTCGTGCTTCCGTTGAACAAGTGAGGATGCGCCATGGCATGGAACGCTAAGCAGTTGCCAGATATCCTGGGCAAAACGCAGGTAGTTGGCATTATTGGCAACCCTATCCGGCACTCTCTTTCACCGGTTATGCAGAATGCTGCTTTTGCTGCCGGCAATCTGGATTATGTGTATGTACCCTTTGCAGTCAAACCGGAACATCTGCAGCAGGCGGTGGTTGGACTCAAGGCTTTGGGGGTGATCGGATATAATGTCACCATTCCGCACAAGACCTCTATTATCCCCTATCTCGATATTCTTGATGATAGTGCCGAACGTGCTGGTGCAGTCAATACCGTGCATCTGTCAGGAAGTGCTCTGATCGGCTATAATACTGATGGCGCTGGACTGGTTGATTCTCTTGCAGAGGATCTTGATTTTACTCCGGGGGACGATCAGATTCTGGTGGTGGGTGCGGGTGGTGCTGCCCGGGGGGCTATTGCGTCCCTGTGCCACTGTGGAGCTAAAAATATTGTGATATGTAATCGGTCTCAACATGCTGCAGAGACTATCATGGAAAATATTAACGTACTCTATCCAGATACGCGGATACAGGTGATCAGTTGCAATCAGGTTACCAAAGAAATCGCCAGTCTCTCTTCTTTGCTGTTGAATACGACGTCACTCGGAATGGCTGGAGAGCAGATTGAGTTCATAAAACTTGGCGATCTTCAAAAACATGCTAAAGTGTATGACATGGTGTACGGGACCCTGAACACACCGCTGGTGTCAGATGCGTTGGCGAGTGGTCTGAACGCTGTCAACGGAGCGGGGATGCTGGTCGCTCAGGGTGAACGTGCTTTCGAAATCTGGACGGGACAAAAACCGGTGAAAGGTACAATGAAACTGGCGTTAAACAGCCGCATGGCATCGTTACCTACGGCTTGACAATAACCGGCATTATCCCTACTATTGCGCAATTATAACGTACACGGAGCGATCATGCAGTCAAACAGACTGGGAGAGATTCTTGTAAAATATAATATGATCACCCGTGATCAGTTAAGTGATGCCTTGGAAGAGCAAAAGGTTTCCGGTAATCAGCTCCGACTCGGAACGGTGCTGATTCAGCAAAACCTGATTTCCGAAGAGCAGCTGACTTCTTTTCTGTCCAACCAGTACGGAGTGCCGGGCGTAGTCCTTTCAGATTATGAAATAGAACCTGCAGTAATAAAAATTATCCCTCCGGAAGTTGTTCAAAAATATCAATTACTGCCGGTTAACAGATCTGGTTCGACGCTTATTGTCGCAGTAAGCGATCCCTCGAACCTTTTTGCTATTGAAGATATAAAATTTATGACCGGCTACAACATTGAAATGGTTGTGGCGTCAGAGCGCGACATTAAGACCTCGATCGATAAATACTATGATCAATCTGCTTCACTTGCAGATGTCATGAGCGATCTTGATGTCGAGGATATGGAAATTGTTGGTGATGAAGAACAGGTTGATGTCGGGTCTCTTGAACGGGCAACTGAGGATGCTCCAGTCGTCAAAATGGTTAATGCCATCCTGCAGGATGCCATCAGAAAAAAAGCCAGTGATATACATATAGAACCGTATGAAAAACTTTTCAGAGTACGCTTTCGAATTGACGGGGTGCTTTATGAGATTATGAAGCCTCCACTAAAACTGAAAAATGCAATTACCTCTCGTATCAAGATCATGGCGGAACTCGACATTGCCGAGCGCCGACTGCCTCAGGACGGTCGCATCAAGATCAAGCTTGGCGGCGGCAAAGATATGGATTTCCGGGTATCTGTCCTCCCAACTCTTTTTGGCGAGAAAATTGTCATGCGTCTGCTTGACAAAGGTAATCTGCAAACAGACTTGACCAAGCTTGGCTACGAACCTGATGCTCTCGCACATTTCATGCACGAAATTCACAAACCATTCGGAATGGTTCTTGTCACCGGTCCTACCGGTAGCGGTAAGACCGTTTCGCTCTATTCAGCCTTGTCGGAACTGAATAAAGTGTCAGAAAATATTTCAACAGCCGAGGATCCGGTTGAGTTTAACTTTGCCGGCATCAATCAGGTTCAGATGCATGAGGACATTGGTCTTAATTTTGCCGCTGCGTTGCGGTCATTTCTGCGACAAGATCCGGACATAATAATGATCGGAGAGATACGTGACTTTGAAACTGCAGAAATAGCCGTAAAGGCTGCTCTAACCGGGCATATGGTCCTTTCAACACTGCATACCAATGATGCGCCGGCAACCATCAACCGCTTGCTTAACATGGGGATTGAACCGTTTCTGGTCGCGTCAGCGGTAAATCTGATTACTGCCCAGCGTCTGGCCCGTCGCGTCTGCGGAGAGTGCAAACAGCAGGAAGATATTCCGGTACAGGCGCTTATTGACGCTGGTGTGCCGCCAGATGAAGCTCCTCTATATGTCTGCATGCGCGGTAAAGGGTGCCCTGTTTGTAATAACACCGGCTACAAGGGGCGTGTCGGCTTTTATCAGGTTATGCCGATGCGTGAAGAAATCAAGGAAATGATTTTAAATGGTGCCAATACTGCTGAGATTAAGCGGGAGTCCATGCGGGTCGGTATCAAAACGATGCGCCAGTCCGGTTTGACGAAACTTAAAGAGGGGGTCACCTCTTTTGAAGAAGTATTGAGAGTAACTGTTTCTGACGACTGATCCGGGGGGGTATAATGCTTAATCTTCACCAACTGTTGAAAACTCTTGTCGAGTCAAATGGATCGGATCTTCACATTACTACAAATTCGCCACCTCAAATGCGTGTGGACGGTTCACTGATACCGATGGATTTTCCACCAATGAACCAGGTGGAAACGAAACAGCTTTGTTACAGTGTCTTGACCGATGCCCAAAAGCATAAGTTTGAGGAGGAAAACGAACTTGACCTGTCGTTTGGTGTAAAGGGACTCTCACGCTTCAGAGGGAATATGTTTATCCAGCGCGGGGCCGTTGCAGGTGTTTTCAGGGTTATTCCGTATAAAATCCTGACATTCGAAGAATTAGCCCTGCCTCCAATAGTACCGGAACTTGCAGCGAGACCGCGCGGCCTTATTCTTGTTACCGGTCCCACCGGAAGCGGCAAGTCAACTACTCTGGCATCCATAGTAGATTACATTAACATGAACAGGCGTGAGCATATTGTTACAATTGAGGACCCGATTGAATATCTCCATCCCCACAAAGGGTGTCTTGTTAATCAGAGAGAAGTAGGAGCAGACACCAAAGGTTTCAAAAACGCTCTGAAGTACGTGCTACGGCAAGATCCTGATGTTGTTCTGGTTGGCGAGCTTCGAGATCTTGAAACTATTGAGGCAGCCCTCACATTAGCTGAAACCGGCCACCTTTGCCTTGCGACACTGCATACCAACTCATGTGCTCAAACTATTAACAGAATCGTTGACGTATTTCCCCCCTATCAGCAGACTCAGATACGGGCACAGCTCTCGTTTGTTCTTGAGGGGATCATGTCGCAAACGCTTATCCCGCGCATGGGAATGAAGGGACGTGCGCTGGCACTCGAAATTATGGTGCCGAATGCCGCAATCAGAAACCTGATTCGTGAGGATAAAGTTCACCAGATATACTCACAAATGCAGATAGGACAGGATAAGTTTGGCATGCAGACCATGAATCAATCTCTTCTGTCGTTGTATCAAAGGCGTATGATTTCTCTTGATGATGCACTCGGACGTTCACAGGATCCGGAAGAGCTGAAGCAAATGATGAGCAACCCTGCGGCAGGTATGCAGCGCCGTCCCCAGACGCACTGAATATGAGGGAGGAAAAGTATAATGGCCAAATTTAACTGGGAAGCCCGCACACGGACCGGTGGTATTCAAAAAGGTGTTATTGAGGCGGCAACCGTTGATATCGTTGAGGCACAGTTGAAAAGATATGGTTTCAGTAATATTTCAATAAAAGCTGAGGCCAAGGGACTGAGTTTCAAGATGCCGAAATTTGGTGGCAGTAGCAAGGTTGATGAAAAAGATCTCGTCGTTTTCACCCGACAGTTTTCGACCATGATTGATTCTGGTTTGCCGCTTGTCCAGTGCCTTGAAATACTTGCAAGCCAGCAGGAAAACAAAACATTTAAGGAGATTTTGTACAAAGTCAAGGAAAGCGTCGAGAGCGGTTCAACATTTGCTGATGCGCTTGGCAAACACCCGAAGGCATTTGATCAACTGTTTGTAAACCTGGTTGCCGCTGGTGAAATTGGCGGCATTCTCGATACTATTCTGACTCGTCTGGCTGCTTATATTGAAAAGTCGATGAAATTGAAAAAACAGATCAAAGGGGCAATGGTCTACCCGATAACTATCATGTCTATTGCGGTCGTTGTCGTGGGAGTTATTCTGATATTTGTTATCCCGACTTTTGCAAAAATGTTTACCGAGTTCGGGGGTGAATTACCCGCGCCGACTAAATTTGTCATTGCCTTAAGTAATTTTCTTGTAAAATACTTTCTCGTCTTAATAGGCGGTTTTTATGCGATTGTCTGGGCGATAAAGAAATATTACTCAACAGCGGTAGGTCGCAAGAATATTGACAGGTTTGCGCTCAAAGCTCCTATTGCCGGTCCACTGATCAGGAAAGTCTCAGTTGCGAAATTTACCAGAACATTAGGTACTATGGTCAGTTCCGGTGTTCCGATTATGGACGGCCTTGAAATAGTTGCTAAAACCGCCGGTAACAAAATTGTTGAAGAAGCAATTTATTCGGTTCGACAGGCTATTTCCGAAGGTAAAACCATGGCGGAACCTCTCGCCGCCTGCGGAGTCTTCCCGCCTATGGTGGTTCAGATGATTTCTGTAGGTGAGGCGACAGGAGCTATGGACGCCATGCTGAATAAAATCGCCGATTTTTATGATGACGAGGTTGACGATGCGGTTGGCGCCATGACGGCTATGATGGAACCGTTACTGATGGTCTTTCTTGGCACAACAGTCGGTGGACTGGTCGTTGCCATGTATCTGCCAATCTTCAAGCTGGCGGGGGCTGTCGGCGGTTGATCATGGGCTCTGAACGGAGGCTCAGGCTTTTCATCTATGCCAGGATAATAGTTTCTTTCCTGTTTCTGGCCACAACCCTGTTAGTTGAATACCAAGGCACGTCTGCTGAAATGGAACGCTTTCAATCTGGTGTTATCAGATTGATGGCGTTTTCCTTTTTTTTCTCGGTCATTTCGCTGCTTTTCCTGAAAAAACAGCGTTTCACCCAGTTCTTTACCATTATTCAGGTTATCTGGGATTTATCGTTTGTTACCGTCCTAGTGCTGTTTACCGGAGGAGTTCTCAGCCCGTACTCATTTCTGTATCTGCTGTCAATCATGATTGCCGGCATGCTTCTGGGGCGCCGTCAGGCGCTGTATACCGCGTCACTGTGCGGAATTCTCTACGGAACAATCCTTGATTTTCAATACTTCGGTTATCTTTCCTCAATTGGCCTCAGCCAGGAAGATGCGTTAAAAGTCGGTGCGCTTCGACTCTTTTACACAATTTCATTTAATCTTATTGCCTTTGGCCTGACCGCTTTTATTACCGGGCTATTGGCCGAACGGGCCCGTTTAAGTGAAGAAGCGCTCCAGCGATCATCCATCGATTATTTTGAACTTGCTCAACTGAACTCGGCTATCGTTGCTCATAGCGAGAGCGGACTTATGACGCTTACAGTAACGGGGCGTATTCGAGTCTTTAATCCATACGCGGAAAAAATTACCGGCATCAGCCAGTCTGATGCTTATAATAAGCAGGTCGAATCGGTGTTCCCGCAGTTGGCCGGGGCACTGATCCCGGCTGGAAATGAAGTTAATAGAGAATTTTCATATCAGGGCGGAAGTGGTAGCACAACATACCTGGATTGCCACGTCGCTTCATTTTATGACAGTATGGGGCAACATGCCGGCTATATAGTTAACTTTAGGGACACCACCAATATGCGGCGTATGGAGGCTGCTCTTAAAAAGGCTGATCGACTGGCGGCGCTGGGCGAATTATCTGCCCGCATGGCACATGAAATTAAAAACCCACTTGCCGCTTTGTGTGGGTCGGTACAACTTCTTTCCAGCGCAGCAACTATTCAGGAACAAGATGCTCGCCTTCTGGCCATTATTACGCGTGAGGCTGGTCGGCTGGATGTGCTCATCTCGGAATTTTTGATGTATGCTCGCCCCGCCAAACCCAAAATAGTAATGTTTGCGCTGCACCAGTATATCGAGGAAGATCTGGCATTTCTCACTCAGGACCCGCGTTTTGAAGGCAGATTACTCAAAAATCTGGTGCCGGAATATGCTGAAATTACCGCTGATCCTGATCAGTTGCAGCAAGTGCTCATAAATCTCCTGCAAAATGCAGCCGATGCAACATCTGACGGGGGGGAAATAACAATCGAATACACTGCTACTGAGGAGACAGCCAAAATTATCATTACAGATAACGGTGACGGGATCAAACCAGAGGCGACACAGCATCTCTTTGAACCATTTTGGACTACCAAAGCTGCTGGAACCGGTCTTGGTTTGGCCATCAGTTACCGGATTATTGAGGCACATGGTGGCTTGCTCTCTGTAGAATCCCCTCCTAGCGGTGGGTGCAGATTCATCATAGCATTGCCGGCGTTCGTGGCTTAAGGTCAGAACAAAAGCGCCCCCTGGAAGATACAATTCCGGGGGGCGCTTTTGTGAGCGATATGCATTTCTGGTAAAATATTACTGAGCAGCTTTTACCATCAGGTCACTTACCAGTTTCGTAAAACGAAGAGGATCTTTAATGGCGGATCCTTCCGTCAGAAGTGCCTGATCATAGAGCAGGTCCGCGTAATCTGTCAGTGCCGGTGCTGTCGTCTCTTTCTGGTGGATTGCAGCCATAGCCCTGAGGATGGCGTGGTCAGGGTTCAATTCCAGTACCCGTTTTGATTCAGGGACGTTCTGGTTCATCGCCTTCATGATGCGCTCCATGTTGGCGTTCATGCCGTATTCATCTGCAACCAGGCAGCAGGCGCTGTCAGTCAGACGATTAGAGAAGCGTACTTCCTTGACCTTGTCTTTCAGGCGGTCACTGATAAGGGTAATCAGGTCACTGAATTCTTTTTTGGCTTCCTCCCGCTTCTTCTCTTTCTCTTTTTGTTCCTCTTCGCTGTCGAGGTTGATATCGCCGCGATCAACCGCTTTAAGATGTTTCTCGTCATATTCGGTCAGCGTCTGGACAACCCATTCATCAACCGGATCGGTCAAAAAGAGAACTTCGAACCCTTTGGCGCGGAAGGCCTCCAGATGCGGTGATTGTTCCAGCGTTTCACGACTGGTGCCGGTAATGTAGTAAATTTCTTTCTGCTCTTCCGGCATTCTGCCGACGTACTCCTTCAAAGAAACAAGGGAGCCGGCTTCGGTAGAGGTACTTTCAAACAGGACCAATTCCTGCAGCTTTTCTTTGTTTGCGTAGTCAAAATGCAGCCCCTCTTTGAGTACCTGGCCAAACTCTTTCCAAAAGGTAACGTACTCATCAAAGTTTTGCTCTTTAACTTCCGAAAGTGTCGAAATAATTTTACCAACGAGGCTCTTCTGAATGCGCTTGATCTGAACGTCCTCCTGCAGGATTTCACGCGAAACATTCAGCGGCAGATCGGAGGAATCGACAACCCCCTTGACGAAACGGAGATAATCCGGAATCAGCTCTTCGCACTTGTCGCTGATGAACACGCGGCGCACATACAATTGAAGTCCTTTTTTCCGATCATTCATGAACATGTCGAACGGCTTTTTTGCGGGCAGGAAGAGCAGAGCCTTAAATTCGCTGGTGCCTTCAGCTGAGAAATGAATGGTGCGAAATGGTGCATCGTAGTCATGGGACACATGCTTGTAGAATTCTGTATACTCTTCTTCAGTGACGTCGCTTTTAGCGCGCGCCCAGATAGCTTTCATCGAATTCAGGGTCTGTTCTTCTGTTTTCTCGATCGTTCCGGCACCTTCAATTTCCTCACCGTTTACACCCTTTGGCGTTTCAGTGCGAGTGATATCCATCACCACCGGGTATTGGATGTAGTCAGAGTACTTTTTAACAATTGAACGGATTTTCCATTCGTCCAGATAGGTCTTAAATTCCTCTTTGAGATGCAGAGTGATTTCAGTGCCGCGCTGTTCACGGCTGCATTCTTCAATGGTGTAGCTGCCGTCGCCGGTCGATTCCCAGCGGCATCCATCGGCAGCTGCGCCACCTTTACGCGTTTCAAGCGTCACTTTGTCAGCAACCATGAATGACGCGTAGAATCCGACTCCGAACTGTCCGATGAGTTCGGGGTTGTCGGATGCAGCCTTATCTTTCAGGGATTGCATGAACGCTTTGGTACCGGAGCGGGCAATCGTACCGATATTTTCCTCCACTTCGGCCATGTTCATACCGATACCGTTGTCGCGGATGATCAGGGTGCCGGCATCCTTGTTCGGAATCAGCTTGATCTTCCAGTCGCTGTTTCCTTCAAGAAGCGCCTCATCGGAATGTGATTCGAAGCGCACCTTATCGATGGCGTCTGAAGCGTTTGAAATCAGTTCGCGCAGGAAGATGTCTTTGTTGGAATAGAGTGAGTGGATTACCAGATCGAGCAGTTGCTGCACTTCGGTCTGAAACTGTTTGGTCGTTTTTGACATAACTTAAGCGTCTCCTTCGGTATGAATGAATATGCCTGATCACCATAAGCATGGTATTCCCGGTTTTCAAGGGGTAAAGTGTGTAAAAATGGCAAATTTGATTATCAGCTGAGTTATGCTATAGTCCGGCAACCACTACATTGTTCAAGGGAGTTACGAACAGATGAAAAGCAACCACGACATTGATGACGACGAAATGATTGAGGAAACAGAGGAAATTGAAGACGGTAGCTTTGCCGAACTGTTTGAGGAGAGTTCCAGTCAGAGCAAAAGGTGGCTTGAACCGGGTCAGAAGCTGACCGGAAAAGTGCTGAAAGTCGGTAACGAATGGATTTTCATGGATACCGGCCAGAAAGGAGAGGGGGTTATTGAAAGGAAAGAATTCCTGGACATCGACGGCAACCTTACCGTGAAGGAGGGCGATGCCATCACCGCTTATTTCCTTTCTTCCACTCATGGAGAAATGCGTTTCACCACCAGAATTGGCGGGAGCGTTTCCGGCAGTACCCAGCTTGAACAGGCCTGGCAGGCGGGTGTCCCGGTGGAAGGTGTTGTTGAGAAGGAAATCAAAGGGGGCTATGAGATAAAGCTGGGCGGCTCAGCCCGGGCATTCTGCCCCTATTCCCAGATAGCGCTTCGACGTATTGAAAATCCTGAAACATTAATCGGTACACGCCTGACGTTCCAGATCAGCGAGTATTCAGAAAACGGACGAAACATTATTGTTTCCCGCCGTGCTCTGCTTGAAGAGGAACAGCGCCGCCTTAAAGAGGAAGCCCACGCTGGAATTACTGAAGGCATGACAGTCACCGGTACGGTTACATCTCTCCAGGATTACGGGGCTTTTATCGATATAGGTGGTTTGGAGGGGCTGCTTCCGGTATCCGAAATCGGCTGGAGTCGTGTAAACAGCGTCCGCGATGTACTTGGTGTCGGCCAGCAACTGAAGGTCGTGATCAAAGCAATTGACCGTGAAAACGAGCGCATTTCCCTTAGCATCAAGGATACTCTCGCCGACCCGTGGGAGTTGGTGTCTGTTAATTTTCCGGAGGGATCATTCCATAGTGGCACGGTGGTTCGTCTTGATACATTCGGGGCCTTTGTGACTGTGGCTGATGGTGTTGATGGCCTGTTACACATTTCCAAACTCGGTGGCGGCAAACGGATCAATCATCCTCGTGAAGTGGTAAAGGAAGGGGAGCAGATTGAAGTCAAGATAGAGAGCATTGACCGCGTCAACCGCCGTATCTCTCTCGCTCTGGCCGGCCCGGCCCGTGCCGCTGCTGAGGAGGAGGCCACTCTCGCTGAATTTCGTCAGCAGTCGGTTGATGCCCCCAAAGGGATGGGCACTCTGGGAGATATGTTGCGTGCCAAAGTGCAAAAGGGTAAAAAGTGACGGACATGACCGGCGCAGATACTAAAGAATCAGATTGGGACAGCCGCTGTAAAAAGTGTGGCCAATGCTGTTTTGAAAAAATTGAAAATGAACGCGGCACGATTTTTTATACTCAGACATCGTGTCGTTTTTTAGACCTTACCACGCGCCAATGTAAAATTTATGAGCGCAGGTTTGCTATAAACCCGAGCTGCGTAAAATTGACTCCAGAGCTGGTTCAAACATTGCGTTGGCTACCGCGTGACTGCGGATATCAAACTCCAGTCGTGGCACCTGTCAGACCTTCAGGCAAAAGAGGGAAGAAATAAAAGAGCCGGTAACTGGAAACTGCTGACAAGCATTCCTGTTACCGGCTCTTAAAACATCTATCAGGATCATCCTGATTATTTCATCTCCAACCCCTCAACCAGTTCCAACACCACTTCAGCTCTATTGAGAGTGTAAATATGTACGCCTGGGACCCCGGACGCCAGGAGTTCCTGAGCCTGTTGCCGAGCGTGGGCGACGCCGATTTTCTGCACTGCGGCAGCCCCTCCATCCCGATCAGCCTGCTCCAGTTTGGCAAGGAAATCTGCCGGAATTGTTGCGCCGCACAGCGACACGATCCGCTTGATGACTTTCAGGCTGACAACCGGGAGGATTCCCGGAATAATAGGCTTGGAAACTCCAGCCGTACGAGCCCGTTTGACAAACGAGTGGTACAATTCATTATCAAAAAACAGCTGAGTAATGGCAAAGTCTGCACCTCTATCCAGTTTCATCTTCAGGAAGGCAAGGTCAGATTCAACATTTTCCGCCTCCGGATGTACTTCAGGATACCCTGCAACCCCGATTCCCATACCTGGAAATGATGATCTGATCATACTGACAAGATCAGATGCATACCGCAGTGGTGAGGGGAGGGGGGTTGCCACTGTACCGTCTTGCGGAAGGTCACCGCGCAGAGCAAGTACATTAGAGACTCCTGCGGCTGTCAGATCATCAAGAAATTGGGCAACCTCCTCGATTTTTGCGCCAATGCATGTCAGGTGGGCCATAGTTTCAAGACCATGCTCCTGCTGAAGTCGGGTGACGATGTCAAGCGTATCGGCGTTGGTGCTGCCACCCGCACCGTAGGTCACAGATGCAAAAAGGGGATTCAAACGGGCAAGCCGCTGCACGGTCTGGAAAAATGCGGGCCAGTCCTGGCGAGTTTTGGGTGGAAAATATTCCAGAGAGATAAACTGTGAATCAGCTGTTATTGATTCAATAATGTTCATGGTTATGCGCTCCTGTCGCCCCTTTTTAGCCAAATTGTAGAACAAATAGCAATAGAAGATTTATTGCAAAGTTAATTTATTTGACAGGGCATGAGAGTATAACGTATAGGATGATGCCTGTTTTTATGTACGTTATCGAATAGTTAGCTGTGTCGTCATAAGGTGTGAGGTGACAGATGGCAAAAAAAATCTTTATCGCTGCGACCGGCCAGAATACCGGTAAAACGACGACCAGTTTGTCTTTGCTGCACCTCGCCCGAAAAAAATATAAGCGGGTCGGCTTTATCAAGCCGCTCGGCCCCAAGCCCTCACTGCTTCGTGGAATAGAAGTAGACAAGGATGCGGCTCTTATTTCCCAGGTATTTGGCCTTGGTAAGGAACTGCGCCTGATGTCTCCGGTTGTGCTGCATTCCGGTTCAACGCGACAGGTTGTTGATGGCACGATTTCTGTTGACGACCTTCAGGAGCGGATTGTTCATGCCTGTGCCGAACTTGAGAAGTCGTGCGATTTCCTGATTATCGAAGGGGCCGGGCATGCAGGCGTCGGTTCGGTTATTCACCTGTCGAACGCGCGGATTGCGAAGCTTCTCAATGCTCCTGTGCTTATGGTGACGGGGGGCGGACTTGGCAATGTTGTCGATTCAGTCTACATGAACCTGGCCCTTTTTCAGAGGGAAGGGGTTGATGTCCGGGCTATTCTTGCCAACAAACTGATTCCTGAAAAACGGGACATATCTCTTGATTATCTGCGGCGATGCCTTGCTGGGGAACCTTTCAAAGTGCTGGGCGGTTTCGACTATCATCCGGTACTGGCCAATCCGACCCTGCGCAGGATTGCCAATCTGCTTGAACTGCAATTGCATGGCAACAAGCGTGATACACAGCGCATTATAAACCATGTTCAGATTGGTGCTGCGTCGACCCAGAGGGTTGCCGAAATTCTGAAGGATTCGACTCTATTGATTGTTACCAGCAGTCGTGATGAACTGTTGGTAACAATGGCGACCCTTTACCAGATACCGGCCTATCGGAGTAAAATCGTTGGATTACTTATCCCCGGTCTCAATCCGGTCAGCACTATTACGCAGCAGATTCTTGAACGGAGCAACATTCCGTATCTTCGGACTCAGGGGCAATCAACCGCAGACCTTTACCGGATCATCACAGAGGATGTTTCAAAACTGACGGCAGAAGATACTGAAAAACTTGCATTGGTGCGGAAACTAGCAGAGGACACCTTCGATTTTGATCTGCTTGATGAGATATTTTTCTGAGTTTTTTCTTGACGCAGCTGCGGGGTCTCTTTATATTGAAATTCAAGTTCAATAAGGAGACGGCACGTGATTCTTGAAAAAAAGAAGGCGTTCAACGACTTTTCAGCGCGCAAGGGACTCCGTTCTACCCGGCAACGGGACATAATTCTCGATATTTTCCTCTCCACTCATCAGCACATCAGCGTTGAAGAGCTCTATTTTAAAATTAAGTCAAGCAATCCGGGCATCGGTCATGCCACAGTGTACCGCACTCTGAAATTGTTTGCCGAGGCCGGACTGGCCCGGGAAATTCATTTGCATGACGGCCAGACCCGTTATGAGCATGTTGTTGCCGGTGAACATCACGATCATCTTGTCTGCACCGGCTGTAACAGTATTATCGAGTTTGAGGATGAGACGATTGAGAAACTGCAGAATGAAATAGCTTCCCGTCACGGTTTCCAGATCAAAAATCACAAAATGGAAATATATGGCCTATGCGCCACCTGTAAACAGTAGAACCAAATAGTGCCCTCCATTTGCAAAAGGGGGGCTTTCTTTTGCGATACAATTGAAATTGAATGTCAAAAGCATAATAGGGAGCAGATTAATGTCAACGCGCTGCAGCAAGCATAAGGAAATTACTATGAACGGGTCTGCCAGAAAAGTGGCTCTGGTAGGCAACCCGAATGTCGGGAAAAGTGTGCTGTTCAATGTCTTGACCGGAGCTTATGTTACGGTGTCCAATTATCCCGGCACTTCTGTGGAGGTGTCGCGCGGGAATATGCTCATCAATGAGCAGCAGTGGGAAGTAATTGATACACCCGGGATGTACTCAATTCATACGATTACCGAAGAGGAGCGGGTTGCCCGCGAGATCCTGCTGCACGAATCTCCGGATGTTGTTGTACATGTGCTCGATGCGCGCAATCTGGAGCGGATGCTGGCTATGACCATTCAGTTGATTGAGGCAGGACTGCCGGTGGTACTGGTGGTCAATATCCTCGATGAAGCGGAACGGATGGGTCTGGTTATTGATCTGGAACTGCTTCGGCAGAAGCTCGGCATCCCGGTAATCGGTGCTGCCACTGCCCGTAAACGCGGCATTGATGAGATCCGTTCGGTGCTGCACATCTACAGTTGCCCGTGTGACCAGCAGAAGTTTGAGTACAGCCGACTTCTCGAACGAGACATTACTGAAGTTGCCAGCCTGATGCAGGGGGACTACATTTTATCCCGCCGCGCACTTGCGTTACTGCTCCTGCAGCAGGATGAGGAAATCGCCGAGCTGGCGCGTCATCGGGAGGGTGAAGGATACGCACAGCTTGCGGAGAAGATACGTGAAATTGCCTTTGATCGCCGCGAGACGTTTCATCTTGAACTGTCTCTGGAACGTAAGGAAATGGTCAGGCGGGTCATGGCCGGGGCCTTTACCGCGCCGAAAGTACGTGTCATAACAGTTGCAGAGCGACTGTCGAGGCTTGCGGTGCGGCCGTTGACCGGCATCCCCATGCTTTTAATTGTGCTTTACTTCGGACTTTATCAGTTTGTCGGGGTCTTTGGTGCCGGAACTGTGGTTGACCTGCTTGAGGGAAAGTTCTTCGAAGGATGGTTTAATCCATGGATTATTTCCGTCGTTAAAGGAATTATCCCCTGGGAGATAATACAGGAGCTGTTTGTGGGTGAATATGGCATCATAACCCTCGGTATCCGCTATGCGGTTGGTATCATCCTGCCGGTTGTTGCCACATTCTTCATATTTTTTTCCTTTCTTGAGGATACCGGTTATTTTCCACGTCTGGCACTTCTGGTTGACCGCATCTTCAAGCATTTTGGAATGACCGGCCGTGCAGTTATTCCGATGGTACTCGGTTTTGGTTGCGATACCATGGCCACCATGGTGACTCGCACCCTTGAGACCAAGCGCGAACGAATTATTGCGACTATTCTGCTATCGCTAACAATACCCTGTTCAGCCCAGCTGGGAGTAATCATGTCACTGCTTGCCAAATTCCCGGGTGCACTGGCGGTGTGGGGGGGAACTCTGCTCCTGTTGTTTATTGTGGTAGGTATTCTTTCCGCAAAAATTATCCCTGGTGAGGCACCGATGTTTTATATGGAACTTCCTCCGATGCGGCTTCCCCAGTTTGGTAACGTGGTAACCAAGACGTATACCCGTATGCAGTGGTATTTTATGGAGATACTGCCGCTGTTCGTTCTTGCGTCGGTTTTGCTCTGGCTTGGCAAAATTACCGGTTTCTTCGAGAAAATGATCAATGCAATGACCCCAGTGATGGCCTCAATTGGTTTGCCGAAAGAGACGGCGGTGGCGTTCATTTTTGGCTTCTTTCGTCGTGATTACGGGGCGGCCGGACTTTATGAACTGCAAACAAAGGGTCTTATGGATGCCCGCCAGTTGACCGTAGCGGCGGTGACCCTGACGCTGTTTATTCCCTGTATTGCCCAGTTTCTGATAATGAAAAAAGAGCGTGGATGGAAAGTAGCCGGTGCAATCGGCGTGTTTGTCAGTCTGCTTGCTTTCGGCAGCGGTTTTATACTTAATAGGGCGTTGCTGGCAACAGGATTGCTGTCGTGATCTGCGGATTTTGCGGATTTGAATTTGATGAGAGCGATGGCAAACATGGCTGTGGTGGTTGTTCTGGCGGATGCCACAATGTCCACTGTCCGCGTTGCAACTATAAAAACCCGGCGGAGAGCGGCGTTGCCAAAAAAATACGGGGAATTTTTGAAAAATATACTCAGCACAAAGGAGAAGAGGGATGAAACTTTCTGAAAAAGCTGAAGAGATTCTTGAGGCGCTGTGGATTACGGTGGAGGAGGGTGGAGCGGCTTTTCTTGACCCCGGCATCATGGCTTTTCCCGCCGATGATCCTGCGTATCAGGAATTGACCGGCCACGCAATGATCGAGATCCGACAAGGGATGATCAACTTACGTCCTGAAGGGCGCGTAGAAGGGAAAATGACCATTCGTCGTCATCGCCTGGCTGAGCGACTCATGATGGATGTTTTGAATATACGGGGCGATGACGGTGAATTCAAGGCATGTCAATTCGAGCACCTGTTAAATGAAGGTGCTGATATCAAGGTCTGTACCATGCTCAACCACCCGACGACCTGTCCGCACGGCAAGCCGATCCCGCCTGGGGAGTGCTGTTATCAGGCTCGTGCCGATGGTGATTTGGGTGTCGTACCACTTACTGAATTTAAATCGGGGCAAGAGGGCGAAATAGCCTATATCCAGACTGGTGATAACAAGAAGATGCAAAAACTTATGGCAATGGGGGTACTGCCCGGCAACCGTATTGTACTGACTCAGGCGTATCCTTCCTACATATTCAGAGTTGGCTATTCTGAGTTTGCTATCGATACCAATCTTGCCAGAGAAATTTTTGTCAGAAAGCAGATTGCATAGCTGTAGTTGCCCCCTGTAAGCCTATTAATATGGCTATTTAATTCCCTATTGACAAAATTGGGCAGGTGCTGTTTTATGCGTCCTCGCAGATAATTTCTTATGTCAAAAGATACATGCTCACTAACTTCAGGAGGAAATTCGATGAACCCATTAGCCCAGGAACTGAATGACCAGCTTACCCAGCACAGCCCACATGTTTTGGAGATGCTTTCCGATCTTGGCAAAAACCTCTTTTTCCCCAAGGGAATTCTGACCCAGTCTGCCGAGGCAAAGGATAAAGCCCACAAATATAATGCCACAATCGGTATTGCAACCGAGAATGGCGGTCCAATGTTTCTTCAATGTATTCAGGATAAACTCTCCGCGTTTGATCCGAAGGACATCTACCCGTATGCTCCCCCCGCCGGTAAACCGGAACTACGCTCACTGTGGCGGGAAAAAATGCTGCGGGAAAACCCGAGCCAGAACGGCAAACACTTCAGCAATCCAATCGTTACCAATGCACTGACGCATGGCCTCTCGATTGTCGGTGATATGTTCATCGACAAGGGTGACCACCTGATACTTCCGGACATGCTCTGGGGTAACTATAACCTGACTTTTGGTACCTGTAATGGTGCCATTGTCAAAAAACACCCGACTTTCACTGCATCAGGCGGCTATGACATTGATGCTTTCAAGGCAACCCTGAAGAACAGCGCTGAAGAAAAGGGGAAGGCAGTTGTGCTGCTTAACTTCCCCAATAATCCGAGCGGCTATACGCCGACGGTTGCTGAAGGTGATGCTCTGGTGGCAGCCATTCTGGAAGTTGCTGAAGCCGGCAGTAATGTGGTTGCAATTGCTGACGATGCCTATTTCGGTCTTTTCTACGAGGATAGCCTCAAAGAATCATTGTTCGGCAAGCTTGCCAATCTTCACCCACGTATACTGGCAATTAAACTGGATGGTGCGACCAAGGAAGAGTTTGTCTGGGGTTTCCGCACCGGATTCATTACATTTGCTGACGGCAATGCCTACGAAAATGCGCCAGTAATGGCTGCTCTTGAAAAGAAGGCCATGGGTATTATCCGAGCTAAAATATCCAACTGTCCCCACCCCTCCCAGACCTTTGTTA
This sequence comes from Desulfuromonadaceae bacterium, assembly GCA_028712075.1. Classification (GTDB taxonomy): domain Bacteria; phylum Desulfobacterota; class Desulfuromonadia; order Geobacterales; family Pseudopelobacteraceae; genus JACRCG01. The sequence goes on from JAQTQX010000015.1 coordinate 68,127, forward strand.
TCGAGGCGCTTCGTTCACCACAATTCCTGGCACAGAAGGAAGAGAAGTTCCAGGTTATGAAGGGCCGCGCCCTGAAAACAAAGCAGGTTCTCAACAGTGGAAAATACGAGAAAGCCTGGGATTATTATCCGTTTAACTCCGGATACTTCATGTGTTTGAAGCTGAAAACAGTGGAAGCAGAAAAGCTGCGAGTCCACCTGCTCGACAAATACGGTGTTGGTGCTATTTCAACTACCAAAACTGACCTGCGTATTGCCTTCTCCTGTATTGCGGAGGAAAATATCCAGGAGCTGTTTGATCTCATTTATCAAGGTGTTCTGGATCTGGCTTGATTCGCAATTTGATCCGATGATGTACGACCAAAAAGGGCTCGCATTTTGCGAGCCCTTTTTGGTTACGTAGTATACTTTTTCTTCTTGTGCTGGTGTTCCTGATGATGAAAAGTAATCCCTACACTACCAGAAGGATCAAGTTCCACTATTCTCCCTGTGTGTTTCGCGGAGCTCCGTTTGGGACTCGCACATAACGCTAATCCACACATTTCCCCTACGTTTAAGCCATGCTTGACACCGGCACCCATCTTGATTAACGCGCCAGTTAAAGATATTTCCCACAATAGAGCCTGATAGGTAACGCCATCAATACCCATTAAGAGACATTTTACTTTTGAATGATTTTTATCGTTAACCATAATACTCACTCCTCTATTTGTTTTGATAATACCACTTGGAGGAGACAAAAAGTAAACTAAATGAGTGTGGAACAAAAGAGGCTATGTTCAAGCACTACATTATTTGGCATTATATCATCAGTGTAAAAAAGTGGGCTATGCCAATTAATGATTGGAAATCGGCACTGAATCAGTTTAGAATCGTGTTTGATAGCAGGCTGATGTTTTTATTATTTCAGCTACGTTACAATTCACAATTTTGCCCGAACTTACAGTAGACTGACAAGAGAACGGGATACTTCAACATGTCAATTATACAATGGCAAAGCACCTTTGAGCTTAACATTAAGGAATTTGACGACCATCACAAGCATCTAGTCGATCTGTTGAACTCCCTTCACGACAGCATTCTGAGCAAATCATGTAAAGAGAAACTTGGTGTAATTATTGGGGAACTGATAGATTATTCTGTCTACCACTTTACTGCTGAGGAACGCTGGATGGAGGAACACAAATACCCGGGTTTTCCACAACATCGAGACGAACATATCGCATTTACTAGAAAGGTTAGTCAGTTTCAAAAAGATTTTAACAGTGGAAAGGTTGAGCTAACTCTTGACGTACTTACATTTCTTATGGATTGGTTGATAGAGCATATTTTAGGGTCTGATGCTAATTTCGGAAACTTTGCAAGAAGACTATCACACAACGACCACTGAATTAATTGTGCCTTAACTGCTTTAAACACTAATTTTATTGTAACTGTTCATAACTCCCCCTGTTCCCCCTCTTATACATAAAGAGGGGGAACGCGAATAGCAACCAATGCGGCAATTAATATTGGCAGCCGCATTGAAGCGTCCCTTCCCTTAACCAAGAGGATAGGAGGGATTATGATTTTACGGATAACATGCCTTAAATGTTTTTTTCTATTCATCGGAGAAACTGAAAAATGAACATCCTGATAGTTGACGACAGCAATGATGACCGTAGAATGCTGTGCACCGTACTGAAAGCCAATGGACATGAGGTCATGGAGGCCGTCAACGGCCGGGAGGGGCTTCAGGCCGCCTCCGATCATCGGCTGGATCTGATTGTATCCGACGTGCTCATGCCGGTCATGGACGGCTTCCAGTTCCTGCGCAATCTGCGGAAAACAAGCTCCGTTCCCTTTGTCTTCTACTCGGCGGTGTACGACGGAAACAGGGATATGCAGCTTGCCGCCTCCCTGGGAGCGAACGGATACCTGATCAAGCCGATGGACCCTCTGGAGTTGCTGGAGAAAATCGAGCGGATCGCGGCACAAGGCGGGCAGGAACAATCCTTCAGCGGCGAGGAGGAGGCGGAGTATCTGAAAAGATACAGTCAGGTTGTGGCCGCCAAGCTCGAAGAGAAGGTACGGGAACTGGAATTGGATATCATTCGGCGCAAAAAGGCCGAAGAGGAGCGGGAAGAGTTACGTGAGCAACTCATTCAGGCACAGAAAATGGACTCTATCGGCCGTCTGGCCGGCGGCGTGGCCCATGACTTCAACAACATGCTGGGTGTGGTTCTTGGTTACACGGAGATGAGTCTGGAGCAGATATCCCCGGACAATCCGCTTTTTGCCAACCTGATTGAAATCAGAAACGCTACGGAGCGCTCCGCCGAGCTGACGCGGCAACTGCTGACCTTCGCCCGCAAACAGTACGTTGCCCCCACGCTGTTCGACCTCAACAAAAACGTGGCGAACATGCTTGCCATGCTGCGGCATTTGATCGGTGAAAATATCGAAATCAGCTGGCTGCCCGTGGCGGGAGAGGCGAACGTCAAGATGGACCCATCCCAGATGGATCAGATCCTGACCAATCTCTGCGTCAACGCCCGCGACGCCATAGCGGGCAACGGTACGGTCACCATCGAAACGCAGATAGTGACCATCGATGGACTCAGTTGCATCGGCCATCTCTGGCATGTCCCGGGTGAATACGTCATGCTGGCCGTGAGTGATGACGGCTGCGGCATGAACAAGGAAATTCTGGATAAAATCTTCGAGCCGTTTTTCACCACCAGGGAAACAGGCAAAGGGATCGGCCTTGGACTAGCCACGGTCTACGGCATTGTCAAGCAGAACAGCGGCTTCATCGACGTCCGCAGCGAACCTGGATGCGGCACGACGTTCAAGATCTACCTTCCCCGGCAGATGGCCGGAGTTGAACCGACGGTCACGGAACGTCCGTCGCATTCTGTCGTGGCGGGCTGCGAAACCATCCTGCTGGTGGAAGATGAACCGGCATTACTGACGATGGCGAGCCTGGTGTTGAAAAAAATCGGTTTTCGGGTGCTGGCCGCATCGTCGCCGGTCGAGGCAATCCGTCTGGCCAACGACCATGTCGGGGAGATCCAGATGCTGTTAACTGACGTGATCATGCCGGGTATGAATGGTGTGGATCTGGCGAAAGAGCTGAATGCTCTCTACCCTGAAATCAAGCAGTTGTTTATGTCCGGGTATACGGGCGATGTTGTTGTTCGGCAGGATATGCCGGACGAGAATATAAATTTTATTCAAAAACCGTTTGCATTGAATGATCTGGCCGCCAGGATCCGCGAGGTGCTGGATGGGGTTTCGCAGGGACAAGGAGCAGGCGGAAAAATCCCTGCGTAGCATCTTGAAGAGTACATATCCGATCATTACGAAGCGCACTTCAGTCACGGATTTTGTCCGGAATGCTACGAGAAAGCAACCAGTGAATATCTGGCGGAACTCGAAATGCTGAACGACAAGAAAGCCACTTGAAAAGAACCGCAGGTACAGTTCTCACCACTTTTGCAAGATCGTAATTCCCCCCAGACGTTTTCTACTCCCCAGCTTGCATTACCCCTGAACTACGCTAGAATTACCCTGAAACCTGCAAACCTCACCACGGAGACACGGAGCAACGGAGAACACGTAGTAAAATCGGAGAGTTACATAAACTATAAGAAGCTTTGTGGTTCACCCAAAAGGTATTTTTTGTTTTAGACCATAAGCCTTTTATTTCTCTGTGTTCTCCGTGTCTTTGTGGTGAACTGCTTTTTCTGGTTGGGACAAAAGAACCGGAAAATATCGGTGGATAGGAGAACATCATGAGCTGGTATGGAAATTTGAAAATTCGAAACAAGCTGATTTCGGGATATGCCATCATCGTCATATTCAGTTGCCTGATCGGCTATTTCGGCATAAGCGGCATGAAGGAACTCAAGGCGCTGCTCGATGATACCCATGACAACCTGATCAATTCGATCATCATCGCCACCGATGCCGACCATCATGCACAGCAGCATAAACGCGAACTCCTGCACTATCTGCTTGCGCCCGACACAGGCTCCCGTCAGGAAATTCTTGCCGGGATCAAGCGTGAGGAAGTGCAGGTGAAAGAATCGCTGAACGAACTTGAAAAGATGCCGCTTATGCAGAAGGAACGACAACTTCTCTCATCGATCCGCTTGTCATGGGATGTATACCGTGAGGCGGCAGGACGCGTGATTGCGGCTACGGATGAGAAAAACAGCGGTAATGTGTGGGAGATGGTGAAATTGCAGATTACCCCGCTGTTCAAGGAACTGGAAGCGCTCAACGGCCAGATGCGCTCGTTAAACGTCGAGGAAGCGGATGCACACTACGCCAACGGCGGACGGACATACAAAGAATTACGTCTCTGGACGATCTGGCTCAGCATCGCCGTTGTCCTTATATCTGTGGTGACAGCACTGTTTATTACGCGGAGCGTGACCACTCCTCTGAGCAGAGGGGTTGAAGTGCTCAAATCACTGGCGGAAAGAGGTGAGGAAAAGGCGGCCCTGACCGAGGCGATCGCCAATGGCGATCTCAGTCGAGACATTTCACTGTCGGAACCGCTCAACATAACTAACGCCGCCCTGACCAACGACGAGTCCGGAACATTGCTCCGCTCGCTGGTCAGTATGAGTGAAACGCAAAGCATGCTTGATCAGGCCTTTGCCCGGATGACCGAAGCGCTGCGCCGGAGCCGTGATACCGAACAGGCGCGAGACTGGCTGAAAACCGGGCTTAACGAATTAAATTTGCTGATGCGGGGAGAGCAGAACACGGAGGAAATTGCGGAGAAGGTTCTGACCTTTCTGGCCGGGTATCTCGGGGCAGGCACGGGCGCTTTCTACCGGTATGATGACAAGGGGCAAACCCTGGAACTGATGGCAACATTTGCCTTTTCCCGGCGCAAGAACCTGAGTTACCGCTTCCGCCTCGGCGAAGAGCTGATCGGCCAGGCTTCCCTTGAAAAAAAGGTTATCTGCCTGTCGAATATCCCTCCGGATTACCTTCAGATCGGTTCCGCTCTCGGCGAATCAGTGCCGCAAAACATTGTCGCAGTCCCGCTCGTCCATAACGGACTGCTCGTGGCGGCATTGGAACTCGGCACTTTCAAACCGTTCAGCGATACAGAACTCGATTTTCTGAATCAGGCCATGGAGGGGATCGCTATCGGTCTTGGCGTTGCACACTCCCGCCAGCGGATAAATGAGCTTCTGGAACAGACCCAGCAGCAGGCGGAAGAACTCAGGGTGCAGCAGGAAGAGTTGCAGCAGAGCAACGAAGAGCTTGAAGAGCGCGCCGAGATGCTCAATAAGCAGAAACTGCAGATACAGACAAAGAATCTGGAGATCGAGACGGCGAGCGCCGAAGTTCGGCTCAAAGCGACCGATCTTGAGAAAGTCAGCTCATACAAGTCGGAATTTCTCGCCAACATGTCCCATGAACTCCGAACTCCGCTCAACAGCATGCTGATCCTTTCAGGACTTCTGATGGAGAACAAGGAACAAACACTGACGGAGAGGCAGCGGGAATTTGCCGTGACGATACACAGCGCAGGCGTGGATCTGCTGAACCTGATCAATGACATCCTCGATCTTTCAAAAGTTGAGGCCGGACGGCTTGAGCTGCTTTATGAAGACGCCCTGGTCAGCGAGCTGTGCGAGAATATCAAAGAACTGTTCGGGCCGCAGGCGGAACAAAAAAGGCTTGATTTCACCATCGCTGTGGAGGAGGGCGTTCCTGCAACGATACGGATCGATGAGCAGCGCACCGAGCAGGTTTTGAAAAACCTGCTCTCCAATGCCGTGAAGTTTACGGAAACCGGCGCGGTTCTTTTCACCATATCAGCCGCTGACGGCACGGCAAATCCTTTGTCGGAGCCGGCAATAGCCTTCTCTGTCAAAGATACCGGAATCGGGATAGAGAAGGAAAAACACGAATTGATCTTTCAGGCGTTCCAGCAGGTTGACGGCAGCACCAGCCGCAAGTTCGGCGGCACCGGGCTGGGGCTCTCCATATCGATGCAACTCGCCCGGCGCATGGGAGGATGCATCACGCTTGAGAGCGAGAGAGGCGAAGGGAGTACGTTTACCCTCTATCTGCCGCTGGCCGGAAGCAGCGGGGACGATCAGGCGTTGGCGCCGACCATGTCGAAACAGATGCCGGACGGCAGCGACGCATTGCAATGGGGCACTGTTCCCGCTCTTCCGGATGACAGGGGCACGCTTGTCAAAGGGGACAAAAGCATCCTGATAATTGAGGACGATCTCAATTTCGCCCGGACCCTGATGGGCATGGTCAGGGAAAAAGGGTTCAACTGCATTGTGGCAGGCGACGGTCACGGCGGCATTCATCTCGCCGACCGGTACGCTCCGAGCGCGATCATACTCGACGTGATGCTTCCCGGCATGGACGGTTGGAGCGTCATGCGCTGCCTCAAAGACAATCCCGCCACTCGTCACATCCCGGTACATTTCATTACCTGCCTCAATGAACGCCAGAAGGGGATGGCTATGGGCGCTGTGGGCTTCTTTACCAAACCGGTCACGCCCGACCAGCTCGAAGAGCTGTTCAATACCATTGAGAAGAACGTGGCGAAGAGCCTGCGGCGACTGCTTGTCATCGAGGACAACAGGGTCGAGGCCGAAAGCATGACCAGTCTGCTCCAGGAGCGCAACCTCGAAATCAGCGTCGCAAACAGCGGCGCTGAAGCCATCAATATCCTCGGGCGGGAACAGATGGATTGCATCGTTCTTGATATGGGGCTTCCGGACATGTCGGGGTTTGATCTTCTGGAACATATCCATCGAAGTGAGCAGCTCCGCTCCCTCCCGGTGATCATTCATACCGGGACCGACCTTTCCCATGAAGAGGAGGTAAAACTGCAGCATTACGCAAAGAGCATCATCATCAAGGGGGCCAAAGGGCCGGAACGTCTGTTGAATGAGGTCGCACTCTTTCTTCATCAGGTGGAGAGAGACCTCCCCCGTGAAAAACAGAAAATGATTCGCGCCGCTCTTGACAAGGAGGCGCTGCTCGACGGCAAGAAAGTGCTGCTGGTCGATGACGACATGCGCAATATTTTTTCCATTCTGAGCGTGCTGAACGATAAAAATATGGTCGTGATCGAGGCGGAGAACGGCAAGGAGGCATTGACCAAATTAGGAGAACATCCGGATGTTGATGTTGTACTCATGGATATCATGATGCCCGAAATGGACGGGTATGAAGCGATAGGCGCTATCCGTCGTGACCCTCGTTTCAGGACGCTTCCCATTATAGCCATGACCGCCAAGGTGATGCCGGGCGACCAGGAAAAATGTCTTCGGGCGGGAGCCAATGACTATATTTCCAAGCCGATAGACATTGAAAAACTCTTATCGCTGCTGCGGGTCTGGTTGTATCGGCAGGCTTCCCCTCCCTTGACGGGAGGGGATTGAGGGGTGGGTGAAGCTGCTACGGAGTTATGCCTGGCCAATTCCCCCACCCCCTGACCCCCTCCCGCAAGGGGAGGGGGAAAAGGAGCACCAATGACTGAAACAGACAAAATTCCAATTCTGCTGGTTGATGACCGGCCGGAAAACCTGATTGCTCTGGAAAATCTTCTTGATGATCCGGATCTTGCTATTTTCACCGCAACATCGGGGAATGAGGCATTGCGGCTCTCGCTGAAGCATGATTTCGCAATTGTTCTGATGGATGTCCGCATGCCGGACATGGACGGCTTTGAAACAGCCGAGCTGATGCGGACATACCCGAAAACCAGCCGTCTGCCGATCATATTCGTCTCAGCGGTCATGAAAGACACCAGGCATCAGTTCAAGGGGTATGAGAGCGGAGCGTTCGATTACCTGATGAAACCGTTTGATCCGACGATTCTTCGCAGCAAGGTCAGGGTTTTTTGCGATCTGTATCAACAGCGGCAAATGCTGGAAATTCACGAACAGCAGCTTGAAATAGTCATCAGCGAGCGCACCGCCGAGCTGAACAGGACTCTGGACAATCTGCGTGAAAACGAGCGGCATTACCGAGAGCTCCTGGCGTCGGTCACCAGCTACATGTACACGGTTGTCATGGAAGGAGGCCGGGCCGTCTCAACGACGCATGGCCCGGGTTGTCTGAAGGTGACCGGTTTTTCGGCCGGGGAGTACGCGGAAGACCCCGAACTCTGGTGCCGGATGATTCATCCGGAAGATCGGCAGGCGGTCATCAATGCTGCCCAACGGATTCTGATATCGAAATCTGCTGATACATTAGAACACAGGATTCAGCATAAGGATGGCTCGTTTCGCTGGGTGCAGACGACACTTGTTCCCCGCTTGTCATCAGAGGGTCAGCTGCTGTCGTACGACGGCGTTATTAACGACATAACCGAGCGCAAACAGGCGGAAGAGGCGCTTAACCGGCTCAACGAAGAGCTTGAACAACGGGTCGGGGAGCGCACCAAAGAACTTGAACGGAGAAATCACGAGCTTGAACAGATGAACAAGGCGTTTGTTGGCAGAGAGTTGAAGATGGTGGAGCTGAAGGGGCGGATCAAGGAGTTGGAGAACGCCAGGAATCAGGGGAGGGGATATGGCGAGTAAACCGGATACATCCATGCATGACCTGGTAAGCGCTATAGAGAAAATTGGCGTTCACGACCATCTCTGCCTGATTTATGAAACCCGGGAAGAACAGATCTCTGCGGTAACTCCCTATATGAAGATCGGTCTGGAGCGGGGTGAAAAATGTCTGTATGTCGTTGACGACAATACGGCCGCGATTGTCATCGACGCGATGAATGGAGCGGGCATCGACGTGGAGACAGTAATCGAATCCGGACAGCTGGCCATTGTCAGCAAGCAGGATTCCTATCTGAAACAGGGATACTTCGACCCCGACTGGATGATCGGCTTTCTTAAACAAGCTGCGGATGAGGCAAAGGCCGCAGGTTTTCCGGCGTTGCGGGCAACCGGCGAGATGACGTGGAATCTGGGGGGAGATCCCGGTACGGAACGGCTGATGGAATACGAGGCCAAACTGAACTATCTGCTCCCCGAAAACAACCTTCTCGCCTTATGCCAGTACAACCGTAACCGTTTTTCGCCGGAGGTCATAAAGAACGTAATCGCCACCCATCCGACCGTAATTTGCGGAGGTCTGGTCTGCAGTAATTTTTATTACGTCCCCCCTGACGATTTTTTGGGAGAGGAGCTGCCTGCCAGAGAGATAGACAGGCTTCTGGCAAATATCAAAAGCAGGGAAAAGATGGAAGTGGAACTCAGGGAACGAACCAAGGAACTTGAACGAAGAAATCACGATCTTGAGCAGATGAACAAAGTTTTTGTGGGGCGGGAGCTGAAGATGGTGGCGCTGAAGGAGCGAATAAAAGAACTGGAAACGAAAATCACGGAAAAATGAAGAATGCTAGCACCAAGTAACGTCTAAATCTAACCCCCCTCGATCCCCCCTTACCTAAGGGGGGAAGCCTTGAAGTCTCCCCTTAGGTAAAGGGAGATTTAGATGGGTTAGCCGCGAAAAAATAGTTAACCACAGAGGTGACGACAGATGAGATCCTTCAGCAGAAACTTCATCCCGTTGACCATAGCCGGATCCGGGCCGCTCTTTGTCCTTGTCATAACGATCGCCATGCTCCTTGCGTCAGCTCCGGTGATTGCCCGTGCCGAGTCTCCGGTTCACGGTCGCGACAGCGTCCTCGTCCTCCACTCCTACAGTCCGGACTACACGTGGACGCGTTCGCAGCAGAACGGCATCGACGCCGTCTTTGAGCCGCTTGCCGCCGAGTACGCCGTGCGCATCGAGTACCTGGACGCGGTGCACCACCCGGGGCTGCTGAAAGGGCCGCTCATCCTCGACCTCCTCCGTGCCAAGTTTGCGGACCAGCGATTCCGGGTGGTGCTGACGTCGGACAACGCCGCGTTTGACTTCGCCCGCGCCCACCGCAGCGAGCTCTTCCCCGGTGTGCCGATCGTGTTCATGGGCTTGAACGGGTACGAGGAGTCAATGCGCGCCGAGGGGGGCATAACCGGGGTGGCAGAGGACCCCGACATGCCCGGCACGCAGAAGCTGCTGCTGCAACTTGCGCCGCAGACGAAACGCATCGTCTTCCCCGGCATGGCGGACGACCCCAGTTATCGCGCCAACCGTGCCACGGCTGCCAAGGGCATGGCGGTGCTCCCGCCGCAGGTCACGGCCGAGTTCCCGGAGTATCCGGACGTGGACGCGGCTCTTGCGGCCATCCGGACACTGCCGCCCGACGCGGCGATAGTCGTCATGGCCAACATGCATACAAAGGGGGGCGAGGGGATCAGCAGCCAGCGCGTCGTCGAGCTCGTTTCGGCGGCCGCGCCGTGCCCCGTCTTCACAAACTGGGACTTCGCGGTCGGTCAGGGTGCCGTGGGGGGGAGCGTCATCAGCGGCGTCGAGCAGGGACGTGTGGCGGCGGAGATGGCGCTGCGGATACTTCGCGGTGAGCGCCCGGAGTCGATACCGGTGCATCGCGGGGCCGGAAAAACCTTCCTCTTCGACTACCGGCAGCTCACCCGGTTCGGCATCCCGACATCGCGGCTGCCTCCGAAAAGCACCGTCATCAACCAGCCTCCGGTACAGCAACTGCCGTTGTGGGTCACCTACTCCACGGGCCTTGTTATCTTCTTCATGACCATAATTGTTGTGATCTTGTACCGTCATCGGAAAAACCTCCAGGAACTGGTCAAGGAACGCACAATCCAGTTGGAGGTGGCCAAGGATCAGGCGGAGAGAGCCAACCGTGCCAAAAGCATCTTCCTGGCCAACATGAGCCATGAACTGCGCACCCCCCTGAATGCAGTGCTGGGGTTCTCGCAGGTAATGAAGAACTCGCGGGATGTCACGGTGGAGCAGACACAGAGTCTGAACATCATCACCCGGAGCGGAGAACACCTGTTGAACCTTATCAACAACGTGCTGGACATTTCCAAGATCGAAGCCGGCCGGGCGGGACTGGAAGAGTCGCCTCTGGATCTGTATCAGATGGTTCAGGAGGTCAAGTCGTTGATGTACGTGCGGGCGAAAGAGAGAGGGCTGGACTTCACGCTGGAGCAGGCCGCAGACCTCCTGCGACATGTCGCCGTCGATGGGGGGAAGCTGCGCCAGGTGTTGATCAACCTGGTCGAAAACGCCATAAAGTATACGCCAGGCGGCGGTGTCGTTCTTCGGGTCATGTCCGTTACGCAGGAGAATTCCGGACCGGCGCGGGTGCGGTTCGAGGTTGAGGACACCGGCCCCGGCATCCGGCCGGAAGAACGGGAACGGATATTCCAACCGTTCGTGCAGTTGGGTGAACAACTGGCTGCCGAGGCCGGAACCGGCCTCGGGCTCACCATCTCCCGGCAGTATGTGGAACTCATGGGGGGGGAGATCGGAGTTGCCGGTGAGCCTGGCACGGGTTCGATCTTCCATTTCGAGATACCGGTTACCCTGCTTTCGTCCGGGGATGTCCCGTCTGCGCCGCGTAGCGGACGCGTCATCGGGGCGGCAGCAGGAGAGCCGCGCCGTCGAATCCTGATCGCCGAGGACCAGGCGGATAATCGTCTGCTGCTCCGCAAGCTGCTTGAGCCGCTCGGCTTCGATCTCCGGGAGGCGGAGAACGGAGAGGAGGCGGTTGCCATCTGCGAGAAGTGGTGCCCCGACCTGATCTTCATGGATATCCGGATGCCGGTCATGGATGGGCTGGAAGCGATCCGCCGCATCAAGTCAAGCACTGCCGGCGTCTCTACGAAGATAGTCGCCGTTACCGCCCACGCGCTGGAGGAGGAGCGGCGCGAGGTCCTGGCGGCGGGGTGCGACGATTTCATCCGCAAGCCCTATGAATATGCCGATATCCTCGATGCGCTGACGAAAAACCTTGGCGCACGCTTTGTCTACGAGGATGAACCGGAGAGCGTTGCCGCTCTGGCGCAGTTGGATGCGGCGGCCCTGGCCGGTCTGCCGAAAGAGCTGCTGAACGGACTGGAGCAGGCGCTGATCCGGATCGATGCCGAGGCGGTCGGGCGTGTGATCAAAGAGATTCGCACCCATGATTCCGCTTTGGCGGATGCATTGGCCGGTGAAGCACGGGATCTTCAATTCGGCCGGATATTGCGGTTGGTGAGAGGCGAGGTAATTACTCCGCATACTGCAAAATCTTTTTAATTTAACAGGGATGAAGGGGATACAGGGGATAACGGCAATAAAAAAGATATAACCTTTTTGAGGTCAAAACCAATTCTTCTGGTTTTTAATTGGTTTCATCCCCTTCATCCCATTTATCCCTGTAAAAATGCCTTTTGGTTTTTGTAGTTCGTTACGCACAGCAAAAACAGGCGCGGAGGACGAAACATGAACGAAGAAACGACCAACAGGCGCTCCGGCAGAATTCTGGTTGTGGACGATACCACCGCCAATCTTCAGCTCCTGACGAATCTGTTGACGGAACATGGCTACTCCGTGTATCCCGCCTCCGACGGCGAACTGGCGCTGGAGTTTATCCGGAAGACCCTGCCCGATCTCATCCTGCTGGACATCCGGATGCCGGGAATGGATGGTTTCGAGGTCTGTCGGCGGCTCAAGGCGGACGAACGGACGCGTGACCTTCCGGTCATCTTCATCAGCATCCTGGAGGATGAACGCGACAAGGTGACCGGGTTCCGGCAAGGCGCCGTAGATTACATCACCAAGCCGTTCCAGCCGGAGGAGATTCTGGCCCGCATCCAAACCCACCTGCGGCTGCGGGAACTGACCGAGCGGCTGGAACAGAAGGTAGCGGAGCGAACTGGTGAGCTGGAGAGCATGAACAGGGTACTTCATGAGGAAATAAAGGATCGTATACGCGCCGAGGAGTCGCAGCGCTGCTTGAACCGGGAACTGCGGGCCATAAGCAACTGTAACCTGACCCTGATGAAGGCAGAGGACGAGCAGACCCTGCTTGGCGAGATCTGCCGCATTGTCTGCGACGAGGCCGGCTACCGCATGGCTTTTGTGGGATATGCCGAAAATGATGAAGCAAAGAGCGTGCAGCCGGTTGCCTATGGCGGCCTGGAAGATAAATACCTGGAACAGCCGATGCTTACCTGGGCCGACACGGAGCGCGGCAGAGGCCCTGCCGGAACAGCCATCCGTAACGGTAGTACCGATTGCTCGCAGGATATCGCCACCGATCCGCGCATGGCCCCGTGGCGCGACAATGCCTTGCAGCGCGGGTATCGCTCCCTTATCGCGTTGCCGCTCAAGGATGAAAACGCACACGTTTTCGGTGTGTTTCTGATTTACTCCCCGGAGCCTGATGCCTTCACCCCGGACGAAATCCGGCTCCTGGAAGAGTTGGCGGGCGATCTTGCCTTCGGCATACGGATCCTGCGCAACCGTAATGCCCGCAGGGAGTCCGAACGGAGTGTCGCGCTCCTCAGCTTTGCTCTGAACAACGTGCACGAGGCCGCTTTTCTGATTGACGAACAGGGACGCTTTCATTACGTGAATGAAGAGTCGTGCCGGGTGCTGGGGTACAGCCGCGACGAACTGCTCTCCCTCGGCGTGACCGATGTTGATCCCGATTTTCCATTGGAGCGCTGGCCCGCCCACTGGGCCGAGTTGAAAAACAGTCATTCGCTCATCTTTGAATCACGCCACAAGACACGGGACGGGCGGGCTTTCCCGGTCGAGCTCAGCGCCAACTATCTGGAGTATGACGGTCAGGGCTATAATCTGGCGCTGGCGCGCGACATCACTGATCGGAAGCGGGCCGAGGAGGAACTCCGGTTACTCAATGCAGAGCTGGAACAGCGGGTGACAGAGCGGACCGCCGAACTGGAAGCCAGGAACGCGGATCTGCAAAAGATGAACAAGGTCTTTGTCGGCCGGGAGCTGAAGATGGTGGAATTGAAGGAGCGGATCAAGGATTTGGAAACAAAAAAATCCGGATAAAGAGGGTAATACGCATGTATGACTCCAACAAGCTGAAACAACATCTTTGTATGCTCTGCATGGTGTTGTTCCTGTGCGCGGTTGTGTGTGCCTGCAACCGGGAGCAGGATGTGAAGGGGCCGCAGGTGGGAGCGCAGCCTTCCGGAGGCGGGATACCGGTGTATCGTCTCGCGATTCACCCCCTGCACAACCCCGCCAAACTCACGCAGGCGTATCAGCCGTTGGTGGATTATCTGAACAGCCGGCTGCAGGGGGCGCGTCTCTCGCTGGAGGCTTCGCGGGATTATGCCGCCTTTGAAGAGAAGTACCAGGCGCGCACGCCGGATCTGCTCCTCCCCAATCCCTGGCAGACCCTTCAGGCCGTGAAATCAGGCTATCATGTGATTGCCATGGCCGGGGAGCCGCGCGACTTCAAGGGTATCTTCATCGTGCGCCGGGACAGCACCTTGCACCGCCCGGCGGATCTAAAAGGGAAGTCGGTCAGCTACCCCTCGCACACGGCCCTGGCCGCCTGTATCATGCCCCAGTATTTTCTGCACAGCCACGGTATCAATGTCACCCGCGATATTAAAAACCATTACGTCGGCTCACAGGAATCATCCATCATGAACGCCTGGTTGGGCAAAACCGCAGCCGCAGCCACCTGGCCAACCCCCTGGCGGGCTTTCCAGCGGGAACAACCGAAAAAAGCGCGGGAGTTGAAGGTCATCTGGGAAACGGAAACACTGGTCAACAACTCGGTAATGGTCCGTGATGATTTGCCGGCCAGGATTGTGGAACAGGTTCGCACGCTCCTGACCGGTCTCGACAAGATACCGGAAGGAAAAGAGATCCTCACGGGTATGGAAACAGCCCGTTTTCTTCCTGCGTCTGACAGGGACTACGACGTGGTGCGCAGCTACATGGCGCGCTTTGAAAAAGAAGTGCGCCCGGTGGAGAAACCATGATGATGACGAAACTATCCCGATTTCTGTTCAGCACGCTGCGGGGCCGACTGATCGTCAGCGTGGCCCTGGTGCATGCGATTATGATGGCGCTGTTTATTGTCGACCTGACCGCGCGCCAGCGCGCCATGCTGCTGGAACGGCAGGTTGAAGAAGCGACGGCGCTTTCGCGGACATTGGCCGTCTCCGCCGCCGGCTGGATTGCGGCCGACGATATCGCGGGGCTGCTGGAGCTGGTGGAAGCGCAAAAACGGTATCCGGAACTCCTCTTTGCCATGTTGATCGATGAACAGGGGCGGGTGCTGGCCGATACCGACACCCGCCGCAGTGGTCTCTACCTGCAGGATCTTCCCCGTGATTCACGGCAGGCCGTACTCTCGCAGAACCCGGCACTGGTTGATGTCGCCGTTCCGGCCATGATCGGCGCCCGTCATGTGGGCTGGGCGCGGGTCGGTATCGGCCAGAAGGAGGGGAGCAGAAAGCTGGCGGAGATTACCAGGAACGGCGTTTTCTACGCGCTGGCGGCAATCCTTGTCGGTTCGGTTGTTGCCTGGTTTATGGGGCTCCGGATCACCAAACGACTGTATTGTGTCCAGCAGACCATCGATGCCGTCAGCTCCGGTGACCGGACGGCCCGGTCGTCCATATCGGGAGACGACGAAGCGGCTGTTATGGCCTCCGAATTCAACAGCATGCTGGATACGCTGGCGGAGAAGGATATGAACCTGCGTGCCAGCGAGGAACGATACCGGTCACTCATTTTCAAAGTCCAGGCCGCTATTGTGCTCCATGACGGACAAGGGCGGATACTGGCCGGCAATCCGATGGCCCGTAGGCTGCTCGGACTCTCCGAGAATCAGCTGCTGGGCAAGGACCTGATCGATCCGGCATGGCATTTTCTGCGCGAAGACGGCTCCGTTCTGCCGCCCGCCGAATACCCGGTAAGTCAGGTGCTTACGACCAGGCACTCAATCAAGGATTGTATCATCGGCATCCGTCGCCCGGATTGTGACGAAGTTGCCTGGATGCTGGTCAATGCCGAACCGGAATACGATGACAGCGGAGAAATTGTGCAAACTATCGTTTCCTTCGTAGAAATCACCCGGCGCAAGCATGCCGAGGAAGAGCTGCATGTCAAAACAGTCGAACTTGAAGAGGAGGTGGCCGAGCGCCAGATGGCGCAGGAGAATCTTCAGGATAAGGCGCTCCTGCTGGAAGATGAAATCGAAAAGCGTCAAAAAGCGCAGGACGAGCTGGAACAACTGAATGAAACCCTCGAACAGCGTATTCAGGAGCGGACCGCCGAACTGGAAGCAAAAAACGCGGATCTGCAAAAGATGAACAAGCTCTTCGTCGGACGCGAGTTGCGGATGGTGGAACTGAAGGAGCGGATCAGGGAGCTGGAAGGGAAAACGGTGGATAAATAATCTCCGGCATTGCCGGTCTCCCGGCAAAAAATGTGCGAAAGAGGAAAGGAGTTTTCTTCATGTTTCAAAGCAAGCAATCAGAAACCGTTTACTCGATTGTCACCGTCACTGCCGTGGCGCTCGGCATATACTTCAGCGGCAACTATGCCTATGTCCTCTTCCACGGACTCGTGGAGATCGTCAGCGTCGCCATCGCCTTTGCCATGTTCACCCTTGTCTGGAACACGCGCGAATACCTGGCGAGCAACTATCTCCGCCTGCTCGGCATCGGCTATGCGTTCAGCGCGTTCATCGATCTGATTCATACCTTCTCCTTCCAGGGGATGACCGTATTCACCGGCTATGGGGCAAATCTGGCCCCCCAACTCTGGCTTGCCGCGCGCTATCTGCAGACCATCACCCTTGTCGCCGCTCCGCTCGTCATAAAGCGCACCATGGACACTCGCCTCGTCTTCGCAGGGTATGTGGCGGCAGTTGCCCTGCTGCTGACCATGGTCTACTCCGGTTATTTCCCCGACTGCATCGTCGTCGGCAAAGGGCTCACGCCGTTCAAGAAAGACAGTGAATACGTCATAAGCGGTTTACTCGTCATATCCCTCTATTTCCTCTCCCGGAACCGGAGTCATTTCAGCGGCAGGATCTATTGGCTCATTGTCGCATCCGTATCCTGCACCATCGTTTCGGAACTCTGCTTCACCGCCTTTGTCAGCATGTACGATTTAAGCAACAAACTCGGCCACATATCCAAACTGATGGCGTTCTACCTCATGTACCGGGCGATACTCGTCACCGGACTCAAGGAGCCGTTCGAAGTTGTCTTCAGGACGTTGAAGCAGACGGAGCAGGAGTTGCGCGACCACCAGGAAACCCTGGAGGACCGGATAAGGGAGCGGACAGCTGAGTTGAGCGCCCTCAACGCCGAACTGGAAGGCAGGGTAGTTGAGCGGACCCGGGAATTGCAGCAGGCCAAGGATGCGGCCGAAGCCGCCAACCGCGCCAAAAGCGCCTTCCTGGCCAACATGTCCCACGAGCTGCGCACGCCGCTCAACGCCATCATCGGCTTTTCAGATATCCTGCGGCGCGAGCCGGGCATCTCCGAAAGCCAGCAGGAGACCCTGGGGATCATCCGGAAGAGCGGCGATCACCTGCTCGGCCTGATCAACAACGTGCTCGACATCGCCAAGATCGAAGCCGGCCGCGTCGAGCTGGAAGCGAAGCCGTTCGACCTCGGCGCAATGGTGCTCGATGTCACCGACCTCTTGAGCGTGCGCGCCGCGAACAAGGGGCTGCACCTGCTGCTCGACCAGTCTTCGCAATGTCCGCGCTACATCACCGGCGACGAGATCAAGCTGCGCCAGATTCTCATCAATCTGATTTCCAACGCCATCAAGGCCACCGAACAGGGGAGTGTTACCGTGCGCCTTGGCGTGAAGCAGAATCACGCAACGCGTCTGGTCATCGAGGTGGAGGACAGCGGCTGCGGTATTGCTCCGGAAGATCGGGACAGACTGTTCCAGCCATTTGTGCAGGTCGGTCCGCAGAGCGGTCAGCAGGGTACCGGCCTGGGGCTTGCCATCACCCGCCAGTTTGCCGAGTTGATGGGGGGCGGCATCTCCGTCACCAGCAGCGTTGGCCAGGGGAGCACATTCCGTGTGGAGCTGGCCGTGCAGGAGGTGAACCCGGAAGAGATCCCGCAGGTCGCGGCTGAACAGGGCGAGGTCACCGGCCTCGAACCGGGGCAGCCGGCCTTTCGGGTGCTGGTGGTGGAAGATCAGCAGGACAACCAGATACTCCTCATGCGGCTGCTGGAAGGAGCCGGTTTCCAGCCCCGGCTGGCGGAAAACGGTGCCGAAGCGGTGGCGCAGTTCACCACGTGGCAGCCGCACTTCATCTGGATGGACCGGCGTATGCCGGTGATGGACGGGATTGAAGCCACCCGCCGCATCCGCAATCTGCCCGGCGGGATGGCAGTGAAAATCGCCGCCGCCACCGCCTCATCCTTCCAGCAGGAAGAAGCGGAGATGACAAAGACCGGCTTCGACGACATCGTGCGCAAGCCCTACCGCCCGGCACAAATCTTCGACTGCATGGAGCGCTTGCTGGGTGTGCGCTTTACCCGAGCCGAAGTGGAAGCAACCCCAACCGCACAGCCGCACTTTTCCTGCGCCGCGCTGAACGCTCTTCCGGACGCCCTGCTTCGGGAGCTGAACGAGGCGCTACTGCTCCTGGATAGCGAACGGATCCTGCAGGCGATCTCGGAGATCGGCACAACTTCCCCCGAACTTGCCGCAGCACTTGGCGAGCGGGCGCGCAATTTTGACTACACCGGTATCATGGAAGCATTAAATGGGAGGTAACCGTTCAGAAATAAACATCAAAACAAAATCTATTTAACAGGGATACAAGGGATATAGGGGATAAACTGAAAAGCGTAAATGCTATTTCACTAAAAATAACAGGAGTTTGTATCCTCGGCTTGTGCTTTTATCCCTTGTATCCTGTTCATCCCTGTTAATAAACAGTTTTTGACTATTAGCACTGGACAGTTACACAGATGGAGGAGATATTCATGAATGGACGGGGCACCATACTTGTCGTGGATGATACCGCCGAATCACTGCGGGTACTGACCGGGATTCTTCAGCCGGAAGGATACACCGTCAGGCCCGCCAACAGCGGAGAGCTTGCGCTGGCATCCATTGCCGCGCAGCCGCCCGACCTGATCCTGCTGGATATCCGCATGCCGGGCCTTGACGGTTTTGAGGTCTGCCGCCGCCTGAAGTCGGAAGAGGCCACCCGGAACATACCGGTCATCTTCCAGAGCGCTGCCACCGACCTGGCCGACCGCCTGGAGGGTTTCCGCCTGGGGGCGGTGGATTACGTCACCAAACCGTTCCAGCGCGAAGAGCTTTTGGCGCGGGTGAGAACCCATCTGGAACTCGCCCTTTTGCGCGGGCATCTGGAGGTACTTGTCAAGGAACGGACCGCGCAACTGGAATTGGAAGTCGCAGAGCGCAAGCGGGTCGAAGAAGAGGTCCGGCTGAATCTGACCCGGCAAAAGGCGCTTCTGGATGTATACCTGAAAATGCCGACAGTATCGATCTCTGAAATCATCTCACTCGTCGTTGACAAATGCGTGAACCTGACCGGCAGCACCATCGGCTTTGTCGGGCTTATCAGCAACGATGATCAGCGTATGGAGGCTCAGATCTGGTCAGAAAAGGCAATGGAGAATTGCCCTCTGGACAAGCCGGTGACCTTTCAACTCAGTGTGGCCGGACTCTGGGCAGAACCGGTCAGACAGCGCCAGGTGATAATCGTCAACGACTATCGCGCAGCGAACCCGCTCAAGAAAGGGTGTCCCAAGGGACATCTTGAACTTGAGCGCTTCATGGGTATTCCGGTGTTTGATAACGACCGGGTTGTGGCGGTTGCAGCCATTGCCAACAAGCGGGTGAATTATACCGAAGCGGATAAATACAGGGTGTCGCTGCTCCTGAAGGGGATGTGGGAGATCATCAACAGGAAACGAACCGAAGATGAACTTCAAACATTGAACGAGGAACTGGAACAGCGGGTACAGCAGCGCACCGCCGAGCTATCGGCCAGGAACGCCGACCTTGAGCGGATGAACAAGGTCTTTGTTGGGCGTGAGTTGAAGATGGTGGAGCTGAAGGAGCGGATCAGGGATCTGGAGAATAGGGCAACCGCCCCGACAGGGCGAACGGGTAACGGAAACGGGGATCATAACAATGGTTAAACGTATGGACACCCGGTACAAGATAGTTGAGCCTGTTTTCAGGAACGGCAGGACGCTGATCTATCGCGGGCAACAGCTTGAAGACAGCCTGCCGGTCGTCATCAAACGGCTGAAATCCGGGGCGGACACCGGGTCTGCGGCGCTTTGCCTCCGGCGCGAGTACGAACTCCTCTCCCGGATCGATCTTCCGGGAGTAATAAAGGTTCTTGCCCTTGAGGAAGAGAACGGTTCCCCGCAACTCGTTATGGAGGATATCGGCGGTGAAGATCTGGAGCGCCTGCTGACGCATACGAAGCTTGATCTGCCGCAGTTCCTGATCCTGGCTGGCGGGCTTGCCGACACGTTAGCCGGTCTGCACCGGCTGGGGATCATTCACAAGGACATCAATCCGCGCCATATCATCTACAACCCGGCAACCGGCCAATTCCGGCTGACCGGCTTTGCCATCGCAGAACAGCGGATCAGGTTGGTCGTGACGCCGCGTCCACCCGCTGCCCTGGAAGGAGCGCTTGCCTATATCTCCCCGGAGCAGACCGGCCGCATGAACCGCTCCCTGGATTACCGCAGCGATTTTTATTCCCTGGGCGCGACCTTCTACCACTTGCTCACCGGCAGGCCGCCGTTTACCGCCGATGATGCACTGGGTCTGCTGCACAAACACATCGCCCAGATACCTGCCGCACCTGAGTCTCTTGACCCGGCCATCCCGGTGTCCCTCTCCCGCATTGTGATGAAGCTCCTGGCCAAGGCGTCCGAGGATCGCTACCAGAGCGCGCCCGGTCTGAAAGCCGATCTGAACCGCTGCGCGCTCGGCTTGCAAAGCGAGGGGGGCATCCCGGAGTTTGAACCGGGCGCTGATGATCTGCTGGACCGTCTTCGGCTGCCGGAGAAACTGTATGGTCGGGAGGAGGATATCCGGGAGTTGCTCGCCGCTTTTGACCGGGCGAATGACGGGTCGGAACTGCTGCTCGTTGCCGGCTATGCCGGGGTGGGCAAGAGCTCCCTGGTGCGCGAGGCTCACAAGCATATACTCGAAAGCCATGCCCTGTTCTTTGAGGGAAAGTTCAACCAGCTGCAGCGAAACGTCCCGTATTCCGGGTGGATACATGCGTTTTCAGGGTTCGTAAACTACCTTCTGATGGAAGATGAAGCGCAACTCACAGAATGGCGGAGCGCCATTCTGTTCGCGACCGGCAGCCTCGGCCGGGTGCTGACCAAGGTGATTCCGGATCTGGAGCGGGTCATCGGCCCGCAACCCTCCGTCCCCGATCTGGGTGCTGCCGCAGCGTTGAACCGTTTCAACCATCTGTTTCTGGAGCTGGTCAAGGCGATCGCAACGCCCGAACATCCGTTGGTGATCTTTCTCGACGACCTGCAATGGATCGACGCCGCCTCCCTTGGTCTGTTGCAGACCCTGCTGACCCCTGGCAGTGTTTCCGGTTTGCTGGTGATCGGCGCCTACCGCGACAACGAGGTCGATGCGCTGCATCCATTGACCGCGGGTCTCGATAGCTTGAGCCGGGAGCAGGCGCGGATTACGCGAATGACCCTCCGGAACATCTCCATGGCACACGTCAATGAGTTGATTGCCGACTCCCTGCACTGCCAGCCGGATCGGGCTCTGCCGCTTTCCCGCCTTATCCACGCCAGGACCGGCGGCAACCCCTTCTTCATGCTCCAGATGTTGCTTGCTCTGGTCGAACGGCAGGCCATCTCCTTCGATCCGGAGAGGCGATGCTGGCAATGGGATATGGCAGCTATTGAGGCGCTGGAGATCACCGACAACGTCGCCACCCTGATGCTCGAAAAAATCCGGCAACTGCCCCAAAAGACGCAGGAGCTGCTGCCGCTGGCGGCCTGCATTGGATTTCGCTTCGATCCGGCAACGCTCTGCGTCGTGGCCGACCAATCTGAAGAGAGCATTCTGCATGGACTGCAACCCGCCCTGGACGAAGGGTTGATCGTGGCCGGCGCCGAACGCCGCTGCCGGTTCGCCCATGACCGGGTTCTGGAGTCAGCCTGCACTCTGCTTCCCGAGGAAGAGCGCCGGGTCGTTCACTGGCGGATCGGCCAACATCTGCTTCGTGAGATGGCCCCTGCGGAGCGCAACGACCATCTGTTCTACATCGTCAACCAGTTGAATATCGGTGCCTCTTGCCTGGTAACAGCCGGGGAGACAAACGAGCTTGCCGATCTGAATTGCCAGGCCGGCCGCAAGGCCAAAGCCAGCTCTGCATTCCTGGCGGCCCTGGAATACTTCGAGGCCGGGATCGCCCTTCTTGAGGAGAATGACTGGGGAACCGCCTACGAACTGACCATCGAGCTCCATATCCAGGCTGCGGAGGCCGCTTGTCTCTGTGGCCGGTACGAACGGATGGAGGCGCTTGTCTCTCTCGTTCAACAACGGGCCCGATCCATCCTGGACGCGGTGCCCGTTTACGGAACCGAGATCCGTGCACTTACGGCCCGTGGTCTGCTCGTCCCTGCGATCAGAAGCGGATTGCGCGCCCTGGAGCGCCTCGGGATGTGCCTGCCGGAAGAGCCGTCAGCGGCCGAGGTCAACGAAGCCATGGCACGGGCCTTCACCCTCCTGCAGCAGCGAACCATCGAGGAACTCATCGATTTGCCCCTCATGACCTCGCCGGAACAACTGGCCTCACTCTCTCTGCTCAGTGAGATCGGCGAACCGGCCTACGCCGCCTCCCCGCATTTTTTTCTGGTCTGGGCCTCCTCCATGGCGGAACTCTCCCTGCGCTACGGCAACTCTCCTCTCTCTCCATTTGCCTATGCCGCCCATGCTCTTGCCCTCTGCGCTACAGGCGAAATTGAAACCGGCTCACGCCTGTCCAGGGCCGCCATCTCCATGATCGATACCATTGAGGCCCGCTCCCTTCGCTGCCGGTTGCTTAATATCCATGGTTGCACGATCCAGCCCTGGACCGAGCCTCTCCGCGATACCCTCGGCACACTGGCCGAAGCGGTGGGGGCCGGCGCCGAATCAGGCGACTTTACTTCCGCCAGCTATGCCGCTTTCAATTCGTGTACGGCCGCCTTCTTCATGGGAGAACCGCTGGAGGATCTGGGCGTGAGGGTGTCGAACAACCTGAAAATCATCGCCGGACTCCGTCAGACCTATATCCGGAATTGGGTCGCTTTTCATCTGCCGGTTATCCGGCTGCTGCACGGTGAAGAGAACTTCCCCACAAAATCGGACGGCTTCGACGAAGCTTCCTGGCTGAGCGCAGCGCGAGACGCCAACGACCGCTGCGGGCTCGCCTACTACTTCCTCGGCAGACTGGTCGCATCCTATCTGCTCGGTGACGGGGAATACGCCGAATCTCTTGCCCATATCGCCGGGATAAAGGAAAACCAGGCCGGTTTCCAGGGGGCATTTGCAGTGCCGGTCTTTTTATTCTATAGCTCCTTGACCGTGCTGAAACGGCACGGGATGCCCCAAACCGGAAAAGACGCCACCTCCCTCGAAGAGGTTCGGGGGTATCTGACCAGGCTCGATGGCATGGCCGCTTTCGCTCCCATGAATTTCCGGCACAAATGCGACCTGATTGAAGCCGAATTGGCGCGCATCCAGGGTGAGGATTGGCGAGCGGCCGGACAGTACGAGAAGGCCATCGTCGGGGCACGGGACAACGGATTTATTCAGGAGGAGGCCCTGGCCAACGAGTTGGCGGCGAAATTCTATCTCGCCCATGGACGCGAAGAATGCGCCCGCATGCATCTGGAGAAGGCGCATCGGGGCTATGGGGTTTGGCAGGCTTTCGCAAAAGTCACGGCGCTGGAAGCCGAATACCCGCACTGGCTGAAACGGACAGACACGCTGCCTGCTCCGGAAACGCATTCGCTCGACATGGAGAGTATCCTGAAGGCCACGCATGCGATTTCCGGCGAAATTGAAATGGGCAAGGTGCTCGACCGGGTAATGAGCATCGTCATCGAGAATGCCGGTGCGCAAACCGGTTTTCTTCTGAAGGAAAGCGATGGCGCCTGGACGATTGCCGCCAGGGGCGAAATCGGCAGGAGCGACGTGGCGATTCCGCCGCAGGAACCGGTCGATGACAGTGGCGAGGTTTCAACGGGAGTAGTCAACTTTGTGGCCCACACCCGGAAGACCGTCGTGCTGGATGATGCGGCGTGCCAAGGCGCTTTCGTCGACGATCC
Source organism: Desulfuromonadaceae bacterium (assembly GCA_028712075.1). Taxonomy (GTDB): domain Bacteria; phylum Desulfobacterota; class Desulfuromonadia; order Geobacterales; family Pseudopelobacteraceae; genus JACRCG01. The sequence continues at coordinate 92,356 of JAQTQX010000015.1, forward strand.
CCACATCCGCCGGGAGAAGAGCCGGTCACTGTTGGCTATCCCGCTTTCCAGCCATGGGCGGTTGCTCGGCATCCTCTATCTGGTAAACAATCTGGCTACCCATACCTTCACCGAGGAGCGTGTCCAGCTTCTTGAAATGCTTGCCGCCCAGGCCGCCATCTCTCTGGAGACAGCCGGAATTTACGAGGCGTTGCGGCTGAACGAGATGCGCTACCGACTCGGACAGACCACCGCCCATATCGGCGCGTGGGAATACGACATGAAGAGCGAATTTTTCTGGGGCTCTGACGAGGCCAAGCGCATCTACGGGTTCCCCCTCGAACGGCCCGATTTTACGCTGGATGAAGTCGAGGCCTGTATTCCCGAGCGGCAACGGGTACACCAGGCCTTGCTTGATCTGATCGACCATGGCGCTCCCTACGATCTCGAGTTCAAGATCCGCCCCGTGGATGGCTCGGAAACAAGGATGATCTCATCTATCGCCGAACTGTACCGGGATGATCAAGGAACACCGCTGAAGGTCGTAGGTGTCATCCAGGACATCACATTGCGAAAACAGGCCGAGGAAATGCTCCATATTCAGACGGTCGAGCTTGAAGAAGAGGTCGCCGGGCGTCAGATGGCGCAGGAGACTCTTCAGGATCTGGCGATTCAGCTGAAAAACGAGATAGATGAGCACCGCCTGGCGCAGGATGAACTGGAAGTGCTGAATGAGAGTCTGGAGGAGCGCGTCAAAGAGCGAACCGCGGAACTGGATAAGAGCCAGCGGGCATTAATGAACATCGTAGGGGATCTGAATCAACAGACCGCAGAGTTGGAGGATGCAAACTCCAAACTTCAGGAACTGGACCGGATGAAATCGATGTTTATCGCCTCCATGAGTCATGAACTCAGAACCCCTTTAAACTCCGTCATCGGTTTTTCACGCATACTGCTTGATGAATGGACCGGGTCTTTAAACAGAGAGCAGAAAGAGAATCTCGCGACGGTGCTCAGGTCCGGCAAGCATCTGTTGTCGTTAGTGAATAACGTAATAGATGTTTCCAAGATAGAGGCCGGCATGATCGACCCCGATATTGAGGATTTCGATATCAACGATGTCATATCGGAAGCGGAGAAATCCGTCGGGAAAGATATCAGCGATAATGGCATCGTTCTCACGGCTCAGGCAATTCATCATATCATGCATACGGATAGAACCAGGCTGCTGCAATGCCTGTTGAACCTGCTAAGTAATGCGGTCAAGTACACGGAAAAAGGGACGATCACCATATGCGCTCAGCTCGTAGACAATGGCGGGTTGTTGGAACTGACAGTGGTTGACACCGGTATCGGCATAGCGGAAGACGATCTTGGCAAGCTCTTCTTCCCCTTTGTTCGCCTTGATTCACCGATGAGAACGACCGTACCCGGCACCGGGCTGGGGCTGTATCTCACCAGGAAGCTGGCAAGGGAAGTGCTGCGGGGGGAGATTGCGGTAACAAGCACCCCCGGCGTTGGCAGCTCGTTTGTTTTGACGGTACCGGTTTCGTTACCGAATACCCAAGGAGGAATACCCGCGTGACCCTGAATAGAACGAAATACGGCGCATGTCTCTTCTGGCTGGTGGCTTTTGCGGTCCTTTATGGTGTCAGCCGGTTTAACTATCCATTATTTCACGCCATTGCGGACTCATTTGCCATATTCATTGCGATCGGTATTTGGGTTCTGGTTTGGTACTCACGGCGTTACATGGATGACGATTATCTCCTTTACCTGGGCATTGCCTTCCTTTTTTTCGCTAGTCTCGATTTTGTTCACATCTTTGCCGTAAAAGGTATGAATTTGTTTCCCCAATACAGAACAAACCTGGGTCCACAGTTATATATTGCAAGCCGATACTTGCTGAGCCTTTCTCTGGTTGTTGCATCGCTGTTCATCAATCGCAGGCTCAGGTGGGTATCAGTCGTGTTTGCCGCCTATTCGCTGGTCACCGCGCTTCTTTTTCTCTCCATCTTCTACTGGCGGAATTTCCCGGTTTGCCACGTTGAGGGGGTGGGGTTGACGACGTTCAAAGTGGCGAGCGATTACCTGATCTGTCTGGTGTTACTGATCGCCCTGGCCCGGTTGCTGACCAACCGCCGATCATTTGATGCGCGCCTGCTACGCCTGCTTGCCGCTTCTATCATCCTTTCCATTGCCACCGGGTTGTCTTTCACCCTGTACACGGATGGTTGGGGCATAATGAACGCGGTAGGCCATTTTTTTCAGATAATTTCGTTCTATCTGATATATCTTGCCGTGATCGAAACCGGCTTGACCAGGCCCCAGGACATTATATTCAGGAAACTCCAGGAGTCTAATCGTCAACTCGAAGAGGCCGTGACCACCGCCAACATGCTGGCGGAACAGGCGGAGAAGGCGAACCGCGCCAAGAGTGTTTTCCTGGCGAACATGAGCCATGAGCTGCGCACCCCCCTGAACGCGGTGCTCGGCTTTTCGCAACTGATGAAGGATGACACGGGTGTTACGGCTGAACAGAGGGGGAACCTTGATATTATCACCCGCAGCGGCGAACACCTGTTGAACCTGATCAACAACGTGCTGGACATCTCCAAGATCGAGTCGGGCCGTGTGGAACTTGAGGAGTCGTCTCTCGATCTGCACCAGATGGTGCATGACATAAAATCGTTGATGGCTGTGCGCGCAACGGGGAAGGGGCTCTCTTTTGCCCTGGAACAGTCCCCGGATCTCCCCCGGCAGATCGCCGTCGATGGGGGGAAGCTGCGGCAGGTGCTGATCAACCTGATCGGCAACGCCATCAAGTTCACGACCAGCGGCGGAGTCGTTATCCGGGCCATGGCCGGGAAACAGGAGGATCCCGGACAGGTGCGGGTGTGCTTTGAGGTTGAGGACAGCGGACCCGGTATCCGGCCGGAGGAAAGAGAGCGGATATTCCATCCCTTTGTGCAGTTGGGGGAACAGGCGTCTGCGGAGGCGGGGACCGGTCTGGGGCTCGCCATATGCAGGCAGTATGTGGGGCTCATGGGGGGGGAGATCGGTGTTACCGGCGAGCCGGGAAGAGGTTCGATCTTTCATTTCGAGATACCGGTAACACTCCTCATCTCCGGTGCGATTCCCGCTGCACCTCGCCGTGGCCGCGTTGTCGGGCCTGCAGAGGATGAACCGTCTCGACGTTTCCTCATCGTTGAGGATCAGCCGGAGAATCGCTTGCTGCTCCGCAAGCTGCTTGAGCCGTTCGGGAATGAACTACGGGAGGCGGTCAACGGCGTAGAGGCGGTTGCCATTTGGAAGGAATGGCATCCCGATCTGATCTTCATGGACATCCGGATGCCGGTCATGGACGGGCTGGAAGCGACCCGCCGGATCAAGGCGACCGATACTGGCGCCAAGACCAGGATCATCGCCATCACCGCCCATACCCTGGAGGAGGAGCGGCGGGAGATCCAGGCGGCGGGATGTGACGATTTCATTCGCAAGCCCTACCGGGACCGGGAGGTCTATGATGCACTGATGCGACATCTCGGCATGCGCTTCCGCTACGATGAAGAAAAAGTGGCAACAGCCCTGAAAAAGGAGCCCGCTGTGACCGCCGATGAGCTGTCAGGAATTCCGCTCGATCTCGCTGTTGATCTGTCGAAAGCCGTGGAACTTCTGAACGGCCCGCTCATTCTCGATGTGGTACGCCGCATCGGCGAACGTGACCATGATCTGGGTGAACGCCTGCGCCGGATGGCGGAGGATCTGCGCTATATAGAACTGCTCGGTGTCCTGGACGGCCTGGCGGAAAGGAGGGGGGCGTGAGCGCCGCACAAGAGGGACGTATGAACGCCGGCGCTGCGTATCAGGATGAAATTCTCGTTGTCGACGACACCACCGGCAGCCTGAAGCTGCTGGAAGAGATTCTTGCCGCCGCCGGGTATCTGGTGCGGTTGTCCAGCGATGGCGAGCTTGCCCTGCGCAGCGCAAACATCCAGCCGCCTGCACTGGTTCTGCTCGATATACGGATGCCGGGGATGGACGGATACGAGGTATGCCGACGCCTGAAAGAGGATGACAAGACCCGCTCCATTCCAGTGATATTCCTCAGTATTCTGGAAGATGACCGGGAGAAGGTCAAAGCGTTCGAAGCCGGCGGCGTAGATTATATCAACAAACCGTTTCGCCCCGCAGAGGTACTTGCACGGGTTAAGACGCATCTCGCGCTGCGGCATGCACTGCTTGATCTGGAGGCGCGCAATGCCGAGCTGGAAGAGGCCAGCGCGACGCTGGAGGATAAAGTAAGCGAGCGCTCTGCGGAATTGGAACAGAGCAATCGGAAACTCCGGGAACAGATAGAGGTGCATCTTCAGATGCTCGAGGTGTTGCGGGAAAACAAGGCGAGGCTTTCAGAGGCTCAGCGTATCGCAAAGATCGGGAATTGGGAGTGGGATGTCCCCACTAACAAGCTGTGGTGGTCCGATGAGACTTTTCGTATCTTCGGGATGAAACCCGGAGAGTTTGGGGCAGACTTTGAGTCCTTTATCAATGCAGTACACCCGGACGACCGGGAGCGCGTGCAAACCTCAATCAAGGATACCTTGCAGTCAGATTCGGGAGGCTGGCAGATCGACTATCGGATTGCCGCTGCCGACGGAGCCATTCACTTTGTCCATGAAGAAGCGGAGACTGTGTTCGATTGCAACGGCAGGCCGTTGAAAAGGTTCGGCACTGTGCAGGACATCACCGCACGCCAACGGGCCAACGAGGAAATCTGCAGTCTCAACGAAGGTCTCGAGCTTCGCGTCAAAGAGCGAACCGCAGAGCTGGATGAGAGCCAACGGGCATTAATGAACATCGTAGGTGATCTGAATCTGCAGACCGCAGAGTTGGAGGATGCAAACTCCAAACTTCAGGAACTGGATCGGATGAAATCGATGTTTATCGCCTCCATGAGCCACGAACTCAGGACCCCCTTGAACTCGATAATCGGTTTCTCACGTATTGTGCTTGCAGAATGGATCGGACCGTTGAACGGAGAACAGAAAGAGAATCTCTCGACGGTACTCAGATCCGGCAGTCATCTGTTGTCTTTAGTAAATGATGTCATAGACGTTTCCAAGATAGAGGCCGGTATGATAGAGGTGATTGCCGATGATTTTGATGTCTTTGATGTTGTTGCGGAAGTAGCAGAGTCCTTCGAGAACGACGTCGGTGTCAAGGGCGTTACACTCACGGTTCCGGCACTGCATTATCCGCTGCATACGGATAGAACCAGGCTTCTGCAATGCCTGTTGAACCTGGTGAGCAATGCGGTCAAGTACACGGAAAAGGGGACGATCACCGTAAGTGCGAAATTAGCGGAAGGTAGCTGCATGATGGAACTGTCAGTGGCTGATACCGGAATCGGTATAGCCGAAGATGATCTCGGCAAGCTCTTCATCCCTTTTGTCCGCCTGGATTCCCCTCTTCGCACAACCGTGCCCGGTACCGGGCTGGGGCTGTATCTCACCAGGAAACTGGTAAGGGAAGTGCTTCGGGGCGACATTACGGTAACAAGCATCCCCTGTGTTGGCAGCACGTTTGTGTTGACGGTGCCGGTTTCTTTACAACAGTAACGGCAAATCCCCCCTAGCCCCCCTTTCAAAAAGGGGGGGACTTAAAATCTCCCCCTTTAAGAAAGGGGGATTAAGGGGGATTTGATTTTGATTTCAAGGAGGTCGCAATGCGAAAAGTTCTTGTCGTTGAAGATAATAAAGACAATTTCAAGATGACCAACTATGCTCTTACGCGGGCCGGATACGAGGTGCTCTGGGCCGAAAGAGGTGAGGATGGTGTCGAGCTGGTCAACAGGGAACGACCGCTGTTTATCCTGATGGATATTAATCTTCCCGGCATCGACGGCATCGAGACCACCAAAAGGATACGGGAATCGGAGGCAAACCGGGACATCCCTATTATCGCAATTACCGCCCATGCCATGAGTGGTGACCGGGAGCGGATCATCGCAGCAGGGTGCAATGCATATATCGAAAAGCCGATAGACCCCATAACCATCGTCGAACAAATCCACAAAATCATAGGACTGCAAGCCGATGAAAATCCTGATCGTTGACGATACCACTGATGACCGTAACGTACTCCGTTACGCTCTGGAAGCCCATGGACACGAAGTCATGGAGGCCTGCAATGGGCAGGAAGGCGCTCTGTTGGCCGCTGCTCAGGTATTTGATCTGATACTGTCCGATGTGCTCATGCCGGTCATGGACGGTTTCCAGTTTCTCCGCACTCTCAGGGGATCCAGCTCCATACCGTTTGTTTTCTACTCCGCTGCGTATGGCGGAATGCGGGACAAGCAGCTTGCCGCCTCTCTGGGTGCGACCGGTTTTCTGGTCAAGCCGATGGATCCGGTGGTTCTGATCGAGGAACTCGAACGAATTGCGGGTCGAGGGCCGAAAGTGAGCTCCGGAATTATTGAGGAAGACATTGAGTACCTGAAGAAATACAGCCAGGTTGTGGCTTCCAAGCTTGAAGAGAAGGTGCGGGAACTTGAACAGACTCTGGTTGAACGCAAGCGGGGGGAAGAGCTGCTACTGGCCAAACAGCAACGGCTGACCGAAATGGCGATGGAGCTTTCCATCGCTGAAGAGCGCGAACGGCGGCGGATTGCCGTCGAACTCCACGATAGTATCAGCCAGACCCTTTTGCTCGGAAAGATAAAACTCCGCTCGCTGATAGCCAAGCATCCCGACACCAATGACAAACATGAGCTCGAAGAGATTCTGCATCTCCAGGACGATATGATCCGGTCTGTACGCTCGTTGACGCAGCAGTTGTCTCCGCCGATTCTTTCCGTTGCAGGTCTGGAAGATGCGCTGGAGTGGCTCGGTAAACGGATGATGGAAGATTACGGTCTGCGGGTGCTGTTTGTCGATGACCAGAGCCTCAAGCCGCTTACCGAGGATATGCGCGCCATCGTTTTTCAGGCGTGCCGTGAACTCCTCATCAATGTTGCCAAACACGCGGAAACCGAATCAGCACGGGTTATCATCGGCAGGGAAGGAGACCGCTTCTACCTTGCGGTCGAAGACCATGGGGTGGGTTTTGATCTTGCTGAATCCGTCCACGCCGGTTCGTGGGACCTGGGTTTCGGGCTTTTCAGTATCAGGGAACGGATCAAACACCTTGGTGGCGAAGTGCTTATCGAATCCGCTTCGCATCAGGGAACGCGCGTTACCTTGTGGGTGGGGCTTAAGGCTGATGAGAGATAAGGAAAAGGCTTGATGAGAGATGAGAGATGAAGGGTGAAAGGTGAAGGAAGTTGATAGTTTTTCTCATCCCTCATCCCTCATCGGTTTTTTGGATAATTAAGGAGACAGTATGAGTATCAGGGTAATGGTCGCTGATGACCATGCGGTTGTACGGCAAGGTTTTCAAGCGCTTTTAAATTATGAAGCCGATATCGAGGTGGTTGCCGAGGCGGCCAATGGCCTGGAAGCGATCCGTCTGGCGCGGGAGTTCGTCCCCGACGTGATCATCATGGATTTGAACATGCCGGAGGTGAACGGAATCGAGGCGACACGGCAGATCCTGAAAGAAAACTCCACCATCAAAATAATCATTCTCTCCATGGTGCTGGATCAAGCCTGCGTTTCGTTGGCGCTTAAAAGCGGGGCCACCGGATATACCCTCAAGGATTGCAGCTCCGATGAACTGATCACCGCCATTCATTCGGCAATGGCGGGGTTTCCCCACCTCTGCCGCGAGGTTACCGCGCTGCTTATCAAAGACTATACCCAGGAGAGCGGTGAGTGCCGGAACGAACGGAATTCCCCTCTTTCAAAACGTGAGCTGGAGGTGCTGCGCCTCATCGCCGACGGCAAGAACCCCAAGGAAATCGCTTTTGAATTCGGTGTCAGTGTCAAGACCGTTGAAACCCAGCGCATGAACATCATGAAAAAGCTCGATTTGTTCAGCATAGCGGAGCTGACCAAATATGCCATTCGCATTGGTTTGAGCAACGCCTGAATATTCCATCTTGAACAGTACTCAGTAATCCCAGGCGACCGATTCAGGCCGCCTGTTGTTTTATTTCCCCTCACCTATCATCCATTCCCCTATTCCTCTCTAAGATATTTCGTAGCAGTTTTTCGTATTGCCTCATTTCATCAACGGAGCGCGTTGTATACACTGATAACTCAGCATATTTCACCATTTTCCTGTCCGAGAAAAACATGAACAACCAGGCAACCGTACTTGTAATTGATGACATTGAACAATTCCGTATCTACCTGAAAACGGTATTGGAGGTGTGCGGTTATCGCGTGGTCACGGCAGAGGGCGGGAGTAAAGGGTTGGAACTGTTTAAACAGGAGACGCCCGATCTCGTTCTGGTCGATTTGCTAATGCCGGATATGCATGGCTTGGACGTGATCGCCGAAATCCACAAGATGAACTGCTTTGTGCCGATTATCGTCATATCCGGGCAAGGTCAGCTTGTCGACTCTATTGAGGCGACGAGGCGCGGCGCGTGCGACTACCTGATCAAACCGATTAACAAGAACGATCTTGATTTTTCCATCGGCCGCTGCCTTGAACGAACACGGCTTCTTCGGGAGAACAGCATGTATCGGGAACGTCTGGAACAGTTGGTGCGAAGCCAGACCAGGGAACTCCGGGAGAGCAGGGCGCGTTATCGAAGGCTTCTTGAGTCGGTCACCAATTATGTCTATACCGTCACCGTCAAGGACGGCAAGCCGCTGGAAACCATCCACAGGCCGGGGTGCGAGCGGATAACCGGCCATTCCCTGAAGGAATTCAGCGCCGATCCCGGTCTCTGGTTCCGGATCATTCACAAAGATGATCGCCCCCTGGTATTCGGCCTGGCGCAACATCTTCTGACCAATTCACACAACCACACCATTGAACACCGCATTCTTCACAAGGATGGTTCCATTCGCTGGGTCACCAACACTCTGGTTCCCAGTTGGAACGCGCAAACAATCCTTATCCCGCACAAAAGCATCTCAGGCACTGAAGTAGATTACTATGACGGAGTTATCACCGATATAACCCGGCGTAAAGTGGCCGAAGAGGAGTTGAGAAAGCAGTTGGATAGGGTCACTTCACATTAGTTCCAGTTATATCGAAGGAGAACATCATGCTTTCACATACCGCAACATTGCCTACAAAGAATGTTCCCATCGTACGCTTTCGCATTGCTACGATCTGTGCCTGGACTCTCTTTGCCATTATCACCGCCATCTGGGAATGCAATGACAATATGGAGTTTAAAGCATTCACCGCCCAATCCATTGCCCGTGCGAACAGCGGTGTCAACGTCACCATCCTTATGACCGAGCTTGAACATGCCATGAGTCACAGCAACGTCACGCATGTTGCCATCATAACCATCATCTGGTTGATGGGGTTGGTCGGAGTCTGGTTCGGTTTCCGCAGGATTAGCAGTGCCACAGACGCACTCATAGCTGAGCGGGATAATCTCAGTTCCGTGTTCGACGCGACGCCGATGCCGATGCTGCTGTTCGGCGACCGGATGGAGGTAGTGCGGGCCAACTCGGCATTCCGGGGCTACTGTATCGATTACGACGCTCTCCCCGACAAGCGCTGCGGCACACTCCTGAAATGCGTCAACTCCTTTGTCGATACGGGGTGCGGCAATTCCCCGGCCTGTGATCCGTGCCGCCTCATGCGCGCCTTGCGGGGGGTTTCAAGAAGCGGGGCGCCTGACCACGGCGAAACAACCGTTTTACGAGCCGAGCGGGATGGCGGCATGACGGAGATATCGCTGCTGTACGGCGTTGAGTCGGTGTTGCTTGATGGTCAAAGCCACGTGCTGATGTCGTTCATGGACATCAGTGAGCGCCACCGTATGGAAAAGAAACTTGCGGCCAGTGAACAGGAATTCCGCTCCCTGGCCGAAACATTGCCGGATAACATTGCCCGCTATGACCGCGACTGCCGTGTCCTCTATATCAACCCCGTGCTGGAGAAGACGCTTGGCATGCCGCTGGAGCTGGTCATAGGCAAGGTCCCCACGGAAATTCCGTCAACCGTACCATTCGACGAATATGAGACCAGACTCCGGAGCGTGCTTGCAAGCGGTATAGATAACGAGATGGATCTCCTTCGTTCCGACGGTGAAGGGGGGATCTTGTACTCTCATATTCAGATGGTCGCCGAGCGCGATAATGAAGGGAATATTATCGGCGCCCTGGCCATCGGGCACAACATCACTGAATTGAAACGTCTGGAGAAACAACAGGCGGCACACGAACAGGAGTTCCGCGCCCTGGTGGATAATAATCCTGACGCCATTGTCCGTTATGACCAGTTTTGCCGCCGAATTTACGTCAATCCGGCCATGGAACAGCTGTCAAGTCAATCGGCTGATCGTTTGATCGGCAAAGCTCCCGCCGAGGTATCCGTGTTTACTCCGGAAGTGAACCAGGAGATTCAGGACACTGTGAATAGGGTGTTTGAACGGTGCGTTTCACAGGAGCTCGAGCTGACGTGGAAGGATTCCGGCGGCATGATACACCATGTTCTCACCCGTTATGTTCCTGAATTAGGTGCGAATAGAGAAGTGACGAGCGTTCTCTCCATTGCGCGGGACATTACGGCGTTTCGTAATATGGAGGCTCAATTGCAGCACGCGCAGAAGATTGAATCCATCGGTCTTCTGGCTGGAGGCGTGGCCCACGACTTCAACAATATCCTTTCAGTGATCGGAGGGTATGCCGAACTGCTGAAGCTCACCATCACGGAGAACGAGGAAATAATTTCATATGCCCGGGAGATTTCCGATTTCGTGAACCGGGGAGCAGAGCTGACCAGAAGCCTGCTCGCGTTCAGCGGCAAGCACGAGCTGCAGAAACAGTACGACAGTCTCAACCAGATCGTCACCAATCTGCAAAAAAGTATGTCACGGCTGCTGAGCTCGGACATCACGCTCTCCTTTGAGCTCTGCGACGACCAGCTTCCGGTATTCGCAGATCGAAGCCAGATTGAACAGATATTGATAAACCTGATTGTGAACGCTCGCGACGCCCTCTCACCAGGCGGCCGGATATGTGTGGATACTGCATTGGTGGAGGTGCGGGAAGATGTTGTAGAAAGCGGCGCCACACTGACACCCGGAAGCTACGGGCGTATCACCGTTTCGGATAACGGGGTCGGGATGGACACAGAAACGATTGCACGGATATTCGATCCGTTCTTCACCACCAAGGGGGCGGGCAAGGGGACCGGCCTGGGACTTGCCATTGTTTTCGGCATCGTCGGTAATCATGGCGGCCATATCTCTGTGGAAAGCTCACCGGGAAATGGCGCGGCGTTCAGGGTCTATCTGCCTGTTTATCACGGGAACAAGCGGCCGAAGCAGCTGCAAGAGCCGCAGAGCGCAGAACTTCTCGGCAACGAGACGGTGCTGCTGGCCGATGATGAACCGAATCTGCAGCAGATGACCGCTAAAATACTCAGACAATATGGCTACACAGTTCTGACAGCTACCGACGGGGAAGAGGCGCTTCAAGTATTTGAGGCGCACAAGGAGGATATACAGGCGGTTATCATTGATATGATCATGCCGCGCATGAACGGACGTGAAACCATAGCGCGACTGAGGTACCAAAAACCGGATCTGCCGATAATTCTCACCAGCGGCTATTGCGACGTTGTCGTCGATGAGTCTGATATGTGTTTTTTGCCAAAACCGGTGCATTTCAAAAAGCTGATGGTGACACTCCGTGCCTTACTGGGGAGAGAAGCTTACGGGTCGGTCTCCGAGTATTGCGCGGATGAAGATAACCCGCATCATCCGGATCTGTTTCAGGGGCATCCTGTTTTGGTTTGTGAGGACGAGGATGTTGAGGCGGATGATTGGCTGTAAGTAAATCCCCCTCAATCCCCCTTTCTTAAAGGGGAGGCTTAAAATCCCCCCTTTATGAAAGGGGGGAGGGGGGATTTGCCTTTGAACGTAACAATACAAACCAGCATAAAGGGAGAACAGCCGTGCAGATAGCAGGACAAATCCATAGCCGCAACAAGACGGTGTACTGGTCATTTATTGCCGCAATAGTGACAGGGCTCTACCTGACATCACGGGTAAACTACCTGCTCTTCCACAACACCGTTGAATTTTTCAGTATTGCGGTGGCCTTTTCCCTGTTCATGATTACCTGGAATTCAAAGCAGTACATCAAAAACCAGTATCTGCTGGTAATCGGCATCTCATACCTGTTTGTTGGTATTCTGGATATGGTTCATACCATGGCTTTCAAAGGAATGCCGGTCTTCAGAATCGATGGCTATTATGCGCCGCAATTATGGATTGCCTCTCGATATCTGGAAAGCATTACGCTTTTGGCAGCGTTTGTCTTTTTACAGTCGAACAGGAAAGTAGCCGCAAACAAATTATTGGTGTTTTACTTAGCGTTAACAACGCTGTTACTTGCCTCTATTTTGTACTGGGAGGTGTTTCCGGCCTGTCTCGTTATCGGCAAAGGCTTGACCCCTTTCAAAATATACAGCGAGTACATCATCAGCGCTATTCTGGGTGCCGCTATTCTGTTGCTTATCAGGAACAAAAATCATTTTACCCCATCGGTCTACAAGCTTCTCCTGCTCTCCACGGTCTACAGCACCATTGCCGGGCTCTGTTTTGTCTTTTACATTGACATGTACAGTTTTTCCAACCTTGTCGGCCATTATTTCAAGCTGTTCTCATTTATGATGATTTACGACGCCGTTATCGCCACCGGCATTGAAGACCCGTATTTCTTCATCTTCAACGAATTGCGGGTGACCAACAAGGCGCTCGAAGAAGAAATCAAATTGCGGCAACTGGCGGAGATAGAACGCGAAGGTGTCATCAAATCTCTGGAACAGGCACTGGATGAGATCAAGGTTCTCAAGGGGATCTTACCAATATGCTCGTACTGCAAAAAGATCCGCGATGATTCAGGGTATTGGAGCCAGCTCGAAATATACATTCGGGATCATTCCGATATGGATTTCAGCCACGGTGTTTGCCCTGATTGCATGAAAGAGCAATTAGCCGGAATAGAATATGGCAGAGTCAAGGAAAGTACAAAGCCTTTAAGACCTTGGCCCTTGACCCATGAATGGAGCTAAACATGAACAACAACTGCCAGACAAAAGAGATGACGTCCCACTATTCGATCTGCCTGACCGGCGTGTGCGATTGCCCTTTCGTGATTACATTCGGTAACGGTCGCATCTGCACCCATCCGGAACATGAAAGCTTTGGACTCATCATGGCCACTGCTCAACAAGCACAAAAGCGCATTTCGAGTTATGTCTGATTGCAGGTCACTTTACGCTTTGGGAGGATACAGACATGCACACTATTTCACCCGGTCGACATATCCGTTATGGTTCGCTCTGCCCCAAAATCAGGCAACCTCACCGTGATTGCTACTGTTACAACATTACATCGCAGAAGATATTGAATGTACTCAGATTTTGCGGATCGAACTACGAAAAATGCAAAATGTATCAAAGCAACAACGTTTTCGAGGTTGCACTGCCGGAAGCAACAGGTATCGCTTCGAATTTTGAACTGGCGACGTAAACTTCAAAAGAGAAAGGAATCGATCATGGAAAAATGTCTCACAAAAAAACTGCTGTACACAGAAGTTTCGGCATGTCTGGTTGAGCACCCGGAATGCGGGTTTGCCCACAAATTCGGTTTCAGTATGTTCTGCGGTCATCCCGATCACACACAGTTTCACGCTCATGTCATCAATGGCATGACGCAAAAAGAGGTATTTGAACGGCACGCAATGTTGAAGCAAAAAAGGCGCGACGAATTCGTGGCGGGTCTGGATGAAGAGAGCAGGAGATTTTTTTGCCACAAGACGGACTTTCACGGTCAGCCGCTGGTCGGCAGTGACCATCTGTGAAAAATGAACGGCGGATCTGGCCCAAACAACGGTCTTGAATGAAAACCTCGAAGGTCAGTGGATGTTACATCAAACGCGGCCGCATCTCCCCTTGTTGATACACCAACCTCAAAGGCGAGGAAACAGGGGAATGGCTATCGGTTGCTAAAAAAACCTCAATGGGGAGGAAAGGGATTATGGCTAAAGAATTTGAGTGCCGGTTCGAAGTTGGTGTGGCGTTTTGCCTGGCGAGGCGCTTCTCGTCTGTTGTTACGATTGATTGTTACGAGGGGGAAACGCTATGAACTGGTTTAACGAATTGAAGATGAGAACGAAATTGATTGTCGGATTTTCACTAATAACAGTGATCGGCGTGATAATCGGCTTGATTGGCTTCAAAGGGATCAGCGATACGGCGGATCATCTGAAAGAAATTTCCGGAAACCGGCTTCCCAGTATCTGTTCACTGGAGATTATCAACGAGGCGCAGACCTCAGTGAAGGCAGCCCAGCGAACCATACTGATTCAAGGGCTCTCCAATGAGAGGATCGACGAAAATCAGAAGGAAATCAAAAACGCCTTCGACCGTGTTGACAAGGCCTGGAAGGTATACGACCCTCTCCCGCAGACCAAAGAGGAGGAGGTGGTCTGGAAACAGTTTTTGCCGGCCTGGGATGCGTGGAAGAAAGATGTTTTTGAAATTGAACGCCTCATCGACGATTACCAGAAGAGCGGGAACAAGGAGTTGCTGGCTAATGCGACGGAATACTCCCTGAGCCAGCAGACTAAAACGTTCAAAGTTGCCGAGGAACTGCTCGGCAAGGTGATTGATATCAATGATGCCATAGCCAAGGAAGAAACCAAAACGTCCAATGCTGCAGCGAAAAGGGACGAGACTGCCATCGCGGTTTCCATAGTTATCTCAATCATCATATCAATGCTGCTTGCGCTGGTCACTACCCGCATCATCATGCGGCAATTGGGGGGCGACCCGGCCTATGTGCGCGGAATTGCCAGGACCGTTGCCGGAGGTGACCTGACAGTGGCAATAGATCTGGATTCGAAAAATACGAACAGCCTCCTTGCCGCTATGGCCGGAATGGTGGAAAAACTGAAACAAGTTGTCGGCGAGGTAATAACCGCCACTGACAACGTCGCCTCCGGTAGCCAAGAACTCTCCGCCACAGCCCAGCAGATGTCCCAGGGGGCTACGGAGCAGGCCGCATCTGCTGAAGAAGTATCCTCATCCATGGAAGAGATGGCCTCCAGTATCCGCCAGAATACCGATAACGCCATGCAGACCGAAAAAATCTCCATCAAGAGTTCCGTCGATGCCAAAGATGGTGGCAAAGCAGTGGTTGAAACCG
>JAQTQX010000016.1 GCA_028712075.1 Desulfuromonadaceae bacterium
AAGAAAGTTATAGAGCTGATCAAGCTGATATATTTTTATTTGTCGTTGGTTTTATCTCGGAACTGCTTAGAGTGACGATGGTATGAGGATGACTTGGGTGCGGGTATTAAATGGGGATGCCCCGCCGCCTCCTTCAGCTTCGTGCAGTATCCAGGTACCTATATCTGTAAGCTTGTTGACAATGAAATTATATACCATATAATGGTTACCATTGTATGGTAATTATATTGTGGTAACGAGGATTCGGCATGGCAAACCCCTTTTACATAAAACAGTTACCGCTTGACGCTCCCTTTTGTAACCGACAGAAAGAGATCGCTGAACTGTGCCGATTGGCTGAATCAAAAAATGACGTTGTCATTCATTCGCCCAGGCGCTACGGTAAAACCTCTCTTGTCCGCAGAGTGCAGAAGGAACTGTCTGACCGGGGAGGGCTCACAATTTATGCCGATTTTTTCGGTGTTGGTTCAATAGATGATGTTGCAGCCCGGATGGCGGAAGCGGTCTTTCGAGTGACCCATAAGAAAGAGCCTCTGTGGAAAAGCGCTCTGAAATTTCTGACTACATTTCGACCGGTACTCCGTCCTGATGCTGATGGTGGAGTAGAATTGACGGTTGAGTCCTCATCTGCTGGCAGGACAGGCCTGCCGCTCCTCAATGAAACCATGGAGTCACTGCGGCAATTTATAGACAACACCGACGCATTGGTTCATATCGCGCTGGATGAATTCCAGGAAATCGTGGTTCTGCCGGATGCAGTGAAAATTGAAGCCGCTTTGCGGACACATATTCAACAATATAAGGCATCTCATTTTTTTGTCGGTAGCCGTCGCAGGCTTCTGCTCGGGATGTTTAACGAACGGCAGAGGCCGTTTTTTCAGAGTGCATTCGATTACCCGCTTCAGCCGCTGCCTCGGGAAGAACTGGCAGAATTCCTGTCAAAGCAGTTCAGCGAGAACGGCATTAACTGCTCAAAAGAGATGGCGACCCACTTGGCGGAACTTGTTGATTGCTATCCCTATTATGCCCAGAAATTTGCCCATCATGTCTATGATCTGGCCGCTTCCGAAGTTACCTGGGCTGAAATAAAAATGGCGATGAGAAGCCTGATCTTTTCCGAAGGGACAGCGTTCGAATACGCCATTCAAGGCTTGGCCCCACAGCAACGCCTATTGCTTCGCGCCATTGCCAGGGAACCGGTAAAACAGATCATGGCGACAAAATTCATGCGCACGCACAACCTGGGATCGGTCAATGCTGTAAGGAATTCGCTCAAACAACTGGAACTGCTGGACTACATTGAAAAAGACGCTGATAACGTCTGGCATGTGATCGACCCGGTTTTTATCTGGTGGTTGACAGGGAGAGTAAGCGAGGAAGTAATTGATGTGTGAAGGGATGGAATAAGTTGGCAGTGTGATGTTTGATGACGGAGAAACCGGGGAGATGTCCCTCTTTTGTTATCAGCAGAGAAGGAAGCCACCTTTGTTCCGCTCATCAGAACGATTCTATGTGTTATGCGCTGATTACCTACTGAGTCGGACAGTCCTTCGGGGAGAAACATTCATGAAGTTTAAGAGTCGGAACATACGTGACATTGCTGAGATGGTGATCGGCGATGCCGAATATTTCCCATATCGTTCTAGCAGTTACATCACTCGCTTCTTTGAAGAATGTGACCTAGATTTTGTTCATGATGGATCAACCAGATGGTCATGGACTGCGGATAGGCTGGCAGAGCTACTAAACGAGCCTCTGCCAGCCGCCTATGCACTCCCTGAGAGGTTCGTTCATGTACTGCGCGTCTTAATGCACAAATCTGAAGCTGAAGGTACCGACCCCGATAGAAAGCTAGCACTAGATGCCATGAACAAGCCATTGAGTCGTGAGGGGTATGAGGCGTTTTACGGAGAAGATGACCTGCTTTACATTCGCCATATTGGAACAAAAGTTATCTCAACAGCAGCAAACCCTCATCGTCCATTCACACCGACTGAGCTAAAACGTCGAGAACGCCTTGTCAATTATCTTGATCAGTGCTCCGAAGACGAGCTGATTATTGAAGTACTACTACCGTTATTTCGTCAGCTTGGTTTCCATCGAATTACGTCAGGCGGACACAAAGATAAAGCCCTCGAATATGGCAAAGACATTTGGATGCGATATGTTCTACCTACGCAACATGTTCTTTACTTTGGCATACAAGCTAAAAAAGGGAAGCTTGACGCATCTGGTGTGAGTCATGGAGCGAATGTCAATATTGCTGAAATATACAATCAGGTATTGATGATGCTTGGGCACGAAGTTTTTGACCCTGAGACAAGTAAAAGAGTGCTTGTCGACCATGCATTTATTGTTGCAGGCGGTGAAATCACAAAACAGGCCAGAAATTGGCTTGGTGGAAAGCTTGATGCCTCAAAGAGAAGTCAAATTATGTTTATGGACAGAGAAGATATTCTCAACCTGTTCACCGTCAATAGTCTACCGCTGCCTAAAAGCGTGGAAGAGGAACAAACAATATCATTTGATGACGATATTCCCTTCTGAAAATCCAATTTGGTTTGAGTGAATTCACTAAGTGAGTTGACAGTGTGAGGTCTCCACTTATGACATTGTCACGGGTGGTGACATGGCACACTTGAAAGTTTTCAAAAACCGGCCGGTCAGCGCAAAGGAAGCAAGGGCCGGCTCAGGTTTTCAAAGTATGGGTGATAGGTGTCTGACCTGTTGAAATGATTCCATAAGAACCGTATCAGAAAAGGAAAACCCATGAAAACACCCTCTCGCAAATTGCCGTGAATTGAGCATCGAAGCGGCTGAAGCGGGTGTGAGCCTCAATCGGCTGGCAAGCGCAAAATTGAGTCATTAGCCCTACATGCATTATGGTCTCTTTTCGCCAAACGCCTCGTTGAACTCCTGGTAATCGAACATGGTACATAAAACGATACCCCGCACTTTACATGAACATCTTTCACGAGTATCTTCTTACCATATGACCGCCCCTATTGAAGTGATATCATGAAACTGAAAGTGCTCTGGGTCGGCAAGAGCCGTGATCCGTGGGTCAAGGACGCCATCGACGAATACGCCGGCCGCATCCGGCGCTATATGCCGCTGGAACTGGTCGATATCCGCGACGAGAAGGGTGCTGAGGCGGAGGAGATGCGTCGCCGCGAATGCGAACGGCTGGAGAAGCAGATTCCGCCCGGCGCAACTTTAGTATTAATGGATGAGCGGGGTGAACAGATGGATTCCCCCGGCCTTGCGGCTTTTGTCGGCAAACAGCGCGACAGCGGTACGGGAGAGCTGATCTTTGCCATCGGCGGCGCCTACGGCTTTTCCGAAGAGTTCCGCCGGCGGGGCAAACTGCTGGCGCTGTCAAAGATGACCTTCACCCATCAGATGGTGCGGGCCTTCCTGTTGGAGCAGATTTATCGGGCGTTTACAATTTTGAATGGCGAACCGTATCATCATTAATGTGAAGCTGAGGAGTCAATGACCGCCAGGAAACAGCTATTCATCAGTTCCGTCCAGAAGGAACTGGCTGACGAACGTCGGGCGCTGAAAGAGTATGTCCATGGCGATCCGCTGTTGCGCCGGTTTTTCGAGGTGTTTCTCTTCGAGGATTTGCCGGCTTCCGATCATCGTGCCGATGAGGTCTATCTGCATGAGGTGGAGCAGAGCGTCATCTATGTTGGCCTCTTCGGCGATGACTATGGCTACGAGGATGTCGAGGGAATCTCACCGACAGAACGTGAATTCGACCATGCAACCACCCGTGGAACGGAACGGCTCATCTTCGTCAAGGGGAATGACGACTCGGCCCGCCATCCCAGGATGCTGTCGCTGATCCGCAAGGCGGGAGGCCAGCTCATTCGCCGCCGTTTCGGCAGCATTCCCGAGCTGACCGCCATCCTGTATGCCAGCTTGATTGAACATCTGGAACGTTGCGGTGACATTCGTTCACTCCCCTTTGATGCTTCAGCTTGTCCACGGGCAACTATCAAGGATCTTTCCGCAGAAAAAATTGCTGATTTTCTGGACCGCGCCCAACGTGAACGCGCCTATCCTTTCGGCCGCAAAACAGCCATGTCCAAAGCTCTTGTTCATCTGAACCTTCTGGATAAAACTCAACCAAGCCATGCCGCTGTCCTGCTCTTCGGGAAGCAGCCACAGCGTTTTCTCATCAGTTCCGAAGTGAAATGCATGCACTTCCACGGCACGGAGATCCGCAAGCCGATTCCTTCCTATCAGATTTACAAGGGAACTGTCTTTGAACTGGTTGACCAGGCGGTGGATTTTGTCATGTCCAAGCTTGCTGCCCGAGTCGGCACACGCTCCGAGAGTCCCCAGGCGCCTGTCACCTATGAAATACCACGCGATGTTGTTGCCGAGGCAATCGTCAATGCCGTGGCACATCGGGATTATGTGAGCAATGCCTCGGTTCAGGTTATGCTTTTTGCTGATCGTCTGGAAATCTGGAATCCCGGCCATCTCCCTTTGCCACTGACACTTGCTGCCCTGCGCAAGCCGCATCCATCCATTCCTCATAATCCGCTCGTTGCAGAACCACTGTTCCTGGCCCGTTACATTGAGCGTGCCGGAACCGGTACGCTTGACATGATAGCCCTCTGCAGCGAGGCGAAGATTCCCACTCCTGAATTCAAGCAGGAAGTAGGCACCTTTATGCAGATTATTCGACGGCCAGAGTCGCAGCAAGAGTCGAAGACCCAAGTCACCGGGGAAGTCACCGGGGAAGTCACCGGGGAAGTCACCGGGGAAGTGCGTCGTCTTCTTGAAGTTGTGCAGAGTGAAATGAAGCGTGTTGAAATACAGCAGGCTTTGAACCTGAAACACGAAGATCATTTTCGAGAGGCGTACCTGATTCCTGCTCTGACAGATAACCTCATCGAAATGACCATCCCCGGCAAACCCACGAGCCGCATGCAAAAATACCGGCTCACAGCTAAAGGCAGGGCCTGGTTGGATTCACACTTAAAATAAGCAAACTGAATGCCCGCAATTGTCAGATTGAGGAAAAGTTGAAAAATGAAACGCAGTAATTTTGAATAACAAACCTTTTCACCATTGATGGATGCCAGCCATGCAGCTTCATAGCCTCAAACCGAAATTCATCCTTATCATCGTTTCCCTCTCCCTGTTCGTAGGCCTGGCGACGCTCGCCACGTTTTACCTTAGCTCCAACAGCATTATAAAAGGGTTTGCGCTGCGCTTTGCCACCAAGGAAGCGTTGCTGGAGAAGAACAAGATCATGTCGCTCATCGACCGGGAAGTCGTACTTGCCCGGAAGATGGCTGATGATCCGACACTCAAACGCTGGGCGGTACATGAAGAGCAACCGGAGCTTAAACGGGAGGCGTTTGAGGAGCTGGAAAGCTATCGCCGGTTGTACCGTGACAAAAGCTTCTTCATAGCTCTGGCCGGATCGCGCCATTACTATGTGTATAACAAGGAGCAGGGGCATGATCGGGTAGAGTTGACGACGTTATCGTCCGGCAACCCGATGGATAAATGGTTTTTTGAAGCGCTACGCAATCAAGACGGTTATGCGCTGAATCTGGATTATGATTCTACCTTGAAACAGAGCAAGGTCTGGATCAACGTGATCATGAAAGGGAGGCAGGGGGAGAAAACCGGCATCTGCGGCGGCGGCATCACCATCACCGATTTTCTGAACGAGATAGTCTTTTCCCACGAAAAGGGGCTCTCGACCATGCTGGTCGATCAGTCCGGGATCATCCAGGCGCATGAAGACCGTGCCATTGTCGAGCACAACGCATCTGCCCGAAGCAACGACAAAAAAATTACCGTTTTCAGCCTCATGGATCTTCCGGACGAGCGGGAACATCTGAAACAGGCTATCAGTGACCTGAAGAGCAGTAAAAACGAGGTGGCGGCTTTTCCGGTGCTGGTCGGGGGAAAGGTCTTCCTGGCGGCTGTTTCACACCTGCAGGGGATTGGCTGGTTTAACGTGGTTCTGGTGGACGTATCCCAGGTCTTCAGCATGCGGGTGTTTCTGCCGATAATTGCTATCATGCTGCTTTCGTTTTTGTTGATCATTACTACATTGGCTCTGCTGATGAACCGGATGGTACTGGTGCCGCTTACCCGGCTGACCGTTGCCTCCCGGGAGGTCGCCGGAGGCCGCTACGACATTGCTGTTCCGGTGACCGGCAGGGATGAACTGGGGGAGTTGAGCGGCTCTTTCAACCGGATGGCCGCTATGATCCTTGATCATACCGCCAACCTGGAGATGAAGGTCAGAGAACGCACCGACCAGCTTTCCAGTGCCAACCGGATGTTGGAGGAATCGCAGAACCGGATCATGGAGAGCATAAAATATGCCCGCATTATCCAGAGTTCGATCCTGCCCGATGACGAGCTCTGCCGCAGTTGTCTCGGCGATAATTTTGTCATCTATCGCCCCAAGGAGCTTGTGGGGGGCGATTTTTACTACCTGCGCCGGTTTCCCGGTCATTTCCTGCTGGCCGTGATCGACTGTACCGGGCACGGTGTTCCGGGTGCGTTTATGACCATGACTGTCAATGCGGTGCTCAATCATGTGGTTGACATGGTGTGCAACGATGATCCGGCCCGGATTCTGGCTGAGCTCAACCGGGTTTTGCGCCGGAATCTGAACTTCCGTGATGTGGATGCCGGGCTCGATATCGCGCTCTGCATGGTTGACCGGGACTCCCGCCGCCTCGTCTTTGCCGGTGCCGGTCTGTCGCTGTATCTGGCGTCAGCCGCAGATGTCCGGGAAATCAGGGGGGATAACCAGCGGGTCGGCTACAAGGGGTCGCGGCTTGATTATACCTATCGCAACCATGAACCGGCAATTAACGCGGGGGAGTGCTGCTATCTCACCAGTGACGGCCTGCTGGATCTGCCGGGGGGGGACAAGGGGTATGGTTTTGGTGCTGAGCGTTTTCGAACGTTACTGGCCGGCACCGCGGGGGATACCATGCAAAGCCGGGGAGAAATGATCGCGCAGGTGCTCTCTGACTATCAGGGTGATTTTCCCTCAAGAGACGATATGACGCTGATCGCTTTTCGTTTGTGAAAAAAGAGGTATACTTCAGATACGTTTACAACAGGAGGCATAGATGGATCTCTTTCAGTTGAGGGAGCAGTTCTCAAACGACGGCATCATGATGTGTTTCAACGGCCCCTTTTCCCACAGCATTATCGAGGAGATGGGAACCGCCATCAAGAACCATCTGGCAAATGAAAATATTGCCAGAGTAGCAGTGCAGGATGTCTTTGCCGCGTATATCGAGATGACCCAGAATGCCCGTAACTATTTGACCAGGCGGGATATTCCCACCGGCGATACCGGCTCCGCCACTATCATGATCGCCAAAAAAGACGATATCTATGTGGTTACCTCGGGCAACGTGGTACTTCGGGAGGATATCGCGGAACTTACCTCCCGCGTTGACGGCATCAATGCACTCGATCTGGACAGCCTGAAGAAAGAGATCCGCCGTCAGTTGCGCAGCGAACTCCCTCCCGGATCGCTCGGAGCCGGGATCGGCTTGATGGAGATGGCCAAACGCTCCGGTTCAGGACTCGAATATTCCATCCGCGAGATCGATGACCGGTTCTCGTTCTTTACGCTCAGGGTGCAGATACAGCAGGCCTGAGGGCACACCATTCCATAACGCACGGAGCCCGCGATAGAGGGGCAGGAGGAACAGCGATGCGTACGCTCAATATAGCGCAATCCCAGTCAACACCACAGATCAGTTATGACCGGCAGGAACATGTTTTGAGGATCACCGGTGAATCATATCCCGAGAATTCGTTCGAGTTCTATGCCCCGGTCACCGCCTGGGTCAAGGAGCATCTGGCGGTGGAGAACCGCTTGCGACTGGATATCAATGTCAGTTATATGAACAGCAGCAGCACCAAGTGCATGCTCGATCTGCTGGATTTGCTGGAGGATGCCCATCAAAAGGGGGGCGCCATCGACATTGTCTGGCGCTACGACAGGGATAATCCCCGCTCTCTTGATCTGGCCGAGGAGTTCAAGGAAGAGGTTACCTTTCCGTTCTCGATTGTCTCGGAGGAGTTCTGAGCGATGGCACGCCGCAAACTATCGATAGATGATGACGCTCTGATCAGAGCCGGACAGGTTATGGCTGATACCGCCGCTCCGTCACTCGATCTTGCCCGGGAATATGCCGTGCTGGCTGCCGAATATCGCAAGCAGCAGCGTAAACTGCACAAAACGCTGACCATCAGCGACACCTACCAGAGCAGGCTGAAGGAAACGCTGAAACTGTTGGAAGATGCCTCGGCAAAGTACCGCCAGCTGAAGGATGTGGCCTTGCCGATCTGCATGTACTGCAAAAAGGTGCGTGCCGATAACAACTACTGGCAGAAGGTGGAAACCTATTTCGGCACCCATGCCGATATCATGTTCAGTCACGGCATCTGTCCCGACTGCATTGAAGCGGCCTGCAGCCACATGGGTGTTCCGCTGAGCGCGATCAAGCTGCCGAAAGCTCCGCCAGCCGCGAATCTATCAACGCGACGCGGTCAGGAACCGGTTGAGGATGCGGCGTTGGACGAAATGCGGGCGCTGTTTGATCGCAGCATGGCCGATGGCAATCCCTTGGCTCCAGAACTTGATCGGATCATTTCCCGCTACGACAAGCTGCTGCGCCGCTTTACCAAGACCATGTCCATCAGCGACGGCTATCAATCGCAGTTAATGGATTTCAAGGCCCGCCTGGAAGTGGTGGCCCGCACCGATCTGCTCACCGGCCTGTCAAACCGCTGGGAGATCATGGCTCGTCTGGAAGCGGAGCAGAGCCGAAGCAACAGGTACGGTACGACCTTTTCGCTGCTGATCTGCGACCTGGATTTCTTCAAGGAGATCAACGATACCTACGGTCATAGCGCTGGCGACAAGGTACTCAAGGCCGTCGCCGATTCACTCCGCCTCTCGCTGCGCAATGAGGATTTCTGCGGTCGGTGGGGGGGGGAAGAGTTCTTGATCTTACTGCCTGAAACCGGTTTGACACAGGCAGGTGTGGTGGCGGAAAAGCTTCTCGCTGCCGTGCGGGACGTCCGCGTACCGTGGGAAGAACGGGCAATCTCGGTGACCATGAGCGCCGGTGTTGGCGAGTTCAAGACGGGGATGAGCATCGACCAGTGCATCAAACAGGTGGATGACGCACTCTATTCGGCAAAGCACAGCGGACGGGATCGTTTTCTGCTGGTGAAATGAAGTGTGCTGAAGGAACAGAAATTTATTTCAAAGGAATATGTACATGAAAAAACCACTACTGCTGATGATTCTCGACGGTTGGGGAATCAACCCCAATCCGGCTCACAATGCCGTCGCACTGGCTAAAACCCCGAACCTGACCGGCTATCTGAACAATTACCCGCATACCCAGATTCTTACCTCCGGCATGGCGGTAGGTCTGCCGGATGGGCAGATGGGCAATTCCGAAGTCGGCCATCTCAATCTCGGGGCCGGTCGGGTTGTTTATCAAGAGCTGACCCGTGTCACCAAGTCCATTCTCGATGGCGACTTCTTCACCAATCCGGTCCTGCTTGACTGCATCTCCAAAGTCAAAGCGTCCGGGGGCAGGCTGCACCTCTCCGGTCTTCTCTCGGATGGGGGAGTGCATTCCCACATCACCCACCTCTACGCACTGCTGGAACTGGCGAAGCGTGAGGGTTTGACGGATGTCTTTGTACACTGCCTGCTGGATGGGCGTGATACGCCCCCTCAGAGCGGTGCCGAGTATCTGGCACAGCTGGAGGCGGAGATCGTGAGGATCGGCGTCGGAAGAATCGCTACGGTCATGGGGCGCTACTACGCGATGGATCGCGATACCCGTTGGGACCGGGTGGAAAAAGCCTATAATGCCATAGTGCACGGCCTCGGTGAATTGTGTGTGTCCTCTCTGGATGCCATTACTCAGAGCTATGACTCCAAGGTGTATGACGAATTTGTTGTTCCTGCCGTAATCTGTGACCAGGGTGCGCCGGTCGGCCAACTGCTCGATGGCGATGGTTTTATCTTTTTTAACTTTCGCTCAGACCGGGCCCGGGAAATTACCAGGGCTCTTGCGCTGGACGAGTTCGACGGCTTTGTGCGCAGGAGTCGGCCTGAACTGGCAGGCTACGTCTGCCTGACAGAATACGATGCAACGTTTGGGTTGCCGATTGCGTTCGCATCAACCGAATTGAAGAACCTGCTTGGCGGGATTATTGCCGATGCCGGGTTAAAACAGTTGCGCATTGCTGAAACCGAAAAGTATGCCCATGTCACCTTCTTTTTTAATGGCGGTGTGGAAACTCCTTTTGCGAGCGAGGATCGTGCCCTGATCCCGTCTCCGAAAGAGGTTGCCACGTACGATCTGAAACCGGAGATGAGCGCCGGACAGGTGACTGACAAGCTTCTGAAGCTATTAGATCAGGATATTTACGATGTCATCATCCTCAATTTTGCCAACTGTGATATGGTTGGTCACACCGGTATTGAGTCCGCTGCCATTAAGGCTGTCGAAACGGTTGATACCTGTGTCGGTCGAGTGGTCTCCAAGGTGAAGGAATTGGGTGGTGCGGTGCTTATCACTGCAGACCATGGCAACGCTGAGCAGATGCAGGATGAGAATGGCGAGCCGTTTACCTCCCATACGACCAACCCGGTCTGGCTGGTGGTGGTGGATGACAGCCGGAAAGGTTGTATCCTGCGCGAAGGAGGGCGACTTGCCGACATTGCTCCGACCATCCTGAAGATGCTGGGCCTGGCGCAGCCGCAGGAGATGACGGGGGAGAGCTTGCTGTAACAACCAGATGGACGCCAGACAACCAGGCGCATGGAGCTTATATGGATACGTCTGAACAAATCCAGATACTTGTTGTGGATGATGATCGTCTGATACGGAGTGTATTGGAGGCGAGCCTGAAAGCGGCGGGTTACAGTGTGGTTGCGGCAGAAAACGGCAAAAAAGCGCTGGAACTGTTTCGCACCGGCTATTTTCCGATCGTGCTTACGGACCTGATCATGCCCGAGATGAGCGGCCTTGAACTCTGCCGGGCGCTGCGTGAGGATGCGTCCACCGAGGGGTATACATACGTCATTGTGCTGACCTCACAGGATTCAAAAAATGACATCATTGCCGGGCTTGATGCGGGTGCCGATGAGTACCTGATCAAGCCGGTCCATCAGGCTGAGCTACAATCGCGCCTGAGAACGGCCCGCAGAATTCTGGAACTTGAACGTGCCCGAAAACAGTACATTGAACAGATCGCCAGCTTTTCACTCATAGATCCGGTCAGCGGCACCTTTAACAGACGCTACATGGATGAGCATATCCCGCATGAAATCAAACGGGCCTACCGCTATGAACGTTCCTTGTCGATGATCATGGTCAGCATCAAGAGTTTTGGCGGGCTACTTGGCCAGTATGGCTATTATGCCGGAGAGACGATCCTGAAAGGGTGTGCCGATTGTCTGGTGGAGTCGGTGCGCAAGGATATTGACTGGGTTGCCCGTAGCGGTGAAAGCGAGTTTGTTATTCTGCTGCCGGAAGCCGACTGCTCCGGTGCTCTGATAGTGGCGACCCGGTTGCGGCTTAGAATTGATACGATGGTCACCAAGATTCATGCAGTAGAGGTCAAGATACATGCCAGTTTTGGTGTAACCGGCTTTACCGCAAGCCAGAAAAAAGAGGGCTTTACCGCCGAGATGATGCTGGAGCGGGCCAATAATTGTCTTGCCGAAGCTCGAGAGGAACCGGAGAGTGCGATCAAGGGTGTTCAGATTACCTGAAGCGCTGGTCGGTAGATTCCCATATCAGGAGAAACTCATGCTGAATGTTGCCATTGTCGGAGCCAGCGGCTATACCGGGCTCGAACTGATTCGAATTCTGCATTGCCACCCGGAGGTGGCGGTGACCTGTCTGACGTCGGAACAAAGTGCCGGAAAACGGATTTCCGAGGTTTTTCCGACCCTCCGGGAGCGGTGCGATATTGTGCTGGAAAATCTTGAGCCGGTGCGGGTTGCCGAAAAAGCGGATATTATATTCACGGCGCTGCCGCACAAGGCAGCGATGGAAGTCGTGCCGACCTTCCTTACATTGGGTAAAAAGGTTATCGACCTGTCAGCAGATTATCGCCTTGCAGACCCGGCCGTATATGGTCAGTGGTATGAGCCGCACATGAACCCGGCCAATCTGAAAAAGGCGGTCTATGGTCTGCCGGAGATCAGGCGGGCAAAAATAAAGAAGGCACAGCTGGTTGCCAATCCGGGCTGCTATCCGACCAGCATCATACTCGGGCTGGCGCCTTTGCTCAAGAAGGGGGTAATCGAGCTGGCCGGCATCATCGCCGACTCTGCTTCCGGGGTAACCGGTGCCGGGCGCTCTGCCAAGGTTGACAGCCTCTACTGTGAAGTGAATGAAGGGTACCGGGCATATGGTGTCGGCGGGACACATCGTCATATTCCGGAGATCGAGCAGGAGCTTTCCCTGCTGGCCGGCACCCAGTTGAAACTCACTTTCACACCACATCTGGTGCCGATGGACAGGGGTATTCTGTCAACAATCTATGCGACGCCCTGCAAATTGCTTTCGGTGGATTCACTCGCCAAGCTGTACCGCGATTTTTACGCCGGCGAGCCGTTTGTGCGGATTCTCCCCACCGGTTCTCTCCCCTCAACCGCCTTTGTACGCGGTTCCAATTTCTGCGATATTGCGCCGGTCGTTGATCCGCGAACCGGCAGGATAGTCATCGTCTCGGCTATTGATAATCTGGTCAAAGGGGCCTCAGGCCAGGCGGTGCAGAACATGAATCTTGTCTGCGGTTTCCCCGAAACAATGGGTCTGAACGGTCTGGCGCTGTTCCCCTGACCGTCCATGCCATTTATCCCGACAACAGAGGAAGAAGTACACCAACGTGGCTGGAGCGGACTTGACATCATTTTCGTCAGCGGTGATGCCTATATCGATCATCCTGCATTTGGCGTCCCTCTGTTGGCCCGCTGGCTTGAGTCCCATGGTTTCCGCGTCGGCATTATCGCTCAGCCGGACTGGCGCTCAAAAGAGCCGTTCATGGCACTCGGCCGGCCACGGATGTTCTTTGCCGTTTCGGCAGGAGCCATGGATTCGATGGTCGCGCACTATACACCAGCCCGCAAACTGCGGCACGATGATGCCTACACGCCTGGCAACAGTCACGGCGCCCGTCCCAACCGCGCAACGATCATTTACACCTCTCGCCTGAAGGAGGCATTCAAGGATGTGCCGGTCATAATCGGTGGCATTGAAGCGTCGCTGCGCCGTTTTGCCCACTACGATTTCTGGGAAAACAGGGTGCGTCGCTCAATTCTGTTTGATGCCAAAGCGGATCTGCTGATTTACGGCATGGCGGAACAGGCTCTTCTCGCTGTTGCGGAGCGAGTGCGAAACGGTGAGCGTTTCGGTGAAATCCACGATGTACGGGGTACGGCATATCACTGCAAAATTTTTAACGGTAACAGCTCTGTGTCGATTCCCTCTTTTGAGGAGGTGTCTGCTACAAAAGAGGAATTTTCAGAAGCATTCCGAATAGCCTATCTTCAGCAGAACCCCTGGTCAGGCGGAGTTGTAATCCAGCAGCACGCTGACCGGATGCTTGTCTGCAATCCACCGGCACTACCGCTCACGGAAGCCGAAATGGATGCCGTCTATGCCCTGCCGTTTGAAAAGTGCCCGCATCCGACATACAGCGAAACTATTCCTGCCTGGGAGCAGATAAAAGCATCCATTACCAGCCATCGCGGCTGTTTTGGCGGCTGTGCTTTCTGTGCCATCACCATGCATCAGGGGAAAACAATCCAGTCCCGCAGCATTGCGTCACTTTGTGAGGAAGTCACCGCCATGACCAGAAAACCCTGGTTTCGCGGCACCGTCAGCGATATTGGCGGACCAACGGCAAACATGTATGGGCTTGGCTGCAGCAATAGTGATGCCATGAAAAAATGCCGGCGTGAGAGCTGCATCTTTCCGGATATCTGTACACATCTGCGTACTGATGACACACCGGCGACCTCACTGCTGCATGCGGTTCGTTCTCTTGAGGGGGTGAAGCATACGGCTGTTTCATCCGGTATCCGCTATGACCTGCTGGAAAGGCAGCCGAACTACTTTGGAGAACTGGTTGCCCATCAGGTGAGCGGTCTGCTCAAGATCGCTCCGGAGCATCTGGTTGATCATGTCACCACGATCATGCGCAAGCCGGGGCGGAAATCATTTGAAAGCTTTATCACTCGCTTCCAGGCTGCAAGCGGACGAGCCGGCAAGCGCCAGTATATTGTGCCATATCTTATTTCCGGGCACCCCGGCTGTACACTGGCAGATATGCTTGAGCTGGCGCTGCTGCTGAAGGGGATGGGGATCACGGTGGAGCAGGTTCAGGATTTTACGCCGACTCCTGGAACGGTGGCTACTTGTATGTTTCACACCGGGATTGATCCGCTGACCGGCAAACGGGTATACGTTGCGGCAAGTGACCGGGAGAAGGGATTACAGAAGGCGCTGCTACTCCGGCACCAGTCGTCGGAGCGTTCAAAGGTAATTGAGGCGCTGCGGGAGTTGGGGCGGGAAGAAGACGCGCGGCAGCTGTTTGGCTTTGCTCCCGACACTGGGCGTCGCTCGGCAAAAATAATAAAAAAAGCCCGCTGAATCCAGCAGGCTTTAGAAACAACCGTTTGATAACACGCAGTAAAAATTACATACACCTACTTCTTCACCACATTGGCAGCCTGCAGGCCTTTCGGGCCCTGGGTGATCTCGAAAGTAACGGCATCGCCCTCTGCAAGTGATTTGAAGCCTTCACCGGTGATTGCGGAGAAGTGAACAAAGACGTCTTCGCCCCCTTCCTGCTCGATGAAGCCAAACCCTTTTGTGTCGTTAAACCATTTAACCTTGCCCTGTGCCATTTCCTGCCTCCTTTTTTGTCCGGACCTACGCCGGAACGATTGGTTACCGCTTAAGTTTCTGGAGTCTGATGCAGGAAAAGCGCAAAAAAAGCCTGGTCAAACCGCGTGCTACTTGCAACGTTCTGCAAAAACTTCCGAAACTGCGTGCCCGAGTCGTTTATCATAGCAAGAAAGCGGGTGTCAAGACAATTCAACACATGTTATGGTGCCTTTATTTCGTCGCTTTTACTCTGTAATTTTTTTACCAGCTTGTCGTATCCGCTGGCGGTAATACTTTTATTGAATTGACTGCGGTAATTTGAGACAAGACTGACCCCTTCTATAACGACGTCGTATACCATCCATTTTCCGCTCTGTTTGGAGAGATGGTAATCAAGGGTAAATTCATCACGATTGGCAGTGACAACTTTTGATTTTACGACGGCGTGTTCGTCGTCTTCCAGATACTCTTTAATGTACACGATCTTTTCATTGTTATATGACTCGATTTTAGCGGCGTATGAATTTTCGAGCAATGTTGCAAACAGCTCAGAAAAATGTTTTTTCTCAGCAGCGGTGCGGCCGTTCCAATGTTTGCCGAGTGAACGCTTCGCCATTTCCGGATAGTCAAAAATGCTGCCGATGGCATCTTTAAGAATCTGGCGCCGTTTTGTTCCATTCTTTTTCAAGTTCTTATCTGCGACAATCCGCACTACTTCGTCAACGGTTGTTTTAACATTTTCCAGCGGGCCTGCCGCCCATGCCATCGACATCGTAAAAATCAGTGCAATCAGTACCAGCAGTATTCGGCTCAGCATAACGTGACGTCCTCCTGGTTATTTTTCCTGGATGTTCAGTGGTTCGTTTGTCGCGTAGTTAAGGCTCGCTGCAGCAATCCGATAATTGTAGACTGATTTGAAAAAATCCGAGCGCATGCTTGAGTAGGCCTGCAGTGCTTCAAAAATGTCTTTGGCGGGGCCCATGCCGAAATCGAAATTGGCCACTGCGGTCACCGCCCATTTTTTGGCGTTCAGGTAGGCGCTCCGTGTTGCTGCTGCGCTGTTTTTTGCTTCTATCAGGTCCAGATAATATTTTTTAACCTGAAGCGGCACATTGGCATTGGCGAAATCACTGGTACTGAGCAGACGATTGTATTGGGCCCGTTCTGCGGAAACCTTGGCGCCGGTAATGCCGAAATCGAGTTTCCAGCGCGCGCCAAGGGCGACTCCGCCGACCAGATGCTGAAAAGGATCTGTCAAATAGGGGTTGTGCACCCGCTCCCGGTCCTCAGCATATGCCCAGGAGAAGAGACCACCCAGAAAAATATCGGGATAATAGTTGGCCTTGGCTGCTTCGACCAGTGCCGACCTGGCTTTAAGTCCCTCAGCGATCTGCTGGAATTCAGGGCGCCGCGCGTGGGCATTATTGAGGTAGGTTTCCAGAGGTAAAATTTCGGCATTATCAATAACCAGGCGCTCGGTACCGGTCTCAAGCGGGGCGTAGACCGGCAGGTTAAGGCGGGCCCTGAGGGCAGCCAAGGCAAGCTGCTCTCCCTTTTTTGCTTCTTCAAGATATTTTGTTGCCATACCTGAAAATGCATCCAGTTTATAGAGATCCATTTCATCGACGGTAGCAGACCCTTGATCAAGCAGTTTTTGTGCCTTTTCCCGTGCTCTGATCAGAATTTCCTCGACCTCAAGTACCAGCTCCTTCATCTCGCGTGCCAGTAGCAGGCCGTAATAATATTCATGCACCTTGAGGACTATCTCATTCGCCCGTTGCTGTCTGCGTGAACGGTCTACTTCAATCCCGTGAGTTGCCGCCTTCATATTTTCAGAAATTTTCCCGAAGGTGTAGAGCGGCTGAATGAGCGTTGCATCGGCACTGGTAAACCAGGTAAGTGAGTTGAAGCTGAACGGTTTATCCGTTCTGACCGGGTCGAGATACTCCCGGTAGGCGGTCGGTGCCGGACCGATCAGGGCGGTTACTTCGAGCTGTGGATAACGATACGCCTTTGCTTCTGCAAGTTTGCTGGTTGCCAAAGCAATGTCACCGTCAGCTTCTCCAAGTTCCGGCGCATATTTCAGGGCCAGTTGGATACAGTCATCAAGACTCAAGGCCGCATGTGGCGGTATGACGTCTTCCCCGAAACTCCTGCCGACGACAGTTACCAACAATACGACGGCCACGCAGGCACAACTCGTCAGATATGATATTTTCATCGTACGGTCCTCTGCTCCAGCGCGAATTAAATTTTGCCGTGAATAAATTTGCTGACCAACTCTTCAATATCGATGGCCGACTCTGTTTCGCGAATCTTGTCATTGTTTTTCAGCATGTTATCAGAACCGCCCGGCCTGAGTTTAATGAATTTGTCGCCAATAATACCGCTTGTGCGTACCGAGGCGATGACATCGTCGGTAATTTTTACTCCGGAGTTGATTTTCAGATAGGCCAGTGCACGGTCGCCGCTTTTTTCATCCAGTGCAATCCGGTCAACTTTACCGACCTCTACGCCGGCCACCTCAACCCGAGCCCCCGGCTTCAGTCCTGAAACTGAATCAAATGTGGCGATAACAGAGTAGTAATCACCGCCACCAAGTTCCATTTTACCCAGTTTGATCGAAACATACCCGAGACAGAGAATGCCGATCAGCATGAATGTGCCAACCATCAGTTCCAATTTTGCCATATTCATAGCCTGTTCCCTCTTCAAAACAATAGTAGGTGGTTATGCCAATTCCAGATCAAAGATGATCTCAAGGCGGCGAGGAAATTGGCGACATAATCGTACAAATAGTACGTTGAGGAGCCGATGACGAGTCAACGAAGAGAGGGCTTTGATCTGGAATTGGTATTACGCCATCTGGATCGGACCGTCAAGACTGCCACTAATGAACTGGCGGATGGCAGGATGTGCGGACTCCTGTATCTCCTCCGGGGTGCCATACTCGAGTATCTTCCCGCGAAACAGAACTGCTACGTGCTGTGCAACATCAAAAATTTCCGGAATTTCATGCGAAACTATTACCGCTGTAAAACCGAACTTGGCGTGAGTATCCTTGATGAGTTGATGGATCGCCCGCTTGATGATCGGATCGAGACCGGTGGTCGGCTCATCGAACAGAATTATCTTCGGATTCGGCACCACCGCCCGTGCCAGGCCGACCCTCTTTTTCATGCCGCCGGAAAGCTCGTCAGGGTATTTGTGCCCGGTGTTTTTTAACCCGACATCTTCGAGTGCTGCCGTGACCTTGCCACGAATAGCATCTTTTGAAAGAGAGGTCTTCTCCTCCAGCGGGAAGGCGACATTTTCATACACCGTCATGGAATCAAACAACGCGACATTCTGGAACAGCATACCAAATTTTTCGCGAATCCGGTTCAATTCAGAACGGCGCAAATTAATGATGCTTTCGCCGTCAACCTCCACAGAACCGCTGTCGGGCTGGAGCAGTCCGATGAGGTGTTTCAGCAGCACGCTTTTACCTTCACCGCTGGGGCCGATGATAGCGGTAATCTTGCCGGCCGGGATATGCAAGTCGAGTCCGTCGAGCACTTTCTGAGAGCCAAATGATTTATGTACGTTGCGCAGCGTTATCATATCAAAGCAGCACCGATGTAAGAAAATAGTCCCACACAAGAATTATAACGGAGGTCAGCACTACTGATTCAGTGGTTGCTTTTGATACCCCTTCTGCGCCATGTCCGGCGTAGTATCCCTTGTAACAACCGATCCACGCGATGATAACGCCAAAGGAAAAGGATTTGACAAAACCGGAGTACACATCGCGCCAGACCACTGACTTTTCCATCTCATAAAAATATGCCCCGGGATTAACTCCCAAGAGTTTTACGCCGACAAGCCAGCCACCGTAAATACCGATAACGTCGAAGATCGCGCAGAGCAGCGGGAGGGAGATCATGGCGGCGATAAATTTCGGGGTTACCAAGTATTTGAATGGATCAAGCGCCATGGTTTCCAGTGCATCGATCTGTTCGGTAATGCGCATGATGCCGATTTCGGCGGTGATGGCGCTGCCGGCACGCCCGGTGACCATAAGGGCAGCCAGTACCGGTCCGAGTTCACGAATCAACGAAAGAGCGACGGCAGTCCCCAGCATCCCTTCAGAGCCGAACTTGGTGAGCGTGTAATACCCCTGCAAGCCGAGAACCATCCCGGTAAAAGCGGCCGTGAGGACAATGACGAACAGCGACTTCGTGCCGATAAATCGGATCTGTTTCAGAACATGTACAAGACTGCCCGGTCTCCGGAAAATCATGTACGTTGAGTAGAGCAGAAACCAGCCGCATCGTCCCAGATCGCGCATGACCTCAACAGTTATATGTCCCAGTGCCTGAACCACTATGAATCCTTTTGAAGATCAAATATATTCAAAAAAAGATATACATCAACTCGAGATAAAAAGCAAAACTGAACTTGATCTTTAGCAGCGTGAAGGTACTCAGCGTATCGGGAAAAAGGGTTGAAAAAAACAGCGACATGCACTAGCATGGCCAAATTTTTCATACACCAATGTTGCCCTTTAAGCCGCCCATAGAGTTATCTATGGCGCACCATCCGAGGAATAGATGTTTCGAATCATCGGCAGTTTTTTCACATATCATTTGTTACGCAGATTTGTCGTACTGACCGGAGTTGGTGTACTGTTGCATGTATTTGATGCGACGGCCGCGACCGGTGCTCCGTCTGACCTCAATCCAGCCACAGCCGCAGAGGGGAGCGCGTTCCTCAACAGTTCTTCTGCTCAACGTGCCGTGGTTCCTGATGTTTCTGCAGGGAGCCAGTTGCCACAGTCCCGCGCCACAGGAACTCCTGCCCCGGACTGGAACGGTATCTGGCGCGATACCGGTATTGTCTTTGGCGCCCAGGCTGTCGCGGCAGGCGTTACCTACGTACTGCCGGAAAGCTTTTCCAATTGGAGTGCTGACCAGAAAAAAAACGGCTTGAAAAAGTACGGGCACAACTTCGTTAGACCGGTCCTTGATAAAGATGCTTTCTACGTCAACTATGTTCTCCACCCCTACTGGGGCGCAACCTATTACATTCGTGGCAGGGAGCGCGGCCTGGACGAAACAGGATCGTTTGTCTACTCGGCACTGATGTCAGCGATGTACGAGTTTGGTACCGAATGCTTTGCCGAACGCCCCTCAATCCAGGATTTGATAGTCACACCTACGGGTGGCTGGCTGATCGGTGCATACCTCTTTGAGCCGTGGCGTGACTCAATCAAACGCAAGGGAGAACTTCACTGGTACGACCATGCCGTCTTCGTAGTAACCGACCCGTTGGGGGTGCTCAGTCTTGGTGTTGAGAAACTGTTCGGAATTAAATCCACCATTATAGTTAATAACAGCGCCCCCCATCTGTCTGTTGGTACAGAGGAAACCGCACACGCTGCACCAAAAAACGGCTTCACGATTGCCCTGCAGTTCCCTTTCAAATAACCTGCCTTACTGAATGCTTCCGCCACCCAACACTTTGTAGAGGGTTACCAGATTATTAATCTTCGCGAGACGCACTCCGATCAAATTTTGCCGGGCGCCGTACAGCAAGCGCTGTGAGTCGAGCACATTCAGATAGCTGTCAATGCCATGCTCATAGCGGGCCTGGGATAAACTGTAGCTTTCACCAGCGGCTCCGGTCAGCGACTGCTGCGCCGCCAGTTGGTCATCAATTGTGCGGCGCAGCGCCAGGGCGTCAGCGACTTCCCTGAATGCGCCCTGTATCGTTTTCTCGTATTGAGCCACGGCGATGTTGCGGTCAACCTCGGCAATCTTCAGGTTGGCACTGTTGCTGCCGCCGTCAAAGATCGGCAGCGAAATGCCCGGTGCGACACTCCAGGCGAAAGATCCGGAGCTGAACAAGCCACTCAGTTCACTGCTGCCGAAGCCGACGGACGAAATCAGGTTGATTTTCGGGAAAAAGGCAGCTCGTGCGGCACCGATATTGGCATTAAGCCCTTTCAGCTGATATTCCGCCTGGCGTATGTCGGGGCGGCGCAGCAGCAGGTCTGACGCTGCCCCGGGTGAAACATCGCGGCAGACCGAGAGAACGTCGACACGCATCGTAGGGAGCAGGGCTGCCGGCACCGGAGCGCCTACCAGCAGTGCCAGTGTCTGAATGTCCTGCTCCACCACGCTGGTAAACCGGGCGATATCAACCCGTGCAGCATCAACGCCGGTCTGAGCCTGACTGAGGATCAGGCCGGAAGAAATACCGGCCTCAAAGCGGTTTTTGATGAGGGTGTAGGAGGTTTGTTCGCTTACGAGCGTCTCCCTGGCCAGCGTCAATCGTTCCTGGTCTGCGGCCAGCGTCAGGTATGCGGCGGCTATCTGTGCTACGAGACTGATTTGCACAGTGTGGCGGGCCTGCTCAGTTGCCAGATACTGCTGCAGCGCCTGATCCTTGAGGCTTTGAACCCGTCCGAACAGGTCCAGCTCATACGAACTGATACCGAGCCCGGCACTGTACTGATGGGTAGTAACGGCCTTTCCGCTGCTGGAAAAATCTTCCGGAATGCGCTGGACATTGCCCCCGGCGGTGGCATTGATCTTCGGAAAAAGATCGGAACGACGGATATTGAATTGTGCTTGAGCCCGCTCGATTGCAAGTGCTGCGATGCGCAGATCGCGATTGTTTTTCAGTGCCAGAGCAATCAGATCGCGCAGCTGCCTATCAACAAAAAAGTCCTGCCAGGGAATATCAACAATCGGTTTTTGAGGCTCTTTTACCGTTGCCGGCTGAGAGGCGGTACTGCTTGTCAACGTAGCTGGTACCGGTGAAGTCGGCCTGGAATAGGTTGGCGCCATGGTCGAACAAGCTGCCAAAGTAAAAAAAGCCGGAACAATGCTTGAAACACGGAGAAATATTCTATTTTTATTCATATCACGGTACCTCCGTGGAACTTCTTGCAACTTCAGGCTCAACAGGGACTTTTTTCTTCCCGAACATTCGCGACACCAGCACAAAGAAAAACGGAATGAAGATCAGGTCGATGAACGTGGCGGAGAGCAGGCCGCCGGTAACGGCCGTGCCGATGGCGTTCTGGGCTGCGGCACCGGCTCCCTTGGTGAGCGCCAGCGGAAGGGTGCCGAAGAAAAATGCCAGTGACGTCATGATGACCGGGCGGAGACGAATCTTCACCGCCGTAAGGGTTGCTTCAACCAGCTCATGTCCATCATGCATCTGTTGCTTGATGAACTGTATTATCAGGATGGCGTTCTTGGTCGAAAGCCCCACTGTAGTAAGCAGACCTATCTGGAGATAGATGTCGTTGGGAAACATGCGCAGTTTGACCGCCACCACCGCTCCAACCAGACCCAGCGGTAGCATCAGCAGGTTGACGAAAGGGATGGTCCAGCTTTCGTACAGCGCAGCTACCGCAAGAAAGACAACCAGCAGCGAAATCGCGTAGAGCGCAGGGGCCTGGGCCCCGGCATTCCTTTCTTCATAGGAAAGGCCGGTCCATTCGTAACCGGTTCCCTGCGGCAGCTGGGCCGCCATCTTCTCCATCTCGGCCATTGCTTCGCCGGTGCTTATACCGGGGGCCGCCTGTCCCAGAACCTCCATTGACGGAATACCGTTGTACCGTTCCAGACGGGGTGAGCCGTACTGCCAGCGGGCGTTGGAAAAGGCCGAAAACGGCACCATCTCCCCCTGTTTATTGCTGACGTACCAGCGGTTGATATCCTCCGGCATCATGCGATAGCGGGCATCAGACTGAAGGTAGACCTTCTTGACCCGACCGTCCTGAATGAAGTCACTGATGTAGGAACTCCCCCAGGCGGTGGCAAGAACGTCATTAACCTGAGACAGGGAGACTCCCAGGGCGCCAGCCCTCACATCGTCGATGTCGAGTTTGAATTGCGGAGAATCATCCTGGCCGTTGGGGCGCACCGCAATCAATTTTTTGTTTTTCATGGCCATGCCGAGGAGTTGATTACGCGCCTCCATCAGTTTCTCATGTCCCAGTCCGCCACGATCCTGCAGTTGGAAGTCGAAGCCATTTGCTACCCCAAGTTCAAGCACGGCCGGAGGTGAAAAGGCAAAGGCAAGGCCGTCCCTGAATTGTGAAAACGCGCCCATTGCCCGACGGGCAATTGCGGGAGCTTTCATATCCTTCCCTTTGCGAACGTCCCAGTGCTTGAGCCTGACAAAGGCCAGCCCCATGTTCTGACCGCGACCGGCGAAACTGAATCCGGCGACGGTAATGATGCCTTCCACCGTTTTGGATTCTTTCTCAAGAAAATGTTGTTCCAGCTGCCGTATGACACTGATGGTTCGCTCCTGTGTGGCGCCGGCCGGCAACTGGACCTGGCAGATGATAAAGCCCTGATCTTCATCAGGCAGGAATGAAGTTGGAAGATGCATGA
Organism: Desulfuromonadaceae bacterium; assembly: GCA_028712075.1. Taxonomy (GTDB): domain Bacteria; phylum Desulfobacterota; class Desulfuromonadia; order Geobacterales; family Pseudopelobacteraceae; genus JACRCG01. The sequence continues at coordinate 23,345 of JAQTQX010000016.1, forward strand.
AAAAGAAAGCCATGGCGGCAACGATGCAACCATAGACCACCAGATAGCGCACCGGCTTGCCGAAAGAGCGACCGACAATCCCCTCATATTTGTTCCTGCAGAAGTCAAAAACTTTATTGAACCAGCGAAAAAACGGGCAGAACCAGCCGGTCTCACACGCCTCATGCCCCTTTTCAACCGGCTTGAGCAGGGTCGCACAGAGAGCCGGAGTCAGGATCATCGCCACCATCACCGACAGAATCATGGCCGATATGATGGTGACTGAGAACTGGCGGTAAATAACGCCGGTGGAACCGGGAAAGAACGCCATGGGGAGAAAGACCGCCGTAAGTACCGTGGCAATACCCCAAAGGGCGCTGGTGATCTGACCCATGGACTTTATGGTTGCTTCCTTGGGCGGCAGCCCTTCCTCGGTCATGATGCGTTCGACGTTCTCGACAACGACAATGGCGTCATCCACCAGCAGGCCGATGACAATGACCAGTGCGAACATGGTCAGGGTGTTGATGGAGTAGCCGCTGGCCGCCAGCACCCCCATGGTCCCCAGAAGTACTACCGGAACTGCGATAGTAGGAATCAGGGTAGCGCGGATGTTTTGCAGGAAGAGGAACATGATGATGAAGACAAGGAAGACAGCCTCGATCAGGGTTTGAACCACCTCTTCGATGGAAATCTTGACAAAGGGAGTTGAATCGTAGGGATAGACAGCCTTCATACCGGGGGGGAAATATCTGGAAAGTTCCGCAATCTTTGCCTTAACCCGGTTGCCGGTTTCCAGCGCATTGGCGCCGGCCGCCAGCCGGATCGCCATACCGCCCAGCGGTTTGCCGTTGTAGTACGACTGGATCTCATAATTTTCAGTGCCGATTTTGCTTTCAGCCACATCCTTGAGCCTGACCGTCGAGCCGTCAGGATTGGTGCGCAGAATGATTGCGTCGAATTGTTCAGCGTTCTGGAGCAGAGTCCGGGCATTGATAGTGGCATTGAGCTGCTGCCCCTCATTGGCAGGGATGCCGCCGAACTGTCCGGCAGAGAGCTGGACGTTCTGGGCCTGAATCGCCGCAATGATATCGTTGCTAGTCAGATGGAAGTTATCCAGTTTTGCCGGATTCAGCCAGATTCGCATGGAGTTCTGAGTGCCGAACAGCTGCAGTTCACCGACCCCTTCGAGGCGGCTGACGATATCCTGGAGGTTGGTGACCATATAGTCAGTCAGGCCGTTGCGATCCATGGAGCCGTCTTCTGACACAAGACCAACTATCAGCAGAAAGTTTCTGGTCGATTTGACAACCTGAATTCCCGAACGCTGAACGATCTGCGGGAGGAGCGGTACTGCCAGCTGGAGCTTGTTCTGAACCTGTACCTGCGCAATGTTGGGGTCTGTACCAGCCTTGAAGGTCAGGTTGATGGCCACTGCGCCGGCAGAATCGCTGGTGGATGACATATAGATAAGATTGTCTATCCCGTTCAGCTTCTGCTCAACAATCTGGGTAACCGTATCCTGCACAGTCTGAGCAGAAGCGCCCGGATACATAGCTCTTATTGAAATCTGTGGCGGCGCGATTGCCGGGTACTGCGAAACCGGCAGCTTCTTGATCGAAAGCAGACCGGCCAGCATTACCATGATGGCAATTACCCAGGCAAAAATCGGGCGATTGATGAAAAAACGAGGCATGGAAAAGCTCCTTTAATGTATGAAAACAAACATAATAGAACGCTGATTTCGCGGATGCGGCGGATTTTCGCTGATTTTATACAATTGATGTGGTCGTACCCGCGCCTATCCGTCGAAATCCGGTTTTTCCGTGTTCTATTGTCGTCAGATTTATTTTTTCTCCGCCTTTGCCGTTGGCGGGGCGGTAGCTGCCGGTTTGCTGCCGAACGGCACCGCTTTCACCACGGTACCGGGCCGTGCCTTTTGGAGCCCCTCTAAAATGACCCGATCCCCGGTTTTCAGGCCGTCACTTACCAGCCAGCTGTTGCCAACCGTGCGCTCTGCCTTGATGACTTGCGGTGCCACTTTTTCGTCAGTCCCAACCACCATAACCATGGCGTTACCGGCCGGGTTGCGGGTCACACCACGCTGCGGCACCAGAATAGCCTGGTCTTTCACCCCTTCTTCGAGGATGGCCCGCACAAACATGCCGGGGAGGAGCAGCTGTTTCGGATTGGGAAAGAGTACGCGCAGCGTGACGGAACCGGTGCCCGGGTCGACGAACGCTTCGGTCAGCTTCAGAGTGCCCGAAAGTGGATAAGGAGTGCCGTCTTCCAGCAGCAGCTTTACCTGCGCCTGACCGCCTTTGTGCGAAAGTTGTCCGCTGTCCAGCGCTTTTTTCAGGCGCAGCATGTCCGAGCTCGACTGCGTCACATCGACATTTACCGGACTCAGCTGTTGAATGGTTGCCAGCGGTGCGCCCTGCCCTGCGGTGACCAGTGCGCCGTTCGTGACGGAAGAGCGACCGATGCGACCGGAGATCGGAGCGGTTACTTTGGTATAGGCGAGGTTGATGCGGGCGCTCTCCAGAGCGGCTTTTGCCGATTCAATCTCGGCTTCTGCCAGTTTCATTGCTGCGGAGATATCATCGTAATCCTGCTTGCTGACGGCGTTGATCTTTACCAGTTCCCGGTACCGTTCACTCTTGAGGCGAGTCGGCGCCAGATTGGCCTCTGCCTTGGCAAGCGCTGCCTTGGCGCCGTTGAAGGACGCCTGATAGCTGGAGGGATCGATCTGGTACAGAACTGTGCCCGCTGCGACATCAGACCCCTCTCTGAACAGCTGTTTCTTGATAATGCCGCCCACCTGGGGGCGCACCTCTGCAGTCTGAGATGCGGAAACTCTGCCGGATAGTTCACTTGTCAGGGTGATCCTCTGTGGCTCGATCGTTATGACGGACACCTCGGGAGGCCCACCTGGGGGCGGTCCGGCAGGTGCGCTTTTTTTACTGCATCCGGACAGTAGTGTACCGATTACCAGGAAACCGGTGCAGGCAAGGAATATCGTTCTAAACATGGTACACATAATCACCTCTCAAATGTTGATTCTAAATTCTGCTGTTCTCACACGAAGGCACAAAGATCACGAAGAAAAACAATAAGCACCGAGTAATCACCTTTTTGGTGTTTGGTTTAAGCGTGAAAATTGTGCAGGTTTCCCGGTTTCCTTCGTGTCTCTATGCCTCTGTGTGAGTGAACGGGTTTCCAGGTTTTGATACTAACAATGCGATTTATTAGTGTAACGTCGTTGCTGCCTGCATTGTCGGAGACAATAACAGCCCCAGGACTCTCACCTACCGCCCGACTCCATCCCAGCATGCCTCAATGGCACGTTCGATCAGGGTATCGTCGAGCGAGACGAAGCCGAGGATATGGTCGCGCCCTAATGCCAGCAGCGGGCCGAAAGCGAGGTCAAAGAGTATGACGAGGGGAAAGTCCTTCATGACCTGCTGAGCAATGCCATCCTCGAAAAGTTCCTTGAACACATCGCATCCTTCCTGTGTGCCGAGCAGTTTGTCCCGGCGGTGTGCCGCTCCGTACGGGGAGTTGATGAACTGTTCGAGAAAACGGAAATCGGTGGGATTGTCGATAAAATAGTGGAGAACTGTAGCACCGACATGGAGAAAGCGCTCCCGGATCGGCGTGCCGGTTTCGTACCCGTCAAGAATGGCAGCATTGAGTCGGTCTTCCAGCTCCCGAAAAAGCGTGGCAATCATCACATCCTTGTTTGCAAAGTAGCGATAGATCGTCCCGGCTCCAACTCCGGCCTGCTCTGCTATCAGTGCCATCGGGGCGCCATGGAAGCCGTTTTCAGCAATCAGTTCGAGAGCGGCGCGGACGATATCCACTTTTTTATCAGGTTTTGGCATCAAGCTCTCCGTTGCGGAATGAACGTTCATTCCTATAATCCGGATGCTTATTTCTGTCAAGGGGAATTTATATGGTTTGTTTGGTTTGTTTCAGGAAAATTTCTGTATGAGGAGCAGATACGGCGCGGCTGCACTGACATTGATCTGTCCCATGCGCCAAATGTGGGTATGCTGCGGTTCCAGTCTGGTCGTCCACTGTTCTATGGCGCTCTGCTCGTCACTACCGCCGTCATGGCCGGGGTAAATCGTTACAGCGACGATGCCTCCCGGCAGCAGCAGGTGCAGCGCCTGCTCCAGGGCAGCGACGGTCGTGTCGGGACGAGTGATGATGCTGCGCTCTCCGCCGGGGCGATAGCCCAGATTGAACAGTACCGCACGCACCGGCAGAGTAACGTGCTCTGCGAGATATTCGTGTCCGGCCAGTACAAGTGTCACACGATGTGCCAGTTTCGCTTCGTCCAGCCGGCGTCCTGTTTCGGCAATCGCTTCAGGCTGGATGTCGAACCCCCAGGTATGACCATGCACACCGACCAGCTGAGCCAGCAAAAGGGTGTCATGCCCGTTGCCGCAAGTCGCGTCGACGGCATGATCGCCGCTCCGTACGAAACAGCGAAGAAACAGGTGCGACAGCGGTACCGGCCCGCGCAGCAGCGATGTGAAAGGGGCAGAGGAATGCGTCATGTCGCGCAGGGTAGCAGAATAGTGTCGCGTGCGCCACAATGATTCTAGGACCGATAGTTCGAATAACACAGAGCAACGGAGCAACTGAAAAGTCAGAATCTAACATCAAAATACAGTACTCACCAAAAAGATTCATCTTTGTTTTTGCTTCGTTATTCAGCTGCTCCGTGTTTCAAATGCTTTTTACAGGATGATTTGTTTGTAATTGGCCGCCAAAAAAGGTACTACGACAGCATGATACAGCGAAAAATTGCGGGAAAAGAGCAGCAGGGGGTCCGGCTCGATGATGCTGTTGCCGCCCTGTGCGAATCGGTCAGCAAAACTGAGGCGCGCCGCATCATCGACCGGGGTGGCTGTACGGTCAACGTTGCACTGGTGAGAGTGGCATCGCGAAAAGTATCGGCAGGCGACGTCATCGAAATTGGCATCATGGAACCGGGGCGTTTCAAAGAGTTGCAGTTGCCGCCTGAAGCGCTGCTGTATGAGGACGGGGAGCTGATTGCTGTTAATAAGCCGGCCGGCATCAACAGCCAGCGTACACCCTATCAGCTGAAAGGGACGCTGGAATACTGGGTCTGCGAATATTTCAAAGCAGGCGGGAGCAGTGAGCCGGCCCGGGTTGTCCACCGCCTTGATCGCGGTACTTCGGGGGCGATGCTTTTCCCCAAAAGCAGGCAGAGTGCGGCCCGGATTTCAAAACTGTTTCAGGATGGTCTGGTCGAAAAAACGTATCTGGCGCTGGTATCAGGGTGCCCCGATCAGGAACAGTGGCGGGTTGATGCGCCGATCGGCAAGGTTGCGCCTGCTCGCTACGGGATTGTGGAGGGGGGGAAATCGGCAATAACCGAATTTCGAACGGTAACATCGTCCGGGAGTGTTTCGCTGGTAGAAGCACGGCCGTTGACCGGCCGCACCCATCAGATCCGGGTGCATCTTGCCTCGGTCGGGCTGCCGATTCTTGGTGACAGTACCTACGGCGGAGAAACGGCGGGGCGGATGATGCTGCACTGTTCGGCAATGAAGCTTCAAAGTGTGCAGCAGGGTCAGGGTGGAATAACGGTACGTGCACCGCTTGACGGGGAATTTATGGAACGGGTTTGCGCACTATCGGGAGACTATTCTCCGAACACCTGAGCAGTGAAGATATGGATGTCGCATTCCCCCTGCCAGGCATCCTCCGGCAATCCTGCCTTGACGCAGGTGTGATTGAGAAACTGTTCCCGATCCCAGCCGTATTCGGTTGCCACCTGCGGCAGCAGTACCCCGTGATAGTTCCCTTTGGTAATATAGATACCATGAGTGCCAACCTGTATTTTTTCCACAGACTCAGTCTTTTGCAACGGTGAAAGGACGGAAATGTCGAGCGTGAAATCGGCAAGATCACTCGCCTTCATCGGGTAGAAGCGCGGGTCGCGGGTCGCCGCCGACAGCGCCATCTCCTGTACCAGAAGGTATAACGGCTTCTCGGATACGAAATTACCGATACACCCCCGCAGTTCACCCTTCTGCTTGATCGTAACAAAACAGCCGGAGTGAAGATTCAATCCGGGCAATTCAGATGCGACAGACGGAATACTCCGGTCTGTTACGTAGGAAGCGATCGTAGTACGGGCGATCTTGAGCAGTTCTTTCTGCTCTTTTTTGGTCAAGAGATCCGGCATCGTTGTCCTCCGAACATTCAAAAATAAAAATCAGTAATTCTTTCGCCGGAACAGCCCTGTTTTGATGCTGGTCACCCGGTCGAGAAACAGCACGCCGTCCAGATGATCCATTTCATGCTGGATGGCCACCGCCTCAAAACCGCTGGCATCAATCGCATGCTCCGCCTCATCAGGCGTCGTGAAGCGCACCGTAATGTTCGTGGCCCGGTCGACGTCGCCCGTGTAGTCAGGAACGCTCATACACCCTTCCCGCATGGTCGCCGAACCGCTCCGGCTGGTAATTTCCGGGTTGATCATGCGGAGGAGGCCGTGGTTGTTCTCCTTGCCATGACGGTTTTTTGAGACGTCAACCACGCAGACACGAAGCGTGACGCCGATCTGCGGAGCGGCCACGCCGACCGAGCCGGGGCCATCATGCATTGTGTCCATCAGATCCTGTATCAGGCCATGAATACTCTGATCGATCTTTTCGACCCTATGGCAGAGCTTTTTCAATATCGGATGCGGGTACTTCAGAATAGGGAGGATCGGCATTGTCAGAACGCTACCGGAGTAATGACCCGCACGCCGATCTCCACGTCCAGCTCTTTTTTCAGTGCGACGAGTGTCTGTTCCACCGCTTCGGCAGTTACGCCGTCCGGCAGTGCTACCTCAAGCATCAGAACGTAGACCGGCTCTTCTTCCGTACCGATCAGCTTGGTGTTGAGGTCGGTAATATTGACGCTGCGAGCAGCCAGTTCGCGGGTGACGCGATAGACAATGCCCGGTTGGTCGGCGCCATAGACCGAGATCATACAGATTTCCCCGTCGCTCTCCTGACGGGCAATCTCGTCAGGGTGCAGGGTGCGCACACCGAGCGACATCCCTATCCGGTCGCAGACCGGCTTCAGTTCTTCAATCAGTCGTGCTTTGCTGAACGGTTTTTTCAGCGAAACAATCAGGATCATGGCAAATTCGCCCGCCAGCATCGTACAGCTGGAATCAGCGATATTGCAGCCGAGGTTAAATAACCCTTCGGTGATGGCGGCCACGATACCGGGGCGGTCTTTCCCCACGACTGACACGGCGTAATGCACGGTTTCTGACTGATGTGTCATGATACACCTCACAGATGGTAGTCCCGCATGGTTTTGCACCAAAACGATTTCATCTGCAAATGTTTTTTCAAATAGGCTATAGTTCTCCACACAATTTTATGACGTACAGGAGTCAGTCATGCCGGAAATTATTCGCTCGGTCTGCCCCTACGATTGTCCCGATGCCTGTGGTCTTTTGGTCACCGTACATAACGGTCGGGCCGTCAGCGTCTGCGGCGACCCTGATCATCCGATCACCCGGGGTCTGCTCTGCCCGAAGATGAACCACTATGAGCAGACGGTTCATTCGTCACGGCGTCTGACGACACCACTGCGGCGTGCCGGGATCAAAGGTTCCGGTGCATTTGAGCCGATTTCCTGGGAGACCGCGATTGCGGAAATATGTGATCGCTGGGCAGAGATAATCGGCGACCATGGTGCTGAAGCGATCCTTCCCTACTCGTACGCCGGTACAATGGGATTGCTGCAGCGAAACGCCGGCCATGCGTTCTTCCATAAACTTGGCGCCTCACGCCTGGAGCGCACTATCTGTTCGCCGGCCAAAGAGGCTGGTTGGAAGACACTCATGGGGGATACGCCCGCCATGGATCCGGCTGAGATCGAGCAGAGCGATCTGGTGTTGCTGTGGGGAATCAATGCCGCAGCAACGAGCATCCACGCCATGCGTGATGCCCAGACCGCCCGCCGTCGCGGTGCGCGGCTCTGGGCAATCGACACCTACCGGACGCCGACCTGTGACGCCGCCGATGAGGCCTTTCTCGTTCGCCCCGGGGGCGACGGCGCGTTGGCGCTGGCGCTGCTGCACGTCATTGTTGCAGAAAATCTGCTTGAACATGATTTTATCGCCGCAAATGTCTTCGGATTCGAGCAGCTGACCGCCCGGATTCTGCCGGACTGCTCTCCCGCTGAGCTGTCTCCTGTCTGCGGGCTGCCCGTTGATGTCATCGTGCGCATGGCGCGTGAGTATGCCCGGGCTCGGGCGCCGTTTATCCGACTGGGGAGCGGCCTGTGCCGCTACGGCAACGGTGCCATGACCGTGCGCACTATCAGCTGTCTGCCGGCAGTCGTCGGCGCCTGGGCAAAACCGGGGGGCGGCATTTTTCTCGGTACCTCCACCGGCGGCGCGTTTCCTTTACAGCCGGTGATCCGTGAAGATTTTATGACCGGCACGCCGCGCCTGGTCAGCATGAACCAGCTTGGCTCAGCCCTTACCGAACTGGCTGACCCGGCGGTGCGCTCGCTGTACGTTTATCATTCCAACCCGGCTGCAATCGCACCCGATCAGAATGCGGTCATTCGCGGGCTGGAACGGGAAGATCTGTTCACGGTCGTCCACGAGCGCTTTCTGACTGACAGTGCCCGTTATGCCGATATTGTCCTCCCCGCTACCTCCTCGCTGGAGCACCCCGATCTGTACCGCAGCTACGGCAGCTACCATGCCCAGTGCTGCGCTGCTGCCATCCCGCCGGTGGGGGGCGCCAAAAGCAACTGGGAGGTGTTCTCCCTGCTGGCGGCCGGCATGGGGTGGGACGAACCGTTTTTCCGCCAATCGGCAGATGAGTTGATAGAACTGTTGCTTGCCGAGGCAACGCCGTGGCGGAACCGGGATATGACGGAACAGTTGCGCCGGGGAAATCCGTTGCTTTTTACGCCGTTGACCGACCCGAAGAAGGAGTGGCTGACCCGCTCGGGAAAGATTGAGATCATGAACGAGTGTGATGGCGAACCGCTCCCCCGTCCGCTGCCGATTCATGCCGTCAGTGACGGTTTCCCGCTGCGTCTCCAGCCGGCGACCACACCATTCGCGCTTAACTCTAGTTTTTATGAACAGGATGAGCTGCGTGCGAAACAGCGGCGCATTGAACTGCTGATGAACCCTGATGACGCCGAGGCTCGCGGCCTCTCAGACCAACAGGAGGTGGTTGCCTGGAATGGTCGGGGGGACGTTCGCTTTACCCTGCGGATAACTGAACGGGTGCCCCGCGGCACAGTCGTTACTGAAGGGGTCTGGTGGCGAGAGTTCATTCCGGGAGATCGCGGGGTCAATGCCCTGACGTCGCAGCGTCTGACCGACGGCGGACGGGGGAGCACCCTGTATGATGTGACGGTTGAGGTCAAATGTTTTGTATAAGATACATTTTTTTAGTTGAACTGCTCATTTGTTTTGTATATGATTCATTCATGTTATTCGAAATCGGCAGACAGATACGATGCGAGCGCAAGCGTCGCAAAATATCCCAGGAAAAACTGGCGCATGAACTGGGCATGAGCCGCTCGACGATCAGCCAGATAGAGGCGGGGATTGTCCGGGAGATAGGCGTGCGTAAGCTGATCAGAATTCTTGATTGTCTTGGCCTTGAAATGCGTGTGCGTTCGGCTGGATCGCCACCAACTCTCGAAGAGTTGCGGGGTGACGCGTGATCGGTACGGGTCGTCAGAGTTTAGCGGTGTGGTCTGCCGGACAGCGCGCCGGTCTGTTGGAGCGCTCCACTGACCAGCATCACTATGTATTTGCCTATGATCAGGCCGCCGTTTCGCAAGACCGCCAGGTGTCGCTTACCATGCCGGTGCGTCTCGAAAGCTGGTTGAGTCGGGATCTCCACCCGGTGTTTCAGATGAATCTTCCTGAAGGTGCGCTGCTGGAGGCAATTCGCAGAGCCATTGCGAAGCTGGTCGGAGATGATGACATGGCAATCCTCCGCGTAACCGGCGGAAACCAGGTGGGGCGTAACCGCTTCTCTCTTCAGGAAGACACCTCCCCCGGCGTTGTGGAGACCATCGAGTCGCTGGATGAGCTGCTATCTTATCCTGACACTGAAGAGCTGTTTCACGATTTGGTTTCCCGGTATGCTCTCCGTTCCGGTGTTTCAGGTGTGCAGCCGAAGGTCCTGCTCGATGCCACCGAACGTAGTACTGCGTCAGTTGGCGGTTACATTGTAAAGTCGTGGGGAAGCGAATATCCGCACCTGGCGGCCAATGAATTTTTTTGTATGACGGCGGCACGTTTGGCCGGGCTGCCTGTCCCTGATTTTCATCTAACTGAAAATGGCGGGCTGTTTCTCATGAAGCGCTTCGATGTCGCTGCCGACGGCGGGTCGATCGGATTTGAAGATATGTGTTCTCTGCAGGGTGTCGGCACTGCGCAGAAGTATGGCAGTACCTATGAAAGAATCGCCAGAAGTATCAGGGATTTCGTATCTCCCGAGTTTCTCCATGAGGCCCGACGGCAATTTTTTGCCACACTGCTGCTCTCCAGCATCGTGAAGAACGGTGACGCCCACCTCAAAAATTTCGGGGTCATATACGAGCGGCCCGGCATGCCGGCGCGTCTTGCCCCACTCTATGACATAGTAACGACCGCTGCGTATATTCCTCAGGATATTCCGGCGTTGTCTCTGGCCGGAACAAAAAAGTGGTGGCCGCGCAAGATGCTGGAACAGTTTGCGCTGACGCATCTGGCGTTATCAATCAAAGAAATTGAACAGATTTTTGACAGAGTTGCCGAGGGTGTTGCCGGTACGAGGGGCTTGCTGGCGGACTACACGAACGAGCATCAGGAGTTTGGCGCCGTTGGGGGGAAGATGCTTGAGATTTGGGAATCGGGGCTGAGTCAGTTCCGTTCTCAATGACGGGGAGGAACAAAAAGATCTGTCACATCCCTGTTATTTATCCTTGCATTTCTGGTAACAAGGCCCCATATTTGCAAACATGATACCACGCCAACTCTCCCCTAAACTATCCGAAGCTCTTGCTAATTCTCCCGCTGTTGCTCTGCTTGGACCCCGCCAGGTTGGCAAAACGACCCTTGCGTTTGAGATCGGTCAACCGGTGGATGCTCTCTATATTGATCTTGAATCCGAACAGGATCTGGCCAAACTTGCCCAACCGGAGTTGTATCTCAGCGATCATCAGGACAGGCTGGTCATTATTGATGAGGTACATCGCCTTCCCGGCCTGTTCCCAATCCTGCGAGGACTTATTGATCAGGGGCGCCGGTCCGGTCTGCGTGTCGGGCGGTATCTGCTGCTGGGATCTGCTTCTCTTGATCTGCTCAAACAGTCCGGTGAAACATTGGCAGGGCGTATCGCCTATCTTGAGCTATCACCATTTACCGTTCTGGAAACCGGCGAGTTGTCGTCAGAAAACCTTTGGGTGGTAGGAGGTTTCCCGGAAAGTATGCTTGCTTCTGATCCCCGTCAGAGTCTCCGCTGGCGGCAGGATTTTATTCGTACCTACCTTGAACGTGATATTCCCCAGTTTGGGCCACGGATTGCGGCAGAAACATTGCGCCGCTTTTGGGTCATGCTGGCCCACAATCAAGGCGGTCTGTTGAATGCGGCCCAATTCTCGCGCAACCTCGGTATTGACGTGAAAACGGTCAACAGCTACCTCGATCTTCTTGTTGACCTGATGCTCGTGCGGCGGCTTCCACCGTGGCATGCCAATATCGGAAAGCGGCTGGTAAAATCACCCAAAGTATATGTGCGTGATAGCGGTCTTGTCCATGCGTTGCTCGCTATTCAGGATAAGGAGAGCCTGCTTGCTCACCCGGTTGTCGGACAAAGCTGGGAGTGTTTTGTCATTGAAAACCTGCTCGCCGCCGGCATGGGGGAGGTTCAGGGTTTTTTCTATCGTACAGGTGGTGGCGCTGAAGTTGATTTACTTTTGTTATGGCCGGATAGCACCCTGTGGGCCGTAGAAATTAAACGCAGTCTCAGTCCCAAGCTTGAACGCGGTTTCTACTCGGCCTGCGTAGATCTCGCACCGGCAAAAAAGTATGTCGTGTATCCTGGTGTTGAGCGCTACCGGATTGCCCCTGATATTGAGGCACTACCACTTGCGCTGTTGGCTGAACAGATCAAACAGGCGCTGTGATGGTGGCGATAAAATTGATCCGAGCAGGATCAATAGGGGAGATGTCCCGATTTCTGGTGAGTTTAGCGCAGCCGGGGGGAAGATGCTTGAGATTTGGGAGTTCGGGCTTGAGCCAGTTCCGTTCTCAAAGACGGATGAAAATAATAAAATGCATGAAGCCCTCTTTTACGCAGATTTAATGCCTTTTGCCTTGCTTTTGCCTGTTTATTTACTTTATTTTGTACCGTTTTTTAAACACATATAATGTAGGGAGCAGATGTAGTAATGTTTTCCGGAATAAAAAATATATCTGTCCCCTTTTCTGCTGTCCCCTTTTCTGCTGTTCTTTTGCTGCTGTTGTGGGTATGGTGTGCCCCGGCGTTGTGCGGCGACATTTCTCTTGCCCTTGCGACGACTGTCTCGGTAACGGGGGCCTCTGCAACCACTGATGCGTCTGGGCAGGCCACTGTTTCAGTTACTGTTACCAACAAGGGAAACGAGCCGGCGAAAAATCTGTCATTACAGGCCCGGCTGCTTGAAAACCGGCATACCACCCAACGTATCGACCAAATACCCCCCGGAAAATCTCACGACGTTGTTTTTGCCCTCCCCGTTCCCCGGTCCGCCAACGGGACATACCCGCTGTTCCTTGACCTCCATTACGAGCATGTGAACGGCCAGAAGGTTTCATCTGTTGCAATCGCATCTGTTCGGACTGCCGCAAATCTCCCTCCATCTTCGCTCGCTGTCGATGTGAAACTGAAGCGCCGGTGGGGGAATAAATCAATTTCGGCGCACGTTTCAGCAAAAAATCCCGCAATTTCTGCGGTTGCCCTTACCAGCTTTGCCCCCCCATCGGTGACGGTGGATCAGGATCATCGCCAGATACGTCTGAGCAAGGGTAGTGCCGACACCACGTTCCGCATTTCCGGAACGGAGGGGGCCGAAGGACGCTATGTAGTATATGTCGTCGCCGAGGCGGATGTGAACGGTAGCCATGACTTTACTGCAACGGCCATTACGGTACCGATAGTCGCAGCGCAGAACATAGTGGAACAGTTCAGCCGGAAAGAGTGGCAGAGAGCCGGTTTCGCCCTGCTTGCCGTGCTGTTTTTCTTTGGGCTGAGCCGATCCCGGTGGCGTGCCGGTGGCAACAACTCGGGCGAGTTGGAAGAGGGCAGTGACCAGTATACGTTGATTATGGATATGGGGATTCTCGCAGCGATTCTCCTGTTCATTCTGGTTAATCTGCATCCATCGAGCCTTATAACCAGCACAACGACAACCGGTGGCGATACCGCTTCCCACTATTACACCCTCGATTATCTGCGCCATGTACTGCTTCCGTCGGGCAGGGTCTCCGGCTGGACGATGGGAAACTACGCCGGTTTTCCGCTCCTGCAGTTTTACTTCCCGCTGCCGTTTCTGCTCATGTGTCTGCTGAGTGTCGCTGTACCGCTGCAGGTTTCATTTAAAATTATCAGTATTCTGGGGACATTCCTGCTGCCGGTTGCGGTGTATGTCATGCTGCGCTGCCTGCGCCGCCCCTTTCCCACGCCGATACTTGGTGCGATCTTTACCCTGCCGTTTCTGTTCAATTCAGCCAACTCCATGTGGGGTGCCAATATCCTCAGCACCCTGGCAGGCGAGTTTTCCTACAGCCTCAGTTTTGCACTGTCCCTGATCCTGCTGGGTACCCTCTACCACGGAGCCCGCCACGGGCGTTGGGTTATCGGCAATGCGCTGCTGGTGTTTCTGGTCGGCTTCAGTCATGGGTATACCCTGCTGTTTGTCGAGGCGGTGTCGCTGTTCTTCCTGATTACCGACGAAGGTTTCGTCAAGCGGTTTGTCTATCTGCTCAAAGTCTACACGCTCGGCTTCCTGCTGCTCGCCTTCTGGCTGGTGCCGCTCCTGCTGTACACCGGCTTCACGACGTCATATCATCTTGTCTGGGTCATCAATTCCTGGCGTGAAATTGTCCCGCCGCAGATAATGCCCTTTGCTGTCATGGCCGCTATCGGCAGCATTATAATTCCACTGTGGGCTTTCTTCCAACGTTCCGACCGGCAGGTGCTGACAGTGATTTCCTACCTCTGGTTCGGGCTGATCGCGTCGGTGGTATTTTTCATAGCTGCGCCAAAAATCGGTGTTGTCGATATCCGCTATGTTCCCTACGGGCAAATGATGGCGATCCTGATGGCTTCAATAACACTCGGATGGCTGGTGTGCTATCTTCCTGACAGAAGCCTCCTGCGAACGTTCCCTTTTCTCTGCCTGATTATGGTACTCCTCTGGACGGGGGGCAACCCGGGGCCGGTGTCCGGGTGGGCGCGGTGGAATTATGAGGGGTTTGAGACAAAGCCGACCTGGCCGCTTTTCCAGAAGATAAATAATAGTCTGAAAGGTGGCTTCGGTGATCCCCGGGTCATGTACGAACACTCAGAAGAACATAATGCCTTCGGCAGCAGCCGTGCCTTTGAATCACTGCCGCTGTTTGCCGGACGGGCTACGCTTGAGGGCCTGTATATGCAGGCCTCGATCAGTGCACCGTTCATCTTTTACCTGCAGTCGGAAGTCTCCACGGCCAAATCGGCGCCGTTTCCCCAGTATGAGTACACCACGATAAATTTTGAGCGGGCGCTCCCGCATCTGCGTCTTTTTAATGTCGGCACACTCGTGCTGCGTAGCGAGGGTGCCAAGCGGGCGATCCGTCTGGTGGCCGGGTACCGCCTGAAAGAGTCGCTGGGTGACTATGAATTGTGGGAGGTAACGGCCAACAGCGGCCGGTATGTCGAGCCGCTTGCCTATGAGCCGGTCCTGTTTCAGACGGATCGCTGGAAAACTGACAGCTATCGCTGGTTCATGGACGAAAAACTGCTTGATGTGCCCCTTGTCTTTGAAAAAAACGGGGTCACCGAAAAGAGCCCCGTTACACTGTCGTCAGACAACCTGACAAAGATTCCCCGCGTGCCTATTGACACGGCAGGGTGCCAGATCAGGGAAACTATCGGCAATGACGAGATCAGGATTGAAACCAACTGGATCGGTAAACCGTTGCTGGTCAAGGTGTCCTACCACCCGAACTGGCAGGTTGAAGGTGCGAAACGGATTTATCTCGTGTCACCCTCATTCATGCTGATTTATCCCGAGAAATCGACAGTGCGTCTCTATTATGGACGGGGGTGGCCGGACAGGACGGGGGGCTACCTCACGTTGGCCGGCATCGTAATTCTCCTGCTGAATCTCCCGCTTATCGGCAAAGGCCGCACAAGCGCATGGTATCTTCTTGCGGGGCGTCTCAATGTGCCACCATCGCTGACTCCCGAACTGGGCGTTATTATTCCGGTCCGGGTCAGGAAAATAATGGTTGCCGCTTCATTGTGTATCGCCGCACTCGGCGCGTTCTGGTTCTGCTACCACAGCTACACCAATGACAGTAACCGCATGTTCAACAGAGCTGTGCAGTTGAAGGATGCCAAACAGTTTGACAAGGCACGGGCCATGTTCCGCCGTGTCGCGGCAGAACAGCCGTTTACCAACCTGGCACACGACTCTGCCTATTACACGGCAATCTGCTATTATCTGGAAAACAACAACAGCGATGCAATATCCGCCTTCAGGAAATTGATAGAGGATTACCCCCAAAGCCAGTGGGTGCCGGAAGCATGGTATCATATCGGCCTCTGTCAGTTCCGCCTCGAGCAGCTCGGGGAAGGCAGTGCCACCATGAACCGCGTTATTCGCGACTATCCCGGGACAGTATGGGCAACGTATGCCAACGACCGGCTTGCAGAAAAAAAGCCGAAAAAACAGAGCGAGTAAACACCATGGATTCCTCGTCACAGCCCTCAAGATCGCCCGAACTGTCTATTGTCATCCCTGCATTCAACGAGCAGGGCAACCTGCAAGAACTGTATTCCGTACTGGAGCCGGTTCTCTCCGAGTGTGCCGTCACCTGGGAAATCATCTTCGCCGACGATGGCAGCCGGGATGACACCTGGCACGAGGTTGAACAGCTGCATCGCAGAGATGACAGGGTCAAGGGGGTGCGCCTGTCACGCAACTTCGGTCACCAGTATGCCCTGATGGCCGGACTGGTCCAGGCCCGGGGCGATGCGGTGATCTCGATGGACGCCGACCTCCAGCATCCGCCTGCCATGATTCCAGAGCTTATCGAGCAGTGGCGGCTCGGGAGCAAGGTGGTTCACACAAAACGGCTCGATCCGCAGAACATCAGCTGGTTTAAAAAATGGAGCTCGAACCTCTTTTATGCGATTTTCACCCATTTAAGTGGTGTCCCGATGGAAAGCGGCATGGCCGACTTCCGGCTGCTTGACCGGCAGGTGCTGGATGAAATCCTGCACTTTCGCGAGGAGGGGCTGTTCCTGCGGGGGATTGTGCAATGGATAGGGTACGAAAGATCCACCCTGACATACCAGTGCCAGGAGCGCTTCAGCGGGATAAGTAAATACACATTGCGGAAAATGATCAAATTTGCCTGGACCGGCATTACGTCTTTTTCGGTTATCCCGCTCAGGCTTGGTATCTATATCGGCATACTGACGAGCATTCTGGCCTTTGCCGAGATGGCGTACGCCATTTTCATGCGGCTGTTTACCAACACGGTTGTGCCGGGCTGGGCGTCCGGCATTGCCATTGTCTCGTTTCTGTTCGGCATCCTGTTTATCCTGCTCGGGTTGATCGGCGAGTATATTGGCAGAATCCTGGTTGAGGTGCGCAGGCGTCCCCGCTATCTGGTGAGTGAGCGGATCGAGTGAATGCGGCAACTCATCAGGTTCTGCATAGTCGGCTGCCTCAACTTTGCGATCAGCTTTACGGTCTTTTATCTGTCATACCGCTACTTCCCGCTTTCCAGGGTGATGGCCGCCGTATCAACGGCGATAGCCTCGGATATCACGTCCGTCCTCCGCTCTTTTGGCATCACTTCCATTGACGCTGCCGCGTCGAATGTCATCGGGTTCACCGCAGGGATGGGCAACAGTTTTGTCTGGAACAAGCTCTGGACATTCAAGGTGGCGGCAGGCACAAAAAAACAGGCCGGCAGGTTTGTTCTGACAAATATTGTCTGCCTGCTTGTCAGTACAGGGGTGATTTTTGTCTGCACTGATCTGAATCAGTGGCCCTATCAGCCGGTTTGGCTGGTAACCATGGTGTTTGTGACGATAATCAATTTTGTGTTGAGCAAGTATTGGGTTTTTGCGCAAAAGTAGCAATACAGAACTAACCCCTCCCGACCTCCCCTTACTTTAAGGGGAGGAGCCTTTACCCCCCTCTTAAGTTAAGAGGGGCTGGGGGAGTTATGTGGCCTAACGTATGAGCTTCTTAAAAAACGATCCAACATTAAAAGAAAGACGACGGGAGATGCGTCGCAATCAGACTGATGCTGAAAAAGCATTATGGGCACGGTTGCGTAACAAGCAGTTTTTCGGCCTCAAATTTTTCAGACAATACAGCTTTGGACGATATATCCTTGATTTCTACTGCCCGGAAAACAAATTGGCAGTTGAGCTGGATGGTGGCCAGCATAATGTGCCGGAGGGCAGAAGCTATGATGCGGAGCGCACGGCATACCTCAATGCACATGGGGTTGAGGTTGTTCGGTTCTGGAATAATGAAGTGCTGTGTGAAATGGAAGGGGTGCTGGAGAGGTTATCCCAAAAGGCCAACACAGGGGTAATTCAAGGCTAAAAAGTAACCCCTCCCCGCCTCCCCTTACTTTAAGGGGAGGATCTTTTACCCCCCTCTTGAGATAAGAGGGGTCGGGGGAGTTATGATAACTGGTGCAAAGAAAGAGCGGTAAGGCTAACCCCTCCCAGCCTCCCCTTATCTCAAGGTAGGAGCCTTTACCCCCCTCTTAAGTTAAGAGGGGTTGGGGGAGTTATGAGTTATGAACTATGAAGTATGAGGCATGACGTGACACTAAATAACAGCAATACCAATAGCATTCATACGTGCGGTCGTGACAGCTTCTTTGCCAATCGCACCGCAACAGCTCTGCTTTCCCTGTTTGTCCTGACGTATGTGGCGCTCTTTTGTGCCACCTCTTTCATGACCTACTGGAGCTTTGGCATGTCTGCCTATGATATCGGCATTCATGATCAGGCACTCTGGAAACTCTCCACCCTGCGCGGTTTCTTTAACACCATACGGGGCATGAACATCTGGGGCGACCATTGCTGGATCATCATGGCCGTCATGGCGCCGTTGTACCGGATCGTGCCACGCCTGGAGACGCTGCTGGCCATTCAGACCATTGCCCTTGCCGCCGGGTCGTTTCCTCTTGCCGCGTATGCCTACCGGAAGATCGGCAGTCGGTTCGCTGCACTGCTGCTGGCTGTGGCGTTCCTCCTGTCGCCGGCTCTCCAGAACATGAACCTTGAAAATGCCCATCCGGAAGTGCTTGCCGTTCCTTTTATTCTCTGGATGATCGCCGCTGCTGAAACAGATTCCTGGCGATCCTACAGTGCAGCGCTGCTGTTAGCGCTGTTCTGCAAGGAGGATGTCGCCCTTACGACGTTCGCCATCGGTTTCTTCGTCTTCTTCCGGCGCAACAGGCTTGCCGGCGGGGCCACCATGCTCTTCAGCGTGGTGTATTTTCTGTTCTGCATGAAAGTAATTCTTCCCTATGCAAACGGTTCCGGCTTTTTCCGATTCCAGAGCGGTTACTGGTTCAGCGAGTTCTGGAACCACAAGTTCGATATAAACTACTACTTCAATATTCTGGTTCGCCCGCAGGTGGGGCAGTATGTCTGGAAACTGTCCATGCCGCTGCTGGGCCTGTTCCTTCTCGATCCGCTACTGCTGCTCGCCGCCATTCCGGGGTTTGCCATCAACATTCTCAGCGGCAATGATTATCTGATTGGCATTGATTACCACTATAATTACCATACGCTGCCGATTTTATGTGCGGCTGCGGCGGGCGGCATCGCCAGGGCACGCGGGTGGCTGCGCTTGGGTCACTCATCGGCAGTATCGCTTGCACTCCTGGTCTGTGCCGCCTCTGTAGCGGCAAACATCGCCTGGAGTCAGGCACCACTCACCAAGTGGCATGCACGGCTCAGTCATCAATGGCGCAACTATCAGGAGTCGCAGGAGTGGCAACGCTTCGGCAGCCTGACCAGTGTGCTGCCCGAAAACAGGGATATTCCTGTCGCCGCCTCGCATAATCTGGTGCCGGCCCTGACGCACCGTACGGAAATATTCATGTTTCCGAATCCGTGGCAGGTCCACTATTGGGGCATAGCCGGTGAAAAGACCCTTACGCCTGACCGGGTTGAATGGCTGGTTCTTGACAGCCGGGTGGTTGACAAGGGACAGCAGCAGTTGGTAACCCGGCTGTTCGAGTCACGGGAATTCTGCGCAGTTACCGAGGATGGCCCCTGGCTGGTTGCGCGTCGCAACGCGCCGGCCGGAACGGCGGCCGGCAGCGCACCGGTCTGCCCGCCGCGCATTTCCGTAAACGGGGTGCCTGCTGTGGCACCGGCGCAGGGGATCAAAGGAAGTGTATATATATACAAGGAAGAACTGAAATCATTGCGCTCGCTCAATGGAGTAACTCCAGATTTTGAAATTAGTACCGATACGATGTCTATCCCTGAAACCCAGGGCGTTCTCGCCCTGGCAGATGGGCAGAACCTCAAAGCGTCAGACAACGTGAGGGTGGTATTCGCGGGGCGATGGCGTGCACAGGGTAAGGGGGCGACGCAATTCCGCGTCCATGCCGATGACGGCTGCCGGATATACGTTGACGGCGAAATAGTCCTTGATTATAACGGGCCGCATGCTTTTGGCGCAGAAGCTGCCAGCAAACCGCTGCACTTAAGCAAGGGCGAGCATGTCATCGTGGTGGATTATTTTGAATGGGGTGGCAATGCAGGGCTGAACATAGAGTGGCAGGGCGTGAACGGGAAGTTTGAAGAGCTGAAAGCCGGGGCACTGCTTCCCTGAGCAATAAATGTAACTTAACCCCGGACACGGTGAACGCTGAGAAATCGAATGCATGTGATTTAAAGCCGAATCCTTATGGGTGAGTTATAAATCCCATTTTTCAGCTTATAACCCTCCGATTTTACTCTGTGTTCTCTGTGATCTCTGTGTTTCAAATGCTTTTTCTAGGTTAAACAGTCTTTGGCAGGAATCCGAAGTTATCAGATTTGAACCGCGTGCTGTTCTTGACGTTTAAACCAAATTTACGCGGCTTTCAAATAATGGCGGACATCAATTTCTGCGCCGCTATTATGCGGAGATCTTTTCGATTCATGGGGTGAAGATGAACATATTTGAGTGAAATTTGCAATAGCTCACAACAAAACCGGTTTCACACGGAGTCACAGAGGCACAAGGGGTATTCATCGGTCTTCTCATTGATCCGTCAGAAGTTAAACAAAAATGTTGCCAGTTTGGCACCATAAAAGGTATTATTACGCCAATCTTAGTTACTGGAGGTGATTCTCATGCGGGCGGCAACAACTCATAAACCAGTAAAGAATCCGGCGGCTGACGACCGGATAACAGCCAGGATTCCACATGCCAAGCGGGTCATAATTGAAAGGGCTGCTTCAATATATGGTGCAACTTTAAACCAGTTCATCGTACAGACAGCTCTTGACCGTGCGGGTGAGATTCTGGAGCGGGAAGAGACGCTGCGCCTTTCAGAGCGGGACGCTCTAACCTTTCTTGCAGCTCTGGATAATCCACCGGAACCATCATCACAACTTATATCAGCACTGCGAGCCCACAACCAGCTTGTCACATGTTGATTATCCTACCGCTGGATATACAACAGAACCGGACAGCTTTTGATTGCAATGTGCGGGTATTAAATGATTTTTTGCATAAAACCGCGCGGCAGCATCGTGAAAAGGGGTTGTCAAATACCTTTGTGCTCCTGGATGAAGCCAATCAGTGTGAGATCCTGGGCTTTTTCACCCTTTCGTTTTTAGAAATCGAAGCTGAAACAGTGCCACGGGAGCATTTCCGCAACATGCCCACATCAAAACGCCTGCCTGCTGCCAAGTTGGCGCGCGTGGCGGTTGATAAGCACCACCAGGGCAAAGGGTATGGCGATCTTCTGGTTGCTGATGCGGTGAAGAGGGTAGCAACAACGTGCAGAGAATCGGGGGGTGTCGTTGGTTTTTTTGTTGATGCCAAAGACGAGAGTGTTAAACGTTTTTACCTCAGGTTCGGTTTTATTCCGCTTCAAGATGCGCCGCTTTCATTATTTCTGCCGCTCAAGTCTCTTCTGCTGGCGATGGATCAGGCGTTAGCTACCAGATAAATGACCAGCTTCACGCGGGTCACATCCGATACTATCTAAATAACAACTGATTAACCAGAAAGCCTTTGCTCAGATTTACCCCCAAAAGGCCTTGATCAGACTATAATCCGAAGTTATCAGATTTGATCCGCGTGCTGATTTTGACTTAACCCGACAGTGCCCCTCGTTTTTGATTTTTTGCTTGGAACCACCTACTTTTGTCTGCGTAAATCGTCGTTCATCAGCGGTCACCTGTTTTTTTTATTGATTGTATCAAAAGTTCTGGTATACACGGTATTAGTGCTATTAAGCGGCTAAAACGCCCGTATACGGCTGTTTATTAAAGATTATGCAGGCAGTACCGATACGACTAGGGGTGTGCAGCGGGATGTAATAATGAGCTTAAGCGCGACAGAAAAAGAGTTTGAGGCGTTTTTTTTTTGATATGTTGCTTGACAAAGGTTTGTTTTACATTTATACAGTTCAGCACTCACATAGAGTGCAGTAGTTATGCCTATTCGTAGAATAGCGACAATAGTCTGACAAAAAGGAAAACAGTAGTGCACGGAAGAATCGTAGCAGAGCATGTTGGACCGTATTATTTTGGCAAGAATATGTAACCTGGTTCGTTGAACTCTCGGCTTGTCAAAAGCTGTAACCGAAAGGAGAAATGATCATAGAAAATAATTCCTGTTAATGTATACATGGGATGTTCTGGTCAGCTGGATACATAAAACTTAGCGGAGAAAAAACAAAGGAGGAAAAACATGAAGAATTTTTTAAGATTGTTTGGGGCAGCAGGATTAATCGGTGCATTGCTTGTCTTCGCCGGGTGCGGTGATGACGATTACTTGCCGGTAACAACCACCACGGCAGCAACCGTCACAACCACGGCAGCAACCGTCACAACTACGGCAGCAACCGTCACAACCACGGCAGCAACCGTCACAACCACGGCAGCAGATGTAACCACCACCACGGCTGGGGACACAACTACCACCGTTGCAACGACAACAACAACAACAGTGCCAACAGGTATCGTTAGTGCAGATGCTGCCAACGCAGTACCCTACGATGCATCCACCGGTGCGATTACGTTTCAAGTACATCCGACCTCCAGCTTTACTTACAATGTTGTAAATTTTGCCAGTGGCGACGTGATCGTGTTTGATGCGGGTACTGCAATAAGTGTTGCAAATACAAGCGGTACTGATGGAATAATCAATGTTACCGGTTCTCTGAGTGGCAATGCTGTAACAGTTCACCTGACCGGTATTGCAGCAGCAGATGATGCTGCGGTTTACGGCAAGGCCAGTTTTAACAGTACATTTGGTGCTGGCTCGCTGCTCCCATAAGTTTAATTAAGAATAATCACACCAAAGACTAGGTTCAAAGAAACCCAATCTCAACAAAAAGAGGAGACTACAAATGGCAAAAGTATTTCTAGATGCGGATGAAACCTACACAGTAGTAAGTAACTCGGAAGTTTATGGCGGCACCGGTACCGAAACACTTCTTGTTGACGGGACCCCTGTTGTCACAGTGCAGTCCACAATTGAGCGGGTTGAGCTTTCCGGCAGCCTTAGCTCATATACCTTTGCTATTCAAGGTAATGTTGTAACAGTAACATCCGGTGCTGTTGCAGTGGCAACCATTACTGTAGATGACACGACAGGACAGACCCTGGCATTTGCTGATGGTTCAGCCCAGCTGGTTATTACCGGGCTTGATGCTGCAACGCTTGGCGGAGCTGCTGTAACTACGACAGACGGCGCTGTTGCGGCTACGCTTGACGCATCAGATGTGTCATCTGTGGGCGAAGTTGCAGGTCAGACGTTCACACTCGCTACTACTGACGCTACACACATTCTTACTGCTGGCGACGACACAGTAGACGGCAGCGTAGTGAACAGTCTTGAGGGCAGCACAATTATAGACCTGGGTGGCACTGATACCCTGTCAGCTGTTTTGACTGCTGCTCTTACCGCAGGCACAACGGTTACAGATGTTGAGAATATCAATATTAACTGGAATACATTTGGAACGGCAACGATTGATGCTGATGGTATTACTGGTACGACAACTATCACGGCAACCTCTGCAAAAGTTGGCTTCCTGGGCAATTTGTCGATTGCCAACGCACAGGATGATGCCACTATTGTTGCCGGTTCCGGCATGGTTGGCACACTGACAATGACGGGTGCAGGTAATGTCACCGTTGAAGCCGGTGCAAGTAAATCAGTTAGTGTTACATCAGATGCCAGTTCAGCAACAAGCCTTTCGCTTACAGCAGACACAGCTACATCAGTTACCGTAGCGGATTACAATACCGCCACTGTTCACACTGCAGTAGCAACTACAATTTCATTAACTGATGATGATGCTGCTTCTGACCAGAGTGATGCATTTTCACTGACCTTCGGCAAGTCTGCAACATTAACGAATGCAGTGGATGATCTTACCGTCACTGCTACTGTGGCCGACCTCACTCTTACCGTTGATGCTATTGGCGAAACTCTTGATATCGCCGGTGCCAACAACCTTACCGTTAACATAGCCGCTGCGACTGATTTTGATGCGGAAGTCATGACTAATTCCGGTACCGGCTCAATTATCCTTGCTATTGACGATATTGATGGCGCTTCCGACCTTAGTGATGTAGAAGCTGACTTGATTACTGTTGATGCCGCTTCTGCTGGTGGCAATCTTACAGTCGTCAAGGGCCAGGAAGTTGAATTTACAGCTACAATGGCGAGCGCTTTTGGGCTTACGGTCAGTGGTTCAGGTTCCACCGATACAGCAACTATGGTTCTGGACGATGACCAGACGCAGATCATTACCTTGACTGGTATCGAGCACACTACCATTCAAACAAATGCTACAGCCGGGACCGGTGTTGATCTGACCCTTGCAGAAATCAATGCAGGAACAAAGCATGTTATTCTTTCCGGCGCAAATGATGTAACGATTACGTTATGCGAAGCCGGCGAGCTTGATGCAACCGCATTAACCAACAATCTGATTGTTACCCAGGATGCGGCAGCAGCAATGGATATATACGGTGGATCCGGCAATAACACTGTTGTATTCAAGGGTGTTGTTGTTGACAACAACTATGTTGGTCAAGCAGGTAACGACACAGTTACTTTTGTAAATACAACCGCAAACGTAACTGCAACGGTGGATGATGGAACCAACAGCGTTGTAGCCAATGCGTTAACAACTGGAACAATCGTTGTTTCAGCCGGGACAGGTACTGATTCAGTTTCCCTGAACGGATTGACAACCGGCACAGCGGTTCTTGAATTGGGAAATGGCACGAATACTGTCACGTTCGGTTCAACGGGCAACCTTGGTGCCGCTAATATCACTATCACTACCGGTTCCGGTACTGATACTATTACCGTTGCTGATGACACTACTGCCGATACTGTGCTGACGATGGATCTTGGTACAGGCACAAACACAATATCTCTTGCCAAAGATATGTCCTTGGGTACTATTAACGTAACTGGTCTTACGAATATTTCAATTGGTTCAGCAGATACTGCCGCTGTTGTTAATGCAGATTTGCTCTCAGGGCAAACAATTACCGTTAAAGGTGACGGAACCGCAACAGACCACCTTTCAGTTGATTTCACTGCTGCCGGTACCGGTGATTTCTCCAATATTACCATCGATAATACTATCACGTATGCATTGGGTGGCCTTGATATCATGGGTACAGCAGGTAACCAGACAATAATCGGTACCAGCGGTGATGACGTCATTGATGGTAATGATGGTACGGACACCATTACTGGTGGAGCCGGTGTTGACTCAATTACTGCCGGTACGGGTGTTGATACGTTTGTGTATGCATCAGGTGACAGTGGCGCGACAGCCTCAACAATGGATGATATCACCGGTTTTGCAACCACTGCGGATAAACTCAAGATGGGTATTGCCGGTACAGCTCTTAACTTTACCGATTTGGACGGTAGCGATGACGCTAATACGGCTACTGGTTTTGCCGCTGCACTTGCTGCAGCTAACACGGCGCTTGACGGAACTGTACTCTACGCATTTGTTACTGACGGCGCAACTGCTGCTGAAGGCTGGCTGTTCTTTGATGCCGATGCGAACGGCACTGCTGATTTGGCGATAGACCTTATAGGCCTTGCTATTGGTGACCTGGCTTATGGTGACATCATCGCGTAATCGACCATGAAACAATAGGGTAACAACCGCCATTATATGGCCAAGTGCCCTGGCCTCAACTCAAATGAGGTTTAACTAACGTAAAAACCCCGTCTTCTAACAAGAAGGCGGGGTTTTTACTAAGTAAACGTTGAGTACATACGCAAATACCATTAGTAAAGAGGACGTCATGGACGATTGGAGCGACGGCTATATCGCCAACATCGGATATTCTTTCGGCTACTGTACGGAACTAAATCCATTGCGTGCCCGTCTGGCTTTTCTTAATACAGCTCATGTGCCCCCTGATCAATGTAGCCACTGCGAACTCGGGTACGGTCAGGGAATGAGCACCAATATACACGCGGCTGCATCCGGCAGCAGCTGGCACGGCACCGATATTAATCCATCCCATGCAAGTTTTGCCCAGTCTCTTGCTCGCGCCTCCGGCGCCAATATACATCTCACGGATGAATCATTTGCTGATTTTGCCAATAGATCAGATCTACCGGAGTTTGACAGCATCGGCCTGCACGGAATCTGGAGCTGGATAAATGACAAAAATCGTGCGGTCATAGTTGATTTTGTTAGTCGTAAACTCAAAGTGGGCGGGGTACTCTACATCAGTTACAACACACAGCCTGGATTAGCTACTATGGTGCCCATGCGAGAGTTGTTAACTGAATATAGCACAATAATGGGAGTAGCAGGACAGGGCATAGTTTCCCGAATTGATAGTGCGTTGGAATTCGCTGACAAGCTTTTTGCTACACATCCAAAATATGTAAAAGCCAATCCACAAGTAGTCGAGCGCCTGAATACTATCAAAGCCGGCAAACGCAACTATCTGGCTCATGAATACTTCAATCGCGATTGGCACCCGATGTCTTTTGCTCGCATGGCCGAGTGGTTGGCCCCAACTAAGCTGACTTACGCCTGCAGTGCATATTACCTTGATCACATAGATACAATAAACATGAGTGCAGAGCAGCAATTATTGCTTAAGGAAATACCCAATTCGATGTTTCGTGAGACAGTGCGCGATTTCATGGTGAACCAGCAGTTTCGCAGGGATTACTGGGTTAAGGGTGCACGCAAGCTTAATACGTTAGAGTGCTCTGAGGCCCTTCGCGCACAACGCGTTATATTGACAAAACCGAGCGCCGATGTTTCTCTTGAAGTAACCACACAAGTAGGAATAGCTACGATGAACAAGTCGGTGTACGTACCAATACTTGATGCATTGTCCGACCACAAGCCGAAATCTATCGACCAGATAAAACAGGCGGTTAAAGACAAAAGTCTGAGCATTGTTCAAGTGATGGAAGCGGTAATGATTCTCATCGGCACCGGCAGTCTGTCCGCCGTACAGGATGACGAAGTGATTGCCAAAGCAAGAACATACACCGACAAACTCAACACACACCTGATTGACAAGGCACGCGGGTGCAATGACATCGACTGCCTTGCCAGCCCGGTTACCGGAGGTGGCGTTGCAGTCACCCGTTTCCAGCAATTGCTGTTGATGGCCATCTCAAAAGGCAAAAAGCAGCCCCTTGAATGGGCGACATCGGTGTGCGAGATGCTTGCTGCCAGAGGCGAAAAGGTCGTCAAGGATGGTATAACGCTGGAAAGCCCCGAAAAGAACCTGGCCGAGATTACCTCAAAGGCGCACGCTTTTGCCGAAAAACAACTGCCGATATTGAAGGCGCTACAAATAATTTGAAATCAACCAGAACGCTAAACGCTAAAAGGGGACAGATTTGTTTATTAAAGGTGTTTTTGCCAAATTGACATAACAGCTGTAATGGGATATGTTTTATCCACATTCACGAGTTCAGCAGTGAACTGTTTTTGTAAGGAGTTTGAAAGTGCCTACAATCAGTATGTTTTATGGCATCTTGGTATTAATGTTTTTCCGTGACAATCGTCGTCACAATCTTCCGCATATTCATGTGCGCTATCAGGGAGAGGAAGCGTCAATCAGTATAGATGATGGTTCTATTTAAGTACTAAAAGGGGACAGAATTATTTATTGACGGTACGATCAGTTTTTGATAAAGACGCTGTATGCCAAGAACAGCTCGACTAGTAGTACCCGACCATCCTCATCACATTATCCAGCGGGGCCACAACAGACAGGTGGTATTCGCAACCGATGAAGACTACCTCTATTACCTCAACAACCTTCGAGAATGGAAAGTAAAATTGGGATGTTCGGTTTACGCGTACTGCATTATGACAAATCATGTTCATCTGATAATCGATCCGGGAGTCGACGAAAAAAATATTGCCTTACTCATGAAACGCGTTGCCGGACGCCAGACAAGATATGTTAACAAGTTGGAGAAACGGACTGGCAGTCTGTGGGAAGGGCGTTATAAATCAAGCCCGATCTGTACCAATGAATATTTGCTCGCTTGCTGCCGCTATATTGAATTAAACCCTGTCCGGGCAGGAATTGTTTCGAACCCCTCCGAATACCGCTGGTCGAGCTATGGTAGCAAAATATGCGAAACAAAACTGGATTGGCTGGACTATGATCCATGCTATGTTGCGCTTGCTGAAATGCAAGAGAAAAGGGCAATTAAATACGCCGATTGGGTAACGAGTGCGATACCTGAGGGCGAGTGGGAACAGATTCGCTTGTCTCTTCAACGCGGACAGTTGACCGGCAGTAAGAAGTTTGTGGATGAAATTGAACGGAAGATCGACAGACGAGTAGAGTTTAGAGGACAGGGGCGACCCAAAAAGATTCTAAAATAAATCCGTCCCCTTTTCGTTTTTTCGTTTTTCTACTTTTCCGATGAGATACCACTATCAACATGAACATTTACCCCATGATAACTGCCGCCAAAAGGCACGCCCAAGCAGCCCGTTTCCCTCAGATGCTGTCAACCTGTCAGAACATCATTGATGCTAATGGTGACAACGCTGATGCCCTGCTGGAAGTTGGCACACTCCTGCTAAACTTCGGCTACATTACCAAAG
Organism: Desulfuromonadaceae bacterium; assembly: GCA_028712075.1. Lineage (GTDB taxonomy): Bacteria > Desulfobacterota > Desulfuromonadia > Geobacterales > Pseudopelobacteraceae > JACRCG01. Next base: position 51,948 of record JAQTQX010000016.1, read on the forward strand.
CCAATGAATGTTTCACTCAAGCACATCAACTGACCCCAAAAGACCTTGCACCCATAGCTAACCTTGCCAATGCTGCCCGTGATGCCGGAGAACATCACAAATGTCGAAGATTGAATTTACAGCTGCTGAAGCAGTTTCCAAATAATGCCATAGTCCGCCACAGCGCATTGGTAAAAATGGAATACGATGCAGACGTGTCCAATACGGAGCGACTGCATCAAGCAAAAGAGTGGGGAAACTGGGCAATAACAAAGGCTGGAGGAAAACATAAACGACAAGCAATGAGACCACTGACGGACCATTCATTGCGGATAGGCTATGTATCGGCAGATATCTGTCAGCACACGGTTGGTCTCTTTGTTAAAGACGTCCTCGCAGCTCATAAATCAGGAGTTGTGGTCTACAGTTCCGGCAAGGTCAATGACTGGGTTACCACAGAAATCAAGAACTCATGCGGATTCCGAGACGTATCTGCATTGGATGATACAGCACTGGCCGAGCAAGTCAGAAAAGATAAAATCGACATTCTGGTTGATCTCTCCGGTCACACCGGCGGTTCACGTCTGACAGTGTTCGCCCATCGACCTGCACCCGTGCAGGTATCCTGGCTCGGCTATTTTGCCACTACCGGGCTGCCGTACATTGATGCGGTGCTGCTGGATGAATGGCATGCTCCATCGGGAACAGAAGCACAGTTCGTTGAACCGATCATTCGCTTGCCGTTGGGACGGTTCTGCTACCGACCGGTGCCGTGGGCACCAAATGAAGTTGCATCGCCGCCTTGCTTGAACAACGGTTACGTCACCTTCGGCAGTTTCAACAATACGGCGAAACTGAATTCTGGCGTGTACGATGTATGGGCGCAGGTTCTTGTAGCTGTACCTGACTCACGGTTGATTCTGAAATGGCGCACCTTTGCCGATGAACCGCTCTGTCAAAAAGTAAAGCATGAATTCAGTAGCAGAGGTATTGCGCCAGAACGCATTGAATTACGGACTGCCTCATTTCATGTTGATGTACTTAAGGAATACGCCGATATCGACATTGCCCTTGATCCATTCCCATTTACCGGCGGATTGACCAGTTGCGAAGCACTCTGGATGGGAGTACCGGTCATCACCTGGCCACAGAGTCGTGTGGTGAGTAGACAGACGTTTTCTCTCCTGTCAGTTATCGGACTGCAAGAACTATCAACAAACAGCGCAGAAGGATATGTGAAGATCGCCAGAACTCTTGCAACAGACATGAGCAGACTGCAATATCTCCGCAACAGTATGAGAACCAGAATGCAGGAATCACCTTTGATGGATGTGGCAGGCTTTACCACTCAGCTGGAAGAGACCTATCACAAACTATATCAAGATATTCAACAAAAAAACCAACACAAGAAAGGAACAACAATGCCATTAATCACAATCGACAACAAAGAGTACGAGCTGGATCTCCTCCCCACGAAGGCCAAAGAACAACTGGCAAGCCTGCAGTTTGTTGATGCAGAGCTACAGCGTCTGCATGGCCAGATAGCGGTTTTCCAGACAGCGCGGGCTGCGTACAGTAATGCCCTGAAGGAAGCGCTGCCGAAAACAGTCGATATGTCGGAAGTTGTTGTTGGGAATGTGAAGTAAGCAGCAGATATAAACAGCGTCACCAAAGCATCTACGGTCTTGAGGGCTTTTTTGCGTTCTGGCTAACAGGCAAAGTAACGAGATATATAGAATCGCTCAACGTATTTACAGGCAAATTGACATAAAATAAGTTGTGAGTTAATTTGGTTACCGTCTTTACCGTATAGCCGCTCCGATTTTAGAAAGTGTAAGGAAATAAAAGGGGACAGATGTATTTATTGAAAGGTATTTACGGACATATTGACAAAAAGCAGATATGAGACAAATCCCGATAAAATAAGGACTTATTTTTTTAAGCACTCTTCAAGTTTTCTTTTGACGAACTCCAATTGGCCATGATAGTCTTCATTCCCGGTTTGCCGAGGAGAATCCCATGACCAAATTACAAAAAGATAATCTGATGATTCTGCTTGAATCAATGGACAGTAAGATGCAATTGACTTTAGAGGCAGTTACGGTACTCGACCATAAAATTGATTCCGTAAAAGATGAATTAAAAGAGGATATTGCTGTTCTTGATTGTAAGATTATGGGTCTGAGTAAACGCGTGGATTCGGTTGAAAAAAACCTGTCGGATCGGATTGATGCAGTCGACAAGAAAGTTGATGCAGTTCATAAAGAACTGATTGCTCACAGAAATGATACCGAGCTCCACCGAAGTCAACCAAAGCGACCATTGAAACGAGTTATCTAAGAAGATGGCCGTATTACAATAATAAATCACCAAAGCCCTCCTGGCCATCCACGATCATGAGGGCTTTTTTGCGAGAAAAGGGAACAGATGTATTTATTGAAGGTGTTATTTGCCAAATTGACATAAATAACGTTATGGGCAAAAGTTCGCCCATATATCAAACAAAATCTATTAAGTAGGGTGATGAAATCAGATTTTGCATAGATATGTGTCTTCCCATGATTTGAGATATGTTCTTGAACAGTAGAAAGTAGGCGGAAGGAGATTGAAATGCCGACAATCAGTATGTTTTATGGGATTATTGTTTCGATGTTTTTTGAGATAAAAGAAACTTCTTGATAACATATCTCATGCCGTTGAGCCGTCTTCTTGTTCTATCTGTGAGATAAAATCTTCATATGAACATTCGACAGATTCACTATTAAGCCCTACATCAATAGTGTGTTTTAACGACTTAATTTTGGCCTGATGTATTTCTAGCAAACTGAGACCGGCCCTCACAACTTCACTTCGAGAGCAGAATCCACCGGCTTTAATTTGTGAATCAATAAAGGGTAGTCATAATGAGATCAGAGTGTTACGCTTGCATTTCTTCTCATCTGAGTCTCCCACCAAAATGTAATACAATGTACATATACGCCGTCAGTTGTAGATCATCAACGCACAATAAAACTCCAGTCACACACAGCCCCTGCAATATGTTTCTGAATGCTTCAGCGCAGACTGGTGCCGCGAATGGGCCAGAGGTAGTATGGCTTTGCTTCTGGTTTTGGCGCAATGATGCCGGTGGTCAGATCGGCTGTCCAGATTTCGCTTTGTGACTGGCGGCTGGATGTCCAGTATTCATAATCCCGCACATCGATAAAACCAAGCTGGCGCAGTTTCTGGTAGGGCCAGCTGTCCATCTTCGCCCGATCATATCCCATTGATTTCGCATACTCAATCAAGGCGGACATCTCCTCTTTGGAAGGGACCCGCCAGTCGGCATATCCGGCATAATTTGTTTCATTGAGGCGTTTCATATATTCATACACATTGTCGTCGCCACGCCAGACAAGTTGATGCCCTGCCATGTTGGCGTTGCGTGTCCAGGTAAGTCCGGTATTCTGGTCAACAGCCGTCTTTTCCTGAAAGACGAAATTCGGCTTGGCCGAAGAACAGGCAAACAACAGCAGTACGGCAGGAAACAGCAGTAATAGTTTTTTCATGAATTACCCTCCAAAAGTCCCGCGAGTGAAAACCTTGCGAATCTCTTTTTCATCCGACCACTCCAGGATGCCGGTCTTCAGGTTTTTGAGCGACATTGTGAACTTGTAATACACATCAGTTGTGTTGCCGGCCTTCTGGCGTATTTCAGAAAAGTTGGATGTCAACAGGAACTCCGCGCCAAATTGCTGGCCAAATGCGACAGCCTTGTTTTTGTCCACCAGGCCGCTGTCGTTCTGTGTTTTGAGCTCTTCAACCGCTTGGGCATCGGTCGTTCGGTCAATAAAGCGGAATTTACCGGAACGGATCAATTTGGCACGGATCGAATCAGTAATTGACTCCGTATCAATATGCTGCATCGATTTGTTTTTCACGTTGTCCACGCTTACCACCGGGCGCCGGCCAGATGTCAGCTCCACCATCGGCGGAAAGGTGATCATCGAATCGACCATCGCTTCGGCGATCTGCTGCAGATCGGAGGAGCCGAATTCCTTTGAAACCGGTTTCGACGAACCGGCATCACCATACTGAATGGTGGACGCGCAACCGGAAATAAACAATGCCGCGACAGCCACCATCATCAAAAGCTTTCCAATACCGTTTTTCATATTCATTCACCTCGCTGTATAGTGTGTGTCGATAATAAACAGTGCCTTCACGTTAATCCGGTTCACGAATCTTGAGCTTGAACTCTTTTGCCCGTGGGTCGGGGGCAACCGCCTGGATGGTTTTTGTTTCACGGCCGGTCAAAAGCAACGGTTTCCAGGCGCCTGCTCCGGAATTGATCTCAAAACCTCCTGCATCGAACCAGTCAAAACGATACTGAAACGGAAGGGTATCCCTGTCTTTGGAGCGGAGCGTCGCCTGAGCCTTCATGATATCACCGACCATCGCACTCTTGATATCGACAATCTGAATATCTCCCTTCAGGCTGCCGCTGTTGAACACAACATTCTTCTCCAGGGTTCGTGCCCCCTGGTCGTCCCATGCCGTTCTGGCTGTTGCCTCCACACCGGCGGTTGTGCTGCAGCCGGCCAAACCGAGTACTGCTACTGCGGCAATTGCCGCCATAGCGCTTTTGAGATACTGTATTTCATTCATGGCACTCCTCCCTATTTCCACGTAAGTGGCTTTTCACTTGAGCCGGGCGTGCTGCCATCACCACCCTGTCTGCTGAAATCCGGCAGGGTGACATCCGGCGGCGGCACATATTCCAACGCTCGACTGGCCGCTGATTTCAGAAAACGGACAACACATCCCTTGGTGATGCCGAGGTCATCTCCGCTGATGGCGGCATAACTCTGGTATTTCTCAATCCTGCTGATAATCGCCTGCCCAACCGGCACTTCGTTGCGAAAGGTCTCGCAGGTATCGTCATCCTTTACCTGCTGAACGGCATATATTTCAACCAGATCCCCCTTGCTGAATCCTGTCTCACTGCCACGATTGAACATAATCTGCTTGCCGGTAACCGTCAAGACTCTGGCGGGATAAAGGAGAGCAACTGCTTCCTGTGACAACTTTTTTGCCATGTCCCTGGCCAGGGCAACAATGACTTCATCGCTGCCTGACAGCTGACCGATCCTGGCATGTTCTATCACTTCCTTTTTGCTGAGTTGCCCGCTTGGCGAATCGGGCAGCAGCATGCCGGTTGTCGTATCGACTATCTGAACAGTAGCAGAAAGAAACAGCATACGACTGAGCGATGCCCGGCCAAGCGCCGGATATTCGGCGATGTCCTGTGTATCCTCGAATCCGTCAATCTGTGGAAGGAAGGCATAGGTTGCCCCGGCCATCCTGCCGGCCTGAAGCAGCGTCGGATCATTCGGGCCAACCGCGTCGGCTGTTGCTCTCTTCTCAAGATCAGGCGCGCGGTTCCACTCAACCAACTGAAATATCCGTGTCGCATTGAGTGCCGATATAAACTGCGTCTCAAGCGAATTGGCCACGCGGCGCAGCTCCAGAGCACGCTTTTTTTTGTCCGCCATTTCGATGACCGATGGCTGCACCGTAACGGGGCCGATAAAGACGGTCTCCTTCCCGGTTACGGCTATTTCTGTCTGGATCGGAAGATCAGCGGCTTTTTCTGCGGCCATAACCGTCAGCGGCATGATAACGGCACCTGCCACGCTGCACAGAATTACTATGTATCTGACCATACTGCCTCCTCTCAGTGAAACGTCGTAACAGAACTATATATCTGTCGTCCGGCGCGTACAACATGTAATACGGCAGTGCCCCCTCCGGTGATGTCAACTTCAACAGACGTTGGCGTGCCCAGGGGGTGCTGCAATGTCAGCAGATGGTGCCCAGCCGGCAGTGACACCTTCATGATCTGGGCATTGGCCGGCAGCGTCAGCCAGCTGCGCAGATCGGCGTTTTCGCTGACCAGATTCCAGACAATAGCGGCAAATTGGCCGAGATCCCCCAGGTTTTTTTTTGCCTGGGCTGACGTAACCCCCTTGCTCACTGCACGGATAATCTGACGGGTAGCGATCATCGGTGCTTTTTCCGTGAGAGCTTTAACCGCCAGCGCCCGAATGTCACAAATGGTCTCGGTGCTGCCGACAAAGGCGGTATTGTTGAAAATACGCAGCGGAGTCGGCTCTGACCATCGTTCCTTATACAGCGGAAACGCAATTGAGACGAGCCCGGCTTTACCAATCGGGATCGGGAGCTTCACTTCATATTTCTGCGGGGCGAAGCCGTCCTCGAACAGCACCAGAAGTTTGCCGGAACCGCTTCCAGTGGTAACCTGCCGATCATGCATCGGAAAGCGCTGCTGCAATTCAGCCAGATCGTCACGCATGTCAAGTTGTGCGGCAAGACGCAGCACATCGTTGAGCAGATAGCTGTTTTCCGGATAAATTTCCAGCGCCTTCTTATAGTCGATATAGGCATCATTCGGCTGCTGGAGCAGTTCATAAATAACGGCAGAAACGTAAAATGTGTACGCATTCTGGAACGAGTTTTTCACTTTGCCTGCCACTTCGTCCATCTGCGCGTACTGGCTGTTTACTCTGGCAATAGAGTTGCTGCTGACCCTCTTTTCAGAGGCCTCTTCACGGCTCTGTTCCAACTCGTTCTCAAAACGGCTCAGCGCTTCTTCCTGCTCGGCATTGGCTCGCCGTACCTCGACGCCGGCACCTTCGAGATCATTTTTCTTCAGGTAGTTGAGCGCCTGGTAGTGGTGCAGCAAAACCCGTTCGTACCCTTCTCCTTCGTAGGGTATGGCGTTGTCGTTGACCATCGTGGCAGCAACAGTTGCCCCGAGAGCGGTAGCGCTGATCAGTGCCTTTTCATCGTTGGTCCTGATTTTCTCCATTGAAGCACTGAAATCCGACATGCTGGCATCACCGGCACCGATGACCTGAGCATAGCGGCCATGCTCCATATTGTAGAGGATCAGATCACTACCGGTACGCTCACTTGCCAGGGTCTTTGATAGATCAAGCGGAGAACGATGTGCCATTGAAGATACCAGCGGCTCAACTTTATAGGGATATGGGGTAAAGGTTGAGGTGGCGGCGCAGCCGGTTACGATCAGAATCGCAGTCAGAAGTACCAGCTGCCGGGATAGTCTCAATAATGCGCTCATGTGTTCTCTCTGCTTCAAAAGCGTTTTAGAGATTAACTGCTCATCACTCATCAGGGTACACCATTTTTTGCGTTTGGCAATCTGCTCTCAAAAGATCGCATGGTATTTTGCGTATGTTTCTGTTATTGACACAGAAAGATGAGACACCTGCCGAGGTTCCACATGGCTGAAATAATACAGTTTAAAGACCATTTTTCCACGCAGTCCGGTGACTATACCCGCTATCGCCCCGGATACCCCGAGGGACTGTTTGCCTGGCTTGCCGCACAGACGGAAGATCATGACATTGCCTGGGATTGCGGCTGTGGCAATGGTCAGGCATCGGTCGGTCTGGCTCCGTATTACCAGCAGGTCATTGCCACCGATCCAAGCCGGCAGCAGATCGAAAAAGCCACTCCGAATTCCCGGATCAGGTATGCCGTTGCCTCGGCGGAGCATTCCGGCCTGGCAGACAGCTGCATTGACACGATTCTTGTGGCACAGGCGCTCCACTGGTTCGATTTTGCACGCTTTTATGAGGAAGTACGGCGGGTTGCAAAACCGGGTGCTGTACTCATGGCACTTTCGTACGGCGAACTGCAGGTATCAGGTCCCCCTGCTGCAATTCTGTCCCGTTTTTACCATCATATTATCAGCCGGTACTGGCCACCGGAACGAAGGTATGTCGATGATGGGTATACCAGCATCCCTTTCCCTTTTGCCAGAATTGACCCGCCGCCGTTTGCTATGCAGGCAGAGTGGCATCTTGGACAGTTGCTCGGCTATCTTGGCACCTGGTCGGCGGTCGCGGAGTACCGACGCATGAATGGGCGCGATCCTCTTGCGTTGGTCGAAGCTGAATTGCGAGCTGCGTGGGGGGACGCAGCACAGGTCAGGCTGGTCAGTTGGCCGCTGGCACTGCTTGCCGGACACGTAACCGCGTGAACGGGGCTGCCGGAAAACAAGCCATTGTGAGCGGGGCTGTCAGTGTCGGCACTCCGGATTTCCGCCGGATCAACGTGGCGCTTTTTTGCGCCGGATTTGTGACGTTTGTCACGCTCTATGACGTTCAGCCGTTATTGCCGCTTTTTGCGCAGGAATTTGCGATCTCTCCGGCTGTCGCCAGTCTGCCGCTATCATACGCGACCAGTGCTCTGGCTGTCGGTATGCTGATCGCCGGAACCGTTTCCGAAACAGTGGGTCGCCGGCCAGTGATGACAGCAGCCGTTTTTCTGACCTCACTTCTGGCGGTGGCAACACTCTTATGCCACTCTTTTGCCTCTCTGCTGACGTTGCGGCTGCTGCAGGGCCTTGTGCTGGCCGGGGTTCCCTCGGTAGCCATGGCTTATCTCGGCGAGGAGATGGATGCGCAGTCAATTGGCCATGCCATGGGGCTTTACATCAGCGGCAACGCGGTTGGAGGGATGACCGGGCGGATCGGTTCAGCACTGCTCTGTAGCTATATGCCCTGGCACTCCGCAATTGCGCTGATTGGTGTCAGCAGCTTGCTGCTCAGCTGCGTTTTTTTGCTGTACTTGCCCGCTTCGCGCAATTTCCACCGGCGACCGTTTCAGATGCGGTATCTTTTCACATCACTGTTCCAGCATCTGCACGATCGCGGGCTGCTCTGCCTTTACGGACTCGCCTTTCTTTCGATGGGAGGCTTCGTTTCACTCTATAACTATATCGGTTTTCGTTTGCTGGCCGCACCGTATAATCTTAGCCAGTTTCAAGTCAGCCTGATTTTTTTGGTCTATCTGCTCGGCTCCTTCAGTTCCGGCATTGTCGGTGGCCTGATTCACCGCTTCGGCCGTCCTCTCATGATCCGCTTTGCTCTCTCAGTCATGCTGGCGGGTACGCTGTTCACACTCTCTGCATCACTATCGCTGATAGTCGTCGGCGTGGGTGTGTTTACCTGCGGCTTTTTCAGTGCTCATGCCATTGCATCCAGCTGGGTCGGCCGGCGTGCAAAAGCCGCAAAAGCCCAGGCGTCATCGCTCTATCTCTTTTCCTACTATCTCGGATCCAGCATATCCGGTACCGTGGGGGGGCTCTTCTGGCAGGGTTTCGGCTGGCATGGTGTGGCGGCGATGATCATTCTGTTGACTATGGCGGCTTTGGGAGTGACGGCACTGTTGTTGCGGATGCCGGTTTATGAGTAAAACGCCGGTCAATAATGCTCCATTGCGGTAAGACATGCGTGATTATAGCCGGATAGATTACAGGCCCTCTGCACATATTCAAATTAAGTATTGACACAAAAAAGAATATGGGGTAAAAAGCAATCCTTTTTGAGCCGCTAGCTCAGTCGGTAGAGCACCTGACTTTTAATCAGGTGGTCGTTGGTTCGACCCCAACGCGGCTCACCAAACATTCCAGGCACTTACGTTAATTCGTGAGTGCCTGTTTTGTTTTTTTTGGAAAAAGTATGGTATCCGGTAAGGTAGTTGTTGCCATCGCAGAAAATCTTTTAATCTAAGGGGGGGGTGGGACGTTTGACGACATGGTGCTACAGCAAATTGGATCCTTCTACTCTTTAAAGTATCCATCCATCATTATCAAGTATCGTTCTCATTGCAGTCAGTGTTGTCGCATTGTCGGCAAACGTTCCTCCGACAGGGTTGGTAACATCAAGATAAAAAACTTCTGTAGGTTCCGGAATGGTATCGCCTATAAGCTCAACTGGTATAACAGCCTGGTTTTCGCCTGGATACAACCGCAGAGTCCCGCTGGCAGAAATATAGTCAGAACCGGAAACCGCGCTGCCGTTACGTGTTGAATAATCGATACTCAGCAAGGCATCCGGCGTGGTACGCTCGCCGTTGTACTGCACGAGAAAATAGACATAGCTAGTGCCGCTGTTTCCCTCGGTAATGACCTTTTGCACGTCTTCCGGTGTGGCAGGAGCGTCAGGATAATGGGATCGTAAACTTTGATCAATCCATTGCTGATAAGCACTCACCCTCTGCCAGAATTCGAGTTCACCAAAACTGCTGTTACTGGTATTATCCAGGTCGGGATGCGAAGCTCTTGTTGACATACTGGCGGTGTAACTGGCTATTCCAGCCACATGACCATCTATGAATGCAGGACCACCGCTGTCTCCTGGAGTAATCATCCCCTCCTTCGTCCCTAATCCCGGATCAATATTGCCAATAAGCCGACCCAGAGCATCCTGTGCTGTGCTGCCATTGTCAAAATCTGAAACGAGTTGAGTTCCTGGGGTTGGTGACCATCCCATGACTCCGCCAAGTTTTGCTTTGAGAGTGCCGGCATCTGCATCAGCCAGATTCTCTCCTTTGATTCGCAATGGTACACCGGTATATTGCGCATCTACCCCACTATTGCCGCTGCCAGGAGCACCATAGCCTGCAAGAGTTAGTGATTGGCCTATTTCATTCGAGTTGCGGTAAATGTCGTAACGATCGGCCTTAACGGCAGCTGACGAAGGCAACCAGATCAATGCAAGATCATTATTGTCGTTGATAGGATCGTAGGAGGGGATCACGCTGATATTTGTTGCTGTGACAGATACAGTACCTTCGACAGTTTCAAAGTACACACTGGCGGAAGTGGCAGCTACTCCAGGCGATGTGGTCAAAGTATGAGCAGCTGTAAGTATGGCTTGCCCATCAAATAATAATGCTCCTGAGCCGTAGTGGCCTCCGGTTGATATTCGCACAACGCCGTCAAACCCCTCTCCCGGAAGAGCTCGGATTTGGTTGTTGAGGTATGAAGTATTTGAAACAATCACAGACTTTTCCCTTAATAACAAACAATTCCATTAACCGCCAACACCATCAACTGCCCCGTTTTCATAACAGGTAATTGCTGATGCAACGAGCATTCATGCAAAAAGCTCATGTACTAATTGATCGAGCATTACCAGAGTAACATTAGCGAGGATAGTGCGCTGTGTAGTCAATTCTGTCTGGGTCGTATTGAATTATTTGATGTTCCTATCATTGCTACGTTTTCCAAGTCAATCATTCTTCTATTAAAACCACCTGAAGCTCAGTTACTAAGTTGTCAAAACGAAGTTGTGAAGCTGTGCACCAAAGCCCCATTCTGCCAGAACTCCCAGTAATTGAATTGACGTTGGTTTGTATTAAGCTATAGTGATTTCATTTAAACACGCAAATTCCTACCACTATGTCAGGAGGTTAGTATGCAGGTACTGTACAATATTGTGTTCAGCTCCGCGCCAATCATTTTTATCGCATTCGTCTGGCTCGTAAGCTGCCTCAAGGTGGTGAACGAGTACGAACGACTGGTAGTATTCACACTGGGGAAGGTGAACAAGGATCCAAAAGGTCCTGGCCTTGTCTTCGTCTTCCGCCCCTTTCAGACGGCTGTGCGCATCAGCCTGCGTACCGTGGTACTGGACGTGCCGAGTCAGGACATCATTACTCGCGACAATGTGAGTCTTAAGGTCAGCGCCGTAGTTTACTTCAAGGTGATGGATGCCAAACAGGCCATCCTCGGAGTGGAGAACTACAACTACGCTACCAGCCAGATAGCACAAACAACTCTGCGATCCATACTCGGTGAAGTAACTTTGGATGAGCTGCTTGCGGATCGTGAGAAACTGAGTGTGAGATTGCGGGAGATAATCGATTCTTCCACCGAACCCTGGGGAATCCAGGTGTCCGCAGTCGAACTCAAGAGCGTGGATCTTCCGGAACAAATCCAGCGCGCCATGGGTAAGCAGGCCGAAGCTGAACGGGAAAAGCGAGCCAAGGTTATCGCAGCTGAAGGCGAACTTCTTGCCAGCCAGCAATTGCTGGAAGCTGCCAATACTCTCAGCCAGAACCCCGCTGCCATGCAGATGCGCTACCTGCAGACCCTCACCGAAATCGCCGTAGAGAAGAACAGTACCATTGTCTTCCCGCTTCCCATTGAACTAATGAAGGTATTTGATAAACTTGGGGAAAAGACGTAAATCAGCATTTCCTGCTCCAGACAGCGGAGAGAGATAATCCCGCCGCCGCATCTGATCCAAAACCTCAATGAACGACACTTTGCTCACTGGGAGCGGTTGTCCGTCGCCAGCTCATGGACGACATCCGTTCAGGCGATTCACGCCCCTGGTTTGTGAGCAGATCAAGCTTCTCGGTTGGATTGAAGACAAGGACCTATACCAGGCACTAAATATGGTGACGCTACCAGGGCAAGGGTCGAATTATATGGCAGGCAGGAGATGTTCTTTAAGTTCTTTGCTCGTTACTCATCCGGAATTGTGGCAATGGTGAAACAGTTGAGCGCCGCCTCTAACGCTGGTTTACCAATTGGAGGATAAAGCCAGGGCTATTCACCGGAATATTCGATGGCGGTACCTTCTACAACACCCTTTATCAGCTCTCTCATCTGGTCAAGGTTAAACGGTTTGATGACCAAACCGGCTATTTCCTCTCGAGGTATTTTTGCTGTGATTGCCGAATCTCCAAAGCCGCTGGAGATGATTATCGGCAGATCAGACCTGATAGCCTTAAGTTCGCGGAACAGTGTATACCCATCCATAACCGGCATATCCATGTCCGTAATCACGAGGAAGACCTCTGATGCATATCTCTGGTATTTTTCTAATGCTTCTCCGCCGTTACAGGCTGTAATAACGGTGAACCCGAGTTTCTCCAGAATAGTCCTTGAAAAGAATATGATCTGAGCCTCATCCTCCACCAGCAAAATAGTGCCGCTCCCTTGCCATGTGGCTGGAGAAGCTGCCTGTTGATTAGTCTGAATGACGGCGCTGTCACCAGATTTAACCAGCAGATAAACCGTGATTGTCGTCCCCTTGCCGGGCTGACTGCGCATCTGTAATGCCCCGTTATGCGCGGTAATGATACCGAGTACTGCAGACATCCCAAGGCCGCGTCCGGCGAATTTGGTCGTGTAGAAAGGCTCAAAGAGACGCTGTCTGGTTTCTTCATCCATCCCGCGACCGTTATCAGATACTTCCAGACAGATATAACAACCAGGCGGGATTTTTTTGCCCAGATGATCTTTGTTTGATTGTCCGGCCTGTACCTCGACATTTATAAGTGATACCCGCACTTCACCCTGCGCTTCACCGATGGCCTCCGAGGCGTTGATGACAAGATTCATAATAATCTGCCTGATCTGGTTGTCATCGCCTATCAGAGGAGGGATGTCGGCTGCCAGATCGGCATATATTGCCACATTCTGTGGGATTGTTGCCCGTAGCATCTTGATCATCTCATCCACGAGTGTCCACATGTTGACGTGCGTTTGACTCAGCTGGGCATGTCCAGCATAGGCAAGCATCTGTCGACATAACCCCGCTGCCCGTTCGGCAGCCTTTTCTATCTCAGGGATATGGATTTCCGCTTCTTCATATTCCATCTTTATCAAGCCGCAATATCCTACAATAATAGCCAGGATATTATTGAAGTCGTGAGCGATGCCGCCGGCAAGCACTCCAAGGCTTTCCAGCTTCTGGGCAAGGATAAGTTGGTTTTCGAGATCCTTTCGCTCTTCCTCTAATCGTTTCCGTTCGGTAATATCACGGTGAAAAACCAGAAAATAGGCTTCTTCCCTCAGCGTAATCGGGCTGACAGTCACTTCAAACTGTAACAGACGACCATCCTTATGATAATGTTGGACTTCAAAGATAGCGGCACCGCCTGACAGAACAGCATCTTTCCTGTCGGGAGTGTTATCGAAACCCTTGAAAACGTCCAACTGATCTATTCTCATATTCACCATTTCCCGTTCTTCAAAGCCATGCATCCGGGCAAAAGATTCGTTTGCTTCAATAATTATACCCTCTTGGGAGAGTATGCAAATCCCCTCCCCAGCCTTGTTGAACAAGGCACGATAATGATCCTCACTCGCGCGCAAAGCCTTTTCGACACGTTTGCGCTCAGTAATATCGCGTACAATATTGGAGTCCCCAATTATCTGTGCTTCATTATCCCGAATGGGGGAGATGGTGAGCGAGACATGTACCTGTCTGCCACCTTTGGCACGGCGAACAGTCTCAAAGTGGTCAATTCTCTCGCCTGTTTTGAGCCGCTCCAAAACGGATTGTTCTTCAGATGTTAACGACTCTGGAATAAGCAGTGAGAACGGTTTCCCGACTATTTCATCAGAGGTGTATCCAAAGATTTTTTCGGCGCCCCTGTTCCAGGTATGAATGTTCCCTTCCAGGTCTTTGGCTATTATTCCGTCATCAGTTGTCTCTATTATTAATGCGAGCCGCTTCTGATACTCATGCACCAGGTTCTGGCTGTGTTGATAATCTTTCAAGCCGGCAATCATCTGCTGCATAGCCTGCATCAACTGGCCGGTTTCATCGGAACTTTCAACCTCGATTACACCGGTCAGATCACCTTGTGCGAGTCGTTTGCTGGTCTCAATCACCTCAAACAGCGGGGAGCATATCCTGCGGGCGACAACCCATGACAAGAGCAAGATAAAAAGGGAGCAGGCCAGCATGGCAGTGATGATTCCATACCGGATTATTTTTATTTCCTTTTTGACATCGTCAACGTAAATGCCGGTACCGATACCCCAGCCCCAAGGCTTATACAGCTTGATATAGGACTGTTTGGGAGCTGGAGTTGTTTGCCCCGGCTTGGGCCACAGATAGCTGATAATCCCTTCACCTTTGCCGGTCACCATCTTGGCCATCTCGACAAACAGGGCTTTTCCGCTGGGGTCTTTGATCTCGGTGGTGCTCTTGCCCTCCAGTTCCGGCATCAGCGGGTGCATCACGATGACTGCATCCGTATTGACGATAAAAAAGTACTCGTTATTGGCATAACGCAGTCCACGGATTCGCTCTTTTACCCGGTTCTGAGCCTCAATAACGGCGAATTCACCGTTTGTTGCCCTCTCGTCGTATTCCGAGATCAACTGGAACACAATGCCGGTTATGTTGATAAGTTCCGCATTTATATCATCGGTCATTTGCTTCTCGATAAACGGCAGAAGAATACCAATGCTGAAAGCAAAGAGCAGGATGATGTTAACCACCGAAATGCTGACGATCTTGTTAAAAATTTTCCAGTTTTTAAATGAGGTGAACTTCAAAATGATCACTCCAATATCTGGTTCGAAATCTGTAGTTGGATCTTGTGTGCTTATAGATTGTCTAGCGTAAAAATAGCTAATGTCAATCAGCCGGAGTCATTAACAATAGCCATTTTGCCTAACGGATCAGATGTATTGCGTAAATGTCTTTTGGAGATGCGCTTCGAAAAAGTCCAGACCATCTGATGAAGAAGATAAAAGGCGTGGATACCCTCAATGGTGTACCTTGATTTCTTCGACAAGTTGCTTCACTGCACTGCAGATTGCCTGTTTATCATGCAGTGCCTCGCCAGTGGTTATAACTTCCATGTAGAAACAGGTGGGAGACCCGATAGTAAAGCACCCATGCTTACGTGTGTGACAAAGCGTGACCGGAGTGATCGGAGACAGGCAATTGTCTGTTTAATAGGCAAAACTGCTACGGCTGATGATGCCATAGAAACGTAACAGTCTGTGAACACAAACAAATATTTATTTGCACATATTGGCATGCCCCATGCTAGTGGGATGTCACTGAAATCATACAGCTCACGGTTATGGCAACGGCGCCCCCATTTCATCCAGGTATGAAATGGGGGCGCCGTTATTTGTTAGTTGCAGAACAAATGAGAAGTCCGGTACCATTCGTTGCCGTTTTATTAATCAGTCTTCCGCCGTTGGTTTTAATAATACTGAATATACTTTTGTAAAAGTATAATATCTTGCATCTTTATAACGAACTAAGGTATGAGAAGTTTGGCGTTATAGTTAACATTAGCGGCAGGTTGCATCAATTTTGAGCATCGGGGTTATGCCGATGGATTCATAGATGGATGCTCGTATTTTACCAACGCAGGAGAGGGGGCTCATGCTGATAGTAGTCTGCATCAAACAGGTTCCGGATACAACCCAGGTTCAGATCGATCCGGTTACCAATACCCTGATCCGTGACGGTATCCCTTTTATCGTTAACCCGTACGACACCCATGCCCTTGAGGAAGCGCTCCGTTTGAAAGATCGTTTCGGCTGCCGAGTCGCGGCTATTTCAATGGGTCCTCCCAATGCGGAAGGCACGCTAAAAAAAGCGCTTTCTCTCGGTGTTGACCACGCCATCCTGCTCTCCGATCGAGTCTTTGGCGGCGCCGACACGCTTGCAACCAGTAACGTCCTGGCCGCTGCGATCAGCAAGCTGGATGCTGAAGTAGAAAAGGTCGGACTGGTGCTGTGCGGCAAGCAGACAATTGATGGCGATACTGCCCAGGTTGGCCCCGGTATTGCCAGCCGCCTCGATTATCGTCAGCTGACGCTGGTTGATAAAATTATCAATCTGGATTTTTCGACACAAAAAATCCGCGTCAGCAGGAAATTGGAGGGGCGACACGAAATTGTCGAAGCTCCGTTGCCGGCCATGCTGACAGTCGTTCGCGAACTGAACCGTCCACGCTACCCCAAAGTGCAGATGAGGCTGGTAGCTGCTGAAACCGTTGTTGAAGTTTGGAATAACAAAACGTTGCAGCTGGATGAGCAGAAAATCGGTTTGAAAGGTTCTCCCACCTGGGTATCGAAAATATTTTCGCCGGAACGCGACAAAGGAGAAATCCTTGGTGACGGTTCCGCTGATCCGGCTGGTGCCGCAAGGATGCTGATAGAGAAGTTGATTGCAAAGGATATGCTGCCGTTATGAGTGTACAACAGCAAAAAACCAAAAAACCACGTGGCGTTGCCCAGCTGCTGGACGGGAAGTGCATCGCCTGCGGCGCTCGCTGTCAGAGTTCCTGTCCGGTCAATTGTGTCGAAATGACTGAAACCGGTGAACCGATAATCGAAGCGGCAAAATGTATTGGCTGCCAGAAATGCGTCAAGATATGTCCGGCAAGCGCACTGGAGATGTATTTTACCCCTGAAGAGCAGAAAATTCTGGCTGATCTGGCTGCCTCGGCTCTCCCAACAGAAGAAGAAATTGACCCAGAGGCTGCGGATCTTGCCCGAAAACTGGCGGAATATCGCGGCGTCTGGGTGCTTGTCGAGCAGATTGAGGGTGAACCGGCCAAAGTGTCGTGGGAACTGCTGGGAGTCGGGGCAGGCCTTGCAAAAACTCTCGGCGTAGAGCTCTGCGCTCTCGTGATCGGAGAAAATGTCGAGCACCTCTGTACGGAAGCATTTGCCTACGGCGCAACCAGAGCCTACCAGCTTGATTCGCCAATCTATTACCACTACCGGACTGAAGCGTACGTTGAGGGGTGCTGTCACCTGATTGAGAAATACAAGCCGGAGATCATCCTTATGGGTGCGACCGGCATGGGGCGTGATCTTGCCGGAGCCATTGCTACCCGGGTAGCAACCGGTCTGACCGCTGACTGCACCGGCCTTGCCATTGATGATAAGCGCAACCTGATGCAGACTCGCCCCGCCTTTGGCGGAAACATTATGGCAACAATCATGTGCGACAAGTTCCGCCCCCAGATGTCTACCGTTCGTCCCAATGTCATGCCACTGCCACTGCGGCAGGAAGGGGCGGAGGGAGTTATCGTCCGCGACCCGTTTACCGTTTCTGAAAAGAGCATTCTAACCAAAGTAATTGAAATAATTCGTGATTCTCACAGCAAGGGGGGCGTCGATATTACCGGCGCCGAATTCATCGTGTCCGGAGGGCGCGGCATGATGGCCCCGGAAAATTTTGCCATGCTGCAGGAACTGGCTGATGAACTGGGTGGAGTTGTGGGAGCTTCCCGCAGCGCTGTCGACGCAGGCTGGATGCCGGGCGACCGGCAGGTCGGCCAGACCGGTAAAACCGTACGCCCCAAAATCTACATCGCCTGCGGCATATCCGGTGCTATCCAGCATTTGGTGGGCATGCAGGACTCCGACATGGTAATAGCGATCAATCGCGACAGCAGTGCGCCGATCTTTGAAGTTGCCACCTACGGAATTGTTGGCGACCTGTTTCAGGTTGTGCCGGCGATCACAAACACAATCCGGGAACGTAAAAAGCAGGGTCAAGGGCCAAGTAGAGATATATAGCTCCTTCAACCTTCAACCTTCAACCTTGAGGTTTATCCATGACACCAAGTCCAGCCCTGTTTGCTCCGCTCCTGCTCGCCTCCCTTGCCGTATTTGCCTGGGGATGCTGGAGACGGCTCAGTCTCATTTCTCTCGGCCAGCCGGAAGACCGTTTCGACAATATCGGTGTGCGCTTCGGTGAGATGTTCCGCTATGCGTTTGGCCAGAAACGGGTATTGGCCAAGCCGTTCGGCATCAATCATGCCTTGATTTTCTGGTCGTTTCTGATCTTGCTGATTGCCAATACCGAATTCATTCTGAACGGTCTTTTCCCCCATACGATCAAACTCATCAGGCTCCCTTTTGAACTCTATGTCCCGCTGGCTTTCATGATCGATATTGCCTCGCTGCTGGCGCTGGTTGCCGTTATGATTGCGGCGGTACGGCGACTGATTTCCCCCCCTTATCCTGAGGCCCGTACCCCGGAAGCTTTTTTCATCCTCGGGCTCATTGCCATCCTCATGCTCGCCTCTTTTGCGCTTAACGCCACAGAACTGGCGGCATACATGATCAAATCCAACTCGGATCCGGCATCCTTTCTTGCCAATGCACGTAAAATGATGCCGGTCTCTGCGCTTGTTGCCGGCATCCTGCCGCCTCTGCAGCTGAATGCTATCCATAGCACGGCCTGGTGGGCCCACGCCCTTGCACTCTGCGCCTTTATCTGCTATCTGCCGAACAGCAAGCATATGCATATCCTGACCGCCATACCGAACTGCTTCCTGCATCGCCTGGAAAAGCCGAATACGCAGCCACGGGAAGATTTTATCCCTGGCAACACCTTTGGCATCGGCCGTGTTGACCGCTACAGCTGGAAAGATCTGCTTGACTCCTTTTCCTGCACCGAGTGCGGGCGCTGCCAGAATGTCTGCCCGGCCAGCATTACCGGCAAACCGCTTAATCCGCGCGGAGTTATCCATGATATCAAAGTTAACCTGCTCGAAAACGGGGCTGAACTGAAAAAAAGTGGCACTCAACAGATGCCGCTCATCGGTGATACGGGCGAAGGAAGTATCTCCGAGGAGTCAATCTGGTCATGCACCACCTGTGGGGCCTGCATGGAGGCCTGTCCTGTCTTTATCGAGCAGATGCCTAAAATAATCCAATTGCGGCGGCATCTGGTTGAAAGCGATGCGCAATTTCCTGAAGAGCTGCTCAACCTCTTTGAAAACATGGAAGGGCGCAGCAATCCGTGGGGAATTGCGCCGACAGAGCGGACAAAGTGGTGCAGTCAAATCAACGTTAAACCGTTTGAGAAAAACACGACGGAATATCTGTTGTATGTCGGTTGTGCCGGTTCATTCGATTCGCGCAACAAGCATGTCAGTGTTGCGCTTGCCCAACTGCTCGACAAGGCCGGAGTATCGTGGGGCATTCTTGGCAAGGACGAAAAGTGTTGCGGGGACAGCCTCCGCAGGCTGGGTAACGAATATGTCTTTGACCGGATGGCCCGGGAAAATGTCGAGATGTTCATCGAGCGAGGTGTGAAAAAAGTCATCACCCAGTGTCCTCACTGTTTCAGTACCCTTAAGAATGATTATCGACAGTACGGTCTTGAGCTGGAGGTTATTCATCACAGCGAACTGCTGCGCAATCTCATTCAGGATCAGCGGCTTGTGCTCGCTACGGCAACGAATACCACTATGGGGACGACGGTATTTCATGATTCCTGCTATCTTGGTCGTCACAATGATGTGTACGATGCTCCGCGTGCCGTGATTGCGGCTGCTACCGGAACAGTTCCGGTCGAAATGGAGCGCACCCGGAACAACGCGTTCTGTTGTGGTGCAGGCGGCGGAAGAATGTGGATGGAGGAACATGGCGGGGAGCGGATAAATCTTACGCGAGTTACCGAAGCGCTCAAGCAGAAACCGGATACGATCGGTGTTGCCTGTCCCTACTGTATGACCATGTTTGAAGATGGACTCAAGGACGTTAAGGCCGATGGAGTCAAAGTCAGGGATGTCGCTGAAGTAATGGCTGAAGCGCTCTTTCTGCCCTGATGCCTCGTTGTTAAAAAAGGCTTTGATCACCTGCGATCTCTAAAACCGGCAGCGGACAGTTACGCTGCCGGTTTCATTTTCCCTAAAATATCTATGAACATGCTCCCCGCTATGCTCCCTGCCCCGTTATCCACCATGATCGTACCGCACTAAATAGGAAAAGAATTTGTCTGCCGGGTATATAAGTTCTTTTTTTTTGGCCATCGCTGTGTTATTTAACTAAAACTAAATTTAAATACCTCAACTGGGAGGCGGCATGAGTTACGTAGTGAGCAACGATCAGCTGGTCAAGTGGGTAGCAGAAGTTACCGCATTGTGTGAGCCAAAGGCGATTCATTGGTGTGATGGGTCGCAGGAAGAATATGATGCGCTGTGCAACACGTTGGTTGAGTGCGGTACATTCAAAAAGCTGAACCAGGAGAAGCGTCCCAACAGCTATCTGGCCTGGTCTGATCCGGGTGATGTTGCGCGTGTTGAGGATCGCACTTTTATCTGCAGTATCTCAAAGCAGGATGCCGGTCCAACCAACAACTGGATGCATCCCAAAGAAATGAAGGAAACTCTGACCAAGCTGTTTAAAGGGTGCATGCATGGCCGCACCATGTACATCATACCATTCAGCATGGGACCGCTCGGTTCTCCCATTGCGAAGATTGGTGTTGAAATAACTGATTCTCCCTACGTGGCAGTCAATATGCGTATTATGGCCCGCATGGGTAAAGCGGTCATAGATGTGCTCGGCAACGGCGAATTTGTTCCCTGTCTGCACTCGGTCGGCGCTCCGCTCGAAGCTGGGCAGAAAGATGTGCCGTGGCCATGCAACAAGGAAAAATATATCGTCCACTTTCCGGAAGAGCGCTCCATCTGGTCCTACGGCAGCGGTTATGGTGGTAACGCCCTGCTTGGCAAGAAATGTCTTGCCTTGCGCATTGCGTCAAAAATAGCCAAGGACGAGGGGTGGCTGGCAGAACATATGCTGATTCTGGGCATTGAGTCCCCGGAAGGTGAAAAAACATATTTGGGCGCTGCCTTTCCAAGCGCATGCGGCAAAACAAACCTGGCGATGCTGGTGCCACCGGAAAGCTTTAACAAAAGCGGGTGGAAAATTACCACTGTCGGCGATGATATCGCCTGGATAAAGCCAGGTGCGGATGGGCGACTCTATGCAATAAATCCTGAATATGGATTCTTTGGTGTCGCACCCGGTACCTCGGTAAAAACCAACCCCAACGCCATGGCTTCATGTGCTGCTAATTCAATATTCACTAACGTGGCTCTGACTCCGGATGGTGATGTGTGGTGGGAGGGGATGACAGATACCAAACCGGCTCATCTGACCGACTGGCAGGGCAATAAATGGACGCCCGACTGCGGCAGAAATGCGGCACACCCGAACTCCCGTTTTACGTCACCTGCCGGCCAGTGCCCGTCTATTGACCCGGAATGGGAAAATCCGAAGGGTGTGCCGATGGCTGCCTTTATTTTTGGCGGCCGACGCAACAATGTCATTCCGCTTGTCTACCAATCTTTCAACTGGAGCTTTGGTGTATATCTGGCTGCCACAATGGGCTCTGAAACAACAGCTGCTGCAACCGGAGCCGTTGGCAATGTCCGACGTGACCCGTTTGCAATGTTGCCATTCTGCGGATACCACGTAGCAGACTACTTTGCTCACTGGCTGCAAGTCGGCCGGACAACACCGGTACCACCGCGTATCTTCAGCGTGAACTGGTTCCGCAAGGATGCCAACGGCAATTACCTCTGGCCGGGATACGGTGAAAATATGCGTATTTTAAAATGGGTTGTCGAGCGGTGTAACGGAAATGCAGCTGCAGTTGAAAGCCCGCTGGGCTGGATGCCGCGCTACGAAGATCTGGACTGGACCGGTCTTGATGACGTCAGCCGCGATCAGTTTTATGAGCTTATGTCTGTAGACCGGGATGTGTGGAAGGAAGAAATCGTTTCCCATGAAGAGTTGTTCGTCAAGATGTATGACAGGTTGCCGAAAGAATTTCTGCATCTTCGCCAATTGATTTTGTCCGGCTTATGGCGATCACCGGAGCATTGGGAGCAGTTTCATTCTGAGGAAGTTTAAACGTTACATAAGCCTGTCCGCTCAAATCTGAACGTAAAAAGGGCACCGCATGTTCGGGTGCCCTTTTAGTCAATCTCAATCGCTCGTACTCGCAATTCCTCTCCCGTTACAATAGTCACCCGATTACTATTGCAATGTCGACATGTGCCGTACAGTTCCGTAAGCATCGTTTCGCGGCTGCAATCCTTACAGACTCCCATGCCTGGTATGCGGGTAATGGTCAAGCGCGCGCCCTCCAGTAATGTCTCCTGACTGCATGCCTCAAAACAAAATTCAATCGATTCGGGAACCACACTGCTCAGTTCACCGATGTCAATTTCAACGGCACTGATTCGGTGCCCATCAGCATGTTCGAGACAAAGGTCAATAATCCCCTGGGTTATGGACATCTCATGCATAATTTCTCCGATTGCACATAAAAAAGCCTGCGAGGCTGAAACCCCGCAGGCTTTTGTGCACTCCCCTGAGGGGAAAGCGATTAGTGTTTTTTCTCTTCAGCAGGAGCTGCGGCAGGAGCAGCAGCAGGAGCAGCAGTAGCGGAAGACATCGGCTTCTGCTCAACAGGCTTAGGTGCCTCTACAGCAGGAGCAGGTGCAGGAGCAGGTGCTTCTTCTTTTTTCTTGCAGCCAGCTGCAAAAACAGTAGCAAGTGCGAGTACGAGGGTCAGGGAGATCAGCTTTTTCATGTGTGTTACCTCTTTCTTTTTGTGTGATTACCATTTAAACGCAGTGCGTATGGTTTTTTTTAACCGACCCGGAAATATACTCAGATTTTCAGCGTAGTCAAGTTATTTTTAAATTATTTTTTGTGATTACACAAACGGCGAAACACGCTGTTTTTTCGACATTGAATTCTCGGTTGCCCTGACTACAGCATCAAGATCCAGCTGCATCACCTCAGACCCGGCAAGGGTAAATACGGCAGTAATTAATGCGTTGCCAGACGGGGGCACACAGGTGACTTCGTCTTCAGAAACTATTCTGATGACAGAATCGACAAGGAGCGCAAGTGCGGCAACATCGCGATGAAGTACTATTATTTTCCCTTGTACGCTGTTTTCAACGCCGCCGAAGAAATAACCAAGATTTATTGCCAGGACGATGTCGCCGTGAAAATTCAGCACGCCTCTGCAGTGTCCATGCACTAGCGGTACCGGCCAGAGTTGCGGTGTATCATTGATTTCCGCCACATGTGTAAGATCAAGCGCGTATTGTGAATCTTGCAGGGAGAAAATTAAAAACTTTTTTATGGCAGGGTTCATTGTCGTCACACTACGACCGTTCAATCTCAAAACGCTCGACAACGGTCATCAATTCTTCCGCAAGCTGCGCAAGTTCTTTCGTGGCGAGGGCCATGTCCTGCATTGCCGCCAGTTGTTCTTCTGTTGCAGCAGAGACCTGCTCAGTTGATGCTGCATTATCATCTGCGACCTTGGCGATTTCATCTATCGCAGCCACCATCCTGGCTGATCCCTCCTTCTGCATCTGTGACAGGTCGGCAATGCTGGATGCTTTTCTCTCTGTGTCGAGAACCGTCTTGAGAATTTCCTGGAAGGCGGCTGATGTAATATCGATATTTTTCTTGCCTTCTTGAATGCTGGACGAACTTTCAACCATTAATTCATGTACCTGGTGGCTTTCATCTCTGAGGTTTTCAATCATGTCACTTATATCAGCAGCTGACTGAGATGAGCTGTCCGCCAACTTACGGACTTCTTCAGCAACAACGGAAAAGCCTTTACCATATTCGCCGGCTCTGGCAGCCTCAATAGAGGCATTAAGTGCAAGAAGATTGGTTTGATGGGCAATATCACCAATGCAGTCAGCAACCTTGCCGACCTTTTGCAGCTTGCGGTTGAATGTCTCAAACTGGTTGCCAAGCTGCTCCTGCTTTTTAAAAAAATCCTTCATTCTTTCCAGGGAGTCATTAGCGACTGAGCCGCCATGCTGAGCGGTCAGACAGGTTTCACGGGCCGTTTTTGCCGTTTCGCGGGCACGTGAAGAGACCAGTTCAATGGAAACAGCGATTTCCCGAATAGTTTGCGAGCCTTTTTCAACAAGCCCGGCCTGGATTTCAGCACCACGTGAAATCTGTTCAATGGCTTGGGCAACCTCTTCGGTTGACGCATTTATTTCCAAAGCCGTCGAATTAATTTCACGGGCTGATCCGCTTAACAGAGTGGAGGTTTTTTGTATGTGCCCAACAAGTTCCCGCAGATTCAGTAGCATGAGATTTATCAGATCAGCCAGTTCATGACTTTCATCAGGAAACCGTGAAGGGCGGATGGTCACGCCTCTGGTCAGGTCCCCTCGGCTGATAGACTCGGCGGAATCAGTCAACCTCCCGATGTTTGCAGTGAATCCTTTTGAAAACAGCCAGCCCAATATCAGTCCTATTGTTAAAGCAACGAGATAACCAAGCAGGATGCTGATCTCAGGAGAATACCCGAGCAGGCTGACCAACTTCGGGCTGAAGGCCACTGCAGCAACGACGACAACAAAGCCGATAATAAATTTATATCCTATGGGAATACGCATGGACGAACCTCCACAAAAAATTAGCATTAAACATGGCGTTATTGTCAGATTCGCCGGTATATACGTTCAATCGGGCAGACGGTAGCAAAAAACTGCCGTGCTTCACCCACCAGAGTTTCCGATTTGCCGAGTATCAGTATACCATCTAATGGCAAGATGTGGGCAATGCCGCATAATATTTTTTCCTGCTCTGGTCGTGCAAAATATATGAGGGTGTTGCGACACAGGGCAAGCTCACATGGTGCATATGTTGCTGCATCAAGGATATTGTGCCGGTAAAACGTAACCATTTTTCTGATTTCCGCTGAAAGTTGCATATGCGGGCCATGTGAAACAAAAAACAGTTCCCGGCTTGAGTCGGGAAGATCTTTCAGGCGATCTTCGCTATACTCTCCACGGTGAGCTGTCTGTAAAATATCGGTATCAATATCATACGCATTTATTTCTACCGGTGTCTCCATAAGCTGTTGCGGAAAATATTCCTGAAGTATAATGGCAAGACTATATGGTTCCTCACCACCGGCACAACCAAAACTGGCAAACCGGAGCTGCCTCTGTCCGGCATCGGCCATTCTGAACAGAGAGGGGAGTATCAGCGTGCGCAGTTTCTCAAACATGGAGGGATTGCGAAAAAACTGGCTGACATGGATAGTGAGTGTCTTCAACAGCAAGTCGAGTTCCACATCACTTTCCCGTAACAGACGACAATACGATGCTGCATCATGGCAGTGACAGGATCGCATCCGTATCGCGATCCGACGCTTCATGCACTTGCTCTTGTAGATATTTAGTCTGAAGCAGCGTTGCGCTTCGAGGATCAGGCTGATCTCTGCTAATGCCTCATCACTAATTCCGAGCGAATCAGCAAGGGGCTGCTGTTCTGTCATCTTGTGGGTCACACTATCCTCATTTTGTCCAGATGGCATCATTGTAACACAGTAAAGCGGTATTCCCTCTCTTCCAGATAACGGATAACTTCCCTGATATGTTCATAGCCGCGCGTTTCCAGTTCAAGAGATACGTCTGTTCTGCCGATTGCCAGCGATTTTGAACGGCGATCATGGGTGATGTGATAAATATTGGCCCGCGTTGCCGCGATATTATCTGCCAGCAGCGCAAGCGCTCCAGGGTGGTCATCGAGTTCAACAACCAGTTTAAGATAGCGCCCACCTGCAAGCAGGCCCCTCTCTACAACTTGTGCAATAGTTTTTACGTCAATATTTCCACCGGAAAGCAGGCAGACGGTCTTACCCTCAAGATGTGCAATCCGTTTATTGAGAACAGCGGCCAGCGTAACAGCACCGGCTCCTTCTACGAGCATCTTCGTCTTCTCCAGTAACGAGACGATAGCCAAAGCGATATCTTCTTCCTCCACCTGAACTATTTCATCGACGCAGGCGCAAATTATCGGAACTGTTCGTGATCCCGGCAGTTTTACCGCAATGCCGTCGGCAAGGGTAATATTAACCGCTTTTTCAACAGGCTTCCCTGCGGAAAATGATGCCGACATAGAAGAGGCGGCACTTGATTCTACCCCGATGATTCTGACATGAGGTGCCCGTTCGCGGAGAGCGGTCGCCATTCCGGCAATGAGGCCGCCACCTCCTACCGGTATGATGACGTTACGCAGGTCAGGCAGTTCTTCAAGAATTTCCAGAGCGATGGTGCCCTGCCCAGCTATGACCAGATCGTCATTAAAAGGATGGACGAACAGCGCACCATTTTTCAGTTGAGCAGCAATGGCGGCAGCGCAGGCTTCGTCAAAATTCTTGCCGGTCAGCACAACATCGGCGCCATAATCGCGGGTGGCCTGAATTTTTTGCGGCGGGGTAATTTCCGGCATGTAGACTGTGGCCGTGACGCCAAGTAGATCGGCAGAAAAAGCCACTCCCTGGGCATGGTTGCCGGCGGATGCGGTAATAACTCCATTGTTCAGCATCTCACGGGGTTGAGAGGTCATGAAGTTGAGTGCGCCCCTGATCTTGAACGAACCGGTTCTTTGAAGGTTTTCGCACTTGAAATAGAGCGGGACACCCAACTGTTCATTATAATAATGCGAGTAGATAAGTTCGCTGCGGCGGACGCGCTTCTTGAGGCGATCATATGCATCTGAGACAAGATCGGATAGCTGCATGGTTGCGGTACTCCTTGCAAGGGTCAGGCATAGTAGCAGACGCAGCTGAACTGGTCAAACATACTTGGCATCCAGTCGGTTTACTGGTAGAGTTGCACAAAATTTTACGGGAGGGCTTATGGAGCCGCTTCATCACAAACTGATTATCCTGGGTGCTGGCCCTGCCGGTTATACGGCTGCTGTCTATGCGGCACGTGCCAATCTGAGCCCCGTGCTTATTACCGGGCTACAGCCGGGAGGGCAATTGACCACAACTTCGGAAGTCGATAACTGGCCTGGTGATTACGAGGGCGTTGAAGGGCCGGTATTAATGGAGCGGATGAAGCTTCATGTGGAACGCTTCAATACACAGTTGGTGTATGACCACATACAGCAGGTGGTGCTTGGGCAGCGGCCGTTTCTGCTGCAGGGAGATTCAGCCAGTTACAGTTGCGATGCCTTGATTATAGCCACCGGCGCATCGGCCCGATACCTCGGGCTCCCCTCTGAAACCGCTTTCAAGGGGAAAGGGGTCTCGGCCTGCGCAACCTGTGACGGTTTCTTCTATCGCAATAAGGATGTGGCGGTTATCGGGGGTGGCAGCACGGCGGTCGAGGAAGCGCTCTACCTCTCGAATATTGCGCGGCATGTAACGGTCGTGCATCGTCGCGATGAGTTTCGGGCTGAAAAGGTCATGTCTGACCGCCTCGTTGAAAAAACGAGGGGCGGCAATGTCACAATCGCATGGAATTATCAGCTCGATGAAGTGTTGGGTGACGCGAGCGGCGTAACCGGCATGCGTATCCGGCATACAGATGGATCTGTCAGGGAACTTCCTCTACACGGGGTCTTCATTGCAATCGGGCATTCACCGAATACGGCGATGTTCGAGGGGCAGCTTGATATGCAGGATGGCTATATACGAACAAAATCCGGTGGTTTAGAGGGAAATTTGACGGGCACAAGCATTGAAGGGGTTTTTGCTGCCGGCGATGTGCAGGATTTTACCTACCGTCAGGCAATTACTTCCGCCGGCAGCGGCTGTATGGCGGCCAAGGATGCCGAGCGGTATCTCGGGGCACTGAAAGGATAGAGATATGGCAGAGGTTCCTGACGACATTGAAAAACTGCTGTCGGACGTTCGTAAAACCATTTGTGACAACAAACAGTTTATTGAAAAGCTGACAGATGATGCGGTTGAAATTGATCGTGGAGACGAGCGGGATAGTGCGTTACCGGAAGAGGGGTTTGAAGAGTTGTAATGACCGGTGTGGTACACAGCTGGTAGCCGATACACAAGGCCCCCGAAAATTTTTCCGGGGGCCTTGTGTATTCTACTCAGTGTTTTTCCTTTGTTTCTGTTTTTTCCAGATTCCCCTCCGCAGTAACATCATGCCCTCCGGCCGAGTGGCAATCACTGCAGTTGGTCGTATAAAGTTCATCGCCTATATCAACGGGATGAACAAAATCGGTGACACGTTTTCCGACCGGGATATTTTCCTGAGTCTGACCAAGCACGTCGTGGCAAATCTTGCAGTCCTTGGAAATAACCTTACCGTCTGAATTTGTGTGTTTTCCGTCGTGGCAACGGAAGCAGCCTGGTGTATAAAAGTGGCCGATATAGTTGGGATACGTATTCCACTTAACCTTCATAGCCGGGAAATAGTTCCGCTCATAGATCTCTTTTACACGCTCGACTGCCTGATTGATAGCAGCGCCTTTATCCTGCACCAATTTTGGATAATTCTTTGCGTAGTAAGCAGGGATCTCTTTGGCAATAGTCGCCTGAGCTTCTTCTTTGTCTTTATATGGCCGTTCAAGTATTTCAACCGCCACTTTTTTTATGAACGGGAGTGAACGATCAATATGGCTGGAAATGAAATTCAGGTCCATTTCCTCGCCCGGCGAATGGTAGATATGCGTCGGCCGGTTGTGGCAGTCAGTACAGTCCATCAGCCGCTTGTTGCTCTTGTCAATTTGGTCCTTGGTGAGTGGATTTTCAGTTGAAGCGTACTCGGTGACCTTGCCATCTTTGTCTGTAACCGCAATATACGGAATATCAAGCCGTTTCTTATCACGGGCGATGAAGTGAACCTCTTTGCCGATATGCCAATGGATTCCGTTAATATTCGGATTTTTAGGATTGCCCCCGATATGAATCAGCATGTCAATCATGCGGGGGGAGTTTTCCTCGTTGGGAGCGTAGTGGTTAAAAATTTTCTGCCGTCCCACATAGAATTTTTCCGGCCAATGACAATGTTCGCATGTTTCCCGGGCCGGGCGCAGATTTTCAATCGGAGTTTCTATGGTTTCCGGGTAGGTATGAAATGCCACTGCATACAGCTGGCGCATACCGGAAATTTTAGCTTTTACATACCAGGCAGCTCCGGGTCCGACGTGACACTCAACACATTTCACTTTGGCGTGAGGTGAATTTCCCCAGGCCGTGTGTTCCGGCTCCATGACCACATGGCACACTTCACCGCAAAAAACGGTTGATTCAGTAAACTCAAAGCCCTTGATGGATGCTATGGCAACAACAACAACAAAAACTACGCTTGCAAGTATGAAGAAGATAAACAGATGACGTCTGGAAGGATCATTCAGGTCAAGACGGGGGAACTGCGGTATTTCCTCTTCGAGAGAAATCATTCCTTCAATGGCTGATTTTCTTCTTTCATTACGTACCCGCCAGGCACCGAACGGAACCAGAAGAAGGCCAAAAATCAGCATACCCGGGAACAAAAAATAAGTCATAAGGCCAAGATACGCGTGTTCAACTCCGGTAATCGCCTCAAAAGCGAAAAATACTACAATAAGACTGGCTGCAGTCACCGCCAGAATCATGCCGATAAGACTGATCAGGTTCCAAGCATATCCTGCTGTTTTACGAATGGCCATAATTCCCCCTTATTCTAAAATTATAAGTGTACGGAGTTACCGGAATTGGGCAGCGATGAAAATAGAGACGCCAAAACTACCCTAATGATATTGTTTCTGTCAAAAAAAATATCCGGGGAGGCAGCAGGTATACAAACGCTCGCTCCCTGTGTACAAATAAACAAGGGGAAATCCTCTTGGATTCCCCCTTGTTTCGTAACAATACAGTTTAATCCAACGGTTAACGCTTGGAGAACTGGAAACGTGCACGAGCAGCTTTTTTACCGTATTTCTTACGTTCTTTTACACGTGAATCACGGGTAATGAAGCCGGCTTTTTTAAGGACACTGCGCAATTCAGGATCATGCAGCAACAGTGCCTTGGTAATTCCGTGCTTGATAGCACCGGCCTGGCCTGTATCGCCGCCACCTGAGACAGTAACATACACATCAAAAATGCCCACTTTTTCAACCAATTCAAACGGCTGCCGCACAACCATCTTGGAGGTTTCCCGGCCGAAATACTGATCGAGGGTTTTGTGATTGACGGTGAATTTACCTTCGCCAGGCTTGAGCCATACACGAGCTATCGAGCTCTTGCGTTTGCCTGTTCCATAATAACTGACTGCTGCCATATCTGTTTTCTCCTTGGAGTATTAAAGTACCAGGTTCTTGGGCTGCTGAGCTTCGTGCGGGTGATGCGGCCCCGCATAAATTTTAAGCTTGCTGAGCATAGCCCGTGCAAGTTTATTTTTCGGAAGCATTCCCTTGACAGCCCTTTTGATAAGATCTTCAGGCTTTTTTTCTAGCAGTTTGCCGGCAGAGATTTCTTTCAGCCCGCCAACATAGCCGGAGTGATTATAATACATCTTGTCAGCAACCTTGCGACCGGTCAGGGCAATCTTTTCAGCATTGACAACAATAACAAAATCTCCGGTATCAACGCTTGGAGTAAACAGTGCCTTGTTTTTGCCACGCAAAACATTTGCAATCTGTGTGGAAAGTCGACCTAACACAACATCCTGCGCATCGACAACATACCAGTCACGCCTTACATTTTCTGCTTTTGCTACTTCTGTTTTCATAAAGTCCTCACCCGCAGTGCAACCTAGTATTGGATAATACAGGCCATGATTTTTTTGAAGAGGTGTAACTTACTGAATGTGCAGGCCCGTGTCAAGGGAAAAATTACACGCGCAACGTGTTGACGTGTTCAATGTTGTAACAGAGTATATTTCATGGTACAACCACGCGGCAAATATCAGATTTTTGGAGTTACCACCATGAGTATAACAGTGGCAGATGTCGAACATGTTGCACGCTTGGCGCGACTGGAGCTCTCCCCGACTGAAAAAGAGCTGTTTGCCGGGCAAATGGATGCAATCCTCGGGTATGTGGAGAAGTTGAAAGGGCTTGATACGGATGGGATTGTACCAACTTCTCACGCGGTACCGATGGAAAATTCGTTCCGCGAGGACAGCACATGCTCTTCCATTGGCCTGGAGAAGGCGTTGGCAAATGCACCGGATCGCGCCGGCTCCTTTTTCGCCGTGCCAAAAGTTATCGAATAGATTCAGGGGATACAACATAATGAACATTTTTGACATGACTATCCACGAACTCCATACCGCGCTGAAAGGAAAACAGATTTCTTCTGTTGAGGCGACTTCAGCCATGCTGAAACGCATCGAAGCGGTTGAGCCGAACGTTGGCTCTTTTATCACGGTTACGTCAGAACAGGCGCTGGCCGCTGCGGAACAGGCAGATCAGCTGATTGCGCAGGGGGAATGCGATCTATTGACCGGCATTCCGTTAGCAATCAAGGATATCTTTCTGACGAAAGGAGTTCGCACTACCTGCGGATCACGTATTCTGCACAATTTTATCCCACCCTACAGCGCCACCTCCTGGGAAAAACTTCGCGACCGCGGTGCGGTGCTGCTCGGCAAACTGAACCAGGATGAGTTCGCCATGGGCTCGTCAAACGAATCCAGTGCGTATGGCATCACCCGCAATCCATGGGACACAACCTGCATTCCGGGGGGATCATCGGGAGGTTCGGCAGCGGCTGTTGCGGCCAGGCAGGCGATTGCAACGCTCGGCACGGACACCGGCGGATCCATCCGGCAACCTGCTTCGCACTGCGGCTGTGTCGGCCTTAAACCGACCTATGGCCGGGTTTCCCGCTACGGCGTTATCGCCTATGCCTCTTCTCTGGACCAGGTCGGGCCGCTGACCCGCGATGTGGCAGACTGCGCGGTCATGCTGGGAGCGCTTGCGGGACACGATCCCAAGGATTCCACCAGTGTAGACACGCCGGTGCCGGACTACTCCGCCACGCTGTCACAGGGAGTAAAGGGGCTGAGGATCGGCTTGCCGAAAGAGTACTTTATTGACGGCCTCGACCCGGATGTACAAAAAGCTATGGATGCAGCCATTGACACCTACCGGCGACTCGGCGCCGAATTTGTCGATATTTCACTGCCGCACACCGACTACGCCGTGGCCACCTACTATCTGATTGCCACCGCTGAAGCCAGTTCCAACCTGGCCCGCTATGACGGGGTTCGTTTCGGACACCGCGCCGAGGCGGACGGATTGCTGGAAATGTACACCAAAAGCCGCAGTGAAGGCTTCGGCAGCGAGGTCAAGCGCCGCATCATGCTCGGCACCTACGCGCTGTCATCCGGCTATTATGATGCCTATTACCTCAAGGCGCAGAAAGTGCGCACCATGATCATGAACGACTTTATCAAAGCATTTGCGTCCGTTGATGTCATACTGACGCCGGTTGCTCCGACACCGGCCTTTAAAATCGGCGAAAAGATCAACGATCCGCTGCAGATGTACCTATCCGATATTTTTACCATTCCGGTCAATCTGGCCGGTACCTGCGCCATGTCGCTTCCGGCCGGTTTTTCGGCCTCCGGATTACCGATTGGCCTGCAACTGATCGGCAAGCCATTCGATGAAGAGAGCATTTTGCGCGCTGGGTATGCGTTTGAGCAGGCGACCGATTGGCACACCAGAAAAGCAGCAATTTAACCTACGGAGCATGTATCTATGAAATACCAACCAGTCATCGGACTTGAGGTTCATGTCCAGCTTCTGACCGATACCAAAATATTCTGCGGCTGCTCGACGAAGTTCGGTGCTGAACCCAACTCCCAGACCTGCCCGGTTTGCCTGGGTCTGCCGGGCGCTCTGCCGGTACTTAACAAGAAAGTTGTTGAGTTTGCAATCAAGGCAGGACTTTCGACCAACTGCTCCATCACCCCACGGAGCATTTTTGCCCGCAAGAATTACTTCTACCCCGATCTCCCCAAAGGATATCAGATCAGCCAATTTGAGGATCCGATCTGTCAGCACGGCTGGCTGGATATTGCGGTTGATGGAGAACAATTAAAGCGGATCGGCATCACCCGTATCCACATGGAAGAAGATGCCGGCAAACTGGTACATGGAGAACTTTCCGGCCCCGGCGACGGTTCAGGTGTTGACCTGAACCGCGCCTGCACACCACTTCTGGAAGTTGTTTCCGAGCCTGATCTCCGCTCATCCGATGAAGCGGTTGCCTATCTGAAACAGCTGCACCAGATCGTTACCTGGCTTGGCATCTGTGACGGCAACATGGAGGAGGGGAGCTTTCGCTGCGATGCCAATGTGTCGGTCATGCCGGTTGGATCGGAAGTCCTTGGCACGCGTGCCGAGATCAAAAATGTCAACTCCTTTAAATTTGTCAAGCAGGCGATCGAATACGAAATCGGGCGTCAGATCGATCTGATTGAAGACGGTGGCACTGTTGTGCAGGAAACGCGCCTGTTCGATCCGAACAGCGGCAAGACCCGTTCGATGCGCAGCAAGGAAGAAGCACACGATTATCGGTACTTTCCAGATCCGGATCTGGTGCCGCTGGTTATCAGCGAAAAGTGGATTGAAAAGTCACGCCGGGAATTACCGGAGCTGCCGGAGCAGCGCCAGCACCGTTTTATGAAGGAGCTGGAGCTGCCCGCGTACGATGCGGAAGTATTGA
Source organism: Desulfuromonadaceae bacterium (assembly GCA_028712075.1). Taxonomy (GTDB): domain Bacteria; phylum Desulfobacterota; class Desulfuromonadia; order Geobacterales; family Pseudopelobacteraceae; genus JACRCG01. Next base: position 85,804 of record JAQTQX010000016.1, read on the forward strand.
CCTCCAACCGCTCTCTGGCTGATTATTTTGAAGCAGGGGTTGCAGCAGGCGGTAATGCCAAGTCAGTCGGCAACTGGATTATGGGAGAGATTACCAGAGCCCTGAATGAAACCGGGACAGTGATTGAGGAATGCCCGGTTACTCCTGAGCAGCTGGCCGCACTTCTTGCCTTGATCGATGACGGCACTATTTCGGGTAAAATAGCCAAAACCGTTTTCGACGAGATGTGGCGAAGCGGCAAAACACCGCACACAATAATAACCGAGCAGGGACTCGTTCAGGTTTCTGACAGCGGTGCAATAGAAGGGCTTATCGATGAAATCATGGCGGCCAGTGCCGGTCAAGTCGCCGAGTATCGCAACGGTAAGGATAAAATGTTCGGTTTTTTTGTCGGCCAGGTCATGAAAGCCAGCAAAGGCAAAGCCAACCCGGCCGTCGTGAACGAACTGCTGCTCAGCAAATTGAAGGGATAGGAGGAAAAATAGCATGAACCGAACGGTGATGATTATTGATGACTCTCTCTTCATGCGCAAAATCATGCGCGGAATTCTGGTCGATCTCGGTTACAGCGTGGCTGCCGAAGCGTCAAGTGGCATAGAGGCCATGAAAAACCTGCATACCTATCATCCCGACATCATCCTGCTGGACATTATCCTGCCGGACTCAAACGGCCTTGATCTGCTGGAATCGATCGTTGCAGCCTGCCCGGACTCAAAAGTTGTCGTCTGCTCTTCAATCGGACAACAGCTGGTCATGCAGAAATCGCTTGATATGGGCGCCAAAGCCTTTATCCAGAAACCGTTTACTCCCGAAAAGATAGCTGAAGTACTTGAAGGTCTGGGGAACTAGACAATGGACATGTCCCCCTATCGGGATCTGTTCGTTTCCGAAGCCCACAGCCATCTGTCCGCCTTCAGTGAGTTGCTTGTGCAACTTGAAAATGCTCCGGACGACAGCGCTGCAATAAACGAGCTCTTTCGTCACGCCCATTCTCTGAAGGGAATGGGCGCGACCATGGGGTTTGAGCAGATCGTGGGCATTGCCCACCTCATGGAAAACCAGTTGAGTCGGATTCGCACAGGAGAGTTTCGGCTGCTGCCCGCCCTGACCGATCTACTTCTGGAAGGGGGAGATACGCTGTCCCGCCTGGTGTCGCTCATTGAATCAGGGAGTGATGCCTTTGAAAATACAGCCGGACTTGCTGAACGATTGGCGGCTTTTGATCCGGCGACCGCATCGGATGGACGTCTACACACGCAGACCCCGCCTGTGCCGGAAGACACCGTTCAAGAAACCACTTCTCAGGAGAAAGTGGCAGATTCCCATGTATTTCGGCACAGCGATTCATTTAAAAGCGTCCGCATAAAGACCGAAACACTGGATCACCTCGTCAATATCACCGGCGAACTGATTACGCACCGGCACCGCCTGGCTGAATCTGTCCGCCTGGCTGACGTGGCAACAAGCACCTCTTCGCTTAACCAGCTTGCCGCCTTGCTGCGGGATCTCCGCGACGAAGTATTTAAAGCACGCATGCTCCCCTTCTCGACCATCGCCGAGCGATTCCCGCGACTGGTGCGTGATCTGGCCCGGAAACAGGGGAAAGAGGTCAATTTCCAGCTTGAAGGAAAAGAAATCGAGCTTGATCGCGGTATTCTTGAAGAGATCGCGGATCCAATTGTCCATATCCTGCGGAACGCCGTCGATCATGGCCTGGAACCTGCTGATGACCGGGTGACGGCCGGTAAACCTTTTTGCGGTACAATTTCCTTGACGGTACGGCGTGATAAAGACCACCTTGAAATTGTCATTACTGACGACGGTCGCGGCATGGATCCCGAACGGTTGAAACAGAAGGCCGTCGAAAAAGGGCTCATCACCGACGAGCAGGCGGCCCGGATGTCCTCCCCGGAGGCATACCAACTGGTCTGCGCTCCCGGGTTTTCGACCGCTGTAACAGTTACCGATATTTCAGGGCGTGGGGTTGGCATGGATGCCGTCCATGAAGCGGTACGTTCACTGGCCGGGGTTCTGACCATCCAGTCACAGATGGGTCAAGGCAGCAGCTTTATCATGCGGATGCCAATTGCCATCTCAATCATTCACGCCTTGATGGTTCAATGCGGCCCATTCGAGATGGCGTTCCCGCTCAATGTTGTCACACACACCGCAGAACTGAAACGATCCGCAATCCGTGGAACGGACCGTTGCCCCACCATTTTTCTGGATGGTGCAGAGCTGCCGTTTAAAAGCCTGCGCCGATTGTTTGATCTGCCGGAGGAGTACTCCGGTATGCAGGGAGAATTGCTGCCAGCGGTCATCTGTGAGGTGGCCGGTATTCCGACCGCATTCAGCGTCGATCGTGTTATCGGCCAGCAGGAAATTTTTGTCCGCCCGCTCCGCTCGCCTCTTTCACACCTGCACGGGGTTAGTGGTGCGACTATTACCGGCGACGGCAGGGTGCTGTTTGTGGCCGATGTGAACGCATTAGCATAATACGAAAGGTGGCACCATGATACGCTTACATACAGCAGGCGTGCTGATACTGCTTCTGACGCTTCCATTGACTGCAGCGGCTGCATCCGCAACAATAAAAGAGGTCGTCACAGCGCTCGAGAAAGGATACGCCGGATTACAGGATGTACAGGCGGACTTTTCCCAGAAAACGATCCTGACCGCAATCGGCCGCGAACAAAAAGGGAGCGGCGAAGTGCTGTTGAAACGGCCGGCATCGGCATCGGCCATGTTCCGCTTCAACTACACAAAGCCGAAGCAGCAAATTATCTCCAACGGCAAACAGGTCTGGTTTTATACACCGGAAAACAAACAGGTGCTGGTTAATAGTGTTGCCGCAATGTTTTCCGGGGGAAACTCCATTGCCCTCACGTATTTGACCGGTCTCGGCCATGTATCACGTGACTTCGATGCGTCTTTTTCCGCAGAGCCCCAGGACAAGAATGGCAATTTTCAGCTTGATCTCACTCCCAAAAAACCGAGTCCGGTGTTGACCAAGCTCCAGCTGACTGTTTCCTCGGCAGCGGTGAGTCAGGTGCAGTCCTCGGGGGAGGTGAAAAATGTCTTTCCGATCATCTCTTCAACTGTCCACGATGCGGGTGGCAACAAGACCAGAATCGATTACAGCCGGACGCGCGTGAACAAAGGGCTTTCCGATGCTATGTTCAACTTCAAAATCCCGGAAGGGGTTGAGGTTATAAAGCCGTAATTAAATTATGGAGGGTTTGCCATGCCGTCATTCGACATTGTTTCAAAGGTAGACATGCAGGAGGTCGATAACGCCGTCAATCAGGCGGTTAAGGAAATCGGCCAGCGCTACGACTTCAAAGGTTCCAAAAGCCAGATCACCCCGGAGAAAGACTCCGTCAAGATCCTGGCCGATGACGACTATAAACTGAAGGCGGTCGTCGATGTCCTGCAATCGAAGTTTCTGAAACGCAACATATCCATCAAGGCGCTCCAGTACGGCAAGGTCGAGCCGGCCTCCGGCGGCATGGTGCGCCAGATCATCACTGTCCAGCAGGGTATCTCCAAAGAGAAGGCCAAAGATATCATTGCGATCATCAAGGAGAGCAAACTGAAAGTACAGGCCCAGGTTCAGGATGACCAGGTGCGGGTGACCGGGAAAAACCGGGATGATCTCCAGGACGCGATCCAGTTGTTAAAGGGGAAAGATCTGGATGTCGAGATGCAGTTTACTAATTTCAGAGAGTGATTTTTTTATTCCTTGCTTTCGGTAAAAGGCCGTTCATCATTGGGCGGCCTTTTGTATATGGTGGAGTTTGCCACGTACTTGGACTAAACAGAATCCGTTGCCAAGCAAATCTGAAATTAACGTCCACAAAAATATATTGGAATGCAAAATGACCAATTCGCTTAAAGAACAAATAATGGAATCATATTCCACAAAACTCGGTTCAATGTGGCACAGTACAATTGAAACGGCTCTTGTTCGGGAACCACTAAACGCCCTTAAGGGAAAAGTGGATCTTATTTTTACTTCACCACCCTATCCGCTGAAAAAGAAAAAGAAATACGGCAATAAAACTGGTGACGACTACCTCCAATGGCTTATTGAAAGCAATGCCGTTTAAATTTTGTGTTTTTTATATAATTTAAACAGGCTTTAAACGCGTTTTAAACGGGCTTAAAGAATTGCACACAACTCAACATATTGAAATTTAATGTAATTATTTATTTCCTTCGCGTTTAACATTTGATAAATAATCGACCCCATTATAATCGCTAATGCATGCATGTATGACGACCCGATTTAACTCAACTTTTTACATGCCTATGAAGAAATGATTGTCACCAGGCCGTTCATTACCGTATAAACAGAAATTCTAAAAAACATACCCCGAAGAGGAACTCGTGAGCGAAATCGTAAAACAAAAAGTAAACATGGTCAGTCTCGGCTGCCCGAAAAACCTGGTGGATGCCGAAGTCATGCTGGGGGTGCTCTCGAAACAGGAATATGAGATCACTATGGACGAAAAGGATGCTGATGTCATCATCGTCAACACCTGCTCCTTCATCAAGGAAGCCAAGCAGGAAAGTATTGACGCGATCCTTGATCTGGCCGAACGGAAGCACGATGGGCGCTGCCATACCCTGATCGTATCCGGCTGCCTGCCGCAGCGGTATCAGGAGGAACTTGCCAAAGAGCTGCCGGAGGTCGACATCTTCATCGGCACCGGAGACTATCCTCGCATCGCTGAAATTCTGGCTGAAAAGAGCGGTACGGAGGGACAGCTGCGCTATGTCGGTGACCCTGATTTTATCTATGACGAGACGCTGCCGCGCCTCAACTCGTCGCCGGCCTGGTTTTCGTATCTCAAAATCGGCGAGGGGTGCTCCAACTGCTGTTCATACTGCATTATTCCTACCTTGCGCGGATCGTATCGATCGCGTCCACTTGAGGCGTTGGTGGCCGAAGCCGAGCGGCTGGTGGCGCGTGGCGTAAAGGAGATCAACGTCATCTCGCAGGACATAACCCGCTACGGCAGCGACATGGGTGACGGCACCACTCTGGAGTCTCTTGTCAAGCGGCTTGCTGCAATTGACGGGCTCCACTGGATACGATTGCTCTACGCATATCCGGACGGCATTACCGACGGACTGATTGCGCTGATCCGTGACGAGCCGAAAGTATGCAAGTATCTGGATATCCCGATCCAGCATATCTCCGATCCGGTGCTGACCGCTATGAAGAGGCGAAGTACGGAGCAGCAGATTCGAGACCTGATCGCCAAGTTGCGGAGCGAAATACCCGGTATTGCTCTGCGTACGTCATTGATCGTTGGCTTCCCCGGTGAAACGGTCGATGATTTTACCACGCTGACCCAGTTTGTTGAACAGACCCGCTTTGACCGGCTGGGAGTATTCTGTTATTCCCGGGAAGAGGGAACGCCTGCCGCTGAGATGCCGGAGCAGGTTTCGGAGCGGGTCAAGCGGGAGCGCTACCGTAAATTGATGCGCACACAGGCACGGCTCTCCTTCCGTCACAACCGTACACTGATCGGCACAACCGAACAGGTCATCGTCGAGGGCTACAGCGAGGAGACGGAACTGCTGCTTAAAGGGCGTTCATCGCGTCAGGCTCCGGACATTGACGGACAGGTGTATATCACCTCGGGAACAGCCGATGTCGGCGATATTATCACGCTTATTATAACCGACTCGTCGGATTATGACCTGATCGGCGAAATGGTGGAATAACCGGATACTCATGAAACTTAATTCCAAATTGATCATTATCATGCTCTCGCTGCTTGTTTTGGTAATGCTCACCCTTTTCATCCTTAACCAGTTTGCCCAGGATGACCTGGTAAACGAAATTCAGGATAGCTCTCAGGAAATTTCCAAGGCAATTCAGATGAGCATTGAGGATCTGACCTCCAGTGCCGAGACCTCCCGCCTGACTGATTATTTGCAAAAGGCCCGTGACAAGGGTATTAAGGAAATTAATATTATCAACACGGAGGGGGAGATCATTGACTCTTCCGATCCGGATAAAATTGGTAAAAAACGTGAGCTGAAAAAGCTTGAGAAGGGGGTACATGCGGCACCCCGCCCGCTTGTGGGTACAGTTCTATCCCAGAGACCATATGAAGTAGTAGTGCCGGTTATTGTCGGAGATGAACAGCTCGGGTATGTGCAGATAAACATGCTGCTGGATAATATTCGCGATATTCAGCGTGCTAATTTTATTCGCCGTCTTTTTGCGACCGGCATGGTATTTACCGTTGGTATCGCTTTGACGGTGTTTCTCGCACGTCGCTATACGACTCCGATAAAAAACCTGGTGGGTGATTTTAAACGGGTGTCTGCGGGTGACCTGTCGGTGACCATCCCGGTAGAAAGCCGTGACGAAATTGGCGAGATGGCCGAAGGCTTTAACAACATGGTCGAGAAGCTGCGTGAACGCGAGGCTCTTGAAAAGCGCCTCTATGAAGCCGAGCATCTCTCGCGGGTCGGGCAGCTGGCATCCGGCATTGCTCACGAGATCAGAAATCCACTCAATTATATCAGCCTGGCGATGGATCACCTTAAAGCAGAGATGCTTCCCCGGTGTGGAGACAAATGCGCCGAGCTGGAAGAGGTGGCGGAAAATATCAAGGAGGAAGTTCGCCGTGCGAATTACATGGTGGTGAACTTCATGAATTACGGGAGGCCACTCAAACTACGCCTGGCAGAGATTGACTACCGGGAACTGGTGACCAAGGCCCTGCTGGTACTGCGGAATCGAATGACAGAGCAGCATATTACCGTCGACCTGCAGATTCCTGACGATTTACCTCTGTTATTGCTGGATGGCGAACTGTTCAGAAACTGCATCCTTAATTTTGTCAGCAACGCCGCGCAGGCGATGCCGAATGGCGGCATGATTACGCTCAGTGCAGCGTGTGAAGACGGGAACGCGAAGCTTACTTTCAGCGATCAGGGCTGTGGTATACCGCCCGAAGACACCAGTAAAATATTCCAGCCCTATTTTACCACGAAAGATGTCGGCATTGGTTTGGGGCTGGCCATTACCGAACGGATAATCAAAGAGCATGGCGGCACGATAACGGTTGCAAGCACTGTTGGCAGTGGAACCTCGTTTACCGTTCAATTACCGCAACAACCAACACAAACCTGAAAAATCCCCTTACCCACTCTTTTTTTAAGTGGGGACTCTAATGTCCCCCTTTGTAAAGGGGGATTTGCTTTAGAAACTGAGGAACCATGAATAGTATCGGAAGCATTCTGATCGTTGATGATGAAAAGGGACAGCGGAATATCCTCAATCTGATTCTGAAAAAAGAACAGTACGATGTTGTTGATGTGCCTGGTGTACGGGAAGCATTGGAGCAACTGGAAAAGCGCGAGTTCGATCTGATCATGACCGACCTCAAGATGCAGGGACAGAGCGGCCTTGACTTGTTGGAAAAGGTTCTGGCCGATGACCCGCAGCAATGTATCATTATGATGACAGCACATGGCTCGGTTGATTCAGCGGTGGAGGCGATGCGAAAAGGCGCTTTTGACTATCTGGAAAAGCCGCTGGAGCGTGACAATCTGGTGCTGACCATCCGGCGCGCCTTTGAGCGCATCGGTCTGGTACGAGAGAACCGGCTGCTGCAAAAGCGAATCGCAGCGATTGCCACAATCCCTAATATGCAGGGCGAACATCCTAAAATTAAGGAAGTATTCCGCGTTGTTGCCAAAATAGCACCGTCAAACTCAACGGTTCTTATTGTCGGGGAATCGGGAACCGGCAAAGAGTTGATTGCCCGTGCCATCCATGATGGCAGTCCGCGCCGTGACAAGCCGTTTATTGCCATTAACTGCGCGGCAATTCCGGATACTCTGATCGAAAGCGAGCTGTTCGGCCATGAAAAAGGAAGCTTCACCGGGGCTAATGCCCGGGAGATAGGCATTTTTGAAGCGGCTGACGGTGGTACGGTATTTCTGGATGAAATTGGCGAAATGAATGTTGCCATGCAGGCCAAGCTGTTGCGGGCAATTCAGGAAAAGGAAATCAGGCGGGTTGGGGGCAAGGTTAATATCGCGCTTGATGTCCGGCTGGTCTCGGCAACCAACAAAGAGCTTGAACAGGAGATAAAAAAAGGAAGCTTCCGTGAAGACCTGTTCTATCGTCTCAATGTTATTCGCATCAACCTCCCGCCGCTACGGGAGCGAGGAAGCGACATCAAGATTCTCGCAGAATTTTTCCTGGGAAAATACAGCAAGGCTGCCGAAATATCAATGGACGGTATCTCAAAGCAGGCACTGAAATTGTTGATGAACTATAGCTGGCCAGGCAATGTCCGCCAGTTGGAATCGGTGATCGAACGCTCAATACTGATGGCAGAAAGCAATTATATAGAGCCGGACGACCTCCCGACAGAAATAACCTCCGGTAATTCCACCATCGGAGGTATTGATTTTAATCTTCCTCCGGAGGGGATAGATTTTGAGACGCTCGAAAAGGGGCTGATTGTAAAAGCGATGGAGCGGGCTGAGGGTGTTATCGGCAAGGCGGCACTCCTTCTCGGGATGAGCTACAAAACGTTGCAGTACCGGCTGGAAAAATTTGACATTGACCGCCCGGAAAAGCGTACGAGGTAGTGCGAAGCTCACAGGTGAGCTACCGACAGTAAACGTCTGGTTCACGGCAAACAATTAATCTTGCTGTAACCTGTCTTTTTGCGTAGGATTTCTCGCACCGTGTGAACTGTACGGACAATATTATCCCTGGAGCAGAGATTGTGAATATTTCAGAGAAGATCAGAGTGATCGCTCGGGATGCCCGCCAGGCATCACTTGCTATTGCGCAACTTCCGGCCACCGTTAAAAATGACCTGCTGGTGAAGATGGCAGCTGCCCTGGAAACTGCCGCAGCGGTTTTGATCGCGGAAAACACAAAGGATCTCGAAGCCGGTCGCCAGAAAGGGCTTTCCGCTGCTCTGCTCGACCGGCTGATGCTTGATGAAAAACGCATCCGCGGAATCTCCGATTCCCTGCGTGAGGTTGCCGCTTTGCCGGACCCGGTTGGCGAAGTAACCAGGATGTGGAAGCGCCCCAATGAGCTGATGGTCGGCAAGATGCGCATTCCGCTCGGTACGATCGGCATTATCTATGAGTCCCGCCCCAACGTCACTGCCGATGCCGCCGCTCTCTGTCTCAAGGCGGGCAACGCCGTGATCCTGCGGGGGGGGTCCGAGGCTATTCACTCAAATCTGGCCATTGCCGGTGTATTACAGAACGTATTGGCAGAAAAGGGCATCCCGCCGGCGGCGTTGTCACTGATCCCGTTTACCGAGCGTGAAGCGGTTCTGGAGATGCTCAAACAGGAAGAATTCATCGATCTCATCATCCCGCGCGGTGGAGAAAGTCTTATCCGCTTTGTTGTTGAAAACTCGCGTATTCCGGTCATCAAGCATTACAAAGGGGTCTGTCACATATTTGTCGATCAGTCGGCCGATCTGGATAAAGCTGCGGCGATAATCGTCAACAGCAAGACTCAGCGTCCCGGAGTCTGCAACGCGTTGGAAACGCTGCTGATTCACAAAGACGTGGCGGCAGAATTCATACCGAGAATTGCAAAAACACTGACGATGCTGGGAGTTGAGTTGCGGGGAGATGATGTCTTTTGCCGCTACGCGCCGACAGCGACACCAGCCACGGAAGAGGACTGGTATGCGGAGTATCTTGAACTGATCCTTTCCTGCCGGGTCGTGGATAACATTGATGCCGCTATTGACCATATCAACCGCTACTGTTCGCTGCACACGGAGTCAATCATCACCAGCGATTATAGTCGCGCCCAGCGTTTCATCCGTGAAGTCAACTCATCCTGCGTGATGGTTAACGCCTCGACCCGTTTTTCCGACGGGGGCCAACTCGGTCTGGGGGCAGAAATAGGTATTTCCACAACCAAGTTACACTCCTTTGGACCGATGGGGCTGGAGGATCTGACCACGACCAAGTTTATCGTCTATGGTGATGGACAGGTACGGGAGTAAAGGAGATCAGATGAAGACGGCAAAAATACCTGCAACCGGACAGGAATTCACCATCGGCAAGGTTGTCTGCCTCGCCCGCAACTATGCTGAGCACGCCCGTGAACTGGGCAACGAGACGCCGCCTGCTCCGGTACTGTTCATCAAGCCCGCTTCGGCGATCATCGGTGATGGTGAAACGGTTCGGATTCCTCCGTATTCGCAGGAGTGTCACTATGAAGTGGAACTGGCGATCCTGATCGGGAAACTGTGCCGGGCCGTTCCCGAGGCGGATGCCCTGCAATACGTCGCCGGTTACGGGGTCGCCATCGACATGACGCTTCGTGACGTGCAGAATCAACTGAAAGCGAAAGGTCTCCCTTGGGAAATTGCGAAAGGATTTGATACCTCCTGTCCGTTATCAGATTTTGTCCCGGCCGCCGCCATTACCGACCCGCATGCCTTGAATCTGAAGCTTTCCGTTAATGGTGAGCTGCGCCAGAATGGCAACACTTCCGATATGATTACCCGTATTCCGGAAATCGTGGCCTATATCTCAATAATATTCACTCTGGAGCCGGGCGACGTCATCCTGACCGGTACGCCAGCCGGAGTCGGCAGGGTCAGTCCAGGTGAACTTATGACTGCCGAAATCCCTGCAGTCGGGCATTTGTCGATTCCTGTTGCATGATGTTTTTGTGGCATGATTTGTAACGCACCGTGCAAAACAGTCATCTTAAACATAAGCAACGCCTCCCCCGCTTTATTCGCCTCCTTTCCCGGCTGCGGCCGTACGAACTGCCGGTAACGCATCGCCACAACAGCGTCGAACTGTTTCAGAACGGAAAGCCCTTTTTTGAAGCTCTGTTTAATGCCATCCGCTCCGCCAGGCATACCCTTTTACTGGAATACTACCTTATCCATGATGATGCAGTCGGTGCAGAACTGGCACGTGAGCTGCGTGCCGCCGCCCGCCGAGGGATCAAAGTCAAGTTGATTTATGATTACATCGGCTGTCTGGAAACCCCTTCCGCGTACTTCAAACAACTTGCCCGCAATGGCGTCAAGCTGCTCCCCTTTAATGTTCCATCCTTCCAGCGTGGTGTTTACTGGTTCGATAAACGTGATCATCGCAAGATGACACTCGTTGACGGAACCATAGCCTTTCTCGGTGGCTTCAACATTGGTGATGAATATGCCGGACGAGTGGGTAATACCCTGAACTTCCGCGATCTGGGATTCAGTATCAAGGGGGAGGCAGTCGGCGAGCTTGAGGGGATCTTCTACAAAACCTGGTGCGGAGAGCAGGCTGTTGGCGAGGTGCGCAGAGCGGCTGAGTGGCCGCACGATCACGGAGAAAAATGCGGGGACGCCGCAGTCAACATCATCAGCGGCGGCCCCCGCCAGCGCCGTTCTTATATCCGGGAGGCATTTCAGGTCAATATCGCCTCTGCAGCCGAAGAGATCCTGATCGCCACCCCCTATTTCGTGCCCGGTCCGCGTATTATCAGGTCGCTGTTGCGGGCGGTACGGCGCGGCGTGCGCGTCAGGCTTCTGCTGCCGGCACGGAGTGACGTGCCGATCATGCTGCTGCTTGGCAGGAGCTCATACGCGACACTTCTGCGTGGCGGAGTGGAAATATTTGAACTCGAACGCGAAATACTCCATGCCAAAGTGATGTTGATTGATGATGAGCGAACGGTAATCGGCTCGGCAAATCTTGATCAACGCAGTTTTCACCGCAATTTTGAGATTAATTGTATTGTGGATAACGTCCAGTTTGGCGAGCAGATCAGGAATTTGCTGTGTGATGAAATTAGCACTGCCCGCCCGATAGAGCTGGATGTCCATGAAAAGCGTGGGCTTTTCATTCGACTGATGGAGCGTGTTGTCAGCCTGTTTGGATGGTTTGCGTGACTGCCGAACTGTTCGACAGTCATTGCCATCTTAATCTTGAGCCGTTGAACGCAGCGTGCCTGGAATTTATCCGGGAGGCCGGCAGCGTCGGAGTAAAAGGATTTCTCGTCCCCGGTGTTCACCCTGACGATTGGCCCGGCATCCGTTCATTGGCAGGGGAAATATCCTCCGTACAGGCTGCGTATGGCATCCATCCGATGCATGCAGATCGAGCGAATGACCGAGTTTTTGAGCAGCTCCGGGAGTATTCCTGCCACGGAGTCGCCATCGGTGAAATAGGGCTTGATCCCCACTGTCCGGTCTCATTGGAACGACAGGAGCTGGCATTTAGAGAGCAGCTCAGGATCGCTGTCGATAGTGGTCTGCCGGTGCTTGTCCATTGTCGGCAGCTGTTTCAGCAGGTACTGAACATATTACGCGAAGAACATGCCGGGCACACTGGCGGGATTATGCATGCTTTCTCCGGTTCTTTGGAAATGGCACGGGAGTTTATCAGGCTCGGCTTTGTTATCTCGATATGCGGCACGGTTACCTGGGATAATGCGGTCAGGCCGTTACAGTTTGCGCGGCAATTGCCTCTTGAGCATCTGGTGCTGGAAACCGATGCGCCGGATCTGACCCCGCAGCGATATCGCGGAGCGTTTAACCGGCCGGCCTGGCTACCGGAGTGTGCAGTGCGGGTAGCGGAGCTGCGGGGGATACCGTTTGATGAGGTTGCCGTGGCGACGACGGCTGTTGTACGGCGTGTCCTGCGGCTGGAATCCGGGACTATATTTTAGCCGTCTGCTGTGTTACTATCCAAGCCTGACGATCAATTATGAGGGGTGCTCGATGAAATATATCCTGTTACTTGTTTCCCTGTCTGTCGCCGTTATCAGCGGCTGTGCCATGATGACAGCCTGGAAGAGCATTCCCCCTCCCGGGGGATGTGATCAATGTCATACGGTTGCGATCAGCACCAACTGGAAGGTCGAGTACAAAGTGGCTGTTATGGCTGACGAGCGCGGACGGCTGCCATTTCAGACGCCTGAATATAACCAGCCCTTGCTGGGAGGACACCAGTCACCGCTGGAAGAAAAGAAACTTGAGCAAATGGCCTGCTTTGACTGCCATAAAACACCTTCACCGGCACACAAAGAACGTAAGGGAAATTTCCATCATTAGAGTGATTTTCATCCGCCGCTGCGACTGAACCGGTAGCCAACACCGCGTACGGTCAGAAAATGGATCGGGTGTGAGGGGTCCGGCTCAAAGTATTTGCGGAGCCGCACAATAAAGTTGTCCAGTGTTCTGGTCTCTGTGTCGTTGCTGTAACCCCAGACCGAACGCAGCAGATCGCTGCGGTGAATAGGGACTCCCTCTTTTTGGAAAAAAAGTGACAGCACACGAACTTCCATTTCTGTGAGATCAATTTCACCCTGCGCTGTTCTGGCGCGATATGACAGCAAAAACGCCTCGTTTTCGCCAAAACGGTACGCCTCCTCAACCGGTTCCGGTCGATACCACGATGAGCGTCGCAGCATCCCCTTGACCCGCAACAGAAACTCCACGAGATTGAACGGCTTGGTGAGATAGTCATCCGCGCCGTTTTCCAGCCCTTCCACACGATCAGCATCTTCAGAGCGGGCGGTCAGCATCAGCACCGGCACGCGGGGATCAATTTTTCTGATGGCGCGGCATGCCTGATATCCATCCATGCCGGGGAGCATTACATCCAGAATAATCAGATCAAAGCGCTCTATTTCAAGCGTGACCAGTGCTTTCTCGGCAGTTTCAAAGTGGCTGACGCGAAATCCGTCCTCCTCAAGATTGAAACAGATGCCGCGTGCCAGATGAATTTCATCCTCAACCAGCATGATATGTGGCTTGTCGTTGTTCATAGTGTCACCTTATACAGCGGGTATTGTTACGACGAAGGTGCTTCCGGTGCCCGGCCCGGCGCTTGTTACGCTGACAGTGCCACCATAGCCGGCGATGATGGATTCCACAATATAGAGGCCAAGCCCCGTGCCGCGAATGTTAACCCCGGGGGATTGGACGCGATAGAACCGTTCAAAGACCTTCTTCAGTTCTTGACTGTCGAGCCCCCGCCCCGCGTCCTGTACGGAGAGTTCCACGGCTCCCCCCGTATCGATAAGCGTGATCGTTATTTCAGGGCTCTGCGGCGAATAGAGCACGGCGTTTTCAAACAGATTACGCACGACAATACTCATCTCCTCCGGATCAACCATCGCCTTAAGTGCCGGCTGAGCTTCAAATGAAATGCTTCCACCGTGCGGTAAGGCCTCCCGCTCCCGTTCCACATGCTCACCCACCAGTTGCGTCAGGTCAGTGAGGCGACGTTCCGACTGTTTGCGCCGCTGCTCAAGACGAGCGGCCATCAGCAGATTATTGATAAGATAGTGGAGGCGCTCGGTATCAGCCAGCATGGTGCTGACGAAAGAATCAAGGCGCTCTTCCGTTGGCTTGCGCAGTCGAATTGTCTCCAGATGAAGCTGAATGGAGGCGAGTGGCGACTTAAGTTCGTGGGTCACCTGCGAGATGATGTTTCGCTGCTGCAGATACAGTTGTGACTGGCGGTTCCAGTATACGAAAATGACGTAGACACCAATCAGGATAAATACCAGCATCAACAGACCTTCAACCATAACCGGCCAGTTTGCTCCCTGCCCGAGTAGCTCGGGGCGGTATTTTTCTGCAAGTTCCCTGAACTCCCTGTGCTGGCCGATAAACCAGTAAATCCAGAAAATGACGGCAGTTATCCAAACGAGCTGGATGGCAATCAGAGCCATGATCGGATGGAAAATGCGGCGAAGAATGTTCATGTGGTCTCCTTACTGCGGCAACCCGCAAGATGCATGAATCAGGTATTGCCCGCTTGTGCTGACAGCTGCTTTCTGGTAACTTGCCGAAGCGGTGCAGAGTTATAAATAGAGTAAGGGGTTACTGTCAATGGCACATTTGGATTTCAAAAAACTCAACCGGCAGATGATGGTGTACCGGATTGTGCAGACCATGCTGACCGGGCTTCTGATTGTTCTGGCACTACTGTTTCAGAGCCGCTTTGCCGCTATAGGCAAGCCAGATCAGTTTTACAGCAGTGTTGTGGCTGCGGTCGTCGTTCAGTTGCTGCTGTTATGGCCGGTCTACAAACTGGCATGGCGCGATGCCGGTGTGGAAATTGAGGGGATAATGCCGAACCTGAAGCCGGACCAGTTGGCTGCTCTGCGCAAAAAACGCCTGATCGGTGATCTGTGGAAATTCTGCGGCGTCAGCTTCTTTATAGCATTTGTTGCCCTTCAGCCTGATGCCAAGAAGGGTGTTGGCGCTCTCATCTTTCTTGCCGCCACGCTTTTTTCATTTCTTTTGACATGCCTGATGTATTTCCAATGTTTCAACTTCAGCGCCAATAAACGGATTAAATCATTGAATTAAAAACGCACTATTTTTCACCTCTGAGGCACGGAGACACCGAGGAAAGCAGAACCAAAAGATTTATTGGCGTGTTTTTTCCGTGAAACTTGATTTTGACTATCTCCGTGTCTCTGTGCCCCAGTGTTAAATTGGCTTTTGACTTTGTAATCTCTTACCCCTTGAATTTGAAAAATTCCTCCATTTTACCGAATACTCCTGCTGAGTCACCTTTGACAATTTCCGTGTCCGGTAGTGAGCGAAGGAAGGTCCTGCCGTAACTCTTGTTCAGCACCCGCTTGTCCAGAATCAGCACCGCACCACGGTCTTCGCGGCTTCTTATCAGGCGGCCGAAACCCTGGCGGAACTTGATGACCGCCTGCGGCACGGAAAATTCCCTGAACGGGTCACCCCCGTCACTCTTGATCTTCTCGGCACGCGCCTGCTGGACCGGTTCAGTCGGCACGTGGAACGGGAGTCGGGCGATGATCACCAGCCGCAGTGCTTCACCTTTGACATCAACCCCCTCCCAGAACGAATCGGTACCGAACAGCACGGCGTGTTTCCCTGCGCGGAACTGCGTCAACAGGGCATGGCGATTGGTTTCGCCCTGCTTGAGAGCCGTCAGGCCGAGTCTGGCCAGTAATGGGGAAAGTGTTTGATAAACGCGGTTCAGCAGGTCGTAGGAGGTAAAGAGGATGAAGGCGCCGCCGCGCGAAATCGTAACTGCTCTGATAATATGCTCTTCCAGCGCTTCGCGGAAGCCGTGCGCGGTTGGCTCCGGCAGATTTTCCGGCACAGCGACAAACACCTGCCGCGCATAATCGAACGGAGATGCCAGCTGCAGTTCAGTCAAGCGCACCGTGGGAATCAGGGCAAAGCCGGTACGCTTTTTCAGGTAGGTGAACTGTCCTCCCACGGTCAGGGTGGCAGAGGTGACAATGATGGTTTTCAGCTTGTCGAAAACCGTTTCTTTGAGCTGAGCCGCAATGTCGAGTGGCGCAGCGGTAAGGCGTGCCTGGATGCCACGGCTGCCGCGTCTGGTTTCAATCCAACGGCAGTACCCTTCGGACCCGGACGTGAAGAACAGCAGGGCATCTGCCATTGTCTGTAGCCTCCCCTCAATACCTCCGGTATCGAGCAGGTGATCCGCCAGCTTTTCCTGCAGTTTCTCCGGCAGATCTTTTACGCGGAACTGCAGGCTTCTCAAAGCGGATGTATAGTCATTTAGCGCATCCGCCAGGGTGTGGAGCCGCAGGCGGCACTCCTGCCAGAAGAGGGTGCGTTCCACTTCGGGAGTGATGCGCAATTTTTGTTCCCGGC
>JAQTQX010000038.1 GCA_028712075.1 Desulfuromonadaceae bacterium
CTAACTCCGGACGGCCTTTTGGATCGGAGTCCTTCGTCGACACGTTGGAATTCAGGTTAAATCAGATACTTAAACCAAAGAAGCCTGGACGTCCTAAAAAGAAAACCGGGGAGTGTCCCTAGTTTTCCCGGGGAGTGTCCCTAGTTTTCCTCAATTAATATAGCTTTCAAGACAATGTAAATTAATATTTGATTTTTGCGTAAAATATGCAATATTCAGATATAGATTCCATGCGAAAGGAAATCAGCTATGTTAATTGAATTCAGTGTTACCAATTTTAAATCCATTCACTCTACGCAAACCCTCAGTTTGGTGGCTAGCCCTGCTACCGAATTGGAGGAACAAAACTGCTTCAAGACAACTGAAAAAGGCATTCCGCGTCTTCTCCGTTCTATAGCTGTGTACGGACCTAATGCTTCAGGAAAAAGTAACTTCCTTGAAGCAATGGACTTCATGGAGAGTTTTGTCACCGAATCTTCAAAGGAGGGACAGGAGGGAGAGCCAATCGAGGTTAAACCGTTTCTATTCAGTACCATCAGCCGAACTGAGCCGAGTGAATTTGAGGTGTTGTTCCTGCAAGAAGGAATTCGTTACCAGTATGGGTTTGCTGTTAACTGTTCACAAGTTACCCACGAATGGCTTATTGCCTATCCGGAAGGACGATCCCAGCGCTGGTTTGAACGAGAATACGATACTGTCGCTAATAAGGAAAATTGGTATTTTGGGAGTAAGTTTAAAGGGCATAAAACATTACTTCAGGAAGCGACGCGCAACAACGCCCTATTTCTGTCCACTGCGGTGCAACTCAACAACGATCAGTTGAAGCCTATTTATAACTGGTTCCATAAGAAATTACACACTATCGGTGTGAGTGGTCTTGCGCCGACATTTTCGGCATCTTTGTGTAAGACGGATGGAGACAGAAAGAGAATTCTTGAACTGTTGAACGCTGCAGATCTTAGCATTGCTGATCTAAAGGTTGAGATGAAGAAGTTTGACTTAACTGACCTACCATCCGACATGCCTGAACCTGTTAAGGAAATAATCAAAAGTGAGTTCGACGGCAAAGAAATTGCTGAGGTCAAATTTCTTCACAAGGTGGAAGGGTCAGAAGAGTTGATTGCCCTTGACCCTGACGCTGAATCCGTGGGAACCAGAAAACTATTTACCCTTGCTGGCCCCTGGCTTGACGTACTCGATAACGGCCACGTGCTGTTTGTAGACGAACTGAACAACAGTATGCATCCCAAGATGGTGCGTTTTCTCATCAAGTTGATTAACAACCCACAGGTTAACCGAAAAAACGCACAATTAATCTTCTCGACTCACGACACCTCGGTGCTCGACAATGAACTGTTCCGTCGTGACCAGATCTGGTTCACGGAAAAGGATACTACCAATGCCACAAAGCTTTACCCTCTGACCGACTTCACCCCCCGAAAAGGTGAGGCTTTGGAAAAAGGGTATCTGAATGGGCGTTATGGAGCATTGCCGTACATTAGTGAAGTGGGGTTCTAATGGGTTCGGATGATCTTTTTCATAAACGCAAACAGCGGCTTGCGGCGTCCCTGAAAAGAAAGAAAGCCAAGAAAGCGCCCTATGACAGGGTGCTTATCGTCTGTGAGGGAGCTAAAACAGAGCCGAACTACTTCAGAGAAATTCGGGACGTCTACCGGCTAAATACCGCCAATATTGATATTTGCGGGCAAGAGTGCGGTTCTGATCCACTCAGTGTAGTCAATTATGCCATCAAGAAATTCCGGGAAGATACGGATTATGATCGTGTCTATTGTGTGATTGATCGGGATAAACACCCAACCTACGATGCTGCCATTGACAAATTGAGCCAAACGAGGCTGGGCAAGGACGTTATTTTTAAAGCCATAACATCAGTACCCTGTTTCGAGTTCTGGCTACTACTACATTTCGGTTTTACAACTCGACAATTCTGCGCTCCGGGTAATGCCTCAAACTGTGAACTTGTTTTGGCAGAGTTGAACAAAAAGGAGCTAATACCCGGTTATTGTAAAGGTGCCCGAAACATTTTTGCCTTGACTAAAGAAAGACTCTCTGACGCCATCAGGCATGCCAATCAGTTACAGCAACATAACCTGGCAACCGGTGCTAACAACCCTTCAACAAACATCCATGAGCTCATAGAGTATCTAACCAGCCTGAATTCCAGTCCATCATGATTCCAACTAAGCGCAGCACCGGTGAACCCGGTGTGTTCTCGGAACAAATTCGGCCACTCCCCATATATCTCCATAAATGGGGAATGCCCCGAATGGCGCTCCAGTGCGGAATTGACTAATCAAGCAGGCAATTGCAAGAATAAAGAGAGCAATAAATGGGCTAAAAGGAGATGAATCAAGCGTGCGTCATAGGATGCTCTTTTAGATATGCGCGCAGTGCTTCATTCATACGGGTCTGCCAGCCCTTTCCCGTGGCCTTGAAAGCAGCGAGAACGTCACGATCAAAGCGCACGGTTTGTGACTCCTTTACACCGCTGCCTAGCTTGCGACCCGGCTTTTTGGCAAGCATCTCGTCGGCTACTTCTTTGCTGAACAATTGTGGAAGAACCTCGGAAGCTGGTCGGAAATGTTTGAAATCTTCTTTCGTCAGTTCCCGTACTTCTCCATCTTTGTCAGTCAATGGTAAGCGGTTTGCCATATTTATCACCTTCCCTTTTGTTTGCGAAAGCTGATTACTCGGACAGCATCAGCAACCGGGGTAAAACAAAGAATATGAAGACGGTGGTCAAGATATCCGACAGCAACATACCTGATTTCAGGATAATCATTACGGATATCAACAGTGATTTCAGCAGTCCCCCACCCGAAATCAGAGGCTCGATCAAACGGCAAGCCACGCTCGGCTAAGTTCTTGTCAGACTTGATCTGATCGAATTCAATCTTCATAACTAAATTTGTAACAACAAAATTATCGAAAGTCAACTAATAACGTTACAACAAATATTGAATAGACCAACACCGACTAATTTGGCTTTTAAAAGTGAAAAGTCTGATGAAAAAGCGAGATTCCAATCAGGCAGAAGCAGCGGTTCCCCCGCTGTTCTCCCAAACCGTTGAACTACAAGAAAAAAGTTCCAGTTAATGAATCGGAATTTAGAAAGTGTTTATAGAGTTTGGAACAAAACGAGGGACTTCCCGGTTTTATTGTTAGATCATCCGGCATTTTACCGTAAATACGGGCGGTGCCGCTCAGAGACATAGTCGGCAAGCGCAGAACAGTGCCGCTTGATCATAACTCGCCCGCAGTGTGCATACCTGTTTTGGCGACTGATCTCACCAGGCGGTCGACCCTGAGCATGCAATTATCCCCTATCCAGAATGTTCCGTATCTTGACAAGAAGGTCATTTGGCTTGACCGGCTTTGAAATGAAGTCCATTTCTTCTTCCAGGATGCCTTTAGTGCTGATCAAGTCCGCCGTATATCCACTTGCAAAAAGAATTTTGGCTTGTGGATCAAATGTTCTTATAACATCATAGACCTCTTTGCCGTTCTTCTTTGGCATAATGACGTCAAGAAGCAGCAACCCGATCTCTTCCCTGTTACCGAGATATTTATGAATAGCATCTTCCCCGTCAAGCGCCTCAATAACCTTGTAGCCGTGGCCTTCAAGCACTTCCTGCATGAGCAGCCGTACATTGTCATTGTCCTCGGCTACCAATATGGTTTCAGTCCCTTTCAGCGGGATAACAACTTTTACCTGCAGCTTGTCTTCTACGACATTGATTAGAGGCAGGTATATCTTGAATGTCGTACCGTTTTCAGGCTCGCTGTATACATCAATGTGGCCGTTATGCTGCTTTATGATGCCATGTACGATTGAAAGCCCGAGTCCGGTTCCCTTTCCAATATCCTTGGTGGTGTAAAACGGTTCGAATATTCTTTGTATGACTTCTTTAGGCATCCCTTTCCCAACGTCGCTTACCGACATAAGAACATACATGCCCGGTTTTTCCGATGAATCTGACACAATATCGCTGCTGTCGAGCCGGACCACAGTGGTTTTGATAGACAGGGCCCCTCCATTGGGCATGGCGTCACGCGCATTGGTGCAAAGGTTCATCAAAACCTGATCTATCTGGCTGGTATCCAGTAATACCGGCAATGGTTCTCCGTGAAGCTGCAGCGAAAGTGAAATATCCTCCCCTATAACCCTGCACAGAAATTTTTCAATTTCCCTGATGAGTACATTCAGATCCGTTTTCCGCAAATTGATCACGTGCTTTCTGCTGAACAGAAGCAGACGCCTGACGAGATCTGTTGACTTTTCAGAAGAAACAAGTATCTGCTTAACGTAATACTGCAGCTTGTCATTATCACCTAATTTGGCCTGCAGCATTTCTCCCCAGCCGGATATAACCATCAACATGTTGTTGAAATCATGAGCAATGCCGCCGGCCAGCAAACCTATTGCCTCCATTTTCTGGGACTGCAGAAGCTGGTCTGCAAGTTTTGACCTCTCCGCCTCCGCCTCCACCCGTTCTGAAATATCCCGGGCCAATCCCATGATGAAGAGAGATCCACTGATTTCCATAAGGCCGATTCGCATCTCAACCGGAAAGGTTATCCCGTCAATTCTGCGAAGCATGCCGACGGTGGAAACAGGAGAATGCGGCTTCAGATTTTTCAGGAGCGTTTTGTCGGAAAAGTCGTAAATTGTCCCGTCATCTATATCCTGAAGAGACATGGTCAGCAATGTTTCAAATGTATAGCCGAGGCTTTCACACCCCCTCTGGTTGACATCCACTATGGCACCGTCGAGGTCAAAAAGAA
The DNA here is from genome assembly GCA_028712075.1 of Desulfuromonadaceae bacterium. GTDB lineage: Bacteria > Desulfobacterota > Desulfuromonadia > Geobacterales > Pseudopelobacteraceae > JACRCG01. Next base: position 4,807 of record JAQTQX010000038.1, read on the forward strand.
AAAATGAGTCCACCGCCTGCTCCACAAGTGTTCGAAAGCGTTTTTCACTGGAGCTGAGTTCAAGATCTCTTTTTTCGATTTGCGACAGCATGGAGTTGAATGCGTCAACAGAGCGACCGATCTCGTCGTTTGCATGTTTTGGGGCACGCAGGGAAAAATTGTTTTCCACTGTAACCCGTTCGGCGGTCGAAGAGAGAGAAAGGATCGGATTTGATATAACCCTCTGAAGTGTTGAGGAAAGCACATACGATACAGAGAGGGCGACCGAGATTGCTACGATCAGCATCAGGAGGGCAACCTGTCTGGCCTGCCTGATTCCGCTCATGTCGTCAAACAGGGTGATTGAACCGGCTTTGATGCCGTTTACCACAATATCATACCTGACCGCCATGTGATCAGCCAGTCTCATTTCTGAATAGTTGTACAGGTTCAGACTCTCGATTCCGTCCGGCTTGTTTCTGTCAAAGACGGCAAAAACCGAACCGCTCTGATCGCGCACCACGGCAAGTGAGATGGACTGCTTTGCGGTCAATGATGCCAGAGCATGTCCGGCATCTTCCGGAATGCGAAAGGCAAGTGCTGCACTGCAATTGTTCCCGGTCATCTGAGCCAGGGATGAAAGGTCAGATTCATACGTTATTTTGAGGTGCTCAGCTGTCATGACGTAAAAGATGGCGCAGGCAAACAGAACCGAAATGGTGCTAGTCAGCATCATCAGAACTGTAAGTTTTTTTTTGATTGTCATGTTATTCAACATGGTGGCCGCCAAAAACGATATTCATGTTCAAGGTATATTTACAACACGGAGCGCAATACTAAGCAACTGTGAACTTAATCGCAAACCGGCCTTATCGGTCAGCCCCCGATTTATCATCCAGCGAATTTTCCCATTTTCCCGGACCAGGGCGATCATGCCGCCTGAAGAGATAAAATCGTCAACATCCGATACGGTAAGTACGGGAGACCCTTTGACAGCCGACATGATTTTTCCGATATGCTGTTTTTCCGATTCGGAGACAAAGAGGAGATGGCACGCATTCAGGTTCATGTCTTCGTGGTACCGACCATAATAAATGACCCTGATCGGGTTGGTGACTTTTTGATTTACGTTTATCTGTAACTCGGCCAAAGCGGTGCCAAAGGGAGAGTCGCCAACCACGCCAATGATCTTTGCGTTGTCTTTTGACCAGCGACCCTGTTCTGATGGCCACTGAACAAACTGCAGAAAGTTATACAGGTAAACGGCCTTAAGTTCGTTTTCTGAGGCCTTCTGCCTGGCAGAGCAGCTGGATTGCGGCGGATAGCATAAGGAGAGGCAGGTAAACAGAATAAGCAGAAATACGATGTCGCCGGGTCTGAAACGTCCGGACCGTGTACCGAATCGGGTGACCAGACCGGTAATATACGGGATAATATGGCGGATCGGTCTGGAAGTGCGCATGCTATCTCAGAATCTCAGAAGGTAAAGCGGAGTTCGGTCCAGAAACTTCGGCCTTCCAGCGGATAGTCGCCGGGAACTTTGGGATCGCTTGGTTCCAGTGCCGAACGGTCAAAAAGGTTTCGCACGGCAAAGGAAATATCCCAATGTTTCATGATGTCTTTCCTGCGCACGGTAAGATTCACCAGATCATAATTACCAATATCAGCCCTCAGATCTCCCGCAGCCCTGTGGCGATCCCCAATCCAGAGATACTGGGCAGCAGTTGACCAGCGGGGGAGAAACGCCCAGTCAACGTCAGCGTACAGCTTCATGCCGGGCGTATCCGGGACTGCATGGTCGGTAGCCTTGTCAACCGAGTTCTGATACGCAAAATTTCCCCGCAGCCTCAATGTCTCCAAAACTTTCCAGTCGGCCTCCAATTCACCTCCACACCCTTCCTGATCCCTGGCGTTTTGAGCGGTCTTGGTGGTTGCCGGTGGAGGATCGGCAACATAGTCAATCATCCCTTTAACCCTGTAACCAAAGATGTTGAGGCCCAGACGCAGCGTCTTGACCGGGCGGTAATCAAAAACCAATTCCAGCGAATCGAGGGTTTCGGGATCAAGATTTCTATTTCCCAGAGTGGCCGGATTATTCTGAAAGTACTGTTCGCCGAATGTCGGTGGACGGAAGGCCCTTCCGTAGAGCAGTTTAGTTGTCAGCTCCGGGGTAGTGTTCCAGACAAGGGCAAGTCTCGGATTGATCGCAGACCCGAAATCAGAGTAATCGTCCAGACGCACACCGGCGGTTAGCTCCCACCCCTCGGCAAAGTTCCATTCATCCTGCAGAGCCGCGAACAGAAGCGTACGATTATGCTCCGTCAGGTAGACATAGGGGGTGTTACTAATGTCTACAAGCGGGCCGAATTGTTCAGACACGCCCGGACCAAAATTTTTATGCTGAGAGGTGTCCGTATTATAGTAGTTCATTCCTCCTGCGACTCTCAGTTGATGGTGACTAATTCCGTGATAGTCGCCCGTCAATTCAAGGCCGCCGTTCAGATCTTCACCCTCCGGAACGCCAACCATGTTGCGGTAGGCTTGCGGAAAAAACCGGAACCAGTTTTCTGCCAACAGGTATGAACCGCTGAGGGTGACACTTGCATTAAAATCCGGCAGTATATCCATGCTTTTATATGACAGCGAACCCAGAAACTGTCTCCCTTTGCTCGTGCCGTCACCCGTGAGGGTCTGGCTAACTCCGGGTCCGTGGCCACTTTCAAACACTTCATTGTAAAACAACCGGGACGTGAAGCCGTTCCTGGCTGCCGACAGATGGGTGGTCAGTTCTTCATAGTGGGTATCAAGCGGACCGGGAGCCATCGATGGCGATCCGCTTCCCAGAGCGTCTCTCTCTATCACACGCCCCTGGTCTCCGCCGCTCTTCAGGTATTCCACACCGGCAGCAATCTCCCACTCTCCGTATGAGCCGCCATGCTCAGCCCTATAGGAATGTGAATCAAATGAGCCGACCCTGACGCCGCCACTTGTCCCGGCAATATCGCTGCTGCTCTTGGTAATCACGTTAATAGTGCCGGCAAAGGCATCAGCCCCATGAACGGCAGAACCGGGCCCGCGCAGAATCTCTATGCGTGATATAATCGAAGACGGTATCCGTAATCCATAAGGCTTATTACCATTGGTGTTGTTTCTCATTGGCTGACCATTGACCAATAGCAGCACTTGTGGATTCAGCTGGGAATATATGCCGCGAATGCTCCATATTGAAGTGAATATATTGGTAGCTGAAGGAATAACGTGAAGCCCCGGTACCGTTTCAAGTGCTTCGTCAAGGGTGGTGACACCAAGCCGTTCGATGTCTTCTGCGGTAATTACGGTTGCCACCGATGGCGCAACTTTGAGCTGCTTCGGGCTACCGGTAGCAAGAGAAATTTCAACCTCCACAAGTTCTTCCAGATTTTTGTTCAGAAGAGAATCCATTTTGATTATTTCTGGAGACTGATTGGCTGATGCGGTGACGGTCAGAAAAAACAACAGCGGCGCCACAAGACAAAGAATTCGGACAATAACCGGCGGTTTGCAGGAGTGACTTGTTCTGGTCATAGTTGCCTCAACAGAATGTAATCCATCCATGAGAATAAACCATACCACATGAGATGCTTCTGTCAAAAACTATTGGCAATAAAAGCATCAGGTGCCCTCATCCGCTCAAGGGGGAATTCTGGGGACATCTTACTTAATTCAACATTGACTCCTGATGTAGAAAGCGTTAATTTCCGCGCATGACTACCTCACCTGCCACTATCGAATCCGTTAATGCTATTTCCATGCTAAAAACACTGAACATCAAACTGAAAGAGATCGGCGACACCTTTGCCGTGATGGAGGTGGTGGTCAGCGACATCCACAAAAATTATTTCGGCGGTGCACACGGCGGCCTGATTGCCACCCTTGCCGATACGGTATCGTTCTTTCCAAAACCTCTCCTCCCTTCCGGGAAAAACTGCACGACGACGAACCTGAACGTCAACTTCGTCCGGCCAGCAACTGCCGGAGAAACGCTTACCGCTCGCTCGGTATTGACCCATATGGGCAGACGTATGGCAACGCTGAATGTTGAAATTAAAAACGGCGAGGGTAAACTGGTGGCCCACGGCACTACTACCTTGATGTTTATTTAGCCACAATGGATGACAGGTTGATACTAACGAATGTTTGGGTATACAACTACGGTTGTCACCGCACTACCCTCAGCCCCGGCCTGAACCACCTCCCCTATTCCTGCAATTATTAACTATCAAGGAGCATGCAAATGATCAGCATTGAATTCCTCATTACCTCTCTCATCGTCGTGCTTATTCCTGGTACTGGCGTAATTTTCACTGTTTCCACTGGAATCACTCAGGGCCGCAAGGCCAGCGTTTACGCGGCACTTGGATGTACAGCTGGAATTATTCCCCATCTTTTAGCGACCATCCTCGGCCTTGCTGCTATCATGCATACCAGTGCGTTGGTGTTCCAGACACTCAAATACGCTGGTGTGGCTTATCTGCTCTACATTGCCTATGCAACCTGGAAAAACACTTCTGCATTTGCTCTGGATAATTCACCGTCTCGCAGCACAGCCATGTCATTAGTTGTAAAGGCCTTGCTGCTCAATATCCTGAATCCCAAGCTGACAATATTCTTTCTGGCATTTCTACCGCAATTTGTAACACCAGACAGTACCAACCCTCTCTTCCAACTTCTGCTTTTAAGCGGCGTCTTCATGGCCATGACCTTTGCGGTTTTCGTAGTATATGGCCTACTGGCCCATACGTTCCGCACTTCCGTAATAGAATCGAAGCCTGTACAGGCTTGGCTGCGCCGGAGTTTTGCCGCTGTTTTTGCCGGGTTAGGTGTGCATCTGGCACTTTCGGAAAAATAACATCAGAATACGAGAGAGTGAACCAATCTGGAGGAGCCACCCCTTGAAAGCGGAGCAATCTGATAAATGTGGTTCCCAACAAGACCCTTGGACATCGACCGAGCAAGTCGTTAGATTATAAACGAAAATTATATGGAGACCACGCTTGATGCGGAACTTTGACAGCATTTACACGGAATTCCAACCGAAGATACATCGTTATCTCAGCAACCTTACATGCGAGAACGACGCCCTTGATCTTACCCAGACCGTTTTTCTAAAAATCAGCCGATCGCTTGACAATTTTCGAGAGGAATCTTCCCTTTCCACATGGATTTACCGAATTGCAACAAATACCGCACATGATTATTCCGGCTCATCTTTGGCCGAACAAAAAGGAAACGAACATCATTTCGATGATGACGGTTCTATTGATGATCTTCCCGACACAGGCTTCTTGGGGGCGGATAGAGAATATATTCGGCGAGAAATGAGCGCCTGTATACGTAGTGTTGTTGACCAGTTACCGGAAAATTACCGCACTGTTCTGCTTCTCAGTGAGTTCGAAGAGCTTACGAACCCAGAGGTTGCAGAAATACTCAACATAAGCATCGACACCGTCAAAATCAGACTTCATCGTGGCCGCACCAGTTTACGAAAAGCCATGAAATCCCAGTGCAGCATTTACCACGATGAACGCAACGAACTCATGTGTGACCGGAAAGCGTAATATTTTTCTCCACAGACGTATCCTTTTTCGTCTTTTCTCCGTCTATAGAGCCCGAAGCAGTCAATTCTATAGATGGAGGGACACATGAGCCAGACAAGTTGTTGTGGAACAGGAAGCAAAGCAGGAACAAACGACGGCTATGAAGTAGTGCGTATAGAGAAGGCAAAAAACAACTGCCATCTCTGCGACTACTACGCGGATCGGCAAAAAACCAAGCCGGTAGCCGTAATGTGCTGTGAAGGTGCCTGTCTACGCGGCGAGATTGCCCGGCAGGCGGCCAACATCCTCTGTTATTCGCTTGCTCCTGAGAAAACTGTCAGGATCTGCCTGGGTGGAGCATTTACCAAAGACACGGGACAACGTAATCTCGTCCGCAAGGCCACGCAACTGATTGCCTTGGAGGGTTGTTTCGTCAACTGTTCGTCGCGCATGATGAATGGAGTGCTTAATGGACTCAAGCCGGAAGTCATCATTGCCGACAAGCTCTACGAATTTGACCGGAGACTTTTCGGGGTTGAGGAAATGTCACCCGATGAGATTCAGGCTCATGCCCTTACCGTGGCCAGGAAGATTGCGGTTAGATATGACATCGGTGAAAAAGCATCACAAGAAGTACCAAGTGAGTTGAATTACAGAGAATGGATTGAGGCAATCGATGCGCCACTTCTTTTGATGCAAGGGAATCCGAGGCAAGTTATAACCGCAAACAGAAGAGCTCTCGAGTTGTTTGAGAAAGAGCTTGGAGAAGTCGAAGGTCGCAGAGGCGGCCAGGTTTTTGACTGTATTTATGCCTCCACTGAAGACGGTTGTGGGAAAGATAGCAATTGCGAAGGTTGCAAGATCAGAGATGGAATCATAGACACCTTCACGACAGGAAAGTCACACATCGGGATTTTTACATCACTACAAATTAAAAAAGCAACCGGGACAATAACATATGTTTTGCAGGTATCAACCGAGAAGGTTGGCGACTTGGCTTTAGTAAGGATCGAGCGTTTTGACAAGGCCTGATCAAGTCCCGAGGCAGAACACTGCTTGCTATGTTGCTGTTGATAATTCATAAACGTAACGAAATCGATTCAACAAGGCTTACGACCTGCCCTTAAACCCGGCAGGTCAAATTCATGCCCGTTACATTTCAAACAGCACTTCTCCCCCAAACGCTTTTTCAAAAAGATCTTTTTTGGCGTTTCCTCCAAATATTTCAACGGAAATATCCTCCGTACCGAGCAATTTGAAACTGAATGCTCCAGCGTCCCGCTTGAGCGCAACAACTTCGACAAGGCCGCTCCTGCGGCGATCCAGACCGTCCGCAAGGCGGAGAATTCCACCGAGTTGACAGACAGTTTGCTGATCCTTTGCCTCCAGCCGCTCATACTCCGCATGCTTCTTCTTGGGCAATGATTTGCGATGATAGCGGGCAATCAGTGCGACCATTTCGCGCTCCCGTGGCGAGAAGCCGAACAGATCCGCATGACGGATCAGGTGGTGGGAATGTTTATGATGGCTGTTGTAGCTGATAAAATAACCGATATCATGGAGCAGCGCGGCAGCTTCCAGTAATTTTCGCTCATTTTTTTTGAGCCCCGACTCTTTGGCAACAGAATCAAAAATACTGAGGGAAACTTTGGCAACATGTCGTGAATGCGGTTCGTCGTAGTGGCATGAGCGGGCAAATTCGAGTACTGACTCCTTCCAGCTGCGCTGAACATGCGATTCGGAAACCAGCTGCAGGCGTTTCATGCAGCTGATAATCAATCCTTCACGGATACCGCGCTCATTAACCAGCAGCATATTGGCCCCGAAAAACTTCATCAGTTCGTCGATAACTATGAGTCCGGCAATAATGATGTCGGCACGGTCAGGATTGAGCCCGGGAACATTTCTCAGTGAATTGATGTCCTTGCGCTCAAGCATTGCCAGCAGGTGCACAACCTCCGATCGGAGCACTTCAAAACCGTGTGAAGTCGAGTAAGTCTGGCGGCGCATGTTCATGACCATGCTGGCCAGGGTAGTAATTGTGCCGCCTGAACCGACAAACGTCTGCACCACCGGCCGGTCTCCCGTAAACGCATTTTTTATTTCAGTCCGTACGTGGCGTCTCAGTTGAGCTGTTTCAGAGCTGCGTACCGGATCGGACTTAATGAAACGATCGGTCATGCGTACCGCACCAAGTTCGAGCGAGTGACAGTTTTCGACATGATTTGCCACGGCATTCATAACCTCTACGCTGCCGCCGCCAATATCGATAATCATGTACTGCTTGCCGCTCATATCAAAATTATGACGCACCGAACGAGCCACCAGCTCGGCTTCTTCTTCCCCTGAAATAACGCGTATCTCATGACCCAGCTCGCGCGTCAGCACGCTGACCAGTTCGGTTCCATTGGAGGCACTGCGTACCGCGCTGGTGGCAACCGCTTCAACATCAGATACTTTCAGACCGTCAATCAGCTTGTGAAGGCGTGACATCGCATCAACCGCCCGTGCAAACGCTGCTGGCGAAATAGCGCCGCTTGCGGCAATATTTTCACCCAGACGCACCGTCGCCTTCTCGTCATCAAGAATCGTATATTTTCCCTGCTGATCAACTTCAACAACAATACAGCGAATAGAATTGGTGCCTATGTCGATAGCAGCAAGTCTGGTTTTATTCACGAAAGCACCTCCATATAGTCACTTTCCCTGAGCAGAGTGACATGTTTTACCGTCGAAGTAAATGTACCAAAAAAAAACACTATAACTGACTTGTACTATACTAGTTATCTGGTATATGGAATATAACCTTGTTATTTTCAACTAGGTGGAAAAAAATCTCTTGCAGTACACATCTAACTTGGGGAGGTAGCAAACATGTTAAAAAAAATGGTCGTGATGGCTGCAGCAACCGCATTTCTTTATTCGGCAACATTGGCAGGTGCATCAGAACGGGCAACTAAAAAAGAGGCTGAAGCGATGGTCAAGAAAGCGGTCGCCGCTTACAAAGCAAACGGAGAAAAATCATTTGCCGAATTTACCGCACCCAGCAAAACGTTTGTCAGCAAGGATCTCTACATTGTCGTATACGATATGCATGGTAAATGTGTAGCGCATGGCCAGAATGCCAAACAGGTCGGCAAAGAGCTGATGGGCATGAAAGATCCCGATGGTAAGGCTTTTGTGAAAGAAAGGGTTGACCTGGCAACGTCAAAGGGAAAATTCTGGCAGGATTATAAATTTACCGATCCGCTGACCAAGAAGGTTCTTGCCAAGCAGATGTATTGTGAAAAAGTTGATGAGAAGGCCATCATTTGCGGCGGAGTTTATAAGGATTAGCTGTTGTTTTGACTTTTCGTGAAATTGTTAGTGATACCATCATAGGCGCAGGTGTCTACGAATAAACAGAACTGTTATTTTTGCAGACCGGGATAACATCCCGGTCTGCAAAATTCGCACACACGCCACTCACGGTGATAAAGCGCTTATTCCGGAGGACGACATGACATCTTTTTTTTCGCGTATGAGTATGGCAACCAAACTGTTTGTGTCACCTCTGGTATGCCTTTCTTTTATGATTCTTTCGGGAGCTGTCTCATTTTGGGGCATGCGCATGGAACAGGGAACCATTGAGAACATGAACTCTGTACGCTTTGCCAATTATGCCAAAGTCGGTAGCATCAGGGGCGACACAGACACACTGCATACCAGTCTGTACCGGCTCATAACAAGGTCAACTGCCAATTTTGACAAGGCAAAGCTCGAAGCTGACGGAAAGGCGGCACAGGCGAATCTGAGCCAAATTTCTGCTGATTTGAAAAAAATAGCAGGCGATACCACTCTCACGGCTGAAGAAAAAAAACTTGTGACTGAAACTATGGCCTCATTTACCGCATATTCGAAAGATGCCGCCGACATGCTGGATATGCTGGATTCTGACGTAAATGCTGCCACCATGTACATGCAGCAGGCTGATGATAAGTATGACGTTCTGAACAAAGATATCAGCTCCTTATTAAAACTTGAAACGACACTGAACGATGCAAGCTACAAACATTCAATCATCGCCAGTCAACAGGTATTAATGATTCTCGCCGGAGCAATTCTCATTTCCCTGTTTGTAACAATTGTTATCAGCCTCCTGATTAACCGGGTCATCATGGCTCCGATCCGCAGTACCGTTCAAGTAATTGAGGCAATGGCCAACGGGGATCTTACCAAGCGCATAGACGTCCATTCATCTGACGAAATCGGCAACATGGCCCGCCATATGAACGGGTTTATCGAATCTCTTCATGACACGATTCGTTCGTTCGCCAACAACGCGCTGGAGCTTGCCTCCGCCTCAACGGAGCTGAGTGAAACCTCGGGGCAGATGGCTCGCGGTGCAGAACAGGTTGCCGGTCAGTCAACCGCTGTTGCGACAGCTGGAGAAGAGATGACGGCTACCAGCAGAGATATCTCCCAAAACTGCCAAATGGCCGCAGATAGCTCGGTTGCAGCTATGACGGCAGCGAAAACCGGTGCGAACGTCGTTGGGCAGACTGTAGCCGTTATGGGTAAAATCGCAGATCGCGTACAGATGACTGCCAAAACGATTGAAGGTCTTGGCACACGGAGTGATCAGATCGGTGCAATCATTGGTACAATTGAGGATATTGCCGATCAGACCAATCTTCTGGCACTCAACGCAGCCATTGAGGCAGCACGAGCCGGTGAGCAGGGACGCGGCTTTGCTGTTGTCGCTGACGAGGTTCGGGCATTGGCCGAGCGGACCACACGGGCTACTCGCGAAATCGGCGATATGATCAAGTCTATTCAGACGGAAACACGCGGCGCCGTTGGCGAGATGGAAGCCGGAGTGCGCGAAGTGGAACTGGGGACAGATGAGGCAAGCCGTTCAGGAGAGGCGATTCAACAGATACTCGACCAGATAGAAGCAGTGAATCTGCAGGTCAACCAGATAGCAACCGCTGCCGAAGAGCAGACCGCGACGACCAGTGAAATCTCTGGCAATATGCATCAGATAACTGATGTCGTTCAGCAGACCTCGCGTGGTGCACAGGAATCTTCCGCTGCTGCTCAGAGACTCTCTGTGCTTGCCGCTGAACTTCAGCGAGCCGTGTCCCGCTTCAGAATAAGCTGATTACAATCTCAATCCAAGTAACTAAAAGGCGGGGCCAATAAAGTGGCCCCGCCTTTATTAATGAGTTATTGATGTATATCCGGCATTACTCGGCCGCAACCTTTGTGCCATCAAGATTAAGTCCAAGCGCTTCCTTGCGGGAGAGTTTTATTTTGCCGTTTTTGTCGACTCCGATGCATTTCACCAGCACTTTGTCACCTTCGCTCAAAATATCTGTAACAACTTTGACCCGAGCGGTGTCGAGTTCCGATATATGAACAAGACCGTCAGTACCCGGCATGATTTCAACAAACGCACCGAAGTCCATGATCTTTCGGACGGTACCCATGTACAGCTTGCCTTCCTCAGCCTCGTCGGTTAGTCCACGAATCATCTGAATGGCCAGATCACATGCTTCCTTGTTGGTGCTGGCAATATTGATGCGACCGGTATCGTCAATATCAATAGTAACCCCGGTAGTTTCAGTAATATTTCGGATGTTCTTGCCGCCGGTGCCAATGACGTCACGGATGCGGTCAGTCTTGACGTAGATTGTGGTAATGCGCGGAGCAAACGGCGACATTTCAGCGCGCGGCGCAGCCAGAGTTTCAGCCATTTTCCCGAGGATATGGAGACGACCTTCACGAGCCTGCTTGAGAGCCTGCTGCATGATCTCCTTGGTCACACCACCGATCTTGATATCCATCTGCAGCGCGGTAACTCCTTCGGACGTTCCGGCAACCTTGAAGTCCATGTCGCCAAGATGATCTTCATCGCCGAGGATGTCAGACAGGATGGCAAATTTGTCACCCTCTTTGATTAACCCCATGGCAATACCAGCCACCGGTGCGGTCACCGGAATACCGGCATCCATCATCGACAGACAGCCGCCACAAACGGCAGCCATTGAGGATGAACCGTTACTTTCCAGAGTTTCAGATACAATGCGGATCGTGTATGGAAAATCATCATGTGGTGGAAGAACAGCCGCAAGAGCACGTTCAGCCAACATGCCGTGACCGATTTCGCGGCGACCGGGTCCGAGGCGGAAGCTGGTCTCACCGACCGAAAACGGAGGAAAATTGTAATGTAGCAGGAAGCGTTTGCGCGAACCGCCATACAGAGTGTCGATGCGCTGTTCGTCAGCCGAGGTGCCAAGGGTGGCGGCAACCAGCGCCTGTGTTTCGCCACGGGTAAACAGGGCGGAACCATGAACGCGCGGGAGAAAACCGGTTTCAGTGCTGATCGGCCGAATGGTGCTGGTCGTGCGGCCATCGATACGGATACCGGTGTCGAGGATATCAGCACGAACGCGCTCATATTCAAAGTCACCCAGGAACGACTTGATCTCTTTTGCCGACCCTTCAAATTCAGCCTTCAGTGTTTCTATTGTTTCTGTTTTGATCAGATCAATCTGGTCGTGACGCTCATTTTTTGCCTTGAGTTTAACCGCTTCGCCAATTCTATCGTATGCAAGTTCACGTACCCGAGCCTTCAGGGCTTCGTTCACAACAGCCGGCACGACAACTCGCTTGGCGATACCGGCCAGTTTCTGCAACTCTATCTGGGCATTGATAAGCGGCTGCATTGCCTGCTGGGCAAAAAACACCGCTTCCAGCAGGTCTGCTTCTGATACGAACTTAGCCTCACCCTCAACCATGATGACTGCATCACGGCTCGCCGCCACGACAATTTCCAGATCACTTTTTTCCAGTTCTTCGGCCGAGGGGTTGCAGATAAACACGCCATCGACACGGCCCACCTTGGCACCGGCGATCGGGCCGTTAAACGGAATATCAGATATCATCAGTGCTGCGGAAGCTCCCAGCATGGATAAAATCCCGGGATCATTATCCTGGTCTGCAGAGACGACGGTTGCCATAATCTGGGTATCATTTAAAAATGTTTCCGGAAAAAGCGGGCGAATCGGACGGTCAATCAACCGGCAGATAAGCGTTTCAGGATCCGAAGGTCGCGCTTCACGCTTGAAAAATCCACCAGGAATCTTGCCGCCGGCATATGCTTTCTCGGTATAGTTTACAGTCAGCGGGAAAAAGTCCTGCCCATCTTTCGCTTCTTTTGCAGCTACCGCAGTAACCAGCACCACCGTGTCTCCACAACTGACAACAACGGCGCCACTGGCCTGTTTTGCCATCTTGCCGGTAGCCAAAGTGATAATACGCCCCCCAAACTCAACCTGAACTTTTTGTTCCATAGTGTAAATCTCCTCTCAGTTGCGTTGGGGCCGTCGCTACAACTTCTGCCGGTATCACAGCAGAAGCTCTATCCACGCCCCCAACAAAAATAAAAAGGGCCGCAAAGCCCTTTTCTAAAATGAGCAAACCGTAAATAGCAAGGGAGTATACCTGAATAATGCAGGTATTCCCCCTGCGTTACTACCTACGAATGCCGAGTCGTTCAATTACAGTTTTGTATCTGCCCAACTCTTTACCTTTCAGATAGTCAAGCAGGCGTCTTCTCTGGCCAACAAGTTTAAGAAGCCCGCGACGACTATGATGGTCCTTTTTATGCGTTTTAAAGTGCTCGGTCAAATAGGTGATCCGCTCGGTTAAAATAGCGATCTGAACCTCTGGTGAGCCTGTATCGCTATCATGTTTCTTGAATGCGTTGATAATTTCCTGCTTCTTTTCGGTTGCCAGCACTGTCTACTCCTCCGCTATTTTTTTTGGGAAAACGCATGTTAACGCACATGATTCTTCAGAGTTGGATTTACTATCATATTGTTAGCAGCATGTAAAGTTTAATCTGAGAGTAATCATGGCAGGATTCAAGATAGTAAGAAAGGGGGACCCAAAATCAGGTCCCCCATAATGTACGAACTAAAGCGAAACAGCTCGCTAGCCGAGATAGCTATTATTATTCCTGGCGCGATTGGCAAGAATCGTCGAATCCATCAACTCACCGCAACAGGTGCATTTCCACGCATCAAAGGAACGAACAAAATCATAGAATTTCTCAACGAACATACGGCCTTTGCATCGTGGACAGTGCATAAATCCTCCCGGCTATCTTAGTTAATTAATTGAGACAGCCGGGTATTACATCTTACGTGCCAATTATCTATTTTCATTATAAAAAATATGTAAACAAATAAAAAATATAATTATTACGGGTAGATGAACATATTACTCAAAAGTATAAATTTTTTTTCGCCGATCCCTTCTACTGCAGCAAGGTCTTTGACAGACAATATACCGCCATTTAGTTGACGATATTGGCTGATCCGCTTTGCCAATACAGGACCAACTCCCGGTAATTGGCCGAAATCAGACTCACTCATACCTGAAATATTCAGGGGAATTCCAAGTATCAATCGCTCGGTAACTGTCATACTTCCTACAGTAACAAGGCACTTACCATCGGGTTTGCGTGTTATGACGACTGCTGTGCCGTTTTGAACAGGGGGGTCTACAAAGAGGCTTCTGTCACGTCGTTTCTCATCGCACAGCGGTCCAGCCATATTTATGACGATACTCGCCAAACTATTGGCGGTAGTATCATAAGCTCCTGAATTCACGACATCACCACTGACTTTAACAAATATCCTGCTGCTCGATAAAACATAAAAAGCCGAAGGAGTCGGTTTAGTACCACTCGAACGGCTTTTCATGAATAATGGCAGACAAAGCAGCAGCGCACAGATGATTATCACGGCACGGTGCATGATATATCGGTTCTGAGCTACTCTTCCACTTTGTGCAGCTTGTAATCAATGCTGTCAATCAAGGCCTGATAGGATGCATCAATAATATTATCAGAAACGCCAACTGTCCCCCACCGCGAATGTTTGTCACCCGATTCGATCAAAACACGGGTGGAAGAGGCCGTACCCTGACCGGCAGGTAGCACCCGTACTTTGTAATCAAGCAGCTTAACCTCTTTCAACTTCGGGTAAAACTTTTCCAGTGCTTTGCGAATGGCGTTATCAAGAGCATTGACCGGGCCATTCCCCTCCGCGGCGGTGTGTTCAACTTTCCCACCAACTTTTACCATAATAGTCGCCTCAGCAACCGGCTTCTGCTCCTCGCCTCTCTTTTCATCGATCACCCGGAAACCAAGGACGGTAAAGAATTTTTTGTGAGAGCCAAGAGCCTTTTTCATCAGTAATTCAAATGACGCTTCTGCTCCTTCAAATTGATACCCGCGATTTTCCATATCCTTTATATTATCAAGTATTTCCAAGGTAACCGGATCCTTGCTATCAAGGTTGATGTTAAATTCTTCAGCCTTTGCAAGTATATTGGAACGACCGGATAGATCGGAAATCAACACACGAGTACAGTTGCCGACCAATTCTGGCCGCATATGTTCATAAGTTTCGGGATGTCGCTGAATCGCGCTGACATGCACCCCACCCTTGTGAGCAAACGCCGAATTGCCGACGTATGCCTGATGTTTGTTTGGTGAAATATTTGCCAGTTCATAAACGTACCGGGATACTTCGCGTAGATGACGCATCTGTTCATCAGAGATGCACTCCTTCTTCATTTTGGCTTTCAGGGCCGGTATGATCGAACAGAGGTTGGCATTACCGCAGCGTTCGCCAAATCCGTTGATTGTACCTTGTACCTGGACAATCCCCTGTTCAACGGCAATCATGGTGTTGGCGACCGCACATTCTCCGTCGTTGTGGGTGTGTATCCCGAGAGGAGTTTTAATATTCTTTTTTACCACCTTGATAATTTCAGCGATTTCAAATGGCATGGTGCCGCCATTGGTATCACAGAGAATTATGCAGTCAGCTTTAGCGCTTTCCGCAGCCTTGAGCGATTTTATGGCATACTCGGGGTTTGCTTTGTAGCCATCAAAGAAGTGCTCTGCATCGTAAAAAACTTCAGGGGCGTGTTTTTTCAGGTATTCAAGCGAATCAAATATCAGCTCAAGATTTTCCTCCAGCGATATGCGTAACGCTTCACGAACGTGAAAATCCCAGGTTTTGCCGAAAATAGTGATCGCGTCAGGTTCGGCCTTAATCAACGTAACGATATTGTTGTCTTTGTCAGGGGTCACCTTGGCGCGGCGCGTAGAACCGAACGCGGCGATTTTAGCCTGATGGAGCTTTTCCTTTTTAATATCTTTGAAAAATGAAATATCCTTGGGGTTGCTTCCCGGCCACCCCCCTTCAATATAGTGGATACCCAATTCATCAAGCTGGTGAGCAATGCGGATCTTGTCTTCAACCAGAAAGGAGATATCTTCGGCCTGAGTACCATCCCGCAGGGTCGTATCGTACAACTTTACTACACTCATGTGTGCCTCCCGAATGAAATATACAGCCAGTTTCACTGCCAGAATAAAATCGTGTTCCGTTCTAGCTGTTTTTTACGGATTTTTCAACAAAAACGACATAAAACAACAGTCATATACCGGCAAGGATGCAGGTCTATTTTTCCTTGACCCCTGGCCCTTGACCCCTTACCCTGTCTCCATGACTTCCGACCTGACTTCCGCACCGATCCCGTATCTTGTCAGACGACTTGCCATTCCGGCCGGGACCGGGTTCTTTTTCAATACAATGTTTAATGTTGTTGACACGTGGTATGGCGGCCAGCTTTCGACCACTGCCCTTGCGGCAATGTCCATTTCCTTCCCGGTGTTTTTTTTGATCCTGGCTGTCGGCAGCGGCGTGTCTACCGGTGCAACAGCACTGATAGGCAATGCCCTTGGCCGCAAGGATCATGAAGAAGCCAGCACCTATCTTTCCCAGGCACTCTCATTTGCATTGGTCCATGCCCTGCTTCTTACCGCAACCGGCCTCGCTCTGGCACCTCATATTTTCGACTTGATGGGCGCCAAAGGTGAATATTTGTCACATGCACTGAGTTACATGAATGTAATTTTCGCCGGCAGCTCCTTCTTTCTGCTCAATTTCGTTATGAATGCCATTCTCAATTCACATGGCAACACTCTGGCGTACCGAAATTTTCTGATTGGCGGATTTTTTCTGAATCTCGTTCTTGATCCCTGGTTCATGTATGGTGGGTATGGGGTTCCGGCTCTCGGTCTGGCGGGAATCGCTCTGGCAACTATTGTAATTCAATGTACCGGGGTCTGCTATCTGTTCACGGAACTGTCCAAAACCGGCAGCATGCCGTCGTTCCACTTTCGGGATCTGAAGCCCCGCTGGAATTATTACCGTGAACTTTTCCGGCAGGGGTTCCCCTCGGCAATGAATATGATGACCGTTTCGCTTGGCATTTTCATTATTACCTGGTTTGTCGGACGCTTTGGCGAACAGGCGGTTGCCGCATATGGCATTGGCACCCGTATCGAACAAATTGCGATGCTGCCGGTAATGGGACTGAACATATCCACATTGGCGCTCACTGCCCAGAATTTTGGTGCAGAACAGGTAGACCGTATCCGCGAAACGGTCCGGGTATCACTTCGCTACGGCATGTTGCTGGCTGTCTCCGGCACGATTGCCGCTCTTCTGTGCGGTCGCCAGTTAATGGGGTTTTTTACTGCAGATCAGACGGTTATCGACATCGGGGTTGGTTTCCTGTCCGTTGAGGCGTATGTCCTGCCGGCGTATGTCCTGCTGTATATCCCTATTTCAGCCATGCAGGGTATCAAGCTGCCGATTTTTGGTCTCGTCATCGGACTACTCCGCCAGTTATTGGGGCCTGCCGTTATCTTTCCTCTCTGTACAACGGTCTTTGGCTTGGGACTTTTTGGCGTCTGGTGGGGGATTTTTGGCATTGCCTGGTCTGCCGCATGTATTGTGGTGCTGTATGTCAACAGGACACTTGCAGCACTTGAAAGGGATATGGTCAGCACTGTATGAAACGGGTCGCCATCAGCACACTGGGATGTAAAACCAATCAATTTGAATCGGCAGCCATGATCGAGCAACTGCAGACTGCCGGGTATCTCATGGTCCCTTTCAGCCAGACTGCCGATATCTATATCATCAACTCCTGCACGGTGACCGCACGGACAGACGCGGAAACACGACGGCTGATCCGCCGGGCACGGCGCCTTAACCCTGACGCACGTATTGTGGCAACCGGCTGTTATGCCCAGGTAGCACCGGGTGAGCTGGAAAAAATGCCAGAACTTGACAGTGTGCTCGGCAATCAGGAAAAACAGCAAATTGCCGCCATGATTGAATCTACGGGGCATTCGGTATCTAACATTACCGACATCAAACAGGATGAACCGCTCAAGCTGACCAGCTTTGCCGAACATACCCGCGCATTTCTTCAGGTGCAAAACGGCTGCAACTCCTTCTGCAGCTACTGCATCGTTCCGTATGCCCGTGGTCGCAGCCGGAGCGTCACGCCTGACGAGGCACTCAATGAAATTCTCAACCTTACTGCAAACGGTTATAAGGAAGTGGTTTTGACCGGCATCCATTTGGGAGCGTACGGACTTGACCTCCCGATTGCCACATCACTGACGGCACTTGTCAAACGAATTGACAGCAGTAAACTTGTGCCCCGACTACGCATCGGTTCAATTGAACCGAACGAAGTCAGCGAGGAACTTCTCGATCTGATGGCTCAGTCATCCGTTCTCTGTCAGCACCTGCACCTGCCGCTGCAGAGCGGCAGCAACAGCGTGTTGCAGCGTATGGGGAGACGCTATGACACAGGGGATTTTCGAGCTCTTGTGGCAAGGATTACCTCGATTATGCCAGACACTTTTATCGGTGCCGACGTCATTGCCGGATTTCCAGGGGAATCTGA
The DNA here is from genome assembly GCA_028712075.1 of Desulfuromonadaceae bacterium. Lineage (GTDB taxonomy): Bacteria > Desulfobacterota > Desulfuromonadia > Geobacterales > Pseudopelobacteraceae > JACRCG01. The sequence continues at coordinate 23,196 of JAQTQX010000038.1, forward strand.
CGCAGAATTTCAGGAAACTGTTGACCTCATTAAAAACATGCCGTTCTCCGACCTGCATGTTTTCCCTTACTCAAGCCGTCCAGGTACCATGGCGGCCAGTATGCCGCATCATGTACCGTCTCAGACCATCAAAGAACGGGCCGGCATATTGCGAACTGTTGCAGAAAAAAAGAAACAGGTTTTCCTGGAGAGATTTACCGGTAAGGAGCTTACCATACTGGTGCAGGGATATAACCCCGCTACCGGAATCTGCCGTGGATTGTCACGTAATTACCTGACAGCTTCGTTCCCCGGCGACAATAAGCTGGTGAACGAAGAAGTCACCGTTAAGATAGCCGGTTGTGACGGAGAGGTATGCTCCGGGATACGCACCCTATAAATACGGCAAGACCAGCCCAATTTGGACTGGTCTTGCCGTCATTTGCATATAAAAGCAGGAACCGTTGCATTACACCGTCGAACCATCCCGCCTCGAAAACCCTCTACGCAGTTGGCCCGGCATCCTCCAACTGCAGTTCCTTGATTGCCATTTCACGCATTTTGAATTTCTGGATCTTGCCGCTCGCGGTCATCGGGTAGCTGTCGACAAATTTCACGTATTTCGG
>JAQTQX010000017.1 GCA_028712075.1 Desulfuromonadaceae bacterium
AATCGGGGGCACCTCCGCTTTGCCGTCATCCGCACCCCCGAGCAGGTCCGGATTGAAATCCGTCTGTCGGACTACTACCCGCTGCTCCTCGGCACCTCAACTCCCACACGGTTTCGCAGGTGGCTTTATCGCATAACCCAGGCATCTATCCATAACGTGGTTACCGTTCGATTCCTGGCCCATCTATACAGTGACCTTACCGGGACCAAGCCACCACATACCGCAGTCAAGAGTTTCCTTGCAGATGGTGAGGAACTTTGATTGGAACGGTATCAGGAGCCACACCAATCAAGATATTCCTACCAGATCAGACAGTCTGGCATGCAACCATCTCAACAGCTACGGCTGACGTAACCGCTCATTCACTTTCATTTTTCCCCGATAAGGCGCGCCCTGCTTTTTTCGATACCATATTCAATCATCTTTTGAATTTCGCTTTTGGGATGACTGACGCGATAAGAATAAAAGCTGAAACAGAGCAGGCATAACACACAGAGTATTCCCACAGTTTGAAGCATCCGTTTAACCTTTGGCGTGAGCCGCTGATCGAGAGATTCTCCCTTTCCGCTGACCAAAATACTGTCAATGTAGGCATACTGTTTGTTCGACGAGGATACCGCATCAGCTATCGGTTCAACATTGGCAAAGCCTTTAAAGTGGCGTATCCGCTTTATCTGGATACTGCTGATATGGGCATTGAGTGCAGAACGGGCCGATTCGTCAATAAAAACGAACTGCATCGCCGTACTGATGCAGTTCGTATAATCTACGGTAATATTGCTGTAGTTGCTGTAAACCACCCGCGCCACGGTTTCTGCAAGACAGTGTGCTGACGGTACATATATCTCCAGCAGTATCAGTTCATCTGTATTGAATTTTTGATCGGTAAAAATCCTGAGACCGCCGGCGCTGATATTGACTGCAAGTGTCGTAATATCGCCCCATGATTCATAATACTGATTATCATACTCGGTTTTTCGAGTGTTATCATGCCAATGGCAAACAAGTTTCCCAGAATCGCCACCCTCCTGAATTTCCCGCGCCCTTTCGCGCTCCCCGGTCCTGGTTTTCACACGGTATTCTTCCTGCCTGACCCGTTTTCTGGCCTCATGTTCATCACGACGCTGCTTACGCCGGGTCTCCCACAACTCCTTTACGTTGGCCGGATTCTGGTCATTCAGAATTTGAAATTTGATCGGGATGAAAGCATCAACACGGTAAAACTCGCGCAATTCGTTTGCTACCGTCTCGCTGGTTAAACGGAGCAGCAACTCATTGGCATGCCCCTTACTAACGATAACTGCACGACATGAATGGGATATCCCATCGCTCTGACGCGTTATTGTCAGAACCTGACCGATACGAAGAATGACGCCGTCCGGCAATACGTCACGGGATAACTGCAATGCAACGAGGTCTTCGTCAACTTCGCTGATGATCGCCCAATCGCAAAACAGTTTGCTGCTGGGCAACGGAATCCCGACCTCTACCTTCATTCCGACGGAATAGCCTGTTGTATGATGTTCGTTACTGTTCATTGCCTGCTTTCCGAATTCTCTGCCTGCAGAAATCACTCAATAAAGCTCCAGAAGATTTTCATCAATCCCTTTCAGCGTTTCATACCAAAACGCTTTTGCTCCCTCGACCTTATCCCTGTCAAATTTTTCAATCCATTCGGCCAGTTCCGGATTTGTATCATTATCCACATCCCTCTTTCTCTTCAGGAAGGTATGGACAAAATCAATATTCCGTTCCGATTCCCAAAACACCGGACAATTTCGGCTATTCAGGCGACTTGCCAGGACATTTACTGCATGAAGAAATTGCTCTTTCCGGTTGTAAAGGGACCCCATGACCTCGGGAAGCAATTCCTCGGCCCACCCCCTGTGGAAACGGCAGATTCCCAGATTGTCGAGGATCAGCTCTTTTTTTAACCGTTCCGCACATTTTCTGCCAAGTTCTCGCGGCGGGATGAAATCATTACCGTAAACCATATAGTATTTTCCCATGATAGTCATGGGTGCCAGTGCCCCGGCTACCCAGTACTGGTTGGGTACCATCCACCCACGCCTGCTGAAGGAGATGTAGACAAAAGAGTCATGAAGAGGCCTGTTTCTTCCAACAGAATGAGTACGACTCCACTTTCGGATACCTTCACTGAAATCCAGAATTCCACGCTGCTCAAGAATAGAGTCGATCAGTTCGCATCCGAGCTCCGCATTATGCATCGAGTCAGCCACAATATTAAAATTTTCAACATCCCAGTGCGGAAGTTGGGTGACTCCGAGTTCTTCCTTACGTAACGTTCCATCAAGAAGCAATTCCATCAGCCAGGCCAGAATTCCTCCTCCGGAAATAGCGTCGAAGCCCATGGCGTCACAATGGTGATTCAACTTCTCTGCTGCGCGCTGGTCAAAAATGCCACAGAGAGGCCCCATGGTCTGATACGGCTCGTAATCCTTTTTGAATTCACCGTTCATCTTTTTGCAGACTGCAACACACGGCTCACCGCAGTTGGCTTGCTGTTTTGTCGCAATGGTCTCTTCGTTGAACTGTTTCAGGTAATGATCGAGGATAAATCGTTGGTGAAGCGACTGCCGCTCATCTTCAGGCATAAATATGGTGCGGTAGTTGAAAGCCATGACCCTGCCGCCCATGGTGGCGTAATTGACGCCAAAAGTACCGCCGGTGCCAACTTTCTCATCGTACCGGTATTTGCTGGTCGTCTCCAGGTCCTTGTGCATCAGACGCAGGTTATACTTGTGCTGAAACCATTCATCAGCGACTTTATGATCCCTGAAATCATCATTGACAACCGTGCCGCCATATATAATTGCAACAATGCCGTGATGTTGAACCATGGCGCTGCCCAGCCCTCCACGACCTGCCCAGGTATCCACGTGAGTGACTTTACCCTTCACAATGGGAACTGACATAATACCGCCGATATCGGTATTCAGTGATGCAGGTCCGGCAACCAGAATGCGAGGGTCGTTTTCGTAACGGCTGCCAAGCTTTTCATACACATGCTCAGTTAAGGCATAAACTCCTTTTCTTCCGACGTGCCAGATTGACTCAGCGTCGACAGGAACTACTTCTACTTCGATCTCCTCACCATGGTTCCTGTTAAGGTAGAGCACCGACAAAACAGGAGATTTCCCCACAAGGCTCAGCATGTTTATCCCAAGGTTATCGAAAACCAGACCTGCTCCGCCCATTGAGCTGATGTAATACCCCTGCCAGCAGGGAGAATACCCGGTCACCACCATACGGTTGGACCCGGGGAAAATTGAGCCGGCAAAAATTCCGACTCCGAAGTTAAGAGCCCGGTACTTTTCGACAAGGTGCATCCCGAGGTCCGCCGGACCAAAATATCTGTCAAATCCGTATTTTCTTGATTTATAGAAACCGGTTGAAGGCTCTACGAACAGAACTCTTTGATGCATCTCCATAGAGTTCTCCTTTGAGCATTGTTCGTGATTACAGCTTTGCCAGCTGTCCAGTCGAGGAAATGACACTGCTCCATAGCCGACCATCGGGATCTATCTTCTTCCGGGAGCTGGTTGCGAGCGAAATCGGTACATGAACAAATTGATGGTTCCAGAATCCAACGACCATGTTTGTCCGCCCAGCCATTCCGGCATGAGCGGCGTCGTGACCAAGCGATAAACAGAACGTAGCGTCATGCGGATTCGCCGGCTGGCTCCGGATGGTGTAGCTTGGGTCGATGTATTTCAGCGTCATTTCCAAACCGATCCCTGTGAAGTGTGCAATGATTTTCTCTTTGAGAAACAGGCCGACATCGGTAAGTTTTGTATTGCCGGAAGCATCAACCTGGCCTGATGCCGTCATTAACTCCTGTCCGGCACCCTCCGCAACAACAATGACCGCATGGCCGCGTTGTCGGATTCTTTTCTCAAGATCAGCGAGTAATCCGGGTAATGTGAACGGTGCTTCCGGAATCAGACAATAATTAACCTGGCAATCTGCCATCGCGGTATACGCGGCAATGAAACCGGAATCCCGACCCATCAGCTTGACTAGACCGATGCCGTTGCGTGCCCCGAGTGCTTCGGTATGCGCTGCATAGGTCGATCTCCGGGCTTCAGAAACTGCCGTTTCAAAGCCGAATGTTGTTTGCAGGTAGGAGATGTCATTATCGATGGTTTTCGGAATAGCGATGACGCTGATTGATTTTCCCTGCCGGGCGATTTCTTCAGATATTTTGGCCGCACCCCTCAGTGTTCCGTCACCGCCGATGGCAAACAGAATGCCAATGCCCAGTCCCGAGAGCGTTGCAACCATCTCAGCAGGATCCTGATGACCTCGTGACGAGCCGAGAATCGTCCCGCCTGACTCGCCTATACGGCTGACAAGCTCCGTGGTCAATTTGAGGGGTGTATGACCATAGCTGCGTACAAGACCTTCATAGCCATAGCGGAAACCATAAATATTCTGCACACCGTAATGATGATACAGGCTCATTACTATCGCGCGGATAACGTCATTTGTCCCTGGACAGAGCCCGCCACAGGTGACTATTCCGCAGGAGATCGCTGCGGGGTCAAAAAAAATTTTCTGCCGTGGTCCGGCAACCTCAAATGATAACGGCGCCAGATTGTTTGCCAGGCGCTGTTGTATTTCATCAAGGCTTGAATGATAGAGAAGTCGCTCATAACCATCACAGAAGCACTGGCTCGGCATCGGAGACTGGTGCAGGCTTTCACCAAGGCACTGAACTTCAAAGTCTTTCAAGGACAAGTTTTTGTTAGTCATCTGTTTCCTCGTATTCCGTATATTTTTTTGCACTTCCGCGTACCTTGTCAGCCGGATACTTACGCTCGTTGATTGCAAGTTTGCGCTCTGCAGCCTCGTACAAATCGACTTCCAGCTTATCGGATATTCTGACCAGATAGATCAGAATATCGGCAAGCTCCTCTTCAACTGATCTGCGCGTTTTCTCTTCCAGAAGGTGACTTTTGTCACCCTCTACCCACTGGAAGTGCTCCACCAGTTCAGCAGCCTCGGCAATGAGGGCCATAGAGAGATTCTTGGGGGTGTGATACTGATCCCACTCCCTGTTTTTGGCAAATACCCTCAGTTGGTCACGAAGAGACTCAAGTGATTCAATTACCATATTCGTTCCTTTCCTATAATCCTGTAAATATCGCGATCAAGATTCTTTTCGGATAGTTCGTTTTCATGGGAGAACGCCTCAAACAAAAACAGGCCGTTGATGAAGCTACAGGTTGAAGGCACATTTTTTCATTAAACGGTATCATAAGCCACTGTTCTGTCAAATTATTAGTGTCAACTTTAACTGCTGAATACCAAAGAAAAAAGCCACTTTTCCTGGGGAAAATGGCTTTTTTCCTTGGTACGACGTGGCCAACGCACTTGGAACTTTTCCCTTATAGATGGGTAGCATATTCGTCGTGATGATGTAAACCATTCGTGCATTTGACAGAATGAGTTCAAATCTACAGCAGCACACCTCCATCGGCTACAATGAATACCGTAAAATATCAATACTATCATCACGTAATAGAGGACTACGACTACGATATATTTGCCAGAATAATAAATGACACCGGTTCAAATCCGGATTACGAATAGCTAAACTCATTAACGTAAATGTACTACTTTCTCAGTAAAGAACGGGAGAAATTAGCCACTCACCTTCATATTTTCTGCAACCTTTCTAAAATGGAACCCGTGAATAGAATAGATAATGGCTAACGGAAATAGCCGGGGTTTCCGGGCGAGCGTCCAAAGTAACAGTTTCCAGTAATGGAAGCGCTCTTTGCCGATCACTCCAAGGAATATGACAGATTTGAACAAAGCTCCGATGTAACCGGGCTGAATATGAAATTTTCCTGTATTGAGCGGTCGGTATTCCTTGAAGAGCATTATTACCCGTTTGTAGTAGTTTTTTGGCGCATAGATGGAGTCAAGGATGCTTTGAAGACCGCTGACCAGCAGTTTTTGATTCATTCGGGGCACAAAGTTGATTCCCGTTTCGGTGTTATTGCCTGTTGTTTCTCCCAGAAGACGCCCTTCCATCTTGAGACGTTTATAAAGTTTGGTGCCGTTCAAAGCGATCAGTACCCCAACCATCGCAGTAACAATGCCGCTATTCTGAATGAAATTGATTTGCCTTTCAAAAATAGTCACCTTGTCACTATCGAATCCTACAATGAATCCCCCATGCACTTGCATTCCCGCTTGTTGAATCTGTTTCACCGAAGCCAGCATATCGCGGTTTTTGTTCTGCAGTTTGCCGCTTTCATGCAATCCCTCTTCGCTCGGTGTTTCAATGCCTATAAAGACCTCCTCAAATCCGGCGTTAACCATCTGTTCCATAAGCTGGGCATCATCAGCCAGTTCGATTGATGCTTCCGTATAGAAATAGAACGGACGACCGTTTTTATCCATCCAGTTGTGTATGGCTGGTAGTACCATCCTCTTGAGTAAAACCTTTTCTCCAATGAAATTATCGTCAACGAAAAATACCGCCCCCCGCCAGCCGAGTGCATTCAGGCTGTCCAGTTCTGCGAGAATCTGCTCTGTTGATTTGCTGCGTGGTTTGCGTCCGAACAGTTGCGTAATATCGCAGAATTCACAATCAAAAGGACAGCCACGTGAATATTGGATATTCATGGCCGCATAATCCCGCACGTCAACCAGTTTCCAGAGCGGGATTGGTGTGTCTTTCAAATCAGCCCAGCGTTCATCGATATACAGATGGGTAGCCGTACCGATCTTGAGATCCTTCAGAAAAGGATACAAGGTATGCTCCGCCTCACCAAGCACCAGATGATCAACTTCAGGAAATTCATCGAAACAGGAGGTAAACAAGGGGCCACCGGCGACAATTTTGACTCCCAGTTGCTGACAGCGCACAATCACTTCTTTGGCTGATTCCCGCTGGATGCTCATGGCGCTGATGAAAACGTAGTCCGCCCAGTTCAGATGGTCATCGGAAAGCTCGCTAACATTCATGTCAATGAGTTGCTTGTCCCACGCTTCCGGAAGCATCGCCGCCACAGTCAGAAGCCCAAGTGGAGGAAAACTTGCTTTCCTGTCGATAAACTTCATCGCATAGCGAAAGCTCCAGAAGGTGTCTGGATTACGAGGATATACAAGGAGTATCTTCATGTTTATGCCCCTTTCCCGCAAAGCTGTTTCTGCAAAGGTCACATATGGTATTTGAAAACAGGCCGGAATCAAGATCCCCACAATCGCGCATCCAGGTGCAACAGACATGAATTGTGGAGTCATAATAATTGACAAAATGGTTTAGCGATTAATATGCCGAAGCAATTCTGATGATTTTAGAGCGGTAAGTGGCTAAATCTCAAGGGAAAAAAGACAAAAAGGAAGGAAAAACCGTATTGTAGGCATCGGCCAGATCAGTCACATATGCCAGATCAGTCATATATGATGGCCATCAAGTGCTATTCTTATTTACGCCGGTCTGCACCGGAAGCTTTCCATGTCCGATCTCAAATGTTGTCACTTTCATTTTGAATCACACGTGCTATAATCGCCGGAATAGCGCGATGACAATACAGAGGGTACGTTAGCGAATACGAACTAACCATGGCAATCGCATATCACATGAATCTTTCCGATTAACTACTACAACCGGCGTTGCGGACCTTTCCGTGCGCCTGTTTTTTTGTCTACGAGGAGTTGGGATATGGCAACAACAAAAGACAGTTCCCTGCGCAATCGAGCTGAACGGAAGGTATGTTCAAATGGCGTAACATCATCCGATATGCCCTCAAATATTGACGACAAAAAGCTTCTTCATGAATTACAGGTTCATCAGGTTGAGCTGGAGATGCAGAATGAAGAGTTATGCCTGGAACAGGAACGCTCCGAAATATCGAGAACGATGTATGCAGAACTATACGACTTGGCACCCATAGCATATTTCACCTTTGATGCTGGCGGAGTAATACAGGAAGTAAATAATGCCTGTACTCATCTGCTGGAAATACAGACGGGTGAGCTTGTCAATACACATTTTGGCAGTTTTATTGATGATGCAGACGAACGGAAGATCTTTGCCGATCATCTCGCAATGGTATTGCAGCGAAAGGTTGTATTGAAATGCGGAGTCAAACTTACGAGAAAAGATGGCGTTACGATCCTGCACAACTGCAGAGTGTCGCGGTTACCAGTAAAAACAGAGACGGCTTTATCCTCACTTCAGTCATTGATGGCACGATCCGCAAACAATTCGAAGAGAACTTGAAAACAGCCCATGACCAACTTGAAGAACTTGTACAGGAACGGACCGGAGAACTCTTACTGGAAATAGAGGAACGTAAGAAAACAGAAGCAGCACTGATAACCAAAAATGCAGAAATAGTGCTGTTAAAAAACCGTCTCCAGGCTGAAAACATCTATCTGCAGCAGGAGGTTACCCGTCCTTACAATTTTGGCGATGTTATTGGACAGAGTAAAGAGCTCGTTCAGGTATTCAACCAGGTTGAGCAGGTCGCCCCTATGAATGCAACGATACTGCTTCTTGGTGAAACCGGTACCGGTAAAGGGGTGATTGCCCGTGCTATCCACAGCAGAAGTGCTCGTAAAGGGCGGGCATTGATAACCGTTGACTGCACGACACTACCGGCATCGCTTGTGGAAAGCGAACTGTTCGGAAGAGAACGGGGCGCGTTCACCGGCTCTGACTCCAAGCAGATCGGGCGGTTCGAGCTGGCGGATGGCGGCACCATCTTCCTGGACGAAATAGGTGAAATGCCATTATCGTTACAATGTAAACTACTCCGGGTTATTCAGGAGGGTGAATTTGAACGGCTCGGCAGCCCCCGCACTATAAAAACCGACGTACGGATTATCGCGGCCTCCAATCGGAATCTGGCAGAAGAAGTCAAAACCGGCAAGTTTCGGGAAGACCTGTTCTACCGTCTCAATGTGTTCCCCATTACAATGCCCCCGCTGCGTCAGCGCATGGGAGATATCCCGCTGCTCGTCAATCATTTTATCGCCAGGTTCAATAAAAAAATCGGCAAGCAGATAAAGAGCGTATCGAAAGATACTCTGAACACCCTTCAGGAATATCATTGGCCCGGCAACGTGCGTGAGCTGGAAAGCGTCATCGAACGTGCGGTTATTATCAGCCAGGGAGATACCCTCCAGGTTCTGGACAGTTTTGATATGCCCAGGAAGCCGGAAGTTTCGGAAAACGGAGGCGCCAAAGCTCTTGCTGAAATGGAACGTGATCATATCATGCAGATACTTCTGAAAACCGGTTGGCGCATTGAAGGCAATAACGGAGCGGCAATTATCCTTGGGCTCAACGCCAGCACACTTCGAGCCCGGATGAGGAAGCTTGGGATCGTCAGGAAATAAACGGAAACAGGCAAAAATCCTTTGATTCACCTACCGTTACGAACATGGAGTGTAAAGCAAAAAGGCCACTTCCCAGGGGAAAAGTGGCCTTTTTTAATTTGGTACGCCCGGACCGATTCGAACGGCCGACAACCTGGTTCGAAGCCAGGGACTCTATCCAGCTGAGCTACGGGCGCGTAAAACATGTTGGCGACAAACTATCATACCGCTTGGCAAATGAATAGTACTTATCTGGCTGTTGGAGGTTGTTTCCCATACTGATCCATGAATGACCGCACCTGTGCGGCAGTATCACTTTTTGCGTCCAACTCAAGGAAACGCCGCCACATTACCAGCGCTTTCGGGATGTTATTCAGGTCAAAGGCATATACGTAGCCACTGTTGTAAAGACTTTCGAGATTTTGCGGATCCAGCGAAAAAGCCTTATCGAAATTTGCCAGCGCTTTGTCGAAATCACCAACCTGGCGATACATGGCACCCTGATCATTCAAGGCATCAACATCATCAGGGTGAAGCGCCAGCACACGTTGGTACGCGTTGATTGCCAGTTCCGGCTGATCAGTATCGAAATAAATGTTGCCCAGCTCCTTCCACGTTTCAAAGGTGGCCTCTTTTGAGTTTACCTTGTTAAGCAGCTGTTCCAGCAACGGCAATTTATCACCATATATGACGGCATTATCAGGTGTTTCCAACTCGCGTGCTGTTTGATCTTCCGCAGTATCATCCCCCTCTTCAGCATCCCCGCCGAGAACCTGACAGATCCGCTCTGCCACATTATCAAGCAGCGATTCCGGCACTATCGGATCAAGCTGGCCGCCACCCGGAACTCTCTTGAACCGCCCACCCGATGAGTCAAAAAAATCCATCAAACCCAGTATAGCGGTCTGCTCGTTGCAGTCAATTTCGTAAAATTCGCGATGAGAGCGGTACCGTTTATCCTTGTACTCTGCAACAGCCAATTTACGCTCGGCCATTCCCCGGGGAGTAAACCTGAGCCATACTTCAAGCCGGCCAGAGGGGGCCAAGCGGACAGACTGCTCATCATACGCAACCTTATAGCGCACTGTTCCGCTGAGCGCCTGCCACTGAACAGCATCTGCAGGGCTGATCGTTCCGCAGAGGGAAACAGCCACTGTGGCCAGCAGAGCACAGGAAAAACGGAGCCGCTTCATGGCTGAGCCTCGATAAATCCGGCATCATTAAAACACCCCGCACTATTAAGACCGCGGATGCGATAGTACTTGTCCAGCTCTTCTTCAAAGCGCACCCTGTCCAGTGGATTGACAACAATGCCATCACCGCTGCTCCCCGGTTCGGTGAAAAAACGTTCCGGCAACAGGTCGTCACTCCGCGAAAAACCGTTTGCACAATTATAGGAGCGTTCCGTGCACACAATCCGCGCCCCGATTTCTTTCAGACGCTGCGGTGAATAGGGTATTCCGGTGACTGCGGTCAGCAGTTCAGCATACTCCTCCAGACTGGCGCCAAAAAAAGCAAACTTGCAAGCGACCAGAGAATCGACAGCAGCGTTTGTATCCTCAGCGATGCTGATGATACGGGCTTTGCCAGAAAAAGAGAACCGGTCGGTCGGGACCGGCTTGCGCAGGATTTCATGAGAAATAGGATAGGCACGCAGATGGCAGCCGCCCCGGTTGCTCGTACAGTACGCCAGTGCCATGCCATACGCCCCGCGCGGGTCGTAAGCCGGCAGCTCAAGCGATTTCACGCTCATGGAAAGTTCCGGATGGCCAAGCTGTTCTGTCAGGCGACGCGAACCACGTGACAGCAGTTCACCATCCCCCCGACGGACGGCAATACCGGTGAGCAACTCCGGAATCTCTTCTGCGGAGGGAAACGCACCCCTGATCTCGCCCCAGGCGGAGAGCGTAGCAGCGGCAGAGATAGTATCCATGCCAAGCTCATTGCAGAGATTGTTTGCGGCAATAATCGAGTGCAAGTCACTGACATTGTTAAGCGCGCCAAAATGGGAAACAGACTCATATTCCGGCAGAGGCTTTCCGGCATTGGAAGATTTTTTACATTGGATAGGGCAGCCGTAGCAGCCGTCCTTTGTTGCCCCACAGGCAGCCTTCATTGCAGGTCCGGAATAGTTGGCAGAATGCTCGAAGTAGGTTTTGCGGAAGTTTTCCGTCGGGGCCATGCGGCGCTGTGCCATCAGGTCAACCAGCACCGGCGTGCCGAATTCCGAGATGCCGAGAGGTCCGAAAATTACCGGGGAGGCCTTGAACAGCCTCATGATATCCTGACGGGCATTATCAAACAGCGTCGGATCGGCAATCCCGGTTTTCTGCTGCCCGTTCACCGTGACCGCCTTGAGATTTTTGTTCCCCATGACAGCACCAAGACCGCCGCGGCCAACCGAGTTACCCTCTCCCATCATGATGTTGGCGAACAACACCCCGTTTTCACCGGCCGGCCCGATAGCAGCCACACTCCCCCGTTCCTTGAGTGCCAAGACCGTTGCGGGAATATCGCGGCCCCACAGGGCCGCCGCCGGAATAATTTCGACCGTTTCAGACGTTATCGCCAAGACAACCGGCTGGCTGCTTCTGCCGGTGATGAATAGGGCGTCAACGCCCACAGCTTTCAATCTCCAGGCAAAGCGCCCCCCGGCTGAACAATCGTAAATCGTGCCGGTCAATGGCGACCGGGAGACAACCGAGAGACGGGCCGACGTTGGCGACGGAGTGCCGCATAATGGGCCGACGGCAAAAAGCAGAGGTATCTCGGGATCAAACGGGTCAAGCCAATAATACTCCCGCATCAGACGCACGCCGAGCCCTCGGCCACCGAGATATTCCTCGAGCAGCACCGGCGGAATCACCTCACGGTATGAAGTCCCGGTCGTCAAGTCTACTTTGAGTATCGCGCCATGCCAGCCGTTCATGGTTGTTTACCCCAGCTTCAGTTCATCAAGAGACAAACGGTACCCGGGCAGAAGTTTTTCGAGAAAAAACCCCACCTCCGGCAGATTGCTGGCAGATAACTGTTCAAAATGCTCTGCCTCCGCACGACGGAACTCATGGTTGCCGCTTTTACCCTCTTCAATGCATTTCGTCAGTGCAGCGATCTTGTCAGCAGCTTTGACCAGGTGAACATATTCTTCCTGATCATCGAAAAAGAACAGCGGCTCATATTCTTTAGCCAGTTCCGGCGGCAGCATCGCCAGCAGCTTACGCCGCGCCCGATCTTCCAGTTGATGAAACGAGCGTTTGAAATGCGGATTAAAATGTTTCACCGGCGTCGGCATGTCGCCGGTAAATATCTCACTGGCATCATGAAAGATGCCATACAGCGCCGCCCGCGACGGGTCAAGGGCACCGTTGAAATAGGTGTTACGGATCATGGCAAGGGCGTGGGCGATGATGGCGACATCCAGACTGTGCTCCTGGATATTTTCCGGCACGGTATTGCGCATCAGTCCCCACCGGCTGATGTAGCGCATACGGGAGAGAAAGGCGAAAAAATCGTACTGTTCATGCTTTACTGTTTTTTGCATTGCTACACTCTTTCGTACGGTTCAAACAGCCGCTTGTATTCATCGAGGGCAAAGCGGTCGGTCATGCCGGCAATATAGTCACAGACCACTCGCTGCAGTCCGCTGCGCTCAAAACGGGACTGGTATTTCGGCGGCAGCAGGTTGGGACAGCGGATATATGTTTCAAAGAGACGGGTGATAAATATCTCTGATTTCACCCGCATTTTGTCGACCTTGTAATGGCGATACAGGTTCTGGAACAGGAACCGTTTAAGTGCCAGATTCCGTTCGGTGATATCATCGGTAAAGTGCACCACGGTACAATTCACCCGGCGCAGATCATCAAGCGATGCAATGCCCAGTCGTTCGATATTGTTTGATGTGGTTGTGCAGATGTTGTTGATAAGCAGACCAATCAACGCGCTGATCGTCTGATAGACAAGTCGCTTGTCATCAATTGCAGGATATTTGCTGCGCACCCCGGCACAAACTTCACGCCACAAGTCAACCTGCTCCAGTATCTCCAGAGTAATGTAGCCCGATTTCAGACCATCATCGATATCGTGGTTATTATAGGCAATTTCATCAGCATAGTTGATAATCTGCCCCTCAACGGAAGCCACGGTACCGGGCAGAAATTCCGCCATCACCTCACTGTTTGCATCATACGGCGATGAATGTTTTATGATACCCTCGCGCACCTCCCAGGTCAGGTTAAGTCCGTTGAATCCGGGGTAGCGCTCCTCCAGTTCATCGACAACCCGGAACGATTGCATGTTGTGCTCAAATCCGCCACATTCCTGCATCAAACGGTTGAGCACATCCTCCCCGGTATGCCCGAACGGCGTATGACCGAGATCGTGCGACAACGCCAGTGCCTCCGTCAGTTCCTCGTTCAGGCGCAGCTTGCGGGCAATAGCCCTGCCGATCTGGGCAACCTCAAGGGAGTGAGTCAAACGGGTGCGATAGTAGTCACCCTCATGATTGACAAAAACCTGCGTTTTGTACTCAAGACGTCTGAAGGCGGCACAATGAATAATACGGTCCCGGTCCCGCTCGAAGGCAGGGCGACTGTCGCGATGATCTTCAGGATGCTTGCGGCCGCGAGAGGCCGCACTGGTACAGGCGTACCCGGCCAGATCGCTTCGTTCGGCAGAGTCGTTCATGATGGCCCCTCCATGCAGTGGAAAAGAGTCATCAGTTCGGCACAGTGAGGTACGGAGAGCTATCTTTCGAGTTCCGCTTCGCGCCGCCCTTCTTTTTTCCGGTTGTACCGGCAATTGACGTCACGTCAGCCAACTGCATCTTCCAGCCCCCTCCCTCATGCGTCATCCTGAACTCGCGGGTTGTTGACGAGCCTGAATTTGCCGCGCCTTCAAGCCCGATTTTCGCATACACAGTGGCTTCAGTACGTTTTTCGCTCAACACCCTGAAGTTCTCGATTTTCTGCCAGCAACATGCGGGACGAATCGTAGATTCCTGCATTTTTTTCACAAACGCCTCACGGGAGGTTTTGCCACGGTGCGCCAACTGTTCAAACAGTTGTTCATAACGACCGTCACGCCAGGTGTCAAGCGTGTCCGACATCGCTTTTTCCAGGGGGGATTCTGTCGCAGATGCCACCCCAAAACCGCTTGTTGCCACCAGTAGAACTACCAGAGAACATACCACTATGAACCAGCGTCTGATATCCATGGTCACCTCCCTGAAAAATGAAGCGTATCGTAGAGCAAATAGCGCCTGCGTGCAACGTCAAAAGCAACAGAATCACGCCCGGTTTTCTCCCCATGAGCAGACAAAAACGCCCCGCCTCTTTTCAGGGAGCGGGGCGTTCAAGTGTTTACTCGAGAGGTCTCTATCCCGCGATAACGATCACAAGATCTTCCTTTTCAACTTTTTCACCCTCTTTAAATTTGACATCAGCAACCGCACCATCCGTTTTTGCCTTAAGGTTGGTTTCCATCTTCATCGCCTCGGTGACCATCAGTACGTCACCGGCCTTGAACGTATCGCCCGGTTTGACGTTTACCTTGAGAACCTTGCCCGGCATCGGCGCGCCCATGTGGTGGGGGTTGCTCTTGTCAGCCTTTTCGCGCACCGCCTCGTCGCTCTGCACTGACTGGTCACGGATAACGACAGAGCGATTATTGCCGTTCAGCTCAAAGTAGACCGTTTTGGTTCCGTCTTTCTGCACTTTACCAACAGCGTTGAGCTTGATGATGAGGGTTTTGCCCGGTTCAATATCAAGCGAAGTTTCCTGTCCCGCTTCAAGACCGTAGAAGAAGATCGGCGTCGGGATGACCGAGGTGTCGGAAAACTGCTGGCGATGGAGGTCGAATTCAGGATACACATTCGGATAGAGGATGGCGGAAACCAGCGCACGGTCGTCAATACGATGTCCCAGCTTTTCCTCCAGCTTCAGTTTTTCGTCATCGAAATCAACCGGCTCGAGCAATTCGCCGGGGCGGCAGGTAATCGGCTGTTCCCCTTTCAAAACAATCTTCTGGAGTTCCACCGGCCACCCCTGGTACGGCTGACCGAGCATCCCCTTGAACATGCCGACCACCGATTCGGGAAATGCCAGTTCTTCCTTGGAGGTAAATACATCTTCCGGTTCAAGGTTGTTCTTGACCAGAAACATCGCCATATCTCCGACAACTTTGGAGGAAGGGGTTACCTTGACAATATCACCAAACATCATATTGACTTTACGGTACATTTCCTTGCAGTCATCCCATCGTTCGATCAGTCCGAGGCCGGCCACCTGCGGCTTGTAGTTTGAGTACTGACCGCCCGGGATTTCGTGGTGATACACCTCGGCGGTTCCACTCTTGAGGCCGGATTCAAACGGTGCATAATAATCGCGCACCGTCTCCCAGTAATTGGCAAGTTTCTGCAGGCCCGAAGCGTTGACAAGCGGATCGCGCTCACTCCCCTCCAGTGTTGCAACCAGAGCATTCAGGTTCGGCTGTGCGGTCAGACCGGAGAGTGATGACAGCGCAGCATCAACAATATCAACTCCCGCTTCGCTGGCCTTGAGCAGCATGGCGCTGCCGTTAGAGGAGGTGTCATGGGTATGCAGATGGATCGGAATGCCGATATTTTCCTTGAGTGCCTTGACCAGTTTATAGGCAGCCAGCGGCTTAAGCAGACCGGCCATATCTTTGATTGCGAGGATATGGGCACCCATCTTTTCCAGCTCTTTCGCCATGGTAACGTAATATTCCAAAGGATATTTATCCCGCTTCGGATCAGTAATATCGCCGGTGTAACAGATAGCGGCTTCGCAGATCTTTCCCGATCGACGTACAGCATCCATCGCCACCTTCATACCGGTTGTCCAGTTGAGGGAGTCGAATACGCGGAAGATATCAACACCGGAATCGGCAGCCTCTTCGACAAATTTTTGTACCACGTTGTCCGGATAATTAGTGTATCCGACGGCATTGGAACCGCGCAGCAACATCTGGAAGAGAATATTGGGGATCAGTTCGGACAATTTGTGCAGCCGCTGCCACGGGTCTTCTTTTAAAAAACGCATGGAAACATCAAACGTGGCACCGCCCCAACATTCAAGAGAGAAGAGATCGGCACCGAGATACGAAGTCGGCTCGGCAATCCTGATCAGATCATAGCTGCGTACCCTGGTTGCCAGATTGGACTGGTGTGCATCGCGCATGGTCGTATCGGTAATAAGCAGTTTCTGCTGCTCAAGGATCCACTTGGAGAGCCCCTCTGCCCCCATCTGCATGAACAGGTCCTTGCTGCCGGATGGACGCGGTCTGTTGGTATCGACAAAGGGTACCTGCGCCTCGATCAGCTCACCCGATTTGAGCGGCTTGACCACACCGGGTGAACCGTTGACGATAACTTCGCCAAGGAAGTTGAGAACCTTGCTGGCACGATCCTGCTTTTCCCGGAAACGGAGCAATTCCGGATGTTTCTCGATAAAAGAGGTGTCGCACTGCCCGCGCAAAAACACAGGGTGCGTGATGACGTTTTCAAGGAAGCTGATATTTGTCTTGACACCACGGACACGGAACTCCTGGAGGGCCCGGTGCATGATATTGGATGCATCGGCGAAGGAGAGCCCCCAGGAGCTGACTTTGACCAGCAACGAATCATAATGGGGGGTAATTTTGGCTCCGGTAAAGGCGTTACCGGCATCAAGGCGGATGCCGCACCCGGCAGCGGAACGGTAGGTCGTCAGCGTTCCGAAATCGGGGGCAAAATTATTGGCCGGATCTTCCGTTGTAATACGGCACTGAATGGCGTAGCCGCGCATATCAATAGAGCTCTGGGACGGTATATTGATTTCAGGATCGGACAACTTGTGACCACAGGCAACAAGGATCTGGTTCTGTACCAGATTGCGCCCGGTGATCATTTCGGTCACGGTATGCTCCACCTGGATGCGCGGGTTCATTTCGATGAAGTAGTGTTGCCCCTCGCCATCCACCAGAAATTCGATAGTACCGGCGTTACGGTACTTGACATGTCCGGCGATCTTGAGCGCTGCCGTACAGAGCTCCTGGCGCTGGGTCTGGGTCAGAGAGAGAGAGGGGGCGAATTCGACCACCTTCTGGTGACGACGCTGCACGGAACAGTCACGATCAAAGAAATGAACCAGATTGCCGTAGTTGTCACCCAGCACCTGCACCTCAATATGTTTCGGGTGCGCCAGATAGCGTTCCAGAAACACCTCGGCATTGCCGAATGACGCTTTGGCTTCGCTGGCGGCTGCAACAAGCCCCTCAAGCAGCTCTTTCTTGTTGTTGGCCACGCGCATACCTCGTCCGCCTCCACCCGCCGACGCCTTGATGATGATCGGATAGCCATGCTCCTTGGCAAAAATCAGGGCATCCTCTTCCCGCTCGACCGGGTTTTCCGTGCCCGGAACGACCGTTACTCCGGCGGCAATGGCGGCCTTCCGGCCGGAAACCTTATCCCCCAACGCGCGCATCATTTCGGCAGTCGGACCAATAAAGGTAATGCCGTTAACCCGGCACTCTTCAGCAAATTCGGCATTCTCCGCCAAAAATCCATAACCGGGATGGATGGCATCAACATCAGCCTTGAGCGCCAGAGCAATAATTTCGTCAATCCCGAGATAGGCGTCGATCGGTGACTTCCCCTTGCCGATCAGATACGCTTCGTCAGCCTTGTAGCGATGCAGGGACAGCTTGTCTTCTTCTGAGTAGAGCGCCACAGTGCCGATGCCAAGCTCCGTACAGGCACGGAAGATACGGATGGCAATTTCACCCCGGTTGGCCGCCATGACTTTCCGAAATCGGTATTTTTCCATGTTGGTAATTCTCCTCGATAAATTTATTTAGCAAAACTAAAATAATTCAGTTATTTTAAATAGTTACGAATAATTGTGGCGGCACTAAAACAGATTGACAGGACTTTGTCAATTGGTAAGTGAAAAATATTTCCGGGGGCAGCTGAATTTTGCTTGAAAGCAGTTGTCTTCAGCAAGAAGTCTGATACGTCATATATCGTAAAAAATAGGGAAATCACTGTTGTATAATATGATAATCACGTTGACATGATATCATATTATGTTATCATAAAACCATGAACAGCAAACATCGGAAGACACTTGAAGTCATATTCAGCAACCCGGTAAATGGAAACATCGAGTGGTCACGGATTGAGGCATTAATGATTGCCGTAGGTTGTGTCGTGGTGGAGGGTTCCGGTTCTTCTGTTACTTTTGAAAAAATGGGGAAGCGAGCGTATTTTCATCGTCCCCATCCTCAAAAAGAATCGTTACGGTATAGAGTCATTGATGTCAGACATTTTCTTGAAGCTATCGGAGTAGAGCCATGAACGCTATGAAATACAAAGGGTATGCCGCGCGGATTGAATTTGACGCACACGACCGGATATTTGTTGGACACCTGGCGGGAATACGCGATGTTGTAGGATTTCACGGAACATCTGTAGAAGAGTTGGAAGCCGCTTTTCATGAAGCGGTTGAGGATTATCTTGCCGCCTGTACCGTGTTGGGGCAACCACCACACAAACCTGCTTCCGGAAAGGTTTTATTACGAGTGCCTCCCGAAGTTCATGCTGCTGCAATCATGGCTGCCGAGAGCGAAGGAAAAAGCCTTAACCAGTGGGTAACTCACGTTTTAGAGGAAGCAGTACACTATGGTTGATATCGGTATTGCTTAAGCCTGATGAGGCTGTATAACCGTCCATACAGGCTTTTTCATCTTGCCGCAATCAACCCGATATGGTAGTTACAACAATCGTTCATACTGATAAATGAGGTGAATCATGGATTTTAAAATCGTTCCACTCCCCGCAGATAAAATGAAGACGAAAATAGCCGACCAGTCGCAACTCGGCTTTGGCAAATATTTTACCGACCGGATGCTGCTGGTTGAGTGGCAGAAAGAGCGGGGATGGTACGATGCCCGTATCAAACCTTACGAACCATTCACGCTCGATCCTGCCTGCGTGGTCTTTCACTATGCCCAGGAAATTTTCGAAGGTTTGAAAGCATACAAATGGGCCGATGGGCGTATTGCCCTGTTCCGCCCGGAGATGAATGCCCGCCGCTTCAATCAGTCGGCTGAACGTATGTGTCTGCCGGAAGTGCCGGAAGAGCTTTTTCTGAAGGGGATCGAACAGCTGGTGTCATTGGAACAAGAGTGGATTCCGACCGCCGAGGGGACGTCTCTTTACATCCGTCCCACCATGATTGCAGTAGAGCCGTTTCTGGGTGTCCACCCATCGAGCCATAACTACTTCTACGTGATCCTCTCGCCGGTCGGTGCCTACTATTCCGCCGGCTTCAACCCGATCAAAATCATGGTAGAGGACAAATATGTCCGTGCCGTGCCGGGCGGCACCGGCGAGGCCAAGACCGGCGGCAACTACGCCAGTTCGCTGAAGGCCGGTGAGGAGGCCCAGAAGAAAGGGTATGCCCAGGTGCTCTGGCTCGACGGCCGGGAGCGGCGCTTCATCGAAGAGGTGGGAGCCATGAATATGTTCTTCGCCTACGGTGACACCATTGTCACCGCACCCCTGGCCGGTTCAATACTGTCCGGTGTGACCAGGGATTCAGTGTTGAAGCTTGCTCCCACCCTCGGATACAAGGTTGAGGAGCGCCCCATTGACGTGAACGAGCTGTTTGCCGACATCAAGTCGGGCAGGGTCACCGAGGCTTTCGGCAGCGGCACGGCTGCTGTCATCAGCCCGGTCGGCACACTCTGCTACAAGAATGAAGCGATCCAACTGACTGGCGGCACAGTTGGCGAGATTACCCGAAAGATGTATGACACCCTGACCGGTATCCAGACCGGGAAACTGCAGGATGATTTCGGCTGGGTACGCTTTGTTGCATAACATTCCCGCAGGGGCGGGCCTTGTGCCCGCCCTGATTTGAGCGCCATGCCTCCAAAAAAGACACCACATAAACCAGCCCCGAACAAACTCTGCACGTCGTGCCGTCGCACCTGCAAACAGGTGGCAAATGCGGTCGTTGCCAAATGCCCCCGGTATTACCCCTTCAATCGCAAGCAGACAAAACCCGAGTTTGCTTGGAAACAGATGGATTTGGGACTCTGAAAACAGACTTCCGGGACATCCCGAAGATCGATTCCGCACGCTGCAGCGGTTGCGGTCGGTGCGTTGCTGCCTGCCCTCTCCGCTTGATTACCCTCGAAGTGGCAAAATACCGAAAAAGTGCCATGCTGATTAATGCTGAACGATGTACTCATTGTGGACAGTGTGTAGAGAGCTGTCTGTTGGATGCAATTATTTAAAACGAGCCCGTGACGTATTGCGCCTAGTCCCCGTGTACCCTCCCCCTCACCCTGTTTTATCCGAAGTCTGAAAATATTGAAAGGTGCTGAAAGGTCGTTTGGGTACGGGCGGTGTTTCTGCAAACGCACGTATCCTGTTTGTTAGGGTGGGCACAACGTGGAAGGCGGAGGTGTCGGGCATGCTTTACGATCTGTCGTCAAGCTTATCCCGGCAGTTCATCTCCTGCAATCGGCGGGAGTTTTCTGACCGAATCCAGAATGCTCAACGCTTTTTCAGTATTCGCACGCTCGGCTCGTTCCAGAAAAAACGCTTCCGTCTTCAAAGCGGAAACTTTTTCAGCAAGAGCCAGTACGATAAACTGGTTAAGTGAAACTTTGTCTTCGCGGGCAAGTTCTTTGGCATAACCCGCAAGTGAATCAGGAATACGGAGGGCGAATTGGCTCATAATATGGCTCCTGTTAATTTGATACATTCAGCCGGTGTCACTAACCTCAGGGCAAAGCGGTTGGCTGCATCAGCAAAATCTTTGGTGTTAAACGTGACCAGTGCATCAGCACTCGAATTCAAAGCAGTTTCCAGTACCATTTCATCATTCTGGTCCCGCAATTGAGGCCGCCAAAGATAATTCAGGTGAACCGGTTCCACATGGGCAGCCAAAGTGTCCAGCACAATGTCAAGATTCTCAAGAGAAATACCGTGCCGTAACCTGATGTGCGGGCGTTTGATCACAGTCTCATACTCAAGCCAGAGTGCCGGCGAAGCCAATAGTCGTATTTTGTCCGTCAATGCCCAACGAATCAGGAGGTGGGATGCGCCGTCACGATTGCACATGGCGGTTACCAGAACATTGGTATCGAGAATTAGTCTGAGCGTCATATTGCGGACAATATCATATTTGGAATGGTCAGGTAAACATTAGATTGTAACATCAGTCATAATTTGATTGAAATTTGCGCCCATGACGTATTGTGTCAGGTCCTTGTGTTACCATTTCACCTGTCCTGTATATCCAGAATCGTCTTAATGAAAATTAAAAGTCGTGGCAAATATTGGCGAAATCTGCTAAGGCAAATCGTGACGGAACAGTACGTTGACGGTGGGGAAAGGGTAATAAAGAGGCTGGTCGGAACACGCATCTCAATGAAATAGCCATCCGCGTGAGTTGAAATAATGTCCCATCGGGGCGCATGTATGTTAACCGTGGAATTCATCCTACGAGCCAATGCTGTGAGGAGCCGAAACCATGCAAAACCAACCTGCTATTTTTGAAACCCACAAAATCCGCCGTGTCTACGACGAAAAAAACGAAACCTGGTGGTTCTCGGCGGTGGAAATCATTCGGGTACTGACTCAGCAGCCGGATTATCAGGCCGCCAGAAATTACTGGAAGGTGTTGAAAAATCGGCTTGCCAAGGAAGGAAGCCAGTCGGTTACAAATTGTAACCGACTGAAACTGCCTGCTGCTGACGGTAAAATTACCTTACTGACGTGGCTACTGCCACAATTTATTCAGCTTTTTACGTTTCCCGCGTCTCCGATGTGCCGGCAGACACGCGAAGGGAAGCAGGCGTGCCCAGGAGTAAGCCGGGATATGATACGCCGTGTATTGCGGGAGCAGCAAAATGCAGGAGCAATTTAGTGCCAAGGGCGAGGCCCGACAGCACGGTGGGGAAAGAAAGGGTAATTACCTATTGGTAAGGGTAATAAAGAGGGTAATGGAGAGGGTGTGAACATCATCGGATAGCCCCATCGGGGCTATTGACGGTAGCCGTGGGATTCATCCCACGGATTGAGACGACGCACCAATTCACCCGTCGCGTACGCGACGGGGGGATATGATTCTCCATTGCTCCGGGGAATGAATTCCCCGTCTACCATCACACCGTCCCTCTGGGACGAAGGATATCTCATGGCAAATACATACACGTCATTGAATTACCATATCGTGTTCAGCACCAAAAACCGGGAACCGTGGCTTGTAGCCACCAAGGAAGCCAGAATATGGGAATACCTTGGCGGCATTGCCCGCACAAACGGAATGAAAGCTCTAAAAGTTGGAGGGTATGACGACCATATTCATGTCTTGCTGGCATTACCGGCCACCATCTCCGTCAGTAAAGCGGTGCAACTGCTTAAAGGCGCTTCCTCTCGTTGGATTCATGAGAGCGACAACGATATGATGGCGTTTGCATGGCAGGATGGATACGGGGCATTCACGGTAGGTCTTACACAGATCGCCGATACGGTGCGCTATATTGAAGGTCAACGTGAACACCACCGGACAAAATCGTTTCAGGAAGAGTATGTTCATTTTCTTAAAAAGCATGATGTTGAATATGACGAACGCTATGTGTGGGGTTGAGTAAAAAGCCCCATCGGGGCTATTGATGGTAGCCGTGGGATTCATCCCACGGGTTGATGCGGCATCCGTCCATTCATCCGTCGCGTACGCGACGGAGGGATATGATGTGTCGTTGCTCCGTGGAATGAATTCCCCGTCTACCGTCACGCCGTCCCTACAGGACGGAAACGTCAAAGCCCAATCGGGGCTATTGATGGTAGCCGTGGGATGAATCCCACGGATTGAGAGGCGTTCGGGCAAGCCGGTGGTAACGGGTGAGAATTTTAAGGGGTTGGCGGTGAAGGGAAAGAAGAAGATAACGTGACGTGTGATCAAGTTTTGTTGATATTGGGAAGCGGGTGGGGTTGATGGGGTGAAGGTGGGGATGATGAAATCTGATCAAGCCCCAATAACGACTGATTAATGCCGAGCTGTCCGAAAATGCCGGACGACTGAACGTCAACCGGTTATAAATTGTTACCGGTTGAAACCGGATGCGGTTGGTGGCGGTAATAGAACGACACATGGAGAATGCCATGCACAATGAAATTATACGGAACACCACGGAAAGCAGCTCTATCCCCGGCTTGCTGGATAACTTGCGCGTACTGATTACCAGTGGCAGGCAACAGGCGCTGCGAGCCGTTGACGTAGTTCAAGTGCATACTTGCTGGGAGTTGGGCCGACACATTGTTGAGTTTGAGCAGGGCGGTGCCGGCCGGGCCGAATATGGCAAAAAGTTACTTTCGCAACTGGCAAAAGTGTTGACGGCTGAATTTGGTAAGGGCTTTGATGCCTCGAATTTGAGGTATATGCGCCTTTTCTACCATGCGTTTCCAATTCGTGACGCACTGCGTCACGAATTGAGCTGGACCCATTACCGGCTGCTGTTGAGGGTGGAAAATGCCAAGGCCCGCGACTGGTACATGCAGGAAGCCGCCGTGCAAAACTGGACGACCCGTGCCCTTGAACGGCAGATCGGCACACTCTATTACGAGCGATTGCTGGCAAGCCAGGATCGCACGGCTGTCATCGAGGAAGCGGTTTCGAATATCGCCGCGATGCCACCATCTCCTCGCGAGTTTGTACGTGACCCGGTCATGCTGGAATTCTTGGGGCTGCCAAACCCCGGCAAGCTGCTGGAGGCCAAGCTGGAACAGGCGTTGATTGACAATCTGCAAGGCTTTTTGATGGAGTTGGGGAAAGGATTCGCCTTTGTAGCCCGCCAACAGCGGGTCAGCACGGAGAGCAATGATTTTTACATAGATCTGGTGTTCTATAATTACCTGCTCAAGTGTTTTGTGTTGTTCGATTTGAAGACGGTAGAACTCACCCATCAGGATATCGGGCAGATGGATATGTATGTACGGATGTACGACGACCTGAAGCGCGGGGAGGATGACAACCCCACCGTCGGCATAATTTTGTGCGCCCAAAAGGACGCCTCGGTAGTGCGTTATTCGGTGCTGGCGGGAAATGAACAGCTCTTTGCCAGCAAATACCGGCTGATTCTCCCCACGGAGGATGAACTGCGAGCGGAACTGGATCGGGAGCGTGAGTTGCTTGGTGATTTGGGGCGGGAGAAGGTGTAGGTAACGAGTCGGTGACAAGTTGTCACCGGCTGAATGACCGCTGAAGCCGCATCGGGGCTATTGACGGTAGCCGTGGGATTCATCCCACGGGTTGAGACGATGCACCCCATCCGTAGATTTTAACGAGAGGAAATGTGTCATGAATCGATATGAACGTAGCTATCACAAGGAAGAAGAATTTCTCGATGAGTTCTATAACTGGGCGGCCAGCGCGGCACGTGCGTTGAATGGCGAATGGAAACCCAACTACTCATGCGACGACAACGAACGTAGGCAACGTGATAACTTTCTGAAAAGAAACGAACTCGCTTGGCTTGTTTTTAGCTCGGCTCACGTGTCCTACGACGAAACTAATGAAATGTACGTTCAAATTGTTCTGAAGTCGTCCAAGCGCGATGTCAATGTTAAAGTATGGGAGCGCGACGGAAAAACCGTCACTCAAGTACTTGTTGACCGTGCGAAGCTTCTTGGATCTGATGAAACGTTATAATCTTTCGTTGCGCCGAACCACCTGTCGGCGTCGCGAGGATATTCCGTGGATACAATACTGATATCTTTGAATAATTTAACAGTCCAACAATGTTTTGACATAAGGGTTGAGAATGAAGAACGCTTGCAAACACTGCCATTTCTTGAGCAAAGAAGACCGACCGCACTCCTTCTCCCTTTCAAAGACAGATAGGGAATGTTCGGATAAGATCCCAGCCCACTACTCTCTCAAATGCTGGAAGGGTGTTTGGGATGAGGGCGTTGCTCCACACTCAATAAGCCGCGAAGAAACTATATTAAAAGTCAACCGAAAGCATACGTGCTTCTTCTGGCCATATCGCCCAAATATGCTGTTCAAAGCCGCAGAGGTCCTCCAAAAACGGGAGGCGGAATGTGAAAATATGAAACGATCAAATCTATACACCCGCATTGGGCTATGGGTCGCGGCTGGGGCGCTCGCGGTCAGCGCATTGGTGGCATATTTGAAGAATGTCTGATCTTTCGCTCAATCCGGATCTGTCGCATAAATATATACGGCTGTACCAAGGGGGCGCGCATCTATTTTTTACCTGATTAGCGCCAATCTTCCGCTCGGCGTAATTCGGGTTCCGATATCATTGAGGAAAACTTCATGAAACAGAAAGATCGACTCATTGGTTTGTTCAAGTTCGGCTTACGGGCTCATATGGAGGAACTCATTCAAGATGGTCATCTTTACATGTCGCCACTATCAACCTTTATTGCAATGGAAGGAGATCCGCTCCGAGCGGATCAAGACGAAGCGATTGACCACTCCATGCCTGCGAACGGTGCACAATTTTTGATGGAGCAAAATGGTAAGTGGCTTCCCATAGGAGATCTCACGGGTGCAGTCCGATCTGGGGGCCAGGAGAGTCGGAAAGTTAACGTATTCTGTATGCATAGCGTTAAGAGCAGTCGTTGTACAAACCCTTCCGAACAGATTATTGATTCTCGAAACTTTGGATTTGGCGATACTTTTGTTGTGTTCACTGATGCCGATGAGTTTTTGCGACGTGTGCGGACGGAGATCAGCCGACTCAACCTTCAGTTTGAGAATGCCACTGTGGAATATGTTGACCCCAACTCATTTCACGGAGCAATGGGCATATACCGGAAATATTCGGCGTTCGATTACCAGTGCGAGTACCGTTTTGCGATCCTGCCTGGAACAGGAGAACCTTACTCTTTGCATATAGGCTCAATTGCTGACATAGCACGAATTGGGGATTTATCAGAAATCAACCGAAGATTGCGCATTATGCCTCCACACACACTTATGATCAGCGATGAAAATTGATCACCGTCATGCACAATACAAGGATACTGACTCAAGGCAGGACAACATATCTCTTCTGCTGGATGGGTGACAGGGTGATGGATACCCTGGCGGCCATGCTCCGCGCACAGGGAATGAAGGCTGCAAATGAAGGCATTGCGATAGTCGTCAGCAACGTGACGCCGGATGATGTGCAGAAATGTTTGCATGCACTGCTCAAAGAAGGGGTGCCGGATGCTTATGAACTGGCACGGTCGGTAGCCAATAAAGCGATAGAAAAATACGATCTCTTCTTGACTGACGGATTACTGAGTACTGATTATGCGGCATCCAAGCTTGATGCAGAGGGGGCGTTTGATGCCATAAAAACCCTGACAGGTGTCAAGTAGAAAAAGAATATGACTATCGGTTAAAAGCATGGTTTACAAAACTCCTGAGCGACGACTACGATTGAGCAGTGAAGCACCACCTACATGATTTTTGCCTTGCCTCTTCCACACGATCGTGCTATAAAACCCCGCTATTCAATTCACACGCCTCGAACAGATCCGGTGGTGTCCCTATTAAGATGTCGGGGATTCGGCGGGGCGGAGGAAAAACCAAAGGAGAAACACCATGTCAAGCATCAGCATGAAGGAACTGTTGGAAGCTGGCGTCCATTTCGGTCACCAGACAAAACGCTGGAACCCCAAGATGAAACCCTACATTTTCGGGGCACGTAACGGCATCTACATCATCGACCTGCAGAAAACCGTCCGCTATTTCAAATCCGCCTACAGTTTTGTCAAAGACGCCGCTCAGGATGGCAGCACCGTTCTGTTTGTCGGCACCAAAAAGCAGGCCCAGGATTCTGTTGCCGAAGAGGCGGAACGCTGCGGCATGCACTATGTCAACCAGCGCTGGCTGGGGGGCATGCTGACCAACTTTGCCACAGTAAAGCAGAGCATCGACCGGCTGAAAAAAATTGATGCCATGTTTGAAGACGGCACCATTGAAGCTTACACTAAAAAGGAAGCACTTCAGTTCGCACGCGACCGCGAAAAGCTTCAGAAAACTCTCGGCGGCATCAAAAGCATGACCAAACTGCCCGGCGTCATGTTTGTCATCGACCCGAAAAATGAAGAGATTGCCGTTCAGGAAGCCAACAAACTCGGCATACCGGTCGTTGCCGTGGTCGACACCAACTGTGACCCCGACCCGATTGACTATGTCATCCCGGGTAATGACGACGCAATCCGGGCCATCCGACTGCTCTCTGCCAAAATGGCCGACGCAATCCTTGAAGGTATCCAGTCACGCAACGCAGCACTTCAGGCTGATACGGAAGGATCGGAAGAGTACGCACCTGAAGAAGCAGCAACAGAAGAAGCAGGCGAGTAAACATCACATATACCATTCCCGCTGAGACGGGATAGGAGGATAGCAATGGCTGTAACAGCTGCACAGATATCTGAATTGAGAAAATCAACCGGCGCCGGAATGCTTGACTGCAAAAAAGCGCTTGAAGAAACCAATGGCGATTTTGAACAGGCGGTCGATTTTCTGCGTAAAAAAGGCCTCGCCGCTGCTTCCAAAAAAGCTGGGCGTGCTGCAACCGAGGGCATGGTAGCTGCTGCCGTAGCAGCTGATGGCAGCAAGGGAATTCTGCTCGAAATCAACAGTGAGACCGATTTTGTTGCCAAAAACGACAAGTTCCAGAGTTTTGTAAATAATATCGCCAACCACATCCTGCAGGCAAATCCTGCATCTGTTGATGAACTGTTTGCCCAGCCGTATTGCGGGGACAGCAGCAAAACCATTCAGGTCATGCTGAACGAGGCCATTTCTGTTATCGGTGAAAATATGCAGATTCGCCGCTTCAGCTGTTTTACTGTTCCCGGCGCCGGAGCCATCGGTTCGTACATCCACGCTGGCGGCAAGATCGGCGTTATTGTTGAAGCGACCTGCGACAACGAAACCGCTGCCAAAGACCCTGCCTTTGCAACATTTGTGAAGGATGTGGCAATGCATGCCGCCGCTGCTTCACCACTGTACGTGCAGCGGAGCGAAGTAGATGCTGATGTGCTCGAGCGGGAAAAAGATATTTACCGTGCCAAGGCCCGCGAAACAGGCAAGCCGGAAAATATCATTGAGAAGATTATTGACGGTCAGGTCAACAAGTTCTATGCCGACATCTGCCTCGTTGAGCAGCAGTTTGTCAAAGATACTGACAAGACCATTCAGCAGCTGACCTCCGAAACAGGAAAGGCGCTCGGTACGACCATCACCATTACCCGCTTTACGAAATATGCCCTCGGTGAGGGATTGGAAAAAAAAGAGAGCGACTTTGCCGCAGAGGTTGCGGCAGCTGCCGGCCTCTAATCACTTTCATCGAAGCCGGCCTGAAATGGCCGGCTTTTTTTTTACGTTCCCGCATTACCACACCATCAGATATATTTCCTCAAAGGACATCACTGCAAGCGGAGGCATAACATGGGCAGAAAATCGTACACGCGCGTACTCCTCAAACTCTCTGGAGAGTCACTGGCCGGTGACCAGGGGTATGGTATTGATCCGCAAATTCTCTCTACCATAGCCGGCGAAATCAAGGATGTTGTCGACAGCGGTATCCAGCTGTCGCTTGTTATCGGCGGGGGAAATATTTTTCGTGGATTGGCCGCTTCATCGAAGGGGATGGATCGTTCAAGCGCCGATTATATGGGCATGCTTGCCACAGTAATCAATTCACTGGCCATGCAGGACGCTCTTGAAAAGCAGGGAGTTTCAACACGTGTTCAGTCAGCTATCGCCATGCAGGAGGTTGCCGAGCCATATATACGGCGCCGCGCCATGCGCCATCTTGAAAAGGGCAGAGTGGTGATTTTCGGTGCCGGGACGGGTAATCCCTACTTTACGACTGACACCGCAGCCAGTCTCCGGGCGATGGAAATAAATGCCCAGGTTATCCTGAAAGGGACAAAGGTCGATGGCGTTTATACCTCCGACCCCAAAAAGAACCCTGATGCAGTTAAATTTTCACAATTATCCTATATAGATGTTCTAAAAAAAGGGTTGCAGGTTATGGACGCCACTGCTATATCGCTTTGCATGGACAACAATCTGCCAATTATTGTTTTTGATCTGACCACACGGGGTAACATAAGAAAAGTTATTTTCGGTGAAGAGATCGGCACCATCGTACAAGGAGAATAAAAATCATGGCAAAAAATGTGCTTGATGACATGAAGACCCATATGGAAAAGTCTCTCGGAGTTCTGAAAAACGAATTTCAGAAGATTCGTACCGGGCGCGCCTCAACCGGCATCCTTGATGCCGTGACAATTGAATATTACGGCAATACCTCCCCGTTAAGCCAAGTGGCGACCCTTGCCGTACCTGAAGCGCGGACAATTACCATCACTCCGTGGGAAGCAAAAATGATCGGCCCGATCGAGAAGGCAATCCTGAATGCAAATATCGGCCTGACCCCATCAAATGACGGCAAGGCCATTCGACTGAATCTCCCGCCGTTGACTGAAGAGCGCCGCAAGGAAATCGTCAAGGGGCTGAAAAAGAAGGCAGAGGAGGATAAGATCGCTCTCAGAAATATTCGGCGCGATGCCATTGATAAATTGAAAAAGCTGGAAAAGGACAAAACTCTTACCGAGGACGAACTAAAAAAATATGAGAAGGATGTTCAGGAAATTACCAAGGCCTTTGAAATGAAGATGGATGAGGCGGTAGCTCACAAAGAGAAGGAAGTTCTGGAAGTATGACCATGCTGCTTGACCCGAATAAACTTCCGGTTCATCTGGCAATCATCATGGACGGCAACGGCCGCTGGGCGCAGCAGCGTATGCTGAAGCGCATTGTCGGACACCAGCGTGGTGCCGAAACGGTTAAAATGGTCGTCGAGCAGGCCTCATTGCTCGGCATAAAGTACCTGACCCTGTTTGCGTTCTCCTCGGAAAACTGGTCACGGCCGCCACTGGAAGTGCGTGCCTTGATGACCCTGCTTAAAAAGTACATCCGTCAGGAAACGGCGCGTATGATGCGCAAGAATATCCGTTACAATGTCATTGGCAACCGTTCTGAACTGCCGGCTGACGTTAATGAAACACTTGATGATGCAATTGCCAAGACAGCAGGCAACACCGGAATGGTCTTGACGTTAGCCTTGTCGTACGGGGGAAGACAGGAATTGAGCAGGGCCGCCGCGCATATTGCACAGGACGTCATTGACGGTACCATATCTGTTAACGATATTTCTGTTGACCTGTTTGACAGGTATCTTGATACTGGCGGCCTTCCCGACCCGGACTTCCTGATCCGGACCAGCGGAGAGATGCGCATCAGCAACTTCCTGCTTTGGCAGCTTGCCTATACCGAACTTTATTTTACCGACACAAACTGGCCTGATTTTACGATCAATGAGTTTCACAAAGCACTTGCCAATTTCCAGTCACGTGAGCGACGTTTTGGCCTGACCGGTGATCAGTTGTCACAAAGGGGCGACCTATCAAACGAGTGATTTCAGCGATCATCCTTCTGCCAATCGTTATTCTGATAGTGCTGAAGGGGGATCTGCTATTTTTTGCCTGCCTGCTGACGCTCATTTCCGTACTCGGCATTTCAGAATTCTACCGGATGGCCCTTCCGGAGCGGAGATTTGAGCACTGGCTTGCTGCCCCGATTGGCTCGACACTGATTTTTGCTCCCTGCATCAGGAATGATGCGTTCGTAGTTGCCGGTATCGGACTGCTCTTTATCGGTTTTTCGCTGTTGTTCCTGTTCCGGATTCGAACTGTTGAGATGGCCGCCCGTGACGTTGCTCTTGCCCTGTTGGCATTCCTCTATATCCCGTTTCTTCTCATGCACCTTGTCCAGTTGCGCCAAACCCAATACGGTGTCCAATGGATCTGCGTCGTCATGCTGATCGTCATGACCAACGACTCCGCCGCCTACTATGTCGGCAGCACGTTTGGCAAACATCGCCTGTATCCGCTTGTAAGCCCGAAAAAAAGTGTTGAAGGTGCCATAGGTGGACTGCTCGGCAGTCTCTGCGGCACCATGCTTGCCAAGTTCACCTTTTTCCCGCAGTTATCCTTTGTTGACGCTGTTGTCACCGCCCTTGTTGTCGGTGTAATCGGCCAGTCCGGCGACCTGTTTGAATCGCTGCTGAAACGCAGCTTCGGTGTGAAAGATTCCGGTACCATAATTCCGGGGCATGGTGGTGTGCTTGATAGACTGGACAGCATCCTGTTTGCCGCACCGGTGACCTATTATTACGTGCTCTTCTTCTTCAGGGGCTGATATGAAAAACATCGTCATCCTCGGCTCGACCGGATCAATTGGCCTCAGCACACTGGAAATAGTGGCTGCCCATCCGGAACGGTTCAGGGTTGTGGCACTGACCGCCGGGAAAAATCTGGAGCTCTTGGCACAACAGGTGAGAACGTTTTCCCCCCGGCTCGCCGTAGTCGCTGCAACTGAGGACGTACCACGCCTGAGAGAGCTCTGCAGCGGCTGTGACGTGACGATCATGGGGGGTAGCGAGGGGTTGATCGCTGCGGCAACGGCAGATGACGCCAAAATGGTGGTAGCTGCGATTGTCGGCGCCGCCGGACTTGTGCCAACAGCCGCCGCCATTCGGGCAAAGAAAGATATTGCCCTTGCCAACAAGGAAATACTGGTTACCGCCGGGCACCTTTTCATGAATCTGGTTGAAGAGTACGGCGTCAGCCTTTTTCCGGTTGACAGCGAACATAGCGCTATTTTCCAGTCAATCGAGGGGCACCGCAACGAGGATATCAGAAAAATCATCCTGACCGCATCTGGTGGGCCGTTTCTGAATACACCAACCAGAAATCTGTCACAGGTCACGGTTCAGGATGCTCTTCATCACCCCAACTGGAACATGGGCAAAAAAATCACCATTGACTCTGCCACCATGATGAACAAGGGGCTTGAAGTGATCGAGGCACGTTGGCTGTTCAACACGCCGGTGGAGAAAATTCAGGTTAATATCCACCCCCAGAGCATTGTTCACTCCATGGTTGAGTATGTCGACGGTTGCGTCATTGCTCAACTCGGAACTCCGGACATGAAGGCCCCCATAGCATATGCGCTGGCCTACCCCGAGCGGATATCGACCGGGGTAACGCCGCTTGATCTGACTTCGTTTTCCGGACTGACCTTTCTCCATCCTGATTGGGACAAATTCCCTTGCCTTGAGCTTGCCTATCGCGCTATCAGATCAGGAGAAAGCATGCCGGCCGTTATGAATGCCGCCAACGAGATCGCTGTTGCGGAATTTCTGGGGGAACGGATCGGCTTCATGCAGATTTCTGAAACAATCGAACGCACCATGGCAGCACACACGGCACACAACCTGCAATCAATTGAAGAAGTTTTACAGGCAGATCTTTGGGGCAGGGAAACCGCCCGGGAGATCTGCCGGGAGATGGTACACTGATATGACAGTTTTATATGCAATCATAGTATTGGGTGTGTTGATTTTTGTCCACGAGCTTGGTCACTTTCTGCTGGCAAAACTGATGGGAGTCAGTGTCGAAAAATTCTCCCTCGGCTTTGGTCCCAAACTGATCGGCAAGAAAATAGGCGAAACGGAATATCTCCTTTCCGCCTTTCCTCTCGGTGGTTATGTCAAAATGTTCGGAGAAGGCGGCTTCATTGAAGGGGGCGATATTCATACCACCGGTGGTGTTGACAATGCCCCGGCCGAGGAAGTTCCCCTCGACACGCTCAGGGAACTGACAGAGGAAGAGAAAACCCGTTCCTTCGCCCATAAGCCGGTGCTGGCGCGGATTGCTATTGTCATTGCCGGCCCGGTATTTAACCTGCTCTTTGCCTGGCTGATCTTTATCGTACTCTGCATGGTCGGTGTGCCGACGGTGACTACAAAAATCGGTGACGCACTCAAGGACAAACCTGCAGCAAAGGCAGGGATGCAAAAAGGTGACGTCATTACCTCCATCAACAACACACCGATCAACCGGTGGGAACAGATCGCCGATGGCGTAGCATCAAGTAAAGGACAGCCGCTTGTCCTGATAGTCAGGCGGGAGGCCAAAGAGATTTCGTTCACCATTACGCCGGAACCGCGTGTTTCAAAAAACCTGTTCGGTGAAAAAATCAACTCCTATGCCATTGGCGTTGCGTCAGCCGGTGAGGTGGTCACAGAACACTTCGGGCCGATTCAGGCAATTGTCAAGGGGAGCGAACAGACTATCAAAGTCATTGACCTGACCTTCATGTCACTGGTGAAAATGGTCCAGCGTGTTGTGCCGATGGACAGCGTCGGCGGTCCGATCATGATAGCCAAAATGGCCGGTGAAATGGCCGATGCAGGCAGTTCGAGCTTTCTGGCATTTATGGCACTGCTCTCAATCAACCTTGGCGTATTGAACCTGCTTCCGGTGCCGGTGCTTGATGGCGGTCATCTGCTGTTCTTCTTCATGGAACTGGTGTTCCGGCGACCGGTGCCGCAAAAAGTACGGGAATATGCGCAACAGATCGGCATGGTTCTGTTGTTGGGCCTGATGATTCTGGCCTTTTATAACGACATCATCAGGTATTTTGTCAACAGCCAGGGATGACGATGAAGATCCTTGCGATAGATACGTCGACATCGCTGGCGTCCATTGCTATAGCAATAGACGAACGTGTCGTTGCCGAATCCCTGGTTAATACTGATCGTACACTGTCTGCCCGCCTGATTCCCGAAATCGAGCGAATGCTGGCAACGGCAGGACTGACGGCCGCCGACATCGACCTCTTTGCTTCCACCATCGGTCCCGGCTCTTTTACCGGCGTCAGAGGCGGCGTTGCGACGATTCAGGGACTGGCTCTGGCGACCGGTAAACCATGCACCGGATTTTCATCGCTTGCCGTGCTGGCCATGAATTTTTCTCTTTCAAACACGTTAATCTGCCCGATGCTCGATGCACGAAAAAACGAAGTATATGCCGCATTATATGACTGTTCTTCCTCTATCCCCAACGCACATATCAAAGACTGCGTGCTGCCCCCTGCGGCATTCTTAAATCTGATTGCTACACTGACCGATCAGCCGGTCATTTTCCTCGGCGATGGCGCACTGCGCTTCAGCGAACTTATCGCCCAGCGACTGGGCAGCCAAGCAATGTATGCACCCTACCCTTTCAATTCTCCTCATGCTGCAAACGGAGCCCTGCTGGCGCTGCACGCCTTCCGGCACGGTCAATTGCTCGAACCATCACAACTGCTGCCGGTCTATCTGCGCGCATCTGATGCAGAAATAAATCGCGCTAAAGGATAGCCCTGTTAGTAAGCTGTCGCGTGTACTCCGCTGAAAAGGAACCCTCTATGAAACACATTTTACCCGTACTGCTGGCACTTTTCATGTTCAGTTTTTTTTCGGGCACTTCTCACGCAGCCCTGTTAAAAATCCATGTCGCCGCATTCACTGTCACTGGAGCTTCCAACAGCGATGAGCTCAAACTGACACTGCAGGGTATTCTGACATCCCGTCTGGATCCGGAGCTGATCCAACTCGTCGAAAAACCTGATCAGGCTGAAATTCTGATTACCGGAAACTATGCGCAGTTTGGTAACATGTTCAGCCTGGATGCGCGTATCAAAACCAAGCGAGATGGCAGTTTGACCACGGTTTTTGAACAGGGCGAAACACAGGCGGATGTGATTCCGGCAATGGGCCGCCTGGCGCAGAAGATTGATGCCAAACTCCTCCAAAACCAGGCACTGGTGAAACTGCCGTCCAACACCACTACAGCGCTACCGTCAGGCACACAGGATACCTGCGTAATCCTGTCCGGCCAGTCTACCAAGAGCGGCCCCGATAGTTGGTCAAGCGCCCCGCTCGCGGGAGTTCCCAACAGTATCGCCACAGGACTTACCCGATCATCAGGAGAACGGGAACTGTTTATCGCAAGTGAAAATGCTATACGCGCATACCTTAAGGGGAACAATCTCCGGTTGATTGCAGAAACGATCATACCCGCCCCCGCAAAAATCCTTGCACTTGACTCGGCAGACCTTGATAAGGATGGCACACTGGAACTTTACGTTACCATCACAACCAGCGGTATACCCGCTTCCCGGGTATACCGGCTTGACGGGTCCGGATTCAAATCAGAGGCTGAAAATCTGCCGTGGTTTTTTCGTGGTATCGGCAGTGATTTTGCTTCCCGAACGATCTATGCTCAGGAACTGCAGGCTGATGGGAAATTCTATGGGGACGTCAAAAAAATTGCCCTATCAGAAGGCACATTGACCACAACCGGTTCTCTGAAGCTTCCCCGCGCGGGAAATATCTTCAACTTTAACCAATTGACTGACGCAGCAGGAAAACAGCATTATGTCGTACTGAATGAGGACCGCTACCTTGTCGTTTACTCATTCGATGGCAATGAAGAGTGGCGGAGCAGTGACAAATTTGGTGGTTCGGAAAGTTTTTTCAGCCATGAATCGCATGAGCATATACGGTCGAGCAGAGACAGCGTCAGCAGGACGTTTCTAGAGCAGAGAATTTCAATGATAAAGGACGGAACTGTGTTTGTGCCCGCAAACGAGAGTTCATTAAGTTTCGGTACTATCAGGAATTATAACAAGTACTCCCTGTTTGCGTTTGAGTGGACCGGCACCGTACTCAAGGAAAAATGGCGCTCCCGCCCGGCATCCGGGTATCTTGCCGATTACGTGTTCGATCAGGCTGCAGGAGAGGTGCTGTTGCTTGAGCGGGTGAAAAGTCCCGGATTGTTCGCCGATGGAGTGACAGTTCTCACCATTAGCAGCATCGACTAGTGCCTATCGTGCCATGGGTTTCAGCTCCAGACCGTTCACAGGTTTTCTGATTGCCCGCTCCGCAGCGACTCTTGCATACCAGATGGCTGGTCATCGGCTGGCAGATGTATGACCTGACTAACAGCCCGCTCGCACTTTCTGGATATACCTTTTTCTGAAACTTCTGCTGAGAGAACGGCTGCACGCCGAATAAATATTTTTACCAATTGACATTGCATATTGACATGTCCCTGTTATACTTCTCCAAAATATTTCGCTGGAGGGTGCACCATGAATATTCATGAGTATCAGGCCAAGGAAATTCTCAGCAGTTACGGCATTCCCATTCCTCGGGGACGCGTTGCTCTGACTTCCGATCAGGTCGAACGAGCCGCAAAAATGATGGGGGGGCGCTGCGTTGTCAAAGCGCAGATTTACGCCGGAGGCCGCGGCAAGGCTGGCGGCGTCAAACTGGTGCACTACCCGGAGCAGGCTCAGGAGTATGGCAAGGATCTGTTCGGTCGTACTCTGGTCACCAACCAAACCGGCCCGCAGGGGCTAAAGGTTCGCCGCATTCTTGTCGAGGAGGCGGTTGAGATCGCTCGCGAATTTTATCTTTCAATTACTCTGGACCGCGAAAGCTCCCGCTATATTCTGATTGCCTCAGCCGAGGGGGGGATGGATATCGAGGAGGTTGCCAACAAAAGCCCCGAGAAAATCCACACACTCCCCATCGATCCACTTACCGGCATGCGCCCGTACCAGGCCCGCAAGATTGCGCTGGCGCTGGGTCTGACCGGGACTATCTGCGAGGACTGTGTGGAGCTGATCATGAATCTCTACCGTGCCTGCCAGGAGAAGGACTGTGCGCTCGTAGAAATAAATCCGCTGGTAGTCACCAAGGCCGGCTGGCTGATGGCAATGGATGCCAAGATAACCTTTGACGACAACGCCGTTTTCCGTCACCGCGAATATCCTGATATGATGGATTATTCCCAGCTTGATCCGCTTGAAATCACTGCCGGCAAATATGATCTCGCCTACATCAAACTGACCGGCTCCATCGGCTGTCTGGTCAACGGCGCCGGTCTGGCCATGGCCACACTGGATGTACTCAAAGAGTGCGGCGGCGAACCGGCCAACTTTCTGGACGTTGGGGGGGGGGCTACCCGTGAAAAGGTCGCCGAGGCATTCCGGATCATTCTGCAGGACCACGATGTCAAAGGGATTTTTGTCAACATCTTTGGCGGTATCATGCGGTGCGACGTCATTGCCCACGGCATTATCGAAGCGGCCAGTGAAGTCAACTGCACTCTGCCGATCGTCGTCCGAATGGATGGCAGTAAGGTCGAAGAGGGCAAAAAACTCTTGCGAGAATCAGGCCTAAACGTTCAGGTTGGCAACAACCTTGGCGATGCTGCCGGTAAAATTGTGAAGATGCTCGGATAGTTTCACATCATTAATCCATACGGAGAGAAGCCATGTCCATACTGCTCAATAAACACTCAAGAATACTTGTTCAGGGCATCACCGGCCGTAGCGGTCTGTTTCATACGCAGCAGTGCCGCGAATACGGGGCCAATATTGTGGCCGGCGTCACCCCGGGCAAAGGCGGCATCCATATTGAAGGGATACCGGTTTTCAACACCGTTGCCGAAGCGGTCAAATATACGGAAGCCAATGTTTCGATGATCTTCGTACCACCACCCGGGGCTGCCGATGCGATCCTTGAATCCATTGACGCCGGTATCGAGCTTGCGGTCTGCATCACCGAAGGAATTCCTGTTCGCGATATGGTTCCGGTCAAGGCCATTCTGCAAGGGAGCAGAACCCGCCTGGTCGGCCCGAATTGTCCCGGAGTCATTACTCCCGGCGAATGCAAGGTCGGCATCATGCCGGGGCATATCCATAAAAAAGGGAAAATCGGCGTTGTTTCCCGTAGCGGCACCCTGACCTATGAGGCGGTCAAGCAGTTGACCGATGTCAGCCTCGGCCAATCCACCTGCGTCGGTATTGGCGGCGATCCGATCATCGGTATGAATTTTATCGATGTGCTGACCCTATTCAACCAGGATCCGGATACCGAAGGTGTGTTCATGATCGGAGAGATCGGCGGCGGCGCTGAAGAAGCGGCCGCTGAATGGATCAAGAAAAACATGAAAAAACCGGTGGCAGCCTTTATTGCCGGAGTTACGGCCCCTCCGGGCAAACGGATGGGACATGCCGGCGCTATCATCACAGGCGGCAAAGGAAAAGCTGAAGATAAAATCCGCACCCTGCAGGAATGCGGGGTCGTGGTTTCTACAAGTCCGACCAGCATGGGAGAGGCGATGCTTGAGGCACTGAAAACTTTTGGCGCAGCTGCACCAAAAGCGGCTGCCAATTCTGCGGTGAAAAAGAGTAAAAAGTAGCATTCGTATGGCATTAATCTACACCGGGGCATGCTGTCAGTATTCCCCCGCTTTTTTGTCTGAATTATGAAACATAACCAGTCCGTCATTCACTGAAATTATGTAAAATTTTTCGACACACCACAGATTGTACGAGGAAGCCAGCACTCTGCATAAAAAAAGGCGCCCAGCAAGGGCGCCTTTTTTTGTTCAACTATTTGCTTGCTACAACACCTGTTACTTCCTGATCCTTCTCCGAATAAAACCTGCACCAATGAGGCCTGCACCAAACAGGGCAATTGTGGAAGGTTCGGGAACAGGAGCAGGGGCTGCACAGTAATCGATATGCAACTCGGACGATAAAATTTCAAAGTCTTGCGAACCGTTTCTTAATCTGACTATGTAGTCATTGTCATAAAGAGCCGCAAAACTTACATCGAAGCTGCCATTGCTCTCCTCATCCTTGACGCTTATGTCGTACCATTTTGTGCCGCCTTCCAGCCAAACTGATGCCGGTGTCGATGATTCTGCATCTTTATTCTTTAAGCAACTCAGGTCAAAGGAAAATGTTTTTTCGTCATCATCATTTGTTTCCCTACCGTCAGCATCCTTTTTCTTCGAATGCTCTCTGTCGTTATTGTCCTTATCCTTATCATCATCATTATGCTTTTCCCTCTCATCATCACCATAAGTTTTATGGGAATCATCGAGATTGGTTTTAAAATTTACCAGTTTGATAACCAGTGAGGCGTTGAAAATTCCGTCCGGCGCTACTAGCGGATCGAAGGTAAACTTGTGGACCCAGTTCACGTAATCACCGGTATTGGCAAGAATATTAACATTTCCTCCGCCATACCCGGGATCAGAGCCATTCACCAGCAAACGTCCCTCAGGAGAAGAACTTCCGGTAAAATCTTCGATTCCATTTGCTAAAAACCTGATCGTATCCGTTATGTGGCCTTCTCCTGCGGTACATTTCGAATCAGTTTCCGGCGAGCACGCATAAGAAACTGCCGTCATGCTAACAACAAGCAATAATGAAGCGACAAGTGAGGTAATGGCTTTCATGTAAACTCCTTCAAAATATAGTCGGTTCACATATTCAATGTTTGTGCCAGTTTATGTAACACACTGATTGTAATCAGTATTGATTATTCAGCTGACTTCTTGAAAACTGTTATAAAGCAGAGTGTAAAATTATTCGACAGAAAGAAACATATGTGCTCACGCAACCAGCTCACACTTATCTGCTTCATCAATACGCAGCCGGAAGATGCAATCAAACCACAAAATATTGTTCCCCTACCCTTTCCTTGACACCATATATTGTCGTAATGCATAATTCAACCTCATTGACTTTGCTTGGAGGCACCACTGCATGGAAACGCCCTGCACCCCTGAAATAATGACTCTTTCATCCTTCGTCCATCTCCATGTTCACACCCAATATTCCCTACTCGACGGTGCCATCCGTTTTGATGACCTGATAACCAAAACCAAAGAGCACAACGCGCGGGCAGTTGCGATAACCGACCATGGCAATATGTTCGGTGCAGCAGAATTTTTCATCAAATGCTCGAAAGCCGGCATCAAACCGATCATCGGCTGCGAGCTCTATCTCGCCCCGGAATCGCGCTTCTCCCGGGATGCCAAGGGGATATCCGATGCGGCCTATCATCTGATCTTACTCTGTGAAAACATGCAGGGATACAAGAACCTCTCCTACCTGACTTCCGCAGGTTACAAGGAAGGCTTTTACTACCGCCCACGCATTGACCGCGAGCTGCTTGCCGGACGCTCAGAGGGGTTGATCGCCATGTCGGCCTGCCTCAAAGGAGAAGTTGCCATGCAGTGCGGTCGCGGCAAAATGGAAGACGCCATCGCCACCGCCCGCTGGTACAGTGAACTGTTCCCTGACCGTTATTATATCGAATTGCAGGAGAACACTATCCCGGAGCAGGATGTTGTCAACAAACGTCTCATGGAGGTTGCAGCAGAACTGAAACTGCCGCTGGTGGCAACCAACGACTGTCACTACCTGAATCGGGAGGACGCACGCGCGCACGAAGTACTGCTCTGCATCCAGACCGGAAAGACCATGGACGATCCGACCCATATGAAATTTTCCGTCGATGAGTTCTATGTAAAGTCACCGGAAGAAATGTCACGGGCCTTTTCCTATGCCCCCGAAGCCGTCAGCAATACTCTGGCCATTGCCAACCGGTGCTGCTTCGAACTGCCGATTGACGGCAAAACCTATTACTTCCCTCACTTTGACCCGCCCGAAGGGCAGAACCATGATGACATGCTGCGAGATTTGGCTTCCGAAGGGCTCAAAGAACGCATGACCACCATTCTGGCCAAATACCCCGCCATGACGTTGGAACAGCAGCAAGGGTACTTCAACCGTCTGGAAATCGAGCTCGACTGCATCCGCGACATGAAATTCCCCGCCTATTTCCTGATTGTTTCCGATTTTATCCGCTGGGCCAAAAGCAGAGGGATTCCGGTTGGTCCAGGCAGGGGTTCAGCTGCCGGGTCGCTGGTTGCGTACGCCATCAAGATCACCGATCTCGACCCTCTTCCCTACAACCTGCTGTTTGAGCGTTTCCTCAACCCTGAACGTATTTCCATGCCTGATATCGACGTTGACTTCTGCCAGGACCGACGTGGAGAAGTCATTCAGTATATGGTCGAGAAGTA
This sequence comes from Desulfuromonadaceae bacterium, assembly GCA_028712075.1. Taxonomy (GTDB): domain Bacteria; phylum Desulfobacterota; class Desulfuromonadia; order Geobacterales; family Pseudopelobacteraceae; genus JACRCG01. The sequence continues at coordinate 41,261 of JAQTQX010000017.1, forward strand.
CGGGCGCGACCGAGTGTGCCAGATCATCACCTTCGGGACTATGGGGGCAAAGGCGGCAATACGCGATGTCGGGCGGGCACTCAACATGACATACGGTGACGTTGACCGGATTGCCAAACTGATTCCGGATGATCTCAAGATGACTCTGGCCAAGGCTCTGTTGCAGGAGCCTCAATTAAAGGAAATGGCTGATTCCGACCCGAAGGTGAGGGACCTGCTCGACACCGCCCTCTGTCTGGAAGGGCTGACGCGCCACGCATCAACACATGCCGCCGCTGTCGTGGTGGCGCCGGACAAGTTGGAAGAATTTCTACCGCTTTACAAGGATCAGAAAACCGATTCGATTAATACTCAATATTCGATGAAATACGTAGAGCTGGTCGGCTTGGTCAAGTTCGATTTTCTCGGGCTTAAAAACCTCACCGTCATTGAGAATGCCGTCAAACTGGTGCGTGAAGGAAAAGATCCCCAGTTCGATATCACCGCACTTAAAGACGATGACCAGGCAAGTTATGAGCTGATCAGCGCCGGCAACACCACCGGGGTGTTCCAGCTTGAGTCAAGCGGCATGAAAGAGATGCTGATCAAACTGAAGCCTTCCTGTTTCGAGGATATCATCGCCGCCTGCGCTCTCTACCGACCAGGGCCACTCGGTTCCGGAATGGTGGATGATTTCATCGACCGCAAACATGGCCGCAAAGAGGTGGTGTACGACTTGCCGCAGCTTGAGCCGATCCTCAAGGACACCTATGGGGTTATTGTTTACCAGGAACAGGTCATGCAGATTTCCCGCACACTTGCCGGCTACTCACTTGGCCAGGCCGACCTGCTGCGCCGTGCCATGGGCAAGAAAGATGACAAGGAGATGACCCGTCAAAAAGGGCTCTTTCTTGAAGGTGCCAGGGCAAACAACCTCGATCCGAAAAAAGCTGAAGCGATTTTCGATCTAATGCATAAATTTGCCGAGTACGGCTTCAACAAATCTCACTCAGCAGCGTATGCACTGATTGCCTATCAGACCGCCTATTTGAAAGCGCACTATCCGGTCGAATTCATGGCAGCCCTCCTGACTTGCGATATGGACAGCACCGACAAAGTAATCAAGAACATCAGCGATTGTCGTGAACAGGGTTTAGAGGTGCTGCCGCCTGACATCAACACATCCGGATTGTCCTTCACCGTTTTCGGCACCTCAATGCGCTTCGGCCTAGGAGCTGTCAAGAACGTCGGTTCCGGCGCTATCGAAGCCATTTTGGAAGCACGCAAAGAAGAGGCGTTTAGCAGCCTGTACGACTTTTGCGAACGGGTTGACCTTCGACGGGTAAACAAAAGAGTGATCGAATCACTGATCAAATGCGGGGCCTTTGATTCGACCGGTGCTGCACGCTCCGCCCAGATGGAAGGGCTGGAGACTGCAACCAGTTATGGTCAGAAAATCCAGGAAGAAAAAACCAGCGCCCAGGTATCACTGTTCGGCACTGAAGAAGTCGCACGTGGAAACAGTACCGGCGGCATGAAGCTTCCCGCTATAGCAGAATGGCATGACAAGGAAAAACTGGCCTTCGAGAAAGAAGCGCTCGGTTTTCTGATTACCGGCCACCCTATGGATCGCTATGTCGATGACATCAAACGCCTCAGCAACACCAGCATTGCCGATATGGTAGAACTGCCTGACGGGAGCGAAGTAAGAATCTGCGGCATCGTTGCCGCTTTGAAGGAAATCACAACAAAAAAGGGTGACCGAATGGGCTTTGTCACCATTGAGGATTTGACCGGTTCAGTTGAAATTACTGTTTTTTCCGACATCTATGCGACCACTTCGATGCTGCTGAAATCAGATGATCCACTTCTCGTAGTCGGCAAACTTGAGAAGGGGGAAAAAGGATGCAAGGTACTGGTCATGAAGGGGGGCGAGGAGAATAACGGCAAACGGTTTCAGCGGGATCGCGGCCCAGCCGGAGATATCAAACTGCTCGCCGAAGCCCGGGCCCAAACGACGAAAAAAGTATCTTTCCTCCTGAAAGCTGAAAAAACGCCGATTGAACACATTGCCCTGCTTAAGGAAATTGTACAACGACATCCGGGAACAGTTCCGGTCTGTGTCCAGTTTTTGATACCGGAGCGGAGTCGTTCTCTCATGCCCCTCGCACCAGAAATGAACGTTGCAGCAAGTGATGATTTAAGGCTGGAAGTGGAGCGCCTGTTAGGGTATAATGCCGCACTTTTTGAATGATAATGACATATTTTCAGTACGTTGAGAGGTGTTTATATGGCAGCCCAGTTTTATCTTGAATTTGAGAAACCAATTGTCGAGCTGGAGAAAAAAATCGAGGAGCTGAACGCCCTTGCAAGCGACGGTCTGGACATCGCTGCCGATGTGGCTGTTCTCGAAGGCCGCGTCGAAGAGATGCGGGCCGACATTTTCGCCAACCTATCACGCTGGCAGACAGCCCAGGTTGCCCGCCACATTAACCGCCCGTTCACTCTGGACTATATAAACCTCATGTTCACGGAGTTCATAGAACTTCATGGCGACCGGAATTTCGGCGATGATCATGCAATTGTCGGCGGCTTGGCACGCTTCGACGGCCAGCCGGTCATGGTTATCGGGCACCAGAAAGGTCGTGACACCAAGGAGAAGGTCTACCGCAATTTCGGTATGCCAAATCCGGAAGGATACCGCAGGGCGCTTCGTTTAATGCAGATGGCCGAGCAGTTTAAACTGCCAGTTATCACCTTTGTCGACACCCCCGGCGCCTATCCCGGCATTGGAGCCGAGGAGCGCGGCCAGGCTGAAGCGATTGCCAGAAATCTGCGTGAAATGGCGAGCCTGCGCACTCCGATTATCGTCTGTATAACCGGTGAAGGCGGATCCGGCGGCGCACTAGCCATAGCGGTCGGCGACCGGATCCTGATGCTTGAACATTCCGTCTACGCCGTTATCTCCCCTGAAGGGTGTGCCGCAATCCTCTGGTCTGATGGCAGCAAGGGAGCGCAGGCGGCAGAAGCGCTCAAACCGACGGCCCAAGACATCATCAAACTGGGCGTCATCGACGAGATCGTCAAGGAACCGGTTGGCGGTGCCCACCGCGACCATCGGACGACCGCCTCGAATATGAAAGGGGTAATTGCCCGCCATCTGGACGAGCTGAACAAGCTGAGCGGGGATGAACTGGTTGAAGGCCGCTATGCAAAATTCAGGGCCATGACCCGGCTTGCTGAATAGGAGTCAACACAGTAGGCGGCCCAAACGCTCCTGCTCAATCAAGGACCTGAAATGCTCGAACGTCTGCAAAAAATTATATCCGCCGCAGGAATAACCTCGCGAAGAGCGTCCGAGGCATTGATTCTTAACGGTCAAGTCACCGTCAACGGCATTGTGGTGACGGAACTGGGGAGCAAGGCCGATCCGGCCAAAGATATTATTTCGGTGGATGGCAAACCGCTGAAAATAAGCGCACAACGCCTGTATATCCTGCTCAACAAACCGCCCGGTTATATCACTGCACTTAAGGACGGCCAGAATCGCCCGCTCGTAACTGATCTGCTGAAAGATGTGCCGGAACGCGTCTATCCGGTGGGACGTCTGGACTATAACACCGAGGGACTGCTGCTCCTGACGAATGACGGTGAATGGGCCAATCACCTGATGCACCCACGTCATGAAATCGAGAAGGAGTATCACGTCCGGGTACGCGGCAAAGTTATTGACCGGCAGTTGAAACGGATGGCGGAAGGTGTCGAACTTGAAGATGGCATGACCGCGCCTGCTGTCGTAAGTCTGGTAAAAAGCGGCGAACAGAACGACTGGATTTCGGTGGCGATCCATGAAGGGCGCAATCGTCAGGTACGCAGGATGTGTGAAGCGGTCAGCCTTTCAGTGGTGCGGCTCAAACGAATCCGCTACGGCACTCTCGCACTTGGCACGCTGAGAGCGGGGCAGTTCCGATATCTTTCGGACGCTGAAGTACGGCAACTGGCGGACGCCCTTGCAGGCGCACCTTTATCGCATCCCCCGCGCACTGAAACTCACCGAAAATCAACCCACCCGGAACGACCAGGAGGAAACGTACGTGGAAGAAGGCAGTAGTAGAAAGTCCGGTTTTATGGAACTCTTCAGCCGTTTTGTAACCGGACGCAAACGGACAACCGAACAGGATATTAACGATTTTATTGAAGCATCTGAAGAAGAGGGTCTGGTTAACGAGGAAGAAAGCGAGATGATCCGCTCAATTTTTTCTCTCGGCACGACAATTGTTAGAGAAATAATGGTTCCGCGCACCGAAATGGCCTGCGTTACTGTTGATGCGACCGTTCGTGAACTGCTCGAGACAATTATTTCCTGCGGTCACTCCCGAATCCCCGTTTACGAAAACACCATCGACAATATTATTGGCTTATTGTATGCGAAAGATCTTCTCAAGCAGTGGGGTGCCGATGAAAACACCCTCTCTGTTCGTGAAATCATGCGCCCCCCTTACTTCATCCCCGAATCAAAAAATCTTGAGCAGCTGTTGCAGGAATTCAAGCGTAAGCGGGTGCATCTCGCCATTGTTATCGATGAATATGGCGGCACCTCCGGTCTGATAACGATTGAAGATCTTCTGGAGCAGATTGTCGGCGATATTCAGGATGAATATGATCAGGAAGAATCTCTGCTGACCGTCAACCCTGACGGTAGCATCACTGTCGATGGACGACTGCCGGTTGAAGAGCTTGAAGAATATTTCGATATTCAGATCGAGCGCGACAAATTTGATTCAGTAGGCGGCCTCGCCTTCCATTTGACCGGAAAAATTCCGTCAATAGGAGAAACCTTCGAAGGGGCCGGGCTGCTCATGAAAATTATTGATGCCGATCTGAGACGAGTAAAAAAAGTTGGCATCTGCCGCAGTGTGACTGCCCCGGCGGAAGACCCGGGGCGTGAGTGAACGCTTCGATACTGTTTTCCTGCATAGGGCAGCTTTTTGACCGGCGCGGCATGCTGGCTATTGCCAGTGGTGTTCTGATTGCTCTCTCTTTTCCGAATGCGTCCCTCTCTTTTCTGGCATGGATAGCACTGGTTCCGCTGCTGATAGCACTGGAGAAGAGTTCCCCCCGAGAAGCTTTCCGCGTAGGGCTTACCTGCGGCATTGTTGGTTACGCGTTCATCCTCTACTGGCTGAACATCGTCTTTACCCAGTACGGTCATCTTCCCTGGCTGGCCAGCATACCGGTATATCTGCTGTTGGTGCTCTGGCTCGCGCTGTTTTACGCACTCAGCACCTGTATCACCAAACTGGGTGAACGTATCGGCATTAAAGCGGCATTCACTCTGCCGATTGTGTGGGTTGCTTTCGATTTCATCCGCTCCTTCCTCTTCTCCGGCTTTGCATGGGCCATGCTTGGGCACTCGCAGTACCGCACGTTGCCGCTGATCCAGATTGCCGATCTGGCGGGGGTATACGGCATAACCCTGCTTATCGTCCTGGCAAATATTGTTCTGTACCGGGCGTTGCGGGCGGTATCGGGCGCCGGTGTCAGATATCCGATAAAAAGCGCGGCAATACTGCTGCTGCTCTTGTCAGGCACACTTTATTACGGATTTGACCATCTGAACAAACAGGAGAAAGTCGAGACCACACCGCTGCGTGTCGCTCTGATTCAGGGTAATATCCCTCAGGATGTCAAGTGGAGCCCGGCGTTTCGAGAGCACACCATTGACACCTATGAACGTCTCTCCCGCGATGCTGCAAAAGGAGGCGTTGATCTGATAGTCTGGCCTGAAAGCGCCGTGCCCTTTTTCTTTCAGGACGAGTCTCTACAGGCGGAACGCATCAGAAAACTCGCACGAGATGTCGATTCTTTTCTGCTGTTCGGCAGCCCCGCTCACGAGCTCCGCAACGGCAAAAGCACTTTTCTGAACAGCGCTTTCCTGGTCTCCCCGTTGGGGGAAACCATCGGTCGGGCTGACAAGCTCCATCTGGTACCGTTTGGCGAATATGTGCCGTTAGGAAATTTCCTGACCTTTATCAACAAGCTTGTTGTCGGCATCGGTGATTTTGCGCCGGGAGAACGAGCTGTCCCTCTGGATATGGGGAGTACAAAACTCGGCATTCAGGTCTGTTATGAGGTCATCTTCCCGGAACTCTCCCGACAGTACGTTCTTGCCGGCGCCCGCGTTTTGGTAGCCATCACCAACGATGCCTGGTTTGGCCGTTCATCGGCGCCGTACCAGCACCTTGCCATTTCTTCATTCCGCGCCATCGAAACCCGCACACCACTGATACGCGCGGCTAACACCGGTGTTACCGCACTGATCGATCAGAACGGCTACATCCGTACCATGACCAACCTGTTCGTTGAAGGATACCGCACCGGTACTGTTCAGCCAGGCAGCGGCAAATCACTGTATCTGACAATAGGAGACGCCCCTGCCTGGCTCTGTGTTCTGCTGACCACTGCAATCGCTCTGTTAGTGTGGTTCAAGCGCAAAAATATTTCTACGTAAGGAGCAACCATCATGTACCGTGAAGAACTGGCTAAAATAAAGGATTGTGAAGAACGGATCGCCAAGCTTCGGGGGTCGCTTTGACGTAGATGCCAAACGTGAAACAATCATGGAGATCGAATCGATTATGGCTGTTCCCGGCTTCTGGGATAATACCGGAAAGTCGCAGGAAATTATCAAGAAACGAACGACTCTGGAAAAAATCGTCCAGATGTGGGATGGACTGATTCAGCAGGCGGAAGACATTCGTGTCATGATTGAACTGGGCGAAGAGACGGAGGATGCAGAAACTCTTACCGAGGTTGCCGATATGTCTGCACGTCTTATCAAGACAGTCGAAACAGCGGAATTCCAACGCATGCTTTCCGGTCCTCATGACCGGAACTCCTGCTTTATCACCATTAATCCGGGAGCAGGCGGCACCGAATCACAAGACTGGGCAGAAATGATTCTCCGGATGTACCTCAGATATTGCGAGAAAAAAGGGTGGAAAACCGTCATTACTGAATATCAGGCTGGTGATGAGGCAGGGCTCAAATCTGCCACCTTCAACGTCAGCGGAGAATACGCATACGGGTATCTCAGGGCTGAAGCAGGCATCCACCGGTTGGTGCGCATATCACCATTTGACAGCAATGCCCGTCGCCACACCTCATTCGCGTCGATGTATGCGTTCCCGGAAATCGAGGAAGATGATATTGAGATAAAAGTAAGCGATGCGGATCTGAAAGTTGATACCTTCCGTTCGGGCGGCGCTGGCGGGCAGCACGTCAACACTACCGATTCGGCTGTCCGTATTACCCATCTACCGACTGGAATCATCGTTGCATGCCAATCCGAGCGAAGCCAGATTTCAAACCGTGCCACCGCCATGAAGGTGCTGAGAGCAAAACTGTATGAACGAGAGGTGGAAGAACGGGGCGCAAAAGCCTCAGAAATTGCTGCAGAAAAGAAGGATATCGGCTGGGGAAGCCAGATCCGATCATATGTACTGCATCCCTACAAAATGGTTAAAGACCTGCGCACCGGCGCTGAATCGGGCAATCCGGACGCCGTTCTTGACGGAAATCTTGAGGAATTTGTCGTGGCGTATTTAATGGGGATCCGGCGTAATGTCAGTGATGCTGAATAAGATGTTATCCGAGCCAACAATAACTGGTCAGATAACTATCAAAGAAACACAGGAAAACAGACGTTATGAGGCAAATTAGCCTTTGCACCACACTTGGAACAGAAGACCGTCGGGGTACAGCTCAAATGGTAAACCTCTTGCAGTAACCCCATATTGGATAACCAGCAGATGTGTCCCCTGTGCATCTCCCCGCAACTACAGGCTGTTTCCGGTATTTTTTCATCCAGTTGGTCTGTCATGACAACCTTTTTCGTTTTTGTTCCACTTCGAACGTACACTGTTGGCAGTACGCCTCTTACGGTAGTACCACCAGAAGCACTCCACCCGCCAGCACCGTCAGATTGCAGACGGCCGAAACACCGTGAAGCTTGGAGAATTCCTTTCTGAGCGGATGATCCTTGCTGGTCGATTCAAAAGAGCCTATCTGCCGCTTCAGTTCTGCTGCGCGCGGTTCAACGTAAAAGGCCTGGAATGAAGCAATTGCCAGCATCGCTATCAGCACCATTACCGGCAGTTTTACTTCCCCTCCCCGCACAACCAGGCGACAGAGCAGTGCGATCACCCCGCAGGCCATCCCCCACCGAAAATAACCGGGAAACAGGTTGCCGACAATACGAGCGGCGGTATCACGGCTTTCTGTTTTGAACAGAATCGGCGTCAGCATCAGTGTAAAAATGGCGTTGCCGCCGGCCCAGAGGCTCACCGCCAACCGGTAGAGCATTTCAACATACTGCATTATATGACTCCTAACTGTTATTCAAGCGCCTTGGTGTCAGTAACAAAGTATTCCGTCTCGCCAAAACAAGTGGTTGGGATGCCCTTGTGCTGTTCATAATAGAGTGAAACTTTTTTTCCCAGCGATGTATTCAGCTTGTTTATTACCGCTTTGTCACGAACCGAGAAAAGAAATTTTTCCGGCAAGGCACCCGGCACCGGCAACATCTGCAATTCACCTTCCCATGTTTTGCAGAGCCACCCCTTTTCAGAAAATTTTTGCACGTAACCAACCCTCTCACCTTTGGCATAGCTCCACTTAAGAACAAAGGTCAGGTAGCCAGCAAACAGAACAACGATGCCGACTATCAGAAGGAAAACAATTTTAAGCACCTTATTTTTAATCTCTGCACCGGTCATTCATTCCTCCCCTGCCCTGTTTGGTCAACAGTTATTCGCCAATTCGGTATTCATCAAGATCAACTGAATGTACTCGTACATCCTCTCCATCTGTTCCTGACTCAACTCTGCCACCGTGTGAAGGCAATATTGAGATAACCATCCCGGACATGATCAGTATCGCTCCGATCAAACCGGCCAAGCCAAAGCGTTCGCCTATTATCAGCCAGGCATACAGGGCGGCAAAAGCCGGTTCAGTACAGAATATCAACGCTGTATTGGTATGACTGATGTACCGCTGCATTGACGTCTGCACAAGAAAAGCAAAAACTGTGGCAATGAGCGAACAGATAATCAGCGTAGAGAGTAGCTGAGGATGCCACACAAACACCTGCTTCCCGGTTGCCAGCGCGGTTATTGTACTAAGTAGCGCCACCATGCCGAGTTGAATGGCGGTCAGCCAGTAATAATCACTTTTTCTGGCATATTCGCCAGTATAAATCAGGTGGAGCGCAACAAAGAGTGCGCAGACCGCCGCCATCAAATCGCCACTGTTGATTGCCAGACTCCCGCCGTTACTGCAGAGCAAAAACAATCCGAGTGCAGATAAAGTGACCGCAACCATAATAGAACGAGGAATCTGCTGTTTTAACATAAGCGCTGAAATAATCGGAACGATCACCACATTCAATCCGGTCAGAAACCCGGTGTTTGAGGCGGTTGTATAAAGCAGCGCTACAGTTTGGAAGGCGTACGCCCCAAAAAGGAAAATACCCATAACGGCACCCTGACGGAGTGCGTTTACATCAAACCCTTTGCCCATTTTCCAGCATACAGGCAAGATCAGCAGAAAGGCGAAGATAAACCTCTGAGCAAGAAAAACGAAAACATCGACCGTCTCAATTGCCTGTTTTACGATGGTAAAGGTAATCCCCCAGAAAAATGTTGTCGTCAATAACAGCAGGGCCGCTTTATATTTATTCACATCAGAACCTGAAGCAACCAAAATGTATAACCGCTCCGTACATCTGAATTCATCACCGTAACACCAGCAATAAGACCCGTTTGATGTCATTTTGTCAAGGTATGAATCCTTGTTGCCCTTGTGGCAGACGAACCACCGCCCAAAAACGTCCTTTTTTCGGACACTCGTCCCTTTATCGGGCGTGTCAGCCTCAGGCTCTATCAGCACATCTATGTAACAAACTGAAATATTTAAGCATTTTTTTTGGCACACGTTCTGCTTTACAGAGAGAGAGGGACACGTGTTATGTCCGTATTCTGGACATTTTCACGAGCAAAAACAATCTTTATACTCAGATAGTTTGTGATAGAATTACTTCAGAATACGTCGTTTATTCCTTGTACGTTCAAGGAGGTTATACAATGGGACAGTTAGCAAAAAGACATATTGGCAGGATGTTGCTGGACGGCGGGTTTCTGTCTCATAACGATCTGAACGACGCTTTGGACGAGCAGAAGCGCTCCAAAGAGCTGTTAGGTCAGGTGCTGGTCAGGATGGGGATGCTGACTGATAGCGACGTCAAGATCCCGCTTAGTATACAGCAGCATTTAGGCAGTATTGACAATGCAGTAAGAATTGTTGCTGGAGAACGGCAATTACTCGGGGCGTTGCTCGTTCAGTCAGGGCATTTAACCAACGAACAGCTGGACTTTGTTATTGCCGAGCAGCAGCGTAATGGCGAGAGACTTGGTGATACATTCACGCGGCTTGGCATTCTCAACGAGCGCCAGCTTAAAGCATTACTTGACTTCCAGCGTAACCAGGAAAGCACAGATACCTCGCCTCTCAGACTCGGTGAACTCCTGATAGCGACGGGGCACATTACTCGCGAGCACCTGGAGAATGCACTTTACCAGCAGACGAAATCCAACAAAAATATTGGTGACGTTCTTATAGAAGCGGGGCATGTTACTCCCAACCAGGTTAAACAGGGCGTCCGTTTGCAGCAGATGCTGCTGAAAACGGTGCTTGCCGCAATCGTCTCCCTTGCAATGAATGCCGGTGGGCCCGCGATAGGCGCTGCTAATGCTGAATCAAACGAAATGTGCACGTATTCAATACAACTTCAAAACTCACCCATGCGGGAAGAATACATTGCTAAAGTAGCAACAGAGGGAAGAACCTTATTGGCATACAATACCGCAACCGATAACGCGGTTCAATCAGATGCCCCGGAAAGTTTATATTTTCCAATCTCATCTTTCGGCAATTCATACTCTACTCAAAATCAGAGCAATAGCATTGATGCCCTCAGCACAAATTGCCTGACATGCCATGACGGTGGTCACGCAAGCGACGTCAATGTGACATACAGGAATAATCCGGGCAGTAAAACAAAAAGTTATGACGGGACAGGTCAACATCCGATTGGTATGGACTATGCCGCATATACCCAAAAAGATTTCAAAAACTACAAGCCGGTGACATCGTTTAACTCAAAGATGATTTTTGTCGATGGCAAAGTTGGCTGCCTTACCTGCCACAATCCACTAAATCCTGAAAAAAATCATCTAGTTATGAACGATTATCGTAGTTCACTCTGTCAAACCTGCCATAACAGATAACACGCCATCACATCTCTTCTCAAAACAAAGAAGCACCTGCAGTCAAGCCTGCAGGTGCTTCTTTGTAAGAGCTCTGTTGGTTTCAAAATGAAAATTCAGCCGTGAAATCAGCTTCGGTAGAACATTTTTCGGTTGACTTTGAGCAATTCAGCCGCTTTTGATTTATTGCCGCCACAGCGCTCCAATGTAATATCAAGCACTTGATTTGTTATCGCCTCCAGTGACACGTCACCAACACAAAAATCAAGGCTGTAAGATATGTGCCCGACTGTCGATGTAACGATATCCGAGTGAGGTTTACCACCATCCGCCTGGTAAATGGAGAGATGTTCCGGCATGATCAGTTCACTGTCAGTCACAATGGCTGCGCGCTCCAGGCAGTTGCGCAGTTCACGGACGTTGCCGGGCCAGTCGTATGCCATTAAAACTTCCATGGCCTTCTGTGAAAATCCGAGAAGCTTTTTCCCCTGGTGGTTGCGCATCAGATTGAGAAAATGCTCGGTGAGAAAAGGGATGTCTTCCCGCCGGTCTCTGAGCGGTGGGAGAGTTATAGGAAAAACATTAATCCGGTGATACAAATCATTTCGGAAGTTCCCGGCCTTTACCAACTCCCCCAAATTACAGTTTGTGGCAACAATCACCCGGCATTCTACCTGAACAGGTGTATTTGAACCGACTTTTTCAAACACCCTCTCTTCCAGCACCCGCAACAATTTTGCCTGCAGCGCCAGCGGCATATCACCAATCTCGTCCAGCAGAATAGTGCCGCCTCGAGCCACGCTGAACTTCCCCTCCCGTTCACGGTCTGCCCCGGTAAATGCACCCCGTACATGGCCGAAAAGCTCACTTTCCAGCAAAGCATCAGGGATTGCGGCACAGTTTACCGCAACGAATTCCGTTGGCAAACCACCCGTTGCAGAATGAATGGCACGAGAAAGCACCTCTTTGCCGCACCCGCTCTCACCATAAATGGTTACGGTTGTGCGGGGAGACTCAGCAACCCTGGCAGCGAGTTCCAGTGTCTTTCGCATCTTGTCACTCGTAGTGATAAAACTTTGAAAGCTAAACTTCTCCCGCAGATGATCTTTTATGCTGTCGTTTTCGTTTCGAAGGCGCTGGTACTCAAGAGCTCGCCGCAATGTGAAGCGTAACTCTTCAGGATCGCACTGTTTTTCAACATAATCGAAGGCGCCACAGCGTATCGCCTGTACTGCGTTGGTAATGCTGCTGTGAGCCGTAAGGACAATAAAAGGAATTTCCGGATAGCTTTCGTGGACCTGTTCCAGAAAAGTTTTACCGCTAACGGTAGGCAAGATCAAGTCGGAAAGGATTAAATCAACCGGTTGCCGCTCGATGACTGCCATGGCCTCAATCGCATCTGCGGCCATCAGTGGAACGAAACCAGCACTTCTCAGTTGCTGCTCCAGACTTGAGCGCGAACTGGCCTGATCATCAACGGCAAGTATTGTGGCGGGTGTATGCATAAGCTCTCACGTACGGCTGAAAATGGTATCTTTTCCAGAGGAACTGTCCGTGATACTTATATTTTTACGGTCCTCAAGTAAACAACTATTTTTAACATTAATGTCAGCCAGTGTAGCTAATCTGCAGCAGTTAGCCTAATTGTAGGCGGTTCCGATACGAATTATCGGTGCGTTGCCGTTGTCACGGCAACGCACCGCTCTTTTTCAGAAGTTTTGCCAAAGCTTCGGCAAACTTTCGGTACCCTGCGGCATTAGGATGTATATGATCTGATTTTAAATTTCTTGTGCCCAATATCTGGGGAAGAATTTTCAACTCAATCGGGATGTGGAATTCCTTGGCAAGCTCTTCATAGAGTGGTGGTGGTTTCAATGAAAGGTCAGGTACAGGGACGGCTACCAACAGTACCGGAACGCCACTTTCGGCTGCTATTCGTATCATAACCCGAAGATTGTCGGCAATGACCTGCGGGCTCTGGTGAGCAAGCAAGTCATTGCCCCCATGGCAGAGAATCAAAAGAGCAGGATGCTCCCGCTCAAGCAGTTCCGGTAGCCGCTGTGCACCGACAACAGAAATCTCGCCCGGCACCCCGGCATTGACTATTTTTCGCCCGGTCAGACGCATCAGCACCGCCGGGTAGCTCTCGAACTCACCAGCACCAGTACCAAATGTAAGGCTGTCGCCAAATGCCAGGATTGTCGCATCAGCCGCCAGCGGTGTTAGCTGAGGTATTTTGCTGCACGCAGTACAAAGTATCAAAACAGCAAACAGCAGCCCCGTTAAAAAACTGGCATTTTTGGCACTCATCATCCGCCCCATCTATCAAAGAAAGAAATTGCACCTATTGGATTCAAGTTAAGTGACTAATTCATATCCCTGATTATACACATAACCTGCGGTCCGCAATATAATTCAAACCTATTGATCTCAAATAGAAGTGGAACAGCATCATAAATATGCTATCCTGACGGGCATAATATACTATTTCGATGTGAAACCGGATATGAATTACTACTCTGAGAATCGGATAGAATGGATATCAGAAAATATGAAACAGCGCTCGGCAAAAATAATACTATTGGATGCAGGGGATCCTGAACAAAAACGAAACGAAATTCTCGACTATTTTCACCAGACATTTGACATTGAAGAAAAGCTCTATGACACCCTCAAATATGATAACACATACTACCTGCGGGCCGACCGCTTGCGGCATCCCCTGATCTTCTATTTCGGACACACAGCAACCTTTTTCATCAATAAGCTGACCATTGCCCGGGTCATTGAACAGCGCATAAATCCTAAGTACGAGTCAATGTTTGCCGTGGGTGTTGACGAGATGTCATGGGACGATCTTGACGAACGGCATTATGACTGGCCGAATCGCCAGCAGGTGAAGGCATACCGTGACGAGGTTCGTGAGCTGATGGGAGGGGTGATCCGGGAGCTGCCACTCTCCCTGCCCATTACCTGGGAATCCCCCTGGTGGGCGATCATGATGGGAATCGAACATCAACGGATCCATCTGGAAACCTCATCAGTGCTGATACGCCAGCTTCCCATTGACCAAGTGGTGCAGCTGCCGTACTGGGAGATCTGCCGTGAAGCAGGAGAACCGCCGACCAACCGGCTGCTGCCGGTGGCTGGTGGAAAGGTGGTGCTGGGTAAAGCTAGGAATCACCCGCTCTATGGCTGGGACAATGAGTATGGTGTTCATGAGGCAGAGGTTACCGGGTTCAAGGCTGCTGAATACCTGGTATCCAACCGTGAATTCCTGGCGTTTGTCGAAGCTGGTGGCTATGGTGAGCGCCAGTGGTGGACCGAGGAAGGATGGCAATGGCGCGAGTTCAGGCAGGCGGAGTATCCATTGTTCTGGATCAGGGACGGCAACAACTGGCAACTGCGCACCATGGCGTCATTGATCGATCTCCCGTGGAACTGGCCGGTGGAGGTCAATTACCTTGAGGCCAAGGCTTTCTGCAACTGGAAGTCTTCGATAACCGGTCAGGCGATCCGGCTCCCGACTGAAGACGAGTGGAACCGTTTGCGCGACCTCTGTGCCATTCAGGATCAGCCGTACTGGCAACAGACACCGGGTAATATCAATCTGGAATGGTGGGCATCATCCTGCCCGATAGATCGCTTCAAAGCCGGCGATTTTTATGACGTATTAGGGAATGTCTGGCAGTGGACCGAAACCCCGATCTATCCCTTTCATGGCTTTGAGATACATCCCTGGTACGACGACTTCTCTACTCCAACTTTTGATACTCGGCACAATCTAATCAAGGGTGGCTCGTGGATCTCCACCGGAAATGAGGCCACGCGGGACTCGCGCTATGCCTTCCGACGCCATTTTTTCCAGTATGCCGGGTTCCGTTACATCGAGAGCATGGCACCAATCGAGATTCATCAAGACCAGTACGAAAACGATATCCTTGCGGCTCAGTACTGTGACGCCCACTATGGTCCAGAGCATTTCGGCGTTCCCAATTTCTTGGTAGCGGTTGCCGGTATCTGCCTGGAACTGATGGACGATCGCCCCAAGAGGCATGCCCTTGACTTGGGATGCGCGGTGGGACGGAGCTCCTTCGAACTCGCCAGGGGCGGTTTCAGTCGGGTTACCGGTCTCGATTATTCCACCCGTTTTTTCCGTCTTGCCGCAAGAATGCAAGAGGAAGGATATCTGCGCTATGCCCTCCCCGAAGAAGGGGAAATCGTCTCATATCACGAAACAGAACTTGCGGCATTGGGGTTGGCGGGAAGCCGCGAGCGGGTCGATTTTTATCAGGCCGATGCCTGCAACCTGCCGGAAAAGTTCACCGGCTATGACCTCGTACTTGCGGCCAACCTGATCGATCGCGTCTATTCACCGCGCTCGTTCCTCTGCACCATCCATGAACGACTCAACCCTGGTGGGGTTCTGGTGATCACCTCCCCCTATACGTGGCTGAAGGAGTATACGAAAAAGGAGGAGTGGCTGGGTGGCTATCGTGATAGCGGTGAACCGGTCTGGTCCCTGGATGGTCTGAAAGAGGCTTTGTCGCCTCATTTCCGCCTGCTCGGAGAACCACGCGATGTGCCATTTGTCATCAGAGAAACCCGGCACAAGTACCAGCACAGCACTGCAGAACTTACGGTTTGGCAGTTCAGGTAAGTGGCTGGATACCCGATTGCCGTGCAACGATAAAGAGATCAACACTGACGAAATCATTTACCAGATACATGCCGAGCCGCTCGTACAACTTTCCCGAACCATAGCATACATTCCAAAACGTACGATCAAAGCTCAAGGTCACCTGGGCCTTGAGACGGCCCTCTAGCCGCTTGGTTAAGACGCCATGCCAGAACTGTCCAAAGTTGGCAGTTAACACGCGCATATTCACGGATATCGATTATTATACGTATCAAGCAGCCAACCTCCCAATCAGCACAACTCATTCCGCGATATTTTAAGACTGTTTTTGTCTTTAACTGTGATATACTGACGCAAAAGGAAGAAACGCTAATGTGGAAGATTAATCTGCATTCCCGGCTGTTCACAGTCCTGTTGATGCTGCTTGCTCCGGTTGCCGCCACTGCATCCGGAACAGCGTACGAAAAAGCAACCTTTGCCGGCGGATGTTTCTGGTGCATGGAGCGCCCATTTGACGGGCTCCCCGGCGTTATTTCGGTGACTTCCGGATATGCGGGAGGAGAGACGAATAACCCAACCTACGAGGAGGTTTCAGCCGGTGGGACTGGCCATGCAGAGTCAGTTCAGATAGTTTTTGACCCCTCCAGAATCAGCTACGAAAAATTGCTCACCGTGTACTGGCACAATATTGATCCGACGGTGAAGGACCGCCAGTTCTGCGACAGCGGCCACCAGTACCGGAGCGCCATTTTTTACCACTCGGAAGAGCAGCGCCGTCGTGCCGTTCAGTCGAAAGAGGCCCTTGAAAAAAGCAAGCCGTTCCGTGCATCGATCGTTACTGAAGTCACGCCGGCCGGTGCGTTTTATCCTGCAGAGGAGTACCATCAGCATTATTATAAAAAAAACCCGCTCCGGTACGCTTTCTATCGTAGAAGTTGCGGCAGGGATCAGCGACTGAAAGATTTGTGGGGCAAAGAAGCGGGACACTGAGAGTGAAAGGAGACAGCCATGATCTCACGCAGACTCTTTATTCTGGGCGGATTGAGCACCGTTATTCTCGCCTGTAACGCCAATGGGACACGTTCTGCGACAGTGTCCGGGTCCATACCGGCACCGCAGGGGCCGATCCGTCTTTATTCAGCAGCAAAAAAAGGATTCATCATGAGCGGAAAAGTGATTAAAACCAACACCGAATGGCGTGCGCAATTGACTCCCGAACAGTATAACGTAACCAGGGAAGAAGGTACCGAGGCGCCATTTAGCGGCGAATTGACCAACGACCACGAAAAAGGTATTTACCGGTGTGTCTGCTGCAGCAACGACCTGTTCAGCTCGGAGCACAAGTTTGAATCCGGCACCGGCTGGCCAAGCTTCTGGCAGCCAATAGCGCCAGAGAATGTCACCAACCGTGAGGATAACACACTGTTTATGCGGCGGACAGAAGTGCTCTGCAGCCGCTGTGATGCCCATCTGGGCCATGTGTTCAATGATGGCCCCCGGCCGACAGGTCTCCGTTACTGCATGAATTCGGTTGCCATGACATTCGAGAAACAGAGAATCTGACTTAGCGCGAAGATTTATGGCACTGCAAGGAAGCATCCTCGGTTACGTGGTGCATGGCATGCAAGGATTTGATTATAAACCTGCCCGAACGGACCTGAATATCCCGGAAGAATTTACCGTGGAAGCCATGGCTGCTACCGGTTTTCCCGGCAACATGGAACTACTGCCGGATCGGCTCCAGAATCGAGAATTCCCCAGTGACCGGAGACCGTTGGAGCGGGGTGTTTACGAGGGGTGTTTACGAGGGCTGTTTACGAGGGCTGTTTCACGCGTTGAACTCTTGTTGCGTCACTATTTATCAAGCTCCAGATCAAGCTTTTTTATCCGCTCAAGGTTCTGACGCAATTTTTCGATGTCATGGTTTAAGGACATATTTTGTTCGTGCAACTTTGTCAGTTGACCTGCCTTGCCGTACAGCTGCCGCATTTCTGACAGATGGGAAACAAGCGGAGCAGCCTGCCGGGCCCAGAGTGTGTCAGGATATTCGCGAACAAGACGTTCAACAAGCGCTTGTGATTCGACTACTCCTTTTTCACCACCATCACTCAGCCGTAAAATGGCTAATCTGAAAAGCGCCTCTTCGGTCAGGCCGGGCAAAGAGGGGGCCACGATCACCTGCTCAAAAACGGTACGTGCCTGCTTCTCTTTTCCCGTTCTCAACAGCGTAAGTGCTTCAGCAAATTCCTTTTCCTGAATCCATGGTACGCGTGTTACTACCGCAGGCGAGGAACAGGCTGACAGTAACAAGATGCAGGCCCAGAAGCCTATCTGTCCAGCAGTTCGATACATCATGCAGTGTGTTCTCCCATGACGATGATATAATTGCTTCCCTCTGTTTTTTTCACCTGTTCCTTCAACCGTGCCGCCGCTGTCGCAATCTCTGCGGCGGAGGCATAATCGCCTTTCGAGCAGACTAAAACAGAGATGGAAATGGAGATGAGAGGAAAAACACGGGGTACACCATAGCGGTCAATACCCTCAATAGCTCCCCGTGCATTATCTTCATCAGAATAAAAACGTGGGATAATCGCGTCAACTTCGCTGATTATAGCTTGACATGCCATTTCGGCAAAAGCTCCGTTGATAATGACTACAAAATCATCCCCCCCGATGTGTCCGACAAAGGTATCAGGATCGTTCAACCGCCGTGCCGCATCATAGATGACATGACCGACATCTTTAATTACCTCGCTCGCCTTGATATATCCATAACGATCATTGTAGGACTTGAAATTGTCCAGATCCAGGTAACAGAGTGCAAATGAGCTGCCGGCATCAATCCGGTGGTTGATTGCTCGCTCAATTGCAATGTTGCCGGGAAGGCGAGTCAGCGGACTGGCATCAAGACTCATCTGCTCCAGATC
This sequence comes from Desulfuromonadaceae bacterium, assembly GCA_028712075.1. GTDB lineage: Bacteria > Desulfobacterota > Desulfuromonadia > Geobacterales > Pseudopelobacteraceae > JACRCG01. The sequence continues at coordinate 60,130 of JAQTQX010000017.1, forward strand.
CTTAAGGCGCATTCCCATCCGGGTGAAATCCTGAGCGAGTGAGCCGATTTCATCACCTGTCGGAATATCATGCTCATACTCAAATTCACCCGCCGCAATACGATGAGTAGCCTTTTGCAATTTTCCGATTGACGATGCAAACGAATATACCAGTAAACCGGCAACTAAAAATGAGACTGCAACACCGGCGCATGCAAATAGTATGGAACGTGAGACAATTGAGCTTTCTTTTTCGTCATATATTTTCAGTATGTGTATTAATGAATCCTGTTGATTATGTCTTACTTTCTCGATTGCCCCCTCAAGTTTTTTTGTGTGAACCTGTAACTCCTGTGACGAAATATTTTTCCCCCCAAATATTCGCTCACAGAGCTGGATATAATCTTCGTAATATGTTGCAAGAACAATGGTTCCTTCATCTTGAGAAATGGTCCGGAGTGTAACAAGTGCCGCTCGGAATTCCAGCGCGTTTTGCCTGAAAAGCTCCCGAAATTCGTCCTCCCCCAGAATCTGATACTTTCCTACGGCCCTCTTCTGGATAATGAGAGTTTCACGAAGAGCACTGATCGCAGACGCCGCTGATATGTTATTATGTGCAATCGCCTCCTCCACATGGTGCATTTCCTTTAGCCCGATGACGGCATTTGCCAGAGCCACGGTCATGCAGATACCGCTTATTGCAAAACTGATGATCAGCTTTTGTATCATTGTGAACTTATAAACGGAGTGAAGTTTCATTCATGTCATCCAAACGGTATTTATACATCATGTTCCTTATATCAGACTTTAGATAATTATCACCCTGCGCCGACTGATACAACAACATTTCCTGACTACTGCAGCCTGAAATGGACCGGCATAACGATCTCGGCCACTACCGGCGGCTTTGGAAATGGCGCGACTCTTTTGACTGTGTCCATGGCACTGTTATCCAGCACGGCATACCCGCTGCTCTCTTTGACATGAACTGAATGAACCCCTCCGTCCCTGTTTACCACGAATGCAAGAACAACCCTACCGGTCCATTCCATTCTCCGGGCGACCGGTGGGTAGTCCAGCCGTTTCATAATACGTTCCCGGATGTAATTGAAATGCTCTTTGAGGTACTTTTTATGAACGTGCTTAGTGTCGGATTCACCTATAGCGATGTCGCAGGTTGAAGTTGCCGTAGTTCGGGAGTAACTGTTTACAGAAGCAGTAGCCACTGCCGCTGTACTGCCTTCAGCTCTTTGTCCTGCTGATACCTTCGCAGCTTGAACCACATCATTAACCGGTTGAGCAACCGGTTCCTTCGGCGCCGCAGGACTGCTAACGACTGGCACCGGCAAAGCCGGCTGTGTAACCATCTTCGCAGCAGGTACGTGCTTGGCCTGAGGGGAGACTGGCGGCGCTGACAAAGGCTGTTTCGCCGGTCTGGTCTCATGAAGTGAGGACAACTCGTTCAGGCTGAAATCAATGATCATAACATCCTTGTGTGCGATCATCCCCGCTGTCAGTTTTATCACCAGCGCAAGAAGCACTCCGTGCAATAGCGCAGACATGACGATATATTTGATCGGCTCATTCATGATCGTGACCCTGTCTTCAGACTCGTTTTACACATTCCACTGATGTGATCCAATTCATCAGATGCTGCTTTCCTCTTTTTCCAGAGAGCCACGGCAACGAGTAACAGCCCCATACCCGCACAACGAAAACATGTGCAGCATGCACTTCCGGCGCACAAACCGGCAGCGGCAGACATACCGGCAACACCGCCGGCAGCGCCAACGGCTCCAAATGTCATTGTATCACGTAGTTTTCCCATAACAGATTGCTCCTTCCGGGCAGGCTTTTTCACATTGACGACAGGGCATACAGGAAAGTTGATCTATCTTTGCCGTGGCATCCATACTGATGGCCCAGGTGGGACAAACATCGATACATTTCCCGCAGCCGTTACAGCGGTGCTCAACTACGTTCATCCGGTTGCCGAATTTCATCCCGAGCAGGCTTGAAAGGGCATCCAGTGCACCTACCGGACAGAGGAAGTTGCAATATGCCCGCCCCCCTTTTGCCACGACCGCAAGCAGAATAAAGAGTGCCAGGTTGATCACTCCATAGGCCCGGAAAAAGTATGCCAAATCGGCCTGGACAAAGGCCGCTCCAAACAATCGCGGGACTGCAGCGAAGTTGCAGTAATTACAACAGAGACTCCCCAGACCAAGTAGGGGTGCAGCAACATAGACCCCCATATAGCCATAGCGAATTGGGGCAGCAGGTATTGAGGAGTAATCAATCTTGAGCTTGTCAGGAACAAGTCTGCTTCCCAGTTCGCCTGCTCCGCCGATCGGGCAGAGATGACTGCACCAGTAACGCCCCAGAAAAAAAGTCGAGACTACTGCAGCGCCAACCAGGGTAACCCCCATATATGCCCGCATTATGCCGCCCACAACTTCCTTTATGCCGGCACCGTTGCGGATAGCGTAAAACATGCGTGGGCACCAGGTTCCACAGAAATCGATGCCCCCTGTGGATATCTGAAAAATGAATGCCAGTGGCGGTAGAAAGAGCGCCAGCGACAGGACCATAATCATGGTGCGATGCCTGCTCATGAAACCGGCTTGTGCGCTTTCAATGGTCATCGTCGCCACCTCCTGCGCCATCTGCAAACTGGATAGGTATCCTCAAGAGCGGCCCATTGGTTGCGACATCATAAAATGCCACAGCAGGCCCTTTTACTCCCTGAGATCCAACCTTCTTACCGCGCCATTTACTCCCTGCATCAGCAGAACTTTTCGCAGTCATGTTTCCGCCTTCGGATTCACATTGCGTGCATACCGGTTCAGTTCCACGCACTGCCTGCTTCTGTTGCGCAACGACAGGGGTATGTTGCCGAACCGTGACAGGTCCGCGTTTGATTTTCACCCAGAGAGCAACCCTGTCCCTCGGACGAAGATCAAAGTAGGTATTGTCCCGAAATGTTGGATGGCGATGTATTCCAATGTCTACGACAGGTTCTGAATTATGAAATGTTGCGGTGAGAGTGGGATCACCTTCCAGGACTACACGGGCGTTGCCGTGGTATGGTGGCACAACAGCGGCGGTGGCAATCAGCACATAGCTATCCCTATCCTTGTCCAGCAGGGCGGGATGGCGAGCCACCCCACCCCCTTGCTTTATCATTCCCATGGCGTGCGCCGAGTCATGAAAGCGGTATGTGGCAGCCAGCGTGAAAAATGCGACTGACACGATGAAAATGATGAGCGTTTTTCCATTCATAATGCGCTCCTAAAATTTGTAGGAAAGCTTGCCAAAAAACGAAATCGGCGCGCCCGGACGGTAGCGGTCATTCCCGACAGAGTCCTTGGTAACCTCCATGGCATACCGCTTGTCAAAGACGTTATTGACATCGAAGGTAACATCCCATTGCTTGTTCTCGTAACCAACCATGGCATTCGTCAGGAAATCGTAGCCGTGGTATGTGCCGGAGTTGGCATTATCAACGTAATACTCGCCCCAGCCGTAGGTATCAATTTTGGCCTTGAAACCGGATGGATGTTTGTAGAATGAGTAAAAGCTGTACTGATGTTTCGGTACATAGGGCAGGCGGTTACCAGAGCGGTCGTAAGTCACTCCCGAAATCGGCTCATCAAACCTGTCGAACCGGAAATCACTGTAGGTATAGGTGCCTCCCAGAAACAGACCCTGAAGAATCTGGTACTTGCAAGCAAGTTCAACACCTTTTTTAATCGTCGATCCGGCATTGTTATAGGTGGTGTCTCCGCCGGCCAGATAGGTCAACACAACTTCATCAGTGACATCCATGTAGAACAGGGAAAGATCGATTGTGTGACCACCAGGATAGCGGGCCCGGGCGCCGGTTTCATAGTTGATCGTTTTAACCGGATTCAGCTCCTGGTTTTTTTCGATTTCGGAGGATTGCGGCGTCTGGAAACCGGTTGATACGGTTCCATACAGGCTGTAAATGTCATCAATCTTGTAAACTGCACCGATACGTGGGCTGACCTGGATAAAGTCTTTATTCACCGTATCCGTGCTTCTGCCGACCACATATTTTCCGGTGGCATAATTGAAGCTCTGATAGTTTTCCTGATTCAGGTCAAAAAACACCTGATCAAAACGGATGCCGGTGTCTATGATCCAGGAATCGGTGGGGCGAATCGACTCCTGCGCATAGACACCCCATTTTGAAATAGTGTCATCACTTGTCGATGCAAGCTCGCCTTTGGCATCCGAGAGAGTAGAAGTTATCCTGCCGGCCTGAGGCCCTGCAGAAATTGTGACCACATCTCGGTATGCATACTTGTTTCCGTTTGGTGTATCCATCTGCCCGGCAATTCCTGTTGTCAGGGTTGCTGCCGCGCCAAAGAGGGAATGCTTCCAGTCGGCCTGGATATCGGCACCGTAGATATCAGCACCGCCGTCATTAATAATGCCTGTCACAGGATGGCGGTGGTGCCAATTCTGGAAGTAGGCCAATGTCTTGATTTTCAGGTCGCCAATTTCCTTGTCAAACTTGAGACTGGTGTTGTAAATCGTGCTGTAGCGGCCTGAATTTTTCCAGGGCTCAGAGGTGAGTTGGGTAGTATCATTGTCAAATTGGGTTTTGGTCAAGGTTCCGGGCAGTTGAATGTTGGCTTCGGTATAACTGAAATTAAATTCAAGGGCCGACGTGGCGTCTATCAGATGGGCGACCTTCATACTGCCCTGATTTGTGTCGAACTTGTTCCATGCACGCCACCCGTCAGTAGATTTACGACTGCCCGCTACTGTTACATACGTTGAGCCGATGCTGGTACCGAGGATTGCATTGTACATCCGGGTGCTATCGCTTCCAAAACCCACTTTGAGACTTTTGGTCTCTTCAAGCGGACTCTTGGTGATGATGTTGACGACACCGCCGGCTGCGTTTGCCCCGTACATGGTTGAATTGGGGCCTTTAACGACATCAATATGGTCGACCATTTGCGTGTCGACAAAGTCAAAGCGCGACATGCCGTCCGGGTCGGTAATAGGAACGCCATCCAATAGCACCATGATTTCCCGGACACCGTATTGTGCTTTGAGACCGGCACCTCTGATAATCAAACGGGAATCATATCCACCGTTCTTTGTTTCAGACTGAACACCAGACAGGCCAGTAAGAGCCTCCTTGATGCCAAACATTCTCGTATTCTGAATGCTTTCCTTACTGACAACACTGATGCCTGCTGCCACTTCATCGGTTTTCCGTTTGGTTCTGGTTGCAGTTACCACGACATCATCCAACTGCTGTTTCTGCTCATTGTTTTCTTCAGCCATTACATTGGCTGTCAGGGCACAACAGATTACGGCTGCGCTCAAAATATTTTTATTCATATATTCTCCATTGAAATTTAATCGTTGCTCACAAGTGTGCCTCGTCACAAACGGCACATGATGTCAGTGCGCCCATAGGCACACTGACTCGATTGGTTGTGTTGTTGTTTTCTGCAACCTTAGGCCCTGTAACAAAAGGTATCGCACGCACAGGGCAGACAGATGAAGCACTGTTTGTAAAACAGGTTGGTTACCAGTAGCCGGTTGTTCCGCCCGTACGATGCCTTTGACCGGCTCTCTATCTGAGGCAGGCCTGTAGGCTCACGGACATCCGGCATAATCCCTGGTAATATCCGGAATACGCTCCACATGTTGCGCAACAATGGTGATCAGGCCCGCAGTAACAGCCAAGCCTTCTACAATTACATCTTCAGAAAGAAATTATACGAGCTGGGGAGGTGGGACGGGTGGTTTAATATGGTTGGAAACCAGAGGAGTAATCAGGTTGAAATAATCTGTTAAAGCTGGTGACTGTGCAAACTGCTCCATAAAGTAAAATGGCAAAACTTCGTCGGCGGCGCTACCGGTTAACATCGCGGTTTTGCCGCTCCCGCAGGGGCACCCGCACGAAGCGATCACTACCTTCCGTTCAACCGGCTTTTTTTTGCAACAGTCGGGTAACACCGCCTGTTCCTCCTCTTTATGGGCGCGGGCCTGCTGCGCTCTCTTCTTGCTACAGCAGCAGGTTCCCGCACTCCTGCTTTCCGGCGAACATCCGCATATATTACAATCGCCCGAACATTCGCCGGCGCGCGCGGGGATGACGGATTTCGAATGCATGGCAAGGGGCGCAAGCGGGCTGAGCACGATGATCATGAAAATCGCCGTCAACACAGCACCGGCAACATGCCGCTTTGAATATTCTGGTATATGTAAGAATTGCTTTATCATAATCATTATCTCAAGGCGGGAAGCATACTCCAGCGCTCCCCTGAAGGTCAATACCTCAAGTCGCTTCAGTTCACTCGTACACCCCATTTGACCTGCGGGCTTGAAGCACATAAAACAGATTGGGTGGGTAGTAAGTGAAGTGCCTCCTGCTACTACCTTTCTTTTATGAACGTTCCGTTTCGATATTCTTCAAAAGCAATTCGCAACTCATCCTGACTGTTCATGACAATCGGGCCATACCACGCGACCGGCTCATTGAGCGGTTTTCCTGAAATGTACAGGAAGCGAAGCGGGCTCTTCCCCGTTTCAATAACTATTTCGTTGCCGTTCCGTTCATAGAGGACGACCGTTTCAGCCCCGCAGCTGCAGCGCCGGTCAAGATCCATCCACCCGGACCCTGCCATGTCGATGGAAAAGGCATCACGTCGGTCATCAAAATACCCTTCTCCATCAAGCACGTAAGCAATAACAGTATGCCCCACTTTGACGGGGTATCTAAAGGTAACACCGGCTGGTATGCTGACATCCAGCATTTCCGGCTCAATGACTATATCGCAGACCGGGCCTTTAAAACCGTTAACCTGACCACTGACAATTTTGACTGTTATGCCCTGTTCAAGGATAATTTCCGGAATATCGGCCGCCTTTACATCCCGGTACCGTGGAGGCATCATCTTCCGGGCGGCAGGCAGGTTCGCCCAGAACTGGAAACCCCACATCATGCCGGTAGGGCTCTTCTGCGGCATTTCCTGGTGTATGATGCCGCTGCCTGCGGTCATCCATTGGACATCACCGCGACTTATGACACCCTTGTTCCCCATGCTGTCGCTATGTTCAACCAGACCGTCGAGTACATAGGTAATTGACTCAATGCCCCGGTGCGGATGCCAGGGGAATCCGGCCAGATACTCATCGGGATTGGCCGTATGAAAATCATCCAGCATCAGAAACGGATCAAAAATGGGAACCTGGGAATAGCCGAAGGCACGTTTGAGATGAACCCCGGCTCCCTCGACGGTAGGTTGGCTTTTGAATAACTTTGCAATACGACGTCTGCTCATATCTGCTCCTTTGTGCGTGATGATCGAATCAGCACTTCACTCCATTTGCTGGTTTGGCGCGCAGTATGTTGAGTACACTTGTCCGAAACTATGGCAGTATTCATGCCAGTCTCCGCTAAATTGGTAACTGAACGGTTTCTACGGCACGGGGTGGCTGATGATGAAAAAATCTACCGCCTGACTGTGACACACTTTGGTTGCCCGTGGATCGGGCACATATTCTCTGACATGAGTAGTAACGCAGGTTGCCAAGCAGGTAAACAAATATTGCATGTGCAACATATTATTGCCGTTTTTTTTGTAATAGCTGTAGTATTCGATTCGGCGACATTACCTCTGATTGCTGTTCGATGAGAATAGCAGAAACTCATAACATCAATTTCATTCTGGAGCATGAAGAATGTCTGAAATATTTCCGCTCTTGCTTCACACGCTCATTGCCGTGGCACTTATTGGGGCGCTTCTGCTGGCCGCCTGGTGGCTCGGTGACAAGCAAACCAACCGCAACAAGGATCTCTCCTACGAATCCGGTGTCATCCCGAGCGGCAGCGCGCGTCTGCCATTACATGTTCCCTTTTATCTGATCGCCATATTTTTCATAATTTTTGATGTTGAAACCGCCTTCATCCTGACCTGGGCAGTCGCCTGGGAACAGCTCGGTCTGGCCGGTCTGCTGCATATCACTTTTTTTATTGTTGCACTACTCATCGGATTAGCCTGGCTCTGGATAAAGGGGGGCCTCGAGTGGGGGCCGTCGGCTGCAAAAAGAAAATGGACTAAAGCTCCATGAACTCAACAGACTCTACAATCCCCGACAACATCCTCCTGACCAGCCTGGACGATCTGATAAACTGGGGACGTGCAAATTCGCTCTGGCCGATGTTTTTCGGACTCTCCTGCTGTTTTGTCGAGATGATGACCTCATTCACCTCGCGTCACGACGTCTCCCGCTTCGGCGCGGAAGTTCTACGCGGCTCGCCCCGTGAAGCCGACCTGATGGTGATAGCCGGAACCCCGTTTGTCAAGATGGCTCCCAATATCCTGCGGTTGTACGAGCAGATGGCTGAACCACGTTGGGTAATCTCCATGGGAAGCTGCGCCAACTCAGGCGGCATGTATGATGTGTACAGTGTTGTTCAGGGCGTTAACCAGTTCCTGCCGGTAGACGTTTACATTCCCGGCTGCCCTCCCCGTCCGGAGGCTTTTTTGCAAGGGTTAATGCTCCTGCAGGAGAAAATTAAACGCAACGAGCGACCTGCCCGCCCGGTTCTGCACCTCTCCGGCGGCCATCAGGGGACGACCGTACCACTGCTGGTAGATGGCGTCAGCAAAAGCTGCGATACCAGAGGACCGGGTCTGGAAGGAACCGCCATCAGGGGTGTTTCGGTGGGACACCCGAAACCGTATCTTCCCCGGAGCGACGAGCAGTGGCGACCTCCCGCGCCAAAACATGACTATCCCGGGTTTGGCCTCGATAACGAACTGGAATCAATTTTTGGCGTCAGAGTAGTCCATGATGATCGCGCCACCGATATGCTGACCTACCGGGTGCCGCCAGGGCTTGTACCCGAAGTACTGCTCCATTTGAAAAACCGCAGCAGCGCTCCGTTTCGCAGACTTGAAGACATTGCCTGCGTCGATGAATCGTGCCGCCGTCATCCTGGTGATTTCAAGGATTTTACCGTCAATTATCACCTGCTCAATATGGACATTCCGGGACACATTCGCATCAAAGCCGAACTGGATGACGAACATGTGCCGCTGCCAAGCATTACGAGCGTCTTCGCAAATGCCGACTGGTACGAGCGGGAGGTGTACGACATGTACGGTCTCTCCTTCACCGGCCATCCCAATTTGCGCCGTATCCTCATGCCTCACGACTGGCAGGGGCATCCGATGCGTAAATCCCATCCGTTCCGGGCGACCGAGATGCCCCCCTATACCCTGGACGATGCCCGCCGCCATCAGTCCCTGCCGGCGGAAAACTATTTCACCGATGTTGACGAGGAGACTCTGATTCTCAATCTGGGCCCCCAGCACCCCGGCACGCACGGCATCATCCGCTGCATGCTCCGTCTGGACGGCGAAGAAATTGTCGATATCGACAGCGACATCGGCTATCACCATCGTGGCGCGGAGAAGATAGCCGAACGACAGCATTGGAACCAGTTTATCCCGTATACCGACCGGATCGACTATCTGTCCGGAGTGCAGAACAACCTGGCGTACTGTAACTCCGTTGAACGACTCTGCGGCATCACTGTGCCGGAGCGGGCTGAGACCATTCGCGTCATGCTGGCAGAACTGTTCCGCATCGCCAATCACTTGGTCTGGCTCGGCACGTTCACCGCCGATGTCGGCGCAATGACCCCGGTGTTCTACACCTTTACCGACCGGGAGAAAATCTTTGATATCGTCGAAATGATCACCGGCGGCAGAATGCACCCCGCCTGGTTCCGCATCGGCGGCGTTGCTGAAGACCTCCCCGATGACTGGCAGCGTCCGGTGCAGGATATTCTGACCTGGATGCCGGGACGCCTGAAAGAGTATCACGCCCTGCTGGACCGGAATCCGATCTTCATGGCCCGCTTGAAAGGTGTTGGAGCCATCTCGAAGAACGATGCCCTGGAATGGGGGGTGTCCGGTCCAAACCTGCGCGCCTGCGGTTTTGAGTGGGATCTGCGGAAGAAAATACCTTATTCCGGATATGATCGCTTTCAGTTCGACATACCGACCGCAGAAGGGGGCGACAGCTGGGCGCGCTATATGGTGCGCATGGAAGAAATTCAGCAGTCGCTGCACATCGTGCAGCAGTGCCTTGACAACATGCCGGCCGGCCGCTGGATGACTGACGACTATCGCTATGTGCTGCCGCAGAAGCCGGATACGCTCAAGGATATCGAGTCGCTGATCCACCACTTCGTTAACAGTACCCGTGGTATGTCCGCGCCAAAGGGCGAAAACTACAGCGCCATCGAGGCTCCGAAAGGCGAAAACGGCTATTTCGTCGTCTCGGACGGTCTCAATATTCCTTATCGCGTCAGGATCAAGACCCCCAGTTTTCCGCATGTCCAGGCGCTGCCGGTAATGAGTCGCGGCTGGCTGCTGGCCGATTTTCTGACCATACTTGGGTCGATAGATTTTGTCCTGGCGGATCTGGACAGGTAGGCACCATGATTCCTGAAAATATGCGACAAGAACTCCAGAACCGCATTGCTTCCGCAGTTACGAATCGCGAAGCGGCGGTGGATGTCATGAAATCATTGCAGGCTCATTACGGTTGGCTGACCGATGAGGCGGTGGTGGAAGCGGCCGAACTCCTCGGCCTTACTCCGCTGCAGATTGAGGAGTTGGCCACCTTTTACGAGATGATCTATCGCAGACCGGTCGGGCGGTATGTCATCCATGTCTGTGACTCCATCTCCTGCTGGGCCATGGGTGGAGAAACAGTGATGGGGAAGATTGCAGGATTACTCGGAATCAGTGTGGGAGGGACCACCGCTGACGGCCTGTTCACCCTGCTCCCCTGCTGTTGTCTGGGCAATTGCGGGCAATCTCCGACACTCATGATTGGCGACACAATCTACAACAGAGTTACCGCCGAGAGCGCTGCAGAACTGATTGAACAATATCGGAACCCTTAAATGGAACAGATCCTTTTCCGACATAACCGTCCCGGCCGCTCAGTATCTTTTGCCGAATACCGGAGTGAGGGGGGCTTTACCGCGCTGAAAACGGCGCTCAAAGAGATGTCAACAAACGAAGTGCAGCAGTCGGTGATCGATTCCGGTCTGCGTGGACGTGGTGGAGCCGGTTTTCCGACCGGTAAGAAATGGTCGTTTGTACCGCGCAACCTGCCGGGGCCACGCTGGCTGATCTGTAACTGCGATGAAATGGAACCGGGCACCTACAAGGATCGAATCCTGCTTGAAGCCAATCCCTACTCTCTGGTTGAAGGGATCACATTGGCATGCTACGCCATCGGAGTTCGTCACGCCTTTATATTTATCCGGCGCGGTTATGAGCAGGCCGCTATCAACCTGCGCAGGGCCATTGCTGAAGCAAACGGAGCCGGCTTTCTCGGCGAAAACATCCTGGGAAGCGGTTTTTCCTGCGACATCGACGTGCATGTCTCCGCCGGTCGCTACATCTGCGGCGAGGAAACCGCCCTGATAAATGCATTAGAGGGAAAACGGGCCAATCCTCGCGCCAAACCACCGTTCCCGGCGGTCAAGGGATTGTGGGGCGGCCCGACGGTTGTAAACAACGTGGAGAGCCTGGCAAATATCCCGTACATCATCTCAAATGGTCCTGAATGGTTCAAGGCAACCGCCGCCACGCCGGAGGCGGCCGGGATGAAACTCTTCTGTGTCAGCGGCCACGTAGTCAACCCAGCCTGCTTCGAGCTCCCGCTTGGCATGCCACTGGGCGAGATCATCGAAGGCCCCTGCGGCGGCATGCGGCAGGGGAGCAGATTCAAAGCCTGCCTGCCAGGCGGAGCGTCCACACCCTATTTCACAATAGAACAGTGGGACGTGCCCATGGATTTTGACCCGGTCGCCAAGGCCGGTTCGCGCCTCGGCACCGGTGGCATTGTGGTCTTTGACCAGAACACCTGCATGGTGGCTGCAACGCTCAATCTTGTCCGTTTCTATGCCCGCGAATCATGCGGCTGGTGCACCCCCTGCCGCGAGGGGTTACCGTTTGTCGTACACTTGCTGGAACATATCGAGAATGGTCGGGGGAGCGAGGAACATATCGACATCCTGCGGGAGCACGTCAAACATCTGAATCAAGCCTTCTGCGCCCTGGCACCCGGAGCAATGGGGCCGCTGGACGGATTGCTGCAGCACTTTGAGGATGAGGTGAGGGAGCATATCGCCACGGGAAAATGTCCATGCCGAAACTGATTATAGACAATATACCGGTTGAGGTCGCCGAAGGGACCACAGTGCTGGAAGCCGCTCAATCGGTGGACATCCCGATCCCGCACTTCTGCTGGCACCCGGCTCTCGGTAAAGCCGGAGCCTGCCGGGTCTGCGCCGTCAAGATGCTGGATGGGCCGGTCAAGGGTATCCAGATGTCCTGCATGCTGCCGGTGATGGAAGAGATGGTGGTTTCCACCACCGATCCCGAAGCCATGGCCATGCGCAGGAGTGTCATCGAGTGGCTGATGATCAACCACCCCCACGACTGTCCGGTGTGCGACGAAGGGGGCGAATGCCAGCTTCAGGACTATACCATTGCCGGCGGACATGGCATCCGCCGCTACACCGGCACAAAGCGTACCCACGTTAATCAGCAGCTCGGTCCATACATTGAACATGAAATGAACCGCTGTATCCAGTGTTACCGCTGTGTCCGTTTTTATCAGGAGTACGCGGGGGGCACCGACTTCGGCGTCATGGGCAGCGCCGGGAGGGTCTATTTCGGACGTTTTCAGGATGGCCCACTGGAATCACCCTTTTCCGGCAACCTGGTGGATATCTGCCCCACCGGTGTCTTCACCGATAAAACTGCCCGCTTTCGCGCCCGCTACTGGGATTATGATATGGCGCCATCGATTTGTCAGGAGTGCTCGCTGGGGTGCAGCATCACCCCGGTTGCCCGCTACCGGGAATTACTCAAGATCATCGGACGGAGAAATGACGCGGTCAACGCCTGGTTCATCTGCGATCGGGGACGTTTTTCGGCGGCGACTCCGGTCAATAACCCGCTCCGTCCTCGAACACCCCGGATTGAAGGCCGGGAAGCTGGGTGGGATTCTGCGCTTGATGCAATTGTGCAGCGCGTCTCAGAACTGTTGAAGAACCATGGTCCGGGCTGCATCGCGCTGGTTGGTTCCCAAAGACTCTCACTTGAAGGAATGGCTCTCTTGCCGGAATTGTCCACAATTATGTTGGCTGACGCACCCTGCTATTTTTGTGACGAAAGGGAGCGCGTACAGACCAGTGCGGCTGTGACCGGACTGACTGGAGCAATATCCGCTTCGATGGCCGATATCCGGCAGGCCGACTGTATCGCAATTGTCGATGTAGACCTCATGGCAGAAGCTCCGATGATGGTGCTGGCGGTGCGACAGGCGTGGCGCTCCGGAGCCGGGGTGTATAGTATAGGTGAAACAGTGGATCTTCCCTGCGAATGTACCGCCGTCGCCACGCTGGACGACGTTCCACTTGCCACGGCGCAACGACCGGTCATCATCTGTGGAACATCCGGATTCACGACGGCTCGCCAATATGTCTCGCTACCCATGGCAAAAGGTGAACCGGTAAAGATTTCCTGTATCCTTCCGGGCCCCAACTCCTTCAGTGCAGCCCTGTTTTCACATGAACATGCCGCGATATCTCTGGAACAGGCCATCAGCAGTGGCCGGATTAAAGGCATCATTGCCGTTGAAGCCGACATTCCACCAGAACTGTCGGCCGATATTCCCGTCATTGCCGCGCTGGACTGGCGAAACACTGATACAGTTGCTGCAGCGCAGATTATTCTGCCCACTACGGCATGGGCCGAGATGGACGGAACCTGCATCAACAACGAAGGGCGGGCCCAACACTTCAGGAAGACAATGAATCCGGGACTGCCAGTTCATGGCCTGAATCCGGCCGGTCACCCGTCGCACCTTCATCGTACAATTCCGCCGGGTGGCGATCTCCGGCCGGCCTGGCAGATCATTGACGAGCTGATAGTCCGGATGGGGGGTACCCGGACTACGGAACAACTGAACGGAAAATGGGAGAAACTACGACACCTAGATGCAGAAGGAGACGGATTGCCTATCTATGAGCTATGACCCGATCGACATAGGCATTATGTTCGCCAAGATAGCCCTGGTTTTTTTCGTGATTCTAACCCTGGCGGCGTATCTTGTGTTTGCCGAGCGGAAGGTGCTGGCCTGGATTCAGGACCGTAAAGGCCCCAACAGGGTTGGCCCGTTCGGTCTGCTGCAGCCGCTGGCCGACCTGATCAAATTGCTGACCAAAGAGGACTTTCGGCCGGCAGGATCCGATAAGTGGCTGTTCTACCTTGCTCCCGCCATGGCTGCGATTCCGGCCATCATGATTTTTTCCGTGATTCCCTTCGGCTCTCCGGTAACGCTCTTTGGCCATCAGGTGCAGCTGCAGGTGGCTGATCTGAACGTGGGGCTGTTGTTGTTCATGGCGCTTTCCGCAATCGCGGTCTATGGCGTGGCGCTGGGAGGATGGGCATCCAACTCCAAATACGCCCTGTTGGGAAGCATCCGAGGTCTGGCCCAGTTGATTTCTTATGAGCTCTCCATGGGGCTGGCACTGGTGCCGGTGGTGATGCTGGCGCGTTCATTCCGTCTGTCCGATATAGTTAATGCCCAGGAAGGGTGCTGGTTCATTGTCTATCAGCCGGTAGCTTTTGTTATCTTCCTGATCAGCATTGCCGCCGAATGCAAGCGTATCCCATTTGACCTCCCTGAGGCGGAGGGGGAACTGGTGGCAGGTTTTCATACCGAATACTCCGGCATGCGCTTCGGTCTGTTTTTTGTGGGGGAGTACATCAACATAATCGTACTTGGCGGCTTGGCTGCCACCTTTTTCCTCGGAGGCTGGCACGGCCCGCTGCTGCCTCCGGTGGTCTGGTTTTCTCTGAAGGTGCTGGCATTTGCCTTCCTCTTTATCTGGATTCGCGGCACCTTGCCGAGGCTGCGCTATGACCAGCTGATGCATTTCTGCTGGAAGGTGCTGACTCCGCTGGCGCTGATAAATGTCTTGGTGACGGCGTGGTGGATGGTGTTGCGGGGGTAAGATGAAAATAGTATCCGACATAACAGCCATTATGACCGGAATGTGGATTACCTGGAAGCATATCTTCCGGCGCCCGGTGACTATTCAATACCCGGAGCAGAAACGCACCCCGTATCCCCGTTACCGGGCCCGGATTGTGCTGACCCGCGACCCGGACGGCGGCGAGCGCTGTGTCGCCTGCCAGCTCTGCTCTGCTGCCTGCCCGGTAGACTGCATCTCCATGCAGGCAGCAGAAGGTGTCGGCGGCAGGCGCTACGCGGAGTGGTTCCGGATCAATTTCTCCCGCTGCATTTTTTGTGGTCTCTGCGCCGAGGCATGCCCTACTCTGGCGATTCAGATGACACCGGATTTTGAAATCTGCGAACGGGACATCATGGCACTGGTGTACGAAAAGGAACATCTGTTGATCGACGGTTGCGGGAAGTCGTCGGAGTACAACTATTATCGTCATGCCGGCATCGGCGTAACCCAACCTCGCGGCACCGGGAATGAAGAAAGGTTGCCGGTGGATGTGCGAGGATTGTTGCCCTGACATGGAACAGACACTCTTCTACATACTTGCAGCCGTCACCGTCGTCGCCACTGTTTTCGCCATCAGCGAGAAACATCCGGTACACGCCATCGTTTACCTGGTGACTTCCTTCTTTGCCCTGGCTGCCCTTTTCTATCTGTTGGCCGCGCCGCTGATTGCAATGTTTGAAGTAATTATCTATGCCGGGGCGATCATGGTGCTCTTCATGTTTGTAATCATGATGCTGGATCTGGGTCACCCTGAAAACTCGGCACGTCCGGGCTTTTGGCAATGGCTGCCGGCGCTGCTGTTGGCAGGAGCCACACTGGTCGCTTTGGGTATATTGATGTCGAACCGGATTTCCATTCCAGACAAAGCAGCAGTGGTGAGTATCCGCGATGTTGCTGTAATGCTCTTCCAAAAATACGGCGTCGCAATTGAGATCATCTCCATGCAGCTTTTATTTGCGGCGGTCGGGGCATTCTATTTGGGCAGAAGGGGAAAACAATGATTGTGCCTCTTCAGCATGTGTTGATTCTGGCTTCCCTCCTCTTTTGCCTTGGGCTTGTCTGCGTATTGATTTGGCGCTCCAACATTATCATGCTGCTGATCGGCATCGAGATCATGCTCAACGCCGCCATGCTGGTCTTCGTGGGGGGCGCCAACCACTGGGGTATGGCTGACGGGCAGATATTCGCCCTGATGATCATGGCCATGACCTCAACCGAGGTTTCCCTCGCGCTGGCCATGGTAGTCTACCTGTACCGGCGGCGAAAATCTGTGGATGTCGATGAATTGACCAACCAAAGGCCCCTGGGTCACACTGAAGCCTCTACGGATACAGCGGTGAGTCAACAACCATGATGGCCACTGATTTTTGGATAGCCCTGCCGCTGCTCCTTCTGGCCGTTGGTGCCTTGGTGACACTGGTTGTCGGTGCGATATCCCGTAACGACAGCAGCGGGTATATCATCGCAATTATATCAGCACTGGGAGCGGCGTGTTGTACCCTGCAGGCACCACCAGTCGGGATGGTTTCGACTCTGGGGCTTTCTTCCACCAGCACTGTCCGTCTCTTTACGTCGCTATTTTGTCTGATGGCCGCTGCAGTTTTAGTGCTTTCGAAAGAATATAATAAGCACGGTGGAAACCGTGGTGAGGAATACCCCGCCACCATTCTCTTTACCGCATTCGGTATGGCGGCACTCGCTTCTGCCACCAGCCTGTTGACTCTCTTCCTTGGGCTTGAAGCGATGACCTTCGGCTTCTATATTCTTGTGGCCTCTGATCTGAAACGTGAAGCCTCCGTAGAAACCGGCCTGAAATACCTGTTGATCGGAGCGCTCAGTTCAGCCTTTCTGGCGTTCGGCATTGCCCTCATATACAGTGTCAGCGGTTCACTTGCCATTACACAGGCAATGCAGACAACATTGGCAGGGAGCTCCGTAAATCCTGTTGCCGTTGCCGGATGGTGTTTTTTGCTCTTTGGGATGGCTTTCAAACTTTCACTGGTACCGGCTCACCTCTGGACACCGGATGTGTACGATGGCACGCCAGCCCCGGTAACGGCATTCCTGTCAGGAGGGTCTAAAGGCGCATCTTTGTTGTTTCTCCTGATATTGCTGCCTCAGGCAGCCGACGCGGGCATGCTGCGTCTGCCGTTCTGGTGGTTTGCGTTACTCTCCATGCTGATCGGCAATTTGTCTGCCCTCCGTGAAAACCGCATTCGCCGTCTGCTGGCCTACTCTTCTATTGCACATATGGGGTATGTAGCATTGGCACTCGTGGCTGGGTCGTTCAGTGGCTACCAGGCAGCTGCCTATTACGCCGTAGCCTATGGCGTGATCAGTCTGGCCGCCTTTGGTGCAATTGCCGTTATGGAGCGCAATGGCTGCGGTGCAACGCTTGACGACTATCGTGGCCGTGGCGCACGAAATCCCTTCGCTTCCGGCGTGCTGACTCTGGCCCTGTTTGCTTTGGCTGGCATCCCGCCTACGGCAGGTTTTACCGGCAAGTTCCTGATTTTCGCTGCGACACTCAAATCCGGCGAAATGACACTGGCGATAATCGGCATGTTAACCGTTGCAGTATCCATTTATTATTACCTTCGGGTTATATCGGCTCTTTATTTCAACACTTCTGAACAGACACATCAGGATCAGTGCACCATCGGCGAGGTTGTGGTGCTGTCGATTGCCTCGGCATCAGTCGTACTGCTCGGGCTGTTTCCGGCACGACTGCTTGCCCTGCTTACATTTCCATAAAAGGCTGATTATCTTCAAATATCGGAGTGATTGTCCCGAATCGCCATGTAAAAGACGGCAGCTTAATGTCAAGCCAAGACTGCCTTTATAAAGGGGATAAGGTCTGATAGATGGACGCCATGCCTTCTTTGCCGCCGCCGGCTGTGTGGCACTGATTACTCTGCTGCTGTTTCATTCCATGATGCGGCAAAAGCAGTAATTCACGGCAGGATGTTGCCGATGGGATAAAATACGATACACTGTATATATGAGAAACGACAAGAATGGCAAAGAGCAGGACCATCAGGTCTGTGACCTGCAACTCAATACGAGTCGCTACGAACAGTTGCGCCATGCTATTGATCAGCATGCCATCGTCAGCGCCACAGACGAGCATGGCACGATAGTCGAGGTAAACGACAAGTTTTGTGCAATCAGCGGCTACAGCCGTGAAGAGCTGATCGGCCGGAACCACCGGATTGTCAAATCAGGCATCCATCCGGACTCCCTGTATGCGGAAATGTGGTCCACAATTACGAGCGGCAGAGTCTGGCAGGGCACCGTCTGTAACCGCAAGAAAGACGGCGGTCATTATTGGGTTGAAGCAACCATAGTGCCGATCCTCGATGAACAGGGACTTCCCTGGCGTTACATATCGATTCGTACCGATTTTACGGCGCTGAAGCAGGCCCACGAACAGCTGGAGCTGGAACTCGGGCGGAGCCGGACGTTACTTGAGGAGCTGATTGTAGCACGAGATGAGGCGCTTGCCGCTAACCAGGCAAAATCGGTATTTCTTTCCAACATGAGCCATGAACTTCGTACCCCTTTGAACGCCATCCTCGGCTTTGGTCAGCTGTTAGAGGCTGATGCGGCACTGACACCCGACCAGACCGATTCGGTTCTGGAGATAACCAATGCCGGTCGTCACCTGCTTGAACTGGTAAATGAAGTGCTGGATCTGGCCAAAATTGAATCCGGACGGCTGGACCTGACGCTTGGGCCGGTTGACCTGAATGAGCTGGTGGATGAGTGCCTCTCCCTGACTCAACCGATGGCCGCAAACCGCGGAATCTGCTTTGCCCTTCCCGCTGTTTCGAGATATACGCTCTATGCTGACCGAACCCGTTTGAAACAGGCTCTGGTCAATCTGCTCGGTAACGCCGTCAAGTACAATAGCCCCAACGGATTGGTACGACTGGAATATGAACTGCCGGACGAACGGCGCATACGCATTCATGTGCATGACACCGGCGCAGGCATTGCTCCGGAACAGCTGTCGGAACTGTTCCAGCCGTTTCATCGCCTGGGTCAGGAGTTAGGCGAGGTGGAAGGCACAGGAATCGGACTTGCCATTACCAAACGGTTGATAGAAGCGATGGGAGGAAGCGTTGGCGCTGCCAGCATCGTCGGCGAGGGGAGCGATTTCTGGCTGGAGTTGCCGCTGGAAGACGGTCTTGGACACCATCATGACTAGTTTCTCTGTAAACCATGAAACCGGTTGCCGTAAACAGGGCATTCTTTGTCTCCTCGCCTTGACCGTTGCCGGCGTGGCTGGCAACTATTTGAAATTTCAGATTTTTTTCAACATCGATTTTATTTTCGGCAGTATCTTTGCCATGCTCGCGCTACAATTTTTCGGGATCGGGCGCGGCATCATCGTGTCCTTGATAAGCAGCAGCTATCTGTTCTTCAGTTGGGGACACCCATACGCCATCATCATATTGACCGCCGAAGTTGCCGTTGTCGGCTGGCTGACCGGACGCCGCAACATGGGACTCGTGCTTGCCGATACGCTCTACTGGATCTGTATCGGCATACCAATGGTCTATCTTTTCTACCATCTTGCCATGCATTCACCGGCGAGCGCCACCACGTTTGTCATAACCAAGCAAACGGTCAACGGCATCACCAACGCTCTAGTCGCCCGCCTGATCTTTACCCTGTATGCGTTACGTTTTCGCACGACTCTTGTCTCATACCGTGAGATCGTCTACAACCTGCTGGCCATTTTTGTGCTGTTTCCTGCGCTGGTCATGCTGGCGGTCGGAAGCAGAACCGATTTCAACGAAACAGACCGCCATATTCGCAACACGTTGCTTCGTGAGAGCCGGCTCGTGGCACAGAGAACGGAAACCTGGGTGGCAAACAGAAAAACTGCGATTGTCAATCTGGCAGAAATGGCTGCATCAAGAACCGCCCGGCAGATGCAACCCCATCTGGAGCAGGCAAAGCGGGCGGATGACAATTTCAAGCGTATCGGGCTTCACGACAGGGAAGCCACTATCATTGCCTACTTTACCCTGCTTGACGATGGACCGGACATCATCGGTAAAAACTTTGCTGACCGCCCTTTTATTCCGGCGCTCCGGCAAAATCTCAAACCGATGCTCTCGGAAGTGGTTCTCGACAAAGTCGGCGCACCGGTACCAATGGTAGCCATGCTTGCGCCGGTGGTCATACAGGGCACATATGGCGGCTATGTCACCGGAATCCTGAGTCTGGAACAGATCCGCAAGTACCTTGACAAAAGCACGGAAGAGTATTCCGCGTTCTACACATTGCTGGACAAAAACGGCAGCGTAATCATGACCAACCGTAGCGATCAAAAGGTGCTGGCACCCTTTGTTCGCAGTAAAGGGACAGTCACTCGACTTGACGACAGGATCGGCCAGTGGGTGCCGATCGCCCCCCCCAACTCCCCGATCTCTGAACGCTGGAAGGAATCGTTCTATATTGCGGAATCCACCATTGGTGATCTGGCCGAATGGAAACTGATTCTGGAGCAGCCGGTGGCTCCTTTCCAGAAAATGCTCTACGACAATTACACGCGCAAATTGAGCCTGCTGTTTCTGATTTTGCTCGGGGCATTGGCGCTGGCTGAATTATTAAGCCGTCGATCCATGAATACGCTGGAGAAACTACGTCTGATCACTCGCGATCTCCCGGCCAGACAGGCGTCCGGAACACCTATAGACTGGCCTGAAAGCAGCATACAGGAGGCGGATGCACTGATCTGCAATTTCAAGGAGATGAGCGCAAGCATCCTGCAGCATGTTGCAAAACTGAAACAGGCTAATGATTCGCTGGAGCAGCGAACGCTGCAGGTTGAGCAGATGGCCGGTGAGCAGCGTTTTATATTAAATTCCATGCCGATTGGCGTACTTTTTCTGAAAGGTCGCAAAGTGCTGATGGCCAACCCCGCTTTTGATTTGACGTTTGGCTACGGGGTCGGAACAACGAAAGGTATGGACACTTCTGTATTTTATCCCGACAACGAGACGTATGAGCGCGTGGGGAAAGAAGCGTATGCGACGATTGTCGGTGGTGGAACATATTCCGTTGATTTGATGTTGAAAAAACAGAACGGTTCGCTGATCTGGAGCAACATTGCAGGCCGGGCCGTGAATCCTGAAAAAACCGAAAATGGCTCCATCTGGATGATCCAGGATATTACCAAACGGAAACAGGCAGAACAGTATCTTCTGGAGTCCAACCAGTTGCTCATGGATGCCAGGGAACAGGCCGAATCTGCGAACCGGGCCAAGAGCGACTTTCTTTCACGCATGAGCCATGAGCTGCGGACTCCAATGAACGCTATCATCGGTTTTACGCAACTGCTGGAGGAGGACCCGATTCATCAACTTTCTGAAGACCAGCGGGACAGCATCAGTGAAATCAGCAAAGCGGGTGCGCATTTGCTGGAGTTGATTAATGAGGTACTGGATCTTGCCCGGATAGAAAGTGGGCATCTGGTGCTATCTCCTGAGCCTTTGGAGCCGGAGGAAATCTTTCGGGAATGTCTCAGCCTCTTCATGCCACTGGCAGAACAACAAGGCATTACCATGGCTGTCAGTGTGCCGGACGGCGTCCGGATACGCGCGGACCGCTTAAAGCTTCGTCAGGTGCTGTTCAATCTGATCTCAAACGGGATCAAGTACAATCGCGAAGGCGGGTCAGTCGATATAGACTGTGACGTACTGCCTGAAAGTCTGGTGCGGATCCGGGTTCGTGACACCGGACCCGGTATTGAACCTGAATTTCTGCCACGTATGTTTCAGGCATTTGAACGTGCCGCCGCCGTCGACGGCCTGATTGAAGGGACCGGCATCGGCCTGGTCCTGGCAAAGCGATTAACCGAGGCAATGGGCGGAACAATAGGGTTTGAAACCACCCTTGGCAGCGGCAGCCTCTTTTGGATAGATCTGCCGCAAGCCGGGCAGATGGAAGAGATCGAAGCATCCCCGTCCGCTCCGACGGTTCCGCTGTCCGTCCCGTCTGCCCGCGAACGTCGGGTGCTGTATATCGAAGACAATCCGGCCAATATGCGGCTGGTGAAGAAAATAATCTCCGGCCTCGGCGGAGTAGGCCTGTTAATGGCGGAATCTGCTGAGGCAGGGATGGAATTGGTTACAACAGGACAACCGCATCTGATTCTGATGGATATCAACCTGCCGGGCATGGATGGTTTTGAGGCGCTTGCCAGACTGCGGAAGAATCCGGCGACTCGATATATTCCGGTGGTAGCGATAACAGCCAGTGCCATGCCGGATCAGGTAACGCGGATAAAAGAGGCCGGTTTTGATGAGTGTCTGACCAAACCGATAAACCTGCAACGCTTTGTTGCCGTGGTTAACTCGCTGCTGGAGAATCCCGCACAAGGGGAACGAAAATGATTACAATTGAATCCAGAGAAAAAAGCCGGATACTAATTGTTGATGACGAACCAGCCAACCTCAGGCTTCTGGAGAAGATGTTTAAAGCGGAAGGCTTCTGTAATCTGGTGCTGATCTCAGATCCACGCAAGGTACAGGAGGCCTACTGTGCCGAGCCGACGGATCTGATCCTGCTGGATATCAATATGCCGCACCTTGATGGCTATCACGTCATGGCACAGCTGCAAGAACTGGGCGACCCGCTACTTCCCCCTATTCTGGTACTGACCGCCCAGACGGGAAGGGACTTCCTGATGCGCGCTCTCAACAGCGGCGCCCGTGATTTTCTCAGCAAGCCCTTTAACCGGTATGAGCTACTGGCCAGAGTCAGGAATCTGCTGGATGCCCACCTTGCCCTTCGCTTTACGTTCGACCAGAAGGGGGCACTGGAAGAGATGGTACGAAAACGCACCGCCGAGGTAACCCAATCCCGTCTGGAAATTGTACAGCGTCTGGGCCGTGCCGC
The DNA here is from genome assembly GCA_028712075.1 of Desulfuromonadaceae bacterium. GTDB lineage: Bacteria > Desulfobacterota > Desulfuromonadia > Geobacterales > Pseudopelobacteraceae > JACRCG01. The sequence continues at coordinate 83,156 of JAQTQX010000017.1, forward strand.
AGAGCATCGCGACAACGAGACAGGACGGCATATTCTTCGCATGAGTAACAGTGCGGCCCTGCTGGCCAGGCAGGTCGGGTGGAACGAGGACCGCTGCGATCTGATGCTGTACGCCAGTCCCATGCATGATCTGGGCAAGATCGGCATTTCAGATACTATTCTGTTGAAGCCGGCTCGATTGACCGATGAAGAGCGGGCAATAATGGAAACACACACCACCATCGGCGCTGATATTCTGTCCGGTTCGAATGATGAACTTCTTGAAACAGCCCGGATTATTGCCCTGACGCACCACGAAAAATGGGACGGCAGCGGGTATCCCCGCAAACTGAGTGGCGAAGCGATTCCTCTTGAAGGCAGGATAGCCGCCATTGTTGACGTCTTTGATGCATTAACCTCTGTGCGCCCCTATAAAAAGGCCTGGCCTGTGGCTGAGGCTGTCGAGGATATTCGGCAACACAGCGGGACCCATTTTGACCCGGAACTGGTGGAGCATTTTCTGAAGATCCTGCCGGGAGTGCTCCTGATCGGTGAACGCTTCTCCGAACCGTGACATTCAGGCAATTATCAAGACGCATCCAATCGATCATAATGACCGGTCTCAAAACAGAGCTTCCGGGTGGCCGTCCCCCATGGCTTGCGCTGCGCAATCAGTTTCAGCAGCAACAGGCCGTCGTTGACCAGACGCCCCCCCAGCACATGCACTCCGCGGGCGAAGAGCGGGTCAGGAAAATAGCCGGCAGTCGGCCCCAGCACCGAGATATGTCCGGCAGCACTGCAGTGCGACAGCACCTCCTCAAGGGTATCGTTCTGCACGGTCGTGCCGGTGCACAACACCTTGTTACAGCCGTTCAGCGCCGTTACATCCAGCGTCACGGGAAGGGTCGGATAGCGCTCGATGAGTTGGGGATTTTTCTCCACGATGACCAGCTCGGCATCACTGTCCCGAAGATATTTGAGAAGTGGCGGGAAGAGGCCGACCATGCCCACCCGGTCTCCCACCTTGATCTGCATCAGACCAAGGGAATCGGCGGCGCTGCCGGGGGCGTTGCCGGTGAGCCGCATCACCTGCTGGCAAATGGCGTTAATCGCGGCAAGCCCCAGCATGTTCCGGACAGGGTCGCTTCCGCCGAAAGCCTCCACATATTGCTCAGGGCGGCATCCGACAAATGTCTCCGGCATCAGTGTCCGGTACTCCGCAGCGGAACTGTCCGGGACAAGCACGTAACTTATCCCGCCGGCGCCCCCCTCCAGGGCCATGGCCATAAACTCGCAATCCTTGGGCTGCCCTTCCGGGTAAAAGGGTGGAAAGACGGCCCCGGCCACCTTCGGGATGGCGAAGCGGGCAGCAAGCCCCAGTGCCATATCCCGCATTTCGGTCATAATACTCATCGGTTACTCCTCTTTGGCCCAGCGCCCGGTTGCCAGCGCATGGCCGGACAGGAGCTGAAGCGTTTCCGGTGTCGCAACGTCCCAGTTCTCCGCAGGTATAGATCGACATCATATTGAGATGTCGCCCCATCTTCTTACCAATATTGCAGAGTTCATTGATTGGCATGCACTCCAGTGTACATGCAACATTCTCTGGGGCTATCACGGTCAGGCCGTCAGGTTTATGCATGTCAGAAGCAAGTATGGCAAGGAGCTTGTTCGGGGCTATGCCGATGGAAACAGTTATGTCGAATTGGTGCTTGATACCGGCGTTTATCAGATACGCGATGTTTTCTGCACTTCCGAAGATTGACAATGAATGGGTGACATCCTGCCAGCTCTCATCAATGCTGAATGCTTCGACTTCCGGAGTGTAATCGTTGAATATTTCGTTCATTTTTGTGGGGGTGTGTTGATATTTCCTGTTATCACCAACAACAATGATCGGTTCCAGGCAGTTTTGTTTGCCTTCCCAGATCACCATGCCGGTCTTGACGCCTTTGGATCGGGCTTCATAAGAGCCGGTCGTGATTGCCGTTCGATGTTGACCGCCTACGACAGCAATCGGTTTACCGCGTAATTCAGGGTTATTGACTTGCTCGACTGAAGCAAAAAATGTGTTGGCGTCTATGTGAAGAATTGTTCGGGTTTCCACTGTCAATAGCCTTCAATTCGGCCTAACTCCCAGGTCTGTTCAGCAGTGTTGTACGTCAGTTCATAGAGTCCACCTTCGGCGCGTACGGTGAAGTGTAGACGCTTAGCACTTCCTTTCAGGTCAGTCCAGGTATAAATCGTCTCAAGTATGGAATGCTTGCGGATATGCAAGTCAAACCAGACAGGTTTGATGCTGAGCCCGGGACCGAAAATTACTGCAACGCGTAAGGGATATTTTATCATTGACCGCTGACCTCAAAAAACTTGCGGTTATGCAGATGTGACGAGCAATCTCTCTACAGTGTTATTCACCCAAGTATGAGGTGATTATTGCAGAATGTGCGATTAGCGAATAAAGCCATTTTGGGAAAGTTAGCGAAAGACATTAATTCAGTAGTGAGATGTCTTGGCGAGGCATATTGGCATCCTGTTCACATTTACAGGCTTCTGAACTGGTGAATGTGGAATTACCTCTGTAAAGAACGTGCTTCTGCAGATCGCTTTTACAACCGCCTTGACCGCTGGTTCAAACTCCACCCATAATCCAAACATGACACTTACTAACCCACACAATGTAATCGGTTCCATATTGAGATCTCCTGTTTTTATTGTGATCTGATCACCGGCTGATTCTACATGCTACGATAAATGCCTATAACCTTACCGATTATCCTTACTTCACCATCTTCAGGATAGATGAGGATTGGGCTCATATCGGGATTTTCTGGCTGCAGACGAATGTGGCCATCTTCCTTGTAAAACCGCTTAACGGTTGCCTCCCCTTCAAGCATGGCAACTACAATATCCTTGTTCTCTGCGACCACCTGAGGACGAATAAGTGCCAAATCTCCGTCTAAAATACCGGCGGTAATCATAGAATCACCGCTGACTCTCAAGAAGAAGCAATCTGCCCCCTTGACAGCCATCTGATCGACTGAAAAATACCCTTGAATGTCTTCAATAGCGGTGGAGAGATGACCGGCGCGAACAGTACCGACTATCGGTAAGGAGATGTGACGGCTGCCCCGTGTCTTCAGAGTGATCCCGCGGTTCACGCTTTCCCGTTTAAGATACCCTTTACGTTCCAGCGCATCGAGATGCTTCATTACTGGTAACGTACCGGACACATTCAAATGCCCAGCTATTTCCCGCTGGCTCGGCGGATAGCCGTTGCCATCCGTAAATGAAGTGATGAACTGCAGTACCTGGCACTGGCGCTGAGTAAGCTCGTTCTGAGCTTTTCTTTTATAGGTAGTCATACGACTACCATACAAAAGTTGATCATGTCTGTCAAACAGAATTGTTCTTCAAAGAAAAACGGCGATTCTCGTATTTCAGAGAATCGCCGTCTGAATGGCAGTTTATGTGTCTGTAGGTACTATTTCTTCTTTGCTGGTGCCTTGGCCTTAGGTGCCGGCTTTGCCGCAACTTTAGCTGGCTTTGCTGCCTTGGCTACTTTAGCAGGTTTAGCGGTCAGATCCTTAAGTGCTTTGCCGGGAGAAAACTTGCCGTTTGTCTTGGCAGCGATCTTCATCACTTTACCAGTCTGCGGGTTTCTGCCGGTACGGGCGGCGCGGGTGACCGCACTGAAAGAACCAAATCCCACCAGAGCAATCTTGTCACCTGATTTTAGAGCAGCTGTCGTTGTCGCAATGAAACAGTTAAGCGCCTTTTCAGCCTGGACCTTGGTTAACTCCGCACCTTCTGCAATTTTTGCCACGAGTTCTGATTTGTTCATACGCCCTCCTTGACGTACCAACCGGCTATCGTACGATATGGTCACGACCTTTCACCATATGTGAGAAGTTCTTTTGGCTTGTGCATTTCTTTTAAATCGTATGCGCGTATAAAATTTTTCTGATACCAAAGCCATCTACCGGCACAGCATCCATCCGCCCAAGCTTGAATATCAACAGCATTTCTGCGGTCCACCGCCCAATGCCGCGTATCTGCATGCTGCTGGAAGCGTCTATCAATATCAGTAGTGATCCCTGTATAGAGAGTATCGTCCGGACAGCGGATGATATATACAGACCATTCCGTACTCATTTCTTTGCTATCCGTTCAGCCAGGTTGGTAAGGCACCTGGTCGAGTCCATTTTTCCGCCACAGCCAGTATGGCAAATTTACGCATATCAATGAGGGATGCTCAAATATTCGTTAATGAGTCATTCATCTATTGTTTTAGCACATTAGGAATAGCACAGCAGATTATTGCGACAGGTAGGGCAACGAACGGATAGAGTTTTGTTGCTTTCCGGAATTTTCAATTGTTGTTCACAGCAGATGCATCTGAAAATTATCGAGCCAGCTTTCAGCCTCGATTTTAGCTGATAGGCAAGGTTTTCCAGTGCTGACCTTTTTACATATGGTCTGCCAAGGGATTTCAGGAAATATGATTTACCGGCATCAAAGAACTCCCTGGAATGCCCGTAAATCATGGCATCTAATGAGTTTTGCTGTAACAGAAAATCCCGTTTAGCCAATATGTACCCAACCTCAAATTGGGTTATGTATCCGAACGAATTAAGTGTCGTGTTTAATTCTGATGCTTCTTCATATGATGAATTCAACATTAGCCATGCACAACCAAGAAATGCTGCGGTCGTATCTGTTAAGACTTCGTTCCGGAACGTGTCTTGGATACGTATGTTATGTTTGAAGAGGTAAATATGAGCCACTTCGTGAGCCAATATTGCAGAAATGAAATTTGTGTTGGATTTGTATCTTTCGTCAACCTCGACGAAAAAGGTGTGCCCGGCCGAGAGTTCAACTTTTCCGGGAACGCCGAGGTTATGAACGAAGGTTACAACAACTCTTGTGATGTTCAGCCCGAGACAATCTGCTATCTGTTTGGCAATATTCTGTGTGAAGATAACTATATCGCTATGGTAATACCCGTTATCAATGACCAGATTGGTATTGAAATTCGGGACGAGCGGAGCACCAATTGACTTGTACAACCTGCTGATATTGGCGTTAATTGCACTGATATTTTTAAACTTATCTTTATCACTCATATAATAATTAATTTATATTCGCTTGAAGTAACCGAAAATTGCAACGAAGGCTGCAGTCACATTTCTGGGGAGAAGATCCAATGTGCTGACAGGATGTAAATGAATAAACTGGCTGGAATTAACTTGCTGATTGTACTCGCATAAAAAAATAAATAACAGACTGTATTTTCCGTTTCGAGAGAGTATTATTAAATCAGATGGACGGGGGCAAATTTGCATCAGAAGGAGGCTACTTTAAATATGCAAGAAGATACGCCACCGGGCTGTTTTGCGAAAATAGGATTCACGATTACTCCGATTGAAAGCTAATCGGGTCTGCCTGAAAAAGGTTTACTGCTGAACACAAGCACAGAGAAGCCCGCTGATTGAACCTAGTGGGCTTTTTCGTTGGCATATCTACATAATTTATCAGCATAATTCTATTGATATAATATATTTGAAGGAGGATAATGGAGACAGGCCGGGTTGATACGTGTGTATATTTCTGCATAATGAACCCACCTCTACCCGGTGGGTTTATCAGTTGTTTTTTGGTTGTTTTTTGTTCCGGTGTCAAGTCAGCTGTCTCCGTTTGTCGGCCTTGAACGGAGCAGTCAGGTTAGAGAGGAGGAACAAACAATGTCGATAAACGATATTTCTCTTACTTTAGCTACCAGAAACATTCTTTATGCCCTTACAAACACCTCAAGCACTTTAAACCAGGCCCAGAGTCATCTTGCTACCGGCAAAAAGGTCAATAGCTTCCAAGACAATCCTACCAGCTTTTCGGCAGCTCTGAGTCTTCTAAGCCGGGCTGGAGACCTTACCTCCAGCAAGGACACACTGAATAACACTATCCAGGCGACTAATATTGCCAATATCGGTATTCAGGGCATGACTTCGCTGCTTCAGTCCGCCCAGGGAATCGCCGCTGCCGCTCAGTCAACCAACGATCCGCAGGAACAAGCTGCCTACGCCGCTACCTATCAGACTCTGGTTTCTCAAGCGAGTCAAATTGCTAGCGACTCTGGAAATGGTACCGCCGTTACATCCGCATTACCGCCAGCAACGCTTTCAGCAACTTCTCCAAGTGAACTGGAATCTTCGTTGAGTTCATTACGAACTCAATCAGCATCGATGTCGGCAAGCCTAGGCAATACGTCAGCCATAAAGGATTTTACCGATTCTATGATTAACACCCTCAAAACCGGTGCTGATAACCTTACATTGGCAGACATGAATCAGGAAGCCGCTAACACGCAGATGCTCCAAACAAGACAACTGTTAGGTGGTACTTCATTGGGCCTGTCTTCCCAATCCGCACAGTCAGTTTTACGTCTGTTCTAATTACCGGCTGCTGACTAAGACTGAAACGACATATATTCGCAAGTACGTGTTGAGTGTTGCGAAGATATTACGACGTGGACCGACTCTGCCCTGCCTCTTTCAGTTGCTTCGACAAGTTGAAAAATATTGTAGCAAGCATCAGGTCTGATATTGCACTTACTACAACGCCTACCAGAATGAGCACAAGCGACGCTATGCAGATTCCCGTTGCCATATTCAAGTAACAAAATGGTTTCAGCATTCCGTTCAGACTGTGCGGTAACTTTAGCAGCTTGTAGCCAAATTGAAGCTGTACTATCCCCTGAAATACCATGATGACCAGCGCTGCAATGCCCAACGTTTCCCTGAATTGATTGATGTAAAGTCCTACAACAACAAAAATCCCAGCGACTACGTTCGCCATTATCATCATGTCGATGCTTTTGTCCGTGTCATGAAACCTGAAGATCTGGTTCAGGAATCTTTTGAGAAGTAGTGTGATTACGACAAACAAAAGAGTACCAACTATTTGCATGGAAGATTGAAGAAGAATTGCAGTAGGGTCATTACCCTTCTCGAGTTTGAATGCCAGATAGGTCAATGGTATAGAGGCAAAGGCACTTATCATTGTCAGCCAACCTGCTATGATTAAATTACGGTGTGTCAATGGTACAATCCTCGGATACTCAGATTTTGAATACTAACCTTTGATTTCCCAAAGGAAATGATAAAGCGGCGACAACAATGTGTAACCCTCGCTTAATTCATTGAAAATCTTTCGGGAAAATAGCTGTGAACCGACTTCATGATTAGATACTAGGTGAACGCTCTTTCGTTGATACCACTCCTGCAAAGACTCTGGCAAGTTTGGTTTCAGAGGTTTCTTGTAGCATTCACCCTCCAGTTTGAAGGTGTTCTGGTTATCGAGAAACGAGATGTTTTTCTGGAATTTTGCCTGTTTGGAGTCAATAAAATCGCGGATATTATTCATCGTTTTTTTAGAGGCGCTGTAGAATCCCATACCATACCGGTATGTGTCGGCTGTAAGTTCAAAGAAGTAGCAGGGTGAATCTTTCCAATCAGGGCAATTCCGTTTGAAGGTTATCCAGAGACAGGTTTTGTAGGGCGATTTGTTGTTTGAAAAACGGGTATCTCGGTAAATACGGGAGATTGTTTTGTCAACTGCGGGAATCGTGACGAAATCGGCATCAATAGCCAGCATCGGGGCTGCCAGATCAGTGACAAGGGCTTTGAGGGGCGTCATCAGAAAATCTTCAAAATCTTGCCGATAAGTCTCAAACCAGGCTTTGTTGTTATTGCGCCCCAAACTTTCGAGGTACGCTAAAGAATCAGGGGTGAATCCGTTGAATGCGTTGGTCATAACATCTCCTTCTTTGCTGGTTAATGAAACTCCTCGGCATCACTCATATCCCGGATGGTTCCCTGCCAGTTACTAATACGCCCCTTGTCATGGCGTTTCGGACATATCCGGTAGATATCTTCCGGTTCAGGCTCAATCCATCCGGCAATCTCTTCAAAACAGGATTTTTCTGTGCGGTCTTCCGCGGCACGTTACCAGGTAGAGGCAACAAACTCAACTACGTACGTCAGGGTAGCCATTACCGCCAGAAGCAGTAGCGTCCATAGTCCGATATTGCGGAAGCTTTCTGCCCAGGCACCAAAGGAAACAGCAGTGGTGCATCCGGCAGTATCGACATGCCCATTATTATGAATCTGAACATGCCTATGAGGCGCCACGACACTGCGATTACCGCTGATTATTAGCACAGCATGTAGAAATAAATCTCGCTACAGTATCGAAGTATGCTTTCTCGTTTACTGCCATGATGGTATTGTGATCTCCACGCTCAAACACCAGTAGTTCCTCAGGCTCATGAGCCCATTCATAGAGACGTTCCGCGTGAGAGAGACTTACCAGATCGTCGTTGCGGGTATGCATGATCAGCACGCGACCCTTGAATACTTCAATTTTCAGTTTCTGGTTCAGATGTTGGTTCACCACTGTCTGAAGTGATTCCATCGTTGCACCGACATGACGCGGTTCAATCCTGACCAGTATCCGTTCCAGAGGATCTGCCAGACCACTTTCGATAATAAGCCCGGCAGCTTGAGGATAGAGGGATGCTCCATGTACTGCATAAAGGGAACCGAGGGAACGACCAAAGAAGATGATCCGTTCAGGAGATACGCCACTTGCTTCCACAATCAATTGTACATCGTTCAACATAGCGACAAGCCCCGGATCGCCGGAGGACATGCCGTAACCCCGAAACTCAGCTAAAAGCAGATTCGCTTTCATTTCAGTGATACGATTTTCAAAATCCCCCAGATAATCCTCTACCGTTTCACCATTGCCGTGAAAATGAATGATCGTTGGCAGATCATCTGAAATTTTAAGATAGCGGCATCCCAGTTGAAAACCGGGACCATTTACAAAGAATGGATCATTGAAGTGATTTGGCAACGGATATAAATAGCGGGCAGTAAGTTCCGGATGGTCAAGATACGTATCGGTCATTTTTGATCTCCTTGAGCCTGACGGATCAGAAAGATATTGATTATCCCCTTAATGGTTCGACTTTTTACTATAGTTCTCCATCAGGCAACAGATCACTCATAGTTTACATACTCCTCACATATTCTTTTTATGTCATCAGGTTAAGTGTGCTCTCCACCCTGACTTTTTCTCGTCGGGCATCCAGAGGATTTCTGGGTTAATTACTGCTGTCGGTTCCATAGCTGGTGCATTGAGGTATCGCTGGTTTGGCCGATTGGCACCCATTTTTTTGTAGCTGTTTGATAACGAAGTTTTCATCAATCAAACAGCTTAAAGCAATACCCTTGTTCAGGTCGTTGCAGTCATATTCTCCAGAATCTCATCCATACATTTTACTTGAGCGTACACGGCACCGAGAGCCGCCATATACGATGCGTGGACGTGATTCGCTGGGACGACAACTCCGTTGAACGTCAGTTCCCTGGTGGCACAAGCGTCATGAACAACGATGCATGAGAAGCCGACATCAAAGGCCGCCCGCACCGTAGCATCTACACACATGTGACTCATCATCCCGCATACCAGAAGAGTATCCACTCCGGATGTGCGCAACTGTTCCAGCAGAGTGGTTTCACGAAAGCTGTTGGGAAAATGTTTCACAATAACCGGTTCATCAGGCAGTGGTGCGACGCTTTGGTGAATATCTGCTCCTGCTGTTCCCGGGATAAAGAAGGTTGCCATAGGTTGAGCGGCTATGTGCCGTATATGAATCACCGGCCAGGACGATTTTCTAAAAGCGGCGATCAGACGTGCCGTTGCTGTGGCAGCCTCGATACTACCTGCCAGTTCCATGCGGCCACCTGGAAAATAATCGTTTTGAATGTCTATCAATATCAGTGCAGTACTCATTACTGCCCCCTTTCTGAGTGATTGTATTTCTGCTATTTTTATGGTGCCACCTATAGCAGTCCCAACAGTTTTGCGCCGTCACAAAAAAGAATCACGGCAAATAGACACAGTAGCAGACCGAAAAAACGGAGGGTATACAGATAGATATTGTCACTTAAAAATGTTCTGGATCTGCCAACCGCGACGGCCAGCATTACTTTTGCCCCAACCAGTGCCAGGTAAAACCCCGCAATAAAGGCGCATAGTGGCACGACTCCTTTAGTGAGTGCTTTGCTCATGGTTGGTCCACCAACGCTGATCCAGAACAGATATGGGTGTGGATTCAGAAAATTGGCGACAATCCCCTTCATCAAGGATTTTGGTTGTTTGTGCTCTATTGAAACCTTGACCGCTTTTGTGCAGATGCTCTGATACCCGGCAATCAGGATGAAGACACCACCAGTCAGAGAAATGATGCCAAGTGCGTACTGGAAACCAGATAACTTTGATACGATGAAGATCGCTAAAAGTATTATCGGTATATCAGTGACTACGGGCGCTAAGGCAACTTTTGCACCAGATCTGATACCATGCTGCAGGGTTTCGGAGATAACCAGTGTCAGAAGCGGACCTGGAGCAAAACCGGCAGAGAGGCCCAGCAGGATGCCGATAATCAGGAAATCGATCACTGCTGAAAATGGAGAGCCAGATCAGCCAGCGAAGTCACGGCAATATCAGTGAACTCAGGCCAGGATTTACTGTCCGGTCTGCCCACATGTACCGTTGTGGTTCCTGCAGACCGGCCGGCCTGCAAGTCAAAAAGGTAATCACCAACCATTACGGCATCACCCGGATCAGCGCCCCATTCGGACAATAAACGGTGAATACCGGCTGGATCAGGTTTGGGGGGAGCATCTGAGCGGCCCAGAACATTTTCATCAGCAAAATAATGGCCAACACCAATCATGCCGAGAGTGAGTAGTGCAATCTCCCTGTCGTTTCTGGTCAGTATTCCCAGCTTCGCTCCTGACTGGTGGAGTATCGTAAGTGTCTCCACCGCACCGGGTGAGGGGGTTGCCTTATGAGCCAGTTTCAGCTCTATCTGATACAGGCGGGCACGCAGTACTGCTGCTTCAGCTTCGGGCAGACTATCAAGATGCCCGAGAATGTCGGAGATTTCAGGTATGTCAAGTTTCTTGCGAATATAGTCAAAGTCATGTACCGGAATGGTTAAGGTGCCATCAAGGTCGAATATCCAGCATGACTTTGCGCTAAAGATAATGCCAGTTTTGTTCAAGCTTTTTCTCCGATCAGTATGGATAATTGCAGTTCTCCGTTTTTGAGTCGGGGTGGCGAAGGGGAATATTCTCATCTTCAGTACAACTCCGTATTCTCTGATGTAAGCGGTCGGTACGCACGGCGCCGAGGTAGCACCATGGTCAAATGAAATCGAAGAAGACCTTTACAACCGGCTTTGGAATCATAATTCTCCATCTGGGCCAGAAGCAACCGCTGCCAGCATGGCAACCATCTCATCATGGATCAGGCCGTTGCTGGCCACGATCCGGTCATTAAAAATGTCGTAGGCTGAACCATCAAAGGTTGTCACTGTACCACCCGCTTCACGGACCATCAGGACTCCAGCAGCAACATCCCACGCTTTCAGCTTGAGTTCCCAGAAACCGTCGAGCCGTCCGGCAGCAACATAGGCAAGATCAAGTGCTGCTGCGCCGGCACGGCGAATGCCTCTGGCGCTCTTTTGAAATGCAATGAAACTTGCGAAATTGTTGACAGGATCAGTGGCGCAATCATAAGGGAAACCGGTGCCGAGCAGTGCGCAATTCAAAGGTTTGCGGGCCGATACAGCCAAACGGTTGCCATTCAGGTGTGCGCCTCCTCCTTTGGTAGCAGTAAAGAGTTCATCGTAAACTGGATTATAGATCACTCCAGTAACCAGATTGCCTTCGAATTCAAGTCCAATCGAGGTGCAGAACCAGGGATAGCAGTGAGCATAGTTGGTAGTACCATCTACCGGATCGATAATCCAGCGATAGGGGGAGTTGCCTTGGAGGTAGTCTCCCTCCTCGGCAACAATGTCATGGCCGGGAAAGTGGGAAAGCAGATGTTCCACAATCAATCGTTCCGATTCCTTGTCTACTTCGGTCACTAGGTTCTTGTCACCTTTCATCTCAATATCCAGGGATGAAGCGAAGCGGGACTTCTGGTATTGTCCTGCAATCCGGGCGGCAGTAACCGCTTCCTGCAGATAGGTATGGAAAGAATTTGAACACATGTCAGCTCCCTGTTTGATTTGTTTTTGATAGTAATTGTAATCCGGATTCCAAACACGACCCCCTATCGGCGTCCAAACGGACCCACCAACTGTAGATAACTTACCGATCTTACGTTATGGAGTGGGTCAAGACAGATGCCGATCCCGGTCAAACTTGAAGGCCGACCCACATATATCAGACTTATGTCGTCCTGATAGCGGATAGAAATCACTTTGCATGCACGCTTTACTGCGTTCACACCATTGGTCATATAAACAAAATGGCTACAACGAAATCGCTGTAACCATGTATTTTTAATGGCGAGGTATGAATTCGAAAATGGAAATTCACCAATATAAAAACTGAAAATAATCAACAATGTCGGGTAGCTACAAAACATCATCATCTTTCGGAGTCCACTAAAATCTTCTCGAATCTAGCAAAATCCAGCTTGTTTAGTGAAAGCTTGGTGATAGTTTTTTCTCTAAGTCAAGTCATTATATACAGAGTGCATATCGAGTATGCTTAAAACGATATCAGCAGTACCGACCCTGATTACCTTGGAATCATAGCTATAAGAGTATGGGGCTTGCTCGTCAAGCAGGCATAGTTGGCAATCGTCGTTCAAGTTAACGTCCGGGAGCAAACCTTCAATATGTACACAAAGATGCACACCATCACTTGCAATGGACATATTTATGACACTGCCTGAGTATGATACACCATTCCAATCCAGCCGAGCTTTCTTGTTACAGTCAAATCTTGCATTACGTCTTTTGTTTAGCATAGTGCACTCCAAAGGCAAAATATAATGTAAATCCCATGCGTGGCCGGAATAATTTCAGAATAAATTCAGTTGCTTAGGTTTTTCATTGGACCTGTTTTTGTAATCATAAAACGCAAGTATCCGGTTTAACTCTGTTCTTTCAAATACTGACACGCTCAAAATCTGTAGAATTGTGTAGAGACTGGCTTCAATTTGCAACCGCTTCTTGATAATGGCTACCATCAGATAAACACTGACTGCAATCCATATTTGGGTCTTAACGGCATTCTCTGAGGTGCCGTAAAAGGTCTTGATTCTCAGGTTCTGCTTGATCCACTTGAAGAAGAGTTCCACCTGCCAGCGCTGTTTGTAGAGATCGGTAACCGTCTTTGCGGATAAATCGAAGTTGTTCGTCAGAAAGACCAGCACCTATATTGGTCTCAGGATCACGGTATTTGACTCTACGCAACTTGTCCGGATATGACTTTGATGTTGCCGGAACCGTCAGTTTGATCGTCTGATCGCAGATCAGTCCGGTATCTTTATCGACCGCATGCGAATAGATACGCTCGAAGCAGAAGTTTGATTTTGCCCTGGTGACAAAGAAGGCCAGACTTCTGGTGATCCTGTAGAGCCGTCCAAAGTCTGCGTAACCGCGATCCATGACATAGATGGAACCCGCTTCTATCGGTAGTTCATCCAGAATATTGACGTCGTGCATCTTGCCGTCTGAAATATGGATGAATGTCGGTATAGTCCCCTTGAGATCAAGCAACGTATGCAGTTTGACAGCTGCTTTTGTTGTACGAAAGTGAGCCCAAGGGAATACAGGTCAATTGTCGTTGAATCCAGAGCATAGACAGTCTGTTCAATGTCGATTGCCAGTTGATCTTGCTGATACAGCTTTCGAGCAATGCCAATCAGATGGTGGGCAAAGTCTGCATAGATGCGCCAGTCCCGAACTTCATTGGCGTCAGCCAGTGTACTTTTGGCAACCTTACTGCGAATGCCCATCCGATACAGTTTGTTACACTGAGAGCGAAGACAGGTGACGGTGTCCCGCAGGCTTTCACGATAGGTCAGTTGGGCAAATGCCATAACGCGGAACTGTTCCAGACAGATGAACTGCTTGACGCTGAAATCACCTTGGTAGCGAGCAACACAGCGATGGAACGTCTTCAGAGGCATGACGTCCATAACCTGTGTGAAGATCATCTGGCCTGAATTCATAACCGCTCCCCAAAGTTTTTGGGGAACAATGCCATATTTCAGCGAGCGCTGAAATCGACGACATGAACAATTCAGCTACTTTTCAAAGAACTTAAAGGGTTACAAAAGATCAAATGCAATTATTCCGGACACCAGTGGGTAAAGTTGACAATATTGTTGGTTGTAATATATGTCGACCCATCATCACATGGTTTTCCTGTCCAGGTTGCCAAATCTGCAAAAAGAGGGTTGCTTGCAGAATCTGCAGTTACCGTCGCTATTGTC
>JAQTQX010000039.1 GCA_028712075.1 Desulfuromonadaceae bacterium
AACCATAATGTGTAACAGTTACAAACTGTTATGGTTTGCAGGCTAACATAAATCAGGAAAAAACTGAAGCACTTTATGCAATATATCTCAACAAATCCGGAGTGTTACGTTTCCGGATGGAAACTACTTAGTAACTTAATGAGAAATAATGCAGCTCTTTCGGCACATTATTTTAAGTCTACTGACAACCGAAAGGGGCGTTGCACCAAAATATTCGAAAAATATTTTGGAAGCAGCCGGATTATTGCCAAGTGGTAAAAGCATGGTAAGCTTTCAAAAAATACCGGGGGGTGGCTATGTCAGCATCAATTCCTGACTTGGAAATGGAGAAGCAGTTCATACTCAGTCATATCGAATACCTTGAGTGCAAAATCGAAAAGTTTGAAGCCAATCATGACCTTCTTGATATGAATTATTGTAAGGAACAGATATATTCTCTTGAAAACATTCTGGCAAAATATCGGGCAGGAGTGTTTCATCTTCAGTCTGAGATAGTGGAACATGACAATTAGCATACATATTCAGCAGGGTTGGTCACACATCTCTGCCGACAGCTGATTAAAATTGCTGTTCACCTCCTTCCTGCAAATCAAGAAGGCTGATACCTCCTGGAGATATCAGCCTTGGCTGTGTAATGTATTTGTATCGGTCAACAGGTTACAAAGAAATTTTGCAGGGCACACATTTCTTCACATATGACCGTATGCAAATTGTTCCAGATTTCAGCCTAATTCATACAGGCACCTGAGGTGTAGTCTGAATCAGGTTGTAAGAGTTGCTGCCATCTTTCCAGTTGCAATTCCAATTCTGAAAGTACTGTCCTGATGACAATTTCAAGCCGCGCACTCACCGATCCACGTTGTAAATTGTGGAGATCATACTGGTGGACCAGCGTGCTGACCAGTTGCCCTTGTGAAGAAATTGCCAGAATATGCATGTCAGTGAAACCGCGTTCATGCCCATCGGCAATTGAAACGCTTGAAAGGGGTATTCCCCTTAGTTCCGCTAAGTCAGTTTCAAGTTCTTTAAGCATAATTCATATACTCACTTTTGGGATATGTTATATTCAAACGAATTGTTGATGCTTGCCGCATTGACGGAATGATAAAGAAGTTGTTTCTCCCAGAGTTTTTGCGCGGCCCTGTCCATAGTTACATTCAATTCCTGCAGAGGCACATAAGAGTTCCGCTTTGCGATCCGGTGTAACACCTTACAGGTAATGGCTGGTTTCATATACCATGGCATCTTCAGCACCTCTCTTGAACATTTTCCCGCTGTATTCGTTACTGCACATCATGGGTAAAGCATTTGGCGTGCCAATGTAATTTATTGGCTTAATATGAGTATCTTGCGCGGTATACGCTTTTCGCAATCAGCTATTGGATTGGTGAAATAGCGCTATACTTCGGCCTTTTTGCGGAAAGATATTTTGTCCAAGACGGAAATTATTGCGATACGTTTAAGGATTCAGGGAAAGCGTGAATGTTACCCACATGAACAAAAACGTTAAAATGCTATCGAAACATGAAAATTGGAGGATTACCAAAGCAGCTGGCTGGTAATTATGCCGTCAGGTCAGTTTGCAGTACAGCGAAAGATACTGTTCAGCCTCTCGATGGGCTGAGAAATTCGTTAGTATCTCTTGCCGCCCCCGGAAACCTAATTCTGCCCGCATGGCGGCGTCCCCTTTGAGTTGTTGTACAAGCCTGCGGAAATCGTGCTCATCATCAAACAAGCAACCCGTTTCTCCATGACGTATCAGTGAACGGTTGCCGGGAATGTTGGCCGCCAGTACAGGCCGTCCAAGTGACATGGCTTCCATGAGGCTATTTGACATGGACTCGGAGCTTGAACAGTTGAGTACCAGGTCAGCACGATCATATAGGCTCCCCATTTTTTCATGAGGGACCTCTCCGAACCACACCGCAAATGGTGAGTCAGAGAGCATACTACGGATTGAAGATGCATAATCCTGATCAATCACACCTCCCGTAATAACCAGTCGCACGGTCGGATCAAACTGCACCAGTAGAGGCAGGGCCTGCAGGGCGAATTCTATGCGTTTGACCGGACGTAACGCTGCTGGCAGTAGCAGTAAGAAGGTCTCTTCGCTTATGTCAAAACCATTACCTTCAACTATCGGCAACGGTTCAGTTCCCTGCGGTATCACTATGATGGACCCACGCATGTGAGGATAACAATCAGTAACTATTTCAGCATCATTGTTACTAAAACAGACAACTGCATCGGCGCACTCAATTGCCTTGACCGTGTCAGGGTGGTTTCTCAACCGCCGTTCATATATGTCACTTCCGGTGGTAGTAATTATGTAGGGGACTTGAAAGCGTTCTGCAAGTTTTCGGGTAATAGTTCCACAGTAGTGGGCATGAAATCCGTGGACCAGATCAGGCTTAAACGCCGCCAGCTGACGCTCCATCTCACTGAAAGAATGGCTGTCGGCGGCAATGTTGACGGTTGTAACTCCTCCAGCACTGAGATAATTTGATATACGCCTTACCGTGGTAATATTTCCCCGCATGGGGCCGGCTGAATATGGGGATATAAGTGCAGTACGCATACGTTATGGTTCCATTTTATCAGTATTAAGTAAAGCGCTGCTCCAACCTACGGTTCGAGTGATAGTGGTTTGCGCACCAATCGGCCTATGGGAAATCCCTGTTTTGTGACTAAGCCAAGGATCTTCTGGTAAACCGCTTCCCCCATTTCCGGCTTGCGAGCCATTATCCAGAGATACTGTCTGCTCGGAGCACCAACGACTGCGTACTCATAATTTTCACCAAGGTCAATAATCCAGTAATCGGTTCGGAATGGCCAGAAGAAACTCACCTTCAAACGTGCGTTGCCATCGGGTTCTACTGACCATGCCCGCCCTTTCGCCTCGCGCGGGCTGTTATCTTTTTCGTCTGTGCACCGGTTAATAACTTCAATCTCACCATCCGGAAGCAGAGCATAGGAGGCCGTGCTGCCGATACACCCTTTCTGAAAAAAGTGGTCAAAGCGTGCAATTTCATACCAGACCCCCATATAGCGGGTCAGGTCGACTTTAGAGACAGTTACCAGTGGGAGTTGTTCCTTTGCCGCAATACCGTCCTTGGCAAAGATGAGCAAACACAGCATAAAAAAAGTAATGGCTTTAGAGAATAGTGATGAACTCATTTCGTTGAAATCCTTTTAAGTAAGTATCAGCATGTTTTCGTAACGAGCTGACATGGTTGGTTTTGTTTTACAGGTATGATGGTGTATTGTGCCGATCAACCTGTTCCAAAGTGTTACCAGCATCTCCGCCCGTGGCCATGTAACAAATATTTTTTGTAAAATCCTTGTGCAATCTATACTAATCTGCTTCTGCCGACAATTTTTAAGAGGAGATTTTTAATAACGTATGCTATTTCAGGCTGTGATATGGATGAATCTTGCTTTGGTTTTCTACTCATGGGCTGTATTTAGTGCACGCAGGAATGGTTTACATCGCAAGCACCTGCTTCTTTTTGGATTCGGCCTGCTTTGCGATTATCTGGGGACACACCTGATGCTGCTCTACGGACTCTCTACCGGAGTGGTGCCGGAGTGGCACATTCTGGTAGGTATTGCATCTTTGTCCGGCATGGCGTTCCATTTATTATTAGCATTCGTTGCTGCAATGGTTTCTCGAACGGAAGGAGTTAATCGTCTTTTTCACCGGGTGAGCCTAATTATATACTCAGGTTGGTTAATTGCTTTTTTAACGGGGTCAGTTGCCGGGATATCAGGAAAATAAATAGGATTGGCAGGAGATTTCTTTCAACTATCAGGATAACTCAGGATGCCAAAGAAACAAAGCTGACGTAACTTGACAAAGAAATACCCTCGCCATTGCTGTTCTGTGAGCTGCTGCCGGGCCGGCACCAGCCAGCCAGCACCCGTCTCTGATAGTCGGCTCCAGCTGCTTCCTTCACATGCATATCCATGGTGGTGCTGTTGCGGATTGTAATGCGAGAATAGCCTTGGTGTTGGATTCCGTCAATAGCGGCGTCCATGAAAGTAGTGACTCTCTCCGGTCACATACTCCCGTGCAGATTGCCGTTCCTGTCCGGCAAATTTTTCTTGATGCTGCTTTATCCATGCCAGCTTTTTGATGACAAACAGTCGTACAGATTCGTCAGAAACATGCAGCGGCGCAGCAACCCGCACTCTGCCGTCAGGTGGATAGACACCGAGGTGGAGATTCTTGATCCGTTTGCGTACCATGATGATCGCTATGTTGCTGACAACAATCTGATGCATTAAAAGTCTTTCTTATTGCTCTTAAGGATCTTGAAGATATTATCCGTCAATTTGTGCTAGGATGGAGAGGCTGGAATTAGAAACAAAAAAACCCCTGATTTTTCAGAGGCTTTACGGACTGCATCAGACTATGTCGGTCGAAGTTATGGCGGAGAGAGAGGGATTCGAACCCTCGGTACGCTATTAACGTACACACGCTTTCCAGGCGTGCTCCTTCAACCGCTCGGACATCTCTCCATAAAATAGGACGGTACATATAGTATATCAGTTACAATTTGTCCAGCATTTCGTATGACTTCGCTGAAAAGAACCTATCCAGTTAATCGCGCGGAATTGCCAGCATCCGCTCCAAGGCTCTATTGGCTTTTGTGCGGATCTCTTCTGACACGGTAACAATCGGCTGCAGTGTCTGAAGCGACAGCAACACATCATCGAGGGAGGTCAGCTTCATGTTTGGGCAGAACAGGGCCGGTGACGCAAGAATAAATTGTTTGTCCGGGCTGTCCAGTTGCAGTTTATAGATGATGCCCGCCTCAGTGCCGATGATAAACTTTTTGGCCGGACTGGTGCGGCAGTAGTCATACATGCCGCTAGTGGAGCAGACATGGTCGGCGAGCGCCGATACCTCCGGGGCACTCTCCGGATGACAGATAAAGAGCGCATCTGGATGTTCGGCTTTTTTCTGCATTACTGCCGCTACAGTCATACGTTCGTGAGTCGGGCAAAACCCCTCCCAGAAAATAAACTTTTTATCAGGGACAAAGCGGGCAATCCATCGGCCCAGATTGCGATCCGGCACAAAAATAAGTTCGTTTGCATCGAGTGAGCGTACGACTTTCAGGGCATTTGCCGAAGTGCAGCAGATGTCGGAATGAGCTTTGACTTCCGCTGAAGAGTTCACATACGTCACCACCGGCACGCCCGGGTGCTCAGCCTTGAGTTTTTCAAGTTCATCAGCGGTGACCATGTCAGCCATCGGACAACCGGCGTCAGGTCGGGGAAGCAGGACTTTTTTTCCCGGGGAAAGAATCGCTGCAGATTCTGCCATGAAATGAACGCCGCAGAAGACGATAATATCTGCGGAGGTCTTTGATGCTTCAATCGAAAGTGCAAGAGAATCACCTGTAATATCGGCAATTTCCTGAACTTCATCACGCATATAGTTGTGGGCCAACAGCACTCCGTTGTGCTCTTTAAGCAGATTCTTTATCAGCTGCTGTTTTGTTACGTCACTCATGCCAATTGCTCCTTGAACGGGGTTTCAACGTGTCGGGAGAATGCCATAAAAAACAAATTAAAACAACTGAGCGAGCACTCATAGGTAACTCATAGCGAATTATCTTGCTGATTTAGCATAACATCCCGACTTTCAACAATTTTCACAAAAAAGGCTGATACCTTGTTCAAGATACCAGCCTGCGCATAAAAACAGTATGTAGCGGCCAGAGCGTCTGCCTAATGAAAGCGGGTGGTGTAATTTTCAAAGGCTATGCGCATGATTTCAGAAACGCTCATGCTGCTTCGTTCAACAATGGTATCCAGCCGTTTGCGTTCCTCTTCACTTATTCTCATTGATATTACATTGTACCGTGGATTTCGCGTTGTTTTATCCATTGGATATCCCTCCTTTCGTGTGTGGTTTCAATGCCAGCGGTCTTTTTGGGCTTGAGCCTTTTTATAGTTTTGGCACTGGAAGACAACAGCTGCTGCAAGCAAAATCAGCAAAACGACTATTACTGATGCAATGATCATAATCATTCCCCCTCACTGAGTTCGGCTATTTCAATACGCCGACGCTTGAAATTTTCATGACAAACAGCGATTCTATAAACACACTCAACAACGAAAAGGTAACGTGGATTGCAACAAGCTTTGCCAGCAGATCTTGACTTGCATGTGCAGGAGCGGACACAGCGTATGCGACAAAAGCGAATCCAAAAACAGCCGATACCAAATGGCGCATGATCCATTGCCATTTATCGTCCATCATGGTGCTTAGTTTCTCAGCATCTCGTTCTTCGCAGTGTTCACGAAGTGCTGCCCAGTCATGGCCGAATTTAGTAGCACTGCTAATAACTACAAGAATTGTGATGCCAGTAATTGTAAGAGCTAAAAGTATCATTGATTCCTCCATTTTTTGTTTATGTCCGTAATATGGACGGGATCTGTTTCATTACTAGATGATAACGCACGTCGCGTGCCAAAATTGTATACCTAGTAATTTCAGTTAGTTAATATTTTGTCTAGGACGGTCACATTTCAAAAACGTCCCAATTATGGACGGTTGATTATGGCCGGGACAACAGCAGGATAGTGGGAAATATGTAAACGGAGTTTTGTGACAATTGAGCCCCTTCCTGATCAGAAAGGGGCTCGATAAAGGACAATTCTCTATCCGGAAAAGACCTCATCCGGTGCGGCAATTTACGCATGTTTATCTGTACTACCCGTGACTAACGCACGGTCTGCCTTCCTGCATAATGCAGGTTGAGGTGAACAGACAATTCTCCTGCGTTTCTGGAACGAGATTTACTGTGCAGTCCACCCGCCATCAATCGGCAGTGCTGTTCCGGTTATCTGATCCGCGCCCGGCGAACAGAGAAACAGCGCCAGTTGGCCGAGCTGTTCAAGCGAAACAAACTGCTGCGACGGCTGTTTCTCCGCCAGCATACTGCGCCCGCCCGCTTCGATATCTACTCCGAGGGTTTGCGCCCGGGCTATGATTTGCGGTTCGATCAGTTCGGTCCGGGTCCAACCGGGGCAGATAGCGTTGCTGGTAATCCCGGAACCGGCTGTTTCCAGAGCGACTACTTTGGTCAGACCGACCAGGCCATGCTTGGCGGCAACGTAGGCCGCTTTGTGTGCCGATGCAACCAGACCATGCACTGAAGCGATATTGAGGATCCTTCCCCAGCCGCTTTTGCGCATGAGCGGAACCGCATGGTGGATGGTATGAAAGCTTGAAGAAAGATTGATTGCTATAATGGTGTCCCACCGCTCCGACGGAAAAAGCTCGACCGGGGCGGTGTGCTGAATGCCGGCGCAATTTACCAGAATATCAATACCGCCGAAAGTTTCGTCCGTAGCTGCAACCAGAGAGGCGATCTCTTCCGGTCTGGTCATGTCAGCTCCGTTGTAGCATGTCGTAACTCGAAATTCACTTTCCAGAGCGTGCCTCGTCGCCGCAATATTTTCCGGGTTGCCCAGCCCGTTAAGCATGATTGAGCATCCCTGACCGGCCAGGGCGCGGGCGATGCCGAGCCCTATGCCACTTGTCGAACCGGTTATGAGAGCATTTTTCCCTGTAAGCATGTTCAATTCCTCCGTTTATCTCATATCCCGTTCCACAATCATCGCGATCCCCTGCCCACCGCCGATACAGAGCGCTGCAAGACCACGCCGCAGGCCGCTTCGCTCCATTTCGTGTAGCAGTGTTACCAGCACCCTGGCGCCGCTCGCTCCCACCGGGTGTCCCAGTGCAATGGCACCGCCATGTATGTTGACCTTGCGGCTGTCAAGCCGCAACTCGCGGATCACTGCCAGCGCCTGAACCGCAAATGCTTCGTTCAGTTCGACCAGATCAATGTCATCAAGCGTCAATCCTGATTTTGACAAGGCTTTCCGGATAGCCTCTACCGGCCCCATCCCCATGATTTTTGGATCAATTCCAGCCGTCCCCCAACCGACAATTCGCGCAAGAGGTCGCACGCCTGCATGTGCGGCAGCCTTCTGATCCATCAGCAGCAGTGCAGCTGCACCATCGTTAATGCCGGATGAGTTACCGGCCGTGACCACGCCATTTGCAGTGAAGACAGGCCGTAGATGAGCCAGACTTTCCATCGTGGTGTCGCAGCGGGGATACTCATCTGTCGACACCATTAGTACGTTGCCGCGCCTGTCAGTGGTGGAGACGGGAACAATTTCCCGACTGAACAGCTCTTGATCGAGAG
Organism: Desulfuromonadaceae bacterium; assembly: GCA_028712075.1. Classification (GTDB taxonomy): domain Bacteria; phylum Desulfobacterota; class Desulfuromonadia; order Geobacterales; family Pseudopelobacteraceae; genus JACRCG01. The sequence goes on from JAQTQX010000039.1 coordinate 8,235, forward strand.
CTTTGGCTGCTTTCTGTTGCGACTGCAGGGCGAAGGCGTCCGACTCCTCGCGGGAAATGCGATAGCGATCGGCAATGTTCTCTGCGGTAACGCCCATATGAATGTCGTGGAACGGGTCGATCAGGGCATCTTTGAGGATCGAATCCTCCACTGTCCCGTTCCCCATGCGGTAGCCGTTGCGGGCTTTGTCCAAAATGTATGGAGCCTGACTCATACATTCCATTCCGCCCGCCACGATTGTGTCAGCTTCTTCGGCCGCAATAGAGAGGGCGGCCATCGCCACACTTTTCAGCCCGGAGCCGCACAGTTTGTTGATAGTATATGACGGGACATGATCAGGAATGCCGGCGCCGATCGCCGCCTGCCGGGCCGGGTTTGGCCCGCACCCTCCCTGGAGTACCTGCCCCATGATGACCTCGTCAACCTGCTCCGGCCTGACACCGGCCCGCCGCGTAGCCTCCGAAATGACGATCCGGCTGAGTTGAGATGCCGTAATGCCGGCAAGCGAACCAGCAAAAGAGCCGATTGGCGTCCGGGTGGCTGAGGCTATGACAACGGTTCGCATAGGGGGTTCCTTCTGCTCAGAGCGTGGCAGGCAGTATCAGGTGCGGTTCACTGCAGGCCTGAATATCCGCTGGGGTATAGCCGGGAGCAACCTCAACAAGACGTAGCCCCTCCGGAGTAACGTCCAGTACGGCGCGGTCGGTGATGATTCTGTTGATTACCCTTTTTCCGGTGAGTGGCAGGGTGCAGCTGTTGAGAATCTTGGTCTCACCCTGCTTGTTGCAATGCTCCATCAACACTACGATCTTTTTTGCACCATGCACCAGATCCATTGCGCCGCCCATTCCTTTAACCATCTTCCCCGGTATTACCCAGTTGGCAAGGTCGCCCGAAGCGGATGCCTCCATCCCGCCCAGAATGGCCAGATCGATGTGGCCGCCCCGAATCATGGCAAACGATTCGGCGCTGCTGAAGGTACAGGAACCGGTAATCATGGTAATGGTCTCCTTGCCGGCGTTGATCAGATCGGGATCAAGTTCCTCTTCGGTCGGGTAGGGGCCGATGCCGAGCAGACCGTTCTCGGACTGAAGAACCACCTTCTTGCCTGTAGGGATATAATTAGCCACCAGGGTCGGCATGCCGATTCCGAGGTTAACATAGAAACCGTCCTCAATCTCCTGAGCGGCCCGTTGAGCCATCTCTTCACGTGTCAATGCCATGATATCCCCTTTCTATTTCCGCACTGTGCGGCGTTCGACCCGTTTTTCGTGGCCGCTGCAGGCAATGATACGCTGCACATATATGCTGGGAGTATGAATCTGGTCCGGATCGAGATCACCCGGCTCCACCAGCTCCTCGACTTCGGCAATCGTCACCCGCGCGGCAGTAGCCATCATCGGATTGAAGTTGCGGGCGGTCTTGCGATACACCAGATTGCCGAACCGATCCCCCTTCCAGGCCTTGACCAGCGAAAAATCCGCCGTCAGTCCGTATTCAAGCAGATATTCCTTGGTGCCGAACACCCTTGTTTCACGCCCTTTGGCAATCGGGGTGCCAACTCCTGCCGGGGTAAAGAAGGCCGGTATGCCTGCCCCGCCTGCCCGAATTCTTTCAGCAAGCGTCCCCTGAGGTACCAGCTCCACTTCCAGTTCTCCCGCCAGGTACTGACGTTCAAACTCCTTGTTCTCCCCGACGTATGAAGAGACCATTTTTCGAATCTGTTTATTCTGCAGCAGAATTCCGAGGCCCCATTCATCAACACCACAGTTGTTTGATATGACCGTCAAGTCTCGCACACCCGCTTCGCGCAGGCCCTGAATAAGCTTTTCCGGTATCCCGACCAGTCCGAAGCCCCCGGCCATGATGCTGGCGCCATCACCAATCCCTGCCAGCGCTTCCTGAATGTTTGTACAGACGACTGCCATAATCTTACCTCCTGAATAATGGCCCTTCACGCGAAGGGTAATAGCCTGCTTTACAGCGACCGTTTCAACACTCTTCCAAGTTCACCGACCAAACCGCGGCGGAACAGAAGAACGCAGATTACAAAAGTAACTCCAATAATTACCGTTATCCAGGATCCGACTGAACTCAGTTCCGACTGGAGAGTTACCACCGTAAACGCTCCGGCCAGTGGGCCGAGCACTGTGCCAACTCCACCCAGGAGCGTCATCAGGACAACCTCTCCGGAAGTATGCCAACTGACATCGGTTAGTGAAGCGAGCTGAAATACCAGTGATTTCATCGAACCAGCCATCCCGGAAAGAGCAGCGGAGATGACAAAGGCCATCAGCTTGAAGCGCTCCACCTTGTACCCGAGTGAAACCGCTCGCGGCTCATTCTCCCGGATCGCTTTCAATACTTGACCGAAAGGTGAATTGATCGTCCGATAGATTATCCAGAAACCGAAACAGAAGAGGGCGAAAACAAAATAGTAGAGGTTAAGCGCCACAGGGCTTCCGCCAACCGTATAGACATGCCCCAGATCGATCATTCCTAACAGCTTGCCGCGAGGAATGCCCTGAAGGCCGTCTTCTCCGCCGGTAAATGGGGCTTTGAGCGCAATAAAATATACTATCTGGGCCAGAGCCAGGGTGACCATAGCAAAATAAATCCCCTGACGACGGATCGCCAGACTGCCGACAATATACCCGAGTAAGGCGGCAAAGAGCGTGCCGCCAAGAATTCCTAATTCAGGAGTCAGTCCGCTGATTTTGACCAGCTGCCCGGTAATATAGGACGCTCCGCCGAAAAATGCGGCGTGGCCAAAGGAGAGCAGCCCGGTATAACCAAGCAGCAGGTTGAAGGCAGAGGCAAACAGCGCAAAGCAGAGAAGCTTCATCATGAATACCGGATAGACAATAAATGGCGCCACCAGGCCGAGAACAATCAGAATGATCCAGAGTATCTTGTTCATTCAGGACTCCCTGCCAAACAGCCCTGCCGGTTTGACCAACAGGACCATCACCATGATCAGGAATATGACCGTGCTGGAGGCGGGGGCGTACACGACCTTGGTAAAGCCTTCCACCATTCCGAGAAGAAGTCCGGTAACAATTGAGCCCATAATAGAGCCCATGCCGCCGATGACCACTACGGCAAACACGGTGATTATCATCTCCGACCCCATGACCGGGCTAACCGAATAGATCGGCGCAGCGAGCACCCCGGCAAAGGCGGCCAGAGCAACGCCATAGCCGTAGGTCAAAGATATCATCAGCGGGACATTGATTCCAAATGCCTTCACCAGTTCCGGATTTTCCGTGCCGGCACGAAGATATGAGCCGAGTTTGGTCCGTTCAATGACATACCAGGTGCCGAAACAGACCAGCAGTGAAATGATAATCACCCAGAGCCGGTATTTCGGAAACAGCATAAAACCAAGATTGACCGCGCCGTTCAGAGTTTCCGGTTTGGCATCGTAAGGATCTCCGGACACGTTGAAAAAATTGGTAAAGACCCCCTGAATAATCAGGGCAAGGCCAAAGGTCAACAGAAGGCCGTACAGGTGGTCAAACTTGTACAACCTGCTCAGCATGGTTTTCTCGATCACAATCCCGACTGCGCCGACGACCAGCGGTGCGACGAACAGGGCCGCCCAGTAGCTTAGGTGAAAATCAGGCATGCCGATCAGCGGCCCGATCGATGTGTAGCCCAGCAGCGCGACGTATGCACCCAGCATGTATAGCGCTCCATGAGCGAAGTTTACTATATTCAGGAGGCCGAATATCACCGCCAGTCCAAGGCTCAGGATGGCGTAAAACACGCCATTGTTGAGACCCAGCATAACCTGTGACATGACCATCTGAAATGATAGTTCCATGGCAGCTCCCTTGTGGCAATAAACTTTTTGACAGCGTCCCCACCCGTCACGGAAGGGGACGCATCTTTTTCTATTTCTTAACCAGTGAACAGGTACTTTCCGAAAGCGGCATAAAGGCATCAGCTGCGGGAACAGTTTTGACTATTTTGAGTAGATCCCATTCGCCTCTGGATTCGGAAGGCTTTTTCACTTCCATCAGGTACATATCGTGGACCATCCGCCCATCAGCCCTGATCTTGCCGTTCACAGCAAAGAAGTCGGAAATATCAATGGATTTTAGCTTTGCCATGACGGCATCAGGATCATCAGTACCGGCGGCCTTAATAGCCTTGAGATAGTTCATCGTTGCTGAATAGGCTCCGGCCTGATCCATGGTCGGCATTGCCTTGTGGATTGCATAGTAGCGCTTGGCAAAATCTCTGGTTGCCTTATCCCGATCCCAATAGAAACCTGAAGTGAACTGCATTCCCTGGGCGACTTTCAAGCCAAGGCTTTTAATATCTGTGTCAAATATCAACAGCCCGACCAGTTTCTGTCCTTTTTTGTCGATGCCGAACTCTCTCGCCTGTTTAATTGCGTTGATGGTATCGCCTCCTGCGTTAGCCAGACCGATGATCTGAGCCCCAGATGACTGGGCCTGAAGCAGGTAGGATGAAAAATCAGACGTGGAGAGCGGGTGACGTACCGAACCAAGTACCGTTCCACCAAGTTTTGTCACAAATTTTGTGGTATTTGCTTCCAGTGAATGGCCGAATGCATAATCTGCTGTCAGGAAGTACCAACTCTTGCCCCCACTCGGAACGACCGCCTCCGCAGTAACCTTGCCCAGGGCATAGGTATCATAGACGTAGTGGATACTGTACGGGGTGCAGGCCTTGTTGGTCAGGTCTGTACTTGCCGCACCGGTGTTCATGGTGATCCGCTTCTTGTCCCCTGCAAGTTTTTGCACTGCCAGGGCACACCCCGAGTTCAACAGGCCGGTAATCATGTCAACTTTTTCATTGTCAATCCATTCGCGGGCCTTGGCCGATGCAATGTCGGCCTTGTTCTGATGATCAGCGCCGATGACCTGAATCGGCTTGCCGAGCACTTTGCCGCCGAAATCCTTGACCGCCATCTCTACGCCAACCTGAGTGCCTTTGCCGCCAAGTGTGGAATATACTCCCGACATATCGGTCAATACCCCGATTTTAACGACGCCGTCAGAAACTCCCTTGGCAGCCGCTCCAGCCAAACTACTTGTCATTGCCAGAACGGCAACGGACAGTACTACGTTAGAAAACATTTTTTTCATATTTGATACTCCTTTCGTTTGTATACCTGTTACACACCCAGGTATTGGTTAAGTTTCTCTCTGCTGGAGGCTAGAGCAGCACGCGGTATCATTTCGGCAATCAAACCGTGATCAACAACATAGTGCCGGTCAGCCAGATCTGCGGCAAAATGGAAATTCTGTTCGACCAGAATGATGGTGAATCCTTTTTCTTTCAGCTGTCCGATGAGCTGTTTCAGGGTTTGGACGATAATCGGTGCAAGGCCCTCGGTAATTTCATCAAGCAGCAGGAGCTTTGCCCCGGTGCGCAGTATCCGCGCCATGGCCAGCATCTGCTGTTCACCGCCAGAGAGCCGTGTACCCATACTGCTTCGCCGCTCCAGCAGATTGGGGAACATTGCGTAGATTTCAGGCAGCGTCATACCGCCATCTTTTACCACCGGCGGCAACAGCAGATTCTCTTCAACGCTAAGACTGGAAAAAATTCCCCGTTCCTCCGGGCAGTAGCCAATGCCGAGATGGGCAATCCTGTGCGTCGGCATCCGGATGGTTTCGACGCCGTTGATGGTGATGGATCCATTTCGCCGTCCGACCAGACCGATTATCGATTTCAGGATCGTAGTACGACCGGCACCATTGCGGCCAAGGAGGGTGACCACTTCACCCTCACCGACGGTCAGATTGATGCCATGGAGAATGTGGGATTCATCGTAATATGCGTGCAGGTCTGAAACCCGCAGCATCTCACGTTGTAGCGGTTCAGTCATGAGAACTCCCCATATATGCTTCCAGAACCTGCGGATCCTGAGACACCTCCGCGTAAGGTCCCTCCGCAAGAATCGCTCCCCGTTGCAAAACCGTAATTCTGTCCGCCAAAGTCGCAACGACTTTGAGGTTGTGTTCAACCATCAAGATTGTCCGGTTGTAGGAAACTTTTTTCACAAGTGCCGTTATTTTATCGACATCTTCGACACCCATTCCTTGCGTCGGCTCATCCAGAAGCATCAGTTCCGGATCCAGTGCCAGCGTTGTTGCTATTTCAAGAGCCCGCTTACGGCCGTATGCCAGTTCACCCGTGATTTCCCCGGCATATTCTGCCAGGCCAACCGCATCGAGCAGATCCATAGCCCTGCCGTCAAGCTGTTTCAGGATAGAGTCTGATTTCCAGAAATGATAAGAGACACCGAGCTTTCTCTGAAGAGCCAGACGTACATTCTCGAGTGGTGTCAGGTTGGGGAAAACCGCCGATATCTGGAAGGAGCGGACAATTCCACGCAACGCGATGTCAGCTGATTTTTCGCGTGTAATATCGGTGCTGTTAAAATGTATGCTGCCGGAGGTCGGTATGAGAAACTTGGTGAGGAGGTTGAATACGGTGGTCTTGCCGGCACCATTTGGACCAATCAGTGCGTGGATGTGGCCCCGCTGAATGCGCAGATTCACTGCTGATACGGCAGTAAAACCCTTGAATTCTTTAGATAGATTATTTGTTGCGAGAATATGATCAGGCATCCGTTGCGCTCCTAGTGAGACATCAAAACGGGAACTGTCATCTCCCGGAGAATCTGGGCGGCTCCCCTGCCCAGTTGCGAGCTCCGGGAGCCGGGGTAAATTGCGCCCATCAGAAGCAGGTCGTATCCGCCTTCACAGGCATGGTTCAGTAGACTGTCTGCAAGCGGGGCCGATGTTGCCGGCATTATTTCTGTCCGTGCTTCAATACCATGTCGGTTCAGGTGATTTAATATATTCTGCCACTGGTTTCGACCGGACTCTTCTTCTGAAGCCACCGCGAGCAGCGTTACCTGATCCGCCCGCTGCAGGATTGGAAGGGCGTCATGAATCGTCCGGGTCGCCTCCCGACCGTTTTTCCATGCAACCAGCACACGAGTGCCGACGGTCTGGAATGTGCCCGTTGCCGGGATTATCAGTACCGGTCGTCCGCACCCGGCTACCAAGTGCTCTACAATTGCCGAAGCACGGGCAGTCCGGCGTGACTCCTGACCGACAATCACCAGATCACTGAAATGGGAACTGCGAGTCAGTAACTCGCAAGTACCTACGCCGGACACGTTAGATTCAACAGTGCGAAAACTGGTTTCTACACCAAGGTCTTCTGCCTTGACTCTCAGCAGCTGACGGACTGCTGCCATCTTTTCTTCGGAATGTAAGTAATGCGGCTGGTAATAGTCGAATGCCTCTACAAAAAGGCCGGTTACCCGTGCCCCCTGTCTCCGTGCCAGGTTCAGCGCGACATCAGTTCTGTTTTCACAGGCGGGCGAATCGTCCAGATGCAAGAGAATGTCTTTGATGCTCATTCAGGCTCCAAATAAAACATAATTATACATATTCTAGCAATCGTTGTGCCACTTCATCAAGTATAGTCTGATAAAATTTATAACCATTTGTAATTTCGGATAATATTAGGTGTGATATTTGATATAACGTAGTAACAGTGGGTGGAAGACCCTCTGCATATTCCATAAAAATGGAATATGCAGAGGGTGCTTTTGATGAGATAGGGTAAGTAAGTTGAAGGTGCTAATTTATAACTAGCTGTAATAGAAGTGTTAAATAAGAAAGAACCCCCGATATTCCAGAATTCAGGACGTTATTCCTATATTATGGAATTATTGGTCTGGGCGACCGACGGCTATTCAGATGTTCATATTGTACTGGACAATCTTGGCGTAGAGTGATGACTTACTGATGCCGAGCCGTGAGGCGGCCGCCTGCTTATCCCCCTTTTCTTCGCGAATTGCCACCCGGATAGCTTCCTCCTCCGCCCGCCGTGTAATATTTTTCAGACTGCAGATGGGATCCTGCTCTCCCGACGGGGCACCACCTTTAGCAAGCGTCCCGGGTATATCGTTTCGACTGATCATCGGCCCAATTTTGACATAGAGTGCCTGTTCAAGGACATTGCGCAGTTCCCTGACGTTACCGGGCCAGCCGTATTCTCTCAGGATTTCCGCGACGTCGGGCTCAACGCCTTCTACCGGGATACCGGTTTCTTTCTCAAGTTGACGCAGGTGAAACTGAATCAGCAGCGGAATATCGTCGCGGCGATTTCGGAGGGGGGGGATTTCCAGCATGACAACATTGAGGCGATAATAGAGGTCGTGGCGGAAGAGGCCGCTTTTGACCAATGTTTCAAGATCTCGGTTGGATGCTGCAATGATTCGCACATCCACCGCCTCAGATGTCTCGCTGCCGACAGGTTCAATTTCTTTTTCCTGGAGTACCCGCAACAGCTTGACCTGCATTGTTAGAGGTAATTCGCTGATTTCGTCGAGAAAAATGGTCCCCTTATCTGCCAGGGCAAACTTACCTTTTTTCCCTTTCTTCTGTGCTCCGGTAAAAGCACCCTCGCGATAACCGAACAATTCCGATTCAAAGAGGGTCTCAGGGATGGCGGCGCAGTTGACCTTGATAAATGGGCCGAGCTTCCGGTTGCTTTCATTATGAATCGCATGGGCGAACAGTTCTTTGCCGGTACCGCTTTCGCCCTTCAATAGAACGGTCGTCGTACTTACGGCGACTTTTTTGCCAAGTTCCTTTACCCACTCCAGTTCCCTGCTGATGCCGACAATATGATTAAAAGAGTATTTGGCACTCAGATGTTTGCTCAACTCGCTCTTGTAAAATTCCAGCTCGGACTTGAGTTTTTTGAAGTTTTCGGTAAACGTGAACAGATCTTCTATGTTCTGGAACATCACCTTGCCGACCACCGCAACGACTTTTCCGCTTTCAATAATCGGAATTCTGCTACAGATCATTTCGTGCCCTTTGATCTTTTGTAGCTGCGCAATCTCGGCAACACCACTTTTGCCTACCAGATGCATCCTGGTGTTTTCAATTACCTCCGTGGCATGTTTCCCGACAAGCTTGTCCATGGATGTCTCAAGAAAGCGTGCGTACGCCTCGTTAACCTTGAGAATATAACCGTCTGCATCGGTAATCAGTAGTCCTTCATAAGCGTGTCCAAGGGCATCTTCAAGCATAGTCCGATCTTTTTCGGCCTGCTCTGCACGACGGTGCAACGATTTAAGTAATAAATGAACCCATCTACCTTTGCGAATGAGCATCTGTTACTCCCAAATGACCTCTGCTTCACAATAACGGTGTATTGTGAATGGTGACAGTACCATCATCAGACTAATTTATAACAACAAAGGCCCGGAAGAATTAATCCTCGGGCCCTGATTGGAACATAACATATCCGACGAAGCTACTAACTAATTTGGATAAACCGAAACCTTTTTGCGATCTTTTCCAAGACGTTCAAAAGCGACAACGCCTTCAATGAGAGCGAACAAGGTGTAATCTTTACCGCAACCAACGTTATTACCCGGATGAATCTGAGTACCGCGCTGACGATAAATAATGTTACCGGCCTTTACTGTTTCGCCGCCGAATTTTTTACATCCGAGACGCTGACCACCTGAATCCCTGCCGTTTCTGGAACTACCGCCTGCTTTTTTATGTGCCATTTCCGTATCTCCTGGGAAAAATTAGTGTACCGATTTAATTAAGCCGTGATTTTCTCAATCTTAAGGACAGTCAAGTGCTGACGATGGCCACGGAGTTTGCGTGAATCTTTGCGGCGCTTGGATTTGAAAACAAGAACCTTTTTGCCTTTGCCTTGAACGGCAATTTTGGCAGTCACGGATGCACCAGCAACCAGTGGGGCGCCAACAACAGTTTTTTCTCCGCCTACCATAAGAATTTCAGCGAACTCAACACTATCGCCGATTTCACCATCAAGTTTTTCTACCTTGAGGAATTCACCCTCACTGACTTTATACTGCTTTCCACCAGTTTTTATAACTGCGTACATAGTCGCATCTCCATCCGCTTCTGATTTTTAAAGAGTTCTGGAATATAGATATCTGGGCATTACATGTCAAGCACAAAATAACATGAAACAAAGAAATTAGGGCCCCACACCCCCTGACGGGGCGCGATTTGTCAGCGCGTAAATCCTTATGCTATCATAAATATAACATTCAGTTAGAGTGCTTTACGGAGAGAGCACACGTGCAAAAATGAAAAGCTTCCTGATCTTAGAAAGATAGGAAGCTCATTCATTGTTAAATGGTGCCGAAGGCGAGACTCGAACTCGCATGGGCGGTTGCCCGCCACCCCCTCAAGATGGTGTGTCTACCAGTTCCACCACTTCGGCATCAAGAGTTGACTTGTTTATCATAACAAACGCAGACAATCAATTTATTTTTGTGGTGCCGGAGTGGCCGGAGTTGAAGCAGGTGCTCCACTTTGCGGCGTTGGCATCGCTGGAGCTTGAACCGGAGCAGATTTCCCTTTACCAGACATGATGGATGATGATGACGGCAGTCCTGAAACGTATGCCAAGGTTAATGATGTTAACATAAATATGACCGCAGCGCTTGTGGTTAGCTTGCTCAGGAATGATGTCCCGCCCCCGGCTCCAAAAACCGACTGGCTACCGCTGCTACCGAACGATGCTCCCATTTCAGCACCCTTGCCGGATTGCAGCAAAACGACACCAATTAAAAACAGACTGACAAATACGTGTAAAAAGGTGAGTACCATTATCATGCCATATCCCCTAGCAACATTTTTAAGACGCGAACAATAGCATAACGATTTATATTCTGTAAAGTTATAAATATGGATGTTCACCAGATGCAAAAACTCTCCGGCTGATCAGTTGTTAAAACACACAATTGCCGAAAATGACTCTGCTTTAAGGCTTGCTCCGCCAACCAGTGCGCCGTCAATATCAGGTTGGGACATAAGTCCCTTGACGTTATCCGGTTTAACGCTGCCACCATATAAAATACGAACAGCACCAGCAACGGACTGATCAAATATACGGGCGATCAATTGTCTGATAAAGGAGTGAACCTCCTGGGCCTGGCCTTCACTTGCAGTTTTGCCGGTGCCAATGGCCCATACAGGTTCGTATGCAATGATGATGTGCGAGAGTGCCTCTTTGGCAAGTCCAGTCAAACCGCCCTGAATTTGTGTCTCAATGACCGAGAACGTTTGGGCCGATTCCCGTTCTGCCAGTGATTCTCCGACACACACGATAGCGGTTAACCCGGCGGCGATGACCGCATTGATCTTTTTGTTGACGGTGGCATCAGTTTCACCAAAAAACTGACGCCGCTCGGAATGCCCGATAATCACATAGCTGCAACCAGCATCTTTTAATAATTTTGGAGAAACTTCACCGGTAAAAGCGCCTTCTTCCTCCCAATAACAATCTTGCGCAGCAATCTTGATGCGTGAATCTTTGGCTGCATCTGATACGCGGCTTAATGATGTAAATACCGGTGCGACTACAATTTCGACTCCTTGAGCACCTGAAACGAGTGGTTTCAGCTCATTGACCAGTGCGACAGCTTCGCCAATTGATTTAAAAAGTTTCCAGTTTCCGGCAATAACAGGTTTTCGCATCAGCTTCCCCTTTATTATTTGGCTGTGATCTCTAACGCATTAACGCCTGGAAGAGTTTTCCCTTCCAGCAATTCGAGAAAAGCTCCCCCACCGGTTGAAATGTAGCTGACACGGTTTTCCACACCTGCTTTTCGCACTGCAGAGTCAGTATCGCCACCGCCGATGATAGTTGTAGCAAAGCAGTTGGCAACAGCCTCTGCGATAGCGTATGTCCCTCGGCAAAAGGCGTCCATTTCAAAAACGCCCATCGGACCATTCCAAATAACCGTTTTCGCATCACGCAATGTTTCTGTAAACAGAGTGGTCGTTGCCGGTCCGATATCAAGAGCCATCCAGCCGGCAGGAATTTCCTGAGCCGTGCTGATGAAGTTGGTGGCTGTCGCCTCGAACGCGTTGGCAACAACGCAATCAACCGGCAGATAGAACATGACGCCTTTGGCGCGCGCCGATTCCATGATGGTACGTGCGGTCGGAATCAGTTCGTCTTCAACAAGCGATTTACCAACGTTGTAGCCCATCGCCTTCAGGAAGGTAAATGCCATTCCGCCGCCGATAACTACTTTGTCAACCTTATTGAGCAGCGTCTCAAGAACTTCAAGCTTTCCAGATACCTTGGCACCGCCAAGTATTGCGACCAAGGGTCTGACCGGGTTTTGCATCGCCTTGTCGAAGAAGGTCATTTCATTTCTCATCAGAAAACCGGCTGCTATAACCGGTATATATTTTGTAATTGCTTCAACTGATGCATGTGCTCGATGTGAAACGGCAAATGCATCATTGACATAAATTTCGCAGCCATTGGCAAGTTTTTCGGCGAAAACGTTATCGTTCTTTTCTTCTCCGGGGTAAAAGCGGACATTTTCAAGCATTACGGCCTCGCCGGGTTGCAAGGCATTGATTAGTGCGTCGACCTCTTGGCCGAAGCAGTCTGGCGCCTGGATGACCGGTTTGCCGAGTAGTTCAGAAAGGCGCTTTGTTGCTGGAGCCATGCTGTATTTAGTTTTCTTCTCGCCTTTGGGACGGCCGAGATGGGAGGCCAGTACAACTTTAGCGCCATGTTCGAGTGCATACCTGATTGTTGGCACAGCACCGACGATGCGGGTGTCTTCCGTGATAGCGCCACTTTCATCTTGAGGGATGTTAAAGTCGACACGGATAAAAATTCTTTTTCCCTTAAGGTCCTTAATTTCATCGATATATTGAATTGACACGGGGTACCTCCTGATAATGTAATGCTGAATATGTGCAGACGGAAAAAGAGGGGAATGTCATCCCCTCCTTCACATTCAGATCGTATGAAGTTATTTCTTTGCAGCTATCAGGCGGAAGAGATCAACTACCCGGTTTGAAAATCCGCACTCATTATCGTACCAGGAAAGTACTTTGACCATGTTGTCGCCGATGACTTTCGTGCAGGAAGCGTCAACTATCGATGACAGCGGGCAACCATTGTAATCGATGGAGACCAGCGGCGATTCTTCAAAGCCCAAAATCCCTTTGAGCGGTCCCTTTGATGCCTTTTTCAGAGCTGCGTTTACCTTGGCAACATCAGTTTTTTTCGTCAAAGAGACAACCAGATCAACCACAGAGACATTCGGAGTTGGTACGCGAATGGACATGCCATCCAACTTGCCTTTCAACTCGGGCAACACGAGGGATACCGCTTTGGCAGCCCCGGTTGTTGTCGGGATTATTGACATGGCCGCAGCTCTGGCCCGGCGCAGGTCTTTATGTGGCAGATCCAGAATGTTCTGATCATTTGTGTAGGAGTGCACCGTCGTTACCAGACCTTTTTCGATGCCGAAGTTCTCATGCAGAACCTTTGCAACCGGAGCAAGGCAGTTTGTCGTACAAGACGCGTTGGAGATAATAACGTGTTTTTTGGGGTCATACAGATGTTCGTTAACTCCCATGACAATGGTAATATCTTCATTGGTTGCCGGTGCTGAAATCACGACCTTTTTCGCGCCTGCCTGAATATGCATCCCAGCTTTTTCCCTGGATGTGAAAATTCCGGTTGATTCAAGAACAACGTCTATTTTGTCCTTTTTCCAAGGAAGTTCAGCAGGGTTCTTGATGGCATAGATTTTTATGGCCTTACCGTTGATAACAAGCTGGTTATCTTTAGCCTCGACCGTGCCAGGAAAAGTGCCATGCACAGAATCATACTTGAAAAGATGTGCCAGAGTAGCGGCATCAGTTAAATCATTAATTGCCACAAACTCAATGTTTTTGTCCTTGCTTGCTGCTCTTAGTACCATTCTGCCGATTCTGCCAAAACCGTTGATTGCAACTCGTAATGCCATCACTTCCTCCTTGATTTTGTGTTTACGCACTGTGCGTATGCCGGTACCAGGATAACTTATTGCAAATAATAGAGCATAAAGTTGAATCGTCAACCCTATTTAATTCACGCTATTAAAAAAACGGGTATTTCAGCATACAGGGTGTCCGTGCAGAGAAGGTCAAGTGACTAATTTGATCGTTATTTATCAACGGAATGAATATGAAACATCAAGATAATAGTGCATAAAAGTGCTTCGTCCCGAAAACCAGTGTTGAATTTATAAGTAAACTAGGGTATGAGATTCATTCCAAATATGGGCCTCAAAAACATTTGGGTCGAGCAAAGCAACTGAACTGCGACGCGGTTAATCTAATGTTACTTACTGGTTGATATTGGATTATAAGCAGCTAAATGTAGAGTTTAACCAGCACGGAGAGGTGTCCGAGTGGTCGATGGTGCCTGACTCGAAATCAGGTGTACGGCAACGTACCTAGGGTTCGAATCCCTACCTCTCCGCCAGTAAACAATCCAGCAACATCCAGTAAAAGATAAAAGTCCTTGAGAAATCAAGGGCTTTTTCTTTTATGTTGTCCAGTATGGTATAGCTTGATATAGTGAAATCCGGTGATTATGGAGTCAGGTTTGGAGATATACCTCCAAACTCCAAATACAAACGACTCCAAACGGGAGGAAACGCCATGCCTAAAAGGATTGCGCCGCTTTCAGATATTCAAATCAAAAATGCAAAACCAAAAGAAAAAGAATACAAGCTTATGGATGGGTATGGTCTTTTTCTTCTGGTTACACCTACAAATGGAAAGCTCTGGCGTTTTGATTACCGCCTTGCAGATAAGCGTAAGACAGTGTCTTTTGGGGCTTACCCTGCCCTATCCCTTGCTGATGCAAGATGCCGCGATGAGGCCAAGAAGTTGATCGCCAACGGTGTCGATCCGAATGATGTCAAAAAAGCTCAAAAGACAGCGATAACAGAAGGAGACGCAAACAGCTTTGAAGTCGTCGCCCGCGAATGGCACAAAAAGTTTTCTTCTACTTGGTCAGAATCTCACGGGTATTGGGTGCTACGACGGCTTGAACAATATGTATTCCCGGTCATAGGCGCCAGGGCACTTGCGGAGCATGCATCAAACGTTGCCCGGTGGGTGCACTGTCCCGCAAAGGGCATGACAAAAAAATGTGTCGGTCCTATGTCTACGGAACCATACCCAATGCGATAGGAGAAAGGT
>JAQTQX010000045.1 GCA_028712075.1 Desulfuromonadaceae bacterium
CTCTTCCGATCTTTTGCCGTAATAACCGTAGCCGGATCGGCGGTAACAAAACGGGTAACTGCCTGCAGAGTCCCGAAATCATCCGAGGACTGGGCCTTTGTTACTGAATAGTAGTAGGCCACTTCAACCCTGTTGGATAATTGTGCTGCCGCCTTGCCCCAGTTAGAATCAGTAACGGGAATAGTTGAGATCAGTGATGCCAACAACCAGGCGATTTCACCCCTTGATGTCCCGTTATCCACAAAGTAGGCAACAGCTGAGGCAATGGATGCTCTGTTATAGGCATTTGCAGTATCACCAATCATGTTGGTAACCAGCTTGTCTGCAAATTGCTGAGAAGTCAGAGAGGGTGGGTAGAGCAGCGGACTTTTGAAAAGGTCAGACTGCTCCAGCTCCTTGGCCAGCTCTGACATGCTGATGCCGCTGCTTACCAGATGCTCACCCAACACCTGTAGATTGAACGCACCGGGTGCGGCATTAAACATCGCCTGCATCAGCCTGATGATATCGTATTGCTGTGCCGTAGTCAGCGTAATGGTGCTGCTTGATGCCTTGGTAGCCTTAAGGGACCCCAGCAACGATGCAGTGGAACTGTTGCTGTCGCCCCCACAGGAAGTCAGCAGCAAACAGAAAGTAATCAGCAGCAAAAAATGCAGAACACGGCTCACGTCAGTATTTCCTTTTACCAGAGTTTAACCACGATAAGAGCAGATGGAGCGCTTTCGCCCTCAGCTTTAGCCGTCACTACATAATAGTTGCTGGTGCCATTCTGCAGCCCGGAATGGGTATAGGTAACAGCACTGGTGGTCGTGATAAGATGCGCCGGACTAACTAGGTCCTCCGGGGTTGTCGGGGCTGAACTGGAATAATAGACATTGTAGGTGGTGTTGGCGGTACTGCTTTTGGTCCAGCCAAGGGTAATCTTTTGCGTCCCTGATGTGGCGCTGAAACCGGTGAGAGCTGCCGGGGCCTTTGCCTCCGGCACCACCATCACCAGGCTGCTGGCCTGACTTTCAAAGGTAAGGGATTTGCCATCCGCCGTCTTCAGACGATTGCCGTTTGCATCTGCATCGGCTACGGCGGTAATGCGGTAGTAGTACGCTGTCCCGTTTACCAGACCGGTATTGTGGGTATAGCTCATGGGCAGCTTTACCTTGGCTGTCGGAGAAACCGGTACGGTAATCTTGTTTACGGTTTCCAAGTTGGTAAACGGTACGGTTGCCCAGTAAACAGTATAGGCGCTGATCACCGGAGTCATGGTTGGCGTAGCGGAAGGGTCAAAAACGGTTGGAAACTGGCTGCTGGGCATGTTCCAACCCAGGGTGGTCAGCTGATTACCGGCAACAGCGGTAACGGCATTGGGTGCGGCAATCCTTGCCGG
This sequence comes from Desulfuromonadaceae bacterium, assembly GCA_028712075.1. Classification (GTDB taxonomy): domain Bacteria; phylum Desulfobacterota; class Desulfuromonadia; order Geobacterales; family Pseudopelobacteraceae; genus JACRCG01. The sequence continues at coordinate 1,382 of JAQTQX010000045.1, forward strand.
GCTCACGTCCACCTGATAATTGGTTGCACTGATGTCTGCCAACGGCATCGCTGCAACGATCTTACTCATGGCACTTTCCCCTTCAGGCCCCTCAGCGGTAACGCCATAGTAAAGCGTGGAGCCGTTGGTTAAAGCGGTATGTTGAAAGGTACTGAGACTGCCAAAGGCGTTTGAGATCTTGGTGGAGCTCTTCATATCTGCCGATTTTGACCAATAAAGATTGAACTTTGTTGTTGTTGCAGCACCGGTGCGATCAATCTTGATCTGCACCGCTCCGTTTTGAGGTGCTACGGTCAAACCAATCGGCGCCAAAGGAACGACCGCCTTTGGCATCGTAGCAACTTCCAGGCTTTCCGACCCTTCCTTGTTATCAACCACCTCAGTCACCACATAGTAATACATGGCGTCGTTGGTAAGGCCGGTATGGATATAGGGGCTGGTTACTGCTGCCAACTTATTGCCGTTACTCTTGGTTACCCCCGGTGAGGTTGACCAGTAAAGGTTGTAGGTCGTTGTCCCTGTAGCCTTGGCGGTCAGCTTGCTCCAGTTTACAGTAACCTGACGACTACCACTGGTAACGCCCACCGAGGCCCATGAGGTAGTGCTGCCGGATGTGGATCCTCCACCACATCCGGTAAGCAGCAACAGAGAAAACGCAAAAATGAACAGCAGCTGTAGGTGGCGCACCATGGACACATCCTATTTAGTATGTATTTTATAATAATTATGAAAAAAATCTGAAGTTGGATGCCATTCCGGGAAAGATCTAAAGTCATGCGATACATAAGGGTGATCAATATAAATTACTTGATCAATTTCATTAGTAAAAAATTTGTTAAGTGCAATATTAGTTAAAAAACCATAGCAAACGGACTGAGCAAAGTCAAACTTGAAGCCTTTGGCAAAAGTGCCAGTAACAGGAAGTAAATCGAATTTTAAGTAGAAGTTCAGTAAAATTAGCCGACACGGCTGGAGGCGGCTGATACTAAATCAGCATAAGCACTGATCCCAATTGTGGTAAAAGAAAAAGTGGGGGAGTTAAAATGCGTCCACCTGAAACCATGCGGCTGGGTATTTTACAAGATTAAGGCTGATGTCTCCAGATTGGAGTAGACACAACTTCTTTATCAATAACAAGAAAAGATGATGATATGAGTAAACCGCAGCGTTACACCCCAGAGCTTCGATCTGAAGCGGTAAGGTACGTATTGAAGCGAGGCATCAACAACCGCTTTCAATGTGCCGGTTAAGTATCCAGAAAGGCATGTTAGAGCTAGCTGGGTTACTTCTATCAAGTTTCGTTCAGCGGGAAATGTTTATGCTGAATCAATGCAAGTACTTAGTTTATGAAAGAATGGTGACTTTGGGCATCCGTTAACGGCCTTGTGCCGTGTATTCAGTGTAGCCCGTAGTGTGACTTTTTTGGGGATGCATCGCAAGCCATCTCGTCGGGTTCAAGAAGATGAACACTTGATGAGCGTCATCAGGTAGCTCATACGCAAATCCGTAAGAGTTACAGCACCCGGTGGCTGCAAGCAGGTGCTGGGTGCTGAAGGCTTTAAGAGTGGCCGTAACTTTTGCGAAAGAGCAATCTGCCTGTTACGTCCAAAAGCGTAACTTAAAGGATATCAACTGCATTTTACCCATGGAAGGCTGACTCTATCTAAATGGGCGTAAATTAATCTGGGTAATCCTCACCAGTGGGTGGAAGATTACTCAGATCAATTCGTCCTCAGCAAAAAAACATCCCTTTTGCCTACTTCATGTTAGGGCAACCTGTTGTTCTATTTCAACATTTTTCAGTGCTTTCAACTGAACTGCCAGGTCATTAATCTGGCTAGTATCAAAGCCAAAATTGGTTAGCCCCGCCATAATGCTCTCTGAATCCGGCTGCAGCCAGCGCAGCAACATTCCTTGTTTGTCGGTTAGATAGACAGCTGGCGGTGCGAGCTCACCATAATCTATAACTTCAAGATTGCTGGTTTTTGCTACTATGCTCTTCTGGTCTGGAATAGTCTTGTTGTCTGCGGTGGCGTAGGGCAGATCACTGCTGTACTGGGCGGCTGTTGCCTGTCTTGCAGCCTGTAACGGATCTGAGGAAGCCATGATTGTCTTCCAGTTTCGGTAATCCTGATTACTGCCCATTATTCCGGTCAGCAGTTCAGCAGCAGTCTCTGCGTCTACGCCGGTGGCATCCATAAAATCCTTCATTCCAGGCTTTTCGAGGCCACTCACCGGTCGCTGTAATAGCAGATCACTGCTGGTAAGTGCTTGTACTGCAGACTGCATGGTCTGTGCAAATGCACTTGACGCGGCAGTAGTTGGTGCGGTACCTGTCGCCTGGGTGGTTACAGGTGTTGATGATTGGGTCGTCAGTTCAGCAATGGTCATGGCTGCTCCAGTCTGTATATGAAAAAGAGGAAAACACGTTTATATATAAATTCGTCTTTAACAGATAATAGTTAAACGATATTTTGATGATTCTAGAATTCTGACATTTTTGATTAAAATTACCAGAAAAACGGCCACTCTGCAAAGAGCGGCCGTTGGTCATACACAAATATAATCTCAAAATCTTATGCGGCCTCAGCCTTGGGAAGCTCAATCTGCAGGACACTGGCATAGGCCGCCCGGGCAGTTTGGGCTATGGCAAGCTGCTGCTGAAGATGAACTATTTGGGCGTCAACAAGCTGTAAGTTTTGAATCTGTGTCTGGGCTGCTTCACTTAAAGCGGCAAGGCTGTACTCAACTCCGTCAATGATAATTTTCCCGGCTTCTAGCATACTGTTCTCCTTTGATAGAATAATTCGGATATATTATTTCCGGTCACGCGCAGTAAGTATACATTATTTGCTTTGTTTTGTCGTTATTACTCTCTCCGTAACCATGCGCCTGGCCAGTGGGTGATGTTTTGATCCAGTGCGCTCTCGTTAAATGGCCAGGATGGCTGCTCGATCATAAATTCAGGATGTTTTGCGGCAAAGTCCCTCGCCGCAAAAGTCGGGTTATCCGTTGCCCAGCCAGGTACTCCCCGTGGTACATCGGCCAAATCATACATAATGCCATCGGTTGCCACGATGTATGAGCCAGGTGTCACCATTTCTGCGTAGGCCTCCAGCTCGGCATACACATGCGCATAGCTATGATTTGAGTCAAGAATGAAAATAACCGTCTCGCCAGGTTTTACCAGGGATTTAACCCGGCCTATAATCTCCGGGGCTGTTGAACTGCCTTCGACCAGGGTAATCCGGTCATTGAGTTCGTGCGCCTCAATGGCCGCTCTGTTGTGAGGTCTTACTTCAATATCTATGCCTATAACACGCCCTTTCTCCATTGTTTTGCAAAGGCCGGCATAGAAAATCAGTGACCCGCCGTGGGCAACGCCTGTTTCGATGATGACATCCGGCTTGAGGCGGTAGATCACTTCCTGCATCCGGATCATGTCTTCGGGGAGTTGTATTATCGGGCGTCCCATCCAGCTGAATGAATACTGATACTTTTGATTCCAGCCGACCCGGACCCATTGGCGGGAGATAGCTTCGAATGCCTCTTTAGAATACAGGTCCATGCTTTTCTGCCGACCATGTTCTTCCGTTGTCAAGGTGGCTGCTTCAGTGTCGATAGTAAGTTTCATTATGCACTCCAATCAATCAAATCAATAGCTATGTTGGCCTCTGCCAGCAGTTGCATATTTTCGGAACGGTAATTTGGATTCATCAATATGGCGCAACGGACATTGCGTTTAACAAGCTCCTTTGGGGCAATAATGGGGTGTCCGGTACCGGGGACGAAACCTCCCTGCTTGTTGGGATTCAGGTCAACTATGCAATCGATCAGACGACAGGCGGGATCAATCAGGTTGGCAAATGTTGCTCCCTTTGCACCGGCTCCCCACAGAGCTATCTTGCCATACTGTTGTAGATCCGACAGCTTGTCTAACCACTCCATGCACAACAGATGTTCGCCAGCTG
>JAQTQX010000018.1 GCA_028712075.1 Desulfuromonadaceae bacterium
TATTTGCCTGAAGGAATGGACAAAGGGTCCAAATGAACGATGAACTCAGCCGACGGCGTTTTTTGAAGTTGGGCGCTTTTTGCGGATTAGGCGCAATGACAAGCGTTTATGGCGTATCGTGTGCGCTTCAGTTTGAGGTTAACACCTACCGGATTCCCGTCCCGAACCTGCCGTTAAGTTTCAATGGTTTCACTATTGTACAACTAACTGATCTGCACCATGGATTCGGCATTCCTGTCAGCGTGATAGACAGAGTTATTCGACAGGTCAACATCATCGAAAAAGACGTAATCGTTTGCACCGGAGATTATATTCATGGCGGGGATACTCACAGTGCAATTGACGAGGTGTGGTCCCGATTGATGACATTGAAGGCAAAGTGCGGGGTGTACTCGGTACTGGGGAACCATGACCACTGGAACAATAATCAAGACCGTTCTTTTTACTGGCTGGAAAAGAGCGGGCAGAGCGTTCGGCATCGAGCGATTCCCATCAGCAAAGGTGATGACAGAATCTGGATTGGTGGCTCCGGGGATTATACTTTCGACCAACTCGGAATCGACGAGGCTTTCAAATACACTCCTTCCCGTGATTGTAAAATACTGCTTTCCCATAATCCCAATGCGGCGGATACCAAATTCGATACCAAGGTCGACCTGATGATATGCGGTCACACCCATGGCGGGCAAATAGCCATCCCGCCATTTGCATCAAAACTGAGTGGTCTTCAGGTGAAATCAGGGGTGAATGTCTACATTTCCAGGGGTATCGGGTGGTACATAGCGCCGATCCGCATCAACTGCGCTCCGGAAATATCAGTACTGAAACTCTTCCCGTCCGAAAGAGCAGGCACAGTCAGCTCTTGATCGGGAAAAACCTTTGGGGACGCCCTTCATATATTCACATTTGAGGAAAAGAGATGTCCCAACTCTCGTGTGGGGAGAAACTAGGAGAAAAGAGGGACACTCCCCAGTTATTGAAGAACCATCTGTCCAATGCCTCAAATATCATCAAAATAATCATTGAACGATAGTAACATATAGGATACCATTAACCCATGAGCTATAAGGTTGAAGAATACCTCCGCGAAGATGGAACAAGCCCTTATGAAGAGTGGTTCATGGGGTTGGACACCGTTGCGGCGGCAAAGATTACAATCGTGAAGCTCAAAATGGAGCAGGGCAATCTTTCCAATGTAAAATGGTTCGGTGGAATTGGAGAATACCGACTGGATTGGGGGCCGGGCTATCGAGTCTACATTGGCAAAGACGGTGACAGGCTGATTATTCTTCTCGGTGGTGGCACCAAAAAGGGGCAGCAAAAGGATATCGACAAGGCTGAAGCGATTTGGAAAGATTACAAAGAACGAAAAGCCAACCAGAGAAAGAAATAGATTTAAGGAGATACAGGAGACGGAAATGGCACTTACAAGAGACTTCAAAGAAACAATAAAAAAACGCGTTGAATGTGACCCTGATTTTGCAAAATCACTACTTCATGAAGCAGTTGATTTATTGCTGGATGGCGATTCAGCAACGGCCAAACTAATTCTACGCGACTTGATAAATGCAACCGTCGGATTTGAGCGTTTGGCTGAAGAAGTTAAGAAACCGAGTAAAAGTCTTCACCGCATGCTTTCCACTTCCGGCAATCCTACCATGGAGAATCTATCGACTATCTTCGCCATCATTAAGAAATCCCTCCACGTCAGAATTGAAACCACTGTCATCACAGTCTGACAGCAACATAAAGCTGAAATTCCAACAAGGTTTACGACCTGCCCGAAAACCTGGCAGGTCAAAGCCATGCCCGTTCACCCAACTTTCGGACGAATGAACGGCACCCCGCGTTGACTCACACAACTCTCTGTGATATGTTTTCCCGTAACAATACGGAGGATTTCCAAAATGCCACAGACCATTTCTGCCACCTATGAACATGGTGTATTCGTGCCCAATACACCCGTCAATCTGCCGGAACATACCGAGGTAAAGCTTCTGCTGCCTGAAATAGCATCAAAACGGAATCAGTTGACAAAAGCAGAAATGAGTTTTCTTGCACTGCGCGGTATCTGCCATAATCTTGCAGAGACAGACTCCGTTGAAATGCAGAAAAATATCCGCAACGAATGGCGCGGTCTGTGACGGTCTGCATCGACACTAATGTACTGCTCGGCTTTTTCAATAACGAGCCGGCCAAGGTAGAAAGCTGTACCGCTTTTTTCAGCTACTTTTCACCAAACGCATCAAATCCGTTGTTGCTACCATTACCCTCTTGGAACTGGCTGCTATTCTCACCACTGCTGATCAATCCGTTGTAGCTGAACGAATCGTCAAATTCATAGAATCACTTCCTCTGTTTTCCATCGTAGAATTTCGCAATGGCTGGATTCTGCGAACAGCCGCCCTAAAAAAAGCAAATCAATTGGCTATCGCTGACGCGATAATTCTGTCAACAGCCATTGAGACCCGTTGTTCCTACCTGATCACTTTCGACGCAGATTTCAAGAGTGTCAGACAAATCCAAGTATTAACCCCACAGAAGTTTCTTGAATTGCAAAATTAATTACTAAATTAAAAACAAGCAACGTAACGAACCAACACCGAAAAAGGCGAATATTCTGAAGCCAATAGGCCGTTTCGTAAAGTGGATTGTGAATTGCAAGGACAATACGGAACGACATTACTCTCCTGAAATATTTTCCTGAACGGTGTCCATGGTAGGCCGGTATAACATTGAAGAAATCAGCGATCGCGCCCGTGCCTCTTTTATCGGTATGGCGATCGGTGATGCCCTTGGTGCAACGCTCGAATTCATGACAGTGCCTGAAATTGCCCAAAAATACGGCATATTCAGGGATATCGTCGGTGGCGGCTGGCTGCGGCTAAAACCGGGGCAGGTGACAGATGACACGGAGATGGCGCTCTGTGTGGCCCGTGCAATCCTGCAGCATCAGAGGTGGTCGACAGAGGCGGTTGCCGACAACTTTGCCGCGTGGCTGAAAGGGCGGCCAACTGACTGCGGCGATACCTGCCGCAAGGGGATCAGACGCTATATGCTGCATGGTTCGCTGGAAGCACCGCCAAACGAATGGGATGCGGGTAACGGCGCTGCCATGCGCATACTTCCTGCAGCACTGTTTTCTTTTCCGGACAAGGAACTGCTCAAAAAGTATACTCTTGAACAGGCACACATAACCCATAACAATCCGGTATCAGATGCTGCGTGTCTCGCTCTTGGAGCCATGCTTCACCAGGCATTACGCGGGGATTCAAAGGCACAGATGCGCAGGACGGCAGATGCCCTGGCGACAAATTTTCCGACATTTAAATTTGATCCGTACCGGGGACTTGCCACCGGGTATGTGGTGGATACCGTGCAGACGGTGTTTCACTGGTTTTTCAAGGCGAGAAGTTTTGAAGAGTGTCTTGTCGGGACGGTCAATCAGGGTGGAGATGCGGATACGACCGGGGCAATCTGCGGCATGCTGGCCGGAGCCTACTACGGTATGGATGCAGTTCCGAAACGCTGGATAAAGAAGATGGATGTAAAGGTGATTACTGAAATCGAGCACGTGGTTGAGCGATTGATATCAGCGAGTCCTGCGGGGAGAGGAATGTAGGGGCAAGAGGCAAGGGAAATCGTGTTTTCTTCGAGTGGGTGTTCCCTGATCCTTGCCCCAGTCTGTTATAGCCCTTCCTGCAAAATTTTATTGGCAACCTGGAGCAGTGTCCTGCGCTTGTCCATTGCCGTCTTCTGCATGACGCGATATGCTTCTGCTTCCGAAACACCAGTGGTGCCCATCAACAGACCTTTCGCCTTTTCGATGACTTTGCGGTTTTCGATGAATTCCTGAAGATCATCAATTTTTTCCTTCAGCTCCTCAACTTCTTCCACATGCTGCAACGCCATCTGGATAGCCGGTAAAAGATCCTGCTGCCGGAGCGGCTTGGTTAAATAAGCGGCAATTCCGCTGGCAGTTGCCCTTTTTATCGTCTCGCTATCGCAGGCACCGGTTAACAGCATGATGGGGATTTTCAGCTTTTTCCTGATTTCAACCGCTGCGGAGATTCCATCCATTCCCGGCATGACAACATCAAGTATTGCCATGTCAGGAAAGGTACTAAGTGCCATCTCTACAGCTTTTGCGCCTTCTCCACACTCATAAATCTGATCGAAACCCAGATTTGTCAACATGTCCTTCAGGTTCATTCTGATGAGCGGCTCGTCATCACAGATCAGTATTGATTTACTCATGGTTGGTGCCCTCCGTACCGAGGGACTAGCATGAGGCGTGCCACTTGGACTGCCGGTGCAAAAGTTGATACAGATTTCCGGAAAATATCCGCAGTTACGGCAGCTCGCTGCTCCCCATCAGGTAGCGATCACATTCACGGGCCGCGCCGCGCCCCTCATTGAAGGCCCATACGACAAGGCTTTGGCCGCGACGGCAGTCGCCGGCGGCAAAAACGCCCGGTATACTGGTGGAGTATTTTTCGAATTCCGCCTTTATGTTGCTGCGCGGATCCCTCTCCAGTCCGAAGGAGTCAAGCAACGGCTGTTCCGGGCCGAGAAAGCCCATTGCCAACAGCACCAACTGGGCAGGACGAATTCGTTCCGTACCCGGAACCGGTTGCGGGATAAACTGCCCCTTGTCATTCTTCTGCCAGGCAACTTCAACGGTATGAACCGCCTTCACCGCGCCGTCATCGTCACTTTCAAAGCGGGTGGCTGTTGTCAGGTACACACGCGGGTCGTTACCGAATCTGGCCTCAGCCTCTTCCTGTCCGTAATCTACCTTGTGGGTTTTGGGCCATTCGGGCCAGGGATTGTCATCAGCACGTTCATCCGGAGAACGGGGCATTATTTCCAACTGGGTGACAGAACTGCAGCCGTGACGGAGTGACGTCCCGACACAGTCGGTCCCGGTGTCACCGCCGCCGATAATGATGACATCCTTCCCTTTGGCCGATATATACTCATCGCTGCCGCTGAGCAGAGCCTTCGTATTGGCGGTCAGGAACTCCATGGCAAAGTGGATGCCTGTGAGACCACGCCCCTCAATCGGAAGATCACGCGGCAGAGTGGCACCGGTGGTAAGCACAACGGCATCATATTCACTGCGCAGCTTTGCAACGGGGAATTCGGTCCCGCCAATCTCGGTATTACAGACAAACGTGATTCCTTCTTTTTTCATCAATGTTATTCGGCGCAGCACCACTTGACGCTTATCGAGTTTCATGTTGGGGATGCCGTACATCAACAGGCCACCCGGTTGATCGGCGCGCTCGAAAACAGTCACGCTATGGCCGGCCTTGTTAAGCTGTGCGGCTGCGGACAGTCCGGCAGGCCCCGATCCGACCACCGCAACTTTTTTGCCGGTTCGGTGCGCAGGCGGTCGCGGCACAATCCATCCCTCGCCAAAACCACGTTCAACAATACTGACTTCAATATTCTTGATCGTCACCGCCGGGTCAATACTCGATAACGTACATGATCCCTCGCAGGGGGCCGGGCAGACGCGCCCGGTAAACTCCGGGAAATTATTGGTCTTGAGCAGCCTGTCCAGTGCCTGACGCCAGAGATTTCGATAGACCAGATCATTCCATTCGGGAATCAGGTTGCTGATCGGGCAACCGCTGGCCATACCGCTGATCAACACGCCGCTGTGACAGAACGGTACACCGCAATCCATGCAGCGGGCACCCTGAGTGCGCAACCCGTCATCGGACATCTGCAGGTGAAATTCATCCCAGTCTGTTATCCGTTCCAGAGGCGCCCGGTCAGCAGGCACTTCGCGCTTGTATTCCATAAATCCAGTTGGTTTTCCCATGGTCAATTCCCTATATCAGATATTTCCGTACGGTTTATTCTTCAATCTTCAGCCTTCAACCTGAATCAATGTCCGCCGTCCTGTGAATTTTCTTCAAATGCAGCGGCCATTGCATCGTCGCCGCTCAAGCCGGCCGCCTTCGCCCGTTCAAGCGCCTGCAGCACCCGCTTGTAATCAATCGGCATGACTTTCACAAAACGGGTCAAGGTCTGCTGCCAGCTTATCAGCATCATCTGCGCCCGGGAACTCCCGGTGCATTCGGCATGTTTCTCAATCATTGCCTTGAGTGTGGCGGCGTCAGAGTCGTCAAGCGGCTCGAGGGCAGCCATTTCGGTATTGCAGCGGGAGGTAAAATCATCATATTCGTCAAATACGTAGGCGATGCCGCCACTCATGCCGGCGGCAAAGTTGCGCCCTGTTTTGCCGAGAATTGCCACGATGCCACCGGTCATATATTCGCACCCGTGATCACCCACTCCTTCAACGACGGCATTCACACCGGAATTTCGTACGCAGAAGCGTTCTCCGACCATGCCACGGATGTATGCTGTCCCGCCGGTTGCACCGTAAAATGCGACATTACCGGCAATGATGTTCTCTTCCGCCTTGAACGGAGAGCCTGCCGGGGGATATACGATGATTGTGCCGCCGCTGAGTCCTTTACCGAGATAATCATTGGCATCTCCGGACAGTTTCATGGTGATGCCGCGTGGGATAAATGCCCCGAAGCTCTGCCCGGCAGAGCCGTTGAATGTGAGCTGAACCGTGTTGTCAGGAAGGCCTGCCGCCCCGTATTTTCTGGTGATTTCGTTACCGATAATGGTTCCCACGACCCGGTCAATGTTGGTGATCGACAGTTCGGCGCTCACCGCCTCGCCCCGCTCGATTGCCGGCTGGCAGATATCGAGCAGCTTTGACATATCGATCGATTTTTCCAGGCCATGATCCTGCTGTTCGGAACAATACCGGCCAACAGTCAGCGGTATTTTTGGCTGGTACAGGATGTTGGAGAAATCAAGCCCGGCTGTTTTCCCGTGTTCAATTGCCTTGCTAGCCTCCAGTACGTCACTGCGGCCAACCATTTCATTGAGCGTCCGAAAACCGAGCTGAGCCATAATTTCGCGTAACTCCCGGGCAACAAAGCGCATGAAGTTGACGACATACTCAGGTTTGCCGCTGAAGTTCTTGCGCAGTTCAGGGTCCTGCGTCGCCACACCGGTCGGACAGGTGTTGCTGTGGCAGACGCGCATCATGACGCAGCCAAGAGTCACCAGTGGCGCTGTGGCAAAGCCGAACTCCTCGGCGCCAAGCAGAGCGGCTATGGCAACGTCCCGCCCGGTTTTCAGCTGGCCATCTGCTTCGATGATAATCCGGCTGCGCAGATTGTTGAGCAGCAGGGTCTGATGTGTTTCCGCCAGACCGAGTTCCCACGGCAGGCCGGCATGCTTGATACTGGAAATCGGCGAAGCACCGGTGCCGCCATCATAGCCGCTGATCAGCACGACATCGGCATGCGCCTTGGCCACACCGGCGGCAATCGTCCCGACTCCAACCTCGGAAACCAGTTTGACGCTGATACGGGCGCGCCGGTTGGCATTTTTCAGGTCGTGAATAAGCTCCGCCAGATCCTCGATGGAGTAGATGTCATGATGCGGCGGTGGTGACACCAGCCCGACGCCCGGAGTCGTGTGACGGGTTTTGGCAATCCAGGGGTAGACCTTGTGGCCTGGAAGTTCACCACCCTCGCCAGGTTTGGCACCCTGAGCCATCTTGATCTGCAGTTCGCCGGCGTTTGACAGATATTCACTGGTGACGCCAAAACGTCCCGAGGCCACCTGTTTTATGTTGCTGTTCTTGGAATCGCCCAATTCGTTGGTCCAGGTAAAGCGCTCGGGGTCCTCGCCACCTTCGCCGGTGTTTGATCTGCCGCCGATTCGGTTCATGGCGATGGCGAGCGTTTCGTGCGCTTCCTTGCTGATGGAACCGTAGGACATGGCGCCGGTCTTGAAGCGTTTCATGATGGATTCGACCGGCTCGACTTCCTCAAGCGGAACGGAGGGGATGTTGTCCTTGAAAGCAAGTAGTCCGCGCAGGGTGTAGTGACGCTCGCTCTGCTCGTCAATAAGTGAGGAGAACGTCTTGAATTCCTTGTAATCATCCGTCCGGGTTGCTTTCTGCAGAGCGGTGATGGTCAACGGATTATACTGATGTTCCTCCCCGTCTTTACGCCATCGGTACACGCCGCCGGGAGGGAGCACACCGTCCGGGGCAACCCGTGTCGGGTAGGCTCGTGCGTGCCGTTCCATCAATTCACGGGCGATGCCGTCAATATCTGTTCCGCCGATACGTGACGGGGTCAAGGTGAAATATCGGTCAATGACACTTTGATGCAGGCCAACCGCCTCAAAGATCTGGGCGCCACGGTAGCTCTGCACGGTCGAAATCCCCATTTTGGCCATTGTCTTGACAACGCCCTTGATGGCAGCCTTGGTGAAATTGTAGACCGCTTTCCTGTGATCGAGACCGGGCAGCATTCCCTGCAGAATCATGTCATCAAGCGATTCGAAGGCAAGATACGGATTGATGGCGTTGACGCCATAGCCGAGCAGCACCGCAAAATGGTGAACTTCGCGCGGCTCTCCTGATTCCAGAATCAGCGACACTAATGTGCGTGTGCCGCTGGCAACCAGATGGTGGTGCAAACCTGAAACCGCCAGCAGTGCAGGAACTGCAGCATACTCGCTGTCGACTCCGCGATCGGAAAGGATCAGGAGATTGCTCCCTGCGTCAATTGCGACGTCAGCTGCCGCAAAGAGCGCTTCCAGGCCACGCTCCATTCCCGCAGCGCCTCTCGATACCGGAAAGAGGAGCGGCAACGTTGCCGCTTTGAAATCAGGGCTGTCTATCTGGCGCAGTTTTTCCAGTTCCTGATTACAGAGTAGAGGGCTTTGAAGTTTGATCCTCCGGGCATTGGCTGCAGTCGGTTCCAGAAGATTACCCTCCGAACCAATCAGCGCGATGGTGGAGGTGACAATTTCTTCACGGATCGGGTCGATCGGCGGATTGGTAACCTGGGCGAACAGTTGCTTGAAATAATTGTATAGCAGCTGGTTCTGGCCGGATAACACAGCAAGCGGTGTATCGGTTCCCATCGAGCCGAGCGGCTGGATGCCGTCACGGGCCATTGGCCCGAGAACCGCTTGCTGGTCTTCATACGTATAGCCGAAGGCCATTTGACGCTGGGTCAGACTTTCCGGGTCAGGAAAAGGCATGTCCGTGGGATACGGCAGGTCCTCAAGCAGAACAAGATTTTCCTTGAGCCATCGCCCATACGGGTTGGCAAATGCCAGTTCCCGCTTGATCTCCTCATCGGGTACGATGCGTCCCTGTTCGGTATCAACCAGAAACATTTGTCCCGGCTGGAGACGCCCTTTTTTCACCACGCGTTCCGGATCGATTGTAAGGACTCCTGCTTCGGACGCCATGATGACCAGGTCATCGCTGGTAATGTAGTAGCGTGACGGGCGCAGGCCGTTCCGGTCAAGTACCGCCCCGATACTGCGGCCATCGGTAAAGGCAAGTGCCGCTGGGCCATCCCACGGCGCGATAAGGCATGAGTGGTATTCATAGAACGCCCGCTTTTCTTCACTCATTTCAGTATGGTTTTCCCACGGCTCAGGAACCATCATCATGATCGCATGCGGAAGTGAACGCCCACTCATGACCAGCAGTTCGAGACAATTATCGAACATACCGGAGTCGGAGCCGTTGGTGTTGATGATCGGCAGCACCTTCTTGATGTCGTCGCCGAACAGCACACTGGTAATATGGTTCTGACGGGCATTCATCCAGTTGACGTTGCCGCGCAGGGTGTTGATTTCACCGTTGTGAGCAAGATAGCGGTACGGATGGGCACGGTCCCAACTGGGGAAAGTATTGGTGGAAAAGCGTGAATGCACCAGGGCAATGGCGCTCTCCATTAAGGGATCGCGCAGCTCCGGGAAATACTGGTCCACCTGAACCGGCATAAGCATCCCTTTGTATATTATCGTCCGGGTCGAAAGGCTGCAGACGTACCACTGGTCATCAACCTCGGCGCGCCGGATTTCATTGGTGGCCCGCTGGTTTATGACGTACAGCTTGCGGCTGAACGCCTGCTCGTCAGCACAGCTGGCCGGGCATTTAAGGAGCAGTTGCCGTACCATCGGTTCACCGGACCAGGCGGTATTGCCCAGGGAAGAGTTGTCGGTCGGCACATTTCTCCAACCAAGGAGTTCCACCCCCTCTTCGACCAGAATTTTTTCCAGGATATGCCGGGCGGCATTGCGCTCCGTCGCTTTCTGCGATGTAAAGACCATGCCGGCCGCATATTTGAATGGTGCGGGGAGCTCGATGCCGAGTGGCGTGCAGACCGAACGGAGAAAACTGTCCGGCATCTGTATGAGGATTCCGGCACCGTCTCCGGTATTCGGTTCACTGCCGGTAGCGCCACGGTGATCAAGATTGACGAGAACTTCAAGCGCCTGGCTGACGATCTTGTGGGATTTATTCCCTTTCATGTTTACGATAAAGCCGACACCGCAGGCATCGTGCTCGAATTGTGGGTCGTAAAGACCCTGTTTCACGGGTGGTTTTTTCATGGAGGACCCTGTTTAAAATGTAATGATGAGTGGCTCGCGCCTTGTGTGTCGGATAATAATAGCAGGGAGCATGCCACAGTGAAGCCATGCCGCCAGTTCTCATGGATACAACGTGATATGTCAGCTAGTTATGGCAATTTACCCCGAATTTGTTTTCCGGTACCGCTATGGCAGTGAAAAATATACTGAGTAATATTGCCACACGTGTGAGTACACTGGTTGCCCGCACCTACGATACATAATGATTGGATTGCAGGATGCGTTCAAGTGGTAATTTACATGGAAAAGATCCTGCATGAGGTAATACTGACATCGTTAACGATAATGATGCACCGCTTTTTGGTGTTTTTGCAGGTGATAAAAGATTGACTACCTTATGCGGCACGCGGTAATTTGGACGCACATTCAGTAACCGTCTGAACCATACGATCACAACAATGCTGCACAGAGAGGGTAGTTAATGGAAATAGTACTCATGCTGTTCGTTCTCGTGGGCGGTACCATCGCCTTCTCCGCCTGGAAAAAAAAATCATCCTCCGAACATGTCCAAGCGGATGACATTCATACGGACACTGATAACGGTCACTCTGTGCGGTCATGCCTTGCATGCGGTCATGAAGGTGAAATGAAAACATGGCTTTCCGGCTATACAGCGCCCAAACTTATCGCGGTTGCCGGCTTTCTGCTCGGGTACATACCGGGGTTAATATTTCTTGCGGTCTACTGGGGCAAATACAAGTGTCCAAACTGCGGGGCTGTCGGCAAGAACCGTCAGATTACTGCTGTGTCGTAGTGATAAAGAACCGTGACCATGGCACTGGCCATGTTATTTCCCTCCGGAGGAAAATCCGTCCGGTGGAAGTTCGTTCAGCAGGGCCCAGAAACCACCAAGCTGTTTTACTGCATCAACAAAATCTGAAAAATTCACCGGTTTGACTACGTAGGCATTAATTCCCAAATCATAGCTCCGGAGCACATCCTGTTCTTCCCTCGAAGAGGTCAGCATCACCACGGGAATATTCTTGAACGCCGGGTCGGAACGGATTGCCCGCAGCACCTCAATGCCGTCCATGCGGGGCATTTTGATGTCGAGAATCGCCACCGCCGGACTGACCGGTTTTCGTGATGCGTATTTCCCCTCGCAGCGCAAAAACTCCAGTGCTTCAACACCATCTTTGACATGCGTAACCCGGTTTGCCAGGTTGTTATCCGCCAAAGCTTCAAGAGTCAGTTCGGCATCGTTGGGGCTATCTTCTGCCAGCAAGATCGGTCTCAGTTCCTGCATGAATGGTGTCCTCCTGTGATGCCGCTATTACTGCGGCAGTGAAAAATAAAAATTCGCGCCCTTGTCCAATTCTCCCTCGCCCCACACCCTTCCGCCATGCCGGTTGATGATGCGCTGAACGGTGGCAAGGCCGATGCCGGTCCCTTCAAATTCTTCCTGTGAGTGCAGGCGCTGAAAAACACCGAAGAGTTTACCGGCGTACTTCATATCAAAACCGACCCCGTTATCTTCGACAACGAAGACAATGTCGCTATTTTCTTCGTGCGCACTGACGGAGATGCGAGCGGTTTCCCGCGACCTGGTATACTTCACCGCGTTCCCCAGCAGATTGGCCCAGACTTGGCGCAGCAGTACCGAATCTCCCTTTACAGGGGGCAGTTCCCCAATCACCCATTCGATCATGCGATCGGAAGCGCTCTCCCGAACCATTGTGAGCACATCTTTGAGTAGCTGGTTCATATCCACCTGTTCGTGGCACATTTCGGCCCGGCCGGTTCGTGAAAACTGCAGCAGGTCGTCAATCAGCGTCCCCATTTGACGGGCTGAAGAGGCAATAGTATCAACATAATGCACGCCCTTATCGCTCAGGCCGTCACGGCAGCGGGATATCAGCAGATCAACGTAGCCGTCAATATGCCGCAATGGAGCGCGCAAATCGTGCGATACGGAATAGCAGAAGGCCTCCAGTTCACTGTTGGCAGATTCCAATTGAGCAGTGCGCTCAATCACCCGCTGCTCCAGCTCGATATTCAGCCGATGAATTTCATCCTTGGTTTGTTTGTGCTCAATAATCTCGGCTTCAAGTGAGGCGGTTTTGTCACTGACAAGGATTTTCAAGCGTCTGTTGAAAAAGAACAGGAGAAACGTCGCTGCAATTCCGACCGAAAGAGAGCTGGTTAGAATATGGACGGTTGATATATCATCATTGATCGGCATCTTGATCGACTCAATTGCCCGAAACACGCCGGTTTTTTCGTTAAAACCCCCTTCGCCCGGATAGAGTGCCTGAAGCCCTGGCGGCGCTTCCTCCCTTTTTCCATGGCATTTAAGGCAATTAGCATCAGTTTCCAGAAAAGGGATCGCGTAATACAGGTATTTTTTCCCATCAACGCTTATGACGTCCCTGTACTCATGCACATCCCTGTTCTCATTGAACATCTTGATCAGTGCGGCCTCGGACGGATCGGCTAAGTTAACCGGATTGCGAGGATTGACGGAGGCCATTTTGTAATATACTTCGGGGAGCCCCGCCTTTTTCATCTCTTCATTATAAAAAGCATGCATATTCCGGACGATGAAGGAGGATGAAAATATTTCGGGAGAGTAGAATTGTTGCGATACGGCACCATTGTCGCGTGCCTTGTAGAAGGTGGGGTGCATGATTTTCTGGATGTAATGGTGCAGTCCGCGGTGAGAAAAGAGGACATTTCTGATTTTGTCCTCGGCATCTTTCAAAAAAAAAGCCGATAATGCGTAATAGATGACAACAGCTACCGCGAATGTAGTTACAACAGCAAACAGGAGCGGTTTGAAAAAACGCCGCACTGTTTCTGGGCGATGACTTTTGCTGTCAATATCCATAGCAACTCCAATATTGGAAAACAGCACTGACGCCAGGTCACAATCAAAAATCCAGATCAGTCATTCTCTTTCCTGTCGAGCATTTCCCGCATCTTCCGCAACAGCTCCAGCGGTTTGACCGGTTTCAGTATGAGATCGGCTCCCTTGTCAAGTTCTCCGCGGTTTCGGAGAAAATCGGCGGTATAGCCGCTGGTGAATAATACTTTGGCCCCTGCCTGGATTTGCTTGATCTCCTTGTATGCCTCCAGGCCGCTTTTTTTCGGCATAATCATGTCCATCAGGATGAGCTTGACGCTGCTGCTGTTTTCACTGAACATCTTAACGGCATCTACTCCATCCCCGGCACTGATAATTTCATATCCGGAATGTATGAGAATGCTTTCCATCACTTTTCGTACGGAAACATCATCTTCAACGACCAGTATCGTTTCTGTGCCCCCTTTGGGTGCCTTTTCAGCAACATGTTCCATTTCCGTAAGTAGTTCTTTGTCAATAATCGGGATAAAAATTTTGAAGGTGGTTCCTTTGCCCTGCTCGCTATACACGTAAATGAAACCGTTATGTTGACTGACGATGCCATGTACGATGGCCATACCGAGACCGGTTCCTTTGCCGACTTCCTTGGTGGTAAAGAAGGGCTCAAAAATTCTGGTGCAGGTCGTCTCATCCATGCCGCAGCCGTTGTCGGATACCGATATGAGGGCGTAGTTCCCAACTTTTCCACAGTTGTGCTCATGTACAAAAGAATCATCAATAGTCTGAAAAGAGGTCTCTATGGTCAGCTCACCACCTTCTGACATGGCGTCGCGCGCATTCGCGGCCAGATTGATAAGCACCTGCTCAATCTGACCGGCATCGGCTAAAACGCTGAGAGTTGCATCATTATGAACCGCCCTGAGCCTGATGTCCTCGCCGATTATTCTGACCAGGAACTTTTGCATCTGTTGCACGATATCGTTCAGATTAACCGGTTTCGAATCCATGACCTGTTTGCGACTGAAGGCAAGCAGACCTTGTGTTAACTGGGCGGCTTTTTCGGCTGCCGAGACAATGTGTTGCATGGCCTCCTTTTCTGATGCACTGAAGTTGACCTTCATGCTCAGGAGATTGGCATAGCCAAGAATCACCGTCAGAATATTGTTGAAGTCGTGTGCCACCCCACCCGCAAGCTGCCCGATAGCTTCCATTTTTTGCGACTGGCGAAGCTGTTCTTCGAGTTTGCGATGATCGGAAATGTCCTGCATGAATACTACCATCTGCCCGCCGTCAACCGGTTGATACTGGACGCTGACTTCGATGTCAAACGTGCTTCCATCTTTGCGACGGTGCCGCGATTCAAAGCGGTCCTCGCCCTGATCCACGAGTTTTCGTATGCGCGCAGCGGTTTCCTGCTGATTTTCAATGACCTCCAGGTCTGTAATTCTTTTCGCGAGTAATTCCTGAGCGCTATAGCCGCTCATGCGGCAATAGGTTTCGTTAACTTCGAGAATCCTCTCCTGCATATCCACCAGCCAGAAGCCATCCATCGCAGTCTGGAGAATCGTGCGGTGACGTTCCTCACTCTTCAGGAGTGCCTCTTCGGCCAATTTACGCGCAGCGCGTTCCTTAACCTCATCAAGTGCACGCCGTATGGCCAGCTGCAGATTATCAAGTTTCTTCTTTGACACATAGTCGGTAGCGCCCTGTTTCAGCAGTGCCACCGCTTTTTCTTCACCAACAGCTCCGGAAACGCAGATAAAGGGCACCTCGGGGCACTGTCGTAGCACGAGTGCGAGAGCCTCCGGTGCCTCAAAGCCTGGCAGATGGTAATCAGCAATAATGATGTCATACATTCCGCTCTGCAGAAAACGGGCAAATTCGTTCTCGTTGGCAGCCCAGTCAATGTCAATCGAAAGGCCTCCGTCGATTAACTTCTCCCTGATTATCTCGGCATCCATTGGGGAGTCTTCAATATGCAGGATTTTCAAGGGTTGATCGGTGCTATTCCCATTGTTCATGAGCGGTTATTCTCCAAAAGTATACGGCGAGTGAGCATATCGTTCTTAATTGTAGCGCTGTTTTGCGGGATTGCAATAAACCGTGAACTAATTGTTACCGCCGGAAACTCCGTATGCAGAAATGCTTCTTGTCTTAACGAGCCGGCTTAACGTAGAATCGCCAGCAAAAAAGCGTCGGAAGCGAGTGGTTTATGAATATGGCGACAATCGATGGCATTACACTATCTCTTGCCGGACCGGTGGAGCTGAACCTGCGCTGGGTTGGTCAGGAAGATCTGCTGACGCAGCTTCTGGCGGCCTGGATGGTGATTGACGAGCGGGATCTTCCGTTTAATCCGCGTCTGGTTGGCAAGCCGGGCGTCGGCAAAACAACTCTTGCGTACGCTGCGGCAAAACGCTTGGGGCGACCGGTCTATCTTTTTCAGGCCACCATGGATACCCGCCCTGAAGATCTGATTGTAACTCCGGTGATCGGTCCTGATGCTAAGATCCAGTATGCCGCTTCTTCGCTGGTATCTGCAATGCTGACGGGAGGGGTACTGATTCTCGATGAAGGGAACCGCATGAGCGAAAAGGCCTGGGCATCCCTGGCGCCCCTTCTGGATGACCGTCGCTATGTTGAGTCGCTTGTGACCGGCCTGCGCATCCCGGCTTCCCGGGATTTCCGGATTGTGGTCACCATGAACGAGGATTCCTCAACATTCGAGATTCCGGAATATATTCACTCACGACTGCAGCCGCAGATATATATCGATTTTCCCGAGGCTGACGAGGAGTTGATTATTCTCAAGGAAAACCTGCCGTTTGCCGACAATGACATACTGCAGTATGTGGTCGCCTTTCTGCAGCGCGCTCATGCCGCCGATGAGCTCTACTCTGTGCGGGACGGCATCAATATTGCCCGTTATGCGCTCAAGATGTCTGCTGCCGGCAGCACACCGGCAACGGAACTGTTGCGGCTTGCCATGATGCGTATCCTCGGCAGCGAAGCGCTCCACTACCTCGACTGACCCATGCCGCAGCGCCTCTATCTGGAAACATTCGGTTCGATTCATGCCTTGCCGATACTGCATTACCGAATGGAGTGCGCCCAGTTGGTACGCATGGCTGTTCGTCAACTGCGTCCCGATGCTATTGCCATTGAGCTCCCGACAACGGTGGAGGCACCGTTTCTGAGGGGGGTGCGCCGCCTGCCGCAGATTTCCGCCATCAGCTATCAGGCAGAGTATTTGAAAGGTGGGGGAGGGGGCAAAGGTGCCACGGTCTATCTGCTGACAGAGCCCGCAGACCCGCTGGTAGAAGCGGCGCGGCTGGCACTTGAGCTGCAGCTGCCGCTCCATTTCGTTGATGTAGATACCGACAGCTATCCCCAGCATCACGAGCCGCTTCCCGATTCCTACAGCATCTGCCGCATCGGTCTAGCGGCGTATTACCGTGCCTACCGGGCCGCGTCGGTCGGGCAAACCCCCTGCTGTGAGGATCAGCGCCGCGAACAGGGGATGGCCTACCGTCTGCAAACAGTGGCACAAAATCACCAGCGCATCCTGTTTGTCTGCGGGATGGCGCATCTTGAGCGGATCAAGGGGCTGTATGCATTACCACAGGCCGCGCCACTGGAGCGGGTCAGGCGCGAAGGGATCAGCATCTTCAATCTGCATCCTGATTCATGTCGGGAAATCCTTGCGGAATTTCCCTTTCTTTCCGCGGTCTATGAATACCGTCGCGGCCCACTTCCGGATGAGCCTGAAGAGAGCGGCGACGGCCTGCGCAAACGCTTCCATGCCCTTGAGCTGATTAAGGGGGGCAGACAGGATCTTTCCGAAGAACAACTACTGGATAACGCCATTCAGAGAACCGCGCGGCATACCGGGTCCGAGGGAACTTTTCCCGATCGCCAGCGGATTATGTACCGCCTGTTCTTTGAAACGTGCCGGCACTATCGCCAGGAAACCGGTGAACCGGTGCATATCTGGCAGAAACGGGCTTTTTTCCGTTTTGCCCGGAATTACGCAGTGCAGGGAGGTATGCTGCTCCCGGACCTGTTCCAGCTCCTGGTTGCAGCGAGAGGGTGCATTGATGATAATTTTGCCTATGCATTCTGCCGATTGGCAACGTGCTATCCCTGGCAGTCAGCGTCGAGTGATCTCGCCACGATCAGTATTTCTCCGGAGGAAATATGGGGAGGCAGTCGCCACATCCGTTTCCGGCCACGGCAGAAACGGCACAAGGGGCTTTCGCAGCTTGGACTGCTCAAACGAAAACGGGAAAAGCGGACGGGTGAGTGGCTGGAGGGGTTTGACGATCCGTCTATCTGCTCGTATCCCCCTGAGGATATTGCCATAGAGGAATATGGGCGCTTTCTCAAGCGCAAGGGGAGCATGCAGCTTTCGGAGGAGTTGAGCCGCAGTGAGAAGTTCAGCACCTCGCTGCTTGATGGCATTGATATGCGGGAAACGGTGCGCAACCTTCACGAAGGGGCAATCTATGTCCGGGAACAGCAGCGTGCCAAGGGGGGTGTTGGCTGCCTCGTGGTGATATTTGACGATGATCGCCGTACGGAGCGGTATCCTTACCGCATGACCTGGCTGGGGGAGCACGAACAGGAATCGGATATGGCTTTTTACGCCACCGATCCGGCTGAAAACATCGTCGGACCAGGTATCTGTCGTTGCGAATACGGCGGTTTCATGCTCTCGTATCCCCCCCGGCGCATGGCGGATGTCTGGCACGATCCGGATTACCGCATGTCTGCAACAAGGGCGGAAGTGCTGTTGCTGGCCGCACTGGACTATTCAATCGAGAAGCATGTTGTGTATGTAGCGGCAAAGCCCCCCCGCAGCATGTTCAAACAGATCGCCGCACGCCTCGACCGGAAAATTGTCTATATCCCGCTTGGCTCACTCTCCCCGCACAAACTAAAGCAGCTTCGGGTGCTGCATATCCTGTCCGGCAAGGATAAGCGTGAACTGGCAAAGGATTACATCTGGTAGTTTTTGGAGTTGATGTTGACGTTAGTGCATGAACAATTCTGATCAAGGCGCTTGCGTGTCAAATTCACCCTGAAAACTTCTCCCACTCACCATACAGTTTTTCCAGTCGTCCGTTCAGTTCTGCATGGCGCTCACCCCCCTGCAATCCGCGCTCGGGATCGTCAAAAAAACCGGGGGCGTTCATTTTATCTTCCAACTGTGTCAGTTCCCGTTCAACCGCGGAAATCTGCGCCTCAATCTCCCCCATTTGCTTTTGCCGCGCCTGTTCTTCCCGCTTGCGTCGTTTCTCCTCTTCCCGGTCTTTCAGGCGCACTTCCTTGTTCAGTGGGGGGAGCGGGGCCGGAGAACTGTCAGTCGAAATTGAAGTGGTTGCGGAAGCCGTTGGGCAGGAGGCAGGGAGAGGCTTCACCCCTCCTGCCTCCTGAAAAGAAGCGCCTTTTTTCCCCAGGTAATATTCGTAATCGCCGAAGAAGTTCACCACCTTTCCCCCTTCAACCTCGACTACCCGCGTGGCGAGCGCATTGACAAAATAGCGGTCGTGCGAAACAAACACCACCGTGCCGTCAAAGCTTTTGAGGGCGTCCAGCAGAACTTCCTTGCTGTACAGGTCGAGATGATTTGTCGGCTCATCCATCAACAGCAGGTTGGAGGGGCGGAGCAGCATCTTGGCCAGGGCGAGGCGGTTCCGTTCGCCGCCGGAGAGAACGCCGATCTTTTTATGAATATCGTCGCCGGAGAAGAGAAATGCTCCGAGGATGTCGCGCAGTTTCGGCACCATGTCATACGGAGCATCGGCATACAGTTCATCGTAGGCGGTACGGCTTTGTTCAAGGACATTGGCCTGATCCTGTGCGAAATAATCCATGCTGACATTGTGCCCGGGCAGCCGTTCCCCGCCTTGGAATTCTCCGCCGGCCAGCACCGCCATGAGGGTCGATTTTCCGGCACCGTTGTGTCCGACCAAAGCAACCCGTTCACCTTTGTCAATCGTCAGGTCAATAGTGTTCAACACAACGTGAGCGTCGAACGAGCGGGTCAGCCCCTTCAGCTCCATGACCGTTTTGCCGCTTTTTGGGGCATCCGGAAACTGGAAGCGGATTTTTTTCCGTTCGGGGGGGAGAATAATCCGTTCCACCTTTTCCAACTGTTTAACCCGTGACTGAACCTGCGAGGCCTTGTTGGCCTGATAGCGGAAGCGGCGGATGAAATCCTCGGTTTTTTCGATCTCTTCATCCTGGATACGCTTGGCATTCCGCAGAGCGGAGACCCGTTCGTCGCGCTGGACAAGATACCGGGTGTAGTTGCAGTGATAGTCGGAGATTGTATGGTTCCAAACTTCGGCGATGCGGCTGCAGACGCTGTCCATGAAGAAGCGATCATGCGAAACCAGGATAACCGAGCCGGGATAGGCGCATAGGTATTCTTCAAGCCAGTTGCGCGCCTCGATATCAAGATGGTTGGTCGGTTCGTCAAGCAGCAGGATATCCGGTTTCTGCAGCAGCAACCGGGCGAGGGCAATACGCATCTGCCAGCCGCCCGAGAACTCCCCGCAGTCGCGGTGCCAGTCGAATTGGGCAAAACCGAGCCCTTTCAACACCGTGCCGATCTCCGCTTCCATGGTATAACCGCCGCCATGCCGGAACTGTTCCTGTAGTTCGCCATAGCGTGCCAAAATTTGGTCGTGTTCTGGAGAGTCGTGCGGGAGCCGTTCCAGTTCCTGGCCGATCCGGTGCAGCTCCTCCTCCATGGCGAGCAGTTCAGCGAGAGCGGCGCGGGCCTCATGGAACAGCGACAGACCTTCGGTGACGATGCCGTCCTGCGGCAGATAGGACGCTTTGGCGCCACGGGCGAACTGAATTTCTCCCGATGACGGTTCGGTCAGGCCAGAGATGATCTTCATCAGCGTCGATTTTCCCGCGCCGTTTTCGCCGACGAGCGCTACCCGCTCCCCTTTTTTCAAGTGCCAGGAAATATCGGTGAAGAGGGGATTGCCGGCAAAGTCTTTGGATAGATTGATGAGTTGGAGCATGGCTGGCGTTGTAACATACAATGTGAGGTGTCGGCAAGCGGAGGGTGTGTGCTGCGCTTGCCCTATTCGGCAAACCTGCTACACTGGCGTCAGCTCCAGAGTCATCGAGCGGCAGCAAAAATACCCTGGTAAAGAGGGTGCCATATACCATGAATCTCCATCATGCAACATATATGCAGACTTCCGTACGCATCTGTGCGGTGCTGGCACTCCTGTTTTCTGCTGCGTGCAGCACGGAACCGGCACCATCAAACAGGGTTCAGGGGTATGTCGAAGCCGACTACGTGTATGTCACCGCACCGTTGGCAGGGAAACTGCGATCGCTCTCTGTCCGGCGTGGGGCACACGTCAGTGCTGGCGAGTCGCTCTTCCTGCTGGAAAGTGTTCCGGAAAAAACGGCTCGCGATGAGGCAACACAGCGGCTTGCCCAGATCCGTGCCCAACGGGCTGATGCAGGAAAAGGGAAACGCCCGACGGAAATTGCGGCTGTCACAGCGCAGCTGAATCTTGCTCGGACAGCGCTCCAGCTGTCCGAGCAGGAGCTGGCTCGTCAGGAGAAACTGCTGCTTGCAAACGTAGTGGCTCTTCAGGATGTGGAACGACAGCGTTCAGCACGGGATCAGAACCGGCAGCGGGTTGGACAACTGGAGGCGGAGCTCCGTACGGCACAGCTTGGTTCGCGCAGCGATCAGATGGCCATGCTCCATGCTCAGGAACAGTCTCTCGAAGCGGCTCTTGCCAGAAGCGAATGGGAGCTTGCCCAGAAGCAGCAGTCCGCTCCGGCCGCGGGGGTGGTTTTCGATACGTTGTACCGGCCGGGCGAGTGGATCGCTGCCGGACGCCCGGTGATTGTGCTACTACCTCCGCAGAATATCAAGGTGCGCACTTTTGTGCCGCAGTCATTGTTGACATCCATTCATACCGGCAGTAAGGCGGCGATCACGGTAGACGGAAAGCCGGCTCTGCTCACCGGGATTGTGGCGTACATTTCGCCGCAGGCGGAATACACACCGCCGGTTATCTACAGTCAGGAGCATCGGCAGAAACTGGTCTACCTGGTAGAGCTGACGTTTGATCCGGCACCGGCAGATCTGCCCCATCCGGGGCAGCCGGTTGACGTCCAGTTCGGAACCGGCAGATGAACGGGAACATCGCTATTGATGTACGAGGCATGACCAAACGCTTTGGAGAGCATACCGTTGTCAACGGCATCGATCTTCAGATGCGCAGCGGCGAAGTGTGCGGCTTCCTTGGACCGAACGGGAGCGGCAAGACCACCTTTATCCGGATGCTCTGCGGTCTGCTGGCAGCAGATGCCGGTGAGGGGACTTGCCTCGGCTTCGACGTTATCAGGGAAAGTGAGGCGATCAAGCGCCATATCGGCTACATGACACAGCGTTTCAGCTTTTACGAGGATCTGAGCATTGTTGAAAACCTTGATTTTGTGGCACGCATGTATGACGTGAACAATCGTCGCCAGGCGGTGCAGGATAGCATCGAACGACTCGGTCTTGCCGCCCGCCAGAAGCAGCTGGCCGGTGAGCTGTCCGGGGGGTGGAAGCAGCGCCTCGCCCTTGCGGCCTGCCTGATTCATAATCCGAGGCTGCTGCTGCTTGACGAACCGACCGCCGGGGTTGATCCGAAAGCGCGCCGTGACTTCTGGGAGCAGATTCATGAACTTGCCGGACAGGGACTCACTTTTCTGATCACTACCCACTACATGGATGAAGCGGAACGGTGTGACCGGCTCGCCTATCTTTCCTACGGTAATCTGCTCACTCACGGAACGGCGGCAGAGGTGATTGCCGGAGCGGGGTTGACGACCTGGTCGGTCAGCGGCTCCGAATTGGCAGAGCTTGCCCTGCAGTTGCGCGGCATTCCGGGAGTCAATCAGGCGGTTGCCTTTGGTGCCAGGCTGCATGTAAGCGGTACCAGTCAGCATCTGCTTGAACAGGCAATTGCCCCCTTTCGCACGGAACAACACACATGGCAGCAAGTCAATCCGGGGCTTGAGGATGTTTTTATTCATCTGATGGGCACTTCACAGGATAACTACACGCTATGAAACAGCGCCCGCCATTGTCGTTTGCCCGTTTCTGGGCCATCGTCCTGAAGGAATTTGTCCAGATGCGGCGGGACCGGCTTACCTTCGGCATGATTATCGGCATTCCGGTCGTACAGCTGATGCTGTTCGGTTATGCGATAAACGGTGACCCCAAGCATCTGCCCACCGCCGTACTCATGGCAGACAGCAGTCAGTACAGCCGATCTCTGCTGTCTGCGCTGAAAAACAGTGATTATTTCCGCTTTGTCCGCCGGCTGAACAGTGAGAACGAGGCTGAAAAAGCGCTTGCACGCGGGGACGTTCAGTTTGTGGTCACGATTCCGGTGGATTTCAGCCGAAAGCTGTTGCGCGGTGAAAAACCGACCATTCTGGTGGAAGCTGATGCGACCGATCCTTCGGCAACCGGCAATGCGATTGCCTCTCTCAGAACAGCCATCAACAGCGGGCTGCAAAACGATTTCAAAGGGCCTCTCGCCTTTCTGGCGGGGAGTGATGCCGCAGTGAATCTCCGTGTCCACGCCCGCTACAATCCGGAAGGAATTTCGCAGTTCAATATCGTCCCTGGTTTGATGGGGGTTGTCTTGACAATGACTATGGTCATGATTACCGGTTTGGCCATCACCCGGGAACGGGAACGTGGCACCATGGAAAATCTCCTTTCAATGCCGACCCGGCCGCTTGAAGTGCTACTCGGCAAGATCCTCCCCTATATTTTTGTCGGCTACATCCAGGTCGGTCTGATCCTCATAGCGGCGCGGTTTCTCTTTCATGTGCCGATGGCCGGCAGCATCCCGCTGCTATTGTTGACGTCACTGATCTTTATCGCCGCAAATCTGGCAATGGGTATCACCTTTTCCACTCTGGCAAAGAACCAGCTCCAGGCGGTGCAGATGACCTTTTTCTTTTTCCTGCCGTCGCTGTTGCTCTCCGGCTTCATGTTCCCGTTTCGCGGCATGCCGGAGTGGGCGCAGGTCATTGGCGAAATTTTACCGCTCACTCATTTTCTGCGTATCGTCAGAGGAATTCTGCTGAAAGGGAATGGATTTTCGGAGGTAATGCTGCAGTTATGGCAGATCGTGCTCTTTGCGGCCATCGTCCTGACCATCGGTGTGAAGCGCTATCGAAAAACGCTTGATTAGAAAAATAGCCTACGCTTGGTATTTGCCATTGAAGAAATATAGCCACCGTGTTGATGTCTCGGCGTTCCATGAACCGGAGTTTGCAACAAAACGAGCAGAAGGGCTAAGGCGCTAACGGGTATGACGTTGACCGGGCGAGTTTAGGACCGGTCGAACTGTCTGGGATTTCAATTTTTATCTATTTGTATGGCATTGAAACTTGCACCCTTGTCTTTTATTCAACCGTTACATAACAAACCTGCGTCCCCTTCGAGCTTTTTTCCCTTGTACTTATGCTTGTACCAGTCTTCCCGCCAAATTTATAATCTTGGCCCGCACACCTGCCGACAGCTTCGGGTGCTGTTCCTTGGCAATCATACCCGTAAAGAGTGTACCAACGATTTCGGCGCCAATAACCTTTGCCGTCATTTTAAGTTGTGTATCGGTTCCAAACAACCAGCGCCCTAAAATTCCCGGAGCAGCACACGAGGAAACCAGCAGCGCTTTTTTCTTTGGTGCCTGCGCTTTTCTATACTGTGGCCCATTCATATCCCACGACCAATATGCATAAACAGCCAACCGCTCAATAAACCGTTTAAAAATGGCTGTGACTGAACCAAAGTTTGTTGGTGACGCAAGAATATAACAATCCGCTTGCTCGATCTTATCAATCAATTCCTGCATGCCATCATGGTGTACGCACTCCTCCGGCTCCGTACCGGGCTGTTGGGTGCATGCACGGCAATTAATACAAAACTCGACTGGGTATTCCCGGAGAAGTATAGTCTCGACTTCGGCCCCAGCCGCCACTAAAGCCTGTGCCAAGGCCTCAACAGTTTGATCGGTTATACCATCATCCCGATATGAACCATTAATTGCGAGTATCTTGATCATGGTAGCTATCCCTTTCTGAGATGAGATATCTGTATTTCAGAGTTCCCATACTCATTCGTTTTAAGGTGTAGTTTTTACCAACGGATATGGCTTTGACCCGCCGGGTTGTTGGGCGGGTCTGGGCGCATGTTGAACACTACTTCGCTTTTTCTGTGGGAGTAACAAGGGCGTGTGCCAACTCTGCCGGTTGTCCGAAGTTGAACCGCGCCCCCCTTACTCTTGCAAGTTTATGCTGAAGTCAGATCTATGATCTGATTGCCTCAATAGTTGCCGACACCACATAATCTTCGATCTTGCTTCCTGGCATCCAGTCACGGATAAATGTTTTGCTTTCAGCTTTTGGTTTGATCTGAATCTTCTCAAAACCGCTTCGATGCAACATGGTTTCAAGGTCCTGAACAGAAGATGCCCCGGCTATGCATCCGGTGTGGAACGCTATATCTTTCTTAAGGACTTCGGGCAGTTCAGCGGTGGCAACAACATCGGATACCGCTAACCGCCCCCCCGGCTTCAATACGCGGAATGCCTCTCTGAATACCCTTTCTTTCTCGGGAGAAAGGTTGATCACGCAGTTCGAAATGATGACATCAACAATCCCATCGGCTACAGGCAGGTTTTCCAACTCCCCCAGTCGGAAATCGACGTTACCGAGGCCAGTTTTCTCCGCGTTCCGTCTGGATTTGGCGATCATTTCCGATGTCATATCAACGCCGATCACTTGTCCCTTGACGCCAACGGCTCGCGCCGCCAGAAAACAATCAAATCCTCCGCCGCTCCCCAGGTCGAGCACCGTTTCACCGGGTTGCAAAGAGGCGATGGCCTGCGGATTGCCACAGCCAAGCCCCATGTTCGCTCCTTTCGGCACAGATGTCAGGTCCTCGCTGGAGTATCCCAAACCAAGCGAAATACCCGCTACAGTCATATCATCTGGCGATCCACAACAGGAAGAGGTGGAACAACCGCAACCGGCGTTCCCTGATTCAGCTATTTTCCCGTAATTCTCCCGTACTGCATTGCGAATCTCGTCATTCCTGACTTTGTCCATTTTGAATCTCCTTCAATAGAGTTTATGAGCAATGCTCACCCTAAAGACGGTATGATTTCAAAAAGGACGCAAAATTCTGTGTCACTCGTCAACAAGCATCACAAGACTTCCCGTTGTGTTCATAATCACAGAGCCTTCCGTTATGATCGAACTCAAGCCGGCAGCACTCGGCCAGCATTTCTTTCAATTGGGCACGCCCTCGCTGCACTCGGGATTTGGCGCCAGAAAGGGAAGTGCCCTGTATCTGTGCGACCTCCTTCTGCGTTAATCCTTTTATTTCTGAAAGAATGACAGCCTCACGATAGTTTTCCGACAACTTTTGTATCATGGGTTGCAGGCAATCCGACAACTCTTGCATGACCTTTTCGCTGGGATTGTTTTCGGGATGTGGCAGCCACTCGGGAATCTCTACGGCGGGCTTTTTTGAGCGATAATGATCGATGACGGCGTTTCTCGAAATTTGATATAGCCAGCTTTGCATCTTTGTCTTGTCCTTCAGGAAAGACAGTCCTCCATGCATTTTCAGAAATACGTCCTGAAGAATATCATCGGTTGCCATGTCATCTGCAATTTTGCTTTTGATGAAAGCTCGAAGCCGTGCATGATATTCTTTCCAGATTTTTTCCGATGTACTCATTGGAACTCCATGGGATCAACGACAGTATGGGAGCGCAACGGCAACCCTTGACACGAGACATTTTCGGCCCTATCCCCTCAATCGCTTTGGCACAAATCATGATCTTGTGCTGATATCCCTTGGCAACAGCTGCCGCCCTCATATCGCCAAATATCTCGCCGATCTCGCCGATCTCGCTGTTTTTCGCGGCCTCCCCGGCTTTCATGGCCTTAATGGCTGATTTAACCGAAATTCCAGCTGATCTATAAATTGATCCGCTCCTAGTTTATCCCATTTCTTTTCACTCCAACAGGTACCCTTTGGCAAGTTCGCAAAAGTCGGCAGCTTGCTGCTCCTGCCATATGTGATCTTTCCCCAATTCGCACGCCAGCAACTCTGCAACCGCTGACGCGGCGGTAATGCTCGCACGGGCATCCAGCAAAAGCGCCCTGGTACGGCGTGCCAGCACATCATCCACTGTCCTTGCCCATTCGTGCCGTACCGACCAGACAACCTCTCCCTTACAGTAAGGGAGCGCCGGGTGAAGCGGTTCGCGCCAAAGGGGGTTCTCTTCGAGAAGCAGTTCCAACGCCGGAGCGTCGCTGCCGTAGACTTGCCACTGATCGCCTGTGCGTACACCTTCCTGCCAGCCATGAATATGCAAACTAGCGGTGACGGATGGCCGATCATCAAGCCCGCCGACCTGGGCCGCTGCAGTCACCGTATCCTCCCCCATTTTGCGGTAGGTGGTCCATTTGCCACCGGCTATGGTGACCAGCCCGCTGCTGTCTATCAGGAGGGTGTGGTCGCGTGAAAGTGAGGCTGTATCGCCAACGCCGTCGGTACGCACCAGCGGACGGATGCCGACGAAAACGCTCAACACATCGGTCGCCGTGGGATGCCGGGTGAGATATCGCGAAGCATGAGTAAGGAGAAAATCGATCTCTGCCGGCAATGGGCGAGGTTCGAGAGGAGCCGCCATTATCGGGGTGTCGGTGGTGCCGACGATGGTCCGGCCGTGCCATGGGACCGCGAACAGCACCCGTCCGTCATCGGTATGGGGGACCATGATGCCGCTATCGCCAGGAAGAAACGAGCTATCCA
Organism: Desulfuromonadaceae bacterium; assembly: GCA_028712075.1. Lineage (GTDB taxonomy): Bacteria > Desulfobacterota > Desulfuromonadia > Geobacterales > Pseudopelobacteraceae > JACRCG01. Next base: position 27,198 of record JAQTQX010000018.1, read on the forward strand.
GGACGAGATGTACGCCCTGGCTCGGGCTGATAAGCCCCCTCGCGCTTGGATCGATCATGCGTCTTACGCTGTCGATGAAGGGACCTGTGGCATTGACTACAACCTTTCCCTTTATTCGGAATTTTTTACCGCTTTCACTATCAATTGCCTCAACTCCTGCCACCAGACCGCTTTCTTGAAAGATACCCGTCACCTGCAGATAATTGAGCGCAACTCCTCCCAAATCTTCGAGAGTGAGGGCAAGACTGATCGCAAGCCTCGCGTCGTCGAACTGGCCGTCATGGTACATCACCCCGCCGCGGAGCCCGTTTGGCTCCACAGTTGGAATGTGGCGCAGAGTCTCTTCCAGAGACAGCAAACGGGACGGACCGAGCCCCAGCTTCCCGGCCAGAATATCGTACAGCTTGAGGCCTACCCCGTAGAAAGGACCTTCCCACCAGTCATAGATGGGAACTATGAAAGAGAGGTTGTGAACCAGATGGGGAGCGTTGCGGATTAGAAGCCCTCGTTCCCGCAGCGCCTCAAGCACAAGGGAAAGATTGCCTTGCTGCATATAGCGCACTCCACCGTGGATCAGCTTGGTGCTCCGGCTGGAGGTTCCTTTGGCGAAATCACTCTGCTCCAGGAGGAGGGTCCGGTAGCCCCGACTCGCAGCCTCCACCGCCGTACCCAGGCCAGTGGCGCCGCCGCCGATCACGATCATATCCCAGACCGGTTCATTTTCCAGTTGCCTTAGTAAATCTTCGCGCATCATGGCTGCTCCCATCCCTTTGCTCTCTCCAATGCCCTGCTCCAGCGGCTTCGCATCTCAAACACCCTCGATCTCTCCATGGCAGGGGTAAACGTGCGTTCCGCCTTCCAAAGCTGTCCAATCTCTGCACGGTCGTTCCAAAAACCGACCGCCAGCCCGGCCAGGTAAGCCGCCCCCAGCGCCGTGGTCTCCCGTATACACGGCCTCACAACCGGGACACCGAGAAGATCCGCCTGGAACTGCATGAGCAGATCGTTGGCGGTTGCGCCGCCATCCACCCGCAGCTCGGCAAGAGGAGTGCCTGCATCCTCCTCCATGGCTTCCAGAAGGTCTGCAGTCTGAAAAGCGATGCTTTCCAAAGTGGCCCGAGCGATGTGTCCGGCAGTTGAACCGCGGGTCAGGCCGAACAAGGCCCCACGAGCGTAAGGGTCCCAATGCGGGGCGCCGAGACCGGCAAATGCCGGTACGAGATAGACACCGCCGTTATCGGGAACCGATGAAGCCAATGCCTCAACTTCCCCAGGGGTGCGGATTATGCCAAGCCCGTCCCGCAGCCACTGCACCGCCGCGCCAGCCACGAATATGCTTCCTTCGAGTGCAAACTCGGTCCGGTTACCCAGCCGGCACGCCACTGTACTGAGAAGGTTCCGCCTTGAAGTTACCGGTTTGTCACCCGTATGCATGAGCATGAAACAACCGGTGCCGTAAGTGCTCTTGACCATCCCCGGTTTGTCGCAAAGCTGGCCGAACAGCGCTGCTTGCTGGTCGCCGGCGATCCCCGAAATTGGCACATGCGCGGCGAGGAAGCGAGCAGCTGTCTCGCCATAGACCTCACTGGAGGAGACGATCTCGGGGAGGACCGCATGCGGAATCCGGAGCAACTCCAGCAGTTCTGTATCCCATGTACCTTCATGGATATTGAATAGCAACGTGCGGGAAGCGTTGCTGGCATCGGTTACATGTCGTTCTCCCCCGGTCAGGTTCCAGACAAGCCAGGAGTCAACCGTGCCGAAGGCAAGCTCCCCCGCCTCCGCACGGGCTCGAGCGCCGGGGACATGGTCGATAATCCAGGCAAGCTTGGTGCCGGAGAAATAGGCATCCAGCACCAGCCCGGTCCTGGCGCGGAAAAGAGGTTCAACCCCCTCGGACTTAATGCGGTCGCACTCGCCAGCAGTGCGTCGGTCCTGCCAGACTATGGCATTATGGATCGGTCTGCCGGTATGCCTATCCCAAACAATCGTTGTTTCTCGCTGGTTGGTGATGCCGATGGCGGCGATGTCGGCGGCTGTCAGTCCGGCCCGTGCGATGGCCTCAACCGCCACACCGAGCTGGGATGCCCAGATTTCCTCAGCATCGTGCTCCACAAGACCCGGTTGAGGGAACATCTGGCGGAACTCCTTCTGGGCGAATCCACGGACACAACCGTCATGGCCGAACACAAGAGCGCGGGAGCTGGTGGTTCCCTGATCAAGGGCAAGGATGAAGCTCATCGTTCATGACCTCCTGTATCTGCGTTGATTTAGGTATCCTGCATCCGTCAACCGATTGATGCGGTTCATTATGCCACATCCACGTGAGTTAGTCTGAGAAAAGTGGACACCATAAAGTGTGGTAAAGTTGCTATCACACAGGAGATGCCCATTGGAAAGTATCCCGCGTCAGTTTTTCACGAATGAAGTTTAAAGAAGAAGCAGTCAAGCTTGTAGTAGAAGGCGGTTTAACAGTTGCAGAAGCAGCTCGTCGCTTGAGTATTTCTTCTCAAGCTCTGAAGAATTGGGTCACAAAACATCGAGCATGTGGTCTGGCTGGTCCTGGCAGCAGATCTGTCAGCGAACTGGAAGCTGAAGTATCCAAACTTCGTAAAAAGCTTGCCGAAACACGAATAGAGAAAGAAATCCTAAAAACGGCTATGGCGTACCTGGCCAAGGGGCCGCAGCCCGGTACGCGACGATTGACGAGTTACGGTCACGCCATAAATACAAACTCGGAGTCATGTGCCAGGCCCTTGATCTGTCACGGAGTGGCTACTATGCCTGGAAACATCGGAAGCCTTCAGCCCGTAAGCTTGAAGATGAACGTATAACAATTGCGATCAAAACCGCTCATGAACACAGCAGAGGCACCTACGGCCCCGAAAGATTCAGGATGAATTGGCAGAAGTTGACGGTCTATCTGTTGGCCTGAATCGAATCAAGAGGCTACGCCGCAAACACGGCTTACGCTGTAAGCAGAAGAGGAAATCCAAAGCTACGACCAACTCGAAGCACAAGATGCCGCTCGCTTCGAACCTACTTGATCACGATTTTGAGGTAGCAGCTCCTAGTCAGGTATGGGTTGCTGATATAACCTGCATCCCGACAGATGAGGGGTGGCTGTATCTGGCGGCAATCAAGGCTCTTTGTACGAAGGAAATTGTCGGATATGCCAGAATGTACGCATGACACACGATCTGATTGGTCGGGCACTGTTCCGGGTAGTAGCTGCAAAGAAACCTGCCCGAGGCCTGATTCACCATTCAGATCGCGGCAGTCAGTACTGTTCCAAAAGCTATCAGACACCGATCAAGCAATTTGGGATCGTACCGTCCATGAGTCGCGAGGGGAATTGCTACGAAACGCCCCAATGGAAAGCTGGTTCGGTACATTGAAGATGGAACTGACGCATCATCGGCATTACAAAACGAGGCATGAAGCAATTCAGGAAATAACGGAATGCATCGAGATATTCTATAATCGACAAAGACGACACGCTAAGCCTGGCAACATTTCACCAGCCGCATTTGAGAGGAAAGTGTATAAACTGAAACAGGTAGCTTGAACAAACTTATGGTGTCTACTGTTGACGACCTATCTCATCCCACCCTCAAACGAAAAAACGCTCCTGGCGGAGTAATCGACGGGAGCGTTTGCACTGCTGTATAACAGGGCTGGATCAGACCTGGACAACTTCCTTGACACCCGGAATTTTCTCTTTCATGGCGCGCTCGATACCCATTTTCAGAGTCATGGTGGACATTGGACAGCTGCCGCAGGCGCCTTTCAAGCGCACTTGTACGGTGCCGTCTTCAGTTACATCAACCAGCTCAACATCGCCGCCATCAGCCTGCAGAGCGGGGCGAACCTCCTCAAGGACTTTCAGTACTTCTTCTTTCATCTGTTCATTCTCCTTTGTAGTTATTGTGACGTCACGCCCATCAACGGCATGCTACCGTTTCGGCAGTCCTGGTTCGGTCAGCAGCTCCGGCTGCATGACCCGGTCAAACTCATCGACAGTCAAAAGCTTCTGCTCCAGAACAATCTCCCGGATGCTTCTGCCGCTGGCAACCGATTTCTTGGCAATTGAAGCCGCCGCATTGTAGCCGATAAACGGGGCAAGCACCGTTACCAGACCGAGTGAATCCTCGAGATATTTCCTGCAGCGTGCCTCATTGACGGATATTCCCCTTATACAGGAATCGGTAAATTTCTGCACGCAATTCTTGAGCAGTTCCATTGAAAATGTCAGGTTCCAGGCGATAAGCGGCATCATGACATTCAGTTCCAGCTGTCCTGCCTGACCAGCCAGCAGCACCGCCTGGTCACACCCCATGACCTGGAAGCAGACCATGTTGACCATTTCGGCCATTGAAGGGTTGATTTTACCCGGCATGATTGAGGAGCCGGGCTGGATGGCGGGGAGGCATATTTCATCAAGGCCGGTGCGGGGGCCGGACGCAAGCAGGCGCAGGTCATTGGCAATCCGCCCGAGGGTAACCGCTGTCCGGCGCAGTGCCGCAGAAAGTGCCAAAAACGGGTCCATGTTCTGCATCGCCTCAAACAGATTGGGGTGGGCAACCAGTGGGAACCCGGTGGCGACCGATAACGCTTCAATGACAGCCGTAATGTACTCCGGTTCGGCATTCAGGCCGGTACCCACGGCGGTGCCGCCGATGCCGAGTTCAAGCAGTGGCGGTATGCATGATTCCAGTCCCTCGCGGTTTGTCCGGATAGCTGCTGCGTAGGCACCGAATTCCTGTCCCATCCGGATAGGCACAGCATCCTGCAAATGGGTGCGCCCCGATTTGAGGATATGGTCAAATTCCTTTGCTTTGCTGCCAAGCGCCAGCTCAAACTCCTCAAGACGTTCCAGCAGAGGGTCGAGCATTTCCAGCGAGGCAAGGCGAATGGCTGTTGGAATGACGTCATTGGTCGATTGTGCCATGTTGACATGGTCATTCGGATGCAGGGATGAAAAATCGCCACGTTGGCACCCCATCAGTTCCAGCGCCCGGTTTGCCAGCACTTCATTGACATTCATGTTGTGTGACGTTCCGGCGCCCGCCTGAAACGGATCGACCACGAACTGGTCGGCCATTTCTCCTGCCAGCACCTCATCGGCAGCGGCTACGATGGCCGAGCCGATTTCCGGCTGCAGTCGTCCGGTGGTCATATTGGCCTGTGCGGCGCATTTTTTTATGGTTACCGTCGCCCAGGTGAAAGCGGGGTGGGGTGTGAAGCCGGAAATGGGGAAATTATGCACAGCTCTCGCGGTCTGCGCTCCGTAGTAGGCCGCTTCCGGAACCGCCATTTCTCCCATGGAATCTTTTTCAATACGTGTGTTCATGGAGCACCCCATTACATTTAAGTAATCACCACTCCGGCGGTACTATAGGGAAGTCTGGTAACTCTTTCAACCGTTTATCACATCCTGACGTATCGCAACTCTGGCTCGGCTCATTTTTTCTTTGCCTCACTACTCCTGTTACAGGTAATATGCCGACGCTTGTACACTTTCCGGAGAACCATATACTTTATGAGTGCGGAACAGACAAAGAAGGAAAATCTGGCTAAAGAGCTGCAGGGAATGGCACTCGGAACAGTGGGCGTGTTTATTCTGCTCTCTTTTCTGACCTACAATTCATCCGATGTGTCATGGAACAGCTACTCCACCGATGGTGGACCCCACAATCTCGGGGGACGACTGGGTGCCCAGGTTGCAGATCTGCTGTACAACTCTCCGGTTTCTTTTGGGATTGCCTCTTACCTGATTCCGGGTGCGTTGCTGTATATGGCCTACACGCTGTTCCGTTTCAAGGAAATCCGCCTTCGCTCGTATAAACTGGCGGCAGCATGTGCACTGCTTTTTTCTTTGGCGACCCTCTGTACTTTTATCAGTGGCACGGCGGTCATATTCGGCCAGGAGGTGGCGACCGGAGGAGCGGTCGGCGTTGTGGCGTCCCGGATACTGAGAAACACGATTGGCGTTACCGGTGCTCTTCTGCTGCTTCTGCCGCTGCTGGCGGCGTCAATTATGGTTCTTTCGAAATTTTCTTTTGTTCTGTTTGCCGGCTGGTGGCTGGAAAATCTGAAGCATAAATGGAATGCACTGCAGGAGCGGCGCACCACACTCCGCGATGAAAAAAGCCGTATCAAAGCAAAACAGGAAGGGCTTCCACCGGCGGCATCATCGGGTGGTCCGGTTATCAAGCCGCTTGCGCCGCCGGCGCCACGTCCGAGTATAGTGAAGAAGGAAAAGGATAAAAAGAAGGAAGATGCCAAGAGTGCCGCAGTGCAGGAAACCTTTGAATTCATCAAGGCAGAGGGAGATTTCCATACTCCGCCGTTCTCGCTGCTGGATGTACCTCCCGTTGCTGAAAAGACGCTCGACCGCGAAACATTGACGATGAATGCGCGGTTGCTGGAGAAAAAGCTCAAAGATTACAATATAGACGGTGAAGTGGTTGAGATATGCCCCGGTCCGGTCATCACTATGTATGAATACGCTCCGGCCCCTGGCATCAAAATCAGCAAAATTGCCGGTCTTACCGACGACCTGACCATGGCGCTGCAGGCCATGTCGATCCGAATCGTCGCACCGATTCCCGGCAAGGGGGTTGTCGGTATCGAGGTGCCTAACCGTGACCGCGAAATGGTCTTCCTGCGCGAAATATTCAACTGTGAACACTTTTCCCACAGCAGGATGAAGCTGCCGCTTGCATTGGGCAAGGACATTGCCGGCCTGCCGGTCGTTACTGATCTGGCCAAGGCTCCCCATCTGCTTGTAGCCGGTTCCACCGGTTCCGGAAAGTCAGTCTCGATCAATACCATGATTCTTTCACTGCTCTATACGTCCACACCGAAAGATGTGCGGATGATCATGGTGGACCCGAAGATGCTCGAGTTTTCCATGTATGAGGGGATTCCGCACCTGCTGCTGCCGGTGGTGACGGAACCGAAAAAGGCGTCGTTGGCCCTCAAATGGGCGGTCAACGAGATGGAGCGCCGCTACGTGCTGCTCTCTGACAAAGGCGTCCGTAATATTGAATCCTATAACAAAAAACTTGCCGGTGAACTTCTTGAACAGGAAGAGTACGGTTCGATATCCGAAGCTGAAATTATCGAAGAGCTTGAAGAATTGGGTGAGGATGATGACGCTGTCATAGATTCGTTCCCCTTTGTGGTGGATGACGGAGATGCTCTGGAGCATAGCCATCTTCCGTATATTGTTGTGATTGTGGACGAGCTGGCAGACCTGATGATGGTGGCCGGTCGTGAGGTTGAGGAACATATTGCCCGTCTTGCCCAAAAGGCGCGCGCCTCCGGTATCCACCTGATTCTTGCCACCCAGCGTCCTTCGGTGGATGTCATTACCGGTCTGATCAAGGCCAATTTGCCGTCGCGCATTTCGTTCCAGGTGACGTCGAAGGTGGATTCGCGCACTATTCTTGACTGCAACGGCGGTGAAAGCCTGCTCGGTAACGGCGACATGCTCTATATGCCGCCCGGTACCTCGCGACTACAGCGGATCCACGGTGCGTATGTATCCGATTCAGAAGTCCAGCGGGTTGTCGATTTCCTGAAAAAACAGGGAAAACCGGTCTATGAGAAGTCGATCATGGAAATGAAGGACTCGGATGAGAAAGGGAACAGTGAGGACGAGGTGCAGGATGAGCGATGGGAGGATGCCCTGCGGATGGTTGCCGACACCAGGCAGGCCAGTATTTCGATGATTCAGCGTAAACTGCGGATCGGCTATAACCGGGCTGCCCGAATTGTGGAAATGATGGAGAGCGAGGGGATGATAGCCCAGAGCGACGGCACCAGCAAGCCGCGCGAGATTTATATGGATGTCATCAATGCGTATCTGAATTCGCAGCTGACGAAGTAAGGTATAAGGGTTGAAGGTCAGTAGATTTGCGGAAACTATCCGCATTAACCATACATCAGGAGGGTTATCAGAATGAAGCGTTTTACCAGAATTGCTGTATCGGTTGTTATGGCTGCACTGCTTGCTGTTCCTGTGTTTGCCGCGCAGGAGGCAAAGAAGGATGCCGGAAAAACAGTTACAACACCGTCCGGGCTTAAATACACCGACGTCGTAGTTGGCAAGGGTGCTTCGCCAAGTCTCGGCAAGAGTGTTAAAGTGCATTACACCGGGACACTTGAAAATGGCAAGAAGTTTGACAGTTCCGTGGACCGTAATGAGCCGTTCTCGTTTACAATCGGTGTCGGTCAGGTCATTAAAGGGTGGGATGAAGGGGTCATGACCATGAAAATCGGCGGCAAGCGCAAGCTGATCATTCCGGCCAAGCTCGGTTACGGTGCGCGTGGGGCCGGTGGTGTTATCCCGCCGAATGCCACGTTGCTGTTCGATGTTGAGTTGCTCGACGTAGCGAAGTGATAAAAATGTGATGTCTACCGAACAGCCCGTGTAAGCGGGCTGTTTTTTACGCCATGTATGGAGATGTCTGAATGACCAATTTGATTTCTGCTGAAGGGTTGAAAAAACTGTGTGACGAATATGACTATCTCTGGAAAGTCGAGCGCCCCAAGGTTGTCAGAGGGGTTGCGGACGCTGCTGCGGAAGGAGATCGGTCGGAGAACGCCGAATATATTTACGGGAAAAAACGTCTGCGTGAAATTGATCGAAAACTGAAACACCTCGGTTCGCGCCTGAAAGTACTGAAGGTGGCAACGGTTCCCGCCAATCCCAGGCAGGCGACATTCGGCTGCTGGATCAGCTATGAAGAAGAATCGGGGGAAGAGCGCTGCTACCAGCTGGTCGGACCGGATGAAATTGATGTCAGTATCGGCAGGATCAGCATTGACTCACCGGTGGGCCAGGCCCTGATGCACAAAAAAGTTGATGATGAAGTTACCGTCCTCAAGCCGGGAGGAGAATCAACGCTGTATATTACCGCTATCAGTGCCACACGCCCACTCCTGTAATGCAGGGGGGCATCGTGTTACGATGACAACAGCCTGCCAAGCAGCCGGTCGATGTCTTCCATGCGGTACGGTTTTGACAAAACTCCGGCAAAACCAAAGTCACGGAAATTGGCAACGACAGGGTCTTCAGAATAACCGCTTGATACGATCAGGCACGCGCTTGGATTGATGGCGTGTATCAGGCGCGCCGCTTCTTTCCCTCCCATTCCTCCTGGAACAGTCAGATCCATTATTACCGCTGAAAAAGGTGCACCTGATTTCTGCGCTGTTTTAAAGCGCTCAACAGCCTCTGTGCCATCGGCACAGGATGTTACCTTATAGCCGTACGCCTCAAGCATTGAGGTGGTTATGTCGCGAATAATCTCTTCGTCGTCCATGACCAGGACAGCAGCGCCGGAATGATTCTTGTCAGCCAGGATGGGCGGCTCTGTATCAGGTGGGCTGTATGAATCTTCGATAGCTGGCAGATACACCGAAAAAGTTGTGCCGGCTTCAGGTGTGGATGTTACACGGAGATTACCGCCATGTTTGGTTACTATCGAATAGGCGGAAGCCAGCCCAAGGCCGTTACCGGTCGACTTGGTCGTAAAATAGGGATCAAATATTTTGGTAAGATTTTCTTCTGAAATTCCACACCCCTGATCAGTAAATGAAATGTTGAGGTACATTCCGGCAGGGAGCGACAGAGGGTTTGCTTCCGGTATAATCTCGTTACACGCAGTTACGGTGATAATACCTCCGCCCGGCATGGCCTGAACGGCATTGGTGATGATGTTGGTAAAAGCCTGACGAATCTGCACTTCGTCCGCTTCGATGGCATGAAGTGTCGGAGAAATAGTAATAACTCCGTGTACATGTGAACTGCGTAGGGCAGTAGTGACGCACTCGTTAATAAGCTGTTCAACAGTCACTCTTGTTTTGGCCGGTACGCCCCCTCGGGCAAACGTCAGAAGCTGTCGGGAGAGTTCTGCAGCGCGAGCCGAGGCTTTTTCTGCCGTACAAAGTGATTTGTAAGAACGGTGTTCCGGCTCTATGAATTTCTGCGCATAAGAAATACTTCCCATAATACCGGCCAGAATATTATTGAAGTCATGAGCAATGCCACCGGCAAGTACACCAAGTGATTCCAGTTTCTCAAGCTTGATCCGCTCTTCTTCGAGCTCTTTTTGGGCGGTTATGTCACGCGTGAAACCGACCGTGCCGAACAGCTCACCGTTTTCTGAAATAACCGGTGTTTTATACGTCTGGGTCCATGTGCGCACGCCATGCTCTGCGGTTTCTTCTTCATACATGATAGTTCTGCCTGTCCTCATGACTTCACGGTCTTTTGTCTGGTATGTTTCAGCGAGTTCCTGCGGCATAAAATCAAAATCATTTTTTCCGATGATGGAACCGGTACTGCTGGGTGTGTAGGAATCGATAAACTTCTTATTTACGGCAAGGTAGCGACTTTCGGTGTCCTTGAGCCATACGGCGAACGGGAAGTTGTCGAGCAGGGCGCGTTGATACTGTTCTTTTTTCTGCAGGGCCGCTTCAGCCCGTTTGAGATCGGTCAGGTCAATATCGAGGCAGAACAGTTCCTGTTCTTTCCCGGGGGACTGGACGATGGCATGGCTTGAGAATACCGGAACGTGCGTGCCATCTTTGCGCATCTGGGATAATTCAGAAGCGGGGACAGCTTGCCCCGATCCGGCCATAAAGAGGATGGCCTGTTCGACATCTCCCCTCATTTCCGGTGGAATAATCAGGTCAAGCAGATTCTGTCCGATGGCCTCCTGCGCACTATATCCATACAGGCGCTCTGAGGCATGATTCCAATACCGGGTAGTGCCATCAGGGGCGTAACCCTGTACAGCAATGGCTGGAATATCGAGCAACAGCTGCTTAAAGCGGGTTTCGCTGGCAATCAGTGCCTCAACTGCCAGTTTCCGCTCGGTGATATCACGCCCGATTCCAAGGAACGAAAACTCGCCGCTTTCAGCATCGTGCAGGAGGGAAGCGTTGGCTGAATACCAGATCCAGTCGCCGTTTTTGTGCTGCACCCGATATACAATATCACTCAGTTTTTCCCCACTGCCTGAAACCTGCTGAAGCGCTTCAAAGCAGGTGGCGACATCATCGGGGTGGACAAACGGGGTAAACGGTTTGCCGATGGTTTCTGCCAGTTCGTAACCAAACGCGTCCCTCCAGTTGGGGGATACATACGTGAATATCCCTTCAACCGAAAGAACAAAAATAATGTCGTTGGCATTTTCAACCAGAGTGCGAAAATTCTGTTGACTCTGGCGCAGCGCCAGTTCCGCTGCTCTGCTGCGCCGCAATTCCCTGGTCAGCAGTCGTGCAGATTGCGTCGAGATAAGCAGAAAGACAGCCATGAACAGCGTAAATGTGATTAATTCGGAGTGCCAGCGGGTGCGGTCCTGATTGCAGTAATACAGCGAAAAACCGATTAACCCGGCAACGGCAAGATTGATGGCAAGGACAGAGAGCCAAATTTTAGTACGTAGCGGATTGGCTGATACGTTTTGTGTGTGTGGGATTATTGGAAATGTGGACACTGACATGTACCCCTTGCAGTATCTTCCTCAAACGGTTTACTAAAGGCTATCAATTGCAGAGAGGTGGAGTTGGACAGTTGCTGTAACATGTGAACATATTAACCGTCATTTGGGAAAATATCAACACTGTTTATGTGATGCACAATCTGTTTTTACCCTTGTTATTTATTTTGACTGTGCTACTATGCCCAAAATTTAGGCAACAAGACATCGTTTTTCTTCCCCCCGGTTTCGCTGCCGCGTGTGTATCATGTTAAAACCATTAATTATTAGTTCTCTCGTCCTCCAGCACAACGTCGTGCTTGCACCTCTGGCGGGAATTACAAATCTGCCGTTCCGCCTGATCTGCCGTCAGGAGGGAGCTGCTTTGGCTTTTACCGAAATGGTCAGTGTCAACGGCCTGGTACGCGAAGGGGTGAAAACCCTGGCGTTGCTGAAGAGTTCTGCCGCCGACCGTCCGCTCGGCATCCAGCTGTTTGGCGACAAGCCCGCCGATCTCGCTGAAGCTGCACGCATGGTGGAGGGATACGGAGACCTCCTTGACATCAACATGGGGTGCCCGGTACGCAAGGTGGTCGGCACCGGCGCCGGAAGCGCCCTGCTGCAGGAACCGATCAAAATCGCCGCCATCATCCGCGCGGTGCGTGCTGCAACCACACTGCCGTTGACAATCAAGATCCGCTCCGGCTGGCACTGTGGCGATGATGTGTTTCAGGAGGTCGGGCATATCGCGCAAAGCGAGGGATGTGATGCCATAACGCTCCATCCACGCAGTCGCAGTTTGATGTTTTCCGGTCAGGCTGACTGGACACATCTAGCGCAGCTGAAATCTGCACTCTCAATTCCGGTGCTGGGAAGTGGCGACCTGTTTACGCCGGATGACTGCCTGCGGATGATGAAAGAAACCGCTTGTGACGGTATAATGATTGCCCGTGGAGCACTTGGCAATCCCTGGATTTTCAGGCAGGTGAAGGAGTTGGAGCGATCCGGTTGCTACACTTCGGTTACCCCTGTGGAGCGTGCCGGGGCTATCGAGCGGCACCTGGACCTGTTCATAGGCGAAATGGGTGAGGCGGTCGCCATTCGAGAAATAAAAAAACATATCGGCTGGTATGCCAGGGGATTCGCCGGAGCTTCCGACATCCGGCGGGCTGCCAATTCTGCCCGTACCGTTGACGAAATTACCCTCCTGATCGGGAGAATCCGCAGCATTCCCACGAGTGAAAGCCATGGTTCAGATGCCTTTGCAGCATGATCAAAATCAAAAAAAGCGTGATGACTATTACGCCACCGTTATCGACAGTGTCGGGGATGGGGTTATAGTCGTGGGGAGCAACGGGAAAATCACCCTGTGTAATCCGGCTGCTGAGCAGATTATCGGGTTTTCGCAGCGGCAGGCCCAGGGAGCTGCATTCGACGAACTTTTCGCTCTGGAAACGACCCTGATAGAGATGCTTGGCAAAACCATGCGTACCGGTATCACCATTTCTGATCATGAAAACGTAGTGGTTCGCTCAACCGGCAGAGTCACACCGGTTGCTGTTACCTGCTATCCGCTGGTGGAAGGGAGCGGCGAAAACATCGGCGCGATCTTGACGCTGAAGGATATCACATACATACGCGATCTGGAAGCTGCAGTGCGGCAGGCTGATCGACTTTCCACACTTGGTGCCTTGGCGGCCGGCCTTGCTCATGAGGTAAAAAACCCGCTTGGCGGTATAAAAGGCGCGGCCCAGCTGCTGGAACGCGAGTTTCCTCCGGACAGCGACATGCTTGAATATACCCGGGTTGTTATCCGCGAAACCGAGCGGATCGATCATATTATCAGAGAATTACTGGAGCTTGCCTCTCCGCGCGCGCTCCAACGTGCGCCGGTCAATCTGCATATGGTTCTTGGCGACATACTCTTGCTGCAAAAGCAGGCGGCCTCAGATCGGAACATCACATTCGTGCAACATCTGGACCCCAGTATTCCTGAGCTTATCGCCGATGAAGCCCTGTTGACCAGGCTGTTTCTGAATCTGATTTGCAATGCCCTTGACGCTATGGAGGACGACGGGCGTCTGACTGTGTCAAGCAGGGTGCTGGCCGACTACCGAATGACTCAGGATCAGCAGCGTTCCCGTTTTGTAGCCATTGAAGTCGCCGATGATGGGCCGGGCATTCCGCAGGAGGATCTGGAAAATATCTGGACGCCGTTTTTCAGCACCAAATCTGGTGGCACCGGCCTCGGCCTTGCCATCTGTCACAAAATCGTTGCCGAACATCGTGGCATGATCAAAGCTGAATCAGATCCGGCCCACGGCACAAAATTTACGGTGCTACTTCCGCTGGTGAGATAATTACAGAGTCATTGCGTAAGGAGAAACATTGGGCCGGTGACGTCAAAGCCCTTTGCAGCTTTCCTTGGCCCTTGCCCTCTGACCCTGAAAAAAGAGGTATAACATGCCATTAAACAGAATTCTGGTAGCAGATGATGAAGAGAGTATCCGCTGGGTACTGTCAAAGGCGCTCAAACAGAAGGGGTTCAGCGTTGACCTCGCTCACGACGGTCGTCACGCGCTGGAGTTGATCAAGGATAACTGCTATGACCTGGCAATTCTTGACATCAAAATGCCGGGGATTACCGGACTTGATCTTCTGGACAAGGTTCGCGAGCTGAAGAACGATCTGCTGGTTGTCATCATGACCGCCGAAGCCAGTATGAAAAACGCGGTGGAGGCTATGAAGCGTGGAGCGTACGATTATATCACCAAGCCGTTCGATCTGGACGTTATTGATGCCATCATTGAGAAGGTTGCCAAGGCCCGTGACATTGCCGGGCAGGTGACGACCCTCAAGCAGGAGCTCAAAGAACGCTATCAGGTTGAGAAAAACATCGTCGGGAACTCTGCCGTCATGCAGGAGGTATACAAAACTATCGGCAAGGTGGCCGTCAGCGACGTCACCATCCTGATTCAGGGAGAGTCCGGTACCGGCAAGGAGTTGATAGCGCGGGCGGTTCACTTTAACTCGGAACGACTCGGCAAGCCTTTCATTGCGATTAACTGTGCAGCCATCCCGCACGATCTGCTTGAAAGTGAACTGTTCGGGTCTGAAAAAGGGGCCTTCACCGGGGCCGGAGAGCGGAAGCTGGGGAAATTTGAGCAGGCCAATCACGGCACGCTTTTTCTGGACGAAATTGGCGACATGCCGCTTGACCTCCAGGCAAAGATGCTGCGGGTACTGCAGGAGCAAGAAGTGACCCGGATTGGCGGCACCCAGAATATATCGGTCGATGTCCGGATTGTTGCTGCAACCAATCAGTCACTAGTCGAAAAAGTCCGTCTGAAAGAGTTCCGCGAGGATCTTTATTATCGCCTGAACGTTGTGCCGATTACCCTCGCACCGCTGCGCGAACGCCGTGACGATATCCCTGATCTGGCCAACTACTTCCTGACCCGTTCCAGTGCTGAAATGTCGGTGCCCCCCAAACGACTGACTGATGATGCTGTTGCACTCTTGAAGGCATATTCCTGGCCCGGAAACGTCCGTGAACTGGAAAATTCCATTAAACGAGCGGTTATATTGTCAAACGATCCTCTTCTGTCAGCGCTTGATTTTGGAGGACTGATCCCTGTCGGTGAAACAGCCGTAAGGAATTCTCAGGAAACTTCGCTGGAAGATTTGATTGATCTGAAGCTGCGATCCAGTATGAACGGTATTGAGGAGCTTGAGAAGGGAGACATCCATTCCATGGTGCTTGAGCAGGTTGAGCGTCCCCTGATCCGCCTTGTGCTGGAGAAATGCCGCTGGAACCAGGTCAAGGCTGCCGATGTGCTCGGCATCAACCGGAACACCTTGAGGAAGAAAATTACGGAGCTGCATATAGAGATGAAGCGGGGCTGAAAACAGCCCCGTTGACCAATCAGAATAAATTCATATTTTCCAGCGCCTTGAGCGGTTGGTTATTAAATGTTGGGCGCGCCGCGCGCTCGTCCGGTTCGCCCGGTGTCGCCTGGCATGTTTCATCCTCGACCTGCTCGACTTCCTGGTCTGAAGCCATACCGCTGCTTTTGAAAAAATAGCGGTCATACAACCGGTGATGTGCCGTCCAGCGTGATGAAGAAACAGCCTCTTTGGCTATGTGGGCCTGGATGCCGTTGATCTTTGAATCCATGTCATCCAGATAATTGAGGATGGTCGCCTCGACCGTTTTTGGGCGTTTGGGCGAACCATACTCGTACTGGCCGTGGTGGGAAAGCAGCATATGTTTCAACAGCAGTGCCAACTCGCGCGGGAACCCTTCCACCAGCCGGATCTTGTCGTCGACCAGCTCGACGCCAATGGTGATATGCCCCAACAGCTTACCTGCATCGGTGTAATCAAAGGCGCGCTCAAAGCTCATCTCATAAACTTTGCCGACATCGTGCAGCAGTGCGCCGACAATCAACAGGTCCTCGTTTATGCCGCTGTACAAGGGCACAACCCTTTTCACCAGCTTGACCAATGAGAGTGAATGTTCCAGCAACCCCCCCAGATACACATGATGCATTCCTTTGGCAGCCGGTGCCTGACAGTACAGATGCATGAGCGGTTCATCGGCAAGAAAGGCTGCCATGAGCGACTTGAGATTGCTATCCCCGAGCTGAGCAATTGTATCGGTCAGCTCCTGGCGCATATCCGTCCTATTGCGCGGTGACTCAGGCAGAAAATCGGCCAGTACGACATTTTCCTCGGGTACTCTGGTGATCTCGGCAATGACAACCTGCATCTTGTTCATGTACACGGATGCTTTGCCCCGTATTTTGACAAAATCGTCCTTATCGAACTGCTTGTCCAATACCTCGGTATTATCCCATACCTTCGCTTCGATGTCGCCGCTCTTGTCCATGAGGCGCAGATTCATGTATGGCTTGCCGTTTTTTGCCATTGCCAGAATCTTGTCCTTGACCAGAAAAACGGCACTGACTGCGTCACGATCTTTTATGTCACTGACAAATTGTTTTGTCACACGGCACCTCTCTTGCTGCAGGGAAATCACAAATGTTCGTGACGTTAGCACGAGGACGGCTTGATAGACAAGGGTAGAAACCGGTGTATACGCAATCGAGTACAGATATTAAAATAAAAGCTTGCTTATAAGCTGATAAGCGTCTATCTTGTAAAACTCTGTTGCACCACATGAAACGCGGTAAGGTGTCCGCTGTTTCTCTTTTGATCGTCGCATTCTGCCCCTCCTGCATTCAATCCCGCATTGAAACAAGCAGACCGTACGGCAGGCGAAGATTTATTGTCTGTCCGCACGAAGCTGATTTTCCCTTCCTGGAATCAATGGTTTGATTCCTCGGTTCGTGTGCGCTTTTGTCTTTACACCGCTCCCAGAAAAGGAATCACCATGACGTTTGAAGAACTCGGTCTTAATCCGGCCATCCTCTCCGCAATTACCGCCTGCGGCTACACTACTCCGACCCCTATTCAGGAACAATCAATTCCGCTGGTACTCGCTGGTCACGACCTGATTGCCACTGCCCAGACCGGCACCGGCAAAACAGCAGCCTTCGTGCTGCCCGCTTTGGAGCTTCTGACGAAAAAGTCAACGCTTCCTGGCAAAGGGCCGCGCATTCTTGTTCTGGCACCGACCCGCGAACTGGCCGGCCAGGTAATGGAATCCGCACGCAACTACGGTCGCGGCATTCGCCCCCGCTGCGGTACACTGCTGGGTGGCATGCCCTATCGTGAGCAGCTGCGCCTGCTTTCTGCACCGGTTGACATCATTGTTGCCACCCCCGGTCGTCTGGTTGACCATATCGAGCGCGGCAGCATCCGTCTCGACCGTCTTGAGATGCTGGTTCTTGATGAAGCCGACCGCATGCTTGATATGGGCTTCAGTGAAGATATCAACAAAATTGTTTCCCGCACTCCTGCCAACCGCCAGACCCTCATGTTTACCGCCACCATGGAAGGCGATATTGCCCGACTTGCCGAAAACATGATGCGAGAGCCGCAGCGGATCCAGCTTGCTGTCAGCACGTCATCGCACGCGCTGATCGAACAACGCCTGCATGTCACCGATAACCTGACCCACAAGAAGGAATTACTTGACCATCTGGTCAGGGATGTGGAGTTGACCCGCGCCATTATATTCTCCGCTACCAAGCGCGACGCTGACGAATTGTCCCGTGAGCTTTCCCGCAACGGTTTCCCCGCAGCTGCACTGCATGGCGATATGACCCAGATGGCACGCAACAAGACAATCGACCGGATGCGCCGCGGCGGTATCCGCCTGCTGGTGGCCACCGACGTTGCCGCCCGCGGCCTTGACGTAAGCGGCGTCAGCCACGTCATCAACTTTGACCTCCCCCGCTTTGCCGAGGATTATGTCCACCGCATCGGCCGCACCGGTCGCGCCGGAGCAAACGGCATCGCCATCTCCTTCGCATCAGCCGGAGAGCGCAACTACCTGGAGCGCATCGAGCGCTTCATCGGCAAGAAACTCCCCGAAGCACAGATTGAAGGGCTTGAGCCGAAAACCTCTATCCGTAAACCGCTTGGCAGAAGCGGCGGCCCGCGCAAAAGCGGCCCCGGCGGCGCACCGGGCGGACGCTTCGGCAAACCGGTCGGTGGCCGTGACAGCCAGGCAAAACCGTGGAACAAATCGGCCAAACCAGCCGGCCAGAAACCGCGCACCGCTTCCGCAGCTCGTCACGAACCGGTAATCGAGTACCGCTCACGTCGTCCGCAGGCGTAAGCAACCTCCACATATTCAAAAAAACAAAGGCCTCCAGGAATTTCCCGGAGGCCTTTGTTTTAGTGCCATTTTTCAGTTATGCTACTTTTTCTCCAGCTTTCCCTTCAACTGGCCGCACGCCGCCGAAATATCCCCCCCCCGGCTGTCACGGGTGATGACCGTCACATGTCGATCAATCAGATATTTGTGAAATGCATCAATCGACTTGCGGGTCGGCGCCTTGAACTCGCACCCCTCATGCTCATTGAACGGAATCAGGTTCACCTTGTTGGGGATGTCGCTGATAAGCTTCAGCAGTCGCTTGGCGTCGTCCAGCGTATCGTTTACCCCCCCCAGCATGACGTATTCAAATGTCACCTTGCGCCGCCCGGGGAGCGGAAATTCCTTGCACGCCTTCAAAAGCTCCTTCAGAGGGTAACTCCGGTTCACCGGCATGATCCGGTTGCGCAGTTCATCGGTGGTGGCATTGAGGGACACCGCCAGATTGACGTTCGGGATCTCCCGCCCCAGGCGGCCCATCTCCGGCACCAGGCCGCAGGTGGACACGGTAACCCGCCGGTTGGACAGCTGCAGGCCGTTGCCGTCGATCATGATCTGGATCGCCGGGATGACGTTATCCAGATTATGCAGCGGTTCGCCCATCCCCATCAGCACGATATTGCGGATGGCAGCCGGCGAATCGGCCTGATCATCGTCATCCTCGTCGTCAATAATTCCTGCCGCATCAAGTGAAAGCGCCGGAGGGTTCCTGATCAAATCGCGCCGAACCGCCATGATCTGGTTGACAATCTCGGCTGTGGTCAGATTGCGGGTCAACTTGAAAGTGCCGGTCAGGCAGAATTCACAGGCCATGGCACAACCGACCTGCGACGAGATACAGAGCGTATTGCGCCCTTCAATCGGGATCAGCACCGATTCGACGCTGTTGCCGTCCGCCAGCGGAAATAGGTACTTGCGGGTGCCATCGTTCCCCTGCTCCACCGCTTCCGGTTCAAGGTTGCTGATGAATGCGGTTTCGTCCAGCTCTTTGCGCAGCGCTTTGGAGATGTTGGTCATCTCATCAAAGCTGTAGGCATCCTGCTGGTAAATCCACTTGAATACCTGGAGGGCGCGGAAACGCTCTTTGCCCTGTCCCTGGAGAAATTGTTCAAGAGCGGGAAGTGTAAGGTTTTTAAGGTCGGTTTTGGTTGTCATGTACTGCAAACTCCGGATATTTTTCGATATGGCAGAACGTCTTTACAATCAATAGTCTACTGACTTTTCAGCAGCGGTATTGACCGCCAACAGCACATGGTCATAAAGTTCCACGACTTTGCCAAGCATTTCAGGGCGGTCAAGAACGTTGGTGGGTGTCTCTTGTGGTTCATAACGAAACCGCACCGCATAGACGTTCAGCAGTAGCAGATTTTTGAATCGACTGATGTCACAGCCCAGCTCACGAAGGTTCAGGAGCAGAACGTGAATATCGTGAACAAATCCGTAGGAGCCCCCGACAACCGCAATCCATGCTTTGAGGGATTTCTCGACCGCCTGCTGGGCGTGAAAACCAAAAATTTCATCATCCGCCGATTCCGGCGACAGCAACGATTTCATTGCCTTGATGTCCTTGGATGCCATCACCAGCATCTGGCGCGCCTGATCAATTGCGTTCATAAAGCACCTTTCCATCCTTGAGAGCATGGGCAATCACATGATTCCGCACATCCTTCCACTGATCAATCTCTTCAGATGAGTACACCAGAAAATCAAGCGGGATGTTGTAATCAAAACAAACCTCCCAAAGCTTCACCATCTCGGACTCTCTACTGTGTCGGGCATTAAACGGACCATCCTCGACGACCAGAAAATCCAGGTCAGAATCAGGCCGCGCCGTACCTTTTGCGTATGAGCCAAAGAGAATTATCTTGTTGGGATTGACTCCCCGCACGATGGTTTCGGTCATTTCTTTGAGAAGTTCGTCTGTTACTTGGAGCATGGCTGTCTCCTTGAGTTCGTTGTTATTTTCGCCACAAATGAGCTGTCGTCATCGCCGAGGAAGTAGTATCCGTTATAAAGAAGGGATTTTTAAGGCTTGGGCAACAAGCTGTACAAGCTCAGCTTTAACTGACTCATCATCAACAAAATTCATCTTTGAGCTATCAACAGAGATGATTTTTGAATGAGATCGTGCTTTGTCAATCTGCGCTTCAATGGAGTCATTCAGTAACCGGAGAAAATCTGTGGTTATGGATTTTTCCACCACTCGCCCCCGGTTGCTGATGCGGGTTAACTCGGTTTCGGGATCGCATTGCAGATGAATTATCAATGCCGGGGGCGGCAGCTCTTTTTTGATTTCTTCGTAAACGACTTTGAATGCAGCCAGCCGCGAACCTTGAAGCCCCATTTCGGCATATGCCATGTCCAGCAAAAACGAGTAATCGCACACCATAATTTTATTATCAGCGCATTGTTTATTTATCTGGTGATAATGCTGAAGCATGAAGGATATTTCGGTTTCAAAGGTGTATTTTTTAGGATCGGAATAGAACGCTTCCCAGAACGGGTTTGAATGAAATGATTCGTAAATTGGATTAATGCCGGTTTTGGCCAAAAATGATGCGAATGTGGTTTTACCTGATGCGATACCGCCGCATATTTCAATTCTGCCAACCATAATCATCTGCTTTTTTGAGCTAATTTTCGCTCTAATTCATCGATTTTTTTCTTTTGCATTGAGAGCGTTGTACTAATGTTGTCAAAGTATTTTTGATTATTTTTTACATAATTAACAGCGTCTTGCACTATTGACCTTGTTGAGACATGAACGGAATATAAAGATGCCATTACTCCAACGAGCGCAACTGCAACAGCAAAACTTGCTACTATATCAAAAGTTTTTTGTTTTGAAATTTTGTCTTTTACGTCAGTAATCGTCTTATTAATCAATTCATTTGCATCTGTAATATCCTTGTTCAATTTTATTGACATCTCAGAAACTGTTTTTTCTACTCCAATCGCTTTTGAAATAGCCGATGGAATTGAACTATGAATATAATTAAAAGATTGACCAGCTAAAGCTTTGCCAAGAAACTCTTCTGGCTTTTTGTTTTTTTTGGAAACTGGAAATGGAATATATTTATTGCTAAATTCATAACTTTCATTATTTGAACGCCATCGCGGATTATTACTTACCTTGGTAAATTCAACCCAGATGAGCCCTTCTCCACCCTTTATCAAATAATCATTATTTGTAAGGTTATGTAGTGGTATTAAAAGCTGACCTTCAAACCCTGGATCTACAAGAGGTCCAGTACCTAACAAAATCCCACTATGAACTAATTTGATCTGCAAATTAAAGCGAACTGCCAAATAGTCAGGAAGTCTAAAATATAAGTCAGGTGAAATAAAAGCTATCGAGTGTTTAGGCAGTATGAACACACCGTCATCTTCTATTCGCTCAGTTTTTTTATTACCAGCCTCATCCCAATAAATAATCGTCCCAATAAAATCAACTTCATAAGAAGCAGACTTAAGGTTTTTATGACAAAATGGCCATATCATTGCTGTCTTTGCTGCATAAGCAAAGATATCTGCTGAATTAAGCAACGCAGGGTCGATGTGTTCGAGCGGGTCTTTGCCTTCTAAAGATTCAAAGACACTTTTTGCGTCTACATCTATCCTGTCAAAATGATCTTTCACAATATCCGTCATAATTTATTAAACCTCAACAGCAGATTATGCAGCGTCACGACTTAACAATAACGCTTCCTTACTAAGTAACAGATTATTACTAAGTCCAAAATATGACACGCTTTTACCAATATTTTTTTCTATATAACTTACATACTCTATTGCAATCCTGTTATTATCAAATTCTTCAATGTAATCTAGATGATTTAACACAATTATCGTTGGCTGATTTACCAAGATGGCCTGTTTAACAATCTTAGCATCAAATTCAGCAATCCTTCTGACTGTTTTTGTAACAGAAGTTAACTCGAAAAAAGCCGATGATCTTTTCAATCGCTTATTCAGCAGTTCCCAGCTGATTTCATCTGGCAATGGCCCAGAATTACCCCCAACCCTTATCGGATATGTCCTAATTACAAGTACAATATCATCAACATCCATTGGGCTCAATCCAGCTTCAGCTAAAAAAGCAGCTGCCGATGTATCGCGACTGGTTGCATACGGATAATAGGGTGAATGAAGTAGCGACAGGCCAAAGCCTTGCGTTCCTTCGATAATAATCCGCTCCCCCTTTGATAACAAATCACGCATAAACGGTACAACTGGATGAATGAACGGCTTCAGCCTTTCATCGTCTTTTGCCAGCCGTGCAGTACCGTCACGGCTGATGCGCCTTATTACCGCAGCGCCCGTGCCACTCTGGGTCGATCCAATTGATTCACGCAGAGAACTATTTTTCTCCGCACTGATTTCATTATCAGTCACAACCATGGCATTCGGGTCGATATACAGGCGATCTGTTGACAATCCAGTGCGGATAATTTCTTCAAACAAAATATCCACATCGATATAACTTCCAGCACCCAACACACAGGTAACATCCGGCAGTATGGATGGTGTCGGCAACTGCCGCAGAATTAATGGTGTTCCGGTCGAGTCAACAACCGTATGCCCCGAATTGGAACCACCAACCCTGACGGCAACTTTTGCCCCCATCTCCCGTGCCAGGAAATGCGCAACCTTTCCTTTTCCTTCCCCGCCAAATTGTCCACCAACAACAACTGTTACAGGCATAAAACACCCCTATTTCAATTTCGAATCAACCTTGGCAATTTTCGCTATCTGCTGTTGCAACGAAACAATATCGTTGCCGTTATGTATCACTACATGGGCAAGACTTGTCAACGTGTAGATTTCCATTTCTACATGATGAGCATTTGCTTTGTCATAATCTTCCTTGCTATTGCCATCGGCAAGATATCTTTTAATACGCTCTTCTTCCGAAGATTCAATATGCACGTGAATGAATGCCTGTCCGAAAGTTTCCACCATGAAGGCATGGTCTTCGGGATGACGAAGCCCGTCAATAACAAGATTACCTTTGGCTGGCAGCAGTTTAAGCAATTGCTTACATAGCCAGCGTTGCCCCGGTGTTTTGTTTATCTCATCGCCAATGTCCTGAAGGGTATCTCGATCCGGCTCTATGCCACGCTCTCGCAGCAGTTGCTTTAACACCAGGCTGAATCTTGTATAGGCAAAACCGGAAGATTCAAGGAAAGTACCTGCAGTAGTCTTACCGGTTGCAATCGGCCCGCTGAGACCAATTACCTTCCTGTTTCTCCAGCCGCTGGTATTAACCGCCAGATCAGGGATGATCAGGTATTCCTCGTCTTCCGTCCCAAGAGCTTCAAACTTGCCACTCCAGAAAAACAGGCCGACGATGGCAGAGGTAATGGCATCCAGCTCATCATGGGTGACTTCTTTGTAGTCAAAGCTCCCTTCAATGCCAAACAACTGTAAACCGCGCTCAAGATATTCAAGGCTGGCACGTTTGCGCGGTATACCCATGATGTCCTGCGCTGCACCGGGATAGCTTTCTATGACAGGAACGCCAAGGCTGCGGAAATGAGCAGCCAGCCGCATACCTCGCGCGGTCAATTTTTGCATACTCGGAATTAATGAAGGATAAACGTTTACGCCGCGCCTTTTCAGGATGCGCTCGCATATTCTCATGATGCCAAATTCATCGCGCCCGGGGTCGTCATCACTTACCGAAAGCCTTCCCTTCGGAATGGATAGCGGGGAATCAATTGAAACCACATCCGGACGGAATGAAAGGGTTGTTTCAATCAAATCATGGTCAGTACCCAGGCATTGCGTTTCGGCAACATTGTTAGTCAACAGACACCACCCGGAGGGACGGCTTTCACTTCCGGTCAGGTCGATGCCCACCACTTTGAATTCGCGGTCTTTTTTGAGAACATGGAGATCTTTAAGAAGAATTAGCGGTCCGGCAACACCTTCATACGGCTGTAAGCGTATGCCTTCACTGCTTGAGTCACTTGCCCAGACGATTTTACTTTTTTGCTTTGAAAAATGTGGCAATGCTTTCCTGATTTGATGCGGGGCCTTGAGCTTGTCGAGCATCCGGTCAACTACCGTATCAAAGATGACTTTCATCCCTTCAATATCGGCATGGTTGTACTGTATCAGTTGCTTCAGGGCTTTCATGTCACCCCAGCGATACTTGTACCAGAGCACCGGAGCGGCCTCACCCGCCATGTTTTGCAGGTTGCTGGGACGAACAACGCCAATCTCGGTTTCAATCGCTTTTTGTCCGCCTGACAATCCCACACGCTTTGCCAGAAAACGAAGGTCAACGTGGCAGACGGGGAGATTCAGCCCCTTAAATTCCTGCTTTATAAAGGGGAGATCAAAAAGTGAACCGTTGAAGGTAACCAGGATTTTTGCTTGAGCGATGGCCTTTTTAAACGCCTCATCACTACCACCCTGAATAAAAGCACCAAATTCTTTACCCATACTCCAGCCTACGAGTGTTATTTTGTCGTAATGCTTACTCAAGCCGGTAGTTTCGATATCAAGAAACATGGTTTTTTCGGGGAAGCTGGCGGCAATGCGGTAGTGCTCATTATTTGGAAGGGCGTTGGCAAAGAAATCAAGATCTTGTTTCTCAAATGCCAACTGTGACAAGAGTAAAGGAGAGCCGGGCATACTTACAACGTCATCAGCAAATAATGAAAACTGGCTGGGCAGGGTCTTCTCGTAGTCCTTCCAAGTGACAATGCCGGATTGCCAAAAAGTTTGTTCTCTTTTTGCGGTAATTCCTCTGATATGTTGAAATGTGTGGATGAGCATGAAATTAGTGTGGGGTTATATTGTAATAAACAGTGGAAAGGATCCAAAATACAGAGCACATCAAATAAACAAGTCCAGAACGCCTGAAGCTTGCCAAGCTCAGATGCGCTTTTCTTAATTGAATTATGTCAAATAATAACGCTTTCCCTTGATCGCTATCGCCAAGACTGCCCTTAACCTGAGTTTCAAGTTCTGATATGCGTTTATCAAATGGCCTTCTGTCATTTCGAGCTCCTGAAATCCGCCAGAAAAAAAGTACCATTGCAATCGTAAATGCGACAGAACGAAGCCACCCTTCAGGCACGCTCCAACATCCCAATGTGGTAAGGAAAAGCCATATACCCTCATGATCAAGAGTGCTTCTCCATGCCATTATATCTATTTCAATCTTCTTTATTTCGTCTTTCATCGTTCCTGCCATAGATGCGTTTGATAAGAATGGAGGGATGACAAGTTAACCGAGGTTATACACCACATTTCATTCCACACGCCACCATTTTAACCTTGCCTCACAGCCTGCCAAATGCCCGGACATCCAGTCTCTCTAGCTTTCTTCCGAGAATGAGGATAACTCCGGCATATCTCCGGCTTCATATCCTGTATCCGACAGATATATTTAGCCTTGCCTGGCAGCTTACGCAACCATGGACAGCGGTTGACATCATCGTGAGTTCGTGGACTAATCCAGATATCAAAGATCCCAGGGCCAATTTCTTCGACCCACTCAAGAATATCGTTTCGACCGTGTTCTTCCCACATATCAACATCTTCAGCAGTGGCACAGGATTGGTAAGCGCCAAGATTAAGACAACAATGTCCGCACTGTGTACAAGCAAACCCTTTTGGTGGCATAAAACCCTCCCATAAAAAACGCCAACAATAGAAACAGCGCATCCTGCAAGTTTCCGTGGGTTGCCGCACCACGGCCAACCAGAGCTAAATATCTACCCCCGCCCTTTCAACCCCACCCTGACAAACTCAATCGCTCCCGGCACCTCTTCCCAGTACTTCCCCGCTTCCTGCCAGTAATACCAAGCCTGATCCGCACCGCCAACGGTATAACGCCCCTCATCCATATTTCTCGGTCTCGGATGGCGGACTTTTACAAGCTCTGCCGCCACCAGCGGTAAAACTGTAACCGCCTGCCTGAACGCCTTTTCCGCCTTGACCAGCTGTTTGAGGGCGACAAGAGCCAGAACGTGGCCATATATCGTTTCGGCCATGTGGTCGTCCTGTGATTTTTTGCATATTGCCAGCACATCTTTGTACATCTTCAATTTCAGGCAGCAATCGACCACGAGCGCACGGACACCCTGGTTGTCGCCCGGATTCAGTGACAAGATTGTTTTGAAGACTGAAAGCGCCATCTCGGTATTGCCGTTTTCCATGTATTGCAGGCCAAGAGAATGATAGGAGCGCAAAAAGGGGCGGTTTTCGAGCCAGCCCCATTCCAGCTTGTTACCGGCGGCGCTGAATTGCTCGATAAAGCACTGCATGCCGATATTCACCGCCTGCTGCCACAGCAACTGGGCCTCCTGACTTTTTCCGTGCTGATCAAGGAGCATCGCCAGATGATGGTACACGTCAATGAAATTGGGCGCTTCGTGCAACAGTTCCCGGAGTTGCCGCTCCATCTCCGTCGGGGTGACGCTGCCAAAATCCTGAGCATCAAGCAGGTCGTTGAACTCCATCTCCGCTTCATACGGAATCTCAACGAACCGCCACTCCTTGTTACCAAGATCTTCGAGAGTTGCCCTATTGCTTTTACTGGCCTTTTTTACGCTCTTTTTCATCCTCATTTACCTCTCAGGCATTATTAGAAACGCACACAACTTTCAACAACGTATACACCACACTCCTCCACACGTGCCACCATTTTAACTAACCAAAACGGGCCACATGGCATGTTCGCCCTGTGACCCGTAGCAGGTTCGGTAACAGTGAGGCATCGAGCCTATTTGTTCTCCGGAACGGTCTCCACCGGCACTGGTGGTTGGGGTGAACTGCCAGAATCCTTCTGCTCTCCGGGGGAATCGTTCACCTTTTCAGGTGCTGTATCCCGTTGTTCTCCATCCGGAGTTTCGCGTGGTTCTTGCCGCGCTGCCGACGGCGATGTAAATACCGGCGGTGCGGCAATAACGGTATCCACTTTTTTCTGCATACCGGCAATGTTCAGGTCAGCTGCAAGTGCCGACTGGTATTCCGCTTCGTCGAGAACGCCTTTCTGGCGCAACAGGCGCAGAATCATATTAGAACGCTTCATGACTTTGCCCAGGTTCTTGTAGGGATTATATGCCACGCGCGGACCGGGGAGCATGGCCGCCAAAAAGGAGCATTCACGGGGTGTCAGCGCCGAAACCGGTTTGCCGAAATAGTACTGCGCACCATGGCCGATTCCGTACACCATCGGGCCAAGTTCGACCACATTCAGGTACAGTTCGATTATGCGCCCTTTGGTTAGTTCCTGCTCCATCCGGTATGCCAGAAAAATTTCCTTCAGTTTGCGGGTGATGGTCTTTTCGCGGGAAAGGAACAGGTTCTTCGCGGCCTGCTGGGTGATGGTGGAAGCGCCCCGCTTCAGACTTTTCTTCTCCAGATCATACTTGATGGCATTTTTGATGGCTTTGACATCAAACCCGTCGTGGGAGTAAAAGTTTGAGTCTTCCGCCAGGATAACCGCCCATTTCATTTCCGATGGAATGCGACCGGACGAAGCCCAATAGCGGTTTTTCGGCCCAACGATAAACGGGTGGTATGCACCCTGCCAATCCCTGACCTGAATGGTGGTGCTGTATTTTTTGCTGGAAAGATCGGCAACAGGCGGCATCAATGCCAGTGAAATTGCGACGTACAGCAGATAGGCGATAGTGGCGATTATGGCATAGAAGAGGATTTTTTTCATGGGCACCGTGCAGAAATCAGATTGACGCGCACCATACATGATTGTGCCATGCTCTGCAATTCGGAACTCAATGAAACCAATATCTCGTTGACGCTGCAGCTAGTTGAGTGCTACTTTTCAAAGCCGTTTGCACTGGTACGCGGCAAACAGCTACAGAAGGAACATATGAATTGGAGGTTACTACGTGAAAAAGTATATGAACGTTGTCCTGGTGTTGTTAGTGTGTGCCATGTTGCCAATATCATTGGCCTTTGCCGAAGTTCCGACTTCAAAAATCGTCATCGGCATATCAAAGATTGTTGCCCATCCTGCCCTGGATGCAGTTGAGAAGGGGATTCAGGATGAGCTGGCTGCCGAAAAAATTAGTGCGACCTTTGACCTGCAAAATGCCAACGGCGATATCGGCACTTCCGCCTCCATCGCCAATAAGTTTCAATCGGAACATGTGACGCTGGCGGTCGGTATCGCCACGCCAACCTCCCAGTCGCTTGTCAACACGCTGAAAGGTATCCCGATCGTCTTTTCTGCGGTGACCGATCCGGTCAAGGCGGGTCTGGTACCGTCGCTCAAGGGGAGCAAAAAACCGGTCACCGGCGTTTCCGACATGACTCCGGTCAAGCAGCAGATTGAACTGCTGCTGAAAATCAAAAAAATCAAGCGGCTCGGCCACATTTACACCAGTTCCGAAGAAAACGCGGCTGTTCTGGCCGGCGTTGTCAAGCAGAGCTGCAAGGAGTTGGGGCTCGAATATGTTGAGACAACCGTGTCCAAGTCTGCCGAGGTAAAACAGGCGGTGCAGGCAATTATCAGACGAGTCGATGCGATCTATATTAGCACCGATAACACGGTTGTGTCTGCCATGAGCGCGATTGCCGATGTTGCAACCAAGGCCAGGGTGCCGATCATGTCAGCTGATCCGAGTTCGGCGGAAAAATATCCGGTGCTTGCAGCGTGGGGCTTTGACTATTACAAAATGGGACGTGCCACCGGAAAAGTGATTGGCGAAATTCTCAAGGGGAAAAAACCCGAGCAGATGCCGACCCGTTTTATGACCAAAGCATCTGATGTTGACCTGCTGATTAACCTGGATGTTGCTAAAAAACTCGGTCTGACGATTCCGAAAGATATGTTGAAAACCGCCAACAAGGTTATAGAAAACGGTAAGCTTGCCAACAAATAGTGCACACTCACCCGACAGTTCAATGAGCTGTCGGGTGCCTTATTTCGCTCTGGAATTGGTGAAACGGGTCAATTAATGATAGAAGCTATTCTGGTCGAAGGCCTGATCTACGGCATTATGGTGATGGGGGTGTTTATCACCTTCAGAGTCCTTGATTTTCCCGACTTGACGGTGGACGGTTCGTTCCCGCTCGGTGCTGCACTGATGGTTCAGGGGATTCTGCTCGGTATGAACGGGTGGCTCGCGCTGGCGCTGGCCTTTGTCGGCGGCGTTATTGCCGGCGTTATCACTGCGCTCATTCATAATCGCCTCAAAGTCCCCAATCTGCTGGCCGGCATCCTGACCATGACGATGCTGTACTCCATCAACATCCGTATCCTCGGAAATCGGGCCAACGTGCCGGTGCTTGATCAGGAGACGCTTCTGTCGGACGTGTCAGCCCGTCTGTCCGGCATTATTCCCGAAGAATATGTGCTGCTGATTTTTTTCGTGGTCGTTGCACTGGTCATAAAACTCCTGATTGACCTGTTTTTTCGCACCGATCTCGGTATGACTATCGGCGCACTCGGCAACAATGAACAGATGATCGTGTCGCAGGGCATCAATCCACAAACCCTTAAAACCATCGGCCTGGGCCTGTCAAACGGTCTTGTTGCTGTTTCCGGTGCGTTTGCCGCCCAGTATCTCGGTTTTGCCGATGTGGGCCTCGGTCAGGGTATCATCATTTCCGGTCTGGCTTCGGTCATGATCGGCGAATTCCTGATTATGAAGAGCAATCGCATCAGTATTCTCACCCTCTGTGCATTGGCCGGTTCCGTGCTGTTCCATGCCGTGATGTACCTGGGGCGCTATTACGGTTATGTCATCAAAATGACCCCCAATGACCTGAATCTGATCAAAGGGCTTTTGATTATTGTCCTGCTGATTATGACCCGGTTCAAGAAGCTCAATATGGCCGCGTTGAAGGCGATGGTGCAGAAATGATAGAGATAATAAATGCTTCCGTAATCTTCAATCAGGGCACGGTCAATGAAAACAGGGCGCTACAGAATATCAGCCTGAATGTCCGGGAAGGTGATTTTATAACTATCATCGGCAGTAATGGCGCGGGGAAATCAACTCTCTTCAACCTGATTGCCGGCACCATTTCCCCGGCAACCGGTTCCATTCATGCCAATGGCCGTGATATCACCCGCGAACCGGAATACAAGCGGGCGCAATATATCGGCAGAATTTTCCAGAATCCGCTGCTTGGCACCGCCTCGAACATGAGCCTGGAAGACAACATGATGATCACCTACCGCAAAGGTTTCAAATGGCTGAAACGGAGTCTCAATAACAGGATGCGGGAATTTTTCCGTTCGGAACTGGTTCAGCTGAAGATGGGACTCGAACAGCGGATGAAGGAAAATCTGGTCATGTTTTCCGGCGGGCAGCGCCAGGCGTTGACGCTGCTGATGATGGTGCTCTCCAAGCCGTCACTGATCATGCTCGATGAACACACCGCCGCACTTGACCCGAAAAATGCGGAAATTGTGCTGGAACTGACCGACACCTTCATCACAGAATACAAACTGACGTCAATGATGATCACCCACAACATGAGCCACGCCATCGAGTTCGGTAATCGGCTGCTGATGATGGACCGTGGTGAAATCATTTTTGACGTGTCCGGCGCTGCGAAAAAGGAACTGACGGTCGAAAAACTGATCGAGAAATTCCATGAACTGCGTCATCACGGTATTGAAAATGACCGTGCGCTGCTCTCTGACTGACCATCTCTCCCCTCATTTCTCCTACGATGGATTCAGGGCTCTTAAAAGTACAGGTCCCCGGCTTGATGTTACTATCTCAGCTATCCAGCGCTTCGCGTAGACCCGCAACGGAGTGCTATCTCTGTTATGTATGAGAAAAAACCATTACAGCCTGAACCAGCCAACCATCTGGTTAAGCTCACTTGCCAGGCGGGCAAAACTTTCTGATGTCCCTTTAATATCACCTACCGAAGAGGAAAGCTGGCGGGTTATTTCGTTTATTGAGGCCATGTTGTGGTTGACGTCTTCCGCAGTAGCTGACTGCTCTTCGGTGGCGGTGGCAATGGTCTGAATCATATCGAAAACACGTTCTGCACAGAGAACTATTTCACCCATCGAATGCTGGGTTGCATTGACATGAGCCACAATCTTTTCAATCGCATTACGCTCGTTCTGCATAAAGGTGACAGAGCCCGCAACCTCGGCTTGCATCTCATTAACCGTCCGACTGATTTCGCTTGAAGATTCGATGGTGCGTTGAGCCAGCTGCTTGACGCTATCGGCCACCACCGCAAAACCGCGCCCCATTTCTCCGGCACGGGCAGCTTCAATCGAAGCATTGAGGGCCAGCAGATTGGTCTGGTCAGCGATATCTTTGATCATATTGACGATATCGTTGATTGCTTCGGATTTTTCACCCAACCGCTCGATCTTCTCGGCCGACTGTCTCACTGTTTCGGCAAATGACACGAGCTCTCGGGACGTATCGTCAAGCGCTTTTTGCCCATCCAGAGCAATGTTCTTCATCTTGCCTGCCGCATCCGATGTATTGGACGCATTCTGTGATACATCCTGAATAGTCTGCACCATCTCGGTCATGGCGGTAACTGACTGGTCGATCTGACCGGTCTGTATTTGCGAGTTGCGCTCTAGTTCGTGTGCCGTGGAAGAGAGTTCTTCGGAGCTGCTAGCAATTGTGGTGGTAGAATCAGATATTTTTCCGGCCATGTCGCGCAGATTACCAACCATCTTCTCCATAGAAGTCTGAACCTGGCCGAACTCATCGCCGGAGTGCCGTATTGTGCTGATATGAATGTTGCCGCCTGCCACGCTGTCAGTCACCTGAATTAGCTGTTCAAGCGGCCTTGATACTGAACGGAACACCCAGATGCCTATGCCTATTCCGGCAATTGCGGCGACAATGCTGATTATTGCCAGTAACGTGACACTGGTTTTGACAACCGAATTGACCGAGCTGATAGCTTTTTCCTGTTCACCGCGAGCCGTAGAGACAGATTCTTTACCTTTTTCGGCCTGCTTCAGCACTATTTCACGCAGTTTCAGAGCCGTCTGCAGAGCCTTCTGCTCCATTTCAAACCGTTTTTTCAGTGTCGCCACGATACCATTTTCAGCGAGAATGGTGCTCTGAACCCCTGAAAGTGCCGAGGTAACGCTCTTCAAAATCTGCAGTTCGTTCCTGACTCCCAGTTTGGCAAGATTCTTTTCAAGGTTCGCTGCAGTTTGGCCCGCCTTGGCAAACTTTGCCTTAATGGCAGGGACGGCTTTATCAATATCGGCAGATGATTTGAGTGTAAACAGTTGTGCCGAGGAAGCATCAATATCCATTCCCAGGCTGACCAGTTCCGAGTTGGCAACCAGTACGGAATTAGCAAGATTTGACTGGCCGAACATAGTTCCCTGTTTGGTCGATTCGCTCGCGAAGCGTTCGTTTGCCATCAAGGCATCTTGCTCTATAGACAGGGAGAGAGCGTTCAGCCTTTCACTAATCTCCCTGTTGGCAACATCCGCTTTACTCTTCGTTACATCATCCTTTTGGGAGAGCCACACACCCCGCAGTTTCTGGGCCTCATCCAGGTGATCGGCAAGCCATTTGACATCAGCAAGTGCGCCATTGGTACTCTTCATAAATTCGCTTTGCTGCAGTTTGGCAATGGCATCATTTACCTTGCCACGGGCAATCAGTACGGTGGGCCGCTTCTGGGCGTTCTGTATTTCGTAGAAGCCCAGTTGCAAATCTTTCAGATGGAGTCGAACAGCCTCGACACCGCGCAGTCGGCGGGCAATCTTGCCGGACTCGTCCAGGGCGGCACTGAAAGCACCGGCGCGATTACCCTGCAGTGACCTGACCTTGGCATCTAATTCCCGCAGGTGTACGCCAGATTGGTTCATCCGCTTCGTAAGGTCGGCAGATGCGTTTTCTGCATCATTCTGTGCCTGAAGTTTGCTGGCGACAATTCCGTACAGTTCTGTGGCAACGGCCTGCAGCTCTTCGTAGGTCCCGAGCTTGTTTCCACCACTCAAGGCCTCCAGCTGTTCCTGTATCGGCCTGACTTCCGCCACACTCTTCTCGGCTTCGGCTTTAAACGTTTTCAGTTCCTGAGAATCAAGAGCGGTACTGACTTTTGCAAGAGAGGACGTTGCACTCTGAATTTCCCGCTGGAACTCAAGGGTACGCATCTGATAGGGGGTCGTTTTCTGTGTCAGATATGAGAGTTTGCCGCTGACAAAGCGCATGCTGAATATGCTTGTGGCAACAACCGTTGCCACGATAGTGAGCACTATGATGATATTAAGAATCAGCTTGGCTTTGATGGTCATATAAACTCCACATCTGATATTATCAGCGACTATTTTATGAACTTCGCACCGTCGCCTTTGATATAGTCGAGCAGCTTCTGTACCTTGACGGATGGCGCGCCTTTGGTCAGAATGGTGATATTGCGGGCGACTTCAGGTGACTTGGGGGACCAGACACTGTCATCAACAACTGCTGCCGGCCCGATTCCGATCGCTTCCGGATTAGCCTTGATCTTGTCCTTTACATCCGCGGCGGTAGTGGCATCAAGCACCTCTTTGGATACTGTCGCACCGCCAAGCGCTACCTTGATGAACATGCTGTTGGTGCCGGGAATCAGACTCCCCCAGACAATCAGTACCGGCAAATCCTTGCCACCCACCTCTTTCCAGTTTTGAATCCTGCCCGAAAAGAGGCCGACCAGCTGTTCCGATGACAAGCTGGCGATCCGGTTGTCCTTGTGGGTAAGCACTATCACCCGGTCCTTGCCGATTACTTGGCTTTGATAGTCGGCCTGGTTGGCGACAGCAACTCCTTCTTTCTTCAGTAAAGCCCACCAGTCACCAATAGACAGGCCAGCGGCAGCGGCATCAACGGTTCCTTTCTCCAGCTCAATAAATGCCTGTTTTGGCCCATTGGAAAGGGTGTTGAGCGTCAGGCCGGAGGCCTTTTCAAAGTTTGCTTTCAGAGGTTTGAGAATGTTCTCGGTGGGTGCCGCCCCGGCGCCGATTTTCAGCTCTTCGGCACCTGCAGCAAGGGTTAACGTGAGAACACAGGCTGCGGTAAGAGCAATAATGGTACTGGCCGGATTACATTTGAACATCGGTATTACCTCCTTGAAATAAACGAGATTGTGCGTGTGAAACACACGTTGAATGACTTCCGCTACTGTAGGTACAATGCGTTTCAGAACTTCCTGTAATTAATCAAAACTGTACGGCTCGGCAATTAAACCGGCAATATCTTCAGAGGCTATTTTTGAAGTTATATCCGTATAGTCAAATCCGCTCGATATAATTATCGGCAGTTCCGGGTGTGCCGTCTTTTTCCTGGAAAATAGCTGGGTAGAAAATGAAGGCGCCAATACGTACGGTCACAGGTGGATTTGAATCTGCGAATGATTCGTAAGTGATAAACAGCAGTGCTGAAATCACTACAGACAATATTCAGTAGTCGTTTTGGATAGAAATACCCTTATCTGGCGCGTAATCGTGACGTTGAATACGCATCGGATTCACCTGCAATATATTTGCAGCCTGACATCGCCAATGTTGCAAACATTTTAGCACCATATTTTATTAATGCAAGGTACTGCATAAAATAAAGTATTGCAAATATGCTTGTGCTGCACAAGTAACCAATTATACTTGCAAAATATTTTTTATCCTGCTTTCAAACGCAATACTAAAAATTGTTCAATATTCCATATTAGTGCCGTAAAGGCCGCACGGAAAACGGGGGAGTACAAGGCCGGAATGTTAGCCCCTCAGTTGAGCCTGCTATGTACGGAAGGTGATTCCGATTCCCCTTGACTTCTACCTGTCAAACAATTACCTTGCCCGCAATAAAAGGGAGTAGCTATCAACCGGAGGCATGGTTGATCCCGTGTTCGTCAGCACAGTCGAAAGACTCGGACCGGGAACGATTTAATCGCAAGCAAGACTTTTATCCGAAGCGTATCACGCCGTGGGTAAAGGTCTTTTTTATTTATCCCGGCGAAAGGATTAGTATGTTTTCTGTCTACGGTGTCACAGGACAAGAATTTAGCGGTACACGGGAAGAAATGATCCGGGTGCGTGCGTTGGCGAAGGCACGGTCTATACGCGCCGTCGCTCAGGAAGGTGATGAGCTGGGTGGTGATTCCACAGCCGGTGTGGCCAATCGGCTCAATGAAGAAGCCGTTCGCACGTACCTCACCATGCTTCCGCACGATTTAGAGCGCGGTCCGCTCTATCATGCCAACCAGATTATGCAGCACCACGTAATCACCGTCTTGGGAAACGACGATGTGGCACAGGCCTGGCGGGTTCTCCGCGACAATCAGATCCATCAGGCACCGGTGCTCGACAAGATGCAACTTATTGGGATCGTCAGTGAACGAGATCTCCTGACGGCCATAAACATAGATGGTGGCCGGATTGTTGAAAGTCTCAATTTGCGGGTACGTAATGTCATGACTACTCCGGTGGTCGCGGCTGCACCTGTGACCGATATTCGGCGAATTGCCGCCGTCATGCTCGACCATAACGTTGATGGCGTCCCTATAATAAATGACAGCGGGCGCCTGAATGGCTTCATTTCGCGCAGTGATATCCTTCGTGTTGTAGTCACCGACCCGCCGCTCAGCTTATGGCGCTGAATTGAATCAATAGGTTTTTACATGTGCAGGAAGAGTTTTGGATGTGAGGCGTAACGCATGAAGGAGAAGTTGGCAGAACAGTGGCATCATTTGTCTGAAGCGGACGTCATAGACTCTCTCGAGACAACTTCGGACAAGGGTCTGGACGCTTCTGATGTGGGGCACCGTCAGGAGCAGTTTGGTTCAAATACGATCACGCAGAAACAGGGGCGTGGCCTGGTCGTACTGTTTTTGCTGCAGTTTCATCAGCCGCTGGTCTATATTCTGCTGGCTGCT
Source organism: Desulfuromonadaceae bacterium (assembly GCA_028712075.1). Taxonomy (GTDB): domain Bacteria; phylum Desulfobacterota; class Desulfuromonadia; order Geobacterales; family Pseudopelobacteraceae; genus JACRCG01. The sequence goes on from JAQTQX010000018.1 coordinate 63,336, forward strand.
GCCGTTGTTACCAGTTTCCTTCAGGAATGGGTAGATGCCGGTGTAATTTATGGTGTTGTGTTGGTCAATGCCGTCATTGGATTCATCCAGGAGGCCAAGGCGGTTCGGGCCATAGAAGCCCTGGCACATTCCATGACCAGCACTGCAACCGTCCTGCGCGGTGGCGAGCGTCGTCAAATCCCGGCAGAAGAACTGGTCCCGGGAGATATCGTGCTGTTGCAGTCCGGTGACAAGGTACCGGCTGACCTGCGGTTGCTGAGTTCGCGGGAACTACAGATCGACGAATCAACTCTGACCGGCGAATCGGTTCCGGTGCAAAAACAGAGCGGACTGCTGCCCCACGACACCCAGTTGGCCGACTGCATAAACATGGCCTATTCTTCGACACTGGTCACTTATGGTATCGCCACCGGTGCTGTCGTGGCAACCGGCAACAGTACGGAAGTCGGTCGCATTAACGAGTTGATAGCTTCTGCCGATATTCTGGCAACGCCGCTCACCAGGAAAATCACCCGTTTCAGTGGGCTGCTGCTGTATATCATTCTCGGACTGGGTGCAATCACCTTTATTGTCGGGATGCTGCGGGGTTCCTCCTGGATAGAGATGTTCATGGCTGTGGTCGCTTTGGCGGTGGGAGCCATTCCCGAAGGGTTACCGGCAGCGGTAACGATAACGCTGGCCATCGGTGTTGCCAAAATGGCCAAACGGAATGCGATTATCCGAAAGCTTCCGGCAGTAGAAACGCTGGGAAGTACCACGGTTATCTGCTCCGACAAAACCGGTACCCTTACCCAGAATCAGATGACCGTTCAGGAGATATGTGCCGGAGGCGACCTATTTCTGATTTCCGGAACAGGCTACACACCGGAAGGAGACTTTACCCGTGACGGCGAATCCGTACATCCGCAGGAAAACCCGGCACTGCGTGAATGCCTGATCTCAGGACTGCTCTGTAACGATGCCATTGTGCTCAAAGTGGACAACGAGTGGCAGGTGGAGGGTGATCCTACTGAAGCTGCCCTGGTTGTCACCGCGCGTAAGGCGGAGCTTGAACGGGAGCATTTTGCCACGGATCTTCCCCGCATGGACGCTATTCCCTTTGAATCACAATATCAGTATATGGCCACTCTGCATGGCAACTCCGACAGTTGCGTTGTCTATCTTAAAGGGGGTGTCGAAAGCGTCCTGGCACGGTGTAGTTACGCCTTGTCACGGACAGGAGAACGGGTTGCTCTGGAGTCTGATGCATTGTATCGTGCGGCTGAACAGATGGCGGGGAAGGGGTTACGGGTACTGGCGTTTGCCCGCACCGAGAGCGTCATGCCCGATGCAGCACTGGCGCATGATGATGTTGCCGGCGGGCTTACCTTTCTTGGTCTGCAGGGGATGATCGATCCGCCCCGTCCGGAGGCGGTAGCTGCCGTGAAGGTATGTCGCGCTGCCGGTATCCGGGTAAAAATGATTACCGGCGACCACGCAATTACTGCCACGGCCATTGCCCGGCAGATCGGCCTGATTGATGAACCGGGCGTTTCGAGTCAGATGGTGACACTGAATGGTCGTGATATTGAAGCTCTGAGCGATACGGAACTGATTGCTGCCGTCGAGCGAAGCGTCGTCTTTGCCCGCGTCGCGCCGGAACAGAAACTGCGTCTGGTTGTGGCGTTGCAGTCGTCAGGCAATATCGTTGCCATGACCGGAGACGGGGTCAATGATGCACCGGCTCTACGCCAGGCCAATATCGGCGTAGCTATGGGGATTACCGGCACCGAGGTTGCCAAGGAGGCGGCCGACATGCTGCTGACCGATGACAACTTTTCCACCATTGAAGCTGCCATAGAAGAAGGTCGCGGAGTCTATGATAACCTGGTCAAGTTCATCACCTGGACCCTCCCCACCAATCTTGGCGAGGGTTTTGTGATAATGGCGGCAGTTTTTGCCGGTGTACAACTGCCGATTACACCTGTTCAGATACTCTGGATCAACATGACCACGGCGGTCCTGCTTGGGCTGATGCTCGCCTTTGAACCGAAGGAGGCAGGCATTATGGGGCGTGCCCCCCTGGACCCTCGACAGCCGTTATTGACGTGGGAAGTGGGGACGAGAATTGTTCTGGTCGGCTTTCTGCTGCTGGTTGGTTCGTTCGGAATGTTCGAGTGGGAACTGCATCGGGGGAGCAGCGTGGAAGCGGCACGAACATGTGCGGTCAATGTCTTTGTCTTCGGTGAGATTTTTTATCTGTTTAACTGTCGCTCGCTTCGTTATTCCATGTTCAGGATCGGGCTGTTCAGTAATCGCTGGGTTCTGGGTGGTGTCGGTCTCACGCTGTTGCTGCAGATGCTGTTTACCTATCTACCGGCAATGCATACAGCTTTTGGCACCCGGTCGATAGGACTTCGGGAATGGGGACTGATTCTGAGCGCTTCTTTTGTCATTTATATCGTCATTGAGGTTGAAAAATGGATTCGTTGCCGAAATAGCTCTGAACTCTGAATCTTATCGGTTACACAGCCAAGACAGTAATGAAAGGTCGTGAGAGGATTATGTCACGTTATTTTACCGGTTTGTTTTTTTTGCTTTTCCTGCTGACAGGTTGCGAAAGCACTGATGTTATGACCGCTGCCGATGCGGGACGGGATGCGGTCAAAGCCCTTACGCTATCTGATCAGAATGTGCAGGATATCGCCTTAAAATCATCGCAAAGTGCGGATGCGAAGCATACCGTTGCGCGATCTGATAACAGATATGCAACAAGGCTCAATAGCTTGATAACGCAACAATTTCAAGAAGGTAATCTGAAGTTCAACTATGCGGTCTATATTTCCCCGGAGGTCAATGCCTTTGCAATGGCTGATGGAACCATCAGGGTTTATAGTGGCCTTATGGACCTGCTGGATAATGGTGAGTTGCGTTTTGTAATCGGGCATGAAATGGGGCATGTGGTAAAAAGCCACATAAGAAAGAAAATCCAGCTTGCGTATGCAGCAAGCGCCGTCCGCAAGGCGGTTTCATCCCAAAACGGCGCCGCTGGCGAAGTCGCACGGTCAGTAGCCGGAAATTTTGCAGAATCTCTCATGAATGCCCAGTTTTCTCAAATGGAGGAAAAAGAAGCCGATGATTACGGGCTGGAATTTCTCAAGCGAAAGAAATATTCATCGCCCGATGCGATATCGGCTTTGCGGAAAATTGCCAAATTGAGCACAGGGCATTCCTTCCTTTCCAGTCATCCGGACCCTGAAAAACGGGCGGACCGATTACAGGCGCAACTGGAAGGCAAAGCACTATCCATTGAGGATACTCAGGAGAGCCTCGTGAGCAAAGTTAAGGTGTTGCTTGAGCGCTATTTGCCGTTCGTCTCTCGACTGCTGTTGCCTGTTTGAAATCGTTGGGTTTGCCCTTCTGTGCCGTGGCCGTCGAAAGATAACCGTCTTGACAATTCCGGTGCTTCAGATATAGTTACTACTCAGTAACTATGGTGAGGACCCGTTATGCAGCAACTTACCGAACGACAGAAATCAGTCCATTCCTTTATCGCCGAGTTCCAGAGAGAGCATGGCTACTCCCCCACCATGCAGGAGATCGCCCGGCATCTGAGCATCTCCGGCAACCTTGGCGTCATTCGCCATCTGACAGCCCTTGAGAAAAAGGGGTACCTCACCCGCACTCCCGGCAGTTCCCGCAGTATCAGGCTGACCTCCTCCCTCGACACGTCCTACCCTGAAACTGCCGAACGGATGCTTCACAGCGAAGAACAGTTTTCCATTTTCCTCCCGGTGGTCGGCGTCGTACGGGCCGGAGAACCGCAGCCTCCGGTGGAGGATATTGAAGAATACCGCTCCATTGACCGGAGCATCGCCCGCTCCGGTGCCGCATTTTTTCTGCGGGTCAAGGGTGATTCAATGGTCGGCGCGGGGGTGTTGGGGGGGGATCTGGCCCTGATCCGCCCGCAGCAAACAGCGAACAACAGGGATATGGTTGTTGTCGCAGTTGACGGCGAAGCCACGCTGAAATGGTTTTTCAGGGAACAGGATCATATCCGCCTCCAACCGGACAATGCTGCCATGCAGCCGATCATCGTCATGCCGGACCGGCAGATTGAGATTATCGGCAAGGTAGTCGGTCTGTATCGTACCATGGCATAACGATATGGAACGAATCAGCCAACCGATACGGATTGCTGCGATCTTTACTCCGGACCGACAGATCAGGCCGGTCTGGTTTGACTGGAATAACCGTAAACATACCATTGTGGAGACCTGCTACTTCTGGAAGGAAAAAAACGGGAACGCCACCCTGTTCCATTTTTCTGTTCGGGACGAAGGTGCGCTGTATGAATTGATCTATAACACCACGGAGCAGAGTTGGACGCTTGACGGCATTGAGGTGACGTGATGGCCGACCGTACGGTCATGCATATCGACATGAACAGTTTTTTTGCCTCAGTGGAACAGGCAGCCAACCCGCATCTGAAGGGGAAGCCTCTCGTCGTGACCGGGTCCCGGCAGAGGACCGTCATCCTTACGGCCAGTTACGAGGCGCGTGCCTTTGGTATCAAAACGGGCATGCTGCTTCACGAAGCGAAACGCCTCTGCCCCGGGGTGATACTGGTGCCTGCCGATAACCGCAAGTACACCTACACCTCCACCCGGATCATGGAAATAATGCTCGACTATACGCCACTGGTGGAGGTTTTTTCCATTGACGAGGCGTGGCTTGATGTCACCGGTTCCCTGGCGCTGTTCGGCAGTGCAGAAAATATTGCCTATACCATCAAGTCCCGCATAAAACATCGCTTTGACATCACCTGTTCGATCGGCATTGCGCCCAACAAACTGCTGGCAAAACTGGCATCGGAGATGAAAAAGCCGGATGGTCTGACAATTATCATACCGGCTGAGGTCAGCCGGATTCTGGAGCGTATGCCGATTGGTGAACTATGCGGCATCGGGAGAAAAACGGCACGCCATCTGCTGTTGATGGGTATTCGCACCTGCGGTGAACTGGGGCGCTGTGATGAGGAACGGCTGGTCAGAAAGTTTGGTATTATTGGTACACGGCTGAAGCAGATGGGAAAGGGGGTTGATGTTTCACCGGTGATCCCTGCGGAGGATGCTGACGAGGTAAAGTCGGTCGGGCATTCCATGACACTGAAGCGTGATATCACCGGTCGCCATGACATTGTGCGCTATCTGCTGCAGCTTTCCGAAAGGGTTGGCAGAAGAGCCCGCCGCTATGGCGTTGCCGGAAAGACGGTACATCTGACTATCCGCTACGCCGATTTCACGACCTTTGGCAGGCAGGCAACCCTGCCGATGCATGTCAATAAAAGCGGGGACATTTACCGTGGTGTGCTGGCAATCCTTGATTCTCTTGACATCGAACAACCCATCCGTCTGCTGGGCGTCAGGATTACCAACCTTTGTTATCAGCGGGAACAGTTGCCATTATTCGAGGATGAACGGAAAAGGGCGTTTGTGGTATCCGCCATGGATGTAGTGAATGACCGGTTTGGTGATTTTACCGTCACATTCGGCAGCCTGCTGGGGAATAACGATGAGAAAGGTTCGCACGTCATTTCCCCGGCGTGGCAGCCGGAAGGTATCAGGAATGTGCAGGTAATGTAACTACGGCAGAAAATCCTTTGTCATCTCAACAAGCGTCCCGCCTCTGCCGTCAGGTTTCAAAATGCAGAGTGCATTGTGGGGGGGCATGGGGACTTTGGTGTCCATTGTCCTGCCGATTCTCCGGTAGGCGTCATTAAGCACCTGGATAACATCACTTTCCGCGATGATCTCGTTACCCTTCTTGTCGTAGGCGAACCAGTCTCCGGTTTCTTTCCGGATCAGTTTTTTCTCCGGCAGCCCGTTTCTCAGGCGGTTAATTTTTTCTGCAACCGGTATTGCCGGACCCGCAGCTCCATGCACCGAAACGTTTTCGGCTGCTGCGTGACCTGCTGCCTCAGCAGTTGCGCGGGCCTGTTCGCGCGCGGCATCGTTTGCCAGGGCTGTCGTGAGGTTTTTGTCGTACGCGGCCATTTTTTTATCGAGGCTCGTCATGTTTTTAAAAATCGTCGCGCCAACCACCTTCTGTTGCCGTACGACTTTGCTCAGTGAATAGAACGTGACCAGCTGAAAAATCGCCAGGAGACTTACGAGCGCCGAGGCAATAATCAGGAATGTTTTTGAGAGGACGCTCTTCGTGCCGGCCTCAGAGGAGGAGGCGTCAAGTTGTGCGATCAGCATCTGGTGGCTGGTGGAGAGATTGTTGATGCTGCCGACAAGCGCTTCTGAACCATGAGTAACGGCATCTATCCGCGCGTGCGTGCCGACAAGAGAGCTTTGCACTGACGTCAGAGCACTGCGTATTTCATCCAGAGAGGCACGGCAGGCAGGCTCGAGTGGTGCGGGTTCAGGTGGTGCTTCCGGGGCCGGTGTGCTTTCATCCGGCATGCCGGCATCGGTAGGATCATCAGATGGCTTGGCGACACTGTTTTCCACCGGTGCGGCTATTTCACCGGCATCCTCTCTATCGGGCACCGCGTCATCAGCTTCTGCATCACTTCCGACAGTCCCGCCAAGCAGGTTCGGAATATCTTCCGAGCGATCAGCTTCCACTCGAGCCGGTTTTTCTTCATGAGGGAGAGCTGCACTGGTCGCGCTATCTTCACTACCGAAATCAGTCGTATCGGCTGGCACATCGGTGCTCCCGCTGCCGTTGGATTCCGGCTGAAGAGGCGTTGCCTCATCAGCGTCAGAAGCTGCTTCCGCTGTAACCGTTACCGCTTCAGTTGTTTCGTCAGTTATCTGTGCCATTGCCGCCCGCTCCATATTCCTGTCAGGTAGTTTGCATTGCGTGTCATGCCGTGATGCCGTATCTGCACCGAAATTCTACTACATAGTGCGTAATGTACAAGGACGTCATGCGATTTTTTCACAAATATATGCACCTCGTCTGGCTCTGATCGCGTAATTGGGCGAAAAAATCATGGTATCACGGCTACCGTACAACATTGATCAGGCACTTTTTTGTTGAAATGTAACGATGTGCAGTGCACAACGATGGGCACCATGATCATACCTGTTTTGAACAAGCGCAGGCGCTGGATAATTTTCTCCACGTTGGCGCTGATGTATATCCTTGTCTATTTCTATCGGGTTTCCCTGGCGCTTGTGGCCGGCGATATCTCTCTTGAACTGCACCTGACCCCGGAACAGCTCGGGACGTTATCCGGGGTTATGTTTTTCGTGTATGGTGCGGCCCAGCTTCCTCTCGGGCCGATGATCGATCGTATCGGCAGCCGGCTGGTCATAAGCGGCTGCGGCGTGTTGACCACGTGCGGCGGCATCCTGTTCTCCCAGGCGGACACGTTTGCCCTTGCCATGGTCGCACGGGTCCTGATCGGCATCGGCACCGCCTCGGTACTGATGGCAACCTTCACTCTCTTCAGTCACTGGTTCAGCGCCAAAGAGTTCGGAAAGGTCTCCGGCTTCATGGTAGCACTCGGTAATCTTGGCAATCTGGCCGCAACCGCCCCCCTGGCGTTCGCCGTGGAATCATGCGGATGGCGATACTCGTTCCTTGTTGTCGGGGGTGCGCAGGCGCTGGTGACGGTGTTGGTCTTCTGTATTGTCCAGGATAAACCGGCAGGTAAACCCTTCCAGGAAGAAGGGGACGTGGGTGCCAGAACCGGTATGATCTCCGCCTGGAAGGAAATTTTCGGAGCCCGTGATTTTTGGCTGCTCGGGATTATTGCCTTTTCCTGGTATGGAACGTATCTGGCGTTGCAGGCGTTGTGGGGTGGGCCGTATCTGATGGAGGTGCTCCACCTGCCCCGGGAAAAAGCCGGCAGCATGCTGATGTTTACGTCACTCGGCTTCATAGTCGGCAGTTCGATGATCGATACCGTTGCCCGGCGTGTCTTTGGTTCGTACAAAAAAACATTGCTGGCGGGCCAGACGGTATTGCTGATATTCATGTCCGCCTTTTTCGGGTGGGCGGAAGCGATCCCGCAGGCGCTGCTGTCGGCAGTTTTTTTCATCATCGGCATGGCCGTATCGAGCGGTGTGATGATATATCCGATCATCCGCTCCATGTTTCGGGTGAACATTGTCGGCACAGCGCTGACGTCGCTTAATTTCTATGTATTGATGGGCGCTGCGGTGACGCAGCAGGTGATGGGAATTATCGTGGGTTCGTACGGGGGTGCAGCAGGCAGCATTTCATCTCAGGCACTCCACTCGGCATTTCTGTTCCCGGTGGCGGCGTTGGCGTTCTCCATCATACTGTTTTCGCGTGCCGGGGAGTATGGCCGGTTGGGGTAGTTCCTACTCCAGATCTTCGCCGACCACTTCCATTTCCTGTGTGATCTGCTCCAGGGCAGCGTCCTTGCGCCGGGAAAATACCACCAGCCGGTAGCAGATAAAATAGGCTGACACCGCTGCTGCAAAGCCGATGACAGAACTTCCCACCAGAATGGACTTTGCGTAGGGCTGGAGACTGTGCCAGTCGAGGTTGGTGAAACTTAGTGCCAGAACCGGTTTTCCGCTCAGAAATCCCCCCAGGTTATAGCTGGCCGCGAGCACCGGCACCACTGTCAACGGAGTATTGACCCAGGCGCCGGTAATGCAGGCAACCTTGTTAAGCCGGAACATGAATGCAAGGGCAATGGCCAGGGGTGTATGCAGACCGAAAAAAGGGGTGAAACTGACAAAAACTCCCACAGCAAAGCCAATGGAAATATGGCCCGGGTGGGCATCCAGGGAAAGAACTTTCTTGAATTGCAGTTTAAGTTTTTCAAGTGAAATCACGTGGGCCCCGATTGGCGGTAACTCTACAATCATAAGGTGGTTTTTGTCAATTTAATAGGCTTCACGATCCTGTTAATCTCTGATATAACAACGGAAAATTATATCACTTCTCTGGAACAGTAAAAAATACGAAAGGAATTTACCGCATGAGCAACGCAACAATCGGAGTCATTGGCGGCAGCGGCCTGTATGACATGGAAGGACTGGAAAATATTGAGCGAATCACGATTGAAACGCCCTTCGGCGCCCCCTCTGATGAATACGTTACCGGTATTCTTAACGGAGTAAAGATGGTCTTCCTCCCCCGCCACGGGCGTGGCCACCGCCTGCTCCCTTCAGAGGTAAATTACCGCGCGAATGTCTACGGCATGAAGACGCTTGGCGTAGAACACATTATATCAGTTTCAGCGGTGGGGAGCCTCAAAGATGCCATCGCTCCCGGCCATATAGTTATTCCCGATCAATTTATCGATCGTACCAAGGGGATCAGGAAAGACACCTTTTTCGGTGATGGCATCGTTGCCCATGTCGGTTTTGCCGATCCGGTCTGCAGTGCCCTTTCCGAAGTTCTGTATGTCGCCGCTCAAAAAGCGGGCGCGACCACTCATAAGGGTGGTACCTACATCTGTATGGAAGGGCCGGCCTTTTCAACCAGGGCCGAGTCCTTTTCCTATCTGGCACTGGGTGCCTCAGTTATCGGCATGACGAACCTGACTGAAGCCAAGCTGGCTCGTGAAGCTGAAATCTGCTACGGCATTATTGCCCTGTCAACTGACTATGACTGCTGGCATGATTCCCATGATGACGTCACTGTCGAGGCGATTATCGCGATCATCCACCAGAACGTTGCAATGGCAAAAAATATTATCCGTCATGCCGTTGCGGAAATAACCGGTGAGCGGGCCTGTCCATGCAGCACTGCCATGCAGTATGCCGTTATCACCGACCGCTCCGTGATTCGTGAATCGGTTAAACAAAAGCTGGCACCACTTGTCGGAAAGTACCTGTCATGAGCGATTCGGCAGCAGTTTCAAATCTTGTTTCATTTATTCAGGCACGGCAGACCATCCTTGACAACGTTGCTCCGCTCGGTTGTGAACAGGTGGGCTTGCTCGATGCTGTCGGACGCGTCCTGGCGAAGGATATGGCGGCACCCTGGGACATGCCGCTCTGGGATAATTCGGCAATGGACGGCTATGCGGTGCGCAGTGCTGATTGCCTTCATCTGCCGGGCGTATTGAAGGTAACCGGCTCTATTCCTGCCGGTGCTGTTGCCGATGGTATAACCGTTGAAGCTGGTTGTGCCGTACGCATTATGACCGGAGCGCCGACCCCGGTCGGGTGTGATGCCGTGGTGCCGGTCGAGGAGACCGATGACGGCCAGACTGTGGTGACGCTGCTACAGCCGGTTAAAAAGGGACAGCATATTCGTGTGCGTGGTGAGGATGTTGCGTGCGGCGCCCTGTTTGTCGGTGCCGGAACCATGATCCGTCCGCCGGAGGTCAATATTCTGGCCAATTTCGGTAAGGCGCTGGTGACCGTCTACCGTCGCCCGGTGGTGGCGATTCTTTCTACCGGAGATGAACTGGTGGAGCTGGGTACGAGCCCCGTAGCCGGGCAGATCATCAACAGTAATGCCTTGTCTTTGGCCGCTGCAGTTACGGAATGCGGCTGCATTCCCCGCATCATCGGCATTGCCCGTGACAACCGGGAGAGTCACCTGGAAAAGCTTCAGGAAGGATTGCAAGCTGATGTACTGATAACCTCTGCCGGAGTTTCTGCCGGTGATCGTGATCTCGTCAGAGATGTTCTGGAACAGCTTGGCGCACAGCAGCTGTTCTGGAAGGTGGCTGTCAAGCCGGGTGGCCCGACCGCTTTTGCCCGTTATGATTCGACGTTGGTATTTTCTTTGCCGGGCAATCCGGTTTCCACCATGATAACGTTCGAAGAGTTTGTCCGCCCGGCGCTGCTTAAAATGCTTGGTCAGCGGCGGGTCGTTCGCCCCCTTTTCAAGGCGGTACTGCGCGACGGTGTGAAGAAAAAGCCGGGCAAACTGCAGATTATCAGGGTCAGGCTCGAAAAAGAGGATGGTCTGTGGTACGCGACGTCATCCGGCAATCAGCAAACCGCCATCCTCAAGACCATGGTTGACGCTCAGGCGCTGGTTGTCATTCCGGCCGAATGTGGCGCAGTGGCTGCCGGATCCGAGGTTGACGTGCACTGGTACGGGAATTACTGCGACCTTGAGGGGGCAGCGGAATGAAGGATTATTTGGGCGCCCATATGTCGATCTCCGGCGGCCTGCACCTGGCCATTGACCGCGCCGTAGCGGCGGGGTGCAATGCTGTGCAGATTTTTACCCGCAATTCCAATCAATGGAAGGGGAAGCCGGTCAGTGAAGCCGACGCGGCCCTGTTTTGCACTAAATTTGCTGCTTCCGGTCTGCATGAGGTTGTCTCTCACGATATCTACCTGATCAATCTGGCCGCCCCGTCCGGTGAAACACGCGAAAAAAGCCTGGCGGCATTTCGGGATGAGCTGGAAACCTGTGCCCGCCTCAGTATCAAAAAAATTGTCATGCACCCCGGTTCGCACCTTGCCGATTCTCCCCAGGCCGGTCTGATGCGGGTGATCGAGGCATTTGACCAGCTTTTCAGTGAAGTGCCGTACTTTGAAGGGCGTGTGCTGATTGAAACCACGGCCGGGCAGGGAAGCAATCTCGGGAGAACATTTGAAGAGCTGGCAGCCATTATCCATGGTTCACGCTTTCCGGATAAATTCGGCGTCTGCTTTGATACCTGTCATACCTTCGCCGCCGGTTACAATACTGCCACAGAAGAGGGGTACGCTGAAACCATGGCACAGTTCGATCGCCTGATCGGGCTTGACCGGCTGCTCTGTTTTCACCTTAACGATTCAAAAAAGGGGCTCGGCTCGCGGGTCGACCGCCACGAGCATATTGGCCAGGGAACCCTTGGTTTAAATCCGTTTCGCTTCATCATCAATGATCCCCGCTTCGCTTCAGTGCCGAAAATACTTGAAACCCCCAAGGGGGATCACGATGAGATGGATGCTGTTAATCTTGCGCTGCTGCGGGGACTGGAAGTGTAACTATGGATCAGCCGGAACGGGAGATGCTCATGAAACGACTCGGTACTATCATGTTTAAAGGACTGGTGGCGATGCTCCCGGCCCTGTTAACTCTCTACATTCTCTTCTGGCTCGTGAGTTCCGCGGAAACGGTTCTCGGTGGCATGCTTGAGGTGTTGCTTCCTGGCGGCTGGTATATTCCCGGCATGGGACTTCTGGCCGGGCTCATAGTGATCTTTCTGTTCGGATTGCCGTTCAACGCCTTTCTGGTGCGACGGTTACTCGACCTGGGTGAAAAGGTGGTGGACAACATACCGCTGATCAAAACCCTCTACGGTTCGCTCAAGGATTTCATCGGTTTTTTCGCCAATCAGCGAGAGTCCCAGTTCAACCAGGTCGTTACAATGGAGCTTGAATTCGGGGGCAAGCCGATGCGTATGGTCGGCTTCGTCACGTGCAGCGATTTCAGCAGCCTGCCGGCAGGAATCGGCGAGGAGGGGGAAATCGCGGTGTACCTCCCTCTCAGCTATCAGATAGGCGGCTATACGGTTATTGTGCCTCGTTCCTCTGTAAAACCGGTGAATATCTCAGCTCACCGTGCCATGGGTTTTGTGGTCACCGGCGGCATGACTGCCGACAAGGGGCACAATGTGGGCTCCTGAAATGGAATTATTGACCAGACAGGCGGCTGATCATGTAGCCGGCCGCAACTGCGGTGCCGATAACACCGGCCACGTTCGGCCCCATGGCGTGCATCAGCAGATGGTTTTGCGGGTCGTATTCGGCTCCGACTGTCTGGCTGACGCGAGCTGCCATTGGCACGGCGGAAACCCCGGCCGAACCGATCAGCGGGTTGATCGGGTTGTCGGGGGAAAATTTATTCATAATCTTTGCCATAAGTACTCCGCCGGCCGTTGACAGGCCAAACGCAACCACACCCATGCTGATGATAACCAATGTTGTGGGGCGGAGGAAGATGTCCGCATGCATGGTCATTCCCACGGCGGTGCCGAGAAATATGGTTGTGACATTGATGATTTCATTCTGACAGGCTTTTACCAGACGATCTACAACGCCGGATTCCCTCAGCAGGTTCCCCAGCATCAGCATGGCCACGAGAGCAGAAGCGTCAGGCACCACCATAATGCAAATAACCATTACCACCAGTGGGAAAATGACCCGCTCCAGTTTACCAACCTTGCGCAGGCTCTTCATGCGGATTTTCCGTTCCGCGTCAGAAGTCAATGCTTTCATGATCGGCGGCTGGATCAGCGGTACCAGACTCATGTACGTGTAGGCGGCTACGGCAATCGGACCGATCAGGTGAATAGCGAGCTTGTTCGCCAAAAATATGGAGGTCGGCCCGTCTGCGCCGCCGATAATACCGATTGAAGCGGATTCACCCAGAGTAAACATGCCGGAAGCCACTGCGCAGAACATGGTGGCAAATACCCCTACCTGAGCCGCTCCGCCAAGCAGCAGCGTACGTGGATTTGCGATCAGTGGGCCGAAATCGGTCAAGGCGCCGACGCCGAGAAAAATGATCGGCGGGAATAGCTCCAGGTTGATCCCCTGACTGATAAAGAAATAGAGACCGGCAGTGGGATGAAACATGCCATCGATAGTCCACCCGCCGTCATACAGCGCTTTGGTGGGCAGGTTTGCCAGCAGCGCGCCAAAGGCGATGGGCAGCAGCAGAAGCGGTTCATATTGCTTTTTGATTGCCAGGTAGAACAGCACTGCGCAGACGCCCCACATGACCAGCATTGAGCCGGTAATGTACTGGAAGCCGGTGTCATTAACCAGCATGAACCTGACTTCTTCCAGTATGGTTATCATTGCGGATCACCATCGATCTGAAGTAAACCGGTCCCCTCCTCCACGGCATCCCCTTGCTTAACCATCACAGCACAAACGGTGCCGGCCACCGAGGCGTGGATCGGGGTTTCCATCTTCATGGCATCCAACACAATTACCACTTGATTGAGGCTGACAATATCGCCGGGCTTGACCAGGCATTTGAAAACCAGCCCGGCCATGGGACTGACCACGAGCTTCCCTCCCCCACTTGCAGAAGAGGCGGGCGCAACCCGGGGTGCTGTTGAGGGAGGTTGAGGCGCTGCCGCCGGCGGCACTGCAAAGGCCGGGGCAGATGACGGCGTCGTAGACGCTGCGTCAAGTACCTCCACGCCAACCTCGTAACTTTTTCCTTCAAGGGTAATTCTGAGCATTTTCATGTTGTATGGTCTCCCGTTTATTTGAGTCGATGTGTTTGCAGTTCGCTGCGCCCCTGTGCGGTCCAGTTTCCACCCTTGCTGTTTACCATGCGCAGAGAGCCGATACGGATCTGACCACCGATAGCTTCATGTGCCGCCGCTGTAAGCAGTACGAGCAGCTGCTGATCGGTAAGGCCGGGGTGGATGCTGTACGGTGGTGGCGCAACGGGTACGATAGGGACAGGGTCTGCGGCGACTGCAGGCAGTACTGTTACATTGCGATCCAGAGCCTTGATCAGGCGTCCGATAAGTGAGCAGAGAAGGCTTAATCCGACCAGCACCAGCAGCACAACTATCAGGCCGGTAAACTGGAATTCGGCAAGCCGTGCCAAGGTATAGGGCATTTCCCGGCCGTCTTTGGTCAGGTACTTTCCGCCAAGCTTTACTTGTGACAGTTTTTTTGCACTGTCACCGCTTTGTGCCGAATTCTTCAGCTGCTTTGCCTCCGCCGCCTGGCGGTAGGTTTTATACAGAATAGTGCCGTCATCAAGTATTTTGTAAATTGAGGGGTCAGCAGCTGTGCTGTTCTGCTGCGGAGGGATAACCGCCGCTGTCGGTGCCGACATAGGTGCTCCTGATAGACGTTTTGTTTACAGCGGGATCAAGCCGTGCTTCTTGGCCGGCCTCGTCACTCGCTTGGTCAGCGAGATCCTCAGTGCCTGGGAAATTTTGAAACGTGTCTCTGAAGGCTCGATCACATCGGTGATCAAATCCCGTGAGGCGGCCTGATAGGGAGTGGCAAACTGGTTACGATATGATTTTACCAGTTCATCCTCCTTTGATTGATGGTCTTCTGCCTCCTCGATTTCTTTTTTATAGATAATTTTGGTGGCGCTATCGGCACCCATGACCGCAATCTCGGCACAGGGCCAGGCAAAGACAAAATCAGCTCCCATATCTTTGGAACACATGGCAAGATAGGCACCTCCGTACGCTTTACGCATGATCACGGTGATTTTTGGCACTGTTGCCGCAGCGTAAGCAAACAGCATCTTGGCGCCATGCCGGATTATGCCGCCCCGTTCCTGAGCCAGACCCGGCATGAATCCGGGCACATCCACCAGGTTCACAAGAGGCACATTGAATGCATTGCAGAAGCGGATAAAGCGTGCTGCCTTGTCGGAGCTGTCAATATCGAGACAGCCGGCCTTGAAGGCCGGCTGATTGGCGACAAATCCGACTACCATGCCGCTGATACGACCAAATCCGACAACAATATTGCGGGCAAAATCGCGATGCACTTCAAGCCAAAAGCCCGGATCCACCAGTCGCTCAATAACCGCATACACGTTAAAACCGCTTTTTGCCTCATCAGGTACCAAATCATTCATGCCCTCATCATGTTCAAGGGGTATCTCTTCCGGAATGCGATGCGGCGGATCCTGCAGGTTGTTCAGGGGAAGAAAACTGATCAGCTGCCGGGCGATGGACATGGCATGGCGGTCATCATCGGCAATGAAATGAATGTTACCGCTGACAGTTGCATGAGCCTCGGCAGAACCGTACTGTTCGATGGGGGCAACCTGGCCGGTGGCGGCCTTGATAACTTCCGGGCCGCAGATAAACATGCTGGAATGGCTGCGCGTCTGAATCAGAAAATCCATCAACGCCGGACTGTAAGCGGCGCCACCGGCGCACGGCCCGGCGATAATGGCAATCTGTGGTACGACCCCCGATGCCGCCACATTCTTGTAAAATACCTGTCCATAGCCGGAGAGACTGTGGATCGCCTCCTGGATACGGGCACCGCCCGAGTCGTTGATGGCCACCACCGGAATTCCGGTTTCACAGGCGAGGGTCATGATGTCGCAAATCTTTTTGGCGTGCATCTGCCCAAGCGCGCCGCCCCCCACGGTAAAGTCCTGGCTGTAGATCGCCACCGGTCGTCCATCTACATCGCCGGTACCGGTAACTACGCCGTCTCCAGGCATGAATTTCCCGATAAAACCGGGCATATGGCAGGCGTGATTGACATGCATGCCGAATTCGTTGAATGAAGCATCATCAAATAATAATTCAACCCGCTCACGGGCTCCCAACCGCCCTTCAGCATGGCGTTTTTTCATTTTTTCCTTGCCGCCTCCCGCAAGCGCATCAACGCGACGCTTCCGGAGTTCGTCAAGAAGTTCCTTCTTGATCGCCATTGCAGACCCCTTTTTACTAAACTACTTTTTGATAGTACTGAATCAGGTATAGAAGAAAAAAGTAGATTTGCAAGGGGGAAGGGTGCTTTTTTCGGTAGGTGGTTGATAAAGTCAGGGAGCGTCAGGGACTCAACTCTCAAAGTTTGTCAAACAGATATTCAAGGCCATTGACCTTGATGGTGTAGACAGTCTGTAACAGCTCACCCAGTTTTCCCGGCGGGAAACCCTGTCCGGCAAACCACACCACATACGGTTCCGGCAGATCGATCAGGCGCTGTCCCCGGTGCTTGCCGAAAGGCATGCGGGTAGCGGCCAGTTCCAGCAGTTTTATATGGTCGAAAGGTGAATGCGGATCGTTTGAATCTTCTACCGGATTGAATTCGCTGCTTTTCCTGCTCATTAGAGCATCTTCCGCAGATACTGTCCGGTATAGGAATGGGTTACTTTGGCGATCTGTTCCGGCGTGCCGACGGCAACGATTTCTCCGCCACGGTCGCCCCCATCTGGGCCCAGGTCGATGATCCAGTCAGCTGTTTTGATGACGTCCAGATTGTGCTCAATGATGACGATAGTGTTGCCGGCTGATACCAGCCGCTGGATGACTTCCAGCAGTTTGGCGATGTCATGAAAATGCAGGCCGGTGGTCGGTTCGTCGAGGATGTAAATGGTGCGCCCGGTGGCACGCTTTGATAACTCCTTGGCCAGCTTGACCCGCTGCGCTTCACCGCCGGAAAGTGTCGTGGCCGCCTGTCCCAGTTTGATGTAGCCAAGACCGACTTCATCGAGCGTTGCAAGTTTGTTCTTGATGCGCGGTATCGCCCCCATGAAATCGAGTGCCTGTGACACGGTCATATCAAGGACGTCGGCTATGGATTTTCCCTTATAGTGCACCTCCAGGGTTTCGCGGTTGTAGCGGGCACCTTTGCAGACTTCGCATTCCACATATACGTCGGGGAGGAAGTGCATTTCAATTTTGATAATACCGTCGCCGGAACAGGCCTCGCAGCGTCCTCCCTTGACGTTGAATGAGTAGCGACCCGGCTTGTAGCCTCGCAGTTTTGATTCCGGCAGGTTGGAAAATATGTCGCGGATATCACCGAACACGCCTGTGTAGGTGGCGGGATTGGAGCGCGGCGTGCGGCCGATCGGAGACTGGTCGATGTTGATGACCTTATCGAGATGCTCCAGTCCACGCACGTCCCTTACCGCGCCTGCCTTCTCCCGGCTGCGGTACAGGCGCTGACCGAGCACCTTGTGCAGGGTGTCGATCACCAGTGTTGATTTTCCCGAGCCGGATACTCCGGTTACGCACGTCATGACGCCGAGTGGAATATCGACCGTAACGTCCTTGAGGTTGTTTTCTGAGGCTCCGATGATCTTCAGAGTTTTGTCTCCCTTGCGCCGCTTCTTCGGTACAGCGATGGATAGTTCACCCGCGAGATAGCGTCCGGTCAGCGATGCCGGATTGCGCATGACTTCTTCGGGAGTGCCCTGTGCGACCACTTCACCGCCATGCACGCCCGCCCCCGGCCCCATGTCGATCAGATGATCTGCAGCAAGAATGGTCTCTTCGTCATGTTCCACCACCAGTACGGTGTTGCCGATGTCGCGCAGGTGTCTGAGTGTGCCGAGCAGGCGGGAATTATCGCGTTGATGCAGCCCGATTGATGGCTCGTCAAGGATATAGAGCACGCCGACCAGGCTGGAACCGATCTGCGTTGCCAGACGGATGCGTTGCCCCTCGCCGCCTGAGAGGGTGCCGGAGGTGCGGTCGAGCGACAGGTAGTCAAGGCCGACATTGACCAGAAATGACAAGCGTTCGTGAATCTCCTTCAGAATGCGGCGACCGATTTCTTTCTCTTTATCGGTCAGTGCCAGTTCCTCAAAAAAGGCCAGACAATCCCTGATTGAAAATGCCGTGACGTCCCGGATGGTCTTCCCGCCGATGAGCACATGCAGGGCCTCGGGGCGGAGGCGCGCCCCCTGGCAGGTGGGGCAGGGCATAACATTCATATATTTTTCCAGATCTTCCCGAGCTGCGTCCGATTCAGTCTCCCGCCAGCGTCGCTGCAGGTTGTTCAGCACTCCTTCGAACTCTTTTTGGTAGGTATGTCGGCGTTCGCCGTCCTCCTCCCACCAGAATTCGATCTTTTCCCCTTTTGAGCCATTGAGAATAACGTCCTTGACGTTGTCTGACAGCTCTTTGAATGGAGTGCGGATATCAAACGAATATGCTTT
The DNA here is from genome assembly GCA_028712075.1 of Desulfuromonadaceae bacterium. GTDB lineage: Bacteria > Desulfobacterota > Desulfuromonadia > Geobacterales > Pseudopelobacteraceae > JACRCG01. Next base: position 81,891 of record JAQTQX010000018.1, read on the forward strand.
GGCAAGCGCATCAAGGATCATGTGAAACCAGCCTGAAAGACGCTTTTCCCACGGGGCAATGGCTCCTTCGCGCAGGGAAAGTTCGGGATTGGGAATAACCAGCTCGGCATCAAAATACATGCGGGTGCCAAGCCCGGTACATTCCGGGCAGGCACCGTGCGGGTTGTTGAAAGAAAACAGTCGGGGGGTGATCTCCTGGTAGGACAGACCGCAATCCACGCAGGCCAGTTTTTCGGAGAAAAGCAGAGTGGTCGGTAGGGGCGATCCTTGTGATCGCCCGCTTTTCAGCGATTTTCCGCCTTTTGATGGTTTTTCACCGCCTTGGGCGAATACAAGATTCGCCCCTACGTCCACCGGCAGGACAACCTCCACCTTCACCACCCCCTCGGCGTGGTGCAGAGCGGTTTCCAGCGAATCTGCCAGACGGCGCTGAATGCCATCCTTGACGACGATCCGGTCAACGACGATATCGATGTCATGCTTTTTCTTCTTATCCATCTCAATATCGTCAGCCAGCTCCCGCAGTGTGCCATCGACGATAACCCGGGTAAACCCCTCTTTTCTCAGCTGATTGAGCTCTTTTTTATATTCCCCTTTGCGCCCGCGAACCATCGGTGCGAGCAGGGTCAGCTTCATACCAGCCGACAAGGTCATGATCTGATCGACCATCTGGGAAACAGTCTGGGAGGTAATCTCCTTGTTGCAGGAGGTGCAATGAGGACGGCCGACCCGAGCAAACAGCAAACGCAGGTAGTCGTAAATCTCGGTGACGGTGCCAACGGTGGAGCGGGGATTTTTACTGGTGGTTTTCTGCTCGATCGAAATGGCCGGCGAAAGTCCTTCAATCGATTCGACATCCGGTTTTTCCATCTGCTCAAGAAACTGGCGGGCGTACGACGAAAGCGACTCGACATACCGTCGCTGCCCTTCGGCATAAATGGTATCAAATGCCAGGGTGGACTTACCGGAGCCGGACAGACCGGTAATAACGATCAGCTGGTCACGGGGGATTTCGACGTCAATGCACTTGAGGTTGTGCTCGCAGGCGCCTTTGACGATGATGCTGGTATGTGCCATGGCTATAGTTTCTTCTTCAACCGCCAGCCCTCTTTGTTGACTTGCGGGACGCGGGAAAGGGCGAGCGAATCGGGGGGGACATCGATGGTGACGGTGGTGCCGGCGGCTACCAGTGAATTGCGCCCGACGCTGACGGGGGCCACCAGCTGTACATCGCTGCCGATGAATACGTCGTCGCCGATAACAGTACGATGTTTCTTGACGCCGTCGTAATTGCAGGTGATGGTGCCACAGCCAATGTTGACATCCCGGCCGATTTCGGCATCACCAAGATAGGTCAGATGTGACGCTTTGGAGCCTTCACCCATGACAATCTTCTTGGTTTCGACAAAATTACCGATCTTGACTTTTTTGCCGAGAATTGTGCCGGGGCGCAGATGCGCCATCGGGCCGACCGCCACATCCTCGCCAAGTTCGGAATCTTCCAGCACCGATGCTGCTTTGATATGGCAGTCGTTGCCGATGCTGCAGCCCGAGATACTGACACACTGGTCAATTTCACAGCCGGAACCGATAACGGTTCCGGTGCCGATTTGGCAGCCGGGGTGGATGGTCGTGTCAGCGCCGATGGTGACGCCGTAATCAATATAGGTCTGTTCGGGATCAATCAAGGTGACGCCGCTCAGCATATGGTCACGGTTGATACGGTTGCGCAGAATCCGGGCCGCTTCCGCCAGTTGGGCGCGATCATTGACTCCCATTATTTCATCGGCATCGCCGGTCGGCAGAGCGAGACAGGTCAAGCCTTGTGCGACCGCAATCGCCAAGAGATCAGTCAGGTAATACTCTCCCTGCGCATTGTTGTTGCTTATTCCCCGGATATTGCCAAACAGGAAGCCTGAATCCATGCAGTAAATGCCGCTGTTTATTTCACGAATTTCGCGCTCCTCCTGGTTGGCGTCTTTCTGCTCGACAATACGTGACACCCGGCCGGAAGCGTCTCTGATGACTCGCCCATAGCCGTACGGATTATCCATGAAAGCGGTCAGCACGGTAACCGCAGCCTGGTTGTCATGATGAAATGCCAGCATGCTTTTCAGTGTTTCCGCGCGTAGAAGCGGCGTGTCACCGCACAGGATCAATACGGTGCCGTTGAAACCGGCAAGCGCGTCAAGCGCACAGGAAACGGCATGTCCGGTGCCGAGTTGTTCTTCCTGCATGGCGCACCGAATATCCGGCGCACCGCGGAACACCCCCTGCACAGCATTCGCCTGATGGCCGATAACGAGCACGATTGTTTCCGAACCTGCCTCACGTGCCGCAGTGACCGGCCAGGTGATCATCGGAATTCCGGCAACCGGATGCAGAACCTTGATCAGATGTGACTTCATGCGGGTGCCCTTTCCTGCGGCAAGCACAACTGAAGCGAGTGGTTTCATGACATTGTCCCCTTGTCATATAATTATTGGAAAATCACCCGGGTACTTTATGCGATTGCGGGCTAAAGCGTCAAGATATTAGCACCGTTGCGCAGTTATGCGGCATCTTTAGTCTTTACTTATTTGCCGGTTTGGCTATAGTACAGGCCGCTTTTCAGATGAGATGTGTAATACCGATTTCAACTCAAAGAGGGCTTCTGGGCGGCGAAGATTGAGGCGATGTGAGCGTACCCATCAGTACGTTAAAGAACTGAAAACGAGCCGGCGAAGAAGACATTTTGAAATACCGAGAGTACCAATGGCTATTGCAGAGGATATTGTCCTCCTTGATCAAAAATTGAACGAACTGATAAAAAAATATGAACTGTTTTTTCTCGGCCTGGAAAAACGGGAGCCGCTCCAGCTGTCGGGAGAGGTTGAAAAACTGGTGCGCCGCTATGTCGGTATACCGATCAATAACACCATGCAGAAGCATCGTTTTTCCACGCTGGTGTCTCGTTTCAATACGTACCGTGAACACTGGAACCGGACCCTGAAACAGATGGAGGAGGGGCGCTATTCCCGAGACCGGTTTATCAGTGAACTGCACCGGAATCAAAAGTTTATGCCGGTTAAAAGCGAGAGCAAAACGACACCCATTCCTTCCGGTGATGAGGATCTTGATCGTATTGTCCATGAATTTGTTGAAGCCCGCAAAGCCTGCAATCTTCCGGTTAAAAACATTTCTCGTGACCGGGTTGCCGCCACAATCGAAAAGCAGAAACCTGCACTGGCCGCAAAGCTGGGTACGGAGCATCTGGCCTTCAGAGTCGTTATTGAAGACGGCAAGCCTAAGCTGAAGGCTGGTCTGCGCAAACATTGATAGAATACGCCTGACTTCATACAATGCCTACCCTGATCCCTCAAGTTCTTGACTGCATAGCCGCTCTTCGCCGCAACGAACGACGAGTCCCCATTTCCGGCCTGAAAGGCTCGGCTCCGTCACTATATGCCGCCGAGCTGATTCGTGCCGGGATTGATACCCTGCTGGTCATCACGGCAACGCAGGAGAGTGCCGAGGAGTTCTGTCGGGAATTGGCCTTTTTTTCCGGAGGAGGTCTGCAGGCAACGCTGTTTCCTGCGTGGGATGTGGCACCATTTTCCGCCGTTTCGCCGCATCCGGATGTTACCGGTGTTCGGCTGGATACACTGTTCCGGCTGCAAAGCGGACTGTCGCGCATTACTGTTATGCCGGTCGCTGCTGCGTTACAACGGGTCCTGCCGCGGAAAACGCTGAATGATGCCTCCTGTTATCTGCTTGCCGGTGAGGAGTTTGAACGGGACGAACTGCTGGCGCGATTGATCCGTCTCGGGTACGCAAATGTCCCGCTGGTGGAGGATCGCGGCACGTTTGCCGTCCGGGGCGGCATTCTCGATATATTCCCTCCCAATATGCCGACACCGGTCAGAATTGAATTTTTTGGCGATACCGCTGAGACAATACGTGCGTTTGATCCCCTGACGCAGCGCTCACTACAGCCGGTCGAGGAACTGGTGCTCCTCCCGTCGCGTGAACTGCTGCTGTCGGATGAGGCGCTGGCAGACATATCCCCTCGACTGAAAAAAGTCTGCGATGATCTTGATATTCCAGCCAATCGTCGCCGTCTGATCCTCGAAGATCTTCAGAATACGGTCTATTTCCAGGGTATCGACTTCCTGCAGCCGCTTCTCCATCCTGGCCTTGAAACGATCTTTGACTACATTCCTGCCACAGCTCCGCTGCTCCTGCTTGATCCGGAGGCGATCCTCCCTGCAGTTCTCAATGCCTGTGAGGAGGTGGAGGCTGGTGTTGTCAAAGCGGCAGCTGCCGGATTTGCCCACTCGCCGGCGCCGGAACTTTTTCTGGCTGACGAGGAATTGTATTCCACCATTGCCAAACGGTCCGTTATCGAACTCTCCAGTCTGGTTCTGGATGCACCTGGTGCCGCGTCCCCTATAGTAATTCCCTGTCAGACTAACAGCGACCTGCGGGTGAGCGTCTCAAAGGAAAGCAGCCACGCACTGGCGCCGCTGGCCGGCACTCTGCGTGCCTGGCTTGACAGCGGGGAGCACATTGCCGTTGCCTGTCATCAGCAGGCGCAGGCCGAACGCCTCAAAGAGCTTCTTGTGCCGTACAAGATTCCCTGTTCCATCAGTGAAGACGGCTTTCAAAACTGTGTCACCAACGAAGCATTCCACCCGCTTGTCACCATCCTCATCGGAGATATTTCACGCGGTTTCCGTCTGCCTTCCTCTCGCTTGATGCTGATCGCCGAAGAAGAACTTTTCGGTAAACGGGTCAGGCGTCGCGGTGTCTCGGAAGTACGCAAAAAGCAGCTGCTGGCCTCTCTTGCTGAGCTCAAGCCGGGCGATTACATGGTGCATATTGACCATGGCATCGGCCTGTACCGTGGTCTGCAGCATATCAGCGTCGGGACTGTCGGCGGCGATTTCCTGCTGCTCGAATATGCCGGATCGGACAAGCTGTTTCTGCCGATTGATCGTCTTGGCCTGGTGCAGCGCTATGTCGGCCCGGAAGGGAGCAGCCCGGCGCTTGATAAATTGGGCGGCGTATCCTGGGAGAAGTCGAAGGGGAAGGCACGCAAGAATATCGAGGAACTGGCGGGAGAGTTGCTGGAAATTTATGCCAAACGCCAGCTTTGTGAAGGATTTTCGTTTTCTCCCCCCGATGAAATGTACCGCGAGTTTGAAGCCTCCTTTGCCTGGGAGGAAACGCCGGACCAACTTTCTGCGATTCAGGATGTGCTGGCTGACATGCAGCATTCGAAGCCGATGGATCGGCTCGTCTGTGGCGATGTCGGCTACGGCAAAACCGAGGTTGCCCTGCGGGGGGCTTTCAAATCGGCGCTTGATGGCAAACAGGTCGGCATCCTCGTGCCGACCACCATTCTTGCCCAGCAGCATTATGAAACGTTCCGCGAACGGCTGAAGGAGTACCCGGTTACGGTTGAGGTACTCTCCCGTTTCCGTACCGCCAAAGAACAGAAGGACATTCTTGAGCGGCTCAAAAAAGGGAATATAGACATTATCATCGGTACCCACCGTCTGCTGCAGAAGGATGTTGCTTTCAAGGATCTCGGACTGATGATCATCGATGAGGAACAGCGGTTCGGCGTCAAGGACAAGGAACGGCTCAAATCATTCCGGGCGGTGGTCGATGTCATGACCCTCACGGCAACGCCGATTCCCCGGACCCTGTACATGTCGATGATGGGTATTCGTGATCTGTCGATTATCGATACACCGCCGGTTGATCGTCTGGCGGTGAAAACGTTCGTATCCCGCTTTTCCGAAGAGCTGATCCGTGAAGCGGTGCTGCGTGAACTGCGCCGGGGCGGACAGGTTTTCTTTGTCCACAATCGCGTTCAGACCATCGCCAAACGGGCGGAGCTGCTGGCACAGCTGGTGCCGGAAGCAAAAATAGCGGTTGGGCATGGCCAGATGGGGGAACATGAACTGGAGAAGGTCATGCTCGGCTTTATGCATGGCGAAACCAATCTGCTGCTTTGCACGACAATCATCGAATCGGGCCTGGATATTCCCAACGCCAATACTCTCATCGTCGATCATGCCGACAAATTCGGCCTTTCCCAGCTCTATCAGTTACGGGGCAGGGTGGGACGCTCCACCCAACGAGGCTATGCCTATCTGCTTATTCCGGGAGAGGGGGCGATCAGTTCCGATGCCCGTGAAAGATTACGGGTGCTGCAGGAGATATCAGAGCTGGGGGCCGGTTTCCGCATTGCCACGCACGATATGGAGATCCGCGGCGCGGGGGATATGCTCGGCAACCGCCAATCAGGGACGGTGACTGAAATCGGTTTCGAGCTCTACAACCAGATGCTGGAAGAGACGATTGCCCGCATGCGGGGTGAAGAGTCGGTAGAGCGGGTCGAGCCGGAGATTAACCTCAAAGTCCCGGCCTTCATCCCCGAGGCGTACGTCAAGGATGCCGGGCAGCGCTTGGTGATTTACAAGAAGCTGACCCAGGCGGAGAGCGAAGAGGATGTGCTGGATGTGCAGAACGAAGTGCTTGACCGTTTCGGCAAATATCCGCTTGCGACATCATATCTGTTCGAAATTATGAAACTGCGGGTGTTGCTGAAGCAGTTGATTGTCCGCCAGATCGATTTTGACGGCAAAGCGGTGATCATTTCCTTCCACCCCCGCACTCCGGCCCCGCCTGACACTATTATCGGCATGATGCGGAGTGAGCCGAAAAAATACCAGTTCACCCCCGATTACAAGCTGGTCTGCACGTTGAAGGACACCTCGTTCGAAGGTATTCTGGAGATGGCGAAGAGCGTGCTGCATCGGCTGCTGCCGGTTTCGTAACGAATTGTAAATAGTCAGCAGTGTCCGGTTTGGTTCTTGCTTTAAGCCTCCCCTCCCGCAAGGGGAGGGGGGACTTTTAGGCAACTGCAAATACCAAACCGGGCAACGCAGTATATTAGTAGGTTAGGATGGAATTGTCGGCCAACATGTCGATTTAGGATGTTGGCAGGGTCTGGTGAATAATGAGTTAAACCAGAAATAAAATAAACCGAAAAATCTGTACTGCTCCGAGTGAGCGGAATTGCTGAAACGGAGTGAACAAATGAGCGAAGAGGAAGAGTCAATCACTACGAAAACCCCGAAGCAAAGCCACTATATCAGCATGACGGCCCCTCAGATCGTTAAGGCTCTCTGTGACCACGCTCAACCGGGCTCCAAGCTCCATGAGGAAATTAAGGGCGCATTGTTCGCAGTCCTTACCGATAACCTTGTTAAATCCATCGACAAACATGAAAGAGCAGCAACCAGGCTTTCTAACCAACTCTTTTGGCTGAACATCATTCTCGGAGTGTTCACAGTTATTGGAACAATTTTGACTATTATCGCCTTCGTGAAGTAATTGACGCAATAACCGAACAAGCTGAATTTGAATCGGAAGTTTAGGAATATATTTCCCTTCCTCATCTTCAAGAAAATATGAACGAATATCCTCATCTACTATGGAAAGTTCTAAATTGAGAGATTGCATTTCGCCTCTTTCCGACCCCGAAAAGGAGGGGTCGAACTCTCGGCACGGCCCCACTCCCTACGGTCGGGGGTCAGCCTCATACACGTTGGAGAGCTAAAAGGGAACGTAGTTGATTAACATACCTGTGCGTTGACAAATCGACAACGTCCTCAGCGCTCCGCAAATAATCGCAACAATAGTGAAGCCATCTGTGCTCTAATGCCATAAGAAATTCACTTTATCTGGAGGTTACAATGGGAATATTCGACAAAGTAACAGAAAAGATACAACAAACAAAAAGTGATATTCGTCCGAAATTTCTATCTGTATCAGAAGAAGAACTTAATAAGCTGTTAATACAAGGTGAACAGCTTGTTTCTACGATAACACAAGCGGTTGCTACCAGTGCAAAGACGTTAATTTTGACAAACCTGAGAATCATTGTCTATGACCATGGAATACTGAGCTCCAGCTTTAAAGACTATTATTTCAGAGATATGAAAGATGCGCGGTTCGATATGACCGTATTAAGCGGGGGCACAATAACGATAAATGCCGATAAAGGTAATAATGCCGGGTCCGTAGTAATAACGGATTTACCATTGCAGGAATCGAAATATTTTTATTCACGGCTTCAAGAAATTGAAAGAGACTGGTGGGAAAAGAAACGGGACCTTGAGCTTGAAGAAAAACGTGCTGCTGCCGGCGGAATGCAAATTTCTATGGCAACACCTCAAAATGTACATAGCCAGACACCATTGCCAGTCGACGATATTGAAGGTAAACTGCTGAAATTGAAAGGACTGTTCGATAAAGGTCTCATAGATGAAAGCGAGTATAAGGAACGAAAAAACCAATTGTTGGCGCAATTATAGCGTCTGTTAGAGTCTGTGATGCGGAGATAAAACAACATGGTCGTTTTGTCCCGGAAGGAAAACGTAGCTGCTGATCGAATATATCCACGTTCCACAAAACGGTAGTTATGTCATGTCGGATGAAATTCATGATTCCGGAGGTTCTTGCAAAAAACCGGAAGTGATCACCGGGTCATAAAAAGAGGCGCTGCTGACGCCGGAATGATCCCCGCCTGCTCGGCACGCTGCAGCAGGCATGTTATTGCGCGAACGCCTTCATCGCCCAGTTCGGTCGAAAAATCATTGACATAAAGACCGATATGGGCGGCGCAGACCTCCTGACTCATCTCCTGGGCGTGCTCACCGATATAGCGGCTCGCTTCATCGGGGTGAGATCTGGCGTATTCAACTCCCGTCCTCAGAGCGCGTTCGATCGAGGCGATCGTCTTCGCCCCCAGTGACCGCCGGGCGACGATGCCGCCGAGCGGGATCGGCAGGCCGGTTTCCCCTTCCCACCATTCCCCCAGATCGAGCAGCTTGTGCAGCCCGAAACCGTGATAGGTGAAACGCGATTCGTGGATGATGAGCCCTGCATCGACGTTACCGCTCAGCACCGCATCCATGATTTCATTGAAGGGCATGATAATAAAATTATCCAGAGAAGGATCAAACAGGCGCAGCAACAGTTTTGCCGTCGTATAGCGACCCGGCACCGCGATGGTTTTGCCGCGCAGCTCAGCCGGATCAATTTTGTCATCTGCTACCAACAGCGGTCCGCAGCCTCGACCGAGAGCGCTACCGGAGCGGAGCAGGGCATAGTTGTCGCGAATATGGCCGAGCGCGTGGTAGGAAACCTTGCTGACATCCAGTTCGCCTGAGAGCGCAAGTTGGTTAAGCGTCTCAACATCCTCCAGCCGTTCCCGGTAGGCAAGTCCGCACGTATCAACCAGGCCATGCACAAGCGGGTAGAACATGAAGGTGTCGTTGGGGCAGGGGGAAAAACCGAGGGTAAGTTGAGTCATCATAGTGAACTCCTTGCGGCGGAGCGGCGCACGTAGAGAATTTTCCTTACTTTTGCCACCACCATGCCGTTGTCATCGACAATGGTCAGGTTGAATTCAGGGAAATATTTCCGACCGTCGGTGGTATTTATCAGAATATCGTCCAGTTCGGCATCAGAAATCGTAATCGTAGACCTCACGGTGCCCCGGCCGGGACGGATAAAATCAATTTCCGCCCCTTTATCCCAGACCGTATATTCTGCTCCGAGCAGCTGCATCAGGAGCAGCATCAGGTGCGGATCGATCATGGAGTAAAGACTGCCGCCGAACTGGGTGCCCATAATGTTCCGGTTGTACCTGCGAAGCTTCATTTCAACCCGGAGTTCGCGCCAGTCCGGGCTGATGTGTGTGATGCGGATCCCTGCCCCGAAATAGGGCCCGTAAAATCTCAGCATAAGCTTCACGAGTCCGGGCGTCCATTTCATGGCTTACCTCTCCAGAATAAACGTCACTGGCCCGTCATTGACCAGCGCCACCTGCATGTCGGCCTGAAAGATGCCGGTTTCTACCGGAATTCCGGTTTGCCGTGCCGATGCGACAAAATATTCATACAGCCGTTTTCCTTCGTCCGGCGGTGCGGCGGTATCAAACGAGGGGCGTTTCCCCTTGGCGCAGTTTCCTGCAAGGGTGAACTGGGAGACAACAAGGAGTGCGCCACCGACCTCCGCCACTGAAAGGTTCATCTTGCCGTCTTCATCCGAGAACAGGCGCAGGCCGCAGATCTTCTCCACCAGCCAGTCGGCCTGCGCTTCAGAGTCCCCTTTTTCAACGCCGAGGAGGATCAGGATGCCGTGGTCGATCCGGCCGACGATATCTTCCCCGACGACTACCGATGCCGAGGCGACTCTCTGAATAACCGCTTTCACGATAGTTCCTTGTTACGCCTTTTTGACAAATTCGGACTTCAGCTGCATGGCGCCGATGCCGTCGATTTTGCAGTCGATGTCGTGGTCACCGGAAACGAGGCGGATGATCTTGATCTTTACCCCCGTTTTAACAACCGCTGACGAACCCTTGATCTTCAGGTCCTTGACAACCGTGATTGAATCGCCCGCCTTAAGTTCATTGCCAAAGGCGTCCCGTACAACCGGTTCGGAAACTGTGTTCTCCACGGCGGAAATCGGCCACTCATGGGCACATTCCGGGCAGACGTACATCTCTCCGTCTTCGTAGGTGAATGTTGAACTGCAGGTGGGACATTTTGGCAACTGATTCATGTATGTTTCCTTTTGAGTTTATTTCCTCTCCGCGCGGGAGAAGGTGGGGTGGTACAATGTTTGTAACGGTGTGGAAGAACAGCTGCGGTTTTTTGCCTCTGCTTCGTCCTGGCTGAATCCTCTGTTTTATCTCAACTTTATACTTTGACACGGTGTGTCATGCTGAGGAGTCTCACTTTTGACATCACCGCCATTGTCTCAATCAATATGTGTCAAGAGTTGACGGCCTGACCCCTTTAAGTCATTCGGGCCTGCAAAGGTGCGGGGTCGGACTACGTCCTGCATACTGGGTAGCGCAGGTGTGTAACGCCGATGCCCGAGATCACGGTCGGGTTGCCGAGGACGATTGGGGTGCCGGCGAGGTGGTCGAAGAGTCGAATTCCGGAGCCGAGAAGAACCGCTGCGATGTCGACGTGGATTTCGTCGAGGAGCCCAGCGTTGAGACATTGCTG
>JAQTQX010000019.1 GCA_028712075.1 Desulfuromonadaceae bacterium
AGTAAACACAAAACCAAGAAGCCACTGTGTGGACAGGCACGGGAAGGCTTCTCTTGAAAAGAAATAATCACTTTCGGGTGCGTTTCATTTTAACATCCCGGTCTTTCATGAAACTATTGACACTATCAAGACGTCCGCGGCAGGGTAACAAAATTCCATATCAATTCCAACAATCATTTTGCCAGACAGGGTACTGAAAATTGTACGTTACATCAGCACCAAAATTACTTGGTTACGTTGTCGTTGCAGTCAGATACTTTCGTTGCTTGCTACTTGCCGCAACGATAGTTGCCAGTCCGCAGAAATATGGTTATACTTCCGGAAAAATTGTCTGATTGAGCGCGCGGAGGGGTGATGGTAGCGAAATCGGAATCAGATGCTGCAGCTGGGGCACAACAGAAGCTTGCAAGCATGTTTGGGCTTGCCGCACTCATAAATTCATCCCTCAATCAGGCCGAAATACGAGTCAAGGCGATTGAGGCTGCGACAGCGTTGATCGGTGCCCAGGAAGGAAGTATGCTGCTGCTTGATCAGGAGACGAATGAGCTTTATTTTGATGTCTCCGAAGGAGATACCGGCAAGGAACTCAAAAGTATCCGGCTGTCACTGGATCAGGGAATTGCGGGCTGGGTTGCGAAAAACAGGATTCCGCAACTGGTGAATGATGTCCGGGGCGATCCGCGCCATTTTCAGCAAGCCGATAAAGTAAGCAGGCTTGACACCAAAAACCTTATTGCTGTTCCAATGGTCTGCAAGGATAAGGTTCTGGGGGTGTTGGAGGTCATCAACAAGCTGTCAGGAGATTTTACCAATGACGACATGGAGCTCCTGTCATCATTCGGCAACCTGGTAGCGGCCTCAATTGAAAACGCTTTCCTGTATGAGTCGTTGCACGAGGCATTCTGGGAGGTCACTCTGGCGCTGTCAGAAACACTGGAGAAGCGTGATCCCTACACCGGAGGGCATACCCAGCGGGTGAGAAACTACAGCATGGCTATCGGCAAACAGCTGCAGTTGGGCGACAACGAAATCAGGGATCTTATGCTTGCTGCAATCCTGCACGATATCGGCAAAGTTGGCGTGTGCGACGCGATATTGTGCAAACCGGGCCCACTGACCCGGGAAGAAAATGGTGTCATGGGGGGGCACTCGCAGCTTGGAGCGGAAATACTTTCAAACATCAAGACGCTCAGCGCGATTATTCCCGGAGTATTGTACCACCACGAAAAAATTGACGGGTCAGGCTACCCCGCACATTTGAAAGATTCAGAAATTCCGTTGATTGCCCGAATCATCTCAGTTGCCGACACCTTTGACGCGATGACAACGGATCGCCCGTACCGAAAGGCGCGCTCCTTTCGGGAAGCCTTCCTCGAACTCATCAAATGTAGCGGTAGCCAATTCGACGGCTCTGTTGTCAAAGCATTCATTGCGTCACATCCGTCGGGTCATAAGGATCTCCAACTGCAAGAGTTGATGAATGAAAATGTTGAGTAGTTCTCAGCAGGGAGGGGGGATTTACGGAATGGCGGCGTCAATCCCGATCTTGTTAGTGTGACACTGATATATGCCCAATCAAAACAGTTTGACGTATGATTACAACAGTACCTTAGGCAGAAGATATCGCTTCACAATGCAACTTTTTATTAATATTTTCGTATTACCTGTAACCAGCTATATTCATATATTCCATGACAGTATGCTGTTTGCTCTTTATTCCGGCGTACCTGACTTCGCCAGCACACTTCTCACAGATACCGTGAGTAATTATTTCATCTGAATAGACATCTGAGTATGAAGTCCCCATAACGGTCTTACACCATGAACAGACTCTTTTCATGTTAGATGATCCTTTAGTAAATAACGGTGAATTATGTGGCAATAGATGCATATGTCACCTTATCGACGCCTCCAACTCCATCTTTAGTAATAAAATCAATACCATCTAACTTTATCAGGTCTACAGTTTCAGTTTCTCCCTGAGCAATACCAAATGTTGTACCCTGACGCATTAAACTTCCCGTATTTCAAACACGGGGGTTTCAATCACACTATGGCTGGAGCGCGGCCTGAATTTTGTCTCCATCGGAGAGTGGCGCTGACTCCAGCGGCGCGGGTCTGGAGAGTGCCGCAGTCTGAAAATGTCAACAACAGACTTGCGAAAAATGATATAGTGGTCCCGGACATAGCGGGACCATGAGAGAGCAAGATCCCGCAAATGAACTGTAATCATGTATTCGCATGGCTGTTTGTGGTACTATCGAGCATTCAGAATCAATCATAAGGAGAGTCGTCATGAACGAGTTACATACCAGCTACACCCAAACATCAAGCCAGGTAGTTGTACGGCAGAATGCCCTCATCCGGCAGGTTTACACCTGGATGGGTGCCGGACTTGCCATTACCGCCGTTATGGCGCTCATCACGCTATCTTCTCCGGCCGCCCTTAACGCCATATTAGGCAACAGGCTCATCTTCTTTGGCCTGATAATTGGTGAACTTGCTCTCGTGTTTACCCTGTCCGGGGCGATCAACAAGATGAGCGCTTCAACCGCCACGCTCATATTCATTGCCTACTCGGCACTCAACGGAGTTACCCTGTCAGTTGTAGCACTGGCCTACACCGCCAGTTCGATCACCTCTACATTTGTAACCACAGCGGGGATGTTCGGAGCCATGAGTCTCTATGGTTACATGACCAAGAAGGATCTGACGTCGTGGGGCAGTTTCCTGTTCATGGGGCTGATCGGTGTGGTGATTGCTTCAATTGTCAATATTTTTGTCGGCAGCAGTGCGGTGTCCTGGATCATCTCCGGAATCGGTGTGATTGTTTTCACCGGCCTTACCGCCTATGACACCTGGAAGATCAAAGCAATGGCGGCTCAGGGGGTTGAGGGGAGAAAACCTGCCATTATGGGTGCCCTGACCCTGTATCTGGACTTCATCAACCTGTTTCTCATGCTATTGAGATTCACTGGAGACCGGCGCTAAACGAGGAGAAAAGCATTATGGCAATGACAGTGGAAATCAAAAACAGCAAGCTTTATATCGAGATTGACCTAGAGAAACCAACGCCGTCAACTTCCGGCAAAACCCTGGTGGTGGCCAGCACCCGAGGGAATGCAGTGACTACCGCTGAAGTCGACGGAAAACCGATTACTATTGGTCTGAACGCCTATATCAAGCCGTAATGAAAGCGGAGGTCTATTCAATTACCTGCCGGATACCGCTGACGGATGCCCAGCAGGCCCGGCTTGACAGAAAATGGCCGGACGGTGATCCATTCATCTCCTATGAAACGATAACGTCTCTGCTTGAACCGCTTCCGGTAGAAGATGTGTACTGGTCGCATCACACCGGGCAATTCTTCTATTTTACCGTTCGAGGTGATGATATTGAAGATGTTGTAGCTGATGTTGTTGAAAGACTCGAAACGAAGCTGGGCAAAGTATGATGCAAACAGCCCGGAAGGGTTATCGACGTGTGCGGAAATTTACTGCTTCACTACCCCTGCCTGAACTATGACAACGCTGATTATTCTACGGATACCCCTATGAACAAATTGCTGTCGATGTTACTGATGCTTGCCGTTCTCACCGGTTGCACCACGAAAGACTGGCGTATCGCAAGCAGGGAATCAGCCGGAATAGCTCCCTCTCCCGAAACGACCAAAGAGGCGGTGCTTCAGGTTTACGGCGCTTCAACCTGGGGATGGCGTGGATGGTTTGCCATACATACCTGGATTGCCACTAAACCGGCCAATGAAACGTCCTATACCGTTTATGAAGTTATTGGTTGGCGACAACATCGTGGATTACCGGCAATGCGCATCGAAAAAGATCTGCCCGACCGCTACTGGTTTGGCGAACGTCCGCGCTTGCTCAAGGAGTTTCGGGGAGAGGTCGCTGAACATTTAATCGGATCCGTTGACCGTGCCGCAAAAGGCTACCCGTGGCCTGACATCTACAAGGCATTCCCTGGACCGAACAGCAACACCTTCACCGCCTGGATCGCCAAACAGGTTCCCGAACTCGGTTTGGATCTCCCTTTTTCAGCTATCGGGAGCAGTTATGCTTCGTCAAAAGTCAAATGAGAATTGCTGAACAGTGTGAGAGGGGCAACAGGAGTACAATGACTACAAGTAGTAACGTCTCCATAAAGCAACTATTGGTGACATCTCCTGTGATCCTTGGCGAGGGAGCGGTCGTAAACCACCCCTAAAATGAAACTGTCAACTAAAGTGTGTAAATGAATTTCAGTACTATTGAGATATACTGTAACTCTGCAGAAAGACAATTCCAGCCCTCGGAATAGATCACTCACCTGGCTGGGTATTATTGATGCGCTGAAAGCAGGGTGCTGATCATTTGGCTTATTTCAGTTATTTTGTACGGTTTTGACACTGCTCCCGAAAAGCCGTAGGTTGCGTAATCAGACATTATCGGATCATTTGAATACCCACTCGAAACTATCAGGCATGCGTTTGGATCAAAAGCACGGATTTGCTCAGCAGTTTCCCGGCCTCCCATACTACCTGGAATGGTCAAGTCCATGATCACTGCCGAAAAGGGAGAATCAGATTCTCTTGCAGATCTATAGAGAGCTACCGCCTCCATGCCGTTCCTGCATGTTGTCACACGGTACCCCAGATATTCCAGCAACTCGGTTGTCAAATCACGAATGATCTTTTCATCATCCATCACGAGAATTGATCCACCATGATGGCAAAAACTATTCTGCTCAACTGATTCAGACTGGTATGCCGAGTACGCATTACCCGTTGAAGGCAGGTGTATGGTAAAAGTTGTTCCTTTGCCCGGCTCAGAACTGACACCAATATGCCCTGTATGCCTGACAACTATTGAGAGAACGGACGCAAGCCCAAGACCGTTCCCGGAGGATTTTGTGGTAAAGTAAGGATCAAATATGCGTTTTTGAAGGTCTTCCGATATGCCACATCCCACATCCGAACATGCGATTTGAACATATGTACCGGGTGGAAGCCCTAACGTATTACTGTTATCGAGCGTTTTGTTCTGTGCCGTAACGGTCAAAATACCACCGCCAGGCATAGACTGCGTGGCATTAATAAATATATTGTTGAATACCTGGCTCAATTGTCCTTCGTCTGCATCAATTGAGTGTACGGTATCCGGAATATCAACCTGACCTTTAACATTAGAACCATGAAGCACAAGCGATAAGGATTCATCTACAATACGTCGGAGTGAAATTATTTTTTTTATCGGCTCACCTCCGCGAGCAAAGGTTAAAAGCTGATTGGCAAGTTCTGTTGCCCGGGCAGATGCCTTTTCTGCTTCTGACAGTGGCCTGCACGCCTTGTGTGTGGATTCAAGATACATCTGTGCAAGTGTTATGTTGCCAATGATGCCGGTCAGGATATTGTTGAAATCATGAGCAATGCCCCCGGCAAGGACACCGACTGATTTCAGCTTCTCCATTTTCAACTGTTCATTTTCATGAGCCCTGCGTTCAGAGATATCCTCAATAATGTCCCAAACGACCTGTCTCTTGTTGGTGTCGACAAAGAGGACTCCGCTTATGGAAATGGGATAGCGAGTACCGTCTTTCCGAATATATTCTTTTGTGTTTGGGCCGAACCGTCCGGTTTCACTCAGTTGGCGAAGCTGTTCCTGCTCTTGCGACTCATACTCTCTCGGAGTGATATCCCAAAAACTCAATTTCAAAAATTCATCTTTGGTGTATCCGGTTGACCTTAAAACTGCGTTGTTAACTTCTAAAAACTCGCCAGTCTCGTTATCGACCATCGCCATACCGATTGGAGACAGATCGAAGAGCATCCGGAATTTGTTTTCGGTATATTTCCGTTTGGTGATTTCTCTGGAGATGCCGTTATAACCGACAATAGTGCCGTCAGCTCCACGCTCGGGTGTAGAATTTATTTCCGCCCATATCCAACTGCCGTCTTTGCAACGGTGCTGAGCCTCAAAGGTTATGGTTCCGGTCATTATTCCGTTCAGTTCTGCAGCTTGTATTTGGCGTAGCGTTTCAACTACTTCAGCAGCCGATTCTTCGGTAAATAATTCCAGAGCATGGCGGCCAATCACCTCTTCAGCTTTGTAGCCACGCACTCGTTCATCAGCCGGGCTGATATACGTTAAACAATAGTCCCTGTCCGCTTTCCATACGACGTCGGCGACATTTTCTGTCAGCAGCCGGTAGTGAGCCTCCCGCTCTCTCAGTGTTTCCTCCACCTGCCTCCGTAAGGATAATTCCTCAATCAGGCTTTCTTTTACCAGTTCGAACTCTTGTCTGCTGCGATGGCTCTCCTCGCGGGATCTTTGGAACTTCAGAGTTTGCTCAATTAAACGGTTTTCGGCCTGCTGGTAGTTATCGAGTAAAGACAGATGTGAAAGTAGCAGCTGTTCGAGATTTGTTTGAAGTTCATGTGGTACGGTAAGGTGGAAAAGGTGCGGCGTACATTGATGCCAGGTGTACCGGGGGCCAAAGGTAACGATAATACCGGCAAGTGATGAACCAAAGGGGGCGAGTATTCTATCGGCTTCCTCACGACTCGATGCCAGCAACGCAAACGGCCAACGCCTGACATCTCGCTGCGCAAGGTTGGGAGAGTACTGGAATCCGTCCGGAGAATTTTCAACAAGTGATAGCAATCTGAAGTTCACGTTATGCCCCCAACAGACAGATGACTATGGTGACATTATGGAAGAATGATTCAGTATATGTGCCGTCATCCTTCAGGAAAGGTCCTATTTCCCCAAACGAGGGGAAACCAATCAAAGGGATATTATAACCGATTGCATCCTGAATGGCCCGAACCTCTTCTTCTCCGCAACTGTCCAGTTCCCATTTCCTGCCGGCACAGCTGATTATGATGGCCGCTGTTGGAGTGAAACCCGTAAGCATTACGCTTTCTATACAATTCTTTACCGCCTGCAGCAGTTGTTCCCGCCCGGCGCCGCTAACACGAATCGTAGTGCCTGTCGGTAAGCTGCCGAAGGTAGTAATTGCGCCTGTCAGCATGTCAAAGCTGAACGATGTCCTCATAATAAAGCGTTCCGGTGTCAAGTCAACATATGTGGCAAGGGCGAGTATACCAAGATCTGCCTCGGCAATGGGTTTGCCTACCTGCTTCTTGATGAATGCCAGTGGGGTTTGACCACTGATACGCTGAATCGTCTTTCCGTGCGAATCTTCAACTATCCCCTGAGCGCCAATCGGGTTAAAGCCACTGGCTGAATGAGTTATGAAAGGGATGCCACTTGTGGCGAGCAGAATGGCTACTCCGTCTTCAATTTCACGGTTATTGTACAATATCCTGCTGCGCGTGAATTTTCTGTCATCTCCGGTCATTCCGCCAATGAAGGGAAATGAAAGAATTTCGCTTACACCCGCAACGACTTCCGTGCCGTCAGCGGTGACTCCGTCAGCAAGAACGAATGCCCATTCGGCGTTTTCTCCAAGCTGTTTAAGGGCGGTAATAGCGCACAGCTTGGCACTGTTGTATGAATCAGAGCCAACACTTGGTTCCGTTGCGACACTCCACCTGATATGTCCGTTTGAAGAAATACCCAGAGCACATACACCATAGTGAGTGGTCAAGGATGTTTCATAAATGCCGTCTCCTGTACCTCCAAATACAATTACATCTTTGGTTTCCAGGCTGTCATAGAGACCCTCGAAAAAATCGCCAAAACCATCTTCGAAGGTGATTGAAGCAAACAGCAGAATCACTTCCGGTAAAGTGTCCTTTAATGCTTCGCCTATTTCACACCCGGCTCGATATGGATCGATATGAGTAGTACTGACAGATTTATAATCCATAGAAACCCCCTTGAAAATATAAGGCATTTATGAACAGGGTGTTTTTGACAAAAACCGAAAATAGTCAAAGTGCGTATAATTTATTCAGCAGTTCTGCTTGCATCGCCCGTTCCAACAGTCCGTTTTCGCAGATCAAGTCTTCGGGTTTCTTGTAATCCTTCATCACGTTGTCAAGCCGTTCGTCTGTGGTAGCCATCTTCGGTCCCTCCTGTGGGTTGTTTTGCCGAAAATTTGCATTTCCACAAACGATTGTACAGGCTCCTGAAAGCTCATTTCACATTATATTTACCCTTACACCATGCATCGTATTTCGCATTGGATAGCTCGGAAGTAGACATGGTTTGCCAAGTGTCAGCATCCTGATTGTATACTTCGGCAATATCCTTTGAACGAACATTACCAGTTTGAGCCGGACGGGCTTCACGAAGGACATAACGTATTTCTTTGCAATCGACTTCATCCAGAAACTCTACTGGTTCAGAGCCGCATTTAGACCATGCTCTCACAACATTATTCTCAAGGTGAACTATGCTTGATACCTCTATAGAACAGCTTATGTTGTCTCCAGTTTTATACCAGATACGCCAATCTGCAGCATGTGGATCATAAGATGTATATCCAGAAGTTATTGTATTCCCCGTCATACATCCGCCGAGGACCAAAGCCATGACAACAAGTGTTAGATATTTTATCACTTAAAACTCCACGCAGTCACACACTCTTTTAGTTTCCCGACCTCGTAGGAGGCCGGAGTTGAACAGATTTTATATACAAACCGTACCAGCCGCTAAAACAACCCCCGGATATGTTCTTGAAAATATAAATACATCAATTCTTATCTGTTCCATATATAAAATTTATTCAGGTTATTATGCGTGAATTTTGCCTATATACGCGTAAGTTTATATATCATGTAATAATGCAGCCATGAAAGACAAACCTCAACAACCGGCTCGTACAACCGTAACGGTCACCAGCATCTTTCCGGAAAACCGAGTGAATTGATACCTTCATTTGTAACTATTGAGGAAAACCTCATGACCCGCTACGCAATTGGTGACATACATGGTGGTGCCAGGACTTTCCGGGCGCTGCTGGAAAAAATCGACCTGCGCCGCGATGATCGTGTCTATCTTCTGGGAGATTACGTTGATCGTGGCCCAAGCAGCAGAGGGGTACTGGACATCATTCTAAAGTTGATGGAATCAGGTTTTGATGTGCGCCCATTGAAGGGGAATCACGAGGATATGCTGATGTGGGCAAGTTGTGAAAAAATCGACGAGCAATCGCAAAACTATATGAAGGGATGGGGTACTGAAACCTTAAAAAGTTTTGGTGTTCTTTCACCTCATGATCTGCAGCCTCGTTATATGCAGTTCCTCAAAAGTTTGCCATGTCTGCTGGAAGATGGTCATTTCATATTCGTGCATGCCGGTCTTGATATGAGTAAAGACGATCCCGTTTCCCGGACATCAACGGAATTTATGCTGTGGGGTAACAGTGGTTTCATCAGTGACAATGAAATACCGGGGAGAATCATAATCAGCGGCCATAAAATCAGAAATGTCGGGTTTATCAAAGCATCATTGGATCAACCGCATATTCAGATTGATAACGGAGCTTTCAGTAACCAGCAGCCAGATTTTGGGCATTTGGTTGCATTAAACCTTGACGCAATGGAGTTGACCTTTCAACCGTGGATGGATGGGATGTCTCAGAATTAACAGCTCTTTCAGCCCCTCAGCAGAAAAACCTGCCAAAGACCCTGTCAAAACAGCCGGCAATGCGCCACGTCTATTCACGAATATCGGCACCCGTCACGGTGGCCTGTGCCGTTGCGGAATTGAACAGTCTGGCACCATCAAGATGTGTGGATAATCCTTTACTCCTGGCCAATTGTGTTGCCTGCTTCAGGTATTCAAAAGGCAGTAGTTTGCCAAAGAGTGTTTTCCAGAGTCAGCAGTCTGGTCCGAGCAAAATGAGCATCGTCCGGTTTTTTCGGACGAAATCTACCGGGCCCTCTTGTGCAGAGCTAATTCAATTGCTATGTGCAGTTCGCGGTCCTTGAACGGTTTAAGCAAGTAGCCGAGGTTGTCAGTCAGTTTGGCCTGATCCACAAGGTACTGGTTGTCATATGCGGTGAGGTAAATAACCGGAATATCATAGCGAGCCTGGATATCCTTGACCGTCTCGATGCCGTTTTTCTGCCCTTTGAGCACGATGTCCATCAGTACCAGGTCGGGCTGGCACTCCTCTACCCGGGCCATGGCCTCGTCGCTGGAGGCTGCGATGCCCGACACCATGTACCCCATGCTTATGAGACTGTCCTTGATGTCGTTGGCAATGATCCATTCGTCTTCTACCACCAGTATTTTCGCTTTACTCATAATACCCTTTCCTTTCCATAGTGGATATTCACTAAAGTCTTCGTACGTAGTTGATTTCGCTGAATGCAACAAGATATGCCACGCCATCACCTCGTTGCACTTCAACCTTACCCTGCAGTTGATTTTCAGTCAAGTTGATGACCAACTGCAAACCGAGGGATCTGGTCTGGCGAATATCAAGATCTTCCGGCAGACCGACACCGTTGTCGGCAATCCGCAACAGGTAGCCTTTATCAATTTCATTGCGCTTCAAGCTCAGGGTTATAACCCCTGACCGCTTTCCGGGAAAGGCGTATTTAAGGCAGTTGGTGACAAGTTCGTTTATAATCAGACCGCAGGGGGTGGCGGTCTCGATGTTGAGGGAAATCGACTCAACGTCGGTCACCAGGGTGATCCGTTCAGGGTCTACCCCGTAGGAATCGAAAAGATTGAGAGTCAATTCGTTGATATATTCCTGCAGAGATACGCTGCTCAGGTTGGCCGGTTTGTAAAGCGTTTCGTGGATGAGAGCCATGGCACTGACACGGCTTCGGCTGTCGTCAAGAATACTCTGAGTTACCGGGTCGTCGCTGCGGCGTGATTGCATGCGGAGCAGGCTCGAGACGATCTGCATGTTGTTTTTCACCCGATGATGGATCTCGCTGAGCAAAAGTTCACGTTCGCTGAGGGAGGTCTCGGCTTCGAGCTGGGCCTTTTGCCGTTCAGTGATTTCCCCCTCAAGGGCAAAACCCTTGTCAATAAGTTGTTTGCCGAGGCGCAGGTTCAATTCGAAAAACAGCAGGAAAAGGGCGGCGATAACCGCAATCGGAAGACCAATCAGGAGAAGAATGAAAAGACTCATCTCCTTTTCCCCCTGACTACCGTCTCCATTAACTTCTCAACCGGGACACTTTCTGCCATCATGAGGTGACAGAGTTTGCAGTCGTGCGAGATGACCGTGCCATCACTGCTCTCGAACGAGCCGTCATGACATCTGAAGCAGCCGCTGTTCTGCCGGTGACCGATAAAATCCGGGTAGGTACCCCAACGGATGTTCATATCCGGAAAGATGTTCTCCGAGTAGGCCTGTTGAGTTCCACTAATGGCCTGATCCAGGAGTGACCGTTGATTTTTCTCCACTTCAGGGAGGTTGGTTGCATACCATTGTCGCAGTTGCGCGGCAATTCGCTCATGGGCTTCACTGGTGTTTTTATAATCCTGAGTGATTGCAGCCAGGGCTACGCGTTTGATATAGGGAAGGTTCGCCGGGATCTGGCCCGTCAGCAGCTTGTCGTTCAAAGCGCTGTCAGGAGAGAGAAGAAAATGAGTGGGGCGATTGTGGCAGTCGATGCAGTCCATCAGGCGCTTCTTGCTCCTAGTCACCGGGTGTGTAATCCCCTTTTTCAAATAGGTTGTAGTGCTCCCATCCGGCATAGTCAGGGTGACTTTGGTGATATCTCGCCGTTCTTCGTCGGTTGATTCAAAATAAAGACGATGCTGTTTGGAGGTGTGCCAGTGGATACCCTGAGCCGGTCGACCAAGTTGCCCGCCCGAGCCGATCTTCAGTAATATGGCGGATTGCATATGGCTGTTTGCCTCATCATCAAGAAATTTGTCGATCAGGCGCAGCCTGTGGCCATGGAATTTGTCGGGCCAATGGCACTGTTCACAGGTTTCGCGCGAGGGACGCAGATGGTTGACCGGTGTTTTCAGCGGCCTGGCGTAGGAATCTGTTAAGGCGACGTACAGCTGATGCAGGCCGGTGAGCTGTCTCCGGACCAGCCAGGGGCTGTTTTTGCCGGCATGGCAGGCGACGCAGGGAACCTGTGAATGGGGGGAGTTCTTGTAGGTTATATAGGCGGGAGCCATCACCTTGTGGCAGAAATTGGCGCAAAAACTCGTCGAAGCGGAGTATCTCTGGCTTGAAACCGCGACAACTCCCAGAAAAAACAGAAAGAGCGAAGCAAAAATGGTGTAGAAGTAGGCGTGCAGGCGGATCTTTCTGTACCGCTCCGGAGTTGTGAGATATTCCTTGAAAGACTCAAAGCTGTATCTGTTCTCGCCTCTGGAATGGAAAATCCCGACGGCGGTAAGGATGATGGCGATGATAAGCAGAGGTGTCAGCGTCAGATACAGCAAAAAACTGAAATAGGGATTCTCGACCCAGCCGATCAGGTCAAGCGCAACCGAGACGAGTAGCATCGGAAAAAGCACGCAGGCGATGGCGCCGCCGGCCAGGGCCATTTTGCTGCGGGCGATGCTCCTGAACAGCCGTGAAAAAAGTTCAGCTATTCTGCTCAATACTCCACTCCATATGTGGTACATTGTTTTGAAATTCAGTACCCAATGATATATTTTGTTTCTCCACTTCTCAAGAGTTATTAAACCAGAATGAAAAATATGTTGACGCACCGTCACGTGTGTGTATAACGCTGGTTTAATGCCAATTTCAGATCAAAGAGGGGATCAAATGGAGCAGAGAGAGGCTTGCGGACAGCAGGAATGCCAGAAGATGATCCTCGACAGTATTCCCGACGGGATATTTACCGTTGATCCGGAGATGCGGATCACCACCTTCAACCGGGCTGCCGAGGAGATAACCGGTTTTCGCGCAAGTGAGGCGGTGGGGCGTTTCTGCCATGAGATATTACGCACCAGGGTCTGCTTGTCCGCCTGTCCGCTCAAGGAGGCACAGGCAAACGGAGAGGCGGTGGTAAACAGGGAAATGGATATCCTCGACAAGGAAAACCGCAAAGTCCCCGTTTCCGTCAACGCCTCAGTACTGCGGAATACCCAGGGGCAGGCGGTAGGAGGGGTTGAAACCTTCCGCGACCTTTCGCCGATATTCAAGCTCAAGCGCGGCATAAAGGAGAAGTACTCCTTCCGTGATCTGATCAGCAGAAACCCGGCCATGCGCCGACTCTTCGATCTGCTCCCGGATGTAGCCGCCACAGAAGCGACGGTTCTCTTGAACGGTGACAGCGGCACCGGCAAGGAGTTGTTTACCCGGGCCATTCACGACCTTTCGCCGCGCCGTGAGGGGCCGCTGGTAGTGGTGAACTGTGGAGCACTTCCGGAGCAGCTGCT
Source organism: Desulfuromonadaceae bacterium (assembly GCA_028712075.1). GTDB lineage: Bacteria > Desulfobacterota > Desulfuromonadia > Geobacterales > Pseudopelobacteraceae > JACRCG01. The sequence goes on from JAQTQX010000019.1 coordinate 13,281, forward strand.
GGAGTCGGAGATCTTCGGCTCCCGCAAGGGATCCTATACCGGTTCTGTAGAAAACCGCCCGGGACGCCTGGAGATGGCTCGAGGTGGAACACTCTTTCTTGATGAAATCGGCGATATGCCGCTTCCCCTGCAGGTGAAACTTTTACGGGTGATTGAGAACAAGGAGTACCAGCCGCTGGGGGCAAAGAGCCCTTTGACTGCTGATGTCCGGTTTGTGACCGCGACGCACCGGGATCTGGAGGAAATGGTGGCCGAAGGGAGCTTCCGCCGTGATCTCTTCTTTCGCATCAACGTGGTGCAGTTCAAAATTCCGGCCCTCCAGGAACGTACCGAAGACATACCGCTTCTGATCGACATGGCACTGGACCGATTCAACGGCCGTTACGCCAAGAAAATCAGAGGCTTTTCGTCGGAAGCGATCAATGCACTTCTCCACCACCACTATCCTGGCAATGTCCGCGAACTGCTCAACATTGTGGAACAGGCGGTAATTCTTTGCCGCGACGGCGAAATCGGCGTTGATCTTCTCCCTCACTCGGTATTCTCATACGATCACGGACAGGATCAGGAACAGGAAATATGGAGGTCGGCTCCCGCTGCAGCTCCCCAGGTTAACCGTGAGACGCTGGAGCAACTTCTTGTGCGACATAGCGGAAACCGTACTCAGGTGGCCCGTGAACTGGGAGTGGACCGCACTACCCTCTGGCGCTGGATGAAAAAAAACGGTCTTGACACCCCCTGATATAATGGGGTGTTGCACATGCAACATCCCTTCATAGTGCAGCACCTTCTGCAACACATTTCCGCAAAATAAATCGTAACACACCGATTTTTCAGACCATTCCAGATTTGATACATCCGGTGACCCTCGAATACATGTACGAGGAGCTCTCTTGATGTTGCATCTGCAACACTGATGCAGCATGCAGCACCTGGTGGAACACTGCTGCAACTCCTGCATAACATGCTGTATTAAATGGTAATTATAATAAGTGAGTCCGATATCACAATTTGGCACGATGTTTGGATAAAGAATTGGCGTGAACGAATAATACATTACAAAGGAGATCTTTATGGAACTCTTAACGTACGGACTGCTAAAGCCAATTATCCCTTTCCTTACGCTTTTTACTTTGGTCGCAGCGGGCTGGGCACTATCCGATCTGGCTGCCCGTCGCCTGAATGGCAACGAGCGCACCATATGGGCTCTTGTCATCCTGGTTTTCCCGCCACTGGGAAGCATGTTGTATGACCTCATCGGAAAAAAGAACACACCAGTCACAGACCCTGACACAGAGATAGGCTGAGACTGGTAATAGTGAAATTATTTTAGCCGACAGGCCGGAGGTGAAGGATGATGATCATATCGATAGCAGTGTCAACCATGGTCGTAGTTGCGATAGTGGTGTTCGCAATACAGATCAATGCATTAAGGAAGGAACAGGCCAAACGGGATAAAATTTGTACAAGCAAGGAATCTGTCGGAGGAACACAGGAGGCGCCGGCAACAACTTGAGGTTCTTTTTCGGCGCTTGTCAATCTGATTATGTATATGCTTTCGGTTTTATGAAGTTCAGTATCATTTCAACGGCTGGAGCCTGACCATCGGCGGTTTTATGCCGACTGGTCCAGGGGCCGACGCTGGAGTGTCCGGTACGGAGCGCTTTGATTAACTGTATTGTTTGATTTGTTATTACATCAGTAACTCTCGATCAAGTTGTTCTCTAACCCGGTTCTCACTTGCATCTCTTGAATAAAACAGATGAGCATTCCACCCTGTTATATCTGAATAAGCCCGCCGCATTCTTCAAAACCCGGCCACCTGAGTTTTCTTATGACGACCATTTCTGAAGTTACCACCGTTCTTGCCGTCGGGAGTGTGTTTCTCATAACCAGGGTGTTCAGTCAGTCCGGTTTGCATTGCCGGTTCTAACATCCATTGGTCAGTTGCTCCAGAAGTCCGTTCCTGCCAATCAAATCTTCGGGCTTTTTATAGTCCTTCATCAAAATGTCGAGCAGTTCGTCTGTTGTGGCCATCGGTCTCTCCTCTATTTGGGGTTTACCGATTTTCGCCACTTACACAATCCATGTTACACCCCCCTCTACACCCAACCTGTTCCTGGATGGAAATTTTCCTGCTTGCCACACTAGATTCATGTGCGTTGCATGTGCAACACCCCTAAATCATGCATCACCTTCTGCAACATACCTCAATACATATACGTATCATATTGATATATATCATTATTTTATGATCAATCCCAGTAAGAGCCTACTGTATACAACGCTTTACGTATGTTGCACCTGCAACGCCGGCGCTGCATGCAACATCAGGGGAACGACGCGGCTATTTTGCTGTAACATACTGTAATATAATGATATTTTTTTATTTGCACTCCGTTTCTCAATTTGGCACGAAGCTTGGAATGGATATTACCATGAACACACCAGAGACAAACAATACCAATACCGTACATGTCGCCGTGCCGTATTACGGAAGCCTTACTCTTCCCCCTCTCGGACTCTCACGGCTCTTTTTTGTAGCGGGTGTCGACACCGAGTCAAACAAGGTCGGCCGGATTGATATCCAGGTCTGGGATCCCAGGAAAGAGCCGAATCTCTCGGCATGGATGCGTAAACAGGGATTCAGCGGTGTGATCTGCAGCGACAGCGGCTCCCACTATCAGGTTGCCCTCAACGCCGAGAACATCTGGCTGGTCGGCAATCAAGAAGGTGAAGTTGCGGAACTCGTGGAGCGCTGGGCATCAGGTGCACTGGATGGAGCCAGCTCCTCTACGATTCGCGAACAGCTGAATTCCTGGTGCGGAGCTCAGCACGAGGGAGCAGTAATAACGGCGTAAATATGCTGCGGGTACAAGAGAAGCAATTATGGCAGGCGGTCACGCCGCCCCTGAAATAAACACTGGAGGAACTACAATGGCAAACGGAGCAGAAACATCGGTACTCGCTCTCACTGACCTGTACCCCATGGTCACAACTCGCCTCAGGTCGGCAACCCTGGGATTCTACACCCTGTTGCTAAGCTGCGGTGTTCTCTTCCTGGTGGCCGCAGGACTCGGCATTCACGCCATGGTGGCAGGCCACGACAAATTTTACAACGTCTACCGCGAAGTGCCGTGGGGCATTCTTATCTCGACCTACGTATTCTTTGTTGTCACATCCACCGGGCTCTGCCTCGTTTCCTCTATCGGCCATGTCTTTGGCAACCGGGATTTCATGCCGATAGCGAAACGCTCGGTATTCCTCTCCATCGCAACCATTCTTTCGGGCTTTTTCGTCATTGCTTTCGAAATCAAGATCCCTTGGCGCATGGCCATCTACAACATCATCTCCCCTAATCTGACCTCGAACATCTGGTGGATGGGAACGCTTTATGGCATTTACCTGGTCTTCATGTTCGCCGAATATGTCTTTTTGCTGATGGACAAGCACAAACCGGCGGTATTCTGCGGCTTCAGCGGGTCGGTTGCCGGGATTGCCGCTCACTCGAATCTGGGGGCGGTGTTCGGCCTCCTGATGGGACGCGAGTTCTGGCACGGACCCTATATGCCGATCTACTTCATCGCCTCGGCCATGATGACCGGCTGCTCGGTAATCATCCTCTTTCACTGCCTCGGGTACAAAGTCAACGGCGAGGAGATGCCCGCAAGTATGAAAAATGCGTTGCGGGTCACCGCGAAGTTGGGTGTTCTCCTGATCTCAGTGATCATGTTCTTCACCACCTGGAAAATGATCACAGGCCTCGCCGGACGTCCAGCCGGCAAGTACGAGGCGGTAATGGCGCTCTTGAACGGCCCGTACGCCCTCAACTTCTGGGTGTTCGAGGTAGGTCTCGGCATGGTCTTCCCGCTGGTTATGTTTGTACGTTCAAAGGGTGAGAACCTGAAGATGATGTTATATGGCGCCATTGCCATGATCGTCGGAATATTCGTGATGCGTTATGACCTGGTGGTGATGGGTCAGCTCGTGCCAGTTTTCCACGAACTGGGCGTGAATGAGTACAAGCACCTTCTCTCCTACACTCCGTCGCTCTATGAAACGATTATCACACTGGGCGGCTTCGGACTTACCGCCTTCCTCTTCCTTCTGGGCGAGAAGCTCTTTGCCGGCCACAAAGTAGAAGAACATACCACGATACACGAATCTATCGATGCACATGAAGAAGAGCATGGCCCTGTGTTCCAACCATCTTATGCACATACAGAGGACACTACACTATGAAACCGACCAAGCATGATCTGAGCATGAAGAATAATGAAGGGACTGAAAATGTTCCGATGGCAGAACGCCGCCATTTCCTGAAAATGGGGCTCGCGATTACCGGCATCTTCGCAGGGGGCACCATATTCTCAGCCCTCTCGGTGATTGACAAGGTGTTCGCCTCAACGGACGAATTCACGGATAAATACCCCTATAAGCCTCACTACGGGATGATGCTCTTCCAGAACCGCTGCATCGACTGCGAACGCTGCATCGCCGCCTGCGGCGAAACAAATCATGTCCCGCAAGAGGGGTACCGCACCCGCATCCTGATGAGGGAAATGCCCGATGCGGTGGGGCTGAAGCGTGAATTCATACCGGTACTCTGCAACCACTGCAACGTCCCGCAATGCACCCGCGTCTGCCCGACGAAGGCTACCTACAAGAATCCTGAAAACGGCATAGTCATGATGAACACAAGCAAGTGTATCGGCTGCCTGACCTGTCAACTGGGATGCCCTTACAACGCCCGTTACTTTAACGAAGAGAAACATGCGGTCGACAAATGCAACTTCTGCTTCGACACCCGCCTTTCCCTGGGAGAAAAGCTGACCGCCTGCGCCGCCGCCTGCCCGACCGGTTGCCGTGTATTCGGCGATCTCTCCGACAAGACCAGCGACCTCTACAAAGCGGTTCATCAGTTGGAGCGTCCGATATGGGTACTTCGGCCCGAAGCAGGAACGAGACCGAATGTGTTCTACTCGAAGGATGTCACAGCGGTAACCTTTAAATAACAGAACCAAGGAGATGTCATGAAGAACTATTGCGCGATCATAGCTATTACCCTATCAACAGCCATGCCGGCCTTGGCGGCGGAAAACCACGGCGGGGATGTTGTCTATACGAAGGCGGTAAAAACGGTCCTCTTTTCCCATAAGCTGCACGTGGAGGAAAAAAAGCTTTCCTGCGATTTGTGTCACGCCCGCAACTTCGTGATGCAGTCGCTGAAGGCCCAGGAAAACGATGATTTCACCATGAAATCGATGATGAACGGAAAATATTGCGGCGCCTGCCACAACGGCATCATGGCCTTCGCCTCAAATACCCGTTGCGGCGACTGTCACACAGGGGTCAAAAGGGGCGGCGCCTGACGCCGTGAACCACTCGGCAGCCCCCATATCTATTACTTGTCTCCTCGGAGACACATCGAAATGAGGAGTTTTTTAAACTCTGGGAGGTCCGTCATGTCAATGGAAACTATTAAGTTCGGTCTGCTTCTCACCATCATCCCCTTCTCGGCCATTTTCCTGTTTATTACAGTATGCTGGGCTCTGATGGACATGTCGCTACGCAAGGTATCGGGTACGCGAAAAATACTCTGGACCCTGGCAGTGATAGCTCTGCCGCTGGCCGGGCCGATCGCCTACAACTATCTGGTCCGTCGCAGCACCGGTTTCAAAAAGCCGTCGGTCAATGGACTGCCGGGCGACCTCTGTAAGGCCATAAACTAAGATGAGGCATGTCGTGAAAAAAGTGATTCAGCGGACAAATGATTTCAAGTACAATGCCGCCGAAATGATACATCTACTACAGGCTGAAGAGGATGGCACTATTTTAACGACCGAGGACGATCAGGACAACTGGATGCTGGAAAAATTAATGCGGGTAGGCGCCATTTACCTGCTGAGCGGGGCAGCTGCCTTCAGTCTGGAAGTGGTGATCTATACGGACAAAGGATGGCTTTTGGGGATAAAGTGGTGGCTGCAGTTTTTTATCCCGGTCACACTCTGGCTCATGGCTCCCTATATGGGGCTCAGTTCTATCCTGCTCAAGATGAAGCACACACTGCGCCAGTTAATCGTGCTCTTTTTCGGGTCTGCCGGTATTGCCGCCTTTGGCATAATCATGCTGTTTGATGGTTTTTTCATTCACGTCGACCCCCGCAACAAGGTAATCTTCTGGGTGGTACCGCTCTACCAGTGGTTGGCGGTAGCCGGAACTGCAGCGCTGCGGCACGCGGTGGGGCGCTCAACTGACAGTCACAAGGACAAGTAACTAAATAAATAGCCCGACTGGCTAAAGGAGGCAGAAAATGATGATCATATTAATAGTAATGTCAACCATGGTTACAGTAGCGGTTATTGTGTTTGCAACGCAGTATCAGTCAATGAAGAAGGAAATGGCCAAACGGGAAAAAATACACATCCGCAAGGGATCAGTCAGAGGAGCACAAGAGGCACCTTTAGCATCCTGAATGTTCGTCCTTTAGCGAAAGCATGGCATTGTAAAACCGGGACAGCATATTTTCCGCACATAACGGAAAATATGCTGTCCCGGTTTTTGTCTTTGAGGAGATTATGCCGTTACCAGTTCCAGCACGCCATAAATACAATCCTGGTGTCATGTGTCTTGCGCGGGAATCACAAGGACATGTTGACCAGCCACTTCAACATATTTGACCCGCCTTTCCCGAATACATGGAAAATTTCTGCGTCAGCACACGAGAAAACTTCATACACATGCAAACACATGATGTGCTCGTTATTTTGGAAAGTGACGATATTCAAAAAAACACGCAAACGCTTTAATGAAAAGCCTTTCCAGTAGCTATTCCGCTTGAACTCTGATAAGAACATTCAAATGTGAGATGGTCTCCCGCTGGCACACCGGAACCGCACCCATTTCTACCTATGGCATCAATGAACGACTCGGCACCAAACTACGTGCCCTCTACCGGCGGAAAGGCCACACTCGCAGACGGGAGCATGGTGCAGACAGCCCATGTAGTTGTTGATCACGTTACGGTAGGGCCCAAAGCAAAGCGATACCTGAACGTGCAGATCATGCCGCGATCCGGGAATGAAGAGACAGGTCTGCTTGGGATGAATTTTCTGGGAGATTTTCCGCACATCATTGAAGCGAAAGCAGGGACTATTCGCTGGCAATGAAAGGTTTGTAAATAATCTGGGTGGTGTCCCGCATTTATTCCGCATTTATTCTATTACTCGAACGAATAAGTGATTGCTGAGTTGCAGGTCAGTTTTGAATGGCGATACTTTAATAAATGGGGGAGTGTCCCGGATTTCCCCGGATTTCCCCCTAGCATCTTGGAAACCTGATTCTAGCGGGTTTTTGTCAGGGTGGTAAAGCAATAAAGCAAGCCTGACCCTTGCGAGATTTCCAGGCCGCCAAGGTTCTGGCTGTAATACCGAAAACGGAAGCGGCAATCAGGGAGTTGGCCGACAAGCTGGAGATAGCACCGGGGATCATTGTCGGGCGGTTGCAGAAGGAAGGGTTGTTGCGATGGGATTCGGTTTTGAACAAGTCGTTGAAGGTGAGTTATGAGTGGCGGCATAATGAATAAACGGGGAAGTGCCCATCTTTTCTCCCTGCGCGACCAACTCAAGAATATCCTTACGGAGGCGCTGCTGAGATGAAATTTTTCTTGACGAACAGCCGGGTGGGTGGCAATATCAAATCAACAATACCCCCCACGCCTCTTAACAATGCGCACCAGGGGGGTTTCTTGTTTCTGGCTCTTTATGTCGGGAGCGTAGGTGAAATATGACTAAGCCTGCCAAGACCTACCAGGAACAACTGGATACCCTCAAAAGTCGTGGTCTAGCTGTTTCCGACGAACCATTCGCCATCCACTGCCTTAAACATCACAACTATTACCGTATATCCGCCTATCGGTTCCCCTTCACGGTTTCAGGCAATCCCGATCAATTCAAACCTGGCATAACCTTTCAGCAACTATGGGAGCTGTACTGCTTCGACCGTGCCTTGCGCCAACTGGTGTTGGAGGCATGCAAGCGAGTTGAGATTTCCGTGCGTTCCCGTTGGGCGTATGAAGTCGGTCATCAGCTCAATCCGCTTGCCTACCTTGAAAGCCGGCACTTCAAGAACCCGCTGCTTCATGCCCGCGCCATTACCAACCTGGATGATGAAATGAAGCGTAGCCGGGAAGATTTCATCATCCACCATCAGACAACTCTCGGTATGCCGTGGCCTCCTGTCTGGGTAGCGGTTGAAGTCGCATCATTCGGCACCATATCAAATCTGGTCAGTCAGCTTGTCTCGCCGCACATCCGTCAAACCATAGCCAACACTTATCAACTTGACGAAAAAACATTCTGTTCCCTCTTTCACCATCTCAGTGTACTGCGCAATACCGCCGCGCACCATAGCCGTCTCTGGAACCGCAAATTTGCCGTAACCTTTCAACTACCCCGCAAGAAACCGGCCTATCTCTGGGATAACTTCTGCAACGATCCACTGCACGGAATCGGCAAAGATCGCAAGCTCTACAACTCGCTTGTGCTGCTAATTCACCTGATGCAGGTTATAGAACCGGCCACCCACTGGCCGCAGCGTCTGCAGCGCTTGATGCAGACTCTTGATCCGGCGTTGATAAAGGATATGGGTGTCCCCCATGACTGGCAGGCGCGCCCGATCTGGCAGGGGCTTGTTGCGGCAGGGGCGACAAGGCCAGCCAGAAACGAGACATCGCCCAGGCAGTAAGCTATCTGCAAGATCATAGAAGGAGGCAGTAACATGGCACCAATTACGGAATACCAGAAAGATTTGATTGAAGCACTGAAAGACCCCACCGAAGCAGCGGCATATTTAAATGCGGCTCTTGAAGAGGGAGACAAGGACGCCTTCCTGCTTGCGTTGCGCAATATTGCCGAGGCAAACGGCGGTATGAAGGCCGTGGCGGAGAAGGCGCACCTGAACAGGGAGAGCTTATACCGCACATTATCCAGTCGTGGAAATCCGGAAATCCGCACTTTGTTCAATCTTCTGCATGGAGTCGGATTGCGTCTGAGTGTGACGCCGGAACAGGTGACGGCGTAATTATTATTACGAAATACGGGAATATCCCGCATTTCCACTATGTGGCTGATAATTCAGTAAACCGGTCTCACGCGACGCCGCGCCAAAAGTAGGCGCCTCTAGGCGACGACGCAACGAAAAGCAAATCAACCTCAAAAGAGATGTGCTTAATGACGGAAAATGAAATTGCCAACTTGATTATGGATGCAGCATTCCAGTTACATCGTGAACTCGGTCCAGGCTTATTGGAAAGCGTCTATGAAGTTATTATGGCTCGTAAGCTGACTGACTCCGGTTTGTCTGTCGAACGTCAGGTACCAATACCGATCAAGTTTCAGGGAATTGTTTTTGACGAAGGCTTCCGAACCGATCTATTCGTGGAAAAGAAGGTTATCATTGAATTGAAATCCGTAGAACGTCTGCAACCTGTGCATTCGAAACAGTTGCTGACCTATCTTCGTTTAACAGGATGTCGTCTGGGCTTGCTTATTAATTTTGGTGAAAATCTTATGAAGGATGGCTTCAAGCGAGTAGCAAACGGCCTGGAAGTCTTTTAAGGTTTTCGTCGCGTCGTTGCGTCGTTGCGTGAAAATGGTTTTGGAGATTTATGCATTCGGTCCCGAATCTTGACAACATAAAGTTTCTCCACCCTGTTGGAGTATCCACCTTCAAATACGGTGTGAGCATACCTGTTGAGGCTCAGACGGAACGGATGCGCGCCATAGAAAAGGGTGGCAAGGTGCCGGTCACTATTTTTTTCGGAGCTGAAGAGCCGGTTGTTGCAGAGATACGGAGGCTGAACAACAAGCCGGGGCATCTTCAGTTCAGATATGAGAACAAAGCACAGGATCGTTTGCGGCAGTATCTGCTGGCTGTTTTCGGCAGCCAGTCCGGCGGCAGTCTGCTTGAGGTGGAAGAGGTTGCACCGTTCACGTTTATCTTCAAACCGATTCTGAAAGACACTTCGCCCTGCCTCCGGATCAGCGACATGCTGCTGCACAGGCTGGACAAAGGGCAAGCAAAGCAGTTTGCGGAGATAGAGCAGATTGAGGGAACGCTTGCCGCTGTGAAGTATGACGTCGGTTTTAATCAATCTGACTACAATGGACGGATCAATGAAGGGTTGGTAGGGCAGGGGTGGAACCGTGAGCAACGGGTTGTCAGTGAACTTGGCCTCAAGTGTGATTTCGAGAAGAACGGCATCTGGGTCGAGGTGGAGTTCGGCAATGCTCGTTCCTACTATCAAGACTATGTGAAGTTCATGCTGGCATGGAAATACCGCAATGCCAGGCTTGGTCTGCTACTCTGCCCGACGACGTCGTTTGCGGCGTTGTTGTGCGAACTTGGGCGGCAGCGGGCGCGGGAGAATGTGGTGCGGGAGCGACCGGCGGCCTATTCGGGGATGATGAGTTATGAGAAGGCGGTGAGGGAGTTGCCGTTTTTGGGTTTTATGTTTGAGATGCCGATTGTTGTTGCGGGGGTTGGGGTGAGTGGACGCTAAATCGGAATGGGAAAGTTGAAGTTATGAAATCGATTAAGCCAGGGCAATATGAAGCTGCTTTTACAGAGGTACTCCACCTCATCGAATCGGCGCGGAAACAGGCCATTAAAGCGGTCAATACAAACCTGATTGATCTCTATTGGCAGGTTGGCGAATACATAAGCAACCGCATTGCTGAGGACGGATGGGGTAAGGGAACGGTCACAGCACTTGCCGCCTTCATAAACAAGCATCATCCGGGGCAGCGGGGATTCTCCCCCCAGAATCTATGGCGAATGCGCCAGTTTTTTGAGTCGTATCGAAATACGACAGAACTCTCATCTCTGTTGAGAGAACTCCCCTGGTCCTCTAATCTGCATATTCTGACAAAGACCAAACGCCCTGAAGAGCGGGAATTCTATCTTCGCATGGCAACCCGCAGTGGTTGGCAGGTAAGGGAAGTTGCCCGGCAGATAGACGGGGCATTGTTCGAGCGTGCCGTGCTCAATCCGCCAAAACTCTCAACAGCGTTGAGAGAATTGCACCCTTCTGCCGGCGAAGTTTTCAAGGATGCCTATTTCTTCGAGTTTCTCGGGTTGCCGGAGCCGCACTCCGAAAGCGATCTTCATCGCGGTTTGGTGAGGAATCTTGGCAGATTTCTAACAGAATTAGGGCGTGATTTTTGTTTTGTCGGTTCGGAATACCCGCTGCAGGTAGGCGGAAAGGATTTCGCGCTGGATTTGCTCTTCTTTCATCGCGGGCTTAACTGTCTTGTCGCGATTGAATTGAAAGTGGGTGAGTTTCAGCCAGAACACCTTGGCAAGCTTGAATTCTATCTGGAAGCGCTGGACCGGGATATCAAGAAGCCCCATGAGCACCCCGCAATTGGAGTGCTCCTTTGTGCCACAAAAGACAGTGAGGTCGTGGAATACTCGCTCAGCCGCTCATTATCCCCGACCCTTATAGCCGAATACCAGACCCAGTTGCCGGACAAGCAACTCCTTCAGTCCAAGTTGCATGAGTTTTATGCGCTGCTTTCTTCATTGGAAGAGGAGCCGAACAAAGGTCTCCAGGCACTCAAGAGTGGCAAAACAAGGTGAAATTATGAAGTACGAAGTGTAGGTTATTTTTCATCATTCATAATTCATCCTTCATAATTGCTTTGGCGTTGCCGATTGTTGTTGCGGGGGGGCGGGGTGAGTGGGAGTTAAATATACTGTCCCGAATGGCGCTAGGGGTGAGTGGGAATTAAGTAAGTTGCCTACAGATTCCGACTTTCAGAGATTTATGCACTATTACTTTTTATCGGAGAATTTACTCGATCATGAATAGCAAGCAATACTTAGATGAAATAAAGGGATATTTTTTGCGGGTTGTTACGGACGTAAAAATCAATACTGCCTGTGGGCACTACGATATTAATGCAGTTGCTGAAAATTTTTATTTACCCATACTGAGTGTTGTTTTTAAATGTCCGAGTCTGAAAAATATGAATTACGACAAGCAAAACTATCCCGCCGTTGATTTAGGATGTGATGTTAGCAAGATTGCTTTTCAGATTACTTCTACTTGTGAGTCTAAAAAGATTGCACACACATTGCAGAAGTTTAAGGAACATGATTTAGATAAGATATTTAAGCGACTCATTATCTTTATAATTACAGAAAAGCAAGCTAGTTACACAGCAAAGGACGTCTTGCAATCTGCTGGCGTTATCAACTTTGATATAGAAAATGACATCTTAGATTACACAGACATATTAAAACTTATATCTGGAGCAGGGTTAAGTGATTTGGAAACGTTGGTATCTGTTTTGAGAAAAGAGTTTGATAAAGTAGATAAATTCAGCAGCTGTAGAGAACAACTCGATGCATTCCTTCTGATGTCAAGAGGGCGAGTTGATGTTGAAAAAAGATCTAAAAAATATATTCCTGACATTTTTGTAGAAGTGAGCACAGCTAAAGATAAAGCGAGAATGTTTACGCATCCGGCTTTTTTTGGCAGGAAAATCTTTGACGGGCTGGATAAAATTGACCACGTATACTTGAATGAGTACTTGGAACGCTTGGGTATTCCTCTGTTCTGTGAGATCGATTATCCAAAGGGTTTTGATACAACGAACTCTACGTATAAAGATTTATTAACAACAGTTGCAGCCATTAAAAAAGACCTTATTGTCCGGCGTTATCAAGTCATGACTTACTGTGAGTATTACAAGGGAGACGAAGGAGGGATGCCTGAAATCCCACCAGATAAAAAGGATATTTGGTTAATCCTAAAACTCAAGATTTCTGGAGCAGCATATAGTCTTATCAAATATATTGATTCTGCTCTGGATGCTATTCAATTAACCGAATCGCAAATAATGCTCGTGACTAGCATGGCTGGACAAGGCAAAACGAACTTCATTTGTGATTTTGCCGAGAATTTTTGTTCAAAGTTCGATCTGCCAGCAGTTCTTATTCCTGCAAGGGAATTAAATACAGTTCCAAATCAGAGCATTGTGCAATACCTGCTAAATAACAGATACTTGTCACAGCTTAAGGATAAGTTTGAACTATTTGGCTTTTTTGAGCAAGTCGCGGTTTCATCAAACAAGCCTTTTGTAATTTTGGTTGATGGCTTGAATGAGATAAAAAACACAGAGTCATTCCGTACAGAAATCAACGATGTTCTAACTATCGCCTCAGAGTACCAATCCATAAAATTCATATTGACCTGTAGAACAGAATTTTTTGAACAAAAATTTTCATATCTTCTGAACAGCAGTTATTCAGAAAAAGTGTATCATTTAAAGAATTTAAAAGCTGAGATGGAGGATTTTCATCTTAACCAAGCACTTGCTGCATATTTCAATTTTTTCAATATCACTGCTGATTTAAGTGAGAATGCTACGGATTTTCTTAAACGTGATCTTCTTCTACTTAGGATTTTCTGTGAAAATAGCCAAGGTTGTAATCTTGGAAAAATTGACGACATTTATAAGGAAGAATTATTTGAGAATTATCTCTTGAAGGTAATTGATGGATTTGGCAGAAACACGAAGAAAATGGCGTTGCCAACGTTGTTCAAGCTTGTTAATGCAATGATAGAGGATGGCAGCCTTGCGAGCATGTCTACTGAGAAATTTAGTAGTGCAGAGTTAGAAGTCATAGAGCACCTCGTCAACGACGAGATAATATTGCGGCATGAGATGCCGGAAATAGGACTGATGGCAATCGGTCATGAGTACGTAAATTTCACATATGATGAGCTTAGAGACTTTATTATTGCCTACTATCTAGTGATGGATGTGTCTGGCCGAGATTTTGTTGAGTATAAACGGCTTGTTTCAAGAATAACAAAAGGGCAAGCCTATGAAGGTATGACAAAATTTTCCTACATACTCTCAAGAAAACATCATGTGGATGCAGTATCATCATTTATTGAAGAGCAGGATGATTTTTTATATAACTACTCAATATTGTTGCATTCGTTTTCACCCAAATATCACATTCAAAAAGACATTCAAATTATTCAGAATATACTATCAAGTAATAAACATGCACTAATGGTCAGAAGAACGGCTGCATATTTATTTAACCGTGACAAATTCAATGAAATACTCAACCTAAATATTCTCGTAAACCACATCAACTCTCTTGGTGATGATGATTACGTTACCTTCCTAAGAACAATCTTTGATACCTACGGATATAGTCATCGCGAAGACTCACAACCAGGTAAGCTAGTAAAAAGTTATACCAACGACGTGTACAAGGTGATTGATTCATTGAAGGATGATCTTTTCATTTTTCTTTTGCAGGCAGCATCATCAACACGAGGTGGTACATATTATGACTTCGTAAATGCCTGCGTTAATGCTTATAGAGATAATAGAAAGCTGAATTGTTTTGAGTATGTAGCTAAAGCTAAGTCTAGGCAAGTTCAGCAGATTGTTGGTGAGATTATAACGCGAGGGGATTATGCGCAAAAAAAATAATTCGCTTCTGCTTCATCTTGATTCGATTCCAACATTTGAAGAATTTTCTGCTCAGATGAAGGTCTCTCCCAATGGATTTGGGTCTATCGTCTTGCGCTATGTTTATAGAAATATTTTCATCGACTCTGACGACCTACTTGAAGAGTACAATAAATACTACTCGGTAGAGTATCAAACTTTTTGCGCCTTCCTATCTAAAAAAATTGGAGTTGAAATAGCTCCGACTGAAATTGAGGCAAAACATATTTTACGCATAGATCCATGGTTCACGCTACTCGATCCAATATACGACAATAATTTTTTAGAAATGATAATAGGCCATTTGGGAGTTCACCGTGAAAATTAAAATGGATTTTGTGTCTAACAGCTCATCAACATCATTCATTTACATGGGCAATGGCAATCTCAGCAAAAAAGTTTTTTTTGCAGCTGTTGGAGTTGCTAAGGATAGTCCTTTGATTGAAATATTTGATAGTCTTTATTATGCAATAACAAGTGCAATCGATTCAGGAGAAAAAATCATCAATGAGGCTCAACTTGAACAGAAAGTTGAATATCCCGATTTTACAAAAGAAGTAATTGAAAAAGCAAAAGACGCCTTGGCTCAAGGGAAAAATGTCGTAATTGCAAAATTAAGCAGTGATGGCGACATCGGTGAAAGCTTTCTGTGCATGGAGGCTTTTGAAATTCTTTCATCGGACTTTTATTTAAGCGCCCTTGACAATTATTGGTGAATTATGAAAATGCGGCGCTATCAAGAGTTAGGCTATACAACATTATTTAACGCCAATACGGGATTTTTTGCCCGGATTGAGGACAAAGGAAAAGCCGAACCATTCTGGGCCCAAAATGGTCCTGAGTTACTTGATATTGCCATAACCAGTTGGTGTGATAAAGGATGTGACTTCTGTTATCGAAGTGCTGGGACTGATGGTAAACATATGTCACTAGATGACTACCGGCGTCTGATCGATCTGGCGGCCTCTATAGGGGTATATCAGGTTGCTCTCGGAGGTGGTAATCCAAACCAACATCCCGATTTTATTGAGATGCTAGAATATACCCAACATAAAGGAATTGTTCCAAACTATACGACGAATGGCAGAGGGCTCACTACTGAAATTATTAAAGCATCAAAAATGTATTGTGGAGCGGTCGCCGTTAGCGCATATGAACCATATATTGAGACTGCGACCGCTATTAAAAATCTTCTTGAATCAAATATTAAAGTTAATGTTCATTTTGTCCTTAGTTCTAAAAGTATAGGATCTGCAATAGAGTGGTTGAATAATCCACCTAAAATAATTAATGGAATCAACGCACTAATTTTTTTAAATTACAAACCTACTGGAAGAACAGTATTTCCAGATCTGATGATTAAGGACAACCCACTACTCAAGCAATTTTTCCGTACTGCAACATCAATTCGCTACCCTTTTAAAATTGGTTTTGACTCTTGTAGCATCAGCGGTGTGTTTTCGCATACAGACGCAAGCTCGTCAATGGTAGAAGCTTGTGACGCCGGAAGGTTTTCAATGTTTATATCTGAAGAAATGAAAGCCTATCCATGTTCATTTTACAAAGCTTTTTCCGATGGAGAACCCATAACAGACAAATCAAGTTTCATAAGTATTTGGCAAAATTCGCATGATTTCAACGGAGCGAGGGAATACTTTCGCTCTGATAGCTGCAAATGCGATATCAAAAGAAAGTGTTTAAATGGCTGTCCGCTGTTTACTGACCTTAAAATTTGTGGAAGAACCTGATGGATAATGGTGGCTTATAGCGTCTATGATAGGACTGTTTTCCACTAACCATCTATTTCGATTAAGGAAAGATTCAATGAATATGTTGATTCTCAACATCCCCACAGCCATATTCTTACTTTCTCTGCTGTTCCCTCTCGCTGCAATATTCTGGTTTCGCCATTCTTGCAATAAGCACCGCACACCATTAACTCAAGATCTCTTGCGTGGCCCAGGGGATTCAATCCGCAAGGTAATCCAAAAAGTAGATGAGGATATTGACACTTACCTTATGATGATAGTCGTACTTCCCGTTACATGCTACGCAGTGTATATCACAGACCGGTATGCAGCCAAGGATCATGCTCATTGGGTTGTTTATGTTCTCATCCTAGTTCTATCCCTTATATATTTTACCTTAAAGCTTGCACAAAGCCTCAAACAGCGTAACAACCTGCGTCTCGGCCTGGATTGCGAAATAGCCGTCGGGCAGGAACTGAACCGACTGATGCTTGGCGGTCATCACGTCTATCATGACTTCCTCGCCGATAAATTCAATATTGATCATGTTGTTGTCGGGCCGAACGGTGTCTTTGCAGTGGAAACCAAAGGTCGGGCAAAATCAGACAAAAATCGTGAAGCTGATGATGTGAAGGTGATTTTTGATGGCGATGTCTTGAAGTTTCCTGAGTGGACAGAGCGTAACTATCTGCCCCAAGCTCGACGGCAGGCCGATTGGCTGGCAAACTGGCTCAGTAGTGCAGTTGGAGAAAAGATACCGGTAAAACCTGTGTTGGTTATTACGGGCTGGTTTGTGACAATCCTGAAGCCGTGTGATGTGCTGCTGGCGAGTGGGAAAAACATTCACCTCGTTATTCCCAAGCAGCGGGAAAATACCCTTACAGGCGAGCAGATTACACGTATTGCCCACCAGCTTGAGCAAAAATGCCGTAACGTGGAGCCGTTGGCATACAAGAAGAATCCCTGAAATCGGTTTAGGCTCCACAACAAGCAGAGAACAATAACGGAATTCCTGAGATGATCGACATCTACATCAAATCCTTCTCCACCCTCCGCTCCGACATCAGCCGCACCCGCTGGACGGCAGCAACCAAATTCCGCGCTCCGCACAAACCGCTCCTGCTGCTGGCCGTGATCGACCTCATCGCCCAGGGCATCATAAAAACCAACTTCATCGAATTCACCCCCGACCTGGGGGAACTGTTCACCATCTACTGGTCCCGCGTCATGCCCCCTGATCAGCGCTCAAACATCATCCTCCCGTTTTATCATCTGGGTTCCGACAAATTCTGGCACCACATCCCGAAACCTGGCATGGAAGCAGTTCTTGCCGCCACCCGCCAGATCAGGGGCGTGGCCCAGTTGCAGGAAATCGTGCTGGGGGTGAAACTTGATGATGAACTGTACACACTGCTCTGCCGGGAAGAATCGCGCAATATGCTGAGAACCACCCTGATTGAAACCTGTTTTGCGCCGGAACTGCATGCCGCTCTGGTCGAACAGGGGATCATCAACAAGGAAGCTTTCCAATACAGCCAGACGCTTCTGGAGCAATCGCGCCATCAGCGGGTTCAGGAAGGTGAGGGTGCAGAGCAATACGCCCCGGCGGTGCGGGATCAGGCGTTCAGGCGGGTCATTGTCAGCATGTATGATCATCGTTGCGCCGTGTGCGGCATCCGCATGCTGACCGCTGATTGCCATACCGTGGTTGACGCCGCCCATATCGTGCCGTGGAGCTTGACGCATAACGACACTGTCCAGAACGGCATGGCGCTCTGCCGCCTCTGCCATTGGACTTTTGATGAGGGCTTGATCACCGTTTCCGGTTCATACGCCGTACTGGTCTCAAAACAATTATCCGCGAACAACAATATCCCAAGCCACATGCAGACCCTCTCCGGTCGCCCCATCATCGGGCCCGCCGAACAGTTGTTTTGGCCTGAACCGGACGCGCTTCACTGGCACCAACAGAAGATCTTCAGGAAATATTGATGTTCCTGATCGAATGGCAATCAGTGTCAGACCATTTTCCTGACTTCAGGAAAATGGTCTTTGTGAAGCTTCCAACCATGAAATTTTGGGCCATTTTGTTGACGTTAACAAAATGGTCGATCTGGCTCACCCACTACCTGAAAACCTTCTCCACCCTCCGCTCCGACACCAGCCGCTCCAGCTGGACAGCCGCAACCAAATACCGTGCCCGCATAAGCCGCTCCTGGCTGACGGTAGTTACTCTTTCTGCTCCAGAAACTGCGCCGGAGTCATAATGGGAATGTTGCGATAGGAACCAAGGCCGAGCAGATGCGGATCTCCGGAGATAATGGCCGAGGCGTTGGCGGCGACGGCGCAGGCCAGGAATTTGTCGTCGTCAGGATCTTCGACAATTACGGCGACTGGTTCCTTCGGTTGCACAAAGCGTGACCAGGAAAAGACAAATTCAAGTATGTTTACTTGCAAGGTGGAGGAAAATTTGAGTTTAGGGTAGGCAACGACACGTTGAAGCTCTGCGTAGATGTCGTTGGTGATGCAGTTGACAACCTTCCGCTGCTCCATCAGACTCAGCACAGCTTCCGGCTTGCCATCCCAGCCGAAGGCCGAGATGAAAACATTGGTGTCGATGACTATTTTTGTGACCGCGCCCACAAGACCGCCTCGGCAGCTGTTTCAGGTGCCAGTTTTGACCGTTTAGCCGTCCGTGAGGCTTCGCGGGTAATTTCTGCCAGCGGGAGTGGTGTATAAAGTTTCTTTTTGAAGAGCTGGTCGATCAGTTTTTTCAGCCCTTCGGGAGGAAATTGAGCCAGAGTTTCCACAAGTTGGTTGTTATTCACCTGAATAGTCGGATTGTTCATACCTGCTCCCTTTAGTGCGTCAACCTCTGTCGATATCGCGGAACGACCACCCCCGAAAAGGGAGGACTTGCTACATAACAAGTGTGTTGATCGTACTGAGAAAATATCATGTTCTACAATTAAATCCATAAAAAACAACTTCTCCCCCCTCCGCTCCGACACCAGCCGCTCCCGCTGGACGGCAGCAACCAATTACCGCGCCCCGCACAAGCCGCTCTTGCTGCTGGCCGTTATCGACCTCATTTATTTTAAATCACAATGCATATTTAAATTATAACTTTAAATATGCATTGTTATGCCGTCCTGTTCATGCTACTCTCCTCTCATGACCTACATTCCCCGTGACATCGAAACACGACTGGTGCGACTGCTCGCATCTTCTCCCTGCGTAGCAGTTACCGGCCCGCGCCAGGCCGGCAAGTCAACCCTGCTCAGGCACTGCCTTCCAGACTATCAATACGTTACCCTGGATGACCCGTTTTACCGGGAACAGGCCCATGCCGACCCGCTGCTCTTTCTGGACTCACTGGGAGAACGGTCTATCATCGACGAAATTCAGCTTGCGCCAAGTCTGCTCTCCTATGTCAAAATCCGGGTGGATAACCGGCGCAGTGTCAAAGGACAGTATGTCTTTACCGGCTCGCAGCAGTTCGGTCTGATCAAGAACCTGAGCGATTCGCTGGCCGGACGGATTGCTCTGCTGGAGCTGCTTCCGTTGTCGGTGGCCGAGAAACGGCGGTATCTGCCGCTACCGGATACCATCAGCCTGTTCAGGCATGCGGCCCTGAGCGGCTGCTATCCCGAGCTGGTCGTGGATGAGGCCGTCGATCTGCCGTCGTGGTACGCCTCCTATCTGCAGACCTATCTGGAGCGCGATATCCGCACACTCTACAATATCGGCGATTTGCGTGACTTCCAGCGGTTTGTGCGCCTGCTCGCGGCCCGCTGCGGTCAACAATTGAACATGTCCGATTTCAGCCGCGATCTGGGCATCTCCGTCCCGACCATTAAAAGCTGGCTCTCGATCCTGGAGGCCAGCCGGGTGGTCTATCTGCTGCCGCCGTACTATGCCAACATGGGCAAACGCATCACCAAGTCGCCCAAGGTCTATTTCATCGATATCGGTCTGGCCTGCAACCTGGCCGGGGTGCGGGATGAAGCACATCTCTTCAACGGTCCGATGGCTGGTCATCTGTTCGAAAACTTCTGCATACAGGAAACGGTCAAGTTTTTTCTGGGGAAGGGTGTACAGCCGCCGTTGTACTACATCAGGACCGGCAACGGCCTGGAGGTTGACCTGCTCGTCGAACCGTCAGCCGGGGTTCTGATTCCTGTGGAGATCAAACTTGGCAAAACTCCAACTCCGCAGCAGGCCCGGACTCTGGCTTCCTTCCGTGCATCGTTCGCCCAGCTTGATCCGAAGCCTGGTCTACTGCTCTCACTTGCCGATCAGACCCGTTCGCTGACCCGCGAAGTTACGGCGGTTACGCTGGATGATTATTTCGGACGGTTGGAAGGCTAAGTACACAGAGGCGGGGTCTGCCATGACATGAGACAATTATAGGAGAAATCAAAGGCGGAGACAAGTCAACCCAGCACAAGGATATTGAAACGGCAAAAGCTTACTGGAAGCGACAAAGGGAGAAATAGCAATGGCAAGAAAAACCGGCAATTATCATTCGGAACATATTGAGTGGTTAAAAGACCCGGAGAATGCAGCCGGATACCTTAATGCAGTCATTGAAGAGGAAGATAAAGACGCTTTGCTTTTGGCGCTTCGCAATATCGCTGGAGCGGAAGGCGGCATGGCAGCAGTCGCAGAAAAGGCGCATCTTAAGCGGGAGAGTCTGTACCGCATGCTTTCCCCCAGTGGCAATCCGGCCCTGTCAAACCTGTTTTCCATACTTCATGGCATGGGATTGAAAATGACTATTCAGCCGGATAAGGCGGTAACGGCAACTTGACGCCGCTGGCAAAACCTCCGGGATCAGGTTGGACTTTCAGACAATTGAATATCCATTACTACAACGGTAATCCGATATGCTCACCAACTACCTGCAAACCTTCTCCACCCTCCGCTCCGGCACCAGCCGCTCCCGCTGGACGGCAGCAACCAAATACCGCGCCCCGCACAAACCGCTGTTTCTGCTGGGGTGTGTTGGGGAATACACCTTTAAAAACTGGCCTGATTCGGCAGGTCGTGTGATCTGGTGCTTAAAGGAGGAGTACCGATATGACAGCAAAAGAAATTATCAAACTGTCCATCTTTGAAGGAAAACAAATCAGAAAAACCGTTCATGCTGAAGAATGGTATTTTTCCGTTATTGATGTTGTCGCGATATTATCTGAATCACCAACTTCTCGCCAATACTGGGGGAAAGTCAAGAGGAGGGAATTTACTGACTTTCAGTTGTCCCCAGTTTGGGTACAACTGAAGCTTGAAGCCGACGATGGGGAAGCTGTATAGGGGTCGTATCTCAACTTCGTACGTCTCAAAAGAATATTCCATGGCCAACCTAACCGACTCCCCCCCTAACAATATTTCGGGCGGAACCAGTAACTGGTTCCGCCCGAATTGTCTGGTGATGCCCGGATTGAATGTTGATTACTTGTCTTTTTTCTCTACTACTTTCACAACAACCGGATTCGAGTAGAACCAGAGATCGTCCCACGCCATGTCAGCATTGCTGGTGCCGGGAGTATTGATAAGCGGGCTGCCGTTTGCATCGGTACCATAGACAATTTTAGTTCCGGTGGAGTCCATCTGCTTCACGTCGTAGCCGAGGTTGGTGCCGCGAATACGGAAGAACATATTATTCTGCACATTCGGTACGTCGAAGGTCATGGTGGTGTAGCCGTCATGACTTTTCCATGAAGTGGCATCAAACGTCTTGACGATACTGGCAACCGTCGGATCGATTGTTTTGAACTCCGGATTCGGTGTTACGCCATCAGCAAGAAATTTGCCGGCCCTGGTCGGATTGATGCGGCCCTGAATCAGCTGAACATGGTGAACAGCCGGAGCTTTGCAGATATAGCCGGCAGAAGCGTTGACACCGGCCTGGCAGTTGTTGCCGGATGGAGTTTTGAAGGCGATTTTGACAGTAGCGTTCTGTCCTTTTCTAACGAACAGGGTTTCACCCATGGTCGCAGTTTCTTCATCGTGATGATTCCCGGCCTGCACTTTAAAATCAAGTTCGTTGATCAGGTCACCATGTACGGAGAAGGCGTTGCCGGAACGGAGACCATTGACAACATCTTCCTGGGTATACACATTCTCATGATCGTGATCTTTTTCACTCTTTTCGTCGTGCTCGCTGTCCTTGTCCTTATGATCGTTATGGCTGTTCTGTTTTACCTTCACGTAGGTCTTCAGGTATTCACCCGGCCAGAAGTCTGCACCGGCATCATTGTGAAAATCTGAACTGGCGAAGTTGTAAAACCTGCGGCCATCAGCCAGCAGGTTGTCCCAGAGGCCGCCGACAGTGGCGATGTAGTATCCCGCGCCGCCGTAGGTACCGCCACCACAAGCTCCTGCACCGAATCCGCCACGGCCTGTTTCTTTCTCATGGCCGGGGATCCCTTCAAAACCGAAGGCAACGGTCGGTCCGTTGTCGTTGATATCGCGGAAGGCTGCGATGTTCCAGGCGCCACCGGTAAGGCCGCAGCCGGCCCGTTCAACATGAGCCGGAACCATGTAGCCGGTTGTCGGGTAGTTGGCCTGCATCCACTTGACGCCGTCGATTGTTTTGTTGTGCAATTTGTTTAAGCCGAGTGTAGAAGAGTAGTCAGGTGCAGAGGCGGTGTATTCTGAACTCTGTTTTTTTCCGGTCCACCCCATTTTGTCAGCGGTGTTGGTAGTCAACGTACCGTCAGAGTCGGAGTTGTCGAAGCGGTATTCGAATTCGGCAATCGGCAGTGCGTTCGCAGCGACAATGCCGGTGCTGCAATGCTCGTGCCCCGGCGGGTTCCACTCCATCCCGGACATAGCCAATTTGTTCGGATAGTTGGCACGAATAGTATTGATCCAGTCAAATGCTCCCATGTATGCCGGTCCGGCGTAGCCCGGAATGTCAGAAGTGCTGATAAGGGTCTGCCAACGCCACATTTTGCCGGCATCACCGACTGCAGGGTTCGGTGAATAGGTGCTCCAGGCATTATTAAAGTTGTCCTTGCCGCTGGCTCCGCCATGTTCGCTGTTGGCCTGGAAATCGACTCCGAAGCGGTACCCCTGAGGAATTACCCCTCTCCTGTAGAGCCCGGCCGGTTCTTTCCACGGAAACGTGGCTATTACACCGGGAGCCGTCAGGTCATTCATCGGGTAGGAGCCATCGGTGTATGTTGTGTGCTGATGGAAATCACCGGTCATCCACTTCTCGCCGGCCAGGGCGCTTCCAGCCGACAACATTGCTACTGTGAGAACTGCTGCGCATACTTTGCTGTTTGCTTTCATCGTTAATTTCTCCTTTTTTATTTGTTATTCTGTAAGTCGAAGTAACCGTAGCATACAATTGTTACAGCGGTATGCCATGTTTGAAAATGTTGGGTAACAATATCGAATGCCCATAAAACACCGTATATAGGCACTTGGCGGGCTTTCACGGTCAGCGGTTATCTGGAAACAGGGATTGAATCTCCCCCGTAATTGTGGACAGTCCGAAAAGCTGCTACAAACAAGCGCGAAGGACGGTTATGGTATCGAAAAGAAAGGTATGAATGGCATCAAAGGAGACGGGACCTAATGGCTGATCAATCAATAACACTCTGGATCATCGGGGCAGTCCTGACCTTCACCGGTCTTGCGGGGCTGTTACTGCCGCTGGTACCCGGAGCACCGCTGTTGTTTCTGGGATTACTCCTTGGTGCGTGGGCAGAAGGTTTCCGCTACATAGGTGTGTGGTCTCTACTGCTCCTGGCAGGAATGGCCGCATTGACCTATGTGGTGGAGTTTGCGGCATCAATCCTGGGCGTTAAAAAGTATGGCGGGTCGCGCAGAGCCATGGCAGGTGCCGCTCTGGGCGGTGTGGCAGGGATGTTTCTCGGAATTCCGGGAATTCTGCTCGGGCCGTTTGTGGGGGCGGTTATCGGAGAACTGTCGTTACAGCGCAGCCTGGATGAGGCATCCAGGGCTGGCTTTGGAACCGTGGTGGGTCTGGCTATAGGTGTAGCCGGCAAACTTGCCATCGGTATCGCCATGATTGGTATATTTCTGCTGATCCGCTTGACCTGATATTCAGGGTAAAACTTATACCCGAATGAATATCCGGGAACATGATCGCGGTGTACTGCATTTGATCGCTTTTAGTGGCTCAATTGAAAAATAATGAAAATTATGAGCGTGTAGTGCTGAGGCAAATACCCCATTGATTGAACCAGTTGTTCATTCCGGCGAGGTGCAAGTTTGGCAGCCTCAATCAGGGTGAGCTACCTTGAGATCAACGGCATATGGTTTGTGGGTGCCATGGATATGTTGATAGCGGCCCACGCCAAGAGCTGCGCCGCGACACTTGTAACCAACAATCTGTGAGAGTTTGGAAGAATCAAAGGGCTGACGTTATTAAACTGGGTTTAGCAGATTCACTTAAAGGTGGGCAACGGCTATATTTGCTGCCCAATTTGAATTGACTTTAATGATATTTAAACGTAAGTAACCGTGAAATGCATTCAAGTTGGTGACTACCCGACGAGTCTTTATGGTTCAGCATCGTCTGTATCCACTGCTTTTGTGCCCGGTCTACTGGAACCGTTGAAGTAGGAGGTATGTTCGTGAGGTTTAGTTATAAGGTGCAGTTCGGTTACATCCTTGGTGCAGTGATAATAGGAACCGTCGGCATTGTGGGGGTCAGGGGGGCAGATGAAATCAATAAGCACTCCGAGATTATCTCGGAACACGTTCTCCCGACGATCAAAGCATTGGACGATATTCGTTATGCCGGTCTGCGTATAATTTCATCGGTAGTCGAAAGCGGGCTACTGGAAAATGCTGCAACAAGCGGCAGGTCGAATGAAATGGTTATGCAGGTAGAGCAACAACAGATCGGAGAAGGGGAAGAGCTTTATCGAAAATCCTTCGATAATTTTGCAAAGCTGGTTGCAAGAGAACCCGATGAGAAACATTATATTGAAAAAATCGGATTTCAAGGCGAAAGCCTGCACCGGGAGGCCAGAGTTTTACTTGACCTGATACATCATCATGCGGACAAGTCTGATATTTTTGAATCAAAGGAGCGCTTTGAAGAGATCGAGAGAAATTTCCTTCATTCGGTCAATAGTATGTTGGCTCAAGAGTACGTACATCTTGACAAGATCAAAAATGCAGAGACCAGATCCATCTCATCCACGGCAAGAACAACCGGAATCTTATCTTTTATCGCCGTAATCACCGGATTGGGTTTCGGATATCGACTGTCATTGGCCATTGTCCGGCCGCTGAAGCTGTTGAGAGAAGGTGCTGCAAAAATTGAGAGAGGGGATCTGGAAGAGCAGATCAATGTGAAATCAAGTGACGAGGTCGGCGAGCTGGCAGCCGCATTCGAAAAGATGCGGATCGAGTTGAAAACGTCACGGGATAACATCGCTGTTGAAATCATTGAACGTCAACATGCCCAGGAAGAACTTAACAGGGCAAAAAACCATCTGGAAGAGCGAGTAAAAGAGCGAACGGATGATTTGAACAGGGCCTATGATAATTTATTTACCGAAATGGAGCAGCGCAAGCGCAGCGATAATGAACGGGAGAAGATGCAGGTTCAGCTAAATCAGGCACAAAAGATGGAATTTGTCGGAAGACTGGCTGGGGGGATAGCCCATGATTTTAACAACCTGCTGACGGTCATTCTCGGATACGCAGATATCGCTCTCATGCAGACAGATCCAACCCATCCTTTATTTGACAACCTTGAAGAAATTCGCAAAGCGGGCGAACGCTCAGCCGATCTTACCCGCCAACTGCTGGCTTATTCCCGCCAGCAGACCATCGAGCCTAAAGTGCTTGATCTTAACGAGATCGTGTCAGGGATGCTCAAAATGCTGCAACGACTCATAGGAGAGAGCATAGATCTCAATTGGCACCCGTTTTCGAGCCTCTGGTACACCAGGCTTGACCCTTCCCAGGTTGACCAGATAATAGCCAATCTGTGCATCAACGCCCGCGATGCCATTGAAGATGTCGGCAAGATAACAATCAATACGGGAAACAGCGTCATTGATGAGGACTACATCGCCCTCCATCCGGGCCTTGTTCCAGGCGAGTACGTGTGGATTGCTGTCAGCGACAATGGCTGCGGGATGGACAAGGAAACTCTGTCCCGCATCTTCGAACCGTTCTTTACGACCAAAGGCGTCGGCAAAGGAACCGGCTTGGGGTTGGCAACAGTGTTCGGCATCGTCAAGCAAAACAATGGATACGTGGATGTGCAGAGCGAGCCGGGATCAGGAACCACGTTCAGGATCTATATGCCCCGACATGTCGGAACGGACGAGCAGATCCTGTCGAAAGACGATGCGAAACCGATCCCGCATGGTCAGGAGTCTATCCTGCTGGTGGAAGACGATCCGTCTATACTGAAATTGGCTACGAAGATACTCTCAAACCTGGGGTACAGAGTCTTAACTGCCAACAACCCGGTAGAAGCTATCAATCTTGCCAGGGAACATGAGGGGGAGGTTCATCTGGTTTTGACCGATGTGGTCATGCCTGAAATGAACGGTCGGGATCTGACCCAAAATCTGCTGTCCATCAATCCACAGATCAAATGCATGTACATGTCGGGATACACGGGCGATATTATTGGCCACCATGGTGTACTTAATGAAGGAGAGCACTTCATTCAGAAGCCGTTCACTCCCCAGAGACTGGCGATCAAGGTTCGTGAGGTGCTGGATGGTAACTGACTCATATTGACTGAATAGTCATTTACACAGAATCGTTGACAAGTCCGATGATATCACTTTGACTTTTGCTTTTATGCCATGGATAACCTGAATGAGTAAAGGCTGATCGTAATGCAACCGATCAGCCTTAAGTCCAAGTGAATGGATATCCTGTTTTGTCAGGATTATTGGGAAACGAAATAATGTTCCCCATTAGTAATAAACCAGTATGTGTTTGAAAAAGAACTATTTCGCTTACCTCATCTACTGCATGTACATCAGACAATCAGTCTAGCAAATGTGAATCCGGGTGAGCCTGTAATGACAGGACTTAAGTGGAGGCATAACCCCCATGAATGAAACATATTCTATTGAGTTGTGAAATTACGATTCTTCCAAACCTCCTCTCGTCGAAGTGGCTTCCTTGTGAAATAACACTTAGCATAAAGCAGGCCAAATCGTACAAAAAACATAACCATTTGATATTGCGGATAAATAATATTGTCTAGGGCCATGTTTATATTGTGCTCAACGGCAGTTGCCGCGAATTAACGGCACGGCTGACTGGATATAGCGAAACCTCCGGAAATGTGCGGATACAGTCTGATAAATTCTCCATCGTACCTGGCCTTGCAAACGGATCAGGTAATCCATTTCCGGTGATTGCGGCATCGGCAAGACAACCAACACCGATGCTCTATACCGGGCTTCCGATGCCGGCCCGTCCTGCCGATTTGGTATAAACAGCTTGACGCCTTCTCCACCCATCAATGGGTTGCTTACATCGGAGTTCAACCCGAATTCAAAATCGCGGTTACATCTTGTCACCTCGCAGATATTCTGCAAAAAGCTTTGTTGCACCACGTGAAGCACAGAAATCACCACACATGGTACAAGTATGTTCGTCTTCAGGTATACGGCTGGCTCGAATAGCCCTTGCATCATCCGGGAAGAGTGCCAAATCGAATTGTCGCTGCCAGTCCAAATCCCTTCTGGCTTTTGACATTTCCTTGTCACGCTGACGGCTCCTTTCCGGATACTTGTTCATGTCACCGATGTAAGCTGCAATCTTTGCAGCTTTTACCCCCTGGCGAACATCATCCTCATTGGGGAGGGCAAGGTGCTCTGCAGGAGTTATATAGCAGATGAGGTCGGCACCATGGCTCGATGATTGTGCTGCACCAATGGCGGCAGTGATATGGTCGAATCCGGGAGCAACATCGGTGCAAATTGGACCAAGCATGTAATACGGTGCACCGCCACTCATTCGCTTCTGGAGCTGAATGTTTCCAGCTATTTCATCAAGTGGCACATGTCCGGGTCCCTCAACCAGCATCTGGCATCCCATGTCACGACCTATTTCCGCCAGTTCGCAATTGATGAGCAGCTCCTGGATTTGGGCACGGTCGGATGAATCGTGAATAGCCCCGGCTCGGAGTCCGTTGCCGAGAGATAATACGGTGTCGTATTTTTTCAGGATTCCAACTACTCGGTCGAACTGCTCATACAATGGGTTCTCACGGTTGTTGGCAAGCATCCAGGCTGCCATTGATACACCACCCTTGGATACCAGCCCACCGTAACGGTACCCCTGCTTGCGTAGCCGTTCGATGGTATAGAGATTGATGCCGCAGTGAACAGCCATGAAAGCCATGCCGTCGGCACACTGCTGCTCAATAAGGTCAAAGAGAAGTTCTTCATCAAGTTTGTTCGGGTCGCCATATTTGCGTGCAGCTTCACAGAACGCCTGATAAAGGGGGACATTACCAACCGGTAGTTCAACAGCAGCTATGACTTCACGCCTGACCCGGTCCAAATCTCCACCGACTGAAAGCTCCATCAGTGTGTCAGCTCCTGACTCCTGTGCGGCAAGAGCTTTGCGTACCTCGGCTGTGTAGTCGATGATGTCGCTGGATGTGCCGATGGAGGCATTCACCTTGGTACGCAGACCTTTGCCAATGCCGGCTATCCGTTCCGGTTTGCGATTGATATTCCAGGGTATGACAATTTTTCCTCCGGCTACCATCTGGCGGATGTACTCTGCCGGCAGGTTTTCGTCAATTGCCACACGGCTCATCTGTTCGGTTATGGTTCCTTGTCGTGCTACTTCAATCTGGGTTGGCATTCGCATCTCCTTGGCTGGTATATGAGCGGAAAAACAAAAAACCCCTGTCGGGAATGGACAGGGGCGCGAATGCCACGGAGAGGATAGCGGGCTTCGGCCCCTCTTTCCACGGAGGTTCCACAAAGCATCGGGTTGGCAGGTTTCCTGGCTCCAGGGTCATTTTACTTGCCGCGCCTTCCCGGTACATACCAGTGGCATAATGCGGCTTTCATCGCCTGTTACAGTTGCGGGACAGCAAGGGATTTTCACCCTTTTCCCTATTATCCGTAGTCAAATTGACCACGGCACCAATCCGGGGTTTATACAGTTGATAATTCATTATCAGTCTTGAGTGGCAAAGTCAATTGAGTTCAGAACGGGAGACCGGCGTCTCTGTAGTTACTCAATTACAGACGTTTACATACAAAGTTTGTTGTTTCTGGCACTCCAGCACTTGTGCATTTAATTGGCTGAAGAGTTTGAGGATTTGTAGGGTAATTAATACGGCTATCAGATATGGCATCACCTGAACATGCAAGAGGAGCAGAATCCCCACTGCCAATTATATAATCCTCGTTATACGACAATGGAAATCCCATGAATTGATCTTGATACTGGGTTGCACTATTACAAACAAAAACCGTGATAACTTCAGAACAAGTATTCAGATACCTGTAAAGTTCAAATGGTGAATAAGTTCTATTTAATGGTTGAAGACATGCATTCATTCCGCTAGTAACATTACTTGCTAAGATGGTAGTTGTAGTGACGCTTGCGGTGGTTGTTGTAGTAGAAGTGCTGGTAGTTGTAGTGCTTGATGTTCCGCTGGAACTACCATTTGATCCACCTCTACCACAAGATGTAATGATACAAAGCGAAACTGCCAGAAGTAACTTGACCATAGTTTTCTCGTTCACCTGATCCCCCTTTTTTGAAACTACCCATAACAATATGTAGATAGAAAGTGTAAATAAAATCGACAAGTCCTAAAGTAAAGGGACGCTACTTGTTCGAGTAAGCGTCCCTAATGAGTTTGAGCTATGTATTGCGATTATGCTTTTGTATTCTTCCTGCGCTTGCCGTACACGGCGAGTCCAGCCATACCGAGACCAAGGAGGGCTATTGTTCCTGGTTCGGGTACTGGCGTGTTGTCAGGAGTATCGTTCAGGGCAATTGAAGTCTCAATCATGAGATTAGATGCTGATGTGTGACGCTCCGCAAAGAAGAAGTCAAAGCCGTAGTTGTTACCGGCCGTGAGCCCAAGAGTATCAAGATTGACCGATGCAGATGCTGCAGGATGGATACCACCAAGATCAACTACTAACTGTTTATTGATGAACACCCAAACATCATCATCACCAGTGAAATTAAACTTTTGTCCCGCCTGGTATGTGAAATCAGTATGGAGTTCATACGTAAAATGATAGTTATGAATACCATAGTTTCCTAATAATTGATCATCTATCGGGAAAAAGCCATCGTTAGAGTAAGTATAAACACTCGGGCTTGTTTCATTCAGAGTAATTGTGTGGCTCTTTGATGCGTTTACCCCTGCCACATCATTAAACCACTGGTTAAACGTTGTAGCACTCTGGATGCTATCATTTGAAGTACCGACAAAAACAGGTTTGCCATCTAATCCAAGTGTTGGGCTGACTATTCCAGTTACAACCCCATTAATAGCCGCTTCAAAATCAGGGTTTGTTAAGGGAGTGAAGTCCCTTATTGTTCCCGTGAGATTAATTGAGGTCGCTGCTGAAATAGACGCTGTTGTCAGTACGGCTACAAATGCTGTTACAAGGATTGATTTAAGTTTCATTGGCTTCCTCCCGAGTACCTCTAAAATAGCTGATTATGAGATAACTAACAGCAAACAGCGTACCAATTATGTAACACACTGACAGCACAGATATTATTCAATATGCAATCTGATATTTTTTATAAATGTAAACTTTACCGACACTGCATTTCTCACAACCTATAGTCCAGCTTCTTGACCACATCCAGGGGCCTGCCGGCCTTGAGGTATTGACCGAATTGGTTCTACCTGCATGTTGAATCCAGTATCGACAATTGGATAGCGGATACTTGCCAAGCTCTGGGCCCATGCAGAAAAAATAAACACGGGAAGTAGAAACACCATAATTGAAAAAACAATTTGAACCTTTTTCATGATCTCTTTCTGTATGCTGTTCTCTGTAGCTCTTCGATTGCCCGGCATCTACTATAGTGTTTTTTGGGATCCGCTGCATAACTGAAGGAATAGGCTGTCACATAGGAAACAGTGCCGTTGGCGTCAATCGTCCGTTGTTTGAAGGTTAAGGTTACCCCCAGATCGTTGTTTGTCTCGCCGCTTAGTTCTACCGGCAGATAGCCGTTGACAATATTTTGAGTGAGGTTGACGGGGGAATAAGTTGGATTGTTACTTGGTAGCGGAGGCCGGACTCGAACCGGCATGAGGTTGCCCTCGGCAGATTTTGAGTCTGCTGTGTCTACCATTTCACCACTCCGCCAAGGTTGGTACTTATAATTCAGGCGACGTTTTTCGTCAAGTAGTTTTGCCTGGACCGGTTTGAGATGAGGGAATTGTTTTTTGCCAACTAATCGTAACTTTGTATGGCCGTCATGCGTAACGGTGCGGAAGTTCATCCTGAATTCATCCACCAAGATATTTGGTCAGTTCCTCTGCAAGCGTTGCCGGATGCAGCAAACGGGCAGGGGTTTTATCGTCACCGAAAAATTCCTTTGACCAAGGCTGGCGGCGTACCCAAGCCATCAGTTTTTCCCAGCCGGCCCAGGTTGAAAAGTCCACACCCTGAATGTTGGTAATCTGTTCAAGAAAAGTTTGTTCAAATCCAGTCATTGATACTCTCTCAAAAAAATCAATCTTGTGCCGCAACGTACGTTTTGTATCGGTCTATCTGCCGGTTTGTTAACGTATCGGCGCAACGGTTGTGGATCGCTGTACTGTCACAGTACACTATCCACGAAGATATTCAGACAAAAATCGTCCCTTGTATTCCAGAAAACGTCCTTCTCCGATTGAGTGACGAATCTCTGCCATCATGGCCAGATAAAAATGGACATTGTGGATGGCGGACAGGACTGCCGAGAGCACTTCATTTGCCACAAAAAGGTGATGAAGGTAGGCCCGTGTAAAGTTTTGGCACGTATAACAGCTGCAGCTCGGATCGATCGGGAAAAAGTCGCGCTTGTAATTTTTATTGGTCAGGCGGATTTTGCCGCGACGGGTGAACAGTGTGGCACTCCTGGCATAGCGGGTCGGTATGACGCAATCGAACATATCTATACCCCTCTCAACACTTTCAAGAATGTCTTCGGGCAGGCCGACACCCATCAGATAGCGCGGTTTGTCTTCCGGCAGATGCGGAGTCGTGAAGCCGACAATCTTCTTGAGGAGTTCGAGCCCTTCTCCTACACTGACCCCGCCGATGGCATAGCCTGGCAGATCAAGTGTGCGCATTTCTTTTGTACACATTTCACGCAGATCTTCAAAAATGCTCCCCTGTATAATACCAAATAGTGCCTGGCCGTTGTCAGTCATGGCGTTCTGGCACTCCTTCAGCCATCTGATGGTCTTTTTTGTTGACTTTTCAGCATACGATTTTTCACACGGGTAGGGGATGCACTCGTCAAAAGCCATGATAATATCGGCGCCAAGATCCTGTTGGATGCGGATTGCCGAGGCGGGGTCGAGATATATTTCTGAACCGGTGATTTCATGTTTAAAGAAAACGCCTTCTTCCGTGATGCGTTTGTTCGGCAGCGAGAATACCTGAAAACCGCCGGAATCAGTCAGGATGGGCTTGTCCCATGCCATGAATTTATGCAGTCCTCCCGCTTTTTTGACCAGTCCTTCGCCCGGTTGCAGATGGAGGTGATAGGTGTTCGACAGAATGATCTGGGAACCGGTTTCGTGTATCTGAGCGGGGGTTAAAGGCTTCATGGCGCCATGAGTAGCCACCGGCATGAATATCGGTGTCTGAATTTCACCACGGGCTGTGCTGACGATTCCAAGTCGCGCCGAACAACCCGGGTCCTTCTTTAACAACCTGAATTCCATGAAGTCTCCATAACTCATCCGAGTCGTCAGTAAAGTGTTCCTGCTCAATTTCTGTGGATGTATTATCACGAAAACCAGTTAAAATGCAATTTGTGAGTGTGCGGCGCTGGTTATCCATCTACTTAAATGCAATCTGTATACATAAAATGGTTGCATTTTGTTATAACGATGTTTAGTATCGCACCGGTTTAAAAACAGTATATTGTATGCACTCGCCATTTGCGTTAATAAACGCTCTACATAACACTTCAAGGAGGTTTACGAATGAAAGTTGTCTCCAGATTTTGTTGGCGCGGTCCCCCGTGAGTACAAGCCGCACAGATAACCCCATGCTGTAGTGAATAGATCTCGCATCTGAAATTAATCATCAAAAGGAAGGAATGCCATGCAATTAACTTCATCATCAATCGGCAGAAAGATTCTGATGGCGATTACGGGCCAGTCAATGGTTTTGTTCGCTGTTATTCATCTGCTCGGTAACAGTTCCATCTTCGGATGGCTCAATGGTGGCATCAATGCGTATGCCGAACATCTTCACAGTTTGCCACTCCCATTTATCATCGGTTTTCGACTGGTGATGCTGGCCATGGTCTGCGTGCATATCTGGTTCGGGATTCAACTGACTATCGAAAACCGTGGTGGACGCCCGCAACAGTACGCAGTGAAGGCAACCCAGAAAACAACGTTTGCCAGTGAGAACATGATCTGGACAGGTGCTCTTCTCGGCCTGTTTCTTGTGTATCACCTGTTGCACTTTACATTCCAGACGATAAGTCCGGAAACTGCGGCGCTGAAAAACCTTGTGCCGCTCCATAACGAAATGGTTCCCAATGTACTCGGGATGGTTGTTGCCGGCTTTAAAAACTTTCTTGTCTCGTTTATCTACGCAGGAGCTATGATCGCACTGTTTCTGCATCTGTCTCACGGCATCCAGAGCTTCTTCCAGACTATGGGTTGGAGTTGCGATAAAACCCAGCCTATCCTTGTAAAATTCGGGACACTGGTCGCTCTCGTTCTTTTTCTGGGTTATGTTACCATCCCGCTGACAATTTTTGCCGGCATTCTGAAAGGTTAAGGGGGTTATTGTGATACTTGATGGAAAATGTCCAACCGGACCTATTGAAAAAAGTTGGGACAAGCACCGCTTCGACTTGAAGCTGGTTAATCCCGCTAACAAGCGCAAGTACAATATTATTATGGTCGGTACCGGACTTGCGGGTGGCGCTGCCGCTGCATCTCTTGGTGAACTTGGCTATAACGTCAAAGCATTCTGCTATCAGGACAGTCCTCGTCGTGCTCACTCTATTGCAGCGCAGGGTGGAATTAACGCAGCCAAGAACTATCCGAGTGACGGCGACTCGATCCTTCGTTTGATGTACGACACCATCAAGGGTGGCGACTTCCGTGCTCGTGAGGCTGATGTCTGGAGACTTTCGCAGGTTTCCAACAACATCATCGATCAGTGCGTTGCTCAAGGCGTCCCCTTTGCCCGTGATTATGCCGGTTATCTTGACAACCGTTCTTTTGGCGGTGCCCAGGTTTCACGTACATTTTACTCAAGGGGGCTTACAGGCCAGCAACTTTTGCTAGGCGCCTACTCGGCTCTGTCACGCCAGATCAAGGCCGGTTCTGTTAAGATGTATACCCGCCGCGAAATGCTTGACCTTGTCGTGGTAGACGGTGTTGCCCGTGGCATCACGGTGCGCAACCTGGTGACCGGCGAGATTGAGTCCCACGCAGCCGATGCGGTTTGTCTGGCTTCAGGTGGTTATGTAAACGTATTCTACCTTTCCACCAACGCAAAGGGGTGCTCTGTAACGGCTAACTGGAGTGCTGCAAAGAAAGGCGCTTTCTTTGCCAACCCCTGTTACACCCAGATCCACCCGACCTGTATTCCCCAAGCCGGCGAGTATCAGTCCAAACTGACGCTTATGTCCGAATCGCTACGAAATGATGGCCGCATCTGGGTTCCCAAGAAAAAGGAAGACTGTGGCAAGCATCCCGGCGAAGTTGCCGAAGCAGACCGTGACTATTACTTGGAGCGTAAGTATCCCTCATTCGGCAACCTTGCTCCCCGTGATATTTCCTCCCGTTCCGCAAAAGAGGCCTGCGATGATGGCCGCGGAGTCGGGCCTGGCGGTCGTGGTGTCTACCTTGACTTTGAAGAGTCCATCAAGCGCCTCAGCGAGGATACCATCCGAGAGAGGTATGGCAACCTGTTCGAGATGTATGAAAAAATCACCGACGAAAACGGTTACAAACGACCGATGCGTATCTATCCCGCACCTCACTATGCTATGGGTGGTCTTTGGGTTGACTACAACCTGATGAGCAACATTCCCGGTCTGTTTGTTCTGGGTGAAGCCAACTTCTCGGTTCACGGGGCCAACCGTCTGGGTGCCTCTGCTCTTATGCAGGGTCTCTCAGATGGCTATTTCGTTATTCCTTACACTATCGGCGGGTATCTGGTGACAGTCAAACCAGGCTCTGTCAAAAACGATCACCCCGAATTCAAAAAATCAGTTGAGGATGTCAAGACAAGAACCAATAAGTTCCTCAATATTAATGGCAAAAAGACCGTTACCGAATTCCACCGTGAACTGGGTAAGGTTATGTGGAACAACGTTGGTATGGCACGTTCCAAGGAAAGCCTCACAGAAGCGCTCAAGGTGATTCCGCAGATTCGTGAAGATTTCTGGAAAAATGTCAAGGTCGGCGGGTCTGGCACAGATCTCAACCAGCAACTGGAAAATGCCGGCCGGGTTGCGGATTTCCTCGAATTTGGCGAACTCCTGACGCGCGATGCCCTTCACCGCGAAGAGTCATGCGGCGGTCATTTCAGAACGGAACATCAACTTCCCGATGGCGAGGCCAAGCGTAATGACGCCGACTTTTCCTATGTCGGAGCATGGGAGTTCAAGGGTAACGACAAGGAACCTGAACTGCACAAAGAACCTCTGAAATTCGAGACTATTCATCTCGCAGTAAGGAGCTACAAATAATGAGCGATCACAAGACAATGACATTGACACTGATCGTGTGGCGCCAAAAGAATGCCAGCGATCCCGGAAAATTTGAAACCTATACCGCCAAGAACATCACTGAGCACCACTCCTTTCTGGAGATGCTTGACTGCGTCAACGAAGACCTTATCCATGCCGGAAAAGAACCGATAGTTTTTGACCACGACTGCCGCGAAGGCATCTGCGGCATGTGCTCTCAGGTTATTAATGGCGCGCCTCACGGCGGGCAGGATCGTACAACGGTCTGCCAACTGCATATGCGTAAATTCAAAGATGGCGATACCATCTACATTGAACCGTGGAGAGCTCGGGCCTTCCCGATCATTAAGGACTTGATCGTAGATCGTGCTGCTCTTGATACGATTATTCAGGCCGGCGGCTATACCTCCTGTCATACTGGTGGCGTGCCGGACGGTAATGCTATCTTGATTCCCAAGCCGATTGCTGAAGAGGCCACGGATGCAGCCGAGTGCATCGGGTGCGGCGCTTGTGTGGCCGGGTGTCCTAATGGTGCTGCGATGCTCTTCACCGGTGCCAAGGTTTCTCAATTGGCGTTGCTGCCACAGGGCAGGGCCGAAGCTGTTGCTCGCGTGAAAAACATGACTAATGCCATGATTGAATGCGGTTTTGGCAATTGCAGTAATCATTATGAATGCATGGCCGCCTGTCCCAAAGGCGTCAATGTCAAGTTTATTGCCAGGATGAACCGTGAATTTATCAAGGCTCAGTTTGCCTGATTTGTATCGATTTTCTGAATTACATCATCGGGGCGGCTATCTGGCTGCCCCGATTTTTTTGGGAACCGTTTTCCAGTGGATCTAGATTTTGTTCGCATTGAATGTAAACCTGTTTCGGCTGTTTCAGACCGCGTGGGCACCCAGTTGCATCATGCACTTCGCGGTTTTGAAGCATACTTCAAAAAGTCATGCTGCGTAAATGGTCAGGATTCGTGTGCTGTATGTTGCCGCAATGCAGATTGTCCCTATATTGATGTCTTTGCCCGGCAGTTGTCATCTGACCCTGAGGTCGTGCGACTCCATCAGAAACCGTCACTACCGTTCTCATTATATGTCGATACTGCCGATGGTGACATGTCAGCGGTGGCCATTGGTATCGTCATTGTTGGCAGGGCTGTTAACTATGTCGAGATATTTCACGCCGCACTCTGTGCCCTGGTTAAAGAGTACATTGCCTCACTGCATCCGGAGGCAGATTGTCACCTCACGTCCTATATTCTTGATCATCAAGCGGTTCGGCATGAGATTGTCGGAACAAGACCGGTGTCAGAGTCCGTTATTTTACTTTCAGGGCACCATATTCTGTGCCATTCCACTCATTCCGATCATGTGCGCGTAACCTTTGCTTCGCCGCTACGGCTTATGGCCGGTGGCTCTGTTGCTCGTTGTTTTGACTTTGCGCTCTTCTTTCGTTCACAATTGCGGCGCTGTTCTTCATTGTGTGCCTATTATGGTACGGGAAAACTTGATCTCGACTTTCCCCGTCTATCACATGCGGCCCGGAATGTATCAGTATTGGAAAACAGCATCTGTTATAATCAGCAAAAATATTTAGAGCAGACCGGTATGGCCGGCTTGCTCGGTGTTGCAGAGTGTACCGGTCTCATTGAGCCGATGTATGCGCTGTTGCTTCTCGGCAGCTATTTTAATGCCGGCAAGGGTGCTGCATTCGGGTGCGGACAGTACGAAATCGAGGTGATCTGAGCATGTTGAAAAAAATTGTGATGCTATTGTATGCACCATGTAAGCATTCGTGCCTGGCGGTCACACTGGTGATACTTCCCCTGCTTATCGCAGGGTGTGCGTCTGTCCGTACGCCTGCAGAGCTCCACTATATGGACGGGGCAATAATTGAATCCTTGTCAAGCAATGCCTCGCTTTCGTACACAACTCCGGACCGGAGCGATTCCGGCAGCGGCGTACTTATGTTCCGTAAGCCGGATCAACTGCGTATGATCATTCTGTCTCCCTTTGGTTCAGTTCTTCAGGAAATATTCGTTACCGGCCAAAACGTGACGATAATCGATACTGGCAATGGCATCGCGTTCAGCGGAACTGTGCAGGAGTTACCGAAAACAGGAAATTTTGCCGGATGGCAGTACGTTCACTGGCTTATCGATATGGATCCGCCCAGTTCATCGTATGGTACTAAATCTGTTGAGAGGGTTAACCGGTTCGGAGATAGCGAAAGAGCTGTTTTTGAGAATGGTTTAGTGGTGTCAAAATCCATTGCCGATGTCGGATGTGTCAAATATAGCAACTATACTGCCCTGCAGGGCATTGCAGTTCCCCATGAAATTACTTACGAGGCTGTTACCGGTGAACGCCTGGTAATCAAACTTGAAGAGCCTGAAATTAACCTGCCGGTTTCAGATGCCATCTTTACACCTAAATTGAATACTCTCCGCGTGTATCCTCTTTCAATACTGAAGTGACGATCCTCGCGGCATTCATCCTATTGAATGCATCGTCATTATTGACAAACAGCAAGCGTGGCAACTAATATGTCAGCATTTTAGATTTCTCCGTGAAAGGTTGTGTATGAAAGTTGTTATTCTTCTGGGTGATGGTATGTCGGATATTGCGTACAGCGAACTCGGCAACAAATCCCCGCTGCAGCATGCTGCAACACCAAATATGGATTTTATGGCCATGCATGGTCAGATCGGGCTTGCTCACACCGTTCCGGAGGGGCTGCCGCCTGGCAGTGATGTCGCCAATCTTTCTGTATTCGGATATGATCCCCGCTCCTGTTACACCGGGCGTTCACCACTTGAGGCTGTCAGTATGGGCGTCACCCTTGCTCCGGATGATGTGGCGTTCCGGATGAATCTGGTGACGCTCAAGCCACAGGGATGCTCTATCTATATGCAGGATTTTTCTGCTGACCATATTTCCACAGCTGAGGCCCGCTCTCTGGTAGAGACGCTGCAGAAGGAACTGGGTAACTCGGAATTTGAATTTTACCCCGGTGTCGGATACCGGCATCTCATGGTCTGGCGCGGCGGAAAGGACGGTATGCGCACCACCCCGCCGCACGACATTACCGGTAAGGCGGTTCTTTCCTCTCTACCCACCGGAGATGGCGCTGATTCGCTCAACAATATCATGAATCACGCGCAGATGGTGCTGCACAGTCACCCGGTCAACGCCCGCCGCAAAGATGAAGGAAAACTTCCGGCCAATTCCGTCTGGCTCTGGGGGCATGGTAAAACGCCCCAAATTGAAACGTTCCGGAAAAAATTCGGCCTTTCTGGCGCGGTCATCTCTGCGGTTGATTTGATCAAAGGGATCGGCGTCTGCGCCGGGCTTGATGTCATCAATGTTGAAGGAGCCACCGGTTACATTGATACCAACTATCTTGGCAAGGGGCAGGCTGCTCTCGCTGCTTTGGAACATCACGATTTTGTTTATGTTCACGTGGAAGCGCCTGACGAGGCATCGCATGCCGGCAATATGCAGCACAAGCTTCAGGCGATAGAGGATTTTGACAGACTGGTGGTCGGAACTGTGCTGGAGGGGATCAAAAAATTCGGAGATTATGCTGTTCTCTGCATGCCTGATCATCCGACTCCGGTGAAGCTGATGACGCATACGTCTGATCCGGTTCCCTTTATTATCTATCGTGGCGGTGAAGGTGGGGGCAACGGTGCTGCATCGTATGACGAGTTCCAGGCCAAGGATACCGGTCTGATACTGGAAGGTCATATGCTGCTGCCGAAGCTGCTGTCATGATATTGAACTATTTTACGTATAGAAATGTTCAGGGCACCCGGAGTTAACCGGATGCCCTGAACCGTTATTTCCTTCCTTTGGATCCCTTGCCTTCCTTGTCTCGCTGATCTTTTTCGTCTCCTTGGTCAGCTGTTCTCACCTTCCACACTTTTTTCTGCTTCTGTTCTTTCGGTGCGGTGCGTTGTCCCTGAGCTTCGCCATGACGAGTTGGTTGCTGCGATGTATGTGTATCCGTCTGAGCAGGAACCTGTGGGCGCTCTTTGCGTTCCGGACGATTTGAAGGCACAGCTGTCCTGGGTTCGGTTGATGGCTTAACCCGCTCATGGCGTACATCGGGGGCGGAATCTTTTTTGTACTTACCGTTTTGCGCAGCGGGTGTCGGAGGAACTGCCTGTGGCCGGCCGGGACGCTGCTTCTCGATCAACCGGGGAAAACGTGTTTGCAACTCATGGGCGTTGCGATCTCTGGCGGGTGGAGGGGTAAATCGGGGTGGCGTGTGCGTGACAATCGGCATACGTGTTTCCCGAACAGGTTTGATGCGCGGACTGCCGAATGAAACTGACAGTGAAACAGCATTCGACTGGGACGGGCTTTGAAATGCGGTGCGCCCTCTTAAAAAATCATTCTGGAGAACGACACTGAAGCCGCCGCGTACATGCCTGTTCCGGTACGATACCGCTACGCCGCTGTTCATCGGCCTATCTTCAATATTAACACTGTGAGGGCCGTAGTTGCGGTGTCCATAGAATGTTTCACCGGGAGCCAGAGGCGTCCAGCCGATGTGGCTGCCGCTATTGTACCATCCGACATAGCCCGGCCCCCAGTAAACATTGCCACGCATCGGCGGTATCCAGCACCAGCCGAATCTGCCGACAACAGCCCAGCGCCCGTAATGATACGGTGCCCATCCCCAGTTTTCGTAGGAAATCCAGACGTAGTCATCACCTTTCCAGACCCAGCGTCCGCTCCGATACGGTGCCCAGTCAGCCGAGAGAACAACGGTGGGGTACCATACCATGCCATACTCCGGAGTACTGACCCATCTGCCGGAGTTATCAAGTTCTCCCGCATACGCCCGCAATTCGGTGGGGAGGTTGTTATCCGATGACGCCATGCGGGACTTCAGCCTATCCCGTTCACTATTCCACTGTTCCCAAGCATCGGGCGGATTGAGCGGCAGCAGCTCATTGTGTTCTTCTTCCAGTGCAATATGCTCCCCGGCTCGGACTTTCGTCCGGCTGCCGTTGCCTTCCACGTAGGCTGAACCTTTGAAAATGGAGACATCTTCCTGGCTGTTCGG
This sequence comes from Desulfuromonadaceae bacterium, assembly GCA_028712075.1. Taxonomy (GTDB): domain Bacteria; phylum Desulfobacterota; class Desulfuromonadia; order Geobacterales; family Pseudopelobacteraceae; genus JACRCG01. Next base: position 54,553 of record JAQTQX010000019.1, read on the forward strand.
CAGCATGTCGATGCGGAGCCGCGTTCGAGCATCAGGAAGAAGGGTCGTGTCATCAGCATCAATCTGAAGGGAGTCCTTGCCTGCGGTCGCTGATGTTTTGAGATACAGTTTGCCGCTGGCCAGATGCAGGTGGGTAAAACCCTCTTCAACAGCAATAAAGTCCAGTTGTGAGTCGCCATCAAGTCGTACCATGGTGCCGTCGGCAAGTTGGACTTCACACCTGCTCTCCGCGGGGTTCCAGATCGCATCACCTTCATCAAAAGGTGTGTTGACCGATGCCGGCAGCCATTCCTCTGAATCGGGAGTGCGAAACATGACATCACCTTCAGTCAGCAACATTCTGGCGGGGCTGATGACGCCGGCGAGTGCGACGACAGGAAAAACAATAAGTGCCAGTACGAATATCAGCATTTTTTTCATAATGTCTGCCTCCCGGGATAAAATCAAATATGTCTTTTCATGATAACACATAGATTAGTACAAAGATTATGCCATCACACTATATCAATCATTTCAACATGTTACGAAATATGCTGTCGAATAAAACGACTCAAATAAGGCACACCATGAGCCATTTGCAGTTACCGTTGGAATCAGGAGAAGCGCCGGAGGGGGCTTGACTCTCGTTACGATAATTACCATAATGCCGCCATGTTTTCCACCACTCAGTCACCCACCTCATTGTTCATGAATTCGCTTCGTATAGTCCTGCTTGCTGGCCTTTTCTGGTATCTGTTCAACCTGTTTTCAGCGCCGGGTAACGGCTCAATAATATACACGGTTTCATTCCCTCCCGGCAGCGGCATTCACAAGCTGGCCAGCGAGCTTGAAACCGGTGGCGTCATTCGCAGTTCATGGCACTTTATTCTTATGACCCGGCTTCGGGGTGCCGCGCATCGCTTGAAAGCCGGTGATTACAATCTTTCAGATAACATGACCCCTCCCGAGATTCTCGCAAAAATTGTTTTGGGAGAATCGGATTACCGAAAATTCACCCTGCCTGAAGGATACTCCCTGTTTCAGGCAGCTGAGTTGTTGGAGCAAAAAGGGTACTTCAAAAAAAGCGTGTTTCTGGAAAAATGTCGAGACTCACGATTGTTAGAGCGTTTTGGAATTACAGAAGCGAGTGCAGAGGGGTATCTGTACCCGGCCACCTACAATCTCTCATTCGGGGGGGGGGAGGAACAGCTGCTGGTACAGATGATCGGGAGGTTTAACCAGGTTTTTGTATCACTGCCGGACGGGGAGGGGAAGAGACTATTTTCCCGTCACGAACTTATCACACTGGCATCATTAATAGAGAAGGAAGCTATTCTGGCAGATGAAAAACCGATTATTGCATCAGTATTTTATAATCGTCTGCGTGTCGGCATGCCGTTGCAGAGTGACCCGACGGCGGTGTACGGAGTGCGTGCCTTTTCCGGAAAAATAACAAAGGCCGATATCCAGAACCGTACGCCGTATAATACCTATCTCATTAAAGGCCTTCCCCCCGGCCCGATTGGCAACCCGGGCAAGGATGCCATGGAAGCGGCAATAAAACCGGCACAAACGGACTACCTCTATTTTGTCGCCCGCCAGGACGGCACCCATCAGTTTTCTCGCACTCTCGCTGAACATAATAAAGCCGTCGTACGCTATCTTCGATAACGCCTGTTTTGGGTGTTACCTGTGTGGTTGAGAAATTATATCGATAACAGTAATTTCCGGTGGGGCGAATAAGCGCATCGGGGGGCCCCAGGTGCCGGTGCCGCGAGATACATGGATGCGTGACCCAGCCTTGGTAATTGTTGTTCCGCACGGAATCGGGTATTGGAGCCTGACAAGAAAATTGAACGGAAAAATCTGCCCGTCATGAACATGACCGGAAAGTTGCAGGTCAAAGCGACCGTCATTTTCCGGCTCAATCTCCGGCCGGTGCTTTAACAGAAGCTGGAACGATTCATGCGGTACCGATTTGATCAAAGCAGCTTCAGCAGCAGGATCGGCACGCCTGCCAGGATTGGCGGCTTGATCATCAATCCCGGTAATTGTAATGCCGTTGGCAAGGTGGACTGACCGATTCCGGAGGAGAATATAGCCTGCGGATTGACTGAAGGCGAGCGACTGAGGCAAACCGGCGTACACCTCATGATTGCCAATTACGGCATACTTTCCGCCGGGAGCCGATAGTGCTGCAAGCCGTGCTGCATAAGGATTGGCACCGGTAATCATGTCATCCCGATTCAGTTTGCCATCAACCAGATCGCCGGTGCAGACAAGAATATCCGGCCCGGTCTTTTCAATGGCACTCAGAATATTCTGAAAACGCTTTTCTTCGAGCAGAAGCCCGACGTGCACATCCGAAATCTGGACAATGCGTATTCGTGGGGTGGATGAAGCGATTTTATCAGAGGCGATCACAACGTGTTCACTGCGGATCTGCTCTGCCTCGATAGTTGCATAGATACTTGCGGTCACTGCAATCAACAGGGCTACTGAGCAGGTGACGCCGGGAGCCGCACAGAACTGATGGTGCGGAGACACTCGGCGACGTATGAATCGATAGGTATAGCTGCTTACATCAATGAAAAACAAAATGGAGGAAAATATCAGCAGGAAACCCATCCAAAGATACCCGGGCCATGCAAGATACGGCGCTGCTGCCTCATTACCAGAATGTTCCGCAAGACGGACAAGGAGCGGAATAACGGTCATGAAACTCATCCAGGCAATCAAGGCATAGCTCGTGAGCTGACCGGGATGGAAAGCTTTACGCAGCCTGCTGTACACGAAGAAATGCATTCCTCCGTAGAGGGAAAGGAAGATGATCAGGAAGGTGAACAATTGACATGCTCCTTGACACCGCCAAAGGTCAGGCGATGGATGGGGGAGGGGCCGAGCCTTTTGATGGCATCCAGGTGAGACGCGCTGCCGTATCCTTTATGGCCGGCAAAGCCATAGCCGGGATATTGCTCGTCCATTTCAACCATGAACCGGTCACGGGTTACTTTGGCGATAATTGAAGCGGCGGCAATGGAAAGACTGAGAGAGTCCCCCTTTTTAATGGTTTTCTGGGGTATCGTGCTGTCAATTGTACTGATGCCATCGATCAGCAAAAAGTTTGGTTGAAGTGAAAGGTTATTAACTGCAGCCAGCATTGCTCCGCGCGTGGCCTGCAGAATGTTGATCCGATCAATGTCGGTTTCAGTCATAACGCCAATGCCGACTGAGAGAGCTTGTGTCATGATGACATCAAATAGTCTCTCCCGTTTGGCTGGAGAGAGCTTTTTGGAATCGTCAACCCCGCGGATCGTGAGGTCATGAGGAAGAATTACCGCCGCTGCCATGACCGGGCCGGCCAGCGGGCCCCGCCCCGCCTCGTCGATTCCTGCGACATGCCGATAGCCGTTGGTATGAGCTATCTTTTCATACAGGAGCGTGTCAACCACGCCTGTTGGGGAAAAAAGCTCGCCTTGAAACGTCATGTGCTATCCTTGAAACAGAAAACCCCGCAGGAGCGGGGTTTTCTGACGGTGAATTATTTTGCAACCGGTACGTATTTTTTCTCGCGAATTCTGGCAGCCTTGCCGCGCAGTTTGCGCAGATAATACAGTTTAGCACGGCGGACGTGGCCGCGAACCATGATTTCAATAGTCTCAATATTGGGCGAATGAAGAGGGAACGTCCTTTCAACGCCAATGTTGTTGGATATTTTACGCACCGTGAATGTTTCACGTATGCCGCCATTCTGACGTGCAATACAGACGCCCTGATATGCCTGGATACGCTGTTTGTCACCCTCAACAATTTTAACATGTACTTTTACGGTGTCCCCGACCTTGAAAGGGACAATATTCTTCTTCATTTGGTCAAATTCCAGAAAATCGATGGTGTTCATTGGTTACCTTCCTCCTGTATGGTACTCGGTTTGTGAGTTTTGTATATCTTCCCGTTCTATTCCTTTAAGTCGATCAAGCATAATTGCAGCAGCAGAACGTACCGAGAGGTGATTATATGTTTCATTGCCCGCAATTGGTTCAAGTATCAGGTCAGCTGCTGAAAAACACTCGTCAGTCAATCCCCATCCGGTACCTAACAGAAGCAGATACGGTTGGTCGACATCCTGAATGAGCCGTCGGAACAGTCCCAACGGAGTTGAGTCGGGACGTTGCGCAGCGCCTGTGACAGCCGTCTTGACCGGTTTGCTGAATCCGGTTTGATAATCTGCTATTGCCGATGCAATCGATGGAGTTACCCTAACAATATCAAGGGCTTGTCTGCGATCGGGGTTATAGTCTGCTCCCCAACCCTGCTGCCAGTGGCCACTGATCCGCTCCGCCAGTTTTCGCTGCTCTTCGGATGGGGTCACAATATAAAAGCGATCAAGTCCGAATGTTTTCGATGAACGGGCAATATCGTGCTGATCAAGGTTTGTCAGCGCGGAGGTAACAACCTCGTGATGTTTGTTGTACACCGGATAATGAACAAGGGCGACAGCCAGGTTGTTACAGGCCACCAGTTGCCTCCCGCTCAATATCAGCCAACATGCGATGATCTTCTCGTGTCAGAGGTGCCTTCGCAAGTAAATCCGGCCGCAACACCTTGGTCTTGCGGAGTGATTCTTTGCGCCGCCACTTTCTGATTAGTTCGTGATGCCCGGAAAGCAGTGCGTCCGGTACCGTTATACCGTTAAATTCCGGCGGTCGGGTATAATGCGGATACTCCAGCAGGCCGTCACTGAACGAATCAGATTCAGCCGATTCGCTGCTGCCAAGCACTCCCGGAATCAGGCGGGCCACCGAGTCGACAATTGCCATAGCGGCTATTTCGCCACCCGAAAGAACAAAATCACCAAGAGAAATATCATCTTCGACGTACAGGGAACGGATCCGTTCGTCAATCCCTTCGTAGCGTCCACAGACGATAATCAAGCCGGGACGACAGGCATATTCGGCGGCAATGTCATGAGTAAGACGTCGTCCATGGGGCGATGTAAGCAGAACAGTTGATGACGGGCTTTGAGCCTTGACTGACTCAATACATGCTGCCAGTGGTTCTGCCTTCATGACCATTCCGGCACCGCCGCCGTAGGGTGAGTCATCAGCCGTCTGGTGACGATCAACCGCCCAATCACGAATGTTGTGCATCGAAATGTCAATGAGCTGTTTATCTTTTGCCCGCTTGATGATGCTTTCATCAAATGGACCGGAAAACATGCCGGGAAACAGGGTAAGAATGTCAAATCTCATAAATCAAGCAGCCCGTCGAGCGGGGTAATAACCATTTTCTTTCCCGGAAGGTCAATGCTGTCAATGACATCGGCAATGGCGGGGATCAGATATTCCTTCTGTTCACCGCGTACAACATAAATGTCGCTACTGCCGGTTTCAAAGATATCTACAATGGTGCCCAGCGTGGTTCCGGTATCGGTCTGAACAGAGAGGCCGAGCAGGTCACACCAGTAATACTCATCTTCATCAGGAACAGGCAATTGACTGCGTTCCAGACAGAGCTCCGACCCGACGAGTGGCAAAACCTGATTTATATCGGAAAAATCATCCAGACCGAGGATGAAACCGCTACTATGAGGTGAAACCCGCGTGATCCCGTACTCGCGAAGGACACCATCTTTCCCTTTCATGAACACGATTTTCGCGGCGTGCAGACTCTGAATATTTCCGGAATAAGAGAAAACTTTTAATAATCCCTTGATTCCATGAGTACCGATTATTTTGCCAACCGGTAGCAGTTCATTTGGATCAGCCATTACTCTACAATCTTGAGGGTTGCCTTCTTGTTGTCTTTTGTGGAAACTGCATTAAGAATGGTGCGGACAGCCTTGGCTGTTCGACCTTCCTTGCCGATGATTCGTCCCATATCTTCCTTGGCAACAGTCAGGCTGATTACCAGTGTATCATCTTCAGTCGTTTCGGTCGCATGTACTTGAGTAGGGTCATCAACCAGCGCTTTTGCAATACTTTCAACAAGAGTCTTCATGGCGGTGTCCTCTGCTTCTCATAGAGAGTGCCCGGCGTACCGGAAGAACAGGATGCGTTAAACGACTGTTGCCGGTGTTTTATCAAGAAGTCCGGCATTCTTCAGAAGCTGACGAACAGTATCGGTCGGTTGTGCACCTTTACTCAGCCACTCAGACGCTCTCTCTGCTTTAAGTTTAACGATAGCCGGATTCTTTGTCGGATCATATGTTCCGACATTTTCGATGAAGCTGCCATCTCTGCGGCTCCTCTCATCAGCAACGACAATCTGGTAAAAAGGTCTTTTTTTAGCGCCTGCGCGAGCAAGCCTGATTTTTGTAGCCATTGGTGATTCCTCCTGATTTTGTCCTTCTGGAATATATTATGAACTCATGAACAGAATAGAGATTAGCGGAACGGCATCATGCCTTTTCCGAGTCCCCCCATTCCTTTAAGGAGCCCCTTTGGACCAAGTCTCTGCATCATTTTCATCATTTTTTGTGCTTCAGAAAAGCGTTTGAGTAGCAGATTAACTTCCTGTACGGTCGTGCCGCTTCCTTTTGATATGCGCAGGCGGCGACTGCCGTTAATTATACCGTGGTTAGCTCTCTCACCGGGTGTCATTGAGCGGATGATCGCCTCAATACGCTTGATTTCACTCTCGCTCGGCTGGGTACCCTTCATCTGTTTCATCATTTTGCCCATACCGGGAATCATGCCCATAATCGATTCCATAGAGCCAAGCTTTTTAATCTGCTGCATCTGTGCGAGAAAATCTTCCAGATCAAACTGGTTCTTCTTTAGTTTTTGCTGAAGAGCAACAGTCTCATTTTCATCAAAAAGTGACTGTGCTTTTTCGACGAGGGTCAGGACATCACCCATGCCAAGAATACGTGAAACGAGGCGATCAGCGTGAAAAACCTCCAACGCATCCAGCTTTTCACCAAGGCCGACAAATTTTATCGGTTTACCGGTAACCGCCTTAATCGAAAGAGCGGCTCCGCCTTTTGCATCGCCATCAAGCTTGGAAAGCACAACGCCGCTGATCTCAAGGCGATCATTAAAACCACTGGCAACAGTTACCGCTTCCTGACCGGTCATGGCGTCAGCCACAAAAAGAATTTCACGAGGCTGAACAGCACCCTTGATCTCGCTCAACTCATTCATCAGGAAATCATCAATCTGATGACGTCCAGCCGTATCGAGAAGGACCGTGTCGTAGCCGTTCAATTCTGCAAACTTCATGGCGCAGACGCAGATATCAAGTGGTTTCTGATCTGCACTTGAGGCAAAAACATCAATACCGAGCTGGCGACCGACTGTTTTCAACTGTTCTATTGCAGCAGGACGATATACATCAGCCGGCACCAAAAGCGGGCGGCGTTTCTGCTTTTTGAGCAGATTGCCAAGTTTGCCGCACGTTGTTGTTTTTCCGGCACCCTGCAGGCCAACCATCATGATGGCGACCGGCGGTTTTGCGGCAAGATCGAGAGAGTTGTCTTCATCGCCTCCCATGACCAGTACAAGCTCATCATGGACGATTCTGATAACCTGCTGGCCAGGTGACAAACTGGTCAACACTTCAGTACCGACGGACTTGACCCGCACCTTCTCGACAAAATCCCTGACTACCTTGAAGTTTACGTCTGCCTCAAGAAGTGCGAGACGAACCTCGCGTAAAGCCTCCTTGATATTCTCCTCGGTCATTACACCCTGACCGCGAAGTTTTTTAAAGACGGATTCAAGTTTGTCGGATAGGCTGTCAAACATCGTGGGTATTGTAGTCCCGATACAAATTTATTCCAAAAGGGGATCACTATAAAGGGGTGGTGTGCGTGATGTCAAGAACTATTTGTTTTTAAAGCTGTATTGGTCGGGGGTATTCTTCGTATCCCGCGAGTTGATCAGTCTCGACATATCAACTTTTCTGCACCGTCTGCTGCACTTTGTGTGGTGCCGTTGCTACGGTTCCAGATCACTTCATAGTGGGCATCACTAACTTTACGATAAATGGTGTCCGGCGGGACCGTTTCGGCAGTAAGAATCTGTGTGACAGCGTCGTAAAAGGTGTCATCAAAGCGAATGGCCAGTCCGCAATCAGTCGAGAAAGCCCTCGGTGCAGGTATGAGCAGGATGGTAATGCCCGCCTTTTTAAGGACATATTCTGCTTTCATAACGCGATGTGCCGAGTTGAAAACTGCAAACAACAGGTCTGTAGGCATGTTAGTTCACATCTCCGGAAATGTACGTATGTCAGTACCGCCATATAGTAATGGCAATTGACAAATATCACACGAGTTTCTACTATGCCCGAAAGGGGTACGTGAATGCATAGTACAATCTCCATTATCGGGCTGTTGTTTTTTGCTCTCGTTATAAATATACCATGCGGTTATATTCGTCAAAATTTCCCCAAGTATTCCCTTATGTGGTTTTTTTTGATTCATCTGCCGATTCCTCTTATTGTTATATTACGAATCAAAGCCGGTCTTAACTGGTATTTTATCCCCATCACGCTCGGCAGTTCGGTGGCCGGACAAATAATTGGCGGTGCGCTCAGCCGCCGGAAAAAGCAGAATGACAAAGCGCCCTAGAATGACATATCCTCGTGATTTGCCCGCACTGCTGGAAGAGAGCCTTGCAAAACTGGGGCTGGCTGAGCGTGTGCGTGAGGCCGAAATTTGGCGGATCTGGCCGGAGGTTGTCGGAGCAACGCTTTGCTGCCGGGCTCAACCGGTACGGATTATCAACGGCACCTTGACGGTTGCTGTTTCAAGTGCCCCCTGGATGCAAGAACTCCGCTTTATGACGGCACTGATGAAAGAAAAGCTTAACAGCCGACTTGGTGCCGAGGTTGTCCGTGATATCGTGTTGAAGGCGGGCAGGGTAGACGAGCCGGTTGCAGAAATCCCTGACGAAAACGCCTCTCCCCTCCCCATATCTTCGGATCAGTTGGCCCTGATGGCTGAACAGTCAGCATTGATTTCCGATCCGGAAACCCGCCAGGCCTTTATCGAGTTAATGCAGACCAGCATGGCCAGCCAGCGTTGATCAGGAACGGGTCAACTGACGGTATTTGATCCGGTGCGGAATATCAGCGGCCGCCCCCAGCCGCTTCCTGCGATCCTCTTCATATTCCGAATAATTTCCCTCATACCAGACCGCTTTGGAATCACCCTCAAAGGCGAGTATATGGGTGGCGATGCGGTCAAGGAACCACCTGTCGTGGCTGATAACAACCGCGCACCCGGCAAAATTTTCAAGCGCCTCTTCCAAGGCTCTCATGGTGTTAACATCCAGATCATTGGTTGGTTCATCGAGCAGAATAACATTAGCTCCGCTCTTCAGTATTTTGGCGAGATGGACGCGATTGCGTTCGCCGCCCGAAAGCATGCCCACTTTTTTCTGTTGGTCACTGCCGGAAAAGTTAAAGCGGGAGACATACGCCCGTGAATTAACGGTCACTTTACCAAGCGGAATCGCTTCCTGACCTTCAGAAATCTCTTCCCAGATCGTTTTGTCAGGATTCAGGGTATCGCGACTTTGGTCCACATACGCCAGTTGCACGGTGTCACCGATGCGGAATGAACCTGAATCTGCAACCTCCTGGCCGGTAATCATACGGAACAGTGTGGTCTTGCCGGCTCCGTTCGGGCCAATAATGCCGACAATGCCGCCGCGCGGCAGGCGGAAGGTCATATCTTCAACCAATATTCTTTCTCCATACCCTTTGGCAACATGGTCTGCTTCAATGACAATATCCCCCAGTCGTGGGCCTGGCGGCAGAAAAATCTCAAGCTCCCGGGCATGTTTTTCGCTTTCCTGGGCAACCAGTTCCTCATACGCGCTGATACGCGCCTGAGATTTGGCATGGCGTCCCTTGGGCGACATTTTGATCCATTCAAGTTCGCGCTGCAGGGTTTTTTGACGATCACTTTCCTGTTTCTCTTCGTTGGCAAGGCGATTCTGCTTCTGCTCAAGCCAGGAAGAGTAATTGCCTTTCCAGGGGATGCCTTCACCCCGGTCCAGTTCCAGAATCCAACCGGCGACATTGTCGAGAAAATAACGGTCGTGAGTAACGGCAATGACGGTGCCGGGATATGCATGCAGGTGATGCTCGAGCCAGGCGACGGTTTCGGCGTCAAGATGGTTGGTCGGTTCATCCAGGAGCAGAATATCCGGTTTTTTCAGCAGCAGACGGCAGAGTGCAACCCGGCGCTTTTCGCCGCCGGAGAGAACTTTAATCGACGTGTCTCTGTCAGGGCAGCGGAGGGCATCCATTGCCATTTCCAGGCGTGAATCGAGATCCCATGCATCGAGATGATCAAGCTTTTCCTGGAGAACCGCCTGGCGGTCACACAACTTTTCAAAATCGGCATCCGGCTCAGAAAACTTGTCCGTGATAGCGTTGAATTCGGCGAGTAAATCGACGGTTTCCTGTACCCCTTCTTCGACAATCTGTCTGACGGTCTTGGTTTCGTCCAACAGTGGTTCCTGTTCAAGATAGCCGACGGTATATCCCTGAGACAACACCGCCTGACCGTTAAATTCCTTGTCAACACCGGCCATTATCCGTAGCAGGGTTGATTTTCCCGATCCGTTCAAGCCGAGTACGCCGATCTTGGCGCCGTAAAAATAGGAAAGTGAAATGTCCTTTATAATCGGCTTCTTGTCGTAAAATTTGCTGACCCGCATCATTGAATAAATAATCTTGTTTGGTTCGACAGCCATGATGATCCTCCACATAATTCAACAGAAATAACTGAAACGAGTCCCTTTTTACACGCCGTGTGAGTCCGGTGTCAATTGCTTTGGATAGTGCCATCCTGAATATGTCGAGTATGCAATAATATCCTGGTGTGCAATAACTTGACAAACAGGACCAATGTGGTATTGTTTACCCACATTCCATACAGGAGGAAAATTTCTATGAGCATGAACGTTCAGGAAGCTATCAAGCGCTCCATCCATACAGAAAAAAATGCGATGAATTTTTATCAACTAGGTGCTGAGAAGTGTAAAAATCCTGATGCCCTCCGTACCTTTAAGCTTCTGGCCGCGGAAGAACGGGAGCACGCCGCGCATTTCTACAAGATATACCAAGGGGGGGATATCCCTTCATTGGAAGACTTCCTGAATTCCCCACCTGACCACGAATCGAGCTGGATGTCTACTATTGAACGCCTCATTTCTGCGGACTTCAGTGAACAGAAAGCGCTTGAACTGGCTTTGGAACGTGAAATAAATCTTGAAGAGGCACTGCTCGAAACGGCTTCAAAGGTTGATGACCCGGCCATCAAAGCTGTCTACGAGTTGAATGCCATGGAAACAAGGCACCATTATGAGCTCATTGAGTCGGAATACGCACGTTTGATGGGGATGGTTCATGAATCTGATATAGATACGTTCGTGCGAGAATAGCAGCAGTCGTTTATGGCTTACGGTCGGCAAGGGCGCAGTGATGCGCCCTTGGTGTATGGAGCCCTACCTTACTGAGTGGAAAAGGATTGTACATGCAGGAATCATCTTCTCAACTATCAGTGCTTGTGCTCGGCATCGGCAATCTTGTCATGAGCGATGATGCTGTTGGCGTTCTCGTTGCCCAGCGGCTTCAGCAAGAGTATCAGTTTCCCGGCAACGTTGAAATTTTGGATGGGGGCACCCTCGGACTGGATTTGCTGCCCAAATTGGAGCGAATAACCAACCTTATCATCATAGATGCCGTTGAGACCGGAAGAGAAGCCGGCAGTTGTGTGCGATTAAGCGGCCAGGAGTTGCCTATTGCCCTTCAAACCAAGCTGTCGCCGCATCAGATGGGCCTCAAGGATCTTCTTGCGGTGTCGGAGCTCATGGGACATACACCGCAGGAAATGGTGCTGATTGGCGTACAGCCGGGATCAATAGACATGGAGGTCGGCTTGACACCAGCTGTTGCTGCCCAGCTTGACACGCTCGTGTCCGCCGTTCTGGCAGAATTAAGCATCTGGGGAATTTCTGTACGCATGTTGCAAACTGTGAACTGAGATGAGTGACTCTGCAGCACTATTGGAAACATTATATTATGCCATTAGCCTAATTCAATTTTTCTGGTTACCCTGCCCATCATTTAATGTTTCTTCTTCCCCGACATCTTCCGCCTCCTCATTTTTCTTAATCCCATCTGTGCCATTAACTTTGACCGGATTGTTTGTAACGGTTTCTTCCTGAATCTGCCAGTCCGGAACGACTGGTGACGGCGTAACAGGGGTCTCGTACTCGCGACTGCGGGTTGTCTTTCCGAGAGAATCAGTTGCACTGATCGTATAACGGAGGCCGGTGCTGTCCGGCGGCACACCGGGAAGAGTCGCACTGTAGGTATAATGCGTACCGCCGACTTTTTCCATTTTCAGCGTCGATGATGCATTCTTGTCAATGCCATGGATTGTGCAGGTGACCTCTGTAATTATCCCCGGGCTACTGACGACCGTGTGGATGATGGTCTTTCTGTCGGAGACAACAAAGCTGTAGGGAAAGTGCTGAATTATAATGTCTTCACGCTTTGGTGATACCGTGGCTGCGACCGGGGAGGGGGTGCGGGTGTCTTTACTCGAAATATGTTCCGTCTCGGGTGATGGTGCAGCTTGGCCAGATGGCTTGTCTGGTCGGGTGATTCCCACAGGGAGAGGAGCGGGAGTGACGGATCGCAAAAACTTCTTTTTTGAGCTGCCTGCAGACCGCTTTGAGGGGGTCCTTTTTTTTACCTTGTCAAGCTCGCTTAAAGGTATGTCAAAATCAGTTCCACTGCTTACTGCAGGCTCTGCCGAAACGGTATGCACCTGTATAAAAGCACATGCTGACACAATGAAAATGGCATTGAGAAGATGCACGAGCGCTGGCCTACCTGATTTCATACGGGAGTATCCTTTCATCATTCACTTTGTATGTGCACTACCCGACTTCACTGTATTCCCGGACCCGAAAATCAGCCCCCAGTGATTCTGCCAAACGGCGGCACGCCTCAATGTCTATGCCCGGTACGGTAACAGCAGTGGCAGTTACGTTCGGAATGTATGCGGTTGCGGTACGGATGAAGTCGCAAATGCCGGCAAACCCGGTTTCACCGTAGGGGGTATTACAGAGTTGGTTGTAGGTTCGTGCATCAGGAGCATTCAGGCTGACGGAAACAACATCAACTAAACCGACCAGTTCCGGCAGGATAGTGCGGCCATGAACCTGGTTGGCCTGACCATCTGTATTGATTCGAATGAGGTAGCCGCGCCGTTTCAGTTCGCCAGCCACCTGTTTTACGAGCTCAAGCCGTATAAGAGGTTCACCGAAACCGCAAAAAACAATTTCTTCAATACCGTCCGGTTGTCCGACCGCCGCAAGAACCTCCTCAAGTGAGGGCTCATGCTCCAGCATCAGATTATGCCCTTTGACCGTTAAATCATCAAATTTCGGGCAGAAAGTACAGTGATTCGAACAGCGGTTAGTGACGTTCAGATAGAGTGAGTTGCGAATTCGGTACGCTATTTTAGTCGATTGGTCCCATATCTGGATACCGAACAGATTACCGGCATTCTTTGTCGTAATACGGGCAACGTCCGCAAAAGATAATCCTTTGACTTCGGCGAGTTTCTCGGCGGCAAGCCTCACGTATGCCGGCTCGTTACGGGTGCCGCGATGAGGAGCCGGAGTCAGGTACGGGCAGTCGGTTTCCACCAGCATGCGGTCGATGCTGATGGCAGAAACCACATCACGCAGACTCTGGTTGCTCGGGAAGGTAATTGTTCCGGGAATCGATATATAAAAACCGAGTTTTGTCGCCTCGGACGCCATGGCGGTATCACCGGAAAAACAGTGCAGCACACCTTTTCTCGGCACTTCTTCCCGCAGGATTGGCATAATTCGTTCATGGGCATCGCGGTCGTGGATAATGACCGGTTTATCCAATTCAGCGGCCATTCGGAGAAATCGACGGAATACAAGTTCCTGGAGGTCTCGCGGGGAGCGGTCACGATAGAAGTCAAGCCCAATTTCCCCTATGGCAACTACTTTTGGGCTGGAAACTGCGAGATCTCTGATGATGTCATAGCAGGTATCCGAAACCCGGGCGGCATCATGCGGATGGATACCGACAGTGGCGTACAATTGCGGATATTTTTCGGCAAGCTCGACTGATTCACGGCTTGACTCGATATCAGTGCCAACGACAATAATGGCTGATACTCCGGCATCTTCTGCGCGTTTCAGCATATCATCAAAGTCAGCCGCATAGTCGCGATAGTATATGTGAGCATGAGAATCGATTAAAACGGATTGCTGCAACGACATTATGAGCCTTTCAATTCCTCTTTGAGTCCTTCGATAACCGCCTTTACCTCGGCGATCATGTCGGCAGCCTGTACGGATTTCTCATGTTTCAGGTAACTTTCAAAGCAGGTAATTGCATCTGCAATACGATCCTGGTCCATGCAGATGCCACCGAGTGTCAGGTATGCCATACTGTAGGCGGGATCGAGCTGTACCGCTTTACGACAGGAATCCTCGGCTTCTTCAAGCTCTTCAAGATCGTAATACAACTCGCCCAGGTTGAAATGGGCCGCCGGATCCTCAGGGTCTATTTCAACTCCTTTACTGAAGGCGGCGATAGCACCTTCAACATCTCCCTGCCCGTAGAGGGCGTCCCCCAGAGCGTTGAGGGCAAACACGTTTTCCGGTTCAAGCTCAAGTGCCTGGCGAAAGGCGCGAATCGCATCCTCACTACGATCCTGACTGTTGTACACCAGACCGATGCTCACAATGGCGTCGGCATCCTTGGGGTCTATCTCAAGAACGCTTTGGTAGCAGGCGAGAGCTTCTTTCTGCTTGCCGGATTCAAGCAGCATATCACCGAGCGTCGTCAACGCGTCGGCATCCTCTGGAGATAGAGCGAGCCCCTCTCGGTAGTGTGCGATGGCATCATTTAGACGTCCCTCCTCAGCCAGCGCGTCCCCGAGGTAAAACCAGCTTTCCGGAAGTGTTTTATTCTGTTCCCAGTAATCTTTAAAAACGGAAACTGCCTCTGTGACTTTTCCGTGGTCAAGAAGTACAAGCCCTTTTTGTACGGTGCTGTTGAGAACGGTATCGTTCATTGGAATATTCCTTTCGTATATTTGCCTGGATGTGCCAGGGGTCAGCCGGTACAGGTTTTCAGGTTATAAGATCCACCACAAGGCCTTTGATGCCGATAACCTTTGCCGTAATGGCCATACTGTCGCGATTTTCCTTAACGATAAGATTGTAAAGAGTGTCAGCTTCATGATTAATTATGGTGATTATTTCGTAATAGCGTGGGTTCTGGGGGGTGCCGCCGAACTTTTCCAGCCGGTATGCATCCGCACTGACTCTTTTAGCAAGAGTACTCAAGAGATCCCGGAACTGCTTGAAATTTTTGAGCGTCGGCTCGGAAGTCAGTAGATTTCCGGCCTTCTCGATTTCGGCCCGAAGGACCTCAACTCCACCTTGGTGCGAATGTGCCCCCTCTTCCTGCTGACGCAGCTCATCAGCAAATACCGAACCCAGGGTTTTACTCAGCAGTGAGGGGCTTTTCGAATTTTTATCAAGTTCCCGTAGTGACGACGAATCCTCAATACGCATACACGTGACTCTCCCGCTGGCATTTTTGAGACAGACAGTATCATACCAGAGATCAAACGGCAATTGATGCAAAAATGCAACAATGAGTTTAAATCATA
This sequence comes from Desulfuromonadaceae bacterium, assembly GCA_028712075.1. GTDB lineage: Bacteria > Desulfobacterota > Desulfuromonadia > Geobacterales > Pseudopelobacteraceae > JACRCG01. Next base: position 70,226 of record JAQTQX010000019.1, read on the forward strand.
TTTCTTCTATGCTAGAATCCGCATGCGTTTTATGAAAGGAATTCAGGCCGTATGAACGACAGGGTGTCAGAGGTAGAACGAAAAAAACGGTTTCGTGAAGCGGTTGTCATCGTTCTGGCCGTTATCCTGATCGTTTTTCTGACCAAGGCTGAAATCAGTCTGACCCAGTTGAGTTCAGATGCACGGCTTGGCAGCAACATTGCGATTTTTGCTGTGATCAACGTCGTCATACTGCTGGTCATACTGTTGGTATATCTGGTCAGTCGTAATGTGGTGAAGCTGTTTGTTGAGAGCCGGTCAAATCCTCTTGCCAAAAAACTGCGTACGAAACTGGTTCTGTCATTTGTTGCTTTGTCGCTCGTTCCCACACTTCTGCTGTTTTTTGCCGCAGCCGGATTCATCAACAATACCGTACATAACTGGTTCAATACCCAGGTGGAAACGTCCTTAAGTGAATCACTGGAAGTTGCCCAGACGTACTACCGGAATTCGGCATCCAATTCACTGTATTACGGTCGGCAGATCAGCCGGTTTATCAAAGAGCGGAAGCTGCTTAACGAGGCGAACCTGCCCCAGTTGAAACAGCTTATCCATCAGAAACAGATCGAATACAATCTCGGCGTGGTTGAAGTGTACTCCGCTCAGCGCGAGGAGTTGGTACGGGCGTCAAATCCGGCGGTGCCCAAGGCGGATTTCACTAATCCTTCGTCTGAAGATATCAAGCGAGGTTTTGCAGGGGAGGAGCTTACCAGAGTAAACCAGGCGGGAAAAGCGGATCTGATACGCGGCATTGTGCCGATACGTTCAACATGGAACGAAACCGACGTCGTCGGTGTCGTTGTTGTCAATTATTATGTGCCGTATTCACTGGTCAACAAGATGAAGGAGATCACTGCATCGTACCATGAGTTTCGTCAGCTCAAAATTCTGAAAAATCCGATTCGGACCGGCTACATATTGACGCTCTTTCTGATTGCGATGGTCATCGTCTTTTTTGCCTACTGGATGGGTGTGTATCTGGCAAACAGCATGACCAAGCCGCTTCAGGAGTTGGTCCGTGCCACGCACGAAGTGGCGGAGGGTAATTTGGATGTCCGTATAGAATCCTACACTGCTGACGAAATTGGCATGCTTGTTCAGTCCTTTAATATGATGACCGATGATTTGCGTACCAAACAGAACGCCCTGAATGTATCCAATCTCGAACTGATGCACAGCAATCAGGAGATCGAGCGTCGTCAACAGTATATGGAGATTGTCCTGCGTAATGTTGCAGCTGGAGTCATTTCAGTTGACAGTGAGGGCATCCTGCGCACGATAAACACTTCTGCCGAGCGTCTGCTCGGGTTACATGCGGCAAACGTTATTGGAAAAAACTTTCGTGAGGTTATTAGTGACAAGAATCTTGAATTTGCCCAGGATACGATCAAGGAGTTGCTCCAGTCAAAGCATGGCACAGTAAGCAAACAGGCGTTTCTTGATATTCGCGGTTCACGGGTTGCCTTGCAGCTTAACCTGACGATTTTGCGTACGGTAAATGGTGAAGTACTGGGTATAGTAGCCGTGCTTGATGATCTGACACAGATGATGCGGGCCCAGCGCATGGCTGCGTGGCGAGAAGTTGCCCGTCGAATAGCCCATGAAATTAAAAATCCACTGACGCCAATTCAGCTGTCAGCACAGCGTCTCAGAAAACGGTATCTTGCCCGGTTCAGCGACGATGAGAAGGTTTTTGACGAGTGTACCGGCATGATAATCAAGTCGGTTGAAGATCTCAAAAACCTGGTAAACGAATTTTCCAATTTTGCCCGTATGCCCGCTATTCAACCTGAGCCGAATGATCTGAACGGGTTGATTCGTGAATCGTTGACCCTGTACCAGGAGGCTCATCGAGGGGTGCGATTCGATGTTGTCCTTGATGCGCGTCTGCCGCTGCTATCAATTGATCGCGATCAAATCAGGCGGGTTTTTATCAACATTCTGGAAAATGCTGTAGCGGCCATGGGGGAGCAGGGAAGTGTTGTCGTAAAGACATATTTTGATGACGGGTTGAAAATGGCGGTTATCAGCATTGCTGATGATGGGCCCGGAATACCTCCCGAGGATAAACCGCGCCTGTTTGAACCGTATTTTTCTACAAAGAAAAGTGGTACCGGTCTCGGTCTGGCTATTGTCAGCAGCGTTATTACAGATCATGGCGGATTTGTCAGGATTCGCGACAACGTCCCGCACGGTGCAGTTTTTGTCATTGAGCTGCCGGTCGGATAAGATTCAGGTTTTATGTGAGGAGTTGCTATGGATTATTCAATTTTGGTTGTCGATGATGAAACGGATATCAGGACCGCATTAACCGGCATTCTTGAAGATGAAGGCTACCAGGTTCTGCGCGCCGAAAGCGGGGCAGAAGGGATTGAATGCGCCATGCAGGAAGTTCCTGATCTGATTCTGCTTGATATCTGGATGCCGGGCATGGACGGTCTGGAAACCCTTGAACAGCTCAAAAAAAAGCTGCCTCAGGTGACAGTCATTATGATTTCCGGTCATGGGACGATCGAAACAGCGGTCCGTGCCACCAAACTTGGCGCGTTTGATTTTATTGAAAAACCGCTTTCACTTGAAAAGGTATTGATCAGTGTCGCCAACGCTCTTCACTTGCATGAATTGAAAGTAGAAAATGCCGAACTTAAGCGCTCTGTCTCTGCGGATTCCGAACTTGTCGGAGAATCGGCAGTCATTGTTGCCATTCGCGAACAAATCCGTCGTGTCGCGCCCTCATCGTCGCCGGTTCTGATAAGCGGTGAAAAGGGCTCTGGAAAAAATTTGATCGCCTGCTCCCTTCACTGTCACAGTCCGCGACGGGAGCGTCCTTTCGTTGCGGTTCACTGTTCATCACTTCCAGAGGAACTGATTGACAGTGAACTGTTCGGGCATGAAAAAGGGGCTTTTGCCGGGGCGACCTCTCACAAGAAAGGACGGATCGACCAAGCTGACGGCGGCACGCTGTTTCTTGATGAAATTGGCGATCTGCCGCTCTCAACCCAGATGAAACTTCTGCACGTTATTCAGGAACGCCGTTTTGAGCGATCGGGGGGGCTGCGTCCTCATTCCGTTGATGTCAGAATCATAGCGGCGACATCCCGCCCCCTTGATCGCGATATTGTTAATGGTGCTTTCAGCTCTGATCTCTATTATCAATTGTCGACAATTTCTTTTCAGGCCACGGCACTGCGTGAACGTCTCGATGATCTCGGCATGTTGGTTCAGCATTTTGTTGCGCAATTTTTCCGCCGGGAGGGGGGCGAGGCAAAAGCTTTTCTGCCTGAGGCTGTCGAAAAACTGCTGCAGTATTCATGGCCAGGCAACCTGCGTGAATTGAAAAATATGGTGGAGCGATTACTGATTGTTGCGGACGGGCGCGTTATTTCAGCACACGACATTCCGAACCTGTCGGGGGAGCCGGCACCCGGAAAAACGTCGTCTTCTGCGCTAAATGGTGCCCTGGCACGTACGGTACTGCGGGATGCCCGTGAGGATTTCGAGCGGGAGTTCATTATTCATAAACTTGAGGAAAATGACTGGAATATTTCCCGAACGGCTGAACTCATTGAGCTGGAACGGAGCAATCTGCACCGTAAGATTAAAAGTTATGGAATTGATGTCCGGAGATAACGCGTAATGCCCCGTATTACAAATAAATTTTCAATATTTTGGTCTCTTGTGGTTGGCGTGCTGATCGCTGCTTGCGTGGCAATTATTTGGTATGGCCGTGGTCATACCGGTCGCCCGGTTTCTGATAAAGGCGCTTTGGCGTTATTGCACGAAGCATACACGGCTATTACCAAACGGTATGTGGAAGTGCCCGATGCTGCCAAGCTGAAATTAAAAATGGTTGACGGTATGCTCGCAACGCTTGATCCGCACAGTGCGTACCTGCCGCCTGAACCGTATCACGAAATGGAAGTGCAGATGTCAGGACAGTTCGGCGGTGTTGGCATTGAACTCGGTACCAAAGAGGGCAAACTGACTGTTATTGCGCCGATTGATGATACTCCGGCCTTCAGGGCAGGTATTGAAGCAAATGACCTTATTGCTAAAATAGACGGGGTAACTACAAACGGCATGAACATCACCGCAGCGGTGAAAAGGATGCGTGGTCAGAAGGGGACACCGGTGACGTTGACCATTGCTCGTGCAGAACACGCCAAACCGCTCACGTTTAACCTGGTTCGAGACATAATCAAGATAAAAAGTCTGAAAGCCAAGCTGCTTGAATCAGGGTATGGATTTATTCGAATCTCCCAGTTTCAGGAACGAACCGGCAGCGAGTTTAAAGAGGCGTTACAGGAACTGCACGCAAAATCTGGCGGATCTCTGAAAGGTTTGATTCTTGATCTGCGCTATAATCCCGGGGGCTTGATCAGTTCCTGTGTTGAAGTGGTCAACTGCTTTATCGGTGATGATATCAACAATACCACTATCGTCAGTACCAAAGGGCGAACTCCTGGAGCAAACCATGTCTACAACGCAACGTTGGGAACCAAAGAACCGCATTATCCAATAATAGTACTCATCAACGGTGGCAGTGCCAGCGCTTCGGAAATTGTCGCCGGCGCTATGCAGGACCACAAGCGGGCTATTGTTCTCGGTACCCGGAGTTTTGGCAAAGGTTCCGTGCAGACTATTTTTCCCATGAAGGGCAATGCTGCGCTGAAATTGACAACCGCACGTTATTACACTCCGAGTGGGCGTTCGATTCAGGCGAAAGGCATTGTTCCAGATGTGGATGTTCCCGCAATAATCCCTCTGGTCCCCAAAGAAAAAGGGGCAGAATTCAGGGAAAAGGACCTTGAGAGGAGTCTTGCCTCCGACGGCAAGGATGAGGTATCGCAACCCCGGAAAAAAGAGTCGCCTCATGGCGGTGCCGGCACAGAGACAGATGTGCAAAAAGATTTTCAATTGAGGCGGGCTGTCGAGTTGCTACAGTCTTTCGCGTTGTTGAAGGAGAAAGGGTTTTAGGGGCTGACGGTTCGATTATTTCAATCCACGGTTTCTGAACAATCTCATCAATAATACACCCATGATGGAGAGACAGAGACCCACGCAGAGGAACAGATAGCCGAGTGACCGCCCTTCGCCCAAGCCCCACAGGTCCTTGTTTTTCATGAGGAGAATCAAGGCAAGACCGCCAAAGGTTCCTATTCCGCCGATAATGTAGATCGCAAAGGCAATTATCGCCAGTCCGATTCCCTGCTTCTTGCGCATAGCGTTCCGTCCTCCTTCGTTTCAGTCGTTCAACAGTTCCTGAAGCTTTGCTCCGATATCGTCCTCCCGCATCATTGCTTCACCGATGAGGAATGCACCTGCACCATCGGATTGCAGCGATACAATATCTGCGCGGCTGTTTATGCCGCTCTCTGTGACAAGAAAGCGGTCATGCGGCATCATTTTTGCCAGCCGCCCTGTCGTAGAAAGATCTATAGAAAAGGTTTTCAAATTGCGGTTGTTGACACCAATCAGAGTGCAGTCAGTTTGTAGTGCCAATGTCATTTCCTCTTCATCATGGACTTCAAGGAGCACGTCCAGTTTAATTTCTTTTGCGATGGCGTAAAAGTCACGTAGCTGTGCCAGATCAAGGCAGGCGGCGATCAAGAGGAGGGCATCGGCGCCGGACGCCCGTGCCTCGAATATCTGGTAAGGATCAATGATAAAATCCTTGCGCAGCAGCGGCAGTGAAACCGCCTCACGAATCAGAGTCAGGAAGCGGAGATGCCCCATAAAAAAATGCTCATCGGTCAGCACTGACAGGCAGGTTGCGCCATTGTTCTGATAGATTTCGGAAATCTCCAGCGGATCGAAATCGGGGCGGATGATGCCTTTACTCGGAGAGCCTTTTTTTACTTCTGCGATGATGGCAGTCCATTCTGAGGCAGTCGCCTCACGCAGACGATGCTCGAAACCGCGAGGCAGATCTTCGAGGTCGCTGATGCGTGATTTGAGATCGTTCAGCGGTGTGACGATCCTGGCAGCGGCTATTTCCTGCCTTTTATGGGTGATGATGTTTTTCAGAATGTCCGGGGTGTTCGTTGACATATCTCTGGTGCATCCTCTCTGGTCATCGCATATTCGTCATGGAGACCAATTTTTCCAACTGCTGCAGCGCTCTTCCGGAATCAATGGCTTCGGCAGCTGCTGACATCCCTTCAGTCGGGGTCGCAACTTTCCCGGCGGCAGTCAAGGCGTAACCGGCGTTCAAAAGAACGATATCCCGGCGTGGGCCTGTCTCACCGGAGAGCACGCGACGCGCGATAGTGGCGTTGGCGCCGGCATCGCCGCCTTTCAGGGCATCAATGGTACAGCGGTTCAAGCCAAACTGCTCCGGAGTGATAGTGGTTATGGTTACGCCGGCGGGGGTGACTGTGGCAACCAGAGTCTCACTTGTAGTAGTTATTTCGTCCATACCGTCCATGCCGTGTACGACGAAACCGTGACGGCAGCCCAGTCTGCAGAGAACGCCGGCCAGCTTTTCCACCAGGTCGGCGCGGTAGACACCCATCACCTGAGTATCGGCAGCGGCCGGGTTGGTGAGTGGCCCTAGGATATTAAAAATTGTACGAATGCCGATCTCGCGGCGTGGTCCAATGGCGTACTTCATGGCTCCGTGAAGGGCGGGGGCGAACAGGAAGCCGACGCCGATCTCAGAGATACAGCGTTCAACCGTTTCCGGGGTGACGTCAAGGCTGACGCCAAGTTTTTCGAGAACATCGGCACTACCGCATAGTGAAGAGACCGAGCGGTTACCATGTTTTGCAACCTTGACTCCGCAGGCGGAAACGACGAATGTGACGACTGTGGAAATGTTAAAGGTGTTGGTGCCGTCACCACCGGTGCCGACTACATCCAGAATGGTTTCCTGATCGATATTAATGTCGTCCCGGTCAATGTCAAGTGCCCCTTTTCCAACGCGAATCGGGGTGGCCCGTTCACGCATGACTCGGGCGGCGCCGGTTATTTCTTCGATCGTTTCACCTTTCATGCGCAGTGCGGTGATGAAGGCTCCAATCTGCGCAGGAGTACACTCACCAGACATGATCTGATTCATTACCTCGATCATTTCACCTTCTGTAAGGTCTTTGTGCTCAACTACTTTAGCGATGGATTTTTTGATCATATACTGACCTCCAGTGTAAATAAAAAAGGGGATGTTTCCATCCCCTTTCGGTTGTCATGCAAGCTGGAAGGGATCAGGCCCCTTCCTTGATCTGCCTGATTGCTTCGCGGATCATGGCTTCGGCCAGGTCAGGAACGACTTCCCAGACGATCCGTTCGATCACTTCCTGGGACATAGCGGCGATGGCGGTCTTAAGCTGTTCTTCCGTCAGTGCCACAGGTACCTCTGTGGCAACAGCTGCGACAGGAAGCATCTTCTCAGAAGCAACAGCGGTATCGGGTACCGGGTCGGCCAGTGGTGCAAACGGCGTGACAGGCAGTGTAGGCGCCTCGAACGATGGGACGGCTACGCTGAAATCTGGTTCGGGAGGAGCCGATATAACGGGAGCTTCATCGTTGGCTGCAAAAACAACGTCTCCAAACGATGCCTCCGGAGGAGAAACGTCCTGTCTGGAAAATTCAGTTCCAGGTGGTTGTGTCGTAGCTCCGGCAGAAAAATCGAAAGTAGTTTCCTCTACTGGAATCCACTGGGAGCCGGTCTGCTGAGGATATGTGTCACCGCCACTGTCAGAAGTGGGTGGCGGAACAATCCCGACATCATTTTCTTCAGATACAACGGTAAAGACGTCGCGCTCAACGTCTGCCGGCTGTGTGGCAGCGTCTTTAATGCCCACCTCTTCAAGCGTTGGCGATTCTACAGGCTGGACAGGTTCTTGAGTAAAGGCGCTCCAGATATCAGAAGGCTCTTTCGGTTGCTCAACGGCAGCTTCCTGCTCAGAAAAATCAGGTGGAATATCCATCGGCTGAGGTACTATGTCGATGTCGGAACTTTGTTCAAACTGAGGTTCAGGCATTGCAACCGGTGCCGATGCGGCCCTCCTGGCGCCAAGTTCCAGAAGCTCTCTAACTTTGGTAATTATCTGCTGTGATTCAAAAGGCTTGGCAATAAAATCGTCCGCACCACATTTTTTCGCTCGTTCTTCGTCAAAAGGTTCGAATGACCCGGTCATGAGCAGGAGGGGTGTTGCCGCAAGAAGAGGAGTTGCACGAATCGCTTCAGCAACTTCGTACCCGGAAACTCCAGGCATCAGGGCATCAATCAGCAAAATATCGGGATTGATTTCATGTGCCTTGCTGATAGCTGACTTGCCGTTATCAACAACGGTCAGAGTGTATTCATCTCCCCCGAAAATAATGCCAATTACCTTTTGGATGGTAATACTGTCATCGGCGACCAGCACATTAATGCTCATCAATGCCTCCCTTGCTGAATGGATACGCAAGAATAAATATAGCGAACAACTAACACAGGAGTAATATGGTGTCAAGGTATTAGCGTTTCAGGGTATTTTCGTGTCTCCGGCAATTTCGTCAGTGATTCTTGGCGTTGAAAATATCGAGACCGCCAGGGTTGATATATCGCTTCGTAATTTGTTAAATTGCCGCACATGTGAGTAATCAAGGCGTACAGTCAACAGAATTACATACACGTCCTGTTCCGGGTCAATCCAGATGGAGCAGCCGCTGTAGCCGGTATGACCAAATGACATATCGGAAAAATAGCTGCCCCGGGGCGATGAAAATGGAGAGCTGATATCCCAGCCAAGTCCCCTGACAATTTTGCCGTTATGATAAAAATAGGGAGATGTCATTTGAGTTATAACCCGTTCTGTAAAGACCTGAACCCCGTTATATGTTCCATGGTTAAGAATCATCGTCGCGAATCTGTTCAAATCACTGGCGTTGCAGAATAGACCGGCATGGCCGGCAACTCCTCCGAGGCGCCGTGCGTTTATATCCTGAACAACTCCTGCTTTCATCAGGCTGTCCTGACCCGCTGTGGGTGCTATGGTTGATACATCAGCCTGGGGAAGGAATGTGGTTTCAGCCATACCAAGCGGGGCAAATATCTCTTCAGTACAAAATGTATTCAGAGGGGTGTGTGTTACCCGTTTGAGTAGTTCCCCCAACAGTATGAAGTTAATGTCTGCATATCGGAAGTGATTTCCAATGGTAGCCGAACTGTCCTGAAGGATGGTCTTTTCAAGCAGGCTTTGCAGCGGATCATTCTGAGGGATTTCAACATCATTAATGCCGGACGTGTGGGTAAGCAAATTGAGGATAGTGGTTTCCTCCCTGTTGGTCCCTTCAAATTCCGGGAACCAGAGGGTCAGGGGATCGAGAAGGCCGACACGTCCCTGCTCAAGAAGTTTCATGATTGCAGGAGTAGTGGCAAACACTTTTGTGAGAGAGGCGGTATCAAAAAGTGTCCGATCAGTGAGAGCGGGAGCCGCTGCATCAGGGTACAGTCTGCCTTGAGCTGTTCCGTACAGCTGGCCGGTATGATTACCAACTGCCACGACCCCACCGGCAATAAGGCCGCGACGGATGGCATTTTCCAGCACAACATCTATGGTTGCCGCTCGGCCGATATCAAGCAGGTCATCTGCAAGTGAAAGGGTGGGTTCCAGAGAAAGAGTCAGTACAGTCAGGACGATTAAGCGGGCAATAAACACAAGTTTTCTCTTCGGCTCAAGTGGTGTGGCACAAAGCCACTGAAAAAGGGAGGCAACTGTTGAATTGGTATGTTTAAAAGATTCAGGAACGGTAATCAGCGTTAATGCTTACATATTCGTGTGTCAGATCTGATGTGTATACTGTTGCGCTGCCGGAGCCGATGCCCAGATCAACCGAAACAGTGAATTCCTTCTGTTTGAGAACTTCAGTTCCCCGTGTTTCAGCATCCTCTCCGGCGAATATACCGTTTTTGGCCATACAGACACCATCAAAATGCAGCGACAACAGCGATTGATCAACCTCCACCCCGGAATAACCGACTGCAGCAAAGATCCGGCCCCAGTTGGCATCTTGGCCAAAAAAGGCAGTCTTGACCAGGCTGGAATTGGCAATCGCCATTGCGGCCCGTTTGGCTTCGTCATCATTTTTTGCGCCGTTGATGCGAATTTCGACAAATTTTGTCGCACCTTCACCATCTCTTACAATCTGCTGTGCCAGTGAAAGTAGCACAGAATCGAGGATGCATGCAAAGGCGTTTCCCGCTGTGGAACCATCGGTGATCAACTGGTTTCCGGCCATGCCGTTTGCCATGATCAGGCAGGTGTCGTTGGTTGACATGTCACCATCGACAGTAATGGCATTGAATGAGCGGTCAACCGCACTGCGGAAGGCCTGCTGCAGAAATCCTGGCTCAACAGCAGCATCAGTGATGATAAAGGAAAGCATGGTGGCCATGTTGGGCATGATCATGCCTGCTCCCTTGGCAATGCCGGCAACGGTGTACCTGATATCGCTGACTGCGCCGCTGGCAGCCTCCATTTTGGGGAAGGTATCGGTGGTCATGATCGCCTGGGCGATATCGTCAAGTGTGCCGGAAGTAAGGCCGTCAACCAGGGGTGGAATGGCAGCTCTGATTCGTTCCATCGGCATTTGCACGCCAATAACTCCTGTTGAGCAGACTTGCACAGTTGCTGTTTCAATACCCAGAGCTGCGGCAACCAGATCACAGGTTTCATGAGCGACCTTCAGGCCGGCATCACCGGTGCAGGCATTGGCGTTGCCGCTGTTGACAATCAGTGCCCGGACAGTACCGCATGCAATATGTTGCTGCGACAGGAGCACCGGGGCGGCTTTGACGCTGCTGGTAGTAAAGACGGCAGCAGCAGCAGCGGGAACCTCGGAATAAATAAGTCCCAGATCTTTACGTCCCGCTTTCTTGATCGCTGCCTCTGCAGTTGAAAATAGAAAACCCTTTATATCCATGTGAGTACCCTTTCAAGAAAATGCAGTGTACAAAAGGGGTTCGGCCGTCATTACTTCCCGCAGCATTTTTTGTATTTTTTACCACTACCACAGGGGCAGGTGTCATTGCGCCCGGCAACTTTCTGGCTTTTAGCCGGCTCCTGATGGTGCTCTTCGCTCCCGCCAAGGTTAAAAACCAGCTTCTTGCTCTGCATCTCCTCTTCCATCTCCTCGATTTCTTCGCCATCCTGATTGATCTGAACCCAGTAGATACGCTCGACAACCTCTTCACGGATGCGAATCATCATCTCCATGAACAGATTATACGCCTCTTTTTTGTACTCCTGTTTCGGGTCTTTCTGGCCATAGCCGCGCAGTCCGATACCTTCCTTGAGATGATCGATATTAAGCAGATGATCCTTCCAATGGGTATCAATAGCCTGCAGCATCATAATCTTGATGAGATGGTCCATTAATTCATCACCCATCTCCTGAACCCGACCATCAAACAGTGCGTGTGCCTGCTCGTTGAGAGTCTCCCTGAAATTGACCGGCGTCAAACGTCCGATCATTTCCCGCGGCAGGTCAAGATGCAGATTGAAGCATTTGAAGACACTGTCACTTATCCCCTGCCAATCCCACTCAAACGGTGAAACCTTCTCGACGGCATAGGCCGAGGAGATATCCTCTATCGTTTCGTCAAGCATTTCCAGGAAACTGCCACGAATATCCTGCCCGCCAAGAATTTCACGGCGCTGGGTATAAATGACCTCACGCTGCTTGTTCATGACATCATCGTATTCGATAAGATGTTTACGGATATCAAAGTTGTGCGCTTCCACTTTTTTCTGAGCATTCTCAATTGATTTTGAGATCATGCTATGAGTAATAGCCTCCCCCTCTTCAATTTTGAGCAGATCCATGATTTTGGAGACCCGCTCTGATCCGAAAATGCGCAGCAGGTCGTCTTCCAGGGACAGGTAAAATTTTGATGAGCCGGGGTCACCCTGGCGACCGGAGCGGCCACGCAGCTGGTTATCGATGCGGCGTGATTCGTGACGTTCCGTACCAAGAATATGGAGACCACCAAGTGAGATCACTTCTTCATGCTCGGCAAGGCACTCGGCCTTATAGGTGGCAAGTACGCCTTCATACTGTTCGTCAGTCGCATCGGGATTGGCGCGTCGCCACTGTTTGGCAAGTGCATCCGGATTGCCTCCCAGTACAATATCGGTACCCCGTCCGGCCATGTTGGTGGCGATCATTATAGCGTGTTTGCGTCCTGCCTGGGATACGATTTCCGCCTCACGCTCATGCTGTTTGGCATTCAGGACGCTGTGCGGTATCCCCTCACGCTTCAGCAGTTCAGATAACACCTCGGATTTCTCAATTGATATGGTTCCGACGAGACAGGGCTGACCAACAGTATAGTGGGTTTTGATGTCTTCTATGACCGCCTTGAACTTTTCTTTTTCTGTTTTGTAAATGACGTCAGGAAAGTCAGGTCTGAGCAGTGGCCTGTTGGTCGGGATAACGCTCACTTCAAGCTTGTAAATCTTATGAAATTCCTCGGCTTCCGTATCAGCAGTGCCGGTCATGCCGGACAGTTTGGCGTACATGCGGAAATAGTTCTGAAAGGTAATGGTAGCCAGGGTCTGGTTCTCGTTCTCAATTTTGACCCCCTCTTTTGCCTCAATTGCCTGGTGCAGGCCGTCTGACCAGCGTCGGCCGGGCATGAGCCTGCCGGTGAACTCATCGACAATCATGACTTCGCCGTCTTTAACGACATAGTCGACATCGAGTTTGTACATGGCGTGAGCACGAAGCGCCTGATTGACGTGATGGAGAATTTCTATGTTGCGGGGATCATACAGGTTGTCAATTTTCAGGAGCTTCTCCACTTTCAGAACACCCTGCTCGGTTAACGACGCACTCTTGGCTTTTTCGTCAATGGTAAAATCACCGGTATACTGTTTGCGCTTTCCGGAAAGAGTATTCGCTTCAACTTCGAGCACTTCGCCCTTTTCGAGCTTCGGAATGATGGCATTGATAATATAGTATTTGTCGGTGGAATCTTCCGTGGGGCCTGAAATGATCAGCGGCGTACGGGCTTCGTCGATCAGGATGGAGTCAACTTCGTCAACGATGGCGTAATTAAAACCGCGCTGAACATAGTCAGCCAGGTCGAATTTCATGTTGTCGCGCAGATAATCGAAGCCGAATTCGTTGTTTGTGCCGTAGGTAATGTCTGCGGCATAATTGGCCCGTCGCTGGTCGTCTTCAACGCCGTGAACGATGATGCCGACGCTCAGGCCAAGAAAGCTGTACAGCCGACCCATCCATTCGGAGTCACGCTTTGCGAGGTAATCGTTAACGGTAACAACGTGAACCCCATTACCGGAAATTGCATTCAGATAGGCGGGGAGGGTGGCAACCAATGTTTTCCCTTCCCCTGTTTTCATTTCAGCAATTTTTCCTGAATGAAGCACCATGCCGCCGATCAGCTGGACATCAAAATGGCGCATGCCAAGGACACGCTTGCCCGCTTCACGACAGACGGCAAAAGCCTCGGGGAGCAATGCATCGAGAGACTCTCCTTTTGCGTGGCGTTCCTTGAATTCAGTGGTTTTATGCTTCAGTTGTTCGTCGGAAAGCTGCTCTAAGGAGGCTTCAAGGGCATTAATCTGCGCGACGATGGGCCACATTTTCTTAAGCTCGCGCTCGTTCTTGCTGCCGATAAACTTTTTTATGAGGGAACTGAACATAATGTTTTCTCCAGAAGATTATATGAATGTTGCGTAACGTCGGCTGAGTTCTTGTCAAAAAGACGTATCTACCGACACGCTTTCCATACCACAATTTACCGGTTAATACCATACTGCTTTGGTCCTGTCGCCATGCACTGCTGTTCAGGCGATACAGCACCAGTGCTATACATTAAAGCGGAAGTGCATGACATCGCCATCCTTGACGACATACTCTTTGCCTTCCAGCCGCATTAGGCCTTTTTCCTTGGCGCCGCTTTCACCGTTACAGGCAATATAATCATTATACGCAATTACTTCGGCGCGAATGAACCCTTTTTCAAAGTCGGTGTGGATCACTCCGGCAGCCTGTGGCGCTTTGGTGCCATTGACAATGGTCCAGGCGCGCACCTCCTTGACACCGGCGGTAAAATAGGTGATAAGCCCCAGCAGCGCATAACCATTACGGATAAGACGATCAAGTCCGGCTTCAGAGAGGCCCATGTCATTGAGAAAGTCACTCTTCTCTGATCCGTCAAGCTCGGCAATCTCCGCTTCCAGTTTTCCGCAGATAACAACAACACCGGCGCCTTCGGCAGCGGCAATATCGTTCACCAGTGCAACGTTCTGGTGATGCCCCTCAAGGTCATCCTCAGCAACATTTGCAACGTACAGCACCGGCTTGTCTGTCAACAGATGCAGGTCGCGCATCCATATTCTTTCATCTTCATTCTGGGCCACCCCTTGAAGCTTTTTGACCTGTTCGAGCAGAGCACGCACCCGCAGGTAAAAATCGACTTCCTCTTTGGCCTTTTTATCTCCGCTGCGTGCCATTTTCTCGGCCCGCTGCAATTTTTTTTCAATGGTATCCAGATCTGCAAGAGCAAGTTCGGTATTGATAACTTCAATATCGTCGGCAGGGGAAACACGGCCATTGACATGGACAACGTTATCGTCGTCAAAACAGCGGACCACGTGAACTATCGCATCAACGCTCCGGATGTGCCCAAGAAACTGGTTGCCGAGTCCTTCACCCTGACTTGCTCCCTTGACCAGTCCGGCGATATCGACAAATTCAATTGTTGTCGGCTGTATCTTTTGAGGGTTAACGATTGCTGACAGCTGCTCCATGCGTGGATCAGGAACCTGAACAATACCGACGTTCGGCTCAATCGTGCAGAAGGGGTAGTTTGCCGACTCGGCCCCGGCAGATGTGAGAGCATTAAAGATGGTGGATTTGCCAACATTTGGCAGACCGACAATTCCGCAGTTAAAACCCATATTCTATCCTTCCAGATAATTCTTGTTATTAAAAAGACTCATTGATTTTGGGAGACCTTCTGTCAGCATCATTTCGAGCATTTCCCAACCTCCATCAAGGATACGAGGCAGCAGTTCCATCTGGTCCGGCGGGATTTTCCCAAGAACGTGGCCGGTTGTGTCGCCATGAGGAGCTTTTCCAATACCGATGCGGAGTCGGGTGAAATCGCCTTTGCCCAGATTCTCGATAATCGAACGGAGCCCATTGTGTCCGCCATGTCCGCCACCCACCTTGAAACGGATCATCCCGAAGGGGAGATCCAACTCATCATGGACGACAAGCAGGTTTGCGAGCGGTGCCTTGTAGAATTGAAGGGCAGGCATAACGGAATTTCCTGACAGATTCATGAATGTTTGGGGCTTAAGCAGTATGAGGCGATGACCGGCAAAGTTCAATTCCCCGGAAAGCGCGGAGAACGACTTCTTGGAAATGGAAATATTTTCCAGATGTGCAAGACGATCCAAAAAAAGAAAACCCGCATTATGGCGGGTCCATTGATAAGTGGGGCCGGGATTGCCCAGCCCCGCAATAATATAGGTGCTCATATATGCTAATCGATGTACTATTCTGCTTCAGTTGTTTCTTCCTTGGCTCTGCCAAGAACACTGACAACAGGGATTTTGGCCTGGTCAAGTACGGTTATACCGGCTGGAAGGCTAATCTCGCCCACATGTATCGAGTGGGCAATCTTCAGGTCAGTGACATCGATTTCAATGCTGTCAGGAATGTTGCCTGGCAGACATTCTATGTGCAGTTCATGGTGAGCAAGATCGAGTAAACCGCCTTCTTTCACCCCGATTGCAATGCCTTTAAGAACAACAGGGACCGTGAGACGAAGTTTTTCATTTGGGTTAATACGATGGAGGTCAACGTGCTTGAAGGTACGTTTGATTGGATCGCGCTGAAGGTCTGCTACAATGGCGATATTCTGATCGAGGCTGCCTCCGCCGATCAGGGTGATCAGGTTATTCTGGCCGCCAGCACCGGAAATTGCATCCTGAAGGTCGCGGATTTTAACGGTTACCGGAATTGGATCAACACCTTTGCCATATACAACACCCGGTACCATTTCAGCATTTCTCAGTCTGCGGCTTACGCTTGTACCGGTTTTGGTGCGTAATTCAATATTCATTTGCTTCTGTTGCATAGGTTCCTCCACGTGTAGTGACGGATCAATACCGTCCTATTCATAACCAGAATGTAATTGGTGCTATAAAAAAAGCGAACTTACGGATTCATCTTCATGGATGCGCCGAATAGCTTCAGCGAGCAAATCGGCAACTGAAAGCATCCGTATCTTGGGGGATAAATCATTGCCTCTGCCTGGGATGGTGTCGGTCAGAACCACCTCTTCGATATCAGATGAGTTAATACGTTCAATGGCGGGGCCAGACAACACGCCATGGGTTGCGCAGGCAAAAATTGCTTTGGCGCCGTTTTCCTTAAGGGCCTTTGCTGCCTGGGTCAGTGTTCCGGCCGTGTCAATCATGTCATCAAGGATGATGGCTACCTTGTCGCGGACATCACCAATCAGATGCATAACTTCGGCGACATTCGGGCCGGTGCGGCGCTTGTCGATTACAGCAAGCGAATATTCCAGTCGTTTGGCAAATGCCCGTGCTCTCTCGGTACCACCGGCATCGGGAGAAACCATGACAACCTGCTCACCGCTGAAGCGGTCCCTGAGGTAGTTTATAATGACCGGTGCTGCAAACAGATTATCCACCGGGATATTGAAAAAACCTTGAATTTGCCCGGCATGGAGATCAATAGTTACAACTCTGTCAACACCAGCGGTTGTAATGAGATCTGCAACGAGCTTGGCGGTGATCGGCGTGCGAGGCGCCGCCTTGCGATCCTGACGCGCGTAGCCGTAATAGGGAATCACGGCAGTGATGGTTGCAGCAGACGCGCGTTTCAGGGCATCAGTAATTACCAGCAATTCCATCAGATTATCATTGGTTGGCGCACAGGTGGATTGAACTACATATACATCGCGACCACGGACGTTTTCACCGATTTCCACCAACACCTCACCGTCAGAGAACCTGCGCACCCTGGCCGCTCCGAGTGGAACGCCGAGGCTTTCACATATTTTCTGGGTAAGATCAGGATTCGAATTACCGGAAAAAATCTTGATTTTATCGTGCATGTCGGACAAACGCCTTTCAAAATAGCTGCAGGGTAGTGATCAGATGCTTAAAGGAGATAATATATACTAAATCATTTATCAAAATGCAACCTACTTTTCAAAAGCACTTATGTGGCGGCTGTTGTTGATGATCTGCTACGTTATGTCTCCTCAATTATTCCCTCCTGAAGGGCAAATGCAAGAAAATCATCACGCTCATTTTTAGTCAGTACACTGGTAACAGCAAGATGCTGATCGCCGTAATCACGAATCTGCTCAATCAACTGTACATAGGGTGCATCAAAGGTTTCGGTACATATCGTTCCGTTGTTGAGGTAGAGTGCCGCATGTGATCCTGTAGGCGCGAGGTGTTTATACATCCAGGCAATGTTCGGTTCGCCGCATTCAAGCAACTCGTCAATATCGTAGGTAAAATGAACTATTCTGGTGGAAGCGGCGACCTTGTAGCGCCCGGAGTTCAGCGTGTCACCAGTTGAATCGGGATGAGCTGCGAGCAGCACTTCAGCATAGTGTCGGTGGTAGCTCACAATATCTGATACCAGCGGCAGATATCGCGCCATCTTACCGCCGCTGAAAAGATGCGTAATGAACAGCCGCTGCAGATTCCAGATATCATCATCGTTAAAGTCAGTTTCTTCTGCCGTGCCTCCATGGCGGGCAATCAGCCACTCACTGAAAAGTTGCAGCACTTCGGACGGTTTCCTGCCAAGAACGGTAATAATAGCGTTGAACCAGGCAACGGCCTTCCCTCTGGTATAAAAAATGTCACATGCAGCAGCAATGTTGGCGGCTGTTGACATGTCTGCGACGCTGAATGTAACGGAATAATCCAGTAGGTAAGGGGCGTGTCTGTTCCAGTGAATGGCGAGAGAATCTCCGCGAGCTGCAAGTCGGGTGCCTGGCAAAACGGCAAGCGGGAAAATATCAAGATGGTTCGGATACAGCGACAGAGCATAGTCAAGGCTCTTCTGGAAACCATTCAGAGTGTCACCCGGCAGCCCATAGATCAGATCAAAACCGAAAACGGCACCACTTTCATTGAGCAATCCGACTTTCTCAGAGAAGTCAGATGAATTAAATGATCTGCCGACAAGTTTCAAAACTTTCTGATCGGCACTTTGCAGACCAATTTGCAGTGAACATGGTATCTGTGAGAAAAGATCTGCCATCTCACGGTCAAAAAATTCACTGCGAACTTCAAAGTGGAAATGAATATTCGGCGCGTGTTTTTTAATTATCTTCAGGATAGATTTTGCTCGTTTTCTGTCCCGGTTAAATGTTGAATCAAGTACGAATATCTGGGCAACATGTGCATGGCTAAAATGCTTCAGCTCAGCTTCAACTCTTTCCAACGAAAATAACCGAACGCCATCAACTCCACGGGCATCAAAACAAAAATCACACGTAAAGCTGCATCCGCGTGACAATTGCCATAACACGGCCGGATTTGCGGGCGTATCAATAATACCGGTCAAATATGGTGACGGGATTATGTCAAGTTCTGCAAGAGGTGGGGAAGGGGATGAAACGGCAGAGCCGGGGAGCATAATGCCGGGAATTGCAGAATACTCACCCCCCTCTGTCAAAGCTTGACAGAATGATAAAAACGGCACTTCGCCTTCGCCAATAAATATGAAATCAAAGAGTTTCATGCGTGCAAAAGCTCCAGCATCTGCCGTAACTTCGGGTCCCCCGCACAATAATTTTATTGAGGGGTACGTTTGTCTGATCTTTGCCGCAATGTCGCAACAAAGCTCCCGATTCCAGAGATAAATTGAAAAACCGAGTGCGTCAGGAAGTGGTTCGACAAGTTTCTCAGCACATGCGGCTGCCTTTTCATGGACAAAAAAATCAATAAGATCGATTGCAACAGAACAGTTCTCTTGTGCATATGACTTCAAAAACGCGGTAGCCAGCGGAATTGATTGCGAGGAGCGATAGGGGTGTATTGAAACGAGTTTTACGAGCATTATCAGAGTCTTTCGTATCAACGGAACGTTGCAAAACCAACCGGAAACAACAAATTACAGGGGAAAATACCATGGATCATTGACTCCGTACAGAGGAGTTTGCGGTATCTGCACCAATAGATTCTATATCAGAAAAACATTGACACGTCGTATCGAGTTTGCTACACAGGCAACTCACTTTGTGGGGGTGTAGCTCAGCTGGGAGAGCGCTTGGCTGGCAGCCAAGAGGTCATCGGTTCGATCCCGTTCACCTCCACCAATAAATTCAATGGGTTAGCGTTATGCTGACCCATTTTTTTGTTGCTGACTATATGTTTCGTATCCTCCCCTGGTCCAAAAGCGATAATCTGCTATTCCAACACCAGTGCCGGTATATGCTGCTCATCATCTCGGATGTCTGGCTCATTCCGTCATATACGACAGTATTGCCAATTATGACAGCTTTTTTTGCCGATATTCTCTTTACGCTGTAGCATCCCAATTCATTTTCTCCCGCGCAATCAGATTGTTACGCTCTCAGCTTTCACAGACCAGCTCTGGCACGTTAGTTGATAGAGTCATAATGTAATCTATCCGGATAGTGTCAATAGTTTCATGAAAGACCGGGATGTTAAAATGAAACGCACCCGAAAGTGATTATTTCTTTTCAAGAGAAGCCTTCCCGTGCCTGTCCACACAGTGGCTTCTTGGTTTTGTGTTTACT